>NZ_AUGL01000018.1 GCF_000422645.1 Ferrimonas futtsuensis DSM 18154
CAGCGATCCGGTGATCCGCACCATCGAGGTGACCACCGCCGACGGCACCACCCATCAGGTGCAGGTGACCATCAACGGTGCTAACGAAAAGCCCATCGCCGAAGACGACTCCTACCAGGAAACTCAGCTGTTCCATGAGTCTTTTGAGAACTTGGCCAATACCAACTCCTGGACCATAGTGCGAAGCGATGAAAGTGGTACTTGGGACTTTACCCATGGCCTGGAGATCCAGCGGGATGGCTTGCTGACCGAGGCGCCAGATGGCAACTACTATGTGGAGCTGGACCCCAACGTCAACACAGCCATCAGCACCAGCATCAATACTGCAGGCCAGGATGCAGTGCGGGTTGAGTTCAGTTATAACCCCCGCTGGGACGGCAACTCTTCGTCCAACATGAGCTTCACCGTGGGTGACGCCACCTATACCGTCACTGCCAACGGTGAAGTGGTTCCTGCGGATCAGGGCGTGACCATTGAGGGGCCTGATACCGACGGCTGGTATCGTGTTTCCGGTGAGTTTGATGTGGATGGCGACAGCGTTGATATCGCTTTTGCCGGAACTGGCCGTTCAGATTCCTATGGTGCTTTGCTGGACGACATCTCAGTCATCGGCCTCCAGAATCCTTCTCTGGAGACCCAGGAAGACACCAGCGTTGTCATCAATGCGGCTGAGCTGCTCTCTAATGACAGTGACCCGGAAGGCGATGCCATCACGATCATTTCGGTTGAAGCAACCGATGACACTCATGGCACGGTAACCCTCGATGACGATGGCAATATTCTGTTCATCCCGGCGGAGAACTTTAACGGCACCGCCACCTTCCGCTACACCATTGAGGATGAGCACGGCGCTACCGACACCGCCATAGCCACCGTGATTGTCCATCCGGACAACGACGCTCCTGTTGCCGATGACGACCGCTTCACCGTGGCCGAAGATGGCAGTATTGGCCTCAACCTGATTGGCAATGATACTGACGTCGACAATGATGCCCTGAGCCTCAAGTCCATCAATGGCGTTGAGCTGACACCGGGCACGGCTCAGGATATCGCCGTCACCAATGGCACGGTTCGTGTCGCCGCCGATGGCTCTCTGAGCTTCGAGCCTGCAGACAACTACCACGGGCCAATCAGCTTCGATTACGTGGTGGCCGACGGCCAGGGCGGGGAAGACACCGGCACGGTGCGCGGCACCGTGACACCGGTTACCGATGCGCTTAGTGACGGTGATGAGCAAATCAGCGGCAACGAGGATCTCACACAGTCCGGTAACCTGCTGGATGTGAACGATGTGGACAGCAACAGCCACTCGGTGGTGAGCTTCCAGGTGAATGGCCACAACTACACCGCCGGCCAGGTTGCTACCATCGCAGGTGTGGGCACCCTGCTGATCACCAGCAATGGCGCATACAGCTTTGAGCCTGAACAGCACTATCACGGTGATGTGCCCAAGGTGACCTACACCGTGGTGGACAACAACGACGCCACAGACATTGACACCTCCACCCTGGAGATCACCGTCAATCCGGTCATCGACCCGCTGACCGACGCCAGTGAGAAGGTGAGCGGCAACGAAGACACCAGCCAGATTGGAAATGTGCTGAATGTAACCGATGCCGACAGCAGCGATCATTCGGTCACTCAGTTTGAGGTGAATGGTGATACCTACACTGCGGGAGAGACTGCCAACATTGCCGGTGTCGGCACGCTGACCATCGACAGCGATGGCGGTTACCGTTTCACTCCGGCGACCAACTATCACGGCAATGTTCCCGAGGTGACCTACACCGTCGTGGACAACAACGATGCCAGTGACACCGATAGCTCGACTCTGGAGATCACCGTCAAACCGGTGACCGATCAGCTGAGTGATGGCGATGAGCAGATTGCGGTGACCGAAGATACCCCGAGGTCTGGCAATCTGCTGAACGTGACTGACTCTGACAGCAGCGAGCACTCGGTGAGCCAGTTTGAAGTGGATGGCCATATCTACACCGCAGGCCAGGAAGCCACCATTACAGGCATTGGCACCCTGACCATCGACAGCAATGGCGACTACCGTTTCACCCCTGTGGCCAACTATCATGGTCCGGTCCCGACGGTGAGCTACACCGTGGTGGACGACAACGATGCCAGTGACGTTGACACCTCCACACTGCAGTTGACCGTTGCTGCGGTGAACGATGCGCCCGTGTCTGAGGACTTTACCATCGAGGCAGATTTCACCGACCCCGAGGTGAACAGCATCCTCATTAACTTTGGCGTCGACAACCTGGGCGACAGCGCCATTGATGGTGGTGAAGTGTCCGATGTGGAGGGCAACCCCACTCATATTCAGCTGAGCTCTCTGCCCACTTCAGGCACCCTGTTTGTCATCAGCGACGATGGCAGTCGCACCGAAGCCGAGGTGGGTAAAGTCTATGCCATGGATGAGCTTCGCTACGAGATGGCCCCTGGCCTGCCTGGCCAGGTGATGCTCGGCGAGCCGTCTGAAGGTACTGCCAGCTCCCTGGATCACTGGGGCGAAGCGATAGGCGGTTCCAGCAGTCGCCTCTTTACCTTGGATAACTCCGATGTTGCTATCAGGATCACTCCCGTTGGCGGAGAGCTTGAACTCATCGGTGGCAGGTTGGCCAACCATCAGGGCGGCGGATTAGGCGTGGGTCGTGGTGGTGAGCTTAACAGCAATAACGAAGCCATTAACTTCTCCTTCTACGAGCCTGCATCTGGTTCTGACAGCGAGCGAGGGGTCCCGGTCAATGAGGTGAACATCACCCTGACCGGTCTGGGAGGCTACTTCGTGCCTGGACACGCCATGGCCGGTCGAGCCACCATCACGGTGCTGGACACCGATGGTAATCCCATCGATTCAAGCAAGCTGCTGGTGACCACCACTGACGACGCAAACGGCACTCAGGACGTGGTGTGGGATGCGGCCTCCAACTCCTATCACGTGTCCAACAGCGAAGAGGCGAGCAGCGGAGATCTGACTGAACAGATCCGCATCATCGTGACCGACCCCACTATTCAGATTGGCTCAGTGGAAGTGGGCCATGCCGGCACTGGCAGCTTCGAGGTTCGCAACCTGTCCGTTGGCGTGGATTACAACGACAGCTTTGATTATCTGCCCGTGGAAACCGACGGTAATGGCAACGTTACCCTGGTCGGTGGCGACATTGTCGATGGTCAAGGTCAGTCAAGCACAGTGATCATCAACACCAAGACCCAGTCGGAAAGTGTCGTAGCCATCGACGATGCAGTGACGACCCAGGAAGACACCGCCATTGTGGTTGATGTGTTGGGCAATGATCTGGGCGGAAACGCAGCCACTCTGACTGTGACCAGTGCGACCGCCTCTCATGGCAGCGTCACCATCACCGAAGATGGCAGGTTGTTGTACACGCCGGATGAGGACTTCAGTGGTTCTGACACCATTTCCTACTCCATCAGCAATGGGCATGGCGGGGTGGATAACGCCACGGTGGCAGTTACTGTGGATCCTGTGGCCGATCCCGTCGATGAAGCTTCTGTGCGGGTGCAAATAAGTGATGCCGTTGAGTTTAACCTGCAAGGCGCATCGAATGGTGGCGACTCGGCCATCAGTGACTCCGGCATCAGGATAACCACAGAATCCGGCGAACTGCACTTCAGCAATGGACTGGGCCTGGGGGTTCGCTCGCTTGGCGGTAATGGGGAGGATCGAAACCGCATCGATGTCGGTGAGGTGGTGACCTTAACCCTGCCAGTGGCCATGCACAGTGTGGATGTGGGCATCAAGAACACCAAAGGTGACACCCTGCTGCTGAGCTCTGACGACGTCAAACTGGATACCAGTGACCCGTCCAATGTGGCCATCTCCGGTCAGATTGACGGACAAAACGGTCATAAAGACGTGTCTCCCGCTGGCAGCGTTGTGCTGGAAGTGACGGGCCTCACCAGTGATGGACAAACTCAGTCTATCTCTCAAACGGTCCGCATCGCGGCGGATGGTTCCTGGCAGTTTGACCTGGATCTCTCCGGCCAGTTCGACACCATCACCTCCACTGAGCTGACCTGGAGACTCGACGGTTCCTCTTGGGGCAATGGCGCCAATCAGAGGCTGTCTATGGAGGTCAGCGAACCCATTGGCAACCTCTCTTTCTCGGCGGCCGCATCTAGCTTCAACGGCTATCAGATTCAAGATATTGAGTTTGGCATCGGTGAGCAGAGTGCCTCCCACACCTATCAGATTGATGTGGATGCGACCCTCTCCGATCTGGATGGCAGCGAGACCCTGTCGGCGCTGCTCCTGGGCGGATTCCCGGAGAACTCCGTACTCAGAATTGTCTATCAGGACGGCACAGAGGCGACCATCGAGGCGAGTTATTCCAACTACATCGATGGCGATGCCTTCGTATTGGATCCCTCCCTTCTCGGGAACAATTATGAGGAGGGAAGTTTCGTTGACGGCATCTACCTGGTCACCGAGCAGCCACTTGAGAACAACTTTGAGCCTACCGTGGTTGTCGAGACCAAGGAAAGCAACGATGAGACATCGGTGACCATCATCGGAGATCGGCTGGACGATACCCTGATCGGAGAGGCTGGAGACGATCTTCTGATCGGTGGTGAAGGAGACGACATCTTAACCGGTGGCTCAGGGGCCGATACCTTCAAGTGGCGGCCGGGCGATGCCGATGGCTCCACCGACACCATCACCGACTTCAATCCGTCAGAGGGGGATGTGCTGGACATCTCCGAGGTGCTGACCGGCCTGGAGGAGCAGGATGAGATCAGCGATTACCTCAATGCCACGGTCTCCGAAGATGGCCGTGACCTGTTGATTGAGATTGATCCGGTGGTCGGCGGTCCCACGGGACTCACTGTGAGTCTGAAGGACTATGCCGGTGACAACAACATCACCGCGGACGGCGCCTCTGGCACCACCTCGGCGGCCGATGAGCTGAATCGTTTGCTGGAACACAGTAACACCAACGATCCGGACATCATCTGAGTACCCTGAGGAGCCTCTCTGGCTGCATCTGAGAGGCTCGCTCAGGCAAGGATTCAGGGGGCTGGGCAGCAGGGCTGTCCGCAGCTTTTTACTGGGGCAGAGGGGAGCTCTGCCATCAGGCTAATAACAGAAAAATTTGTAGGGAACTATGAAACTCCGACTCATTTCAATACCGCTGTTCCTCTCTTGTGGAATGGCGCTTCAAGCTCAGGCTGTCACTCTGCCAGAGGCCGTTTTCAAGGCACTGCAACACCATCCCGATGTGAGGCAGGGCCAGGCTCGTGTCGAAGAGGGGGAGTGGCAAACTGAGGGCGCCAAGGGCGGCTATCTGCCGACGGTGGAAGTGACCGGTGACTGGGGCTTTGAGGTGGTGGACAACAACTCCACCCGCAGCCGCGGCGAGGAACACGACACCTGGCGACGCAATCAGGTGGGGTTTGAGGTCCGTCAGATGTTGTTCGATGGCTTCAGCACAGAGAATAATGTGGATCGCACCAGCTCCTTTACCCAGGCTCGCCGCCATGAACTGGACGCGACCCTGGAAAACCTGGCTCTCTCGGTCAGTCAGGTTTACCTGGAGGTTCAGAAACAGCGACAGCTGCTGGCGCTGGCCGAGCAGATCCTCAGTAATCACCAGACCATCTATGAGCAGATCAAGAGCCGGGTCGATCGTGGCGTGGGGACCTCTTCCGACCTGTCTCAGATCGAGAGCCGGCTGAACAACGCCCATGCCAATGTGTTGTCTGCCCAAAACAACCTGATCGATGCAGAGACCCTGTACCAGCGCCAGGTGGGCGAGTTAGCTCCTCAGAAGATGGAAGAGTTCGGCATCAGTTCCACTGTGCTGCCTACCAGTCTGGATCAGGGGCTGAAGATCATGCTGGAGAACAACCCCACCCTGGCGGCGGCCCGCTCAGACATCGAGGAGACCCGCTTCCAGCTTAAGGGCACCAAGGCATCCAACTATCCTGAGTTCGACCTGGTCCTCAAAGGCAACTACGGCGACAACCTCAGCGGCATTCGCGGCCTGAACAACGACTATCGTGCCGTGGTCGAGATGCGCTGGAACCTGTTTAACGGTGGCAGGGACAAGGCATCGACCCGCCAGGCTGCCAAGCAGCTGGACCAGGCGTTCGCCATCTCCGATGACGCGACTCGTCAGGCGGAGCAGGGGCTGAGACTGGCCTGGGTGGCCTATGACGTACTTGGACGTCAGCGCAATTTCCTCTCTGGTTACAAGAAAACCACCATCGCCACCCGCAATGCCTACCGAAAGGAGTTCAACCTGGGTAAGCGCACCTTGCTGGACATGCTGGACTCTGAGAACGAGGTGTTTACTGCCGGTCAGAGCTACATCCAGGCCGATTACGACTATGAAGCCTCCAAAGTGAGGATCCTCAACGCGATGGGACAACTGAACGAAACGCTGGGAGTGCGCTGATCATGAACAATAAAACCAAACTGACTGCCGTGGCGGCGCTGACCGCCGTGGCGATGAGCGCCTCCGCCTGGGCCGAAGAGGGAGTGATGCAACCCAGCCAGGGCTGGTTTGTGGGCGCCCAACTGAAACACGCCGAGTTTGATGGCGATCGCAAAGACGCCAATGGCAATGAGATTCGCCGCGGCACCCTGGCCGGGCTGGAGCTGGGCTTTGATTTGTCAGAAAAGTTCGCCTGGAGACTCACCGCCGCCAATGCGGATCTGAACTCCGACGGCGCCGGTGAAGATGAATCTGGCATGTGGTACGGGGCGGATCTGCTGTACCACATCAACGACAAGCGCAACTACTTCATCCTGGGGGCGGACTACATCGACCTGGACAGCGAGGCGACCAAAGCTGCCCACCTGGGTTTCGGCATCCGCTACAACATGACCCCCTCCTGGGTGCTGACTGGCGAGGCCATGGTGCATCAGGGGTTCGATGAGGGCTACTCGGACTTCACCGCCGGCCTCGGCATCCGCTACTACTTTGGTGGTCACAAGCCAGAGTCCAAGCCGGCGCCGGTGGCGCAGCTTGCGCCGGTGGCCGTCGTCGATACCGACGGTGACGGCGTAGTGGACTCCCTGGACGAGTGCCCCGCCACTCCGATGGATTACGCCGTCGATCAGTCCGGTTGCACCCTGTACCGCGAGGAGACGGTCTCCAAGCGGCTGATGGTTAATTTTGGCAATGACAGCGCCCAGGTGCCCTCCGAGTCCAGAGAGGATATCCAGGAGCTGGCCGAATTCATGGAGAAGTACCCTCAACTGAATGTGGTGATTGAAGGGCATACCTCCTCCGTTGGGGCCCAAGCCTATAATCAGCAGCTGTCAGAGCGCCGCGCCAATTCGGTGTCTGAGATCCTGATTCGTGACTATGGCATCGACGCTGCCCGGGTTTCCGCCAAGGGTTTCGGTGAATCCAACCTTCTGCTTAAGGGCAGCAGCGAAAAAATCCATGCCGCCAATCGCCGGATTATGGCAGTATTGTCGGTAAACGAAAAAGTCGGAATTCGAAAGTAAACTGGAATGCGTAGATGGCGCATTTTGGGTCGTCATCTATGCATTGGTCCAGATACACCTGCCTTATTCTCCTGATACTCTGGGTCGGCTTGTTACAAGCCGGCCAGGGGCTGGACTTCTCAAAAATCGGCGCCTTTCTTAAATCCAATTACGGCACCGAAGCCTACGAACGAGGCCTGCAGTGGCAACAGCTGCTGGATAAATATCAAACCCAGCCCAAGCAATCGCAATTAGAGGCGGTCAACGATTTTTTTAACCAGCTCACTTTTGCCGATGATCTCTATGTCTGGGAGCAGGAGGATTACTGGGCCACGCCGGTGGAGTTTATTGGCCGCGGGGCCGGCGATTGCGAAGACTATACCCTGGCTAAGTATTTCTCCCTGGTGGAGATGGGGTTTCCGGCGGACAAGCTGAGGCTGATGTATGTTAAGGCCGTGGAGTTTAACCAACACCATATGGTACTGACCTACTACCCGAAAAAGGGGGCCGAGCCTCTGGTGCTGGATAACATTGACCCGAAGATCAAGCCCGCAGGTCAGCGAAAAGACCTTATTCCTATCTACAGTTTCAACGCCGATTATCTCTGGCTGGCGAAGGCCAGGGGGGGCGGTAAGATGGTGGGGGGCTCGGAGCGCCTCAGCCTATGGCAGGATATTTTAACCAGGCAATCGGAATATCTGGTACCCGAGGGTTCGGCGCAACAGGATAAACAACAATGACGCTTTATCGACAACTTCTTATTTTGCTCTGGACGACACTGCTTATCTCATTGGTGGCGGTGGTGGCAGTGAATTTCCGGGCCAGTTCAGAGTCCCTGCAGGCTCAATTACACACCAACACGGAAAATGCGCTCACCTCATTGGGGATGAGTGTATCGCCCTATTTGGACCCGGTTGATGAAACCCTGGTGGAAGGCACCCTGAATGCGGCATTCGATGGCGCCTTTTACAGGAAGATGAGAATTGAACTGTACGCCGTGGACCGGGTGTTCGAAAGGGAGAACCGCGCCAATCCGCAGGGGGTTCCCTCCTGGTTTATCGCCCTGTTTCCCTTCCCCCCTGTGGTGGCTGAAGCGCCCATTACCACAGGCTGGACCGAGTCGGCCCTGGTCACCATCGAGGGACACCCTGGTTTTATTCAGCAGCAGCTGTGGCAGATCACCTTCCAACTGCTGCTGGTCTACGGTTCCCTGTTCCTGGCGGCAGCCCTGTTCGGCTCCTGGGGCATTCGACTGCTGATTCGCCCCCTTAATCAGATAGAGGCCCAGGCGAAAGCCATCGAAGCCAGAGACTTTGATCACCGCATTCCCCTGCCCAAGACCCGGGAGCTGAAGCGGGTGGTGCTGGTGATGAACAATTTGATGAAGATCCTGCAGGAGCGTTTTGCCAGCCATGCACGGCAGTTGGAGACCATGAGGGTGAAGCTGCAGCAGGATGGGGAAACCGGCATTGCCACCCGCCAGCACCTGGTGAATGAGCTGGAGGCTAACATTGCCGATCCCGACAAGCACGGTGCCCTGGTGATGCTGCGTCTGCTGGAAGCCGAGAAGATTCGCAAGAGCTTTGGTTACGGCACCTGGAGCAAGCTCCTCGAACAGTCCATAGAGTCGTTGCAAGGGGCCTTTGGCTCAGGGGATGTGGTGGTAGGTCGCATGTCTGAGGCTGAACTGGCCCTGTTGATCCCCACGGTGCCCAGGGCCGATCTGTCCGCCGAGCTACAGGCGCTCAGGGAGAGACTCTCTTCCCTGAGGCAGGGGGGCATTGCCCCACAGGACGCCATCTTCTTGTTGGCCGGGACCACCATATTGGCCGATGACACCAAGGCCAGTGTATTGACCCGCAGTGACAACCTGCTTTCTGAACTGGCGGCCACAGGGGTCAACCTGGCCAAATGGGCCGATGATATGCCGGCCGGATCGCTGAGAACCGGCCAGGAGTGGGTGGCCCTGCTCCGTGAGCGCATCGACACTGGCAAGCTCCATCTGGAAACCCAGGGGGTGTTCTCCGAACTGGGGGGAGAGGCGATCCATCATGAGGTCTATGTGCGGCTGCTGGATGAGTCCGGCGCCAGAATGCCTGCCGGGGCCTTTATGCCGGTCATCGAGCAGTTTGATCTGGGTGTGGCCCTGGATATGTCGGTACTAAAGAAGGTGTTGTCCGCTCCGCAAGGGGCGCCGCAGGCGCTGAATATCTCGCTCTCCTCCATGGGGGACACCCGCTTTGTTGGTCGTCTCTCCTCTCTCAACAAGGAGGAGCTGGGGCGGGTGGTGATCGAGGTGTCTGAGCAGCAGCTTAAGAGAGACAGGGAGTTGGTGGAGAGCTTTATTCAGATCCTCAACTCCCTTTCCATCAAGTTCGGCTTCGATAATGTCGGGGCCACAGGAATCGGTCTGGACTATGTGACCGGCTTAAAGCCTGCCTATCTGAAGGTGGCACCTGGACTGTGTCGGGGGGCTGACGAAGAGAGCCTGATGTTGGTTACCGGAATCTGTAATACGGTGCACAACCTGGCGGTGCCTGTGTATGCCACCGTGGTGGAGAACCAGGCTCAGCTGGAGAAGCTGCAGCAGACTGGCATCGATGGGTTCCAAGGCTACATCAATAAAGGCTAGTGTTCAGATAAGCGCAGCGGCTCAGATGAGGATCTCATCCTTGTCTGAGTCGGCAATCAGTGTGGAACTGGTGCTCAATGTGGAGAGGGCTTGTCGCATGGAGCGCCGTTCAAGCAGTTTTTGCTGGGCAGCCGGGGGCAGTTCAGTAAACTGGATCAGGTCCTTATTGGTCAGCAGATCGATAAGATCCTCCAGAACCCGGATAAAGGCCATGTCACTTTGTGAGAGCGCGGAATACTCTTTACCCTCTTCATGGTTACGCTGAAGAAAGGCGTAAACATCAGGGTGGTCGGAGGGCAATTGCTCCTGATCCGCAAAGAGGGCGGTGTCGGAGAGAGACTGAATGTCACCCTGCGGATTGCGTGTCACATAAAACATGGACTGTCCTGTTTTAAAAAGTGTTAGCATCAGCAAAAAGTATATGTAAATTTCGGCAAAAACAAGCGGCTCATATCCTTATATGCCAGACCAAACCTTGAAAGAACCTGAGCAAAAATGGCACTTCTCCGCTCAGGAAGATACCTTCTTCGATCCTCTGCTCGATGCATTGCTTATCGCCTGTAAAATGTATGGGGTGCCCAGCTCAGCAGACGAACTGCGGGCAGGGCTGCCACTGGAAGAGAATCGGCTGACCCCGGACCTGCTTCCCAGGGCGGCCAAACGGGGTGGATTGTCCGCCAGGTTGCTGCGCCGGCAACCCGAGCAGATCGACAACCTGCTGCTGCCGGCCATCGTCTTCCTGCAGGATGGTAAGGTGGCGGTACTGACTGAGCTCAATGCCGAGTCGGCTCTGATGGTGCGCCCGGAAGCGGGCGAGGGTGAGATTCGCCTCTCCAGAGAGGAGTTCGAGCAGGAGTACCTGGGATACGTTTTCTACCTTAAGAAGCAGTTTCGTTACGATAAGCGGGCGCCCAGTTCCCTCAAGGTGAACCGACGCCACTGGTTCTGGGGCACACTTCAGCAATCCTGGAAAATCTACCGCGACGTGTTTCTGGCGTCGCTGTTGATCAGCCTGTTTGCCATAGCCAGTCCACTGTTCGTGATGAATGTGTACGACAGGGTGGTGCCCAACAATGCGGTGGACACCCTCTGGGTGCTCGCCATCGGCATCAGCATTGTCTTTCTTTTCGATTTCCTGCTGAAACAGCTTCGTGCCTACTTCATCGATCTGGCGGGGAAGAAGTCTGATGTACTGTTGTCGTCTCAGATCTTTGAGAAGGTGATGTCCATCAAGATGGCCGCCCGCCCCTCCTCAGTGGGGGCCTTTTCCAAACATATGCAGGAGTTTGATTCTGTCCGGGACTTCATTACCTCGGCAACAGTGACCGCCCTGCTGGACCTGCCTTTTGGCCTGCTGTTTATCTTCATCATCATTGCACTGGGTGGCTGGGTATCGGTGATTCCGCTGACCGCCATGGTGATCGTCATCGGGTTCAGCATCTGGGTACAGCGTCCCCTGAGGGAGAGCGTGGAAGAGTCCAGCCGGATGGCCAGCGTCAAGAACGCCACCCTGGTGGAATCACTCACCGGCCTGGAGAGCATCAAGCTGGCCGGCGCCGAAGGTCAATTGCAAAAACGCTGGGAGCAGGCCGTGGGTCACATTGCCGAATGGAATGTGAAGACCCGCCGGCTGGCGTCCTCAGCCAGCTCCGTGGCCAGCTTCTGCATCCAGATGACCACAGTGGGCATCATCATCCTGGGCGTCTACCTGATTCAGGAGGGCGAACTATCCATGGGCGGCCTGATTGCCTGTGTGATGCTCTCCTCCCGGGCTCTGGCTCCCATGGCACAGATCGCGTCGCTGGCCACCCGTTACAATCAGGCCAAGTCCGCATTGAAGCTGCTGGGCGACATCATGGAGCTGCCAGTAGAGCGACCGGAGGAGAAGCGCTTCCTGCATAAGGAGCAGCTCGAGGGGCACATCCGCTTCAATCAGGTGAATTTTGCCTACCCCGAGCAGCGCACCCTGGCACTCAATGGGGTCAGCTTCCGCATCAGGCCCAAGGAGCGGGTGGGCATCATTGGCCGCATCGGTTCGGGGAAGTCCACCCTGGGACGCTTGATGACCGCCTTCTATGAGCCGACCGAGGGGGAAGTGTTGCTGGACGATGTGGACATTCGCCAGCTCTCGCCGACCCATGTGCGCCACCTGATTGGCATCGTCCCTCAGGACATTACCTTGTTCTACGGCACCCTGAGGGACAACCTGAAGCTTGGGGTTCCCTGGATCGACGATGATGCCGTGGTCCACGCGGCGGAGATGGCCGGGGTGATGGAGTTTGTCCGTCAGCATCCCGATGGCCTGGACATGCCCATCGCCGAGCGGGGCAGCAATCTCTCCGGCGGTCAGCGACAGAGTGTCGCCCTGGCCCGCGCCCTGCTGTTGGAGCCCAGGATTCTGATGCTGGATGAACCCACCTCCTCCATGGATAACACCTCGGAGGCCAGGTTCCTGAATAAGATGAAGGAGAGCCTCAAGGATCGCACCCTGGTGCTGATCACCCACAAGGCCTCCATGTTGGAGCTGGTGGACAGATTGATCATTCTGGACAAAGGCAAGATTGTGGCCGACGGCCCCAAAGAGGTGGTTCAGGAAGCGCTTCGCTCCGGCCGTCTCCACGTTGACCGGTAAGAGTGGCAGGAGCAGCTATGGAACATCAAGACACGCACTCTTCAGAGTCACAACAGCAGCCCAGTCATCGGGCTGCCACTGAGCCAGCCAACCCGGCCCGGGGCAGTAATGTCCCGGAATCGGACCTGCAGTTCACCTCCGACAGAATGGCGGTGGTGCTCGAATCCTCGCCCAAGGGGGCGCGGCTGCTGCTGTGGGGCATCGCCCTGTTTGTGGTGGTCGCCCTGGTTTGGGCCAATTTTGCCGAGCTCGATGAAGTGGCGGTGGGCATGGGGAAGGTGATCCCCTCCAAGCAACTTCAGGTGGTGCAGAACCTGGAAGGGGGCATCGTCGAGGCGATCCTGGTGAAGGAGGGGGATCAGGTGGAAGCCGGTCAGCCCCTGCTCAGGCTGGACGATACCCAGTTCAAGGCGACCTTCAGGGAGAATGAGCAGGCTTATGACAACTTGCGGGTGATTGTTGCCCGTTTGAAGGATGAAGCCTCCATTCTCAGGCTGATGCACGAGTCTCACCAGTTCCGAGCCCCCGACCTGCAGGTCAGTTCCGCCTACCTCAATGGCTTGCCCAAGGAGCTGAACCTGCTGGTGGCCCGGGAGCGGGAGGTGCTTGAGGGCAAGATCAACAATCTGGAAGCCGGACTGGATGTGTTCTCTGGTCAGATTGATCAGAAGCGGGATGAGTTGATTGCCCTCAAGAACAAGGGCGCCAGCCTGAAGATCTCCTACGAACTGGCGGAAGAGGAGATCGAGCTCAAGCGGCCACTGGTGATTGAAGGGGTGGTGTCCCAGATTGAGTTTCTTCAGGACCAGCGCAGCCTCAACGATCTCAACGGCGAGCGGGAAGCGATTCGACTGTCTATCCCCATGGTGGAGAAAGAGACCGCCGAGCTGATTCAGAAGCAGTATGAAATGGTGGCCAAGGCCCGCTCCGATGCCCTGAGTGAGCTGAGCACCAGTGAGTCGGAGCTGAATCAGATGGAGGAGAGCCGGGTCGGATTGGAGGACAAGCTCAACCGCACCCTGGTGGTCTCGCCCATGCACGGCATCATTCAGACCATCAACGTCAGTACCCTGGGCGGGGTGGTACAGCCGGGGATGAACCTGGTGGAGATCGTGCCGCTCGAGGGCAACCTGCTGGTGGAGGCGCGCATCAAGCCGGAAGATATCGCCTTTATCCGTACCGGCCTGGATGCGGTGGTCAAACTCACTGCCTATGACTTTGCCATCTATGGCGGCCTGCACGGCAAGGTGGTGCACGTCAGCCCGGATACGGTCATCGATGAAGAGGGCCGCAGCTTCTATCTGGTGCGGGTGGAAACCGATAGGGCCTACCTGGGGCCGGAGGCCAACCCACTGCCGATCATCACCGGGATGATGACCTCGGTGGACATCCTTACCGGTAAAAAGTCGGTGCTCGATTATCTGCTGAAGCCCATCAATCGTGCCCGGGCCAACGCGCTGCGGGAACGATAGAGGGTAAGAAGGAGGGCATTGCCCTCCTTTTTTGAAGCCATCAAGCCACCTCTTTTTGGTCGCTGGCCTGATTCTGGCTTTATCTGGAGTCTCTTAGAGACTCACTCCTGCTTTCGGGCTTCAGGAGAGTTTGGCGCCGCTGCGCCTTGCTGACTCAGTAGCTGCGTCTGTCCCACCAGGACCTGGACATGCTGTTTCAGTTCTCCAAGAGGCTTGGCCCCTGACACCTGGATCACCTCCCCGCTGGCGTTGTGGCGAAGGATGTTTCCGGGAGTACCTGTGATGCCAATTTTTGCGACCTCGTTGAAATCCTCAAGGACCCGGTGGGCGTGTCTGCCACTGTCCAGGCACTCTTGAAATCGCACTTTGTTCAGGCCGATCTCTTCGGCCAGGGGAGTGAGACCCTCAAGGGCAAACCCCTGGCCTCCGGATTTGGTACGAAGGTAGATCGCGTCGGTAAAGCGCCAGAAGGCGGAGTCTCCCCCCAGTTCAAAGGCGCACTCTGAAGCCTCTGCTTGTTTCTGAGCTCCGGGGTTGTGGGATCCCAGAGGGCAATGGCGATAGACCCAGTTTATCTGTCCATTGGACTGGTCCACCAACTGCCTGGCGGTTGCGTGAAACCGTTTGCAGAAGGGACACTCAAAGTCAGAGTACTCGATCAGGGAGATGGGCGCATCCGGATTACCGTAAAAGTGGTCCCGTCCCGGCGTGGGGGGGCGCACCAGTTTCGCCCGCTCCTGAGCCAGCTTTGCTCTCTGTTCGCGAGCTTCTGCTCTGGCTTGACGCTGCTGGTCGAAGTACTCCTGAATGCCCTGATCTACCTCCTCCTTCAACTGACCACTCTCTTTCAGTTCCCGAATCACTTCCCGGGTGATCTGCTCCACCAGAGCGGCGTGCTCCTGCTGCTTTGGGGCTTCCTCGGACCAGGCCCAGGAGCTCCAGAGTGAGAGGAGCCAGATGCCTCCCAGCAGTGCGACGGTGATACTGAGTGTTCGGTGTGTGGTGTCGTTCATGATAACTCCGGTTGGAGGTGACCGAGGCCGGGGTCCGGTCCGGTCCGGTCTGTTCCTGATCTTTGACAAATGGCGCTACCCTTAGGCTAGCTTATTGACAGGTGATGCAGCAGCCGGATATCGCTGGCCTTTGCCTGCTTTATTGAACGCCGAGGCATGAAACCTTTTGTTTTAACTGGATTCACTGGTATTGATTGGTTGTTTTTTGGACTTTCATCGAAACAGTGATAACTGCATCCGATATACCTTAAATATCAGTTTCAACTTTCTGATTTATTATTAGTTGGCTTTTTTGATTTTAAATTAAACAGCCAAGTTGTCTTCATGGTTAGATTAGCCACAGGGTGTCCAGGCACATCTTTAGCGTCATTTCATCAGGCAAAGTAAATTCGGAAATATCGATCAAAAAACCGACAGGTTTACGTTGTCTCCCTTTGCGGTGGTTGTTAGCATGCCTTTACTTCGCGTCAATGAATGCGGGGTTTGTGGGCGAAGTGGGTGCTCACATTTGATGTTCTTGCTGGATTATCAATAAATTGGCCAGATAAAAACCATTTGGTCGGTAAAATAATCGAAAGCACTCCCGAAAAGGCAAGCCTCCGGGCAACCGGTGGTACGCAAAGTCACAGCTCTTTGGTTTAACCAAAGAGGGCTGGACTACCGAAGGAGTCGCGCTGCCTCTGCCCGATTTTGGGAGCTTTCGAGTTTTTGTAAACTTTGAGGGTTCCCAATTGAGAACAATAAACTTCTCCGTGGCTTCGCGCGATCTCGCCGTGGCCAACCTATCCGCTCGCTCCTCGTTGTTCGCTGCCCTTGTTACCTTCGGCCTGTCTCTGCCGATGGCGGTGAACCATGCCAACGCGGCCCCGGCCCAGAGCGCTTCACACAGCCAGCACTCTTTTAGCAGCCAGTCCATGGCCCTCGCCGATCTAATGATGCAGTACCGTCATGCCGACGACGCACAGAAAGCGGCGCTGCTCGATCAATTGGTCAGCACGGTACGTGTGCGTCAGGCTGAGTTGATGCAGCTCGCCGAGCACAATCCGGCCGCCGCCCTGAAAGCAGCCCTGCCTGCGAACAGCCGCCAGGGAATGCCAGCCGAGGTTCAGGCGATGCTGGAGTATAAAGGCAGTGTTGATGGCGAGCTGGAAGTGTTTTACGAAGATTATGAGGATGGCACTCATAAGTTGCGTCATCAGTTGAAGATGGCCGATGGCAGGCGCATCACTCTGCATCTTGGCAGTCAGGCGAGAGGCCTGGCCAGTGGCACCAAGGTGCGCGCCAACGGCCTGCGCGTAGGCGAGGCTATGGCACTGACCTCGGACAGCGACATCCTGGTCCTGGCGGCCGATGGCACAAACAGCAGCAGTGGTGAGCCGGCGCTGACCGATGCGCTGGGTGAGCAACGTACCGCAGTACTCCTGGTGAACTTCACCAATAACACTCAAGAACCCTGGACGGCGCAACAAGCCCATGATCTGGTGTTTGGCGAGGTCGATGACTTTATCCGGGAAAACTCTTTTGGTAAGACCTGGTTGAGTGGTGAGGTGCTTGGTTGGTTCACCCTGGCAGTCGATCCTACCGGTTGCCCAACCATGGACATTGCCCAGGCGGCCAGGAGCGCAGCCATCGACAGCGGTGCAGATCTGTCGGGTTATGACCGTCTGGTGTACGCCTTCCCCAACATCGGCTGTTCCTGGTCCGGTGAGGCCACCGTTGGCGGATCTCCCTCTCACGCATGGTTTGATGGCACCCTGGACTCAGCCGGAGTGGTGTCTCACGAACTGGGGCACAACCTGGGACTGATGCACTCCCATGCCCTGGCTTGTGCTGGTAAGCCCCCTTTAAGTGATGGCTGCATCTCGGTGGAGTATGGTGATGTTCTGGACCGTATGGGGCAACACACTGCGGGTCATTTCAGCGCCTTCCAGAAGGAGCGCCTGGGCTGGCTCAATTATGCCGGCACTCCCCCGGTCGAGACGGCCCGTGTTTCCGGTGAATATCAACTGGAGCCTGCCTCCCAGCAAAGCAGTGGCACCAAGGCGATTCGGGTACCGCGAGACCTGGACCCGGTGACCGGCCAGCAGCGTTGGTACTATCTGGAAACTCACCAGGCACAAGGATTCGATGAGTTTCTGAACGCCTCCCCATACGGCGACAGTGTTCAACAGGGTCTGGTGGTGAGACTGGGGACGGATCAGTACGCAGGCAGTGGCTATTTGCTGGACATGACCCCGGGCAGTCAGTATTACGACTGGAATGACCTGGCCTTGCCATTGGGGCAAACCTACACCGACGCTACCGCCGGGGTCAGCTTTACCCTGACCAGCATCGGCAGCGATGGCGCGACGGTAAGCATCAGTTTTGATCAGGCCAGCTGCTCTTTTGCAGCGCCTCATCTGGCGGTAACGCCGGGTGAAAGCCAGTGGGTAGCCCCCGGCACGCCGGTGACCTACTCCGTCAGTGTCACCAACACCGATGCAGATGGGTGTGGTGATAGCCCCATCGATCTGGCAGCCAATGTGCCACAGGGTTGGAGTGCCGCCTTTGCCGACTCCTCCCTAAGGCTGGCCCCAGGTGCGACGGCAACCACTGAGTTGACGGTAACCTCTTCCACCTCTGCAACCGATGGCTATTACGACCTGACCGTCAACGCGGTTCACGGTAACGATGCTGCTTATCAGAGCAGTAGTGTGGTCACCTACATCGTCAGTGACAGCTCCGGGGGCAGCAATCAGGCGCCGGTAGCCGTGGAAGACAGCGTGGTGCTGACCCAGGTGGAGTCAGTGGTTATCGATGTTATTGGTAACGACTGGGATCCGGATGGTGACGCCCTGCAGGTAGTGGGAACCACGCAGGGGGCCAAAGGAAGAGTGACCCTGCAGGGGGATAACTCCCTCCTTTATACTCCGGCAAACAAATTCAAGAACAGCGACAGCTTCAGTTATCAGCTGACTGATGGCACCGATACTGTCACCGGTCAGGTCAGCATCACCCTGCAGAAGAGTGGTGGCGGCGGTGGCAACGGCGGTGGCGGTAAAGGAGGTAAGGGCGGCAAGTAAAGGCCTGTTGCAGCCTGTTTAATCAAGACGGGGCGATGGTGTTAACCATCGCCCCGTTTCCTTTTAATGCCTCCTAGTTAGAGGGAAGGGGACTCAGGGGACCTGTGGCACAGTTGTTGTCGCCATTGACCGCCCTCAGGTTACAGGTGGCGGTGTTGGAGATGGCTTCACACTCGCTGGTGCCATCACCCAACAGGGTACAGCCGGCACCGGCGGAGTTCACCGGAGCAATGGCTGTGGCCTTCACCTGATCGGAGAATGGGCAGATGTCTCCGGCAGGGATGGTGTCTGGCGAGTAGGAGCCGCTGTAAGTGGTACAGTCACCGGTATCTCCTGCGGGTTGCAGGGTGGTGCTCAGAGGCGTCAGGGTAACGGCTACGCCGGTTGGCATCATGGGGTCGTCCACCAGTGTCAGGTTGGTCAGCGCCACTTCACCTGTGTTGCAGACGGTTCCCTGTACGTTGATGAGTACCGCCAGATTATCGCCAATATCCTCCAGATCGGCAGCACAACGCTTGACCACATTGAAGGAGGCAGCGAAGGTCCGCAGCGGACAGGTGGCGGAATCGGATGCCGCATCGATGGGGGAACCATCGGTGCCCTGGGCCCCCAGGGTGACGGTATCGGACGGGCCATTGGATGCGGTGGTTTCGCTGAACTCATAGATCAGTGCATCGCCGCTGCCCAGGTCGAAGGTGCTGGGGGAGCCCACTACACTGCCGTCGGCAATGGCATCCGCCAGTTTGAGCGGGTCATCACAATCGGTGGCAGGGTTGAAGTCCCGGGTTCCACCGGCTCCATCGTCCACCGGACCAGGCTGGTACCAGGCCAGATCGGCGGGCACATAGTTGGCGCCACCGTTGATGGAGTTTTGGAAGGTGGTCAGGTTGATGGCACCGCCACCGTCGTTGTAGCCACAACCGCGCACGTTGTAAACGATGGCGGTGGGGGCGTCGTCGTCTTCAGTGTCGTTGACACAGGTCTTGCTGACATCTACGGAGCACACATCGAAGTCGCCCAGGGCGAAATCTTTCGCTGTGGCGGTAAAGGAGGTAGACGCACCTGTGCTCGCCATGAAGCTGGAGAAGCACTTGTTTTCGCCGAAGGCGTCGAAGATATTGATGCCGCCCTCGAAGAAGGTGGTGGGTGGGAATTTCCCGTCAGTTCCTGACTTGGGTGTGTAAGGCCAGGGCGAATTTTCTTCGTTGATGTTGGTAATGGCGCAAGCAGGCTGATCCGCCGCGTGGGCACCGTTACAGGTTGCCGGGCCTTCTGCTACCACCACACGAATGTTATCGGCGGCACAGTCACCGGCAGACAAGGGCCCGCCACCACCGGGAACGTCCTGCTTATCACAGGCCTCCCACCACTCATACACGGCAATGTTAGACTGGGTACCGCCATTGCTGAACTTCACCGCCACATAGACGTCACCGTCCACATGCTCACCGGTAAAGCCGGTGCCCGCAGGAGCAACGTCGTCCTGGAAGAACCAGAACGCCAGCTCGGCGTCACCGTTGTCTGCAAACAGGTCGGCACCGAAGTAGATCACCTGTTCTCCATTGACCACATAGTTTGCGGCATAGGCGTTGGTGATGTTGTTCTTATCCGGTGGTGGGGGAGAGAATTTGCGTCGCCAGTCTGCGATGAAGTTGGGTGTCTTGGAGCCCCCTCCGGTGAAGATGTCATCCTGACCGTTTTTATCCTTGATGATACCGGAGAATACCGTAGGACTGCCCCCGCCCTGATACAGGGTTTGCCAGTCATCTGGCGGCGGGGTGCCCGCATCCTGTACCGCATTACCCTCTAACTCGAAGGTGCCGTCATCGTGGACGGCGACTGCAGAGGTAGCCGCCATACCAATGGCGACCGCCAATGCCGTTGTTCGCGTATATCCTTTGAATCTCATCATGTCATATCCCCATTGTTTTCTATGACACAGTGGTAGTGGCAATAGCCACGGCCCTGGTTGTTTAAGCCCAGGAACAGGCTGCCAGTTCGATTGAGGTGTTAGGGTTTCTGTAACCGGCGTCCAGTCGCACGTCAGCGTCTTGGAGCCTGACCATCGGTTCTGCTGAACCACTGTCTGACATCAAGCAATCTTTGCGCCATGAAAATAAAGCAAATAAAATCAGAAGTTTGCCTTGGTGGTGAACATCTGGATTTGTCATCTGTACCATGAATGAAACAGTGGTTTTGCTGGGCCAGAGACAATTAGCTGATTTTTTTGAGGGTAATTAAGTGATGCTGAAGTCGGTTAGTTAACACTAATGGCCATGGAGCCGGAGAGACACCCGGTCAGGAGGTGCCCTGCCCGGCAGGGTTAAGCGCATCCCGAACGGGGCCTTTTGCACCATAACTGGTTTATTTCAAGTGGGAAAATATGGCTTGAACAGGGAATCCGCCGGATACCCATGTTCGACTGCTGCACCAATGGTACACAGCCAAGAGCCCTGATTAGTGTCAATTAACTGATCGTTTCTGTGGCTTGAGTGGCGTTCGTGGACTAAACCTAATGCAGTATTAAGGGATTGCCTGGTTCATTTAAGGACGCAAATTGGATACTGGTTCATGGCATCTCGGAAGCTCATCTGTCTGCAAGACCCCAAACAATGGACTCTGCCTGATGAAGTGGCTCAGCCAGGCTGGTCTCCGATCTATCTGGACTCCATAGATAAGGCCCGAGCGATCATCAATGCAGAAAAACCGGCTTTGGGCATAATTCTGCTGGACAACCGTTGGGTCAATGGCCTCAATCAGGCCCTTGAGGTGCTGCTTCAGGATACCGCAGGTATGGTGGAGTGGATTGGGTTGGTGTCCGAAGGCTGGACTCAGAATGAGAATACCCGAAGGCTGATTGCCCGCTACTGTTGCGATTACCATACGCTGCCAGTCGACCCCCAACGACTGATCGTGTCTCTCGGTCACGCCGATGGCATGGCGAAGCTGCGCCGGGACAGCGCCGGTGAGGAGAACGCCCATCCGGAAGGCGTCTCCTTGGTGGGAGAGAGCAGTGCCATGCGCGGTGTCTATCGTCAGATTCGCAAGGTAGCCAAAGTGGATGCCACCGTCCTTCTGGAGGGAGAGAGCGGGACCGGCAAGGAGCTGGTGGCTCAGGCCATCCATCGTGGATCACTGCGTTGTGACGGTCCCTTTGTGGCGGTTAACTGTGGCGCCATACCCATCAATTTGATCCAGTCAGAACTTTTCGGACATGAGCGTGGCTCCTTTACCGGTGCGCACTCCCGCCATCGTGGCCATATTGAAACGGCTTGCGGGGGCACCATATTCCTGGACGAGATTGGCGACCTTCAGTTGGAGGTGCAGGTGAATCTGCTGAGATTCCTGCAGGAGAAGACCATCGTTCGGGTTGGGGGAGTGAAGCAGATACCCATCGACGTCAGGGTGATTGCCGCAACTCATAAGGACTTGGCGGCCGAGGTGAAGGCGGGACGCTTTCGCGAGGATCTCTATTACCGGCTGTGCATCCTCAACCTGAAATTGCCTCCTCTGCGTGAGCGGCAGGAGGACATCGAATTGTTGGCCCACTACTATTTTCGTAAGTATCGCAACCTGGCCAGCGCCAAGGTGCAGGGGTTCGCGCCCACGGCGATGCAGCAGATGCTCGCCTATGAGTGGCCAGGCAACATCAGAGAGTTGAAGAACCGGGTGCAGCGGGCGCTGGTGATGTGCGAACAGCGAACTCTCGGGCCTAAAGATCTTAATTTACAATTCATTTCGAGTCAGAGAGAGGTTGAAACCCTGGCGGATGCCCGGGCGGAGGCTGACTTGAGAGTCCTGGTTGCGGCCCTTAAGAGCAACGGCAATAACATCATGAAGACCTCGAAAGAGTTGGGGATCTCTCGAGTAACCCTTTACCGGATGCTGGATAAGTACAATCTGTCGAACCACCTCGATCAGGGAAAAAACTGAACAGTGCCGCTTCACGTCGGAACCCTGGCTATCCCCTCCTTTATATGCACCGCAATTCGCCGGTGAGGTCAAAGAGGATGAGGTCGTCGCCAAGGCCAGGCGGGATTGATATAATGCCGGCCTTTGTTTGTTCATCCATGGGTTGTTATGTCTACGCACCAGCAGGAAGTGGCCAAAAGGCGCACCTTCGCAATCATCTCCCACCCCGATGCGGGTAAGACCACCATCACCGAGAAAGTGATGCTGTACGGAAACCTGATCCAGAAGGCGGGTACCGTAAAGGGGCGCGGCTCCGGCCAGCACGCCAAGTCTGACTGGATGGAGATGGAGAAGGAGCGTGGCATCTCGGTGACCACCTCTGTGATGCAGTTTCCCTATGGCGATTGCCTGGTCAACCTTCTGGATACCCCGGGACACGAAGACTTCTCTGAAGACACCTACCGTACCCTGACCGCCGTGGACTCCTGCCTGATGGTGATCGACGCCGCCAAGGGTGTAGAGGACCGGACCCGCAAGCTGATGGAGGTGACCCGACTGCGTGACACTCCCATCGTTACCTTTATGAACAAGCTGGACCGCGACATCCGTGACCCCATGGAGCTGATGGATGAGGTGGAAACCGAGCTGAACATCATGTGTGCGCCTATCACCTGGCCCATCGGCTGCGGTAAAGAGTTCAAAGGGGTGTACCACATCCATCGTAACGAGGCGATCCTCTACCAGAGCGGTCAGGGGCATACCATTCAGGATGTGGATATTGTCAAAGGGCTGGATAACCCGGAACTGGATGACAAGATTGGTGCAGAATTGGCAGAGGTGCTGCGTGAGGAGCTGGAGCTGGTACTGGGTGCCTCCAACGAGTTTGACCATGAGATGTTCCTCACCGGGGAGCTGACGCCGGTCTACTTCGGTACCGCTCTGGGTAACTTCGGTGTGGATCACATGCTCGATGGCCTGACTGAGTGGGCTCCGACTCCTCAGCCCCGAGCCACCGATGTGCGCGACGTGACCGCCGTTGAGGAGAAGTTCTCCGGCTTCGTGTTTAAGATTCAGGCCAACATGGATCCCAAGCACAGGGACCGCATCGCCTTTATGCGTATCTGCTCCGGTAAGTACAGCAAGGGGATGAAGATGCGCCACGTACGCATCGGCAAGGACGTATCCATCTCTGACGCCGTGACCTTCCTGGCAGGAGACCGCAGTCACGCCGATGAGGCCTACCCAGGTGACATCATTGGTCTGCACAATCACGGCACCATCCAGATTGGCGATACCTTTACCCAGGGTGAGGAGATGAAGTTTACCGGCATTCCCAACTTTGCTCCTGAGATGTTCCGTCGTATCCGCCTGAAGGATCCGCTGAAGCAGAAGCAGCTGCTCAAGGGCCTGGTGCAGCTCTCCGAAGAGGGTGCGGTGCAGGTGTTCCGTCCCCTGGACAACAACGATCTGATCGTGGGCGCCGTCGGTGTGCTGCAGTTTGACGTGGTGGTGGCCCGCCTCAAGTCAGAGTACAAGGTGGACGCCCTGTATGAGGCGGTCAGTGTTGCGACTGCTCGCTGGGTCAACTGTGAGGATCCCCGTAAGCTGGATGAGTTCCGCCGTAAGGCTTCCACCAACTTGGCGCTGGATGGGGGGGACAACCTCACCTACATCGCGCCTACCATGGTGAACCTGAACCTGACCATGGAACGTTACCCGGACATCGTGTTCCATAAGACCCGTGAGCATTAAGCTGGGTCGTAGAGATTAAGCTACGTATAATGAAGGGCAGCAATCGCTGCCCTTTTTAATGGGTCGTCTTTTTAAGGAGAGTGCCATGGGATGGATTAAGCGCTGGTGGCGGGCCTATTGCGCCTGGTGTGATGCCAATGGGCTCAGCCCAGAGCATAAACGCTCCTGTGTGCCTCGGTCCAAGGAACACTCCCCGGAAAAGAGCCCGCGCCCCGATGCTGATTGACAGCCATTGTCATTTGGATTTCCCCGAGTTTGACCAGGATAGGGAGCAGGTGCTCCATCGCGCCCGGATGTCGGGCATTCAGGGGGCCATTGTTCCCGCCATCGGGCCAGAAAACTGGCGGCGAGTAATGCAACTCTGTCAGGCACATCATCAGCTTTGGTTTGCCCTGGGGATTCACCCCTGTTTTGCCACAAAAGAGAGTTTCGCCCAGCTTGAGAAGCTGGAGGCTTTACTGGGCGGCTTGCCCTCTAAACTGGTGGCGGTGGGAGAGTGCGGTCTGGATGGGGTTAACTCGCCATTGCTCATGCCTGAGCAGATTCAGCTGTGTCTGGAGCAGATGCAGTTGGCCAACCGCTTCAATCTGCCTGTGCTCTTTCATATAAGGAAGGCACATCACCATCTGCTGGCCCTGCTGGACAGGGAACCACTGAAGGCCGGTGGGGTGGTGCATGGCTTTAGCGGCAGCACCCAGGTTGCCTCAGAATATCTGCGTCGGGGTCTCTACCTCGGCGTTGGAGGCGTCATCACCTATCCCAGAGCATCAAAAACCCGTACAGCGGTTTCCAGTGCGCCACTGGAACGACTGCTGCTGGAAACGGATTCTCCTGATATGCCCCTCAATGGCCATCAGGGGCAGCGCAATGAACCTCAACAAGCCGCACTTGTATTGCAGGAGCTGAGTCAGCTTCTAGACTTACCCTATTCGTCGATTGCTCAGGTTTTGTCTCAAAATCACATCCGACTGTTTAAGCGGTTGTCGTAATTTCAACATCAAACCAACCTCTTGATGGCTGCTACACTTGACTTTTCAGCATTTGAGTTGGGTTTGACTGTAATTTGAGCAACAAATTTTGTATGCGAATTACTGATTTGTAAGATAAATATGGCGACAGGCTGATTTCCGCTCAAAAAATGCGATCTGATCGGCGATTTTTGTTGTGAGTCACAGTATAATCCCGTGCGGATGATAAGTTGATTTACGACACTATTTATAAAATTTAACAAGAGGATGATGGGTTCATGGGTATTCTGATGAGCTTAGTAGGGGTGGTAACCCTAATCGCGATCGCTGTCGCGTTCTCGACCAATCGCAAAGCGATCAATCTGCGTACCGTTGGTGGTGCGTTGGCTATCCAGGCCGCTCTGGGTGCGTTCGTTCTGTATGTTCCTTTCGGTAAGGACGTACTGGGCGCCATTTCCAGCGGTGTTTCCAGCGTAATTAGTTACGCCAACGACGGGATCGGCTTCCTGTTCGGCGATCTGGCCAAGTTCAAAGTTGGTTTTATCTTCGCCATCAACGTTCTGCCAATCATCGTATTCTTCTCCTCCCTGATTGCGGTTCTGTACTACCTCGGCATCATGCAGTGGATCATCCGCATCCTGGGTGGCGCGCTGCAGAAGGCTCTGGGCACCTCTCGTCCTGAGTCCATGTCTGCTACCGCCAACATCTTCGTGGGTCAGACCGAAGCGCCTCTGGTGGTTCGTCCTTTCATCGCGACCATGACTCAGTCCGAGCTGTTCGCCATCATGACCGGTGGTCTGGCGTCTGTAGCCGGTTCCGTACTGGCTGGTTACGCCGGTCTGGGTGTTAAGCTGGAGTACCTGATTGCCGCTTCCTTCATGGCAGCCCCAGGTGGCCTGCTGATGGCCAAACTGATTGTGCCTGAGACTGAAGCAGCCAAGCAGGACATGGATGAAATCGGCGAAGCCGAAGACAAGCCTGCCAACGTACTGGATGCCGCTGCGGCTGGCGCATCTTCCGGTATGCAACTGGCTCTGAACGTTGGCGCCATGCTGCTGGCCTTCATCGGCCTGATCGCCATGATCAACGGCATCATCGGCGGCGTTGCTGGCTGGTTTGGTTACGAAGGCGTAACCCTGGAGCTGCTGCTGGGCTACCTGTTCTCTCCCCTGGCCTTCCTGATTGGTGTTCCATGGGAAGAAGCTCTGGTTGCCGGTTCCTTCATTGGTCAGAAGATTGTTGTTAACGAGTTCGTTGCCTACATCAACCTGGCTCCCTACCTGAGCGGTGAAGCTCTGATCAACGGTGCAGTTATGACTGACCGTACTCAGGCTATCCTGTCCTTCGCTCTGTGTGGCTTCGCCAACCTGTCCTCTATCGCCATTCTGCTGGGTGGTCTGGGCGCCATGGCTCCTAACCGTCGTCACGACCTGGCTCGTCTGGGTGTACGTGCGGTACTGGCTGGCTCCCTGTCCAACCTGATGAGTGCGACCCTGGCAGGCCTGTTCCTGGCTCTGTAATCGCACTGCACTGTAGAGTGTGAAGAGGCCGAACCTTAGGGTTCGGCCTTTTTTGTTTCTCCCTTCCTGATACATTTGCTGTCGTTTGGCTCGATGGCTCCCAAGATTCCTACTCCTCGGTAGAGACAGAGGAGACCGACTGCGGTTAAGCCCCGACAGTGTCGGCGTGCTGCCTAACCCGGCTCTGTCGACCTGAGCAGGACCCCCAATCGCCGCAACAACGCAGGGCGGCAGGTGGTTAGAGGCCTGCACTGTCAAAGAGCGATGGTCTGCCCTCAATTCTCCGCTGTTGTTCATCACGCGCTCAGATGCTGCCTAAGACGCTCTGGTGTCGCCGCGACTCTTTTGCGAAGTGTTACTGGCCTTTTCCGAAGGGGGAGGTCACACCCGTTATCTTCTCGCCAGCGCTCTATTTAACTGGAAATGGAAACACGCCTTTCAAAGTCGCTGGTGATAGTGTGCAGGTTAACTGTAAGCCGCATTGTTGCAGGCTTTGTTGTGATATTTCCTGCTCTTTCCATTGTCTTCAGTGACCGCAAACAGAGTTGACAGATCTTTGCACTACAAATGTCGTTAGGGCTTGCTTGTTGGTCTGGATTGTGGTGGGTAAGGGGCTGGCGTAATTCATCAATCAGAACCGTTGGTTGATGACTCTGGTTGGTCCAGCTCAGCAAGGTGATCCAGATCTCATTGGCGGCATTGCGGCGTCGTTTTCACTCTGGCCGAAAGCGGGTTCGGCAAGGGGTGACTGTGATTCAGGTCACGCAGGAATTATCGCTGTGAGGGTGATTATTTTTTCACAAGCCGGAGGGTGAGCTTGGATCGGTGGGTGGGGGCAGGTCGGGAGTGGTCAAAATTTGGCTGCTCTTTGGTATTAAATTTTCAGTGGACCATGCGTGATTGAATCCTCCTCGAATTTCGGGTGAACGCTCTTCGTTTGTAGTCATCTTTCAGAATGATCGGGGTAATAGTGTTAGCAGATCATAAATAGGTTAACATTTGCTCTATATGTGCCACCTTGTGAAAGAAAGCTACATATGGGGAAATTATGTGACGAAGGTGGTTCTGTTGCGCCAGTATGACAAAAAGTCTATCAAAAGCGGGTCAAAATGTTAGCTGGATCACGATCCTGCGCATTTTCACTTTCTTTTTATAGGAAACGGGGAACAACCGATTGTTCCTGTGAGTGCGTTAGATAAAATGCGCCCTGTTCCAAGGATGTTGGAAAACCAAATTTTAATAATCTGTATATATACAGGGGTTGATGATGAAAAAGATGTTGGCTGGTGCAGCTCTTGCTGCTCTCTCAATGAACGCTTTCGCTGCTGACTACTCTGACGGCGACATCCACAAGAATGACTACAAGTGGATGCAGTTTAACCTGATGTACTCCATCGGCGAGAAGCCTAATAACCCAGCTACTGGTGATCAGCACGATTACCTGGAGATGGAGTTCGGTGGTCGTTCCGGAATCTTCGATCTGTACGGTTACGTTGATATTTTCAACCTGACCAACAACGATTCCAGCGATTCCGACAAGGGTCCTGGCGAAAGCAAGATGTTCATGAAGTTCGCTCCTCGCGTTTCTCTGGACGCGCTGACCGGTAAAGACCTGTCCTTCGGTCCCGTTCAGGAAGTGTACTTCTCCACCCTGTTCAACTGGAATGGCCAGATTGACAGCGGCGTTAACACTACCTTCTGGGGTGTGGGTGCTGACGTAATGGTTCCTTGGCTGGGCAAAACCGGCATGAACCTGTACGCTCACTACGACCTGAACGCCAAAGAGTGGAACGGCTATCAGTTCTCCATGAACTGGTTCAAGCCCTTCAAGTTCTTCGAGAACGGCTCCTTCCTGTCCTTCCAGGGCTACGTTGATTATCAGTTCGCTGGTGACGAAGACATGGGTAACGAGTTCGTACCTATGACCACCAACGGTGGTGCGGCCTTCTTCGGCCTGTACTGGCACTCTGACCGCTTCGCGGCTGGCTACGGTCTGAAGGGTTACAAAGACGTATACCTGCTGGAAGACGAAGGCGGTATCGTAGGTCTGGAGTCCACTGGTGTCTCCCACTACTTCGCAGTGACTTACAAGTTCTAAGTTAACTTGCTGAAGAAAAGCCCCGGCGCTCAGGCCCCGGGGCTTTGTTTTTCCTGCTTCTGGCCGTTTGTGAAAACCACACACCCTGTAACGAATCCTGGCCAGAATTTTGTCAGTAATAATTCAACAAAATCGGCTCTGAGCGGTTGTAATCTCGCGTTTCTACTGCCATGATGCTGCATAGTTTGTTCATTGTACAAAACTGAGTGTTTGCACTGGGGTGCCAATGAGGTACTTCGGGAACTCTCCAAGGAATCAATCTCGCGTCACGCATGTGAGCGTAGGTGACCTCCAGCCTTGAACCCGTCCGGGTTCAGTGCCTGCCGTTAATAGGTTTTATTCAATTCGTGCCACGTGCGAGTGACCATTCTTTTTCTATACTGCTTTTAGTTTAAATTTAGACTGGAGACTCACCATGAGTGATATCAAAGCGATTGCACAGCGCGCCATTCAATTGATGGATTTGACCACCCTGAATGACGACGACACCGATCAGAAGGTTATCGACCTGTGCCACAATGCCAAGACTGGCGCTGGCAACACTGCGGCCATCTGCATCTACCCTCGCTTTATTCCTATTGCCCGCAAAACTCTGCGTGAGATCGGTGCCGAGCAGGTACAGATCGCCACTGTAACCAACTTCCCCCATGGTAACGACGACATCGACATCGCCGTTGCTGAAACCAAGGCTGCGGTTGCCTATGGTGCGGACGAAGTAGACGTAGTATTCCCTTACCGTGCCCTGATGGCCGGCAACGAGCAGGTTGGTTTCGACCTGGTTAAAGCCTGTAAGGCTGCGTGTGGCGATGTACTGCTGAAAGTGATCATCGAGTCCGGTGAACTGAAGGACGAGGCCCTGATTCGCAAGGCGTCTGAAATCTCCATCGACGCCGGTGCCGATTTCATCAAAACCTCCACCGGTAAGGTTCCGGTAAACGCTACTCTGGAAGCGGCTCGCATCATGATGAGCGTGATCGCCGAGAAGAACCATGCCATCGGCTTCAAGCCAGCTGGCGGTGTTCGCAACGCCGAGCAGGCCGGTGAATACCTGGACCTGGCCGCCGAACTTCTGGGCAAAGACTGGGTTTCTCCTCGCACCTTCCGCTTCGGTGCTTCCAGTCTGCTGAACAGCCTGCTGCATACTCTGGAACTGGCTGACGCCCCAGCAGAAAGCAAAGGTTATTAATCTACACCCAGATTGATATTTGTGATCCGGATCGCCGGAACTGGCGCTGACCTTGACTAAAATTGGCTCAGCGCTAGTAAATTTACGACACAATAGTTCCGAGTCCGTTTCAAGATTATAAGGTGTTGCTCCCATTGCAGGAGCAACCCATATCGGAGGCATAGGATGTTTCTACCGCAAGAGATAATCCGCAAGAAGCGTAATGGAGAGCCCCTGTCCGAGCAGGAGATCCGGTTCTTCGTTGAAGGCATTACCAACGGCAACGTCAGTGAAGGTCAGATTGCGGCTTTCGCCATGGCTATCTACTTCAATGATATGCCCATGGACGAGCGTATCTCCCTGACCAAGGCGATGCGCGATTCCGGCATGGTGCTGAATTGGGATGCCCATAACTTTGACGGTCCTGTTATCGACAAGCACTCCACCGGTGGTGTGGGTGACGTTGTATCCCTGATGATGGGCCCCATGATTGCTGCCTGTGGCGGCTATGTGCCCATGATCTCCGGCCGTGGCCTGGGCCACACCGGGGGGACTCTGGATAAGCTGGAAGCGATTCCCGGCTATAACATTACCCCGACCAACGAAGTGTTCGGCAAAGTGGTAAAGGACGCGGGCGTGGCCATCATTGGCCAGACCGGTGATCTGGCACCTGCTGACAAGCGTTTCTACTCCATCCGCGATGTGACCGCCACCGTTGAGTCCATTGCCGCCATTACCGCATCCATTCTGTCCAAGAAACTGGCGTGCGGCCTGGAAGCCCTGGTGATGGACGTGAAAGTAGGCAGCGGCGCCTTTATGCCCACCTACGACGCGTCCAAAGACCTGGCCCAGAGCATCGTGGATGTGGCCAACGGCGCCGGTGTACGCACCTCCGCGCTGCTGACCGATATGAACCAGACTCTGGCGTCCAGCGCCGGTAATGCCGTGGAAGTGCGTGAGGCGGTTCGTTACCTGACCGGCGAATACCGTAACCCTCGTCTGCACGAAGTGACCATGTCTCTGTCCGCCGAACTGCTGGTTCTGGGCAAGCTGGCTGCAGATACCACTGAAGCGCGTGCCAAACTGCAACATGCTCTGGACAGTGGTAAGGCCGCCGAGGTCTTTGCCAAGATGGTGTCCGGCCTGGGCGGCCCAACAGACTTCCTCTCCAAGATGGATGTCTACATGCCACAGGCGGAGATCATCCGTCCCGTATATGCTGAAGATAGCGGCATCGTTACTGCCATGGACACTCGCGCCATGGGCATGGCGGTGGTTGGCCTGGGCGGCGGCCGCCGTCTGCCTACCGATGGCATCGACTACGCTGTGGGCATGACCAACATTATCTCTCTGGGCGAGACTGTCGACAGTGCTACGCCGATTGCCATGGTTCACGCCCGTAACGAGGGGCAGTTCCAGGAGGCTGAAGCAGCTCTGCGTCAGGCGATCAGCCTGGGGGATGCCTATGAAGCCACTCCGGATGTGTACGAGACCATCCGTGGTCGCTAAGGAGTAATTGAATGAAACGCGTATTTATCCTGATGATGGATTCCTTCGGCATCGGTGCCGCAGGCGACGCTGACAAGTTCGGTGACGTCGGCTCCGACACCTTTGGCCACATCGCCAAAGAGTGTGCCGAAGGCCGCGCCGAAGTGGGCCGCAGTGGCCCCCTGAAGCTGCCTAACCTCGCCAAGTTTGGTTTGGTCAAGGCTGCCCAGGAAAGCACTGGCCAGGTGCCCGCGGGTATGGATGCCGACATTGAAGTGACTGGCGCTTATGGCTTTGCTTCCGAACTCTCTTCCGGCAAGGATACCCCCAGCGGTCACTGGGAGATGGCCGGTGTGCCTGTCCTGTATGACTGGGGCTACTTCACTGACAAGCAAAACAGTTTCCCGAAAGAGCTGACCGACCGCATACTCGAGCGTGCGGGTCTGGACGGGTTCCTGGGTAACTGTCATGCATCCGGTACCGCCATCCTTGAGCAGCTGGGCGAGGAGCACATGCGCTCCGGTCAGCCCATCTTCTACACCTCTGCTGACAGCGTCTTCCAGATCGCCTGTCACGAAGAGAGCTTCGGCCTGGAGCGCCTGTACGAGCTGTGTAAGATTGCTCGTGAGGAACTTGAGCCCTACAACATTGGTCGTGTCATTGCCCGTCCTTTCGTTGGCAGCGGCGCGGCTGATTTTGCCCGTACCGGTAACCGTGCCGACTATGCGGTAGAGCCGCCAGCACCCACAGTGCTGGATAAGCTCAAAGCGGCCGGTGGTGAAGTGGTGTCCGTGGGTAAGATCGCCGACATCTACGCCAACTGCGGCATCACCAAAAAGGTGAAGGGCAGTGGCCTGGAGGCGTTGTGGGATCGCACCCTGGAGCAGGTCGATGAAGCCGGTGATAACACCATCGTGTTCACAAACTTCGTAGATTTTGATTCCTCTTATGGCCACCGTCGTGACGTAAACGGCTATGCTAATGCATTGGAATACTTTGATAAGCGGCTGCCAGAGCTTCTCGAGAAGCTGGACGACGGTGACGTCGTGCTGGTGACTGCTGATCACGGCTGTGATCCTACCTGGTCAGGTACCGACCACACCCGTGAATATGTTCCCGTACTGGCCTATGGCAAACCTGTGGCCGCGGGCTCCCTGGGGCACCGCGAGTCCTTTGCCGATATCGGTCAGTCCATTGCCAGCTACTTTAAGCTGGACGCTATGGACTACGGCAAGTCCTTCCTGAATTAACTGATGAAATGAAATAGGGGTCAATAATAATGGCAACTCCACACATTAATGCACCTGCTGGCGCTTTCGCCGAAACCGTTCTGTTCCCTGGCGACCCTCTGCGCGCCAAGTACATTGCGGAAACCTTCCTGGAAGACGTTGAACAGGTTACCGACGTACGTAACATGCTGGGCTTCACCGGTACCTACAAGGGCAAGAAAGTGTCCGTAATGGGTTCCGGCATGGGTATCCCATCCTGCTCCATCTACGCCAAAGAGCTGATCACCGAGTACGGTGTGAAGAACATCATCCGCGTGGGCAGCTGTGGTGCCGTAAGCACCGACGTTAAAGTACGCGACGTGATCATCGGCATGGGTGCCTGCACCGATTCCGGCGTAAACCGCACTCGCTTCAAGGGTTACGATTTCGCCGCCATCGCCGACTACGGTCTGCTGTCCAACGTAGTGAAGTCTGCCGAAGCGTCCAACATCGCCGTTAAGATCGGTAACATCTACTCTGCCGACCTGTTCTACACCCCGGATCCAGAGATGTTCGACATCATGGAGAAGATGAACGTTCTGGGTGTAGAGATGGAAGCCGCCGGTCTGTACGGTGTGGCTGCCGAGTACGGCGCCAACGCCCTGTGCGTAGTGACCGTATCCGATCACATCCGTACCGGTGAAGCGACCACCTCTGAAGAGCGTCAGACCACCTTCAACGACATGATAGTGATGACTCTGGATTCTCTGCTGTAAGCCGAAGTTTCAGATGACAAAGGCGGGCCTAATGGCCCGCCTTTTGTGTATTTGTGGCTAAGCTTTCGGTTTCGGTGGGGGCGGTTTGCTGTCTTCCGCCTCTTCAGGTTCTTCCGCCTCTTCAGGTTCTTCCGCCTCTTCTGGTTCTTCCGCCTCTTCAGGCTGTGGGGGCTCGGCGGATTTGGCGGCTTTGAGCTGATCCCGGCGGCGGTTGATGTCCAGACGCCGGGTGGAGAGCGCCAGGGTCAGCAGGGCGCCCACCAGACCGGCCATCAGCATCATCAGCGGTTGCTGGCGGATCAGGCTGCGTTCCAGGCGGCGCTGCTCGATGAAGAACAGGTGGGTGTTGGCGCGAATGCGCAGGTAACCCAGGGATTGTTCTTCCAGAACCACTTCGGCCACAAAGGGGTCGAACCGGTCCAGGGCGGCCTCAATGACCGACTCCTCCGGCAGTTGTGACAGGGGAAACAGGCTCTGGGCTTGGAACAGTTTCTGGCCATCGGCGCTGAACAGGGTGGCGGAGAGGATTCGGCTGTCTTCCACCAGGCTGTCTACCAGCCATTGCAGTTGATCGTCCCGTTCGTCGGCCAGGGCCGGCGCGGCGGCGATGGCGGCAAACTGAACGATCTGTTCCGCCTGACCATCGGCCTTGCCGTAGAGCAGTTCGCTGCGTTGGCTCACCTGATGCTGCCACATCAGCAAGATGGCACTGAGCAGGGCGACGGCGGCAATCACCTGCATCAGTCTCAGGGTCAGTCGTCCGTAGTTATGGTTGGTTGTCTCGCCGTTATGGGTCAAGCCGTTGTCCTTGCAGCCTCTTCATCCTTTTGTGATCCTAGCGACTAATCTGCGCAATGAACAGACAACCTGTCGTTTTTCAAGGAGTAAGCCATGAGTTCACAGCCTGTTTCCGCTGAGGAGACCCGGATTGTCCTCACCGACGCTGCCGCTGCCGAGCGTCTGGCCGGTGATGCCAGACAACAGGGGCTGGTGGTCTCAACCGGCCAGAGGGGCGTCCACCACTGGGTCAGTTGGCTGGGGGAGGCCTCCCTGCCTCTTCCCGCGGGTGCCGAGCGCTTCAGCCTGAGTGCTGAGCGTCCGCGCCTGGATACGCCGGGTCTGCTGTTGATGGATATGGACTCTACCGCCATCGGCATCGAATGCATCGATGAGATCGCCCGGGCAGGGGGCGTGTATGACGAAGTAAGCCAGGTGACCGAAGCGGCCATGCGCGGCGAACTGGGGTTCGAGGAGAGCCTGCGTCAGCGGGTGGCCAAGTTGGACGGCATCTCCGCCTCGGTGCTGGACGAGATCGCAGCCAACCTGCCGCTGAATCCTGGACTGGAAGCCCTGGTGGAGGGGCTGAAACAGGCGGGCTGGAAGGTGGCCCTGGCCTCGGGGGGATTCAACCGCATCGCGTCAGTATTGGCCGCCCATCTTGGGCTGGATCACTTCCAGGCCAACGATCTCGAAGAGGCGGATGGGGTGCTGACCGGCCGGGTCAGTGGTGAAATTGTCGGTGCCGAGGTAAAAGCGGCAATACTGGCGCAACTCGGAGAGAAATATGGCATTCCTCAGAGCCAGTGGGTGGCGATGGGGGATGGGGCCAATGACCTGCCGATGATGAATCGTGCGGCGCTGGGGGTGGGCTTCAGGGCCAAGCCTGCGGTGGCGGCACAGGCGGATGCTCACCTGGCCGCTCTGGGCCTGGACGCCACATTAGTGCTATTGATCTAGGTCACGAATCAGGGTCTAATCGTTCCTCCAGGGAGTAGGAGGGTTGCAACGTTCATGACACACAGCCAGGGATCGGAGTTTATCGATTATCGCAGCGGCCAGCTGCATCTGCGGGTGCTGACCCCCGAAGAGACGCCAAAGGGCGTGGTGCTGATGGTGCACGGCGCCATGAGCAATGGTCGGGTGTTCTACAGTGGCGGAGGCCGTGGCCTGGGGTGCTATCTGGCGGACCAGGGTTATCAGGTCTACGTGCTCGATTGCTACGGTCATGGGCAGTCCCATCCTCCCCTGTCTCATCGTGAGGAGCATGGCCAGTACGAAGTGATCCATGAGCAGCTGCCCCTGGTGCAGCGACTGCTGCTGGAGCGCCACAGCCAGCCTATTCATTGGGTGGGTCACTCCTGGGGCGGTGTACTGATGATCGCGGCCCTGGCCCGCTACCCCTCACTTCTGCAACAGATTCCCACCCTGACCCTGTTCGCGTCCAAGCGCACGGTGCGTAGCTGGAGCTCTGAGCGGCTGCTGAAGATCGAGCTCGCCTGGAAGCGACTGTTCCCCTGGCTGGGTCAGAAGTTGGGTTATCTGCCCCTGCAGCGCTGGCGGGTGGGGATGGATGACCAGTCGACCCGTTTCCTGATGGACTCTCTGCCCTGGATCTCCGATGCCCACTGGCTGGATGAGATGGATGGTTTTGACTATGGCGAGTCGGCCCGCGAGCTGGTGGCCCAGGGGCGATGGCCCGCCACCTGGTTTCTGGCGGGGGCCGGTGACAAGGCATTGGGCAACCCCAGGGATGTGAAAGACCTGATGCAGGAGTGCGGCCTGGATGGAATGGCCCGCTATCAGGTTCTGGGGCGACGCCAGGGCTGGCGTCGTGATTACGACCATGCGGGCATTCTGACTCACCGGGATGCAGCCAAGGAGCTGTACCCGGACGTGCTTAGCTGGCTGCAGTCTCCCCAGTGGCTAGCTGATACTCCAGCAGGGTCTCAGGGGTGATCTCCTTCAGCTCGCCGACCACCACCACCTGCCACAACATCTCCTCCAGCTCCTTGGCCCGATGCAGGGCGTGGGTGCTGATGGCGGCCAGCTCCCCCTGCAGATAGTCCAGGTCCGGCTTCTGAGCCCGGCTGAGCTTGAGACTCACCACCTTGAGGTGCTTCTTGGCCCCCAGTTCCATCAGCTTGCTGTGGATATTGTGGCTGTCACCGATCTCGGACAGGGTCCAGCTTTTGCGCAGATCCCGCTCCGGTGGCCAGTGAAGCAGCAGGGTAGTATGCCACTCCTTGTGCTGCTCCTGCCCCTTGCCGATCCCCGCCAGATGCTCCTTGACCACGGCATTGTCCAGAATCGCCTCCAGGCTCAGTCCTTGTGGATCGGTCAGGGCCTGGAAGGTGGCGCTGGGCAGCAGGCTGCTGCCGGCCAGGTTCGCTTCCAGGTGGGTTTTTCTCTTGTGGACGAAGAAGGGCAGGGAGTAAAGCCGTTTCAGTATCAGGTTCTTCATCCCCTCCAGCAACTGACGATGCTGCAGCTTGGAGCCCACCTGGGCTATCTTGCTGCGGTTCTGGCTCAGCAGGTGGGACAGGAACACCACGCCGGCATGAGGCTCATCCTCGGCGGCCTTCAGGTGCAGGGTGCGTTTGTCCTGCTGGCAGCGTACCAGCTCGTAGGGCAGCCCCTTGAGCTTGAGTTTGCCCGCCATGGGCTGCAGTTCGGGGAACTCTACCTTGACCATCTGTCTGGATTCCAGCTCAGTGGTTTCGGTGAGCATCAGTCGCAGACCCCGGGGGGAGACATCCACAGATTGGGCAATCAGGTCACGGCGGCCGTGACTGATCACCACCTTGGTGTGCAGTGAGAATCTGGGCTCGCGGCGCAGCTCCTGATGATCGCAGGCCAGCGGGCTGGGATCCAGATCGGCGACCCGCTTCTGACCGAAACGGCGCAACTGGTTGATGTGGCACCCTGACTCGTAACCGCTAAAGCCGCTTTGCTGACCCAGGTCGCTGCTCTCCAGATTGATCAAAAGAGAGAGGGCACGCAGCTGCTGTTGCACCAGAGAGTCGGCGGCACGGCCATTGACCGGCGAGTGGCAGGCCCACTCCTTGTCTCGCTCACTGATGGCATGGAGCCTGATTCGGTGCCGCTTAAAGCCTTGTTTTTGGCTGCCGTGCTTGAAGAAGCAAGCGGTCATCTCCAGTTTGTTCAGCTCCCACAGGGTGGCAGAGAAGAACAGCCTATGACCTTCGTGCAGATGGACGAAGCTGAACAGCAGTTGGTGCGCCACGTCGCCGGGATGTTTCAGCACCCGGGCCAGGCGCTCTTCGGTAAGGGCCGAGCCGATCTGACTGTGCCCACGCTCATCCATCCAGTAATCCAGGTGGGCCAGGTTGGCCTTGGTCTGAAGCACCAGGGAGGGGCGCAGCTTGCCCTGTTTGATGGACATGGCCAGAGGTACCGAGCTGAGCTGGGGCAGGTACTGACGTTCGTAGCCCCGGCTCTTGGCCGTGCGCAGCAGGTGGTTGAGCTCGGGACGGGTACGCAGGCGGCTGACACTGAGAATTCGTTCCAGGGTCTGGTCCAGAACCGAGTCACTGTCGTTGCGGACCAGTCTCAGGCTCTGATGATCATCCCCGGGCAAGGCCTCCACCAGTCGGTAGCTGACGCCGTGTTTCAGCTCCGGTGCGACAAACTCTGACGCCAGCTCGGTGAAACTGACAAAGATGGGCAGATCCGGGTTCAGGTGCCATTTTCGCTCCGTCTTGACCCGGGCACCGCGAATGGAGAGATCCTGGGTCCGGCCCGATACCGGTGCCCCCTCCGGTTGCCACAGGGTGATGGCGGAGGAGAAGGTATGGCGGGTTTCCCGGCGACGGATGTAGTGCCCCATGGGCAGCAGGTCCATGCGGAAAGGCGCCGGCTCTCTGGGCTGGTCGCTCTCCTCCTGCTCCTGTTCGGGTTCACCCTTGAGATAGGTCATCAGCGCTTCATAGGCACCGACGGTATAGCGCCCCTCGTAGAGTTCCAACTGCTGTTCGAGAAACTGCTTGGCTTCCTCGGTCAGCCTGTGGGTCAGGCCGGCAATGGCGCACTCTGTCACCGCCTCGGAGCCACTGAGGTCGATGCGACGCAGGCAGTCCTGATTCAGGCGTCTGAGCTCCATGCGGATCAGGAATCGATCCGAGTTGCTCAGGTGGGTGGTGGCCTGATCCAGCAGGTTGTCGAAACTGCTGTCCTGCAACAGGGGGATCAGCTGATTTATGAGGTCGTGGTGCTCTTCCATGGGAACGCTGTTCAATCTTTTATCCCCAAGAGTGTAACCCGTGGCGGGGATGACGTATATAATCCCAGGCTCAAGTGAATGATTGGAGTCTCATTTTTTGAGGCTCCTCCGATGAGCATGGGCGAAAAGTATGGCCAAATCCAAGTCAGCGTATGTGTGTAACGATTGTGGGGCTGACCACCCCAGGTGGCAGGGGCAGTGCAACGCCTGTGGCGCCTGGAACACCCTGACCGAAGTGCGCCTTGGGGCCGCTCCCAAGGGGCGAAGTGATCGTTTCAGCGGTTATGCCGGGGACGCCACCAACAGCGGTGTCCAGCTGCTCAACGAGATTGACCTGCAGGAGTTGCCCAGATTCTCCAGTGGCTTCAGCGAACTGGACCGGGTTTTGGGTGGCGGTGTCGTGCCAGGTTCCGCCATTCTCATTGGCGGGAACCCCGGGGCCGGTAAGTCGACGCTGCTGCTGCAGACCATGTGCCGCCTCTCCCAGTCCATGAACACCCTGTACGTCACCGGTGAGGAGTCTCTGCAGCAGGTGGCGATGCGCGCCAACAGATTGGGATTGCCCACGGACAAGCTGAAGATGCTGTCGGAGACTTCGGTGGAGCAGATCTGCCACATCGCCGATAAGGAGAAGCCCTCCATCATGGTGATCGACTCCATCCAGGTGATGCATATGGCGGATGTGCAGTCCGCCCCAGGCAGTGTGGCCCAGGTGAGGGAAAGCGCCGCCTACCTGACCCGCTTCGCCAAGCAGAATAACGTGGCCATGTTTCTGGTGGGGCACGTGACCAAGGACGGCTCACTGGCCGGCCCCAAGGTTCTGGAGCACTGCATCGACTGTTCCGTGCTGCTGGATGGCGACGGCGACTCCCGTTTTCGTACCCTGAGAAGCCACAAGAACCGCTTTGGTGCGGTGAATGAGCTCGGGGTGTTTGCCATGACCGGGCAGGGACTCAAAGAGGTGGCCAACCCCTCCGCCATCTTCCTCTCCCGCGCCGAAGAGCAATCCCCAGGCTCTGTGGTGCTGGTGATCTGGGAGGGCACCCGCCCGCTGCTGGTGGAACTGCAAGCTCTGGTGGATCACAGCCAGTTGGGGAACCCCAGGCGCATCGCCGTGGGCCTGGAGCAGAACCGGCTGGCGATGCTGCTGGCGGTGTTGCACCGCCATGGTGGCCTGCAGATGTCGGATCAGGATGTGTTTGCCAACGTGGTGGGCGGGGTCAAGGTGACCGAGACCGGCGCCGATCTCAGCCTGTTGCTGGCGATGGTGTCCAGCTTCCGGGATCAGGCGCTGCCCAGGGATCTGGTGGTGTTTGGCGAGGTCGGATTGTCCGGGGAGATTCGGCCTGTGCCCAATGGCGGTGAACGGCTCAACGAGGCGGCCAAACACGGCTTTACCCGCGCCATTGTGCCCAAGGGCAATGTGCCCCGTCAGCCGGTGGAGGGGATGGAGGTGATCGGCGTCACCAAGCTGGCTCAGGCTCTGGAGGCTATCTAGCTACAGCTCCTGCCACAGCTCTTCCAGCTCCTTGTCGATGCTGGTGGGGCTGTGCAGTTCCACCAGGCGTCTGAGGTGGATCAGGCTCTCCACCTCGATGTTGTGCCACACCAGTCCCAGAGAGAGTTGGTTGACCCGCATCACCTCGGCGCTCATCTCGATGCTCGCCTGTTCGCCCAGGGGGATATGCACGGTCAGGGTCTCCCCTGGGGCGCTCGTCATCCCTTCGGGCCTGGCCAGCAGGATGCCGTGCAGGCTGAGGTCCAGCACCTTGGTGGAACACTGGCGCTCACCCTGCCAGAGCAGGGCCGGCCCCATAAACTGCACCCGGGTAAAGTGTCTGCGTTCTTCCATCCGTTACTGCTCCAAACCTGTTTGATTTCAGTATAGTGCCGAACGTCAGTCACCGACAGTGACCCGGGTGGCATTGTCGGGAGCCGGGCTACTCCTCGGCGTATTCCGCCAGTACCGCCCGCCCCAGGGTCAGACGCTGCATCTCCTCGGAGCCGCCTGAGACCCGGTCGACCCGCAGGTCTCGCCAGAATCGGGCGATGCGATGCTCGCCGGTGATGGCGGAGCCGCCGAACACCTGCATCGCTTCATCCACCACCTCGAAGGCTGCCTTGGCGCAGTAGAGTTTGCACATGGCGGCATCACCTGAGGTCATCAGGCCGTTGTCTGCCTTCCAGGCGGCCTGGTAGAGCATGTTCTTCATGTTGTTCAGGTTGATCGCCATCTGAGCGAACTTGTCCTGAATCAGCTGGGTGCGGGCGATGGGCTGACCAAACTGGACCCGGGAGTTGGCGTAGCGGGCGGCATCCTCGAAGGCGCAGTAGGCACTGCCGTAGTTGGTGCAGGCAATCAGGAAGCGCTCCAGATTGAACTCCTCCTTGACCCGCTCGAAGCCGTTGCCTTCGGTGCCGAACAGATCGCTTTCATCCAGCTCCACATCGGAGAAGGTGACCTGGCAGCAGCTGTCCATCTTCAGTCCCAGTTTGGGCAATTCACTCACTTCGATGCCCGGCTTGGACATGTCCACGAAAAATTCGGAGAAGATCGGCACCGCCGCGTCCGCATCTCGGGCCATCACCACCAGATAGGGACAGCCGGAGGCGGAGGTGATGTAGCACTTGGTGCCGTTGAGGTAGACCTTGCCCTTCTTGCCCTTCTTACGCTTGTAGGTGGACTGCAGGCTGCGCACATCCGAGCCGGCGCCGGGCTCGGTAATGGCGGAGTTCCACATCTGCTGGCCGGTGCCGCGCAGGGCCAGGATCTTGTTGATCTGTTCCTCGCTGCCCTCTTTCAGCAGGGTGCCATAGCCTGCCAGTTGGTAGAGTACATAGGTGGGGGCGCCCAGGCGGCCCAACTCTTCCCAGATCACCGTCAGGGTCAGCATTCCGGCGTCGAAGCCGTCGTACTCTTCCGGCAGCAGCAGGCTGTCAATGCCCATGCGGGCCAGTTCGTGGACGAAGCGTTCCGGGTAGACGCAGTCATTGTCGCACTGGGCGAAATAGCTTTCCCAGTCCTCCCGCTCCATCAGGGCGCGTACGCTGCGGACAAATTGTTCCTGCTCGTGGGTCAATCGGTAGTTCATAGATCCTTCACCAAAATCGTATCTTGCATCCGTTTCCGGGAGACGGGATTGTGCTCATCTTACCCAAGGGGCCGTGAAATGGGTATGGCCTGGTTTCTTTGAGTAAAGCGCCCGGTCTCGCCTGAAGCGGCAAGCTTAACACTGGCAGGATGATGAAAAGTTGAGAGAGTTCAAGGTTGAGGGGGGAAAGGGGCGCCCGGGATCCGGGCGCCACAAAGGCATCAGTCGATGCGTTTGTATTTGATGCGGTGAGGCTCCAGGGCATCGGCGCCGTGGGTCTTCTTCATCCAGTCGCGGTATTCGCTGTAGTTGCCTTCGAAGAAGTTCACCTCGCCTTCGTCGCGGTAGTCCAGAATGTGGGTGGCGATGCGGTCCAGGAACCAACGATCGTGAGAGATCACCATGGCACAGCCGGGGAACTCCAGCAGGGCGTTCTCCAGGGCACGCAGGGTCTCTACGTCCAGGTCGTTGGTGGGCTCATCCAGCAGCAGCATGTTGCCGCCGGCCTGCAGCAGCTTGGCCAGGTGCAGACGGCCGCGCTCACCACCGGACAGTTCGCCCACACGCTTCTGTTGGTCGGTGCCCTTGAAGTTGAAGCGGGAGACGTAGGCACGGGAGGGGATCTCGAAGTTGCCAATCTTCAGGATATCCTGACCACCGGAGACTTCCTGGAATACGGTCTTGCTGCCGTCCATGTCGTCACGGAACTGATCCACGGACGCCAGCTTCACGGTGTCGCCCAGGTCGATGGTGCCGCTGTCTGGCTGCTCCTTGCCCGAGAGCATGCGGAACAGGGTGGACTTACCGGCACCGTTGGCACCGATGATGCCGACGATGGCCCCCTTGGGCACGGAGAAGGAGAGGTCGTTGATCAGCACCCGGCCGTCGTAGGACTTGGTCAGGTTGCTCACCTCCAGCACCTTGTCCCCCAGACGCTCGCCGGGTGGGATGAACAGCTCGTTGGTCTCGTTGCGACGCTGGTAGTCGGTGCTGCTCAGCTCCTCGAAGCGGGCCATACGGGCCTTGCTCTTGGCCTGGCGGCCTTTGGGGTTTTGACGAACCCATTCGAGTTCCTTCTGGATCGACTTCATGCGGGCCTTCTCCTGGGCCGCTTCCTGCTCCAGACGGGCTTCCTTCTGCTCCAGCCAGGAGGAGTAGTTGCCCTCCCAGGGGATGCCCTCGCCGCGGTCCAGTTCCAGGATCCAGCCGGCGGCGTTGTCCAGGAAGTAACGGTCGTGGGTGATGGCCACCACGGTGCCGGGGTACTCTTCTAGGAAGCGCTCCAGCCAGGCGACGGATTCGGCGTCCAGGTGGTTGGTGGGCTCGTCCAGCAGCAGCATGTCCGGCTTTTCCAGCAGCAGGCGGGCCAGGGCCACACGGCGGCGTTCACCACCGGAGAGGACCTTCACCTTGGCATCCCATTCAGGCAGACGCATGGCGTCGGCGGCCCGCTCTAGGGCGTTGTCCAGGGCGTGTCCATCTTTGGCGGCGATGATCGACTCGAGCTCCCCTTGCTCCTTGGCCAGGGCGTCGAAATCGGCGTTCTCATCGGCGTAGGCGGCGTACACCTCATCCAGACGGGTCAGGGCGCCTTTAACGTCGGCCACCGCTTCTTCAACCACTTCACGGACCGTCTTGTCCATGTCCATCTGTGGTTCCTGGGGCAGGTAACCCACATTGATGCCGGGCATGGGGCGGGCTTCGCCTTCGAACTCGGTGTCCACACCGGCCATGATCCGCAGCAGGGTGGATTTACCGGCACCGTTCAGACCCAGAACACCGATCTTGGCGCCGGGGAAGAACGAGAGGGAGATATCTTTCAGGATGTGGCGCTTAGGTGGTACCACCTTGCCAACCCTGAGCATGGAGTAGATAAACTGTGCCATGAGGTTTCCTGTATCGATTCAAGCTTTGCCAGCCGGAGCCCTGGTCGTCTCATCAATGGCCCCAGGGTCGGATAGAGATGGCCGGCAGTATTGGGATGGCGCCTATGATACTGGCTGGGCCGCGGGAATCCAGTCATAAGCGCCACAGAGAGGGGAAACTGAGGTTAAGGCGCGGGTTTGGGCGGTCTGCGCCTTTGCCAGCCACAGCTGCGTAACTCGCGGATAAAGGAGAGAACTCCCAGGGTGATCACTCCCAGCACCGGCAGGCCCGAAACTATGGTGGCGGTCTGCAGCACCTCCAGAGGACCGTCGAGCACCATGATTCCGAGAGGCAGCAGGCTCAGGACGCAGGCCCAGAACAGTCGGTTCCAGCGGGCCGGCTCCTGCTCCGGCGTCAGCTCGGCGGTGGTGGTGGCCGACAGGGCATAGCTGACCGCATCGTAGGTGGTGGCCAGGAAGATGCAGCAGACGAAGGCAAACACCGCTTCAAATAGCTGATGTGCAGGCAGATATTTGGCCACCATCATGATCACATCTCCCCCCTTGTACTGCTGAACCAGGCTGGCCACATCCAATTGACCGGTCACCTGAAGGTGCAGGGTAAAATTGCCGAAGATGATGTAGAAGGCGGCGCAACCACAGGAGGCGGCCAGCAGAGTCACCAAAATGGTGGCCTTCACGGTGCGTCCCCGGGAGATCTTGGCGATGAACATCGACATGAAGGGGGCGAATGAGGCCCACCAGGCCCAGTAAAACACCGTCCAGCCGGTGGTTACCCCACTGTCACCGATGGGATCCATGTTGGTGGACATGGCGACGAAGTTGGTCAGTACCCGTCCCAGGGTGCTGATCCCCATCTCCAGGGTGAACACCGATGGGCCGGCCAGCAGCACGAAGGCCAGCAACAGGATGGAGAGCACCACGTTGATGTCCGACATGGTTCTCAGCCCCTTTTTGATGCCAAAGAAGGCACTGCAGCCAAATACCGAGGTGACAAAGAAGAGTACGGCAATTTCCAGCCGGGTGTTGTTGGCGATCCCCAGCAGATCGCTGACGGCGGCGGCGATCACCGGCGCACCCAGACCCAAAGAGGTGGCGGCTCCGCCGATCAGGCCAATCATAAACAGGATGTCGATGGTTTTGCCCGCCAGGCCGTTGACGCCGTCGCCCAGTATCGGCCGGCAACATTGGGAGATGTTCAGCACCGGGGTGCGTTTGACGTGAAAGTGGTAGGCGATGGGCACTGCCAGGGTGGCGTACATGGCCCAGGCGATGGGACCCCAGTGGAACATGGCGTAGGCGGCGGCCCATTCATTGGCGGCGGTGGTGACCGGCTGGGTGCCGTTGATCCCCAGGGTGCAGAGGTGGGCCCAGTCCAGCATGCTGCCGTACATGATGCCGGAGCCGACCCCGGCACACACCAGCATGGCAATCCAGCTGTAGTCGGAGTATTCGGTGGTGTCACCCAGGGTGCGATTGCCGTAACGACCAAAGGCCAGCCACAGACACCAGAGAAAGGAACCGATGCCGGCGAGAATGTAGAGCCAGCCCAGCTCCTCGGTGATAAAGCGAAACAGCACGAAGATCTGCTCTTTGGCTGCGTCGGGATGGAGCAGCATGGGCAGGGTGCCCAGCAGCACCAGCAAGAAGGTGCCGAAGAACTTCAGGCCATCGATATTGGCAAACAGGGGAAGCGTGGCCGAGGGGGGCAGCTTCAGCTCATGACTTGAGGTAGCGCTCACAGGAGTTTCATCCATTCATATTGGGCGACTGGGCCCCGCCGCTGGCGGGGCCTGGTACATAAGATCAGCCAAACTTGGCCGAGCTGGCTTCGGCCAGGGCCATCCCCCGGGTCTCCGGGGCCATGGCGACGGAGATCATCAGGCCCAACAGGGAGATGAGTGCACCCATCATCATGGTGGCGGAGATCCCGTAGCTGGCCATAAACAGAGGCAGGGCGTAGGTGGAGACGATGGTGCCGATGCGACTGAATGCCATCACTGCGCCGACCGCAGAGGCGCGGATCTCTGTGGGAAACAGCTCATTGGGGTAAAGCCACTGCAAGATGCCAGGGCCACCGGAAAAGAAGGCGTACAGACCAAAGGCGCTGACCACTAGGGCGATGCTCGGGTTGGGAATCACCCCAAGCACTGCCAGGGCCAGGGTCATGGCGGCAAAGCTGCCGATCAGCAGGGGGCGGCGGCCGATGGAGTTGAGCCAGTACATGGCGGGGATGCAGCCTGCGATAAAGAAGCCGCTGATGAGGATGTTGCCCAGGGCCGCATCCTTGCCCTCATGCAGGCCAAGCATGCCGATGATCTGCGGACCGAAGGTGTAGATGGCGAACATGGGGATGATCTGACAGCTCCAGATGGTGCCGGTAAAGATCACCATCTTCAGGTTGCGTTTGCGGAACAGGTCGCCATAGCTGGTTTTCTTGGGGGCTTCCTGCTCCAGGGTGACCCCCTTGCCGAAATAGGTTTCCATCACTTGGCGGCACTCCTCCACCCGGCCTTTTTTCAGCAGCCAGCGGGGGGATTCGGGCAAGTGGAAGCGGCCCAGCAGAATCACCAGGCAGGGGATGACGCCGCTGCCCAGCATCCAGCGCCAACCGTCTTCCATATCATAGAGCAGGTAGCCCACGGCGTTGGCGGCGGTGGCACCGACGTACCACATCAGGGCAATGAACCCCATGGTCAGAGCGCGCTGCTTGGTCGGGGAGAACTCGGCCACCATCGAGGTGGCGATGGGGTAATCGGCGCCGATGACGACACCGATCAAAAAGCGCATGATCACCAGCTCCATGGGGGAGGAGACAAACATGGTACCCACGGAAAGCACGGCGATGGCGATGATATCAATCAGAAACATCAGTCGGCGGCCGAAGAGATCGGCAATGTAGCCGAACAGGGCGGTGCCGACAAACAGGCCCACCAGGGTGGAGGCGCCCACCAGACCGACCCAGTTGGAGTCCAGCTGCATGCTGGGGATCAACTGTTCCAGGGCGATGCCGATGATCACCAGTACGTAACCATCGAGGAAGGGACCACCGCTGCCCCAGAGCATGATCTTCTTGTGCAGTGGAGAGAACTCCATATCGTCGAAACTTGTCTCAGCTTTCATCATTAGCCTCTGTTTTTCTGCATAGAAAGATCGCGCTGTGAAATATCCCTTGATGTTGCTGTGTGTGTTTTCACCCCCGAGGAGTGACCACGCTCCTGCGGGTGGGCCTGTCCCTGCCCAGATTTGGCCGGCGAGTGTATCAGTTCTCAGCCCCGAGTTGTGTGTCGTGGCTAACAGCGGCCGGCACCAAAGTATCTCTCTATGTCTTCGTTATTTTTAAAGTCGTGAGTGTTTTTAGAGCGTTTGATTTAAATTCATTCAATATCAGCTGGTTGAGCCTATTTGTTATGCTGTTTTGCTGGCGGCGGCCCAACTGCAACGACAAAGAGGCAATATACTTATTGCCTCTTTTTATCACCGCTAACCGTAGCGATACTCGATACCGAAGGTGCCTCTGGGGTACTCCCACTTTTCCAATATGGTGTCGCCACAGAGGAACTTGCAGGTGCCGCACTCCAGGCATCCGGCTGAGTCAAACTTGACGCTGCCATCCTCCATCAGTTTGTAGAGTCCGGCGGGGCAGGCGTTGACCAGTTTCTTGACCTCCGCCAGGTCCGGGTTCTCCTTGAGGACGATGTGGGGATGCCCCTCATCCACATGGAACTTGTTGACCCCGAGTTTGACGTCGACGTTTACGCTGTTGCTCATAGTGCGGTGACTCCTTTAATGCCATCCTTCAGCAGGTTGAGGTAACCCACCTCTTTGCAGTGCTTCATCAGGGTCTTGCGGATGGGTTGGGACGGAGTGCCGTCGACGGTGAACATCTCCTGCATCAGGTCGGCCACCATCTTGGGGTACTGGTTGAAGATGCGCGGATTCTCCATAAAGGCCGGCAGCTTCTGGTACAGCTTCAGATCCTTCATCACAAAGCTCTCCTCCAGCATCCTCTGGTAGCTGGCGAGACCGTTGGCAGAGAAGTCGTTGCTCTCCCTGGCGGTCAGCACGGCCCGGGCGGCGGCTTCACCGGAGGCGATGGCCAGGTCCATGCCGCGGACGGTGTAACCCACGTTGAGGCACAGGCCGGCGGCATCGCCGGTGATCAGCACGCCGTCATCCACCAGTTTGGGGACCATGTGAATGCCCGCTTCGGGGACCACGTGACCGGAATACTCGATCATCTTGCCACCCTCAATCAGGGGCTTGACCGCGGGATGGTTTTTAAAGTCTTCCAGCATCTGTGGGACGGTTTTGTCCGTCTCGCCGATGTGGTGTAGGCCCGCAACGATCCCCAGGGAAACCGTGCTCTTGTTGGTGTAGAGGAAACCGCCCCCCATCAGGCCATTGGAAGGCGAGCCGGCAAACAGCCAGGCGGCTCCCTCGTCGCCGCTGAGGTTAAAGCGATCACGGATCTGCTCTTCGGACAGCTCAATCAGCTCCTTGGCGCCGACCGCCATGGCGCTGGCCTGAACCTTGGGCTGGACCATGCCCAGCTGTTCACCCAGCACAGGGTTGACTCCCTCTGCCAGGATGACGCACTTGGCCAGGAGCTCGTCGCCGTCGGCCTCGACCCCCACCACCTTGCCGTCACGGGTCAACACCTTATCGACCCGGATGCCGGTAATAAACTGGGCACCGACCTCTTCTGCCTTGCCGGCCAACCACTGGTCAAACTCACCACGAAGTACGGTGTAGGACTCTTCAACCGCCTGCTGGCCTTGGCCATTGTGGTAATCCAGGGTGACGGCGCTGTCGTCGGTCATAAAGGAGACCTTCTCCTTAGTGACCCGGCGCTCGATGGGCGCTTCCTGAGCGAAGCCGGGAATTACCCGCTCCAGACTGTGGCCGTAGAGTCGGCCTCCGGTCATGTTCTTGCTGCCCGGATAGTTGCCGCGCTCAATCACGAGTACGTCGGCGCCGCCCTGTGCCAGGACATAGGCGGCGACGCTGCCTGCCAGGCCTGCGCCGACGATAATGGTGTCAAATGCTTCTTCTGACATAGTCTTGTTTCTCTGTCGCTGGGTGCCGGGCCCCGCTTCCTCCTGAAGCGGGACCGCTGGCGGAGAGCTATCAGCCCTTGAGAGCCTCTACCAGTGCGGGGATCACCTTGGTGGTGTCACCCACCAGGCCGTAATCGGCGTACTGGAAGATGGGGGCGTTCTTATCCTTGTTGATGGCGATGATGGTCTGGGCACCATTGACGCCTACCATGTGCTGGATCTGACCGGAGATCCCCACGGCCAGGTAGAGTTCCGGCTTGAGCATCACTCCGGACACGCCGATGTAGCGCTCACGCTCCATCCACTTCTCGGTTTCCGCGATGGGGCGGCTGCAACCCATCTCGGCGCCCAGCAGGCTTGCCAGGGCCTCGGCCTGCTTGAGGTTGTCCAGAGAAACAATGCCGCTGCCGACACCGATAACGCGCTTGGCTCGGGACAGGTCCACACCTTCGCCCTCTTTAGCACGACGCTCGACGCACTTGATGGCAGTCTTGGGCTCCACGAAGGGCAGGGTCAGCACCTCACCCTGAGCAGCGCCTTCGGTTGCGGGCTCAAAGGTACCGGATGCCAGGGTCACCACGGCGATCTTGGAGGTGAGCTTTTCCTCTCCCAGGGCCAGGCCACCGTAGACCATGTGCTTGGCAATAATGGCATCGGCTTCGCAACGGATCTCACTGGCGTCGTTGAATACGGCGCCGCCGAGGCGGTTACCCAGTTTGGCGGCCAGCGCCTTGCAGCGACGAGTCGCGGCCAGCAGAACCAGGCTGTGTTCGCTGGTTTCGTTTAGGATTCCCACCAGGGTATCGGCGTAGTCTTCGACGATACGCTCGGCCGGCTTCTCGCCCAGGTGATAGACCTTGTGGGCACCGAGAGCCAGAGCCTGGTCAAGGTGCTGTTGGGTACCCAGCACCAGGGCGCTGACCTGTTCACCCAGTTGGGCGGCACCGGCAATCAGCTCAGGCAGACGGGCAGGGCTATCGCTGAAAACCCATACATTTTGCAGTTTGCTCATTCTTCTATTCTCCGAAATCAGTTAGCGGCTTTACGCAGGTGGTCAGCGAATTCGGCGATCTGGTCATCACCATCACCCTCTATCAGGATGCGTTTGCGCTCCTGCTGTTCCGGGGCTTTCACCGTCAGCAGTTCAGCCAGGGCCGGTACTTCGATGGGACCGAGATCCGCCTGACGGAGAATGGTGCTGGGCTTCTTCGCCGCGCCCAGGATCGCCTTCATGGAGGGGATCTGAGGCTCGTTGATGTCGGCGGATACGGAGATCACCGCAGGCAGGGGAATGGCCAGAACTTCGACTTCATCATCCAGCTCGCGCTCAACGGTCAGTACGCCGGCTTCGGCGCCGATGATCTTGCTGACGCCGTTGATGTTGGGCAGTTGCAGCTGCTCGCCCAGCAACAGACCAACCTGTTGGGCATAGAGGTCGCCGGAACCGTCACCGCAGATGATGAGGTCAAACTCGCTCTTCTGAGCGGCGGTGGCCAGCACCCGGGCGGTCTGGTGGGGCAGAGCTTGTTCGAAGCTGTCGTCTACGGCCAGTGTCAGCGCATCCGGGCCGCGAGACAGGATGTCTTTCTTGGCCTTGGGCGCTTCCAGCGCCTTGCCGCCCATGCTCAGTGCGGTGATGTGGCCTTCGCCCAGTTGAGCCTTGAGCTGGACAGCTGCCTCGACGGCACTAAGATCAAATTGGCTGATCTTCATCGCGGCTTTGGCGGTGTCTATGGCACCGTCCGCCTGCACATTGATGTCCTGTTCCTCGGGAACCAGTTTGTAACACGCAAGAATTTTCATCGTCTCTCCAGTGTTGCTGTTGCGTTGCCGGAGTAAGTGAGCCAGGAAGGGGAACACTTTTTCACTTACTGCCGTGCAAACTGTGGGGTTGATAACATACAAACCAATTTTATTGCTCAGCTTCAACTGGATAACAAATATTGTTCACACCCTTTTTAAATCCAGGGGTATGTCAATTGTTATTGTTGCTTATCTTCAAGAAAGGAATCATTTTTCAGTAAAAAGATTCGCGCCGGGCAATTTCATTTCCTTGGTTTGTTTTCTGGCTTTTATTAATACAACTCGAAATATTCTCAGGGCAATTGAAACCGCTCTTGTGGCGACCTAAATGTTACCTTTGTCACAAAAAAATGCGATTCGCACTTTTTGTGGTGGCCAAAAAAAGCGCAAAACAAAGTTTCGCCCGAGAAAAGTGTGATCACTCTCAAATAAACGCCCGTTTGCTCCTGATCTTGGAGGGGGAATTGTGACGAGGGGCAGTTTTTTCCCGGAATTCAATATGCATAATGCGAACAACCTAAAATGGAGGTCGATGTAAATGAATAAAAAAATATTAGCTTTACCACTGGCTCTTTTTCTTGTGAGCAATACTGCAAGTGCCGTTGAAGTGGGTGGAAATGTCCGTATCAACTACGCCTGGAAGGATTTCAGTGATTCCTCTAAGGCCACTTCGGGCGATCTTGATTTCAATATGTTTGCCATCAAGCTGTCTGAGGACTGGGAAGACTATGGTGTGGCAGCGGAGTACCGCTTCACCGATTCCTATGACTACCTCAAGTATGCCTACGCGTACTGGAATGCCAGCGACGATCTGACCTTTAAACTGGGCGTGGTCGAGAAGGCATTCGGCAACAAGAACTTTGCGTCTCACAACTGGTGGTACAGCCTGAACTACTACCTGGGTTTCGAGGATGACTGGGGCGTGGGTGCCAACCTGGCCTATAAAAAAGGTCCTTGGGAAACAGAGTTTTCTTTCCATCAAGGGGCCACCTATGGCGCCAGCGATTACCGTCACTATGCCGGTACCGTAAGCTCCGGAACCATTGGTGATAACACCTACAACAACGAAGAGCGCAACACCTTCGACCTGCGCCAGTCCTACCGTCTGGAAGGTGAAAACTACCAGCTGCTGCTGGGGGCCTCTCTGGAGTATGGTCAGCTGTACAATGGCGTTGAAAACGAGTCCGGTGATACCTTCACCTGGGCCGCTCACGGTGATCTGTCCATGGGTGAGTGGGGTCTGCAGCTGCAATATCTGGATTACAGCTTCGACCAATATGATGATGGCGAAGTGGACACCAATAAGATTGGTATTGGTGCGGTAACCGGTTTCTATGAAGTGGCCAGTGAAGGTAAGATTCTTACCGCCAACCTCTCCAAGAAATTCCCAATGAGCTGGGGAACCATCACCCTGTATAACGACTACAGTGTACTTCAGCCCGATGAGGCCGGTTTCGATGATTCTATTCTGAACTCCACGGGTTTCTCTGTTTCCTATAAGCAGTTCTTTGTTTATGTCGATTACTACAACGCCAAGAATGTTCTGTGGCTGGGCGGAAACAGCCTGGGTCTGGAACAGGCTTCAGGTGACTGGAATGGTCGATTCAACATTAATATGCAGTACTATTTCTGATAAGCGTTTTGCTAAATTAGAAACAGCTTAATATTGCCTCGTTAGGGGCTAGCAAAAATCAAACTACTCTTTAAGGCGATATGTGCAAATATCAGCCCGGGCATGGCTTTGCCTGAATTTAGAGTGGGAATAAATACAAATCACAACTTGCCGGTTATTTATTATATCTAATCGGCAGATATGGAGATTTTAGGATGAACGGTGTACAAGCGTTAAAAGGCGCACTCCCGAAAAAAGTGGGGATCGAGAAAACCGTATTCTTTCCCTCACTGCTGGTGGTGATCCTGCTGTCCTACCTGACCGTTAGGGATCTGGACGCGGCCAACCAGGCGATCAGCGCAGTATTTTCTTACCTGACTCACAGCTGGGGTTGGGCCTTCGAGTGGTACATGATCGCTCTGGCCGTCGGCTGGGCCTGGCTGGTGTGGGGACCCTACGCCAACAATCGCCTGGGCCAGGAGGAGCCTGAGTTCAGTACCGGAAGCTGGATCTTCCTGATGTTCGCCTCCTGTACGTCGGCGGCGGTACTTTACTGGGGCTCCCTGGAGGCCTATTACTACCTGACCTACCCACCTTTTGAGCTGGAATCCATGTCGGTTCAGGCGAAAGAGCTGGGCGTGGCTTACAGCCTGTTCCACTGGGGCCCACTGCCCTGGATGGGTTATGGCTTCTTTACTGTGGCCCTGGGTTACTTCCTGTTTGTGAAGAAGATGGACGTGGTTCGCCCCAGTGGCACCCTGGAGCCTGTACTGGGTAAGCACCATAAGGGCATCGCCGGTTCCATCATCGACAACATCTACGTGGTTGCGCTGATTCTGGCCATGGGCACCAGCCTGGGCCTGGCCACGCCTCTGGTGACTGAGTGCATCCAGTGGCTGTTTGGCATTCCACGCACCATCGAAGTGGATACTTTCGTTATCTCCGTGTGGATCATCTTCAACGCCGTGTGTGTGGCTTTCGGCCTGACCAAAGGCATCAAGATCGCCAGTGACCTGCGCAGCTACCTGAGCATCATCATGCTGGTTTGGGTATTCCTCATCGGCGCCACCAGCTTCACCGTGAACTACTTCACCGAGTCTGTGGGCGTGATGATCGACTACCTGCCTCGCATGCTGTTCTACACCAGCTCCATCAGTGAAGGCAGCTGGCCCCAGGACTGGACCGTGTTCTACTGGGCATGGTGGGTGGTTTACGGCATCCAGATGTGCATCTTCCTGGCGAAGATCTCCCGTGGCCGCACCGTACGTCAGCTGTGTCTGACCATGGTGGGTGGCCTGACCGCTTCCACCTGGTTCCTGTGGACCATCCTGGGTTCCAACACCGTGAACCTGATGCACGAGGGGATCATCAACATGGGTGCGCTGATCCAGGAGCATGGTGCGCCAAGAGCCATCATCGAGACCTGGGCGGCCCTGCCCATGAGCACCATCACCATGTGGGGCTTCTTCATCCTCTGCTTCCTGGCCACAGTGACCCTGATCAACGCCTGTTCCTACACCCTGGCCATGTCCACCTGTAAGGGTGTGGACGCCGACAACGAGCCACCAGTGTGGATTCGCGTGGGCTGGTCCGTGCTGGTGGGAATCATCGGCATCGTGCTGCTCTCCCTGGGTGGCCTTAAGCCTCTGCAGACCGCCATCATTGCCGGCGGCGCGCCCCTGGTGATCGTCAACATCCTGGTGATCATGTCCTTCCTCAAGGACGCCAAGCGCAACAAGTGGGCAGATTAGATTCCATTTGGTGACGAGCTACGTCCCCTGAAAGCAAGTAAATAGAAGGTATTGAAATATGGACTACAGATTGACCGACGAGCAGGAACTGTTTGTCAAAGGCGTACGTGACCTGATGGAGCGCGAGAACTGGGAGGCCTACTTCGCCGAGTGCGACGAGACCAGCACCTACCCCGAGCGTTTCGTGAAGGAGCTGGCGGAGATGGGCATCGACAGCCTGCTGCTGCCGGAAGAGCACGATGGCTTTGACGCCGGCCTGACCACCCTGGCGGTGATCTGGGAAGAGCTGGGCCGCCTGGGTGCGCCCACCTACGTGCTGTACCAGCTGGCTGGCTTCACCACAGTGCTGCGTGAAGGCACCGATGAGCAGATCGACAAGATCATGGCTCTGCGCGGCACCGGTAAGCAGATGTGGAACTCCGCCATCACCGAGCCTGGCGCCGGCTCCGATGTGGGCAGCCTGACCACCAACTACCTGCGTAAAGATGGCAAGATCTACCTCAACGGCAGCAAGTGCTTCATCACCTCCGCCGCGGGTACTCCTTACCTGGTGGTGATGGCTCGCGATGCCTCCTCCGACACTCCGGTGTTCTCCGAGTTCTTCGTGGACATGACCAAAGCCGGCATCAAGCTGAGCAAACTGCCCAAGCTGGGCCTGAAGATGGACAGCTGCTGCGAGGTGACCTTCACCGACGTGGAGCTGGAGGAGAAGGACTTCTTCGGCACCGAAGGCAATGGCTTTAACCGGGTGAAGGAGGAGTTCGACATGGAGCGCTTCCTGGTGGCCTGCACCAACTACGGTACCGCTTACTGCGCCTTCGAAGACGCAGCCAAGTACGCCAACCAGCGGGTTCAGTTTGGCCAGGCCATCGGCCGTACCCAGCTGATCCAGGAGAAGTTTGCTCACATGGCCATCCGCCTGAGCAACATGAAGAACATGATCTACCACGTGGCCTGGAAGGCGGACAACGGCATGATGACCTCCGGTGATGCCGCCATGTGTAAGTTCTACTGCGCCAACGCGGCCTTCGAGGTGGTGGACTCCGCCATGCAGGTTCTGGGTGGTTACGCCATCGCCGGCGAGCACCGCATCAGCCGCTTCTGGCGTGATCTGCGGGTTGACCGTGTCTCCGGTGGCTCCGATGAGATGCAGATCCTGACCCTGGGTCGTGCAGTACTGAAAGAGTACCGCTAAGCAAGGAGCCCGGGGGAGGACCTCCCCCGGGCAGCCGCCACCGGCGGCGCTCCAACACAGACTGATTTTGAAAAGGACGACCATCATGTCCCAAAAGCTTTTCACTCCCGAGTTTGGTCCCCTGGCCGGCGTTCGGGTTGTATTCTCCGGCATCGAAATTGCTGGTCCCTTCTCTGCCCAGATGATGGCCGAGTGGGGCGCCGAGGTGATCTGGATTGAGAACGTGGCTTACACCGACACCATCCGGGTGCAGCCCAACTACCCAGAGCTGTCTCGCCGCAACCTGCACGCGCTCTCCCTGAACATCTTCAAGGATGAGGGGCGCGAGGCTTTCCTCAAGCTGATGGAGACCACCGACATCTTCATCGAGGCCAGCAAAGGGCCTGCCTTTGCCCGTCGTGGCATCACCGATGAGCTGCTGTGGGAGCGCAACCCCAAGCTGGTGATCGGTCACCTGTCCGGTTTCGGCCAGTATGGCACCGACGAGTACACCAACCTGGCGGCCTACAACACCATCGCCCAGGGCTTCAGCGGCTACCTGATGCAGAACGGTGACATCGACCAGCCTGCTTCCGCCTTCCCCTATGCCGCCGACTATTTCTCCGGCCTGACCGTGACCAGTGCCGCCCTGGCGGCTTTCCACAAGGCCAAGGAGACCGGCAAGGGTGAGAGCATCGACGTCGCCATGTATGAGGTGATGCTGCGCATGGGCCAGTACTTCATGATGGACTATTTCAACGGCGGCAAGATGGCACCCCGACAGTACAAGGGACGGGATCCCTACTACGCCGGTTGTGGCCTGTATAAGTGCGAAGATGGCTACATCGTGATGGAGATGGTGGGCGTTAACCAGATTGAGGAGCTGTTCAAGGACATCGGCCTGGCCCACCTGCTCGGCACCGAAGCGGTTCCGGAAGGCACCCAACTGATTCACCGCATCGAATGCCCTCACGGGCAGGAGATTGAGGATGCCCTGGACCGCTACATCAATACCCGCTCCGTGGATGAGGTACGTGCGCGGTTTGCCGAACTGAAGATCGCCTGTGCCAAGGTGCTCAGCGCCGAAGATCTGGAGGATAACCCCCAGTACGTGGCTCGGGAGTCGATTACCGAGTGGCAGACCATGAAGGGTGACACTTGCAAGGGCCCCAACGTGATGCCCAAGTTCAAGAACAACCCCTGCCAGATCTGGCGCGGCATGCCGGGTCACGGCATGGATACCGCCGCCATTTTGAGCGAAATCGGCTACAGCGATGAGGCGATTGAGCAGCTGGCGGAGAAGGGACTGGCCAAGGTCTCCGACAAATAGTCTTGGAGATCACGAGTCCGGAGTGACGGGCGTGACAACCTCCACTCCGGAAATTAGGGTTTTCCCATCCTGAACTTGGTTTGATGTGTAAGGTAGCAGATGGACATTATTAACGGACAGAGTTTGCGAGAAGCCTGGGATGACCTGGCGCAACTCCATGGCGACAAAACGGCGCTGATCTTTGAGGATGTGGCGGGCCATACCAGGCAGTACAGCTACGCCCAGCTCAACGATGAGATCAACCGCACCGCCAATCTGTTCACCGCCCGTGGCATCAAAAAAGGCGACCGGGTGGCGCTGCACCTGAACAACAGCATCGAGTTTATCCAGTGCTGGTTTGGTCTGGCCAAGATCGGTGCGGTGATGGTGCCCATCAACACCCACCTGCTTCAGGAGGAGTGCGCCTACATCGTCAGCCAGTGCCAGGTCAAGGCGGTGGTGACCCGCCCTGAATTTCTGCCCATCTATCTGGAGATACAGCAGGGTCAGCCCACGTTGACCGAGCTGCTGATCACTGGCGGCAGCGGTGCCCTCAAGGGGACCGCCAACTTTGACCGCCTGCTGGCCCAGCAGTGTACCGAGTTGAAGAGCCAGGAGAGCGTCACTGCCGACGATGTGGCGGAGATCATGTTTACCTCCGGGACCACCTCCAGACCCAAGGGGGTGGTGATCACCCACTACAACCTGAGGTTTGCCGGTTACTACACCGCCTGGCAGATCGCCCTGCGTAGTGACGATGTCTACCTGACGGCGACGCCGGCTTATCACATTGACTGTCAGTGTACTGCGGCCATGGCCGCCTTCTCCTCCGGTGCCACCTTTGTGTTGCTGGAGAAGTTCAGTGCCCGGGCATTCTGGGGCCAGGTGGTGAAATACCAGGCCACGGTGACCGAATGCATCCCGCTGATGATGCGCACCATGATGATGCAGCCCCGTCAGCCTTGGGAGCGCAATCACCGTCTGCGAGAGGTGCTGTTCTACCTGAGTATGTCAGACCAGGAGAAGGACGCCTTTATCGACCGCTTTGGGGTGCGCATCTTCACCTCCTGGGGGATGACCGAGACCATCGTCGGCATCATCGGCGATCGTCCCGGAGATAAACGTCGCTGGCCCTCCATCGGTCGCACCGGCCTTTGCTATGAGGCCAGGATCGCCGATGCCGACGGGGAAACCTTGGCCCCGGGTGAGATTGGCGAGATCCAGGTGCGGGGTGAACGGGGTAAGACCCTGTTCAAGGAGTATTACCAGGCGCCTGAGATCACCGCCCGGGCGTTCACCGACGACGGTTGGTTGAAAACCGGCGATTCGGCCTACCAGGATGAGGAGGGGTTCTTCTTCTTTGTCGACCGGGCCAGCAACATGATCAAGCGCTGTGGTGAGAACGTCTCCTGCCTGGAGATTGAAAACATCATCTCCGAGATTCCCGAGGTGGTGGAGGCGGCGGTCATTGGCGTGAAAGACTCTATTCGTGATGAAGCCATTAAGGCCTTTGTCGTTATTAATGACGATGCCGAGATTGGCGAAGAAGAGATTTTGGAATACTGCGTTAAAAACATGGCGAAATTCAAAGTCCCCTCCTTTATCGAGCTTAGGGGAGCCCTGCCCAAAACTTGCACGGGTAAGGTTCAAAAACATTTGCTGTGTGATGTTAATTAAGACAATTTTTTAATGGATGGAGTCATTAATTGGCTCTTATTGGAGAAAAAGTATGAGCGAATCATTGCACGTTACCCGAAATGGCCACGTTCTGGAGATTGTTCTGGATCGTCCCAAGGCCAATGCCATTGACGCCAAGACCAGCTACGCCATGGGCGAAGTTTTCATGATGTTCCGCGATGATCCGGAACTGAGGGTGGCCATCATCACGGGTGCTGGCGAGCGCTTCTTCTCTGCCGGCTGGGATCTCAAGGCGGCCGCCGAGGGTGAAGCCCCCGATGCCGATTTCGGTCCTGGCGGCTTTGCCGGTCTGACCGAGCTGTTTGACCTGGATAAGCCGGTGATTGCGGCGGTGAACGGCTACGCCTTCGGTGGTGGTTTCGAACTGGCCCTGGCGGCGGATATGATTGTCTGTGCTGAGAATGCCAGCTTTGCCCTGCCCGAAGCTAAGCTGGGCATCGTACCAGACAGTGGCGGCATGCTGCGCCTGCCCAAAGTGATGCCTCAGGCCATCGTCACCGAGATGATGATGACCGGTCGTCGCATGGACGCCGAAGAGGCTCTGCGTTGGGGTGTGGTCAATCGTGTGGTGCCCGTGGACCAACTGATGGACAGCGCCCGCGAACTGGCGGCCCAGATTGCACAGAGTGCCCCTCTGGCCGTGGCAGCACTGAAAGAGGTGTGCCGCACTACTGCCGAGATGACCGTGGAAGAGGGTTACCGTTTTACCCGCAGCGGCGCACTGAAACACTACCCTGCAGTGCTGCACTCAGAGGATGCTCTGGAGGGCCCGGCGGCGTTCGCTGAAAAACGCGATCCAGTCTGGAAAGGCAAGTAATCATTATCGTCCGACGGTTTATTTTGCCTTTTGAATGAGAAGGCTAAAATAAACGTCATATTCACTTAACCCCTGGGTTAATAGAATTCAAATGTATTTATCTGGTTTGTTTCTGACAATCCGGAGGGATAAGTGTTTTTTCAACCTGTACCTATCGAGCGTTAGCGTTATCGCTTGGCGAGCTCTACACGAGGAATTCTGGCGGGTGTGCCGTTAGTAGAGTCTCGCCCTTTTTTTACTTTTATCTCGTGTTTTTTATATCACGCTGTTTTTTTATTTGGAGTGGTGATGCCCTGTTACCAGTTTGAAGGCCTGACTCCCGTGGTGGACTCCAGTGCTTATGTGCACCCGACGGCGGTGCTGATCGGCGATGTGATCATTGGGCCCGGAGTCTATGTGGGGCCCAATGCGGTGCTGCGCGGGGATTTCGGTCGGCTGATCCTGGAATCCGGCGCCAATCTTCAGGATGGCTGCATCATGCACGGCTATTGCGATCAGGATACGCGGGTGGAAGCCAACGGCCACATAGGTCATGGCGCGGTACTGCACGGCTGCATCATCGGTCGGGACTCTCTGGTGGGGATGAACTCGGTGGTGATGGATGGGGCGGTGATCGGCCCCGAAAGCCTGGTGGCGGCCATGAGTTTCGTCAAAGTGGGCTTTCAGGGAGAACCCAGACAGCTGCTGGCGGGCACTCCTGCTCAGGTGAAGCGCAGCCTCAGTGAGCAGGATCTGGAGTGGAAGCGCCTCAACACTCTGGAGTATCAGGCCCTGGTCCGGCGCAGTGCTGCCTCCATGGAGCCGGTTGAGCCCCTGACCCGAGCTGAGGCGAACCGCCCCCGACTCAAAGGGGTCACCGACGTGAAGGCCTCAGCCTGACACAGACTTTGTCGCCTGCCCGGAGGAGCACACGCTGCCATCTGCCGGAGTAATCCACCTCTCTCATCCTTGGATCCCCTGCGGGCAATCCTGGTGGGCGACACCCTAACCCCGGGGCGGCATGCCGCCTCACTGATAATCAAGGAGACGTTGATGTCACTGGATCCTCAAGTGGCGGCTTACCTGGAAGAGGTTCGCCAATCCGGAGCCAAGCCCTACGAAGCGATGACCCCTCAGGAGGCCAGAGCCCTGGAGCTCTCTGGCGGCGAGCCTGCCCGGGCCCCGGAGCCCGTGGCCGCGGTGGAGCACCTGTTCATCCCCGGCCCCACGGCGGATCTGCCGGTGCGCCTCTATCGCCCCGCCGGCGTCACTTCCCCTGATCTGGGGATGCCGGCGCTGATCTTCTTCCACGGCAGTGGCTGGATGGTCTCCAACGTCGGTACCAATGACCCCTTCGCCCGGGCGCTGGCCAATCGCACCGGTGCCGTGGTGGTGGCGGTCAATTATCAGAAGGCCCCAGAGCACAAATTCCCCATCCCCATGGAGGACTGCTTCGCCGCCACCCGCTGGGTGTTTGAGCATGCGGTCAAGCTGGGGCTGGATCCCCGGCGAATCGGTCTGTTTGGCGACAGTGCCGGCGGCAACCTGGCAGCCGCGGTGGCGCTGCGCTGCCGGGATGAACAGGGGCCCAGTCTGGCGTGTCAGGTGCTGGTGTATCCCGCCGTCCAGTACGGTCTGGAAACCCGCTCCATGGTTGACCACGGCGCAGGCTACCTGCTCGAGCGGGCCAGCATGGAGTATTACTGGGGGCATTACATGCGCTCCCCCACAGATGCCCTGCACCCCTATTGTGCGCCGCTTGGGGCCAGTGACCACAGTCAACTGCCTCCGACCCTGATCTACTGTGCCCAGTACGACCCCCTGTGTGATGACGGCGCCCTCTACTCAGACAAGCTGGCTCGCGCAGGCGTCCCGGTGCAGTACCGGGTGTTTGACGGTGTCATTCACGGTTTTATCAAGATGTTGGGCAGCTGCGATCAGGCGGATCACTTCCTCGAGACGGTCGCCCGGGACGTTCGCCCTCTGCTGGGCTAGAGCGGCAACCGATGACCTATCTGTGGCTGCTGCTGGCCATAGTGGCGGAGGTGGCGGCCACCAGTTTGTTGGCTCAGACCCGGGGGTTTACCCGGGTGCTGCCGACCCTGCTGTGTCTGGGGGGGTATCTGCTGGCCTTCGCCCTGCTGGCCCGGGTGGTAACCCAGATGCCCGTCGGCATCGCCTACGCCCTGTGGTGTGGCATCGGCATGGTGCTGGTTGCCGTCATCGCCTGGCTTATTCAGGGGCAGAAGCTGGATGGGCCAGCGCTGCTGGGATGTGGCCTGATCCTGGCCGGAACCCTGGTTATCTATCTGTTCTCAGCGGTATCGGTTCGCTAGGGCCAGCATCAATCATGAAGTAAGGAGTATCAGGTGGTACTGAACAACCTGAGTGTGAGAAACAAGATCGCCCTGGGGTATCTGGGCATTGCCCTGGCGTTTTCCCTGTTGATTGGCTTGGTGACCCGTCAGACCATGGAGATGGACAGGACCATGGCTGAGTTCAGCCAGCAGACCCTGCCCAGGCTGATGCTGGTGGAGGACATGCGCGCCTTCATCATCGACTATCGAAAATACGACTTCTCCCTGGTGTCCAATGCCGGGGATCCGGACATGGGCCTGTGGGTCGCCGACGGCCGCAAGATGCCCCTGACCATGGAGGGCCACCTGCAGGCGTATGAGGCCGGCGTGGACTCCGAGCAGGAGCGGCAGACTCTGGCGCATCTGCAGCAAGCCTGGAGCTCCTACCTGAGCGCCAATGCGCCGTTTCTGGACCTGGTCAGCGAAGACCGATACCAGGACGCCAACGGCGCCATCATGGCCAGTTATCCCGCCTATTTGAAACTGATGGAGGCGACCGAGGCGTTGGTGGCCTTCAATCAGCAGGTGGTGGAAGCGGACACCGTCGCCAGCCAGCAGGCTTCGCTGCGCAGCTACTGGGTGCTGGGCATCGGTGCTCTGCTGCTGTTCGCCTTTATGCTGGTTACCGCCCTGGTTTTGGTGCGCCAGATCTGCCGCCCCCTCGCCAGCATCCGCGCTTTCATTGCCTCTGTCGCTCAAGGGGATCTTACCTGCCAGCTGGATGAGGCCCGTTTCTCCCAGGATGAGTTGGGGCACCTCGCTGCCGACAGCAAGCGGATGGGAGAGCGGCTGGCGTCTCTGGTGACAGAGATCGCCGGGGCCGCTCAGCAGCTTGGAGGCGCCATCGATGAGGTCGGGTCCGTATCGGAACAGGTGTCTCAGGGGATGGTGCAGCAGCAGGCCCGCATCGGTTCCATCGCCGCCGCCATGACCCAGATGCAGACCACGGTGGATGAGGTGGCCCGCAATACCCAGTCCGCATCGGGCTCGGCGGATCAGGCCAATGACGACGCGGGATCAGGCATGAGAGAGGTGCAGAACAGCATCCGCGGCATCGGTGAGGCCGAGAGCGTCATACAGCAGGCGGGGGAGCTGGCGGCAGAGTTGGAGCGGGAGACCAACAACATCACCGTGGTGGTGGATGTGATCCGTGAGATTGCCGATCAGACCAACCTGCTTGCCCTCAACGCCGCCATCGAAGCCGCCCGGGCGGGGGAGCAGGGCAGGGGGTTTGCCGTTGTGGCCGACGAGGTGCGTACCCTGGCCGGTCGTACCCAGGAGTCCACCAGCCGCATCAACGCCATCATCGAACAGCTCCAGGCCAGCTCCCGGCAGGCGGGTGAGGCGACTCAGGCCAGTTGTGAGCTGATCAAGGGGTGCGTCGTTCAGGCCGACAAGGCCAGTCATTCCATGAGTCAGGTGGTGGCCAGCATCGATGCCATCGCCTCCATGAACACCCAGATTGCCGGAGCCTGTTCGCAGCAGCAGTCTGTGGCCACCGAGCTGGGCCAGAATCTGGAGGGGGTCAGTCAGGCCTCCCGGGAAGTGGCCGCCGGCTCAGCCCAGACCGCCAGAGCCAGTGTTGAGCTGGGGCAACTGGCCTCCCAGTTGCACGGCGCCGTCAGTCAATTTCGCATTCAATAGAAGAGACCACTTATGATCACAACCATGCTGAAGGGCAAACTGCACCAGGCCCGAGTGACCCACGCCGAGCTGGAATACGAAGGTTCCTGCGCCATCGACAGCGAGTTTCTGGCCCTGGCCGGCATTCTGGAGTACGAGAAGATTGAGCTCTACAACGTCGACAATGGCGAGCGCTTTGCCACCTATGCCATCGCCGCCGAGGCGGGCAGTCGGGTGATCTCCGTCAATGGGGCTGCGGCTCATAAGGCTTCCCCCGGTGATCGGCTGATCATCTGCGCCTATGTGCAGATGGCTCAGCATCAGGCGCAGGGACACAAGCCCAGCCTGGTCTACTTGGCCGAGGGCAATCGAGTGAAGGGCGTCGGACAGGGCGTGCCGGTGCAGGCGGCCGGTTAACGGGGTGCCTCGCCGATCTCCCGGGGATTGGCAAGGAGGATTTTGATGCGCAGGGATGCGCCAACTATCGCGTTCATTTATGAGGAAACAGCATCCGGGTTCATGGGACTTGGGATCGGGGTCACACAGGAGTAAACTAGTGGCCGCCTAAAAAACAACCCCCTACGCAGGAGACATGGATGCTGGAAAAAACTATGAACATCGCCGATTTTGACCCCGAACTCTGGGAAGCGATGGAAGCGGAGCGTGTCCGTCAGGAAGAGCATATCGAACTGATCGCCTCCGAAAACTACACCAGCCCCCGAGTGCTGGAGGCCCAAGGTTCTCAGCTGACCAACAAGTACGCCGAGGGCTACCCCCATAAGCGCTACTACGGCGGTTGTGAGTACGTTGATAAGTCTGAAGAGCTGGCCATCAACCGAGCCAACGAACTGTTCGGTTCCGACTACGCCAACGTTCAGCCCCACTCCGGCTCCCAGGCCAATGCCGCGGTCTACATGGCCCTGTTGCAGCCCGGCGACACCGTGCTGGGCATGAGCCTGGCCCACGGTGGTCACCTGACCCACGGCGCCAGCGTCTCCTTCTCCGGCAAAATGTACAACGCCGTTCAGTACGGCATCTCCCCGGAAACCGGCGAGATCGATTACGACGAAGTGCTGGCCCTGGCCAAGGAGCACCAGCCCAAGATGATCATTGCCGGCTTCTCCGCCTACTCCGGCGTCATCGACTGGGCCAAGTTCCGCGAGATCGCCGACCAGGTGGGTGCCTACCTGTTTGTGGATATGGCCCACGTGGCGGGTCTGATCGCCGCCGGTGTCTACCCCAATCCTGTGCCGCACGCCCATGTGGTGACCACCACCACCCACAAGACCCTGGCCGGTCCCCGTGGCGGCCTGATTCTCTCCGCCTGTGGCGACGAGACCGTCTACAAGAAGCTCAACTCCGCGGTCTTCCCCGGTGGCCAGGGCGGCCCTCTGTGTCACGTGATCGCCGCCAAGGCGGTGGCCTTCAAGGAAGCGTTGCAGCCTGAGTTCAAAACCTATCAGCAGCAGGTGGTGACCAACGCCCAGGCGATGGCCGAAGTGTTCATGGCCCGCGGCTACAAGGTGGTCTCAGGTGGTACTCAGAACCACCTGTTCCTGTTGGACCTCATCGACAAGGACATTACCGGTAAGGATGCGGACGCCGCCCTGGGGCGCGCCAACATCACGGTCAACAAGAACTCTGTGCCCAACGATCCCCGCAGCCCCTTTGTGACCTCAGGTCTGCGTATCGGCACCCCCGCCCTGACCCGCCGTGGCATCGATGAGGCGGAATGCCGTGAGATGACCGGCTGGATCTGCGACATCCTCGACGACTTCGGCAACGAAGCCGTGGTGGAGCGGGTGAAGTCCCAGGTGAAGGAGCTGTGTGCCCGCCGTCCGGTTTACCGCTAATCTGAATTCAGTGCGGTGACCAACCCGTCTGTACAGGGCCCATCACTCGATGGGCCCTGTTGTTTTCCTGCCCACTATGACCCGGATTCTCTTTTTGAGACGCTCCTTTGTTAGCAAAGGGTTATGGAGTCACGTCCAGACGGAGAGCCAGATCAAAGGGCGAGCCCCAAACCCCCGCAAACCGTTAACCTGAGGACGTAAATCCGCTATTCTATGCAGTCAGTTAAGCTGTCCTGGTAAAAGGGACCCCGCCGGAGGCAACATGCACTGTCCATTTTGTTCAACCAACGACACCAAGGTGATCGACTCCCGTCTGGTGGCCGAAGGGCACCAGGTGCGACGTCGCCGTGAGTGCCTCACCTGTCATGAGCGCTTCACCACCTTCGAGACTGCTGAACTGGTGATGCCCAGGGTGATTAAGCAGAACGGTACCCGAGAGCCCTTCGACGAGGAGAAACTGCGTCGCGGCATTCAGCGCGCGGTGGAGAAGCGTCCGGTGTCTCAGGAAGCCATTGAGCAGTCCCTGAGCAAGATTAAGTCTGCCCTGCGGGCCACTGGCGAGCGGGAGGTGGGCTCAGACATGGTGGGCAACCTGGTGATGGAGCAACTGATGGCCCTGGATAAGGTGGCCTACATCCGCTTCGCTTCTGTGTACCGGGCCTTCGAGGACCTGTCTCAATTTGGCGAAGCGATCGCCAAGCTGGAAAAGTAATGAACTGGTCAGAAGACGACTTTCACTATATGCGCCGGGCCATCGAACTGGCCCGGCGCGGCCGTTTCTCCACCCGTCCCAACCCTGCGGTGGGCTGCGTCATCGTCAAGGATGGTCAGGTGGTGGGCGAGGGGTTTCACCCCAAGGCGGGTGAGCCCCACGCCGAAGTGTTTGCCCTGCGCGCCGCCGGTGCACAGGCCCGGGGTGCGACCGCCTACGTGACCCTGGAGCCCTGCTCCCACTACGGTCGGACCCCCCCCTGTGCCGAAGCCCTGATCAAGGCCGGCGTCGGCCGGGTGGTGGCCGCCATGGTGGATCCCAATCCCCAGGTGGCAGGCCGCGGCCTGTCGATGCTGCGTGAGGCTGGCATCGAGGTGGCCTCCGGGTTGCTGGAGGGGGATGCCAGGGCGATCAACCCAGGCTTTATCAAGCGGATGTCTACGGGGCGCCCCTACATCCGCATTAAGCTGGCGGCCTCCATCGATGGCCGCACCGCCCTGGCCAACGGCCAGTCCAAATGGATCACCGGTCCTCAGGCCAGAGCCGATGTTCAGGCGATGCGCCTGGCCCACGGCGCTATCATTACCGGGGCCGATTCGGTACTGGTGGATGACCCGTCCATGAACGTGCGTCCCGAGCAGTTGCCGGCGTCGGTGGTGTTGCCCCACTCCTGGTCTCAGCCCTTGCGGGTGGTGGTGGATGGCCGGGCCCGGCTTGCGCCTCCGCTCAGGATGACCGAGCTAGACTCGCCTATGTTGCTGGCATCCACTCGGGCCTACCGTTGTGAGTGGCCGCCATCGGTAGAGTGTTGGCAAGGTCCGTCCAAGGGGGAGAAGCTGGATCTGCAGGCCCTGATCGCCGAGTTGGCCGAGCGCCAGATCAACACCGTTATGGTGGAGGCGGGCGCCTCGTTGGCCGGCGCATTTCTCAGTGCTGGCCTCTGGGATGAACTAATTCTTTATCAGGCACCTAAGATGATGGGTAGCGATGGCCGCGGGGTAGTGAATCTGCCCGAGCTGGCCGAGATGGCCCAGGTGCCAGAGTTTCAATTTAGAGACGTACGCCGGGTTGGGGCCGATCTGCGGCTGACCCTGGTGCGCGCGGAGTCATAGATGTTTACAGGCATTATCGAAGCGGTAGGCACCCTGCGACAGCTGGAGCGACGCGGTGACGACCTCAAGGTCACCGTGGCCAGCGGCAAGCTGCCTCTGGAAGACGTGCAACTGGGAGACAGCATCGCCACCAATGGCGTCTGTCTCACCGTGGTGGAGAAGCTGGCGGACGGCTATGTGGCCGACGTATCCGGTGAAACCCTGGCACGAACCAATTTTGCTCACTATCAGCTTGGTCAGAAGGTCAATCTGGAGCGGGCGGTGACCCCGGACACCCGTCTGGGCGGGCACCTGGTCAGCGGCCACATCGATGGCCTGGCCACAGTAGAGAGCGTCAGCCCCCGCGGGCGCGCCATAGAGTACTGGCTGCGGGCCCCGTCGGGCCTGGGCCGTTACATTCCCGAGAAGGGGTCGGTGACCATTGATGGCATCAGCCTGACCGCCAACGAGGTGGACGGTCACCGTTTCCGACTTACCCTGGTACCCCATACCGTCCAGGAGACCACCATAGGTGAGCTCAAGCCCGGTTCTACGGTGAACCTGGAGGTGGATCTGATCGCCCGTTACCTGGAGCGACTGATGCAACCTCTGGATGATGAGCCTGAGGCCGGTGGCATCACCATGGCGATGTTGGCAAAAACTGGATTCTTAAAATAACAAGGTCATCAAGATGGCGCTGAACAGCATTGAAGAGATCATCGAGGATATCCGTCTGGGCAAGATGGTGATCCTGATGGACGACGAAGATCGTGAGAACGAGGGCGATCTGATCATGGCCGCGGAAGCGGTGACCCCGGAAGCGATCAATTTTATGGCCAAGTTTGGTCGCGGGTTGATCTGCATGCCCATGAGCGGTGAGCGTTGCGACCGTCTGGGCTTGCACCAGATGGTGTCCCGTCACACCGAACAGTATGGCACCGCCTTCACCGTCTCCATCGAGGCGGCTCAAGGGGTGACCACCGGCATCTCCGCCGCCGACCGTGCGGTCACCATTCAGACCGCCGTGGCCAAGGACGCCAAGCCGACGGATCTGGTCCAGCCAGGTCACATCTTCCCCTTGCGTGCCCGTGAGGGTGGGGTGCTGACCCGTGCCGGCCACACCGAGGCCTCGGTGGATCTGGCCCGTTTGGGCGGGTATGAGTCTGCGGCCGTTATCGTGGAGATCCTCAATGAGGATGGCACCATGGCGCGTCGCCCTCAGCTGGAGGAGTTTGCCGCGGAGCATGGTCTCAAGGTGGGCACCATCGCCGACCTGATTGAGTACCGTAACCTCAATGAAACCACCATTGTCCGTGAAGCCAGCTGTCGTTGGCCGACCCGCTTCGGTGAGTTTGAGCTGGTGAGCTTCCGCGACACCATCGACGGTGAAGCCCACTTCGCCCTGGTGAAGGGTGACCTGGCCGAGAATCCTCTGGTTCGGGTTCATCTGCACGACGGTTTCAATGACCTGCTGTTCTCTGAGCGCGGCGGTGCCAGTCCATGGGGCCTGGAGAGCGCCCTTGGCCGCATCGCCCAGGAGGAGAACGGTGTGCTGATACTGCTGGGTCGTCACCAAACCAGTGAAGAGCTGCTGGAGCAGATCAGAGCTTACGCCGACGAGGACAAGGGGGCCGCAAGCCCCAAACACAAGCCGTTCGGCACCTCCCGCACCGTGGGTGTGGGTTCCCAGATCCTGGCGGAGCTGGGTGTGACCCGGATGCGCCTGCTGTCCGGGCAGAAACGTTACCACGCCCTGTCCGGTTTCGGACTGGAAGTGACCGAGTACATCGGTGAATAAAACTGGCCAGCTGGCGTTAAGTTTTTAATGCTGGCTGTGCTATCATTACGCCACTTTTCGCCCCGGCCTCATGCAGGGGCGTATACCAATCTGTTTTTTGGATATAAATCATGATTGTCATCGAAGGAAACATTGAAGCCAAAGGCGCTAAGATCGCCCTGGTGGTCGGCCGTTTTAACAGCTTTGTCGTAGAGAGCCTGGTAGAGGGCGCCATCGATACCCTGAAGCGTCTGGGTAACGTCAATGACGATGATATCTCCATCGTTCGCGTACCTGGCGCCTTCGAACTGCCTCTGGCAGCTCGCAAACTGGCCGCCAAGGGTGAGTTTGACGCCATCATCGCACTGGGTGCGGTGATCCGTGGTGGCACTCCCCACTTCGATTTCGTTGCCGGAGAGTGCAACAAGGGACTGGCACAGGTGATGCTGGAGTTTGATACTCCCGTCTCCTTCGGCGTCCTAACTACCGATACCATCGAGCAGGCCATTGAGCGTGCCGGCACCAAGGCTGGCAACAAGGGCCATGAGGCCGCAATGAGCGCCCTGGAGATGGTCAACGTCCTTAAGCAGATTTAAGAGACGTCTATAATTCAGGAGAACCAAGTGAAGCCTTCAGAGCGTCGCAAAGCCCGCCGACTGGCGGTGCAAGCCATCTATTCATGGCAATTGAGTAGAAATGATGTGGCTAATGTAGAGCACCATTTCCTCACAGAGCAGGAAACCGACGGCGTGGATGTGGCTTACTTCCGTGAACTGCTGGTTGGGGTTTCTACCCACGCCAAGCAGTTGGATGAAAAGTGCAAGCCTTACCTGGCTCGTCTCATCGAGGAAGTGGACCCCATCGAACTGGCGGTTTTGCGTCTGGGCGCGTACGAGTTGCTCTATCGCGACGACGTGCCCTTCAAGGTGGCTATCAACGAAGCCATTGAACTGGCCAAGGTCTTCGCCTCCGACGACAGTCACAAGTTCGTCAACGGGGTGTTGGACAAGCTGGCCAATGCCCAGAAGCGTTAAGCTTTCGCGTTGATCGATTAATGGAGCGGCCACATAACTATGTGGCCCTTTTTATGTATGCCTATTAGCGAATTTGAATTGATCGAGCGGTTCTTCCGTCAGGGGTGTCAGCGAGGCAACCAGCGCAAGGACGTCTTGATGGGGATCGGCGACGATGCCGCCGTCCTGCGGATGCCGGACAACAATCAGTTGGTGGCCACCACGGACACCCTGGTGGAGGGGATCCATTTCCTGCCCTCCATCGACCCTCAGGTGCTGGCGTATAAGTCGGTGGCGGTGAACCTGTCGGATCTGGCCGCCATGGGCGCGGATCCCGCCTGGCTGACCCTGGCTCTGACCCTGCCCAATAGCGATGAAGCCTGGCTGGCCCGCTTTGCCGCCGGTCTGAACCAGATCTGTGAGTACTACGGCATCGCCCTGGTGGGGGGGGACACCACCCGGGGGCCGCTGACCATCACCCTGACCGCTTTGGGACATGTGCCTGCGGATCAGTCACTGACCCGCAGTGGCGCCAAACCCGGCGACTGGATCTATGTGACCGGTCACCTCGGCGACAGCGCCGCCGGCCTGAAGCTGCTTAAAGGTGAGCTGCAGGCCAGCGACGATCACAATGAGTTTCTGGTGACCCGTCACCTGAGGCCAACGCCGCGGATTCTGGCGGGGCGCTCTCTGCGTGGCATCGCCAGCGCCTGCCTGGATCTCTCTGATGGCCTGGCCGGGGATCTGGAGCATATAGTCAAGGCGTCAGAGGTCTCGGCCCATGTGGACATCGACAAGCTGCCCCTGTCCAGGGCGCTGCTGGAGACCCTGGGAGAGGACGATGCCCGTCAGCTGGCCATTCGCGGCGGCGAAGATTATGAGCTGCTGTTTACCGTACCTGAGGCCCAGAAGGGGGCCTTGATGACCGCCCTGGGTGAGGCGGGGGTCAGCCACGCCTGCATCGGTCAGGTTCGTGCCGGCAGCGGCATCCATTACTATTGCGATGGTGAGCCCCTGGCTGAGGCGCCCCAGAGCTTCCGCCATTTCTGAGGGATAAGTGATGACACGTTTTGCTGGTGTGCGCCTGAGCAACCCGGTGCACTTTCTGGCTCTGGGGGGGGGGCTTGGCCTGGCGCCCAAGGCCCCGGGCACCTTTGGTACCCTGGCGGCCTTCCCCTTCTATTGGGTGATGCAGGATTGGTCCCTGTTCCCCTACCTGATGACCCTCATCCTGTTTTCCGCCGTGGGGATCTACCTCTGTGGTAAGACTGCCGAGGATATGGGGGAGCACGATCATCCCGCCATCGTCTGGGATGAAGTGGTGGGGATGCTGATCACCCTGATCGCCGCACCGGCGGGATGGATCTGGCTGGTGATCGGCTTTGCCCTGTTCCGTCTGTTTGATATCTGGAAGCCCTGGCCCATCCGTTTCTTCGACAAGCAGATGGAGGGGGGCCTGGGGATCATGATGGACGACATCCTCGCCGGCATCTTTGCCTTGGTGTGGCTGCAAGCCCTGGCCCGCCTGTTCCCCAATCTGTGATGCTCCCCCAAAGGCCCGCACTCTGCGGGCCTTTTGTCATCAAACTGTCACCCTCCGCGCTTTACATATGCGAATTGGCGAATATAATTGGTGTATATTCGTTTTCCCATATGTGAGTCACCATGAGAGATCCCGTATCCCTGCTCAAGGGGTTGGCTGACACCACCCGGCTGAAAATCATGCTGCTGATCAGCCGTGAAGGAGAGCTGTGCGTTTGCGAGCTCTCCGGCGCCCTGGATGAGAGCCAGCCCAAGATTTCCCGTCACCTGGCCCGCCTTCGAAGTGAAGGTCTGCTGCGGGATGTACGTAAGGGGCAGTGGGTGTTCTACCGTTTGACCGAGTTGCCGGACTGGACCCTGGATACTCTGGATGGGCTCAATCAACAAAGGCCGGACGTCATCGACGCCGACATCAAACGACTGGCGGCCATGGGCGACCGGCCCGATCGCAAAGCGCTGTGTTGCGACTGAGGGGGAACCGTGGGACTGTTTGAACGTTATCTCAGCCTGTGGGTGGCCCTGGCCATCGGTGCCGGTGTCCTGTTGGGCCAGCTGTGGCCCGACGCTTTTGCCGCCTTGGCCAACTGGCAGCTGGCGCAGATCAACCTGGTGATCGCCGTCCTAATCTGGGTGATGATTTTCCCGATGATGGTGCAGGTGGAGTTCCGCTCGGTGCGTCAGGTGAGCCGCCAGCCCAAGGGGTTGTGGCTGACCCTGGTGATCAACTGGCTGATCAAACCCTTCACCATGGCCGCCATCGCCTGGCTGTTCTTCCGCGGCCTGTTTGCCGACCTGGTGCCCGCCGCCGATGCGGAGCAGTACATAGCCGGCATGATCCTGCTGGGTGTGGCGCCCTGTACCGCCATGGTGTTTGTCTGGTCGCAACTGACCCGGGGTAACCCCGCCTACACTCTGGTTCAGGTGTCGGTGAACGACCTCATCATGGTGGTGGCCTTCGCCCCCATCGCCGCCCTGCTGCTGGGGGTGTCTGAGATCGCCGTGCCCTGGGAGACCCTGGCGCTGTCGACCCTGCTGTACGTGGTGTTGCCCCTGGCCGTGGGCATTGTGGTTCGTCAGTTGCTGCTGCGACGGGGTGAAGCCGCCCTGGCCCGCTTCTGTGACCGCCTCAAGCCGGCGTCCATGACCGGCCTGTTGGCCACCGTAGTGATCCTGTTCGGCATCCAGGCGCCCACTCTGCTGGCCAGCCCCCTGGTGATTGGCCTGATTGCCATTCCTTTGATGATCCAGACCTATGGCATCTTCGTTATCGCCTACGGCGGTGCTAAGCTGCTCAAACTGCCCCATAATGTGGCGGCACCGGCGGCGATGATCGGCACCTCCAACTTCTTTGAGTTGGCAGTGGCGGTGGCCATTGCCCTGTTCGGTTTGCACTCCGGTGCGGCGCTGGCCACCGTGGTGGGCGTTTTGGTGGAGGTGCCGGTGATGCTCTCCCTGGTGGCGGTTGCCAACCGCACCCGTCACTGGTTCCCCAAGGCCGACAGCGAGCCCCATACCAACGCGGCGCAACAGTCCGCGTAACCCACCGATTGAGAGAGAGAAAGATGACGGTAAAAGTAGGCATCAACGGATTCGGGCGCATGGGGCGCCTGGCCCTGCGCGCCGCCTGGCAGTGGCCGGATTTTGAATTTGTACAGGTGAACGACCCGGCAGGCAACGCCGCCAGCTTGAGTCACCTGTTGGCGTTTGACAGTGTCCATGGCCGCTGGGATGCGGATATCCACAGTGAAGGTGACGCGATGGTCATCGATGGCAAGCGCATCGAAGTGACCGGCCACAACAGCCCGGCAGAGGGCGACTGGTCCGGGTGTGACATCGTCATCGAGGCGTCTGGCAAGTTTAAGAGCAAAGATACGTTGCAGCCCTTCCTGGACCAGGGGGTTAAGCGTGTGGTGGTGACCGCGCCTGTGAAGCAGGAGGGGGTGCTGGATGCGGTCTATGGTGTGAACCACCACTGGTATGACAGGGAGGTGCACCGCATTGTGACCGCCGCCTCCTGCACCACTAACTGTCTGGCGCCGGCGGTGAAGGTGATCCAGGAGAAGCTGGGGATCAAGCACGGTTCCATGACCACCATCCACTCCATCACCAACACCCAGACCATCCTGGATGCGCCTCATCCGGATCTGCGCCGGGCCCGGGCCTGTGGCCAGAGCCTGATCCCCACCACCACCGGCTCAGCCACCGCCATCACCCACATCTTCCCCGAGCTCAAGGGGCGTCTCAACGGCCATGCGGTGCGGGTGCCCCTGTGCAACGCCTCCATCACCGACTGTGTGTTCGAGCTGGAGCGGGCCACTACAGTGGAGGAGGTGAATGCCCTGCTCAAGGAGGCCGCCGCAGGTGAATTGTCAGGGATTTTGGGCTTCGAGGAGCGCCCCCTGGTCTCCATCGACTATCGCACCAATCCCCACTCCAGCGTGGTGGACGCGCCCTCCACCATGGTGGTGAACGGCACCCAGCTCAAGCTCTACCTGTGGTATGACAATGAGTGGGGCTACGTCAACCGCACCATGGAGCTGGCCCGCTACCTGGTGGAGCAGGGCCTCTGATCTCAGGCCGGTCCCAGGACCGGCCTTTTCTATGTCGGTGTGTTTATATTGATTTTATGATTGCCAAGATACGCAACCTGAGCCCGGGCCTTCGCCAGTACCTGCTGGTGACCTTCAACTACTGGAACTTCACCCTCACCGACGGCGCCCTGAGGATGCTGGTGGTGCTCCACTTCCATCAGCTGGGTTACAGTCCCCTGGCCATCGCCTCGCTGTTCCTCTTCTACGAAATCTTCGGGGTGGTCACCAACCTGGTGGGTGGCTACCTGGGGGCCCGCATCGGACTCAACCGCACCATGAACCTGGGACTGGGGATGCAGGTGATGGCGCTGCTGATGCTGGCGGTGCCCTCGGCCTGGTTGTCGGTACCCTATGTGATGGTGGCCCAGGCCCTGTCAGGCATCGCCAAGGATCTCAACAAGATGAGCGCCAAGAGTGCCATCAAGACCCTGGTGCCCAAGGGGGAGTCAGGCGCCCTCTATCACTGGGTGGCGGTGCTGACCGGCTCCAAGAATGCCCTCAAGGGAGCGGGGTTCTTCCTCGGTGGCCTGCTGTTGGTGCAGCTGGGCTTTCAGGGGGCCATGGTGGTGATGGCGGGCGTGCTGCTGTTGGTGTGGCTGACCAGCTTGAACGGGCTGCGGCAGGAGATGGGGCGGGCCAAGAGCAAGCCCAAGTTCTCTCAGCTGTTTTCCAAGAGCCCCAGCATCAACATCCTGTCTGCGGCGCGGCTGTTTCTGTTCGGGGCCCGGGATGTCTGGTTTGTCGTCGCCCTGCCGGTCTACCTGGGCAGCACCTTCGGCTGGAGTCACACCGCCGTCGGCGGTTTCCTGGCGCTGTGGGTGATCGGCTACGGCCTGGTTCAGGGGATCGCCCCCAGAATCACCGGCAGTGACCGTCGCCACGGATCGGTACCTGACGGTGCGGGCGCCCTGAAGTGGGCGGCGCTTCTCACTGGTGTGACCCTGGTGGTGGCCCTGGGGGTGCAGCTGCAGATTCTGCCCCAGTTCACCATAGTGGCGGGGCTGATGGTGTTCGGGTCGGTGTTCGCGGTGAACTCCAGCCTGCACTCCTTCCTTATTGTCCATTACGCCGGTGAGGATGGGGTTTCCATGGATGTAGGCTTCTACTACATGGCCAACGCCATGGGCCGGCTGGTGGGCACCCTACTCTCTGGCCTGGTGTTCCAGCTGGCGGGGCTGGCGGCCTGTCTGTGGGTCTCCTCGGCCTTCCTGGCCCTGACCACCCTGATCTCACTCTGGTTGCCCAAAGACAAACCGGACTCTCTTTCCCAAGGGGCGTAATGATGAGCTTTCTTCCCTTAACCTGACCCTGTCCGGGGTCAAGCCGATGTTGTATTCAGCCCCTGGACTGTAGGGGTTCTGGCCGGGGAACGGCACACACTCACTCCGCTGGGAGGTGACCGCCGTGGTCGCCATTCTCTCCGAGGAGGAGTTGCAGTGGTTTGGTTGGGGCCTCGGGTCAAATCCCCGGGAATCCTCTGGCTGCATTTACCTTGATGGGATTGGCGGAGAGTTAGTCCGAAAGCGAGTCACAGTGGCTGACTCTTGGCCAGGGGGCGATGCAAAAGGAGCGGCGGGTTGCCCCGCCGCCCTGTCGCCTATCTAGATCTGACGCACGCCGAAGCTGCGGATGTAGTACACCCTGGGCTTGGTGCCGGCTTCCGGCTGCAGCTGCATCGATTTATGCATCTTCAGCAGGCGGGAGACCTCGCTGTAGGGATCGCTCAGATCGCCCACCACCCTGGCACCGGCCGGACAGGCGTCCACGCAGGCGGGGTTCAGTCCCTGCGCCAGGCGGTGATCACAGCCGGTGCACTTCTCCACTGTTTTCACCGGGCGGGTCACCGGGTAGGTGTCGCCGCGCTCCGGGTTCTCGTGGGGAGAACGCTTGGCGCCGACGGCGACCAGCACCTCCTTGGGAGAGACGGTGCCGCCGGCCACCAGCGGATGATCATCTTGCCAGCTTCGATGGGGCGTCTCCTTATTGAAGCCGATGACGCCATAGGGACAGGCGCGTTCACAGCGGCGGCAGCCGATGCATTTGTCGACATTATGCAGAGTGAGGCCATTGTCCGCCTTGTACATCGCGTCTTCCGGGCACACCTCGACACAGGCAGCATTTTCACAGTGGTTGCACAGAGTGGGGGTGTAGCTGTAGGTCACGTCGGGGAATTTCCCCTCGGTTTTACTGATGTGGTGGGACCATCGAATGCCTTCAGGGGTGTTGTTTTCCGTCTTGCAGGCGAGGTCACAGCCGCCGCAACCCACGCATTTCTGCAGGTCGATAACCATTCCAAATTTCATCTGTCGTTACCTCACGCTTTCTCAATACGGATACGGGTGTGGCCATAGAAGGCCGAGGCGCCGCTGAATCTGTCGTAGCGGGCCGGAATGATGGCGTTGTTGCTGCCACCGCGTGGGGTCTTGCCGAACTCCTTGGCGGCATACCGGCCGTAGGCCCAGTGGCCTTGACCGAACGCCTTGGCAACACTGCCGGGACGAACCCCCTCCCACAGCTTGGCGGTGCAGGTCAGCTCGCCGACGGTGCTGATGATGCGAATCTCGTCACCGTCTTTGATGCCCAGGGCGTTGGCGTCCACGGGGTTGATTTTGGCCACGTCCTTATGGGCTTCATCCCCCGGAGTCAGATCACCAAACTCGTAGAACCAGGGGGCATTCTGGGAGCGGCCCTCGTGGCTGAGGCGGGACTTGTGGTCCACCAGCAGCAGGGGGAACGCTTTGGCGTCGCCGTCGCGAACCGGTTCCTGGTAGTGAGGCACGAAGGCTTTCTCGCCGAAGCCGGTGTACTCGCAGGCCTTGACCACATCGTCGATGGAGACATGGTGACGCTTGGCGTGTTCGGCCAGGGCATGCTCCAGGGTGACGCTGTAGAACTCGAACTTGTGGGTGTCGGTCTTAAACTTGCCCCAGCGTTTGCGGTACTCATAGGGGTGGGAGTTCCACACACCGCGCTTCACAAACTCATCCCAGCCGGAGAGTTTCTCACCATACTTGGAGGCGTCTTTGTGCCACAGCGGTGCGGTCACATGCTTAACGGCGATCTCGGCAAACTCCTCGGCGTCCTTGGCCGGCTTGCCGGTTTCCGGGTCCACGATCTGTTCATTGATGTAGCGCCAGGGATTGTCGAAGCCCTTGTCCGCCAGTTTCTTGGCCAGCAGGTAGGGCACCTCGGTCTCATCCTGGCGGGTGTCGTACATCCGCTTGATGCTGGGCACCTGCAAAGAGACGTGGCTGACGCCGTTGCCGGCCGCTTTCAGCACCCCCCACTTCTCGAACATGTGGTGGCTGGCAGGCAGCAGCAGGTCGGCAAACCAGCTGAACTCGGAGATGTTGGTGGTCACGTGAGCCAGGTAGGGCAGGCGGCTCAGGGCCTTCTCCCAGCGCTCGGTTTCGGGGGCGGCGAAGGTGAAGTTGTTGAAGTAAGCCAGCATCACCTCGATCTCATAGGGGTCGGCGTTGAGGATGCCGTCGGCGGCGTTGTTGGTGACGACGCCTTTGCCGGATTTGCCTTTCTTCAGCGCCGGGAACTCCAGGCGGCCACGTTGATCGATCTTCTCGTGCTTCTTACCCTTCTTGGCGACGGCGTCCAGGTAGTCTGCCGCGTCGGGGAAGGCCTTGTTCATTGGGGCCTTGTTGTAGGGGAGTACGCCACCTTCGTTGTCGATGGCACCGAACAGGCCATTGAGGGCATGACAGGCCATGGAGGTATAGGTGCCCCGGGTCTGCATCACTGAGCCCCGGGCGGTCCAGACCTGTACCGCAGGCGCGGCGGCGCCCATCTCTCTGGCCATGGTGCGGATGTCGTCCGCTTTCACGCCGGTGACCTTCTCGCCCCACTCGGCGCTGTACTCCTTCAGCGCCAGGTTCCACCACTTCACCAGACCATGACTGTGTTTCTCCTCAAACAGGGACTCCTCCACCTCCTTGCCGGCAACGAAGTGGTTTTTGCCATCGTTGAAGTCACCCACAAACGGCTTATGCCAGACGCCGGTCACCAGGGCTTCGTGGGCGATGGCCAGGGCCAGGGCGGAATCTTGACCGGTTTCGATGGGGATCCATTTGTGGGCCTTGGCGGCGGAGGCGGACAGGCGTGGGTCAACCACCACCACCTTGGCGCGATCCAGGGTGTTGCCCCATTCGCTGGAGTAGAAGCTGACCTGGCGGTTGGAGGCGATGGGGTCGGCGCCGAAGGAGAGGATGTATTTGGTGTTCTTCACGTCGTACTGGTTGTAGCCCCAGTTGCCATCCAGGAAGAAGGGCCCCGCCTTGTGGGCCTCGGCACAGAGGGCACTGTGGGAGATGTTGTTGGGCGAGCCGATGATCTTGGTCATTTTGTCATACAGCAGATCACGGGCCAGGGAGTAGCGACCGCGCAGCAGCGCGTATTTGTGGCTCTCGTCCCGAGCACGCAAGGCCAGGATGCGATCGGCCAGCATCTCCATCGCCTTATCCCAGCTGATGGGGACAAACTTGGGATCCTCATGACGGCCCTTGTTGGGGTTGGTACGCATCATCGGGGTCTTGAGGCGATCCGGGTCATAGATCATCTGCAGGCCCAGGTGCTGACGGGGACAACCGGCGGTATCGTGGATCTTGGAGTAGGGGTTACCGCGCACCTTGATGGCGCGGCCGTCCATGATGTAGACCTGCTTGGCACACCAGGAGGTGCAGCCCTGGCAGGTGGTGGGGACCCAGGTGCCTGTGTTGGTGCGCAGGTCTACCTTGGGCAGTTCGCTTGCCATGAGGTCGAGCAGTGGAGAGAGGGCAAAGCCACCGGAAATCCCGGTGGCAGCGGTGCCTACCAGAGAGCCTTTGAGCAGCGTCCTTCTGGCGGCGCTGAACCCGTCTTTCTTGATCATGATGTCATCCTTGTATTGCAATATACGTAATAGCGCATGAGCTGGGCCGTATATCACCTATGCTCCTGGCTATGTTGATACTTTTATGGCTGACATTGATATGACGCCGGTCAAAATTTAACCACATAAAAAGTGTGTGAATTATTGAGGTTCAGGACCAAACTGAAAAAGCCCCGCATGGCGGGGCTTGGATTTGTGGTCAGGAGAGGTTAGAACAGCTGCTTGGGGTCGACGATCAAAGCGCGGTAGCTGGGTTCGGTCTTGGCCATCGAGTTCACCGTCAGCTCCACCTTCACCTTGCCGTTTTCGGTTACCTCGTTGATGAAGTGTTTGCCCGGTTGGCCGGTGAACAGGCCAGCGGAGGCGGAGTACATGAAGAAGCTCTCCTTGTCGTCGCGCCACTCGATGTTGGAGGTGATGGGGGAGTACCACTCGTAGCCGCGCTCTTTGCCGTACTCGAAGGTTTGCTGCACCGTCATCTTGGCTTCGTCAATCTTGTACTCCACGCCGCGGCTGTACTTCATGGTGGGCATGGCGGGCTGTTCGAAGTGGCGGCCGTCGCCATTGTCGAAGGAGACCAGGGTACCGCGGCTGGTGAGCCAGGAGGTGTGCTGGGTCCAGGGCCAGTCGAAGTCCGTGCCTTCACAGGTGCCGGTGTTCATGTTGCAGTCCAGGGGTTTGCCCTTGGCATCCACCGGAGTCAGCACCTTGTCGGACAGCGTGCCCCAGCCCTTGTTGGCGGCCAGGATCCACTTTACGTCGCCGTCGCGGCTCACTTTGGCGGTGCCCTGGTGACGCATGGAGACGATGATGGAGTCATCACTGGGGTCGTAATCGACGGAGTTGATGTGAGCCCAGTTGCGCCCTGCGGCCACACCGGGCAGGTCGCCGAAGGGGGCGTCGGGCTCAATGTCCATGGTTTCGCCGGCGTGGCTCTCATCCACGTTCAGGCAGACGGCGCCGGAGTCCAGGCCGATAAGCAGGTCGTCACGCATGTTGTCGAAGATCTTGTTGAAATCCCAGACCTGCACCACATTGCCGGTCTGGTCCACCTCGATGACGTGGTCACGCACCGTCTTCACCCGTTTGCCATCCTCGCGAAGATAGTTGTCCTTGGCGACCCGCAACAGGTAGTGGCCGTTGGGCATCTCCAGCATGGCGTGGGAGAAGCCGGTGAAGCCGCGGGGCATCTCCCGCTTGAAGACCTTGCGGCCCAGCATGTCATAACGGGCGTAGTAGTGGTCCTGACCCCAGTAGAGTTCACCGTTGTCCGACAGGTGGAAGCCCATGGCGATCCCCTTGGTGGTGTCCTGGTCATACACCTTGTCCCAGTCCATGAACCAGCGCACCTCTCCTGAGGTATCGGTCACAAAGACGATGGGGTAGTTGTCCCAGCCCTGGGTGTTCTCATCGGCGCCCAGGTGGTTCACCAGGTAGAGGCGGTCGTTGAACTTCTTATCCACCTTGACCACATCCACTTCAGGGAAGGAGCGGACCTGACCGTCAAACAGCAGCTGTTTGACCGGGGCAGTCTTGATCTTGTACTGCTCCTTGATCTTTTTGCCGTCTTTGTTGTACTCCACCGAAACCGTGTTGTTGTAGTCAGGGTAGAGGCCAAACACCGGGATGCCGTTGTGAGTGGTCACCGCGGTGTCGGAGACCGGGTACTCAATCACGCTGCCGCCCTTCTTGGGTTCGATGCGCACCTTGACGTCACTGATGTGGAACCCGTTCAGATCGATCACCGCGGTCAGGGGGGCGAAATCATAGGGGTTCACCTTGACGATGCCTATCTGGCCCTGGGTGGCCACCGAGGTCAGGTACTTATCAGCCCAGTCGTCGCCGCCGGCCAGGGCGGAGTGGCTCAGGCCCAGCAGGCCCAAGGTCAGGGAGGTGGCAAGCAGAGTCTTTTTCATCATCGTATCTCCAGTATGGTTTTTATCAGAAGTTGTATTGCAGGGCGTAGAACAGACCATCGTGGTAGCCCTTCTTGCCCAGGTTGTTTTCGGCGTAGCGGTACTGCAGAGAGGCGGACAGGCCGGCGCCAATGTGGTACCTCAGGGTCAGCTGACCGTTGAAGCCATGGTCTTCGCCGTCGCCGGAGACCATCAGGTAGTCGTCGCCGCGGCCGAAGAAGTGCTCCTGCCACCAGCCCAGGCTGAAGTGGTGGCCAGCCAATTCCAGATCCTGAGTGGCACACAGCCACAGGTAGCCGCCGTTGAAGCCGTTGGCGTCGAAGGGTTCGCCGTTGGCCTTTCTGAAGTGGGCGTAGTCGGAGGTAACAATATGTCCGGCCAGGGCCACCTGGGTGTAGAGGCCGTTGTCCCAGGTTTTGTCATGGCTGAGGCCCAGGGTGGTGTTGGTTTCGGACCAGACGGGCTTTTGTTTGTTGAACACCTGTCCATACCAGTTCCAGTCGCTGTCACCGATGTTTATCTGGCCCACCAGGTTGATCTCCGAGCCGATCATCTCCGAGTCGGTGAAATCCTCCAGTTTGACGTGGCCGTAGACATCACCGAAGGCGTTGCCGGTGGCGCCCTTGAGGGTGATGAATTCGTTCTCGCTCTTGCCGTCACCGAAGTGATTTTCCGCCTTGCTGCCCCAGTCCATCACACCGGTTTCGACTGCCAGCATGGCGGCCTGGGCCGGAATTGAGGTGAGCAGGGCCAAGGCCAGCGCGCTTACGCGTGTCTTCATAGTTTTTATCTCCAGGAGGCTCCTTGGAGCCGGGGTTGGTTAGCGTTTGGTGAGGGTCTTGAGCCAGGCGCCGGTTAAAGGGGCCAGGGCGGCAATAAACAGGGAGTAGGCGATGATGCAGTACTGGGCCATATTCAGTCCCAGCAGGCTCCAGTCATCTTCACCGCAGATGCCTGAGGGCTGGAACTCATAGGGGAACCAGATATGCATGGGCAGCCCCAAAGGGAACTTGGGTTCGGTGGAGCAGGCACCGCCACCGCCGCCGGCGGCAAACAGGTCGCCGCCCTCGGCCATTACAGAGTCCAGGGCGTGGGAGGAGTCATGCAGGCTGGCCAGGTCAATGGACCAGGCCATCCCCTGCAGCACCGCATACCAGGCCAGGGCCATCCCCACCAGCTTCAGTGGGGTGCTGTCCGGCTTTATCGCCATGATCAGCCCGGCAAGCAGGATGCACATCTGGCTGAAGCGGATGTAGACGCAGATTTCGCAGGGGTCCATCTCCAGGAACCACTGGAAGTAGCCCATGGCGGAGAGGATGAGAAACAGGGCGGCGCCGCTCATCAGCAGCCAGATCCAGCGTTGCTGCTGCCACTGCTCCAGGGTGTTCATCGGGGCCGATTTAAGGCTGCACCAGCCTTGCTGCAGTTGTGATACAGACATGAGCCTTTCCCCTACTTGGTCAGCAGTTCGGCGGTCAGCTCATCCAGCATCGTCATGCTGGTGATCGACTGGGTGTTGATCAGGTAGCGGCCATTGACCACAATGGCGGGAATCCCCTTCACCTTGGCGACCTTGATCCCCTGGTCCCACTTGGTCATCAGCTCCGTGACTTTGGTGGAGTTCTTTGCTTGGTCGAATGTGGCTTGGTCGATGTTGCCAGCGGTTAATCCGAACTGAATCGCTTCTTCGGAGGATTTAAATTTTACTTTGTCATCGTGAAGATGCTGGTAATAAGCCATCTTGACCTTTTTGTACTGTTTTTCTCCCAGGGTTTTTGCCACGGCAACTACTGTGGCTTTCTCTTTGCCAAACGGAGGTTTGGTGGAGATGTGGTAGGCATCGTAGCTGACCCCTTCTGGCAAATTTTCAATATATTTCGGCATCACCGCCTTCTCATATTTGTAGCAGAAGGGACAGTTGGTGGAATAGACCTTTACCACCTGATTATTTGCAGAAAAACCGTTGTCTTTCAGGTCGATATAATGCTTGCCTTCGCTGTAGTCAGCGGCATTGGCGCTGAGGGCGAACAGGGACAGGGCGGCCAGGGACAGTAAGCGTTTCATAAGTTCTCCATTGGGTGGTGTGGGCGGCAATGCCGTCGTTGGAGAACAGAATAGGGGGCGACACACTCGGCTTCTGTGATGGCTGTGGCTCTGGTTCTGGGGAATTATTTCATAAACTTGTTTTTCTTCGTGACTGGAATCTCAGAACCCTTCATTGCTCATTTTGCTGTGCTTTGGTTAACAGAAACAACCCGACTTTTTATGAATACTTTCCCCAGACTTTTTGTGATCCGGAGCCAAAATGAACCGCGCTGAATTAAAACGTAAAAGGATTAATACCATTCTTAATTCCGCCGAACAGGCCATTGTGGATCACGGACTGTTTTCCCTCAGTCTGCTGGAACTGGCCCGCCAGGCGAACTGTCCGGTCAATACCCTGTATAACTACTTCTCCAGCCGTGAAGATATTGCGGTCGCTCTGTTCAACCGCATTATTGGCAAATGGGGGGTGAAGGCCTCCCAGGAGATCGCCCTGGAGCCGGGCAGCTTTGCCGAGCGCTTTGTGGCGATGCAGCTTATCTGGGTCTATCGGGCCCGGCTCTCCATGGACCCGGGAGGCATCCAGTTTTTGGCGGCCATGCCGTGCGTCTGGAAACATGCGTCCCATCAGAGAATTGCCACCACCCGCCGCTTGCTGGACAGCTGGTATCAGCTCAATTGCGATTTTCTGGTCTGCGCCAGGGAGCGGGGTGAGTTGCGAGCGAATGATGAGGCGATTCATCACTGCCTGAATCTGGTGACCTGTCTGGAGCGGGGATTTTCCCTCTTTTCCAACAACTACAGCTTCCGGGATGAGATGATGCAGATGCCGATGGAGCGGGTGCTGGACTCCATGCTGCCTATTCTGGCGCAACTCAACTGGTCTGAGTCTCTGGAGCGGCTGGATCGCGACCGGGTGCTGACGATTTGTCAGCGTGTGAATGAGGAGCTGGCGAAGTTTGAGGTGGATGACCTGATTGAGCGGACGGAGGCGGCCCTGGAGCAGGGGGCCTGACAGGGCCCCCGGACAAAGCTTACAGGCTGATGCCGATGTTGGAGGTGGCGCTGGAGCGAATCTCTTTGCGCATCTCCTTGATCTCCTCTGAGGCAGGCTCGGACTCCACCCAGTCCAGCAGCTGGCCCTGAATCGACTTTTCTTCCTGCATCATCTCGTGATTGAAGATGAAATCATCCAGGGCACGCCCTTCCAGTTCAGGCATTTCGGTCACCTCGATGTAGTTGGTGACCGTCGAGCTGGAGAGCTTGGAGACGTTGATCAGATCCTCTTCCACCTTCTGCTGCATGGCAATGAAGATGGTGGATACGGCGACCACGGCGTCCATGGCGGGGTAGACCCCATACATGTCGTGCTGCTCCGGGTCCGGGGTGATCGCTTCCAGTTTCTCGATCTGTTGTTCCATGGCCAGCTTCAGCCTCTGGGTGAAGCAGCTCTCCCACAGCAGGTCCAGGGAGACCTGAAGCTGATCGGCCCCCTCGCTCTCGGTGGCGGCACAGAACAGCTGAAAATTGGGCAGCATACGTTCCGCCAGGGCGGTGGCAAACAGGCGTTTTTGATCTGCGCTCAGCGCTTTGATGCGGCTGAAGAAGCCGGGTGTCTTGCTCATCTATCGATTCCGTTTAGGCTGCCAGTATGGTCTCGGCAGCGGATTCTACCTTGTTTAGCTCGTCGAGTAACTCGAGAATTTCCGGTTCCAGGTCCAGAGTGCCCTGTCCCTGTTTGAGTTGCCCTTCCAAATTGGCGCACAGGGATTGCAGCGCCGGTACTCCAGAATAGCAGGTGGCCCCGTGCAGTTTGTGTACCGTCTGCTGCAGGGTGTGACGGTCCCCCAGGTGCAGAGCGTGCTCGATCTGCTCCCGGGTTTCCGGAATGCTCTGGGCCAGCATCATCAACATCTCCCGCGCCAGGTCATCGTTGCCGCCGGACTGGGTCAGAGCCAGCTCCCAGTCCACGACCTGACTGGCCTCGGCGGTGACCGGCGCGGTCCAGCGAATGATCATCTCCTCCAGGCCGCTCTCGTCGATGGGCTTGGTGAGAATGTCGTCCATGCCACTGGCCAGCACCTCTTCCCGCTCTTCACCCAGCAGGTGAGCGGTCACCGCGATAATGGGGGTACGGGTGTTCAAGGAAGCGCGGCGGATCTCCCGGGTGGCCTGGATGCCGTCGATGTCCGGCATCTGGATGTCCATAAAGATAAGGTCGTACTCCTCCTCGGCGGCCCGGCGAATCGCCTCGGTGCCGGAGGAGAGGGTGTCGACCCGGGTAACCAACTCCTGCAGCAGGGTATCGATCAGCTTGAGGTTGGCCCGGTTGTCATCCACCGCCAGGGTTTTCAGCTGGCGCTTCTCTCTTGGAGGCAATTGAGGCGGTTCGGCGGCGGGCAGATGCTGAGGCTCGCCATTGGTGAGGCTGGCAAACAGTCGCCGCTCGCTCATGGGCAGGGTCAGGCAATGGTCGATGCCCAGCTCTTCGACCTGATGAACCACTTCGCTGCTGTCGCTGTCCAGCAGCAGCACCAGGTTGTCACAGTGCTGGCGTATGGTGCCCAGGGTCGCCATCATCGACTCGCTGGGCTGAAGCTTGCGCCAGGCAATCAGGGCATGGCTGAAGTGACGCCCCTCGAGGTAGTTCTGCAGCGGGGCGCTGGAGCCACAGGCGGTGGTGTCCATCTGCCAGTTTTCCAGCTGTTGCACCAGGTTGTTGCGGGTGAGCAGTCGGGGTTCGAACACCAGGGCACTCTGTCCACGGACCTGATCCAGGTTGAGGGGGTCGGAGATGGTGAAGGGGCTCTTCTCAATGCTCAGGGTGAACCAGAAGGTGGAGCCCTGACCCTCGCTGCTGGTAAAGCCAATCTGTCCGTCCATATGGTTGACCAGGCGTTTGGTGATCACCAGCCCCAGGCCGGTTCCGCCGAAGCGGCGACTGATGGAACTGTCCGCCTGGCCGAAGGCCTGGAACAGCAGCGATTGCTGCTCCTTGGAGATGCCGATGCCGGTGTCGGAGACCTCGCCGCGGATCAGCACCCGTTCGGCGGTCTCCTTGGCGGCATCCAGTTGCAGGCGCACGCTGCCCTTGTCGGTGAACTTCACTGCGTTGTTGACCAGGTTGGTGAGGATCTGCTGCAGGCGCATCACGTCACCATTGAGGCTGTCGGGCAGGTGGTCATCGATCTCAATGACCAGTTCCAGCCCCTTTTCCGCGGCGGCGGTGGAGAGCAGCTGCATGGTCTCATCCACGGCGTCCCTCAGGGCAAAGGGCATCTTCTCCAGCACCATGCGACCCGCCTCCAGCTTGGAGAAGTCGAGGATGTCGTTGATGATGGAGAGCAGGTTGCTGGCGCTGCGCTCAATGGTTTTCAGGTAATCGCGCTGGTTGTCGTGGAGCGGGGTTTTCAGCAGCTGCCGGGTAAACCCGATCACCCCGTTGAGCGGGGTACGCAGTTCGTGGCTCATGTTGGCCATAAACTCCGACTTCACCCGGCTGGCCTCCAGGGCCCGCTTCTTGGCGATGTCCAGTTCGACGTTCTGAATCTCAATCTGCTCCAGGGTCTCCCTCAGGTCCGAGGTGGCCTGGTCGATGTTCTGCTGCATCTCATTGTGGTACTCCGCCAGCGAGGAGGCCATGGCATTGATGCCCCGCTTGAGCTGGTCCAATTCGCCGATCAGCTCTCCCTGGAGCCGGGTATCCAGCTTGCCCTCGCGAATTTTGGCCACCGCCGCCACCATGTCGGTGATGGGGCGGGTGACGTTTTTCATCAGCCGGAAGGTAAACAGCAGATTCAGCTGGACGCCGATGAGTACGATGATGAAGGCCCAGCCCGCCCCGCGGTACTGGCTCACCAGGGCTTCATGCTTGTTGATCTGCAGCACCACGTAACCCAGCTGGGTCCGCGGGGTAAAGTTGGTGTCGATGTTGGGGGTGGGCAGGGTGAAGATGGGGGCGCGCATGATCACGTGGTCGCCGATGTGCTCCACGTCCATACCCTGTTTCAGATCCCGGTTCAGGGGCAGCTTGATCAGGTCGAAATTCTGCCGGTACTGGCTGGTGGCAAACACCTGGTTTTCGTTGTCAAAGATGGCGATCAGCTGGATGAACAGGGAGTTCTGCTTGTGAATCATGTCGATGAGGCGCTGGCTGTAGTCCCGGTTGCTGGTACTCAGGCCATAGCTGGCCGCCATCGCCAGGGGACTGACAATGTTCTCTCCCCGGTTGATCAGCGACTGGTCCAGCTCAGAAAAGCGGGTCAGGGTAAAGAAGCTGCCCAGCAGAATGCCGATCAGTATGGTTGGCGCCAACGCCAACGCCAGCACCAGTACCCAGGCTCTGAGACTGTATTTGGTGACCCCATTCATCTGTGGGACAATGCTCCCCTTATCTGTTTTGGCTCAGGTGATCTGCTCTGCGCCCTGGTAAACCGGGCGCTGCAAGCGATCCCGGCCGTAACCACGCCTAGGTGGATCCCCCTATTGTAATCAACGGACCTTTTCATGGCACAGTTTTTTACCCCTAAGTCCAATAAATTAAAGAAGTTGTCGAAAAAAATCATCCTGGATGTCCTGCGCCTGGATCATAAGGGCCAGGGGGTGGCCGATCATGAGGGCAAGGTGGTGTTCATTCCCGGCCTGTTGCCCGGTGAGCGCGGAGAGGTGCAGCTGACTGAGCAGAAGAAGCGTTTTGCCCAGGCCAGGCTGCTCAAGCGCATGGGAGAGAGCCCGCTGCGCATCCAGCCGCAGTGTGAGCACTTCGGTCGTTGTGGCGGCTGTCAGGTTCAGCACCTGTCCCAACAGCAGCAGCGCGCCTATAAGCAGCAGGCACTGCTGGACATGTTGTCCCGCCTGGGGGGCTGTGAGCCTGACCAGGTGGCCGAGCCCCTGCTGGGGCCGGGCTGGCACTACCGCCGCCGCGCCCGCTTGGCGCTGAAGGTGGAGAAGGGCGACTTGCAGATGGGGTTTCGCCGGGAGGGCAGCAATGAGATCGAGTCGGTGCGCCGCTGCCCCATACTGGTGCAGCCTTTCGCCGAACTGCTGCCCCAGATCCACGGTTTGCTGAACGCCCTCAAGGGAAAGCGTCAGTTGGGCCATCTGGAGCTGACCCGCACAGCCAGTGGTAACCTGTTCTGTCTGAGGGTGCTCAAGCCCCTTAATCAGGGGGATTGTGCCGCCTTGAGTGGCTTTGCCGCTGAGCATGATCTGGTGGTTCTGCTGGATGAAGGGGAGCGGGTAAGGCGCCTGGATGGCAAGCCTCTTGCACCCTTCGCCATTGAGTTGGGTGACATCAGCGCCCCCCTGGCCTATCTGCCCGGTGACTTCATTCAGGTCAATGACCAGGTGAACCGGGCGATGGTGGCCCAGGCGCTCGATTGGCTGGCCCCGGATGCGGACGACACCGTGCTGGAACTGTTTGCCGGCATTGGCAACTTCAGCTTCCCCTTGGCTCGCCGTTGCCAGTCGGTGCTGGCGGTGGAGGGGGTGGATGCCATGGTGGCTCGGGGCAATGAACGCGCCCGGGAACTTCAGCTGGGTAACCTCAAATTCTGTCAGGCGGATCTGAACGACGGTGAAGGCGATCCTCGCTGGCTCAAACCGGTGGACCTGCTGTTGCTGGATCCCGCTCGTGCCGGGGCTGGGGGGGCTCTGACCCACCTGGACACCTGGTCGCCCAGGCGGGTGCTCTATGTCTCCTGCAATCCCGCCAGTTTGGCCCGTGACGCAAAATTGCTCACTGAGAAAGGATATCGCCTAAAGAGGGTTGGACTGGTGGATATGTTCCCCCATACTCAACATCTGGAGTCCATGGCACTTTTCGAAAAAAGTGGGCTCTGAACAATAGGATGCTGCAGGCGCGCGGCGAAGGAATCACGCTCAACATAGGATGACACAACACCATGGTATCGGTTCGTCAGATCCATTTCGGGGAACAGCAGGTCGATCTTAGCCAGTGGCTGATGCAGCTCGAGCTCAGCGCGGAATCGCGCCAGAGGCTGGAGGCCTGTTTCCGATATTGTCAGGAGCTGACCGTGGAGGAGCGCCCGGTGCTGGAGGCATGCCTGATCCGTGCCAGAGAGATGGTGGAGATCCTGCTGCCGCTGAATATGGACATCGCCACCCTTGAGGCCAGTCTCCTGTTCACCTGCCTGGACGAGGGGCTGCTGACTCTGGAGCAGATCGAGGAGAAGTACGACGCTAAGTTGCTGCCCTTGATCAAGAGTGTCCAGGTGATGGACGCCATCCGCACCCTGCAGACCGGCAGTGGCGTGCACGCCTCAGAGGGCCAGATCGACAACCTGCGTCGCATGTTGTTGGCCATGGTGGAGGATGTCCGTGCCGTGGTGATCAAGCTGGCGGAGGGAGTGGTCATGCTCCGCGAGGTGAAAAATGCCGACGAGGAGACTCGGGTGGTGCTGGCCCGCGAGGTGCGCGACATCTATGCGCCCCTGGCCAATCGTCTGGGTATCGGCCAGCTCAAATGGGAGCTGGAGGATCTCTCCTTCCGCTACCTGCATCCGGACACCTACAAGGACATTGCCAAACTGCTGGACGAGAAGCGCATCGACCGGGAAAGCTACATCCAGGAGTTCGTCTCCGACCTGCAGCAGAATCTGGACAGAGACGACATTCGCGCCGAAGTCTATGGTCGCCCCAAGCATATCTTCAGCATCTGGAAGAAGATGCAGAAGAAGAATCTGGCGTTTTCCGAATTGTTCGATGTGCGCGCCGTGCGCATCATCGCCGAGCGGCTGCAGGACTGTTACGCCGCCCTGGGCGTGGTGCACACCAAGTGGCGCCACCTGCCCAACGAATTTGATGACTATGTGGCGACCCCCAAGCCCAATGGCTACCAGTCGATTCACACCGTGGTGCTGGGGCCGGCGGGCAAGAGTGTGGAGATTCAAATTCGCACCGAGCAGATGCATCAGGATGCCGAGCTGGGTGTGGCCGCCCACTGGAAATACAAAGAGGGCCCCCAGTCCGGCAAATCCACCGGCTTCGAGGAGAAGATCAACTGGCTGAGGAAGATCCTCCAGTGGCAGGAGGACGTGGTGGAGAGCGGCAACCTCATCGATGAGGTGCGCAGTCAGGTGTTCGAGGACCGGGTCTACGTCTTTACCCCAAGGGGGGATGTGGTGGACATGCCCGCCGGCAGCACCGTGCTGGATTTTGCCTACTACATCCACTCCGTGGTGGGACATCGCTGCATCGGCGCCAAGATCGACGGCCGCATCGTGCCCTTCACCACTGAGGTGGAGACCGGCCAGCGGGTGGAGATCATCACCGCCAAGCAGCCTAACCCCAAGCGTGACTGGCTCAACCCCAACCTGGGGTACATCAAGACCAGCCGGGCCCGGGCTAAGATTGCCCACTTCTTCAAGCAGGAAGACAAGGAGAAGAACACCCTGGCGGGCCGGGAGATCCTGGAGACCGAGCTGGGCCGTCACGGCCTCAAGCTGGAGGAGGCCGGTTCCGCCGTCGAGCGCTTCAACATGCACAGCCTGGACGATCTGCTGGCCGCCATCGGCGGCGGCGACATCCGTCTCAACCAGGTGATCAACCACATCCAGAGCCGTCACAAGCGGGCCATGGAAAACGAGGAGGACGCGGTGGCCGAGCTGGTCAACCGTGCACCCTCCCGTCCCAGCCGTCGCAGCGGTCAGATCGAGGTCAATGGCGTGGGTAACCTGATGACTCACATGGCCAAGTGCTGCCAGCCCCTGCCCGGGGATCCCATCTACGGCTACATCACCCAGGGGCGCGGTGTCTCCGTGCACCGGGAGGAGTGTGAGCAGCTCAAGGATATGCTGGAGCGCAGTCCGGAGCGGGGTGTGGACGTGGTCTGGGGCGAAAGCGCATCAGGGGGCTACAGCGTCAGCATCCGGGTGGTGGCCAATGACCGAAACGGCCTGCTGCGGGATGTGACGACTCTGCTCACCAACGAGAAATCCAATGTCACCGAGATGCGCAGCCGCTCGGACAACATGAAACACACCGCCATCATCGAGCTCAAGCTGGAACTGTATAACATGGAGTCGTTGAGTCGATTGGTGTCGCGCCTGAGCCAGATCCCCGGCGTGGTGGAGGTAGGCCGACTGTGAGCCAGATAGACAGACTGCTGGCCATCATGGCCAGGCTCCGTGATCCCAAAGGTGGCTGCCCTTGGGATCTCAAACAGGATTTTGCCAGTATCGTGCCCCACACCCTGGAGGAGGCCTACGAGGTGGCCGACGCCATCGAGCGCGGCGACTGGGAGGGGCTGCCCGGAGAGCTGGGCGATCTGCTGTTCCAGGTGGTGTTCTATGCCCAGATGGGCAAGGAGAAGCAGTGGTTTGATTTCGAGGAGGTGGCCCGCCGCATCAGCGACAAACTGGAGCGGCGTCACCCCCATGTATTCACCGATGCCCGGATCCTCGAGGCAGATCTCAAGGCCAACTGGGAAGCCACCAAGTCCGCCGAGCGGGCGGACAAAGGGGAGCACTCCCTGCTGGATGACATCCCCAGGGGGATGCCTGCCCTGACCCGCTCGGTGAAGATCCAGAAGCGGGTGGCCACCGTCGGTTTCGATTGGGACAGCCTGGGACCCGTGGTGGAGAAGGTCCACGAAGAGGTGGAAGAGGTGCTGGAGGAAGCCCACCAGGTGGTGGTGGATCAGGAGAAACTCACCGAAGAGGTGGGGGACCTGCTGTTTGCGGTGACCAACCTGGCCCGTCATCTCAAGGTGAATCCGGAACAGGCCCTGCGCCGGGCCAACGACAAGTTCGAGCGACGGTTTCGCGGGGTGGAGAGTCTGGCTGGCGAATCAGGCCGAGATCTCGATGCCCACAGCCTGGACGAGCTGGAGGGCTACTGGCAGCAGGTCAAGGGGCGGGAATAGCGCCCCTGTTGTCCTCTTGGGCGGTGTAAAATTAACCACTAAAGGTTTGTATTTTTGACAAGGATTCAACGCATCTCAGATTGTCCTGCTCAAGGGCCTCTGGTATACTGTCATCCCGTCCTATAGTGAACTCCCACTAAGTCGTATCATTCTTATCTCAGGTTCAGCATGACTACAAATTATATCTTCGTGACGGGCGGGGTGGTTTCCTCGTTGGGTAAAGGCATTGCAGCAGCGTCTCTTGCCGCCATTCTGGAAGCTCGCGGTCTTAACGTTACCATCATGAAACTGGATCCCTACATCAACGTGGATCCCGGCACCATGAGCCCCACCCAGCACGGTGAGGTGTTCGTGACCGACGACGGTGCCGAAACCGACCTGGACCTGGGCCACTATGAGCGCTTCATCCGTACCAAGATGAGCAAGCGCAACAACTTCACCTCCGGTCGCATCTACGCCGACGTTCTGCGCAAAGAGCGTCGTGGTGACTACCTGGGGGCCACCATTCAGGTGATCCCCCACATCACCAACGCCATCAAAGAGCGGGTGATCTCCGGTGCCGAAGGTCATGATGTGGCCATCGTCGAAGTGGGCGGTACCGTGGGTGACATCGAGTCCCTGCCGTTCCTGGAAGCCCTGCGTCAGCTGGCGGTAGAACTGGGCCGTGACCGTGCCATGTTCATGCACCTGACTCTGGTGCCCTACCTGTCCGCCGCCGGCGAAGTGAAAACCAAGCCGACCCAGCACTCCGTGAAGGAGCTGCTCTCCATCGGTATTCAGCCCGACATCCTCATCTGTCGTTCCGATCGGGTGGTGCCCGCCAATGAGCGCCGTAAGATTGCCCTGTTCTGTAACGTAGAAGAGAAGGCGGTTATCAGCCTGAAGGATGTGGACAGCATCTACAAGATCCCGGCTCTGCTGAAATCCCAGGGGCTGGACGAGCTGTGCGCCAAGCGCTTCGGCCTGAGCTGCCCTGAAGCGGACCTGTCCGAGTGGGAGCGGGTGATCTATGAAGAGGCCAACCCAACCGGTGAAGTGACCATCGGCATGGTGGGCAAATACGTTGAACTGCCGGACGCCTACAAGTCCGTCAACGAGGCCCTGAAGCACGGCGGCCTGAAGAACCGCGTCTCCGTGACCATCAAATACGTCGACTCTCAGGATGTGGAAGCCAAAGGCACCTCTGTCCTGGAAGGGCTGGACGGCATCCTGGTTCCCGGTGGCTTCGGTGAGCGCGGTGTGGAAGGCAAGATCATGGCCGCCCGCTATGCTCGTGAAAACAAGGTTCCCTACCTGGGCATCTGCCTGGGAATGCAGGTGGCGCTGATCGAGTTTGCCCGCAATGTAGCCGGCCTGGAAGGCGCACACTCCAGCGAATTCAACTCCACCACCGATCACCCTGTTGTCGGTCTGATCACCGAATGGGTCGATGAAGAGGGTAATGTAGAGGAGCGCAGCGAAGGCTCCGACCTCGGCGGCACCATGCGCCTCGGTGGTCAGCTGTGCCACCTGAAAGAGGGCTCCAAAGTAGCCCAGATGTACGGCGGCGCCACCTGCGTAGAGCGCCATCGTCACCGTTACGAAGTGAACAACAACTACGTCAAGCGCCTGGAAGAGGCGGGTCTGGCCTTCACCGGTCTGTCCACCGACAAGAAGCTGGTTGAGATCATCGAGATCCCGGGTCACCCATGGTTTGTGGCCGGCCAGTTCCACCCAGAGTTCACCTCTACTCCCCGTGACGGTCACCCCCTGTTTGCCGGTTTTGTGAAGGCAGCAGACGAGTTCCAGAAAAGGGAACTAAACTAGAGCGAGAATCCCGGGCGGGTGCCCCAGTGGCGCCCGTCCTTTAACTTTGAAACTCTGTAATAGGAAACTTTGAAATGGCAAAGATCGTTAAGATTGTCGGCCGCGAAGTCATGGACTCCCGCGGTAACCCCACTGTAGAAGCCGAAGTGCATCTGGAAGGCGGGTTTATCGGCATGGCCTGTGCTCCCTCCGGTGCCTCCACCGGTACCCGCGAAGCCCTGGAACTGCGTGATGGTGACAAGTCCCGCTACCTGGGTAAGGGCGTGCTGAAAGCCGTTGCCAACGTTAACGACGCTATCGCTCCTGCCCTGGCAGGTTTCGACGCCACCGACCAGCGTGGTCTGGACAAGGTGATGATCGACCTGGACGGCACCGAGAACAAAGACAAGCTGGGCGCCAACGCCATCCTGGCTGTCTCTCTGGCTGCGGCCAAGGCCGCCGCTGCTGCCAAGGGTCTGCCTCTGTACGCCCACATCGCTGAGCTGAACGGTACCCCTGGCCAGTACTCCATGCCACTGCCTATGATGAACATCCTCAACGGTGGTGAGCACGCGGACAACAACGTGGACATCCAGGAGTTCATGGTACAGCCTGTTGGCGCGCCAAACTTCCGTGAAGCCCTGCGTATGGGTGCCGAGATCTTCCACAACCTGAAGAAGGTACTGAAGGCCAAGGGTCTGAACACCGCCGTAGGTGACGAAGGTGGTTTTGCCCCTAACCTGGCGTCTAACGCCGATGCCCTGGCGGTGATCAAGGAAGCGGTTGAAGCGGCTGGCTACAAGCTGGGCACCGACGTGACCCTGGCGCTGGACTGCGCTGCGTCCGAGTTCTACAAAGACGGTCAGTACGTCCTGAGTGGCGAAAACAAGAGCTTCGACTCCAACGGTTTCTCCGACTACCTGGCCAACCTGACCGAACAGTACCCCATCGTTTCCATCGAAGATGGCCTGGACGAGTCTGACTGGGATGGCTGGGCTTACCAGACCAAGATCCTGGGTGACAAGATCCAGCTGGTGGGTGACGACCTGTTCGTAACCAACACCAAGATCCTCAAGCGTGGTATCGACAACAGCATCGGCAACTCCATCCTGATCAAGTTCAACCAGATCGGTTCCCTGTCCGAGACTCTGGACGCCATCAAGATGGCCAAGGACGCGGGCTTCACCGCGGTGATCTCCCACCGCTCCGGTGAGACCGAAGATGCCACCATCGCCGACCTGGCGGTGGGCACCGCCGCTGGCCAGATCAAGACCGGCTCCCTGTGCCGCTCCGACCGTGTCGCCAAGTACAACCAGCTGCTGCGCATCGAAGAGGCTCTGGGCGGTAACGTACCTTACCGTGGCCTGAAAGAGATCAACGGCCAGGGCTAATGCCTTGAAGCGTTGAAAACCATACTGAAAAGCCGCCTTAGGGCGGCTTTTTTTGTGCCTGGTGGCTTTCCTTTTCAGTCGCCTTGGGTCAAGATCTCTGACATCAACGTGCGGGTGGATACGATGCGACTGCTGCTTATTGTCTTGACGTTGTCCCTGATGGGGCTTCAGTACCGTCTCTGGAACGGAGAGAATGGCTACGCCGAAGTGCGGCGGCTAGAGGCGCAGATTGCCGAACAGCAGGCCAACAACCTTAAGCTGGAACAGCGCAATCAGATGCTGCGTCAGGAGATCACCGATCTGCGCGACGGACTGGAATCCATCGAGGAGCGTGCCAGGAATGAACTGGGCATGGTGGGTCCCAATGAGCAGTTCTTCCGGGTGATCAAACGCCCCTCCGCCGATTCTGCCCACCAGTAACCCCGCCCATCCGGAGCCGAAATGTTATCCAAGCAATCCCCCCTCTACGCCGTGGTGCCAGCGGCCGGCGTTGGCAAGCGCATGGGCGCCGACATTCCTAAGCAGTATCTGCCACTCGATGGCCGTCCCATACTGTCCCACACCCTGGGCAGACTGCTCAGCCACCCCGGAATCACCCGGGTGGTGGTGGCACTGGGCCGTGAGGATGGCTTCTTCGATGAGTTGCCGGAATCCGCCGATCCCAGACTGACCCGGGTTCCCGGGGGGCAGGAACGGGCCGATTCGGTGCTCAGTGCCCTGAACCATATCGACGATGACAACGCCTGGGTGATGGTGCACGATGCGGCCCGTCCCTGCTTGAGTCATGAGGACATCGACCGGTTGATCCAGCTCTCTGGAGAGCAGGGGGGCATCCTGGCGGCCCCGGTACGGGATACCATGAAGCGGGCCAATGGCGATGGTGCCATTGACCACACGGTGGAGCGCAGTGGGTTGTGGCATGCCCTGACCCCGCAGCTGTTTCCACTCAAGGCCCTGCGCGATGCCCTGGCTCAGGGGCTGGAGCAGGGCGCCAATATTACCGATGAGGCCTCCGCCATGGAGCGCCTGGGATGGCACCCCACCCTGGTGGAGGGCAGCCCTGCCAACATCAAAGTCACCCATCCTGACGACCTCCGTATCGCCAGGTTGCTGATTAAGGAGTAAAGATGATTCGTATTGGCCACGGTTTCGATGTTCATAAGTTTGGCGGTGAAGGCCCGGTGACCCTGGCCGGGGTGAAGGTGCCCTATCATCAGGGGCTGCTGGCCCACTCCGATGGGGATGTGATCCTGCACGCCATCAGCGACGCCCTGCTGGGCGCCCTGGCTCTGGGCGACATCGGCCACCATTTTCCCGACACCGATCCCCGGTTCAAGGGTGCAGACAGCCGGGTGCTGCTGCGCCATTGCTATGCTTTGGTGAAGGAGCGGGGATACACACTGGGCAACCTGGACGTGACCGTCATCGCCCAGGCTCCCAAAATGGCGCCTCACATCCAGCGGATGCGCGCCAACATCAGTGCCGATCTGGAATCGGCGCTGGATCAAGTTAACGTCAAGGCGACCACCACGGAGAAGCTGGGTTTTACCGGCCGTGCCGAGGGGATCGCCACAGAAGCAGTAGTGGTACTTACCCGTGACTGAATACACCCTGCCCCAGTGGCACTATCTCCATGGCGAGCCTGACGGCTACGCCATCCTGCGCACCCTGCCCGAAGACTTCATCGTCGAAGAGGAGTTGCCTTTCGAGGCCGACGGACAGGGTGAGCACCATCTGCTGCAGATCCGCAAGCGATTGATGACCACCCATCAACTGGCCCAGAAGTTGGCCAGTTTCGCCGGAGTAAAGCGGATGGATGTCTCCTGGGCGGGACTCAAGGACAAGTATGGGGTGACCACCCAGTGGTTCAGTGTCCGAATTCCGGGTAAGGAGACCCCGGACTGGAGTGCCCTCAACGGTGAAGACCTCGAGGTGCTGCAGGCCTTGCGTCATGGCAAGAAGTTGCGCACCGGCGCTCTTACCGGCAATCGCTTTACCCTGACCCTGCGTCAGCTGCAGCCGGGCACCGATCTGCAGTCGCGCCTGGAGCAGATCAAGGCCCAGGGCGTACCCAATTACTTTGGTGAGCAGCGCTTCGGCCATGGCGGTCGTAATGTGGAGCGTGCCGCAGAGATGTTTGCTGGCAAGCGCATCAAAGACAGGAACAAGCGCAGCATCTACCTGTCTGCTGCCCGCAGTTTCCTGTTCAACCACGTGGTGTCCGAGCGTTTGCAGCAGCATGGCCTGGCCCCTCTGGCCGGAGATACTCTGATGATGCCCACCGGAGGCAGCTTCTTTAAGTCTGAGCCCGCCGACGCCGAGATCCCGGGACGCGTGGCCCGGGGAGAACTGCGCCTGTCGGCCCCGATGGCCGGCGATTACCACAGTGGTGACGATGAGGCTGATCAGTTTGAGCAGGGGGTGATGGCTCGCTGGCCCGAGCTGGTTCAGGGCCTCAAGGATGCGCGGATGGATCAGGAACGTCGTCCCCTGCTTCTGCGCCCCGAGCAGATGAGCTGGCAACTGGAGGGGGAGACCCTGGTGCTCAGCTTCCAGCTGCCTGCCGGTGCCTATGCCACGGCAGTATTGCGTGAGCTGCTCCGGTATGACGAGGCACACAATCTTGAAAATCAAACGGTTAATGGATAAAAATAGCCCACTATGAAGATTCTGGTAAGCAATGATGATGGGGTGCATGCCCCGGGGATCCGCGCCCTGTCGGAGGCGCTGTCCTCCCTGGCCGACGTGATGACCGTGGCGCCCGATCGTAACTGTTCCGGGGCCAGCAACTCTCTGACCCTGACCAATCCTCTGCGGGTGCAATCCATAGAGAACGGCTATCTGGCGGTGAATGGCACCCCCACAGACTGTGTCCACCTGGCGATCCGCGAACTGATGGAGGGAGAGCCCGACCTGGTGGTGTCCGGCATCAATGCGGGCGCCAATCTGGGGGATGACACCCTCTATTCCGGCACCGTGGCTGCGGCCATGGAGGGGCGTCATCTGGGGCTGCCGACCATCGCTGTCTCCCTGGTGGGCCGGGAACTGCGCCACTATGAGACCGCCGCCCAGTTTACCTTGAAGCTGGTCAAGCACCTGAAACAGAATCCGCTGCCCTCAAACCAGATCCTCAACATCAATGTGCCAGACCTTCCAGAAGAAGCGATCCAGGGGGTGCAGGTGACCCGACTGGGTGCCCGCCATAAAGCCGAAGGGATGATTCGTACCCAGGATCCCGCGGGTCGCGACATCTACTGGCTGGGCCCCCCGGGTCAACAGCAGGATGCCGGCCCAGGAACCGATTTCCATGCGGTGGCAAACGGTTACATCTCCATCACCCCACTGACGGTGGATCTCACTGCCCACGATCAACTGAATGGGCTCAAGAGCTGGATGGGCGGGTTGTCATGATAGGTCAGGCTCAGGTATATGGTCAGCGGCTGGCCGACCTGCTGCGGCAGGCGGGCATCGGCGATGAGCGGGTATTGGCGGCCATCGCCAATACCCCCAGAACCTCCTTTGTGGAGGGGGCGCTGACACAGAAGGCCTGGGAGAACACCGCATTGCCCATAGGCCAGGGGCAGACCATTTCCCAGCCCTATATTGTGGCGCGCATGACCCAGGCGTTGCTTCATGGGATGCCCGATGGACCGGTGCTGGAGATCGGGACCGGTTCGGGCTACCAGTCGGCGATTCTGGCCCAGTTGGTGCCGGAGCTGTGTTCGGTGGAGCGAATCAAGGGGCTGCAGATCAAGGCCAGGCAGCGGCTGAAGAAGATGGATCTGCACAACGTCGCCTTCAAGTACGGCGATGGATGGCAGGGGTGGCCGGCTCGGGCACCCTTTGCCGGAATCATAGTGACCGCCGCCGCCCGGGAGCTGCCTCAGGCGCTGCTGCAGCAGATGGCCGATGGGGGCCGCATGGTGATCCCCATTGGGGAACAGGTTCAGGTTCTGCATCTGATCACCCGCCAGGGAGACCGCTACCTGAGCGAGGTGTTGGAGGAGGTGCGTTTCGTGCCCTTGGTGGCCGGTGACACCGAGTAACTATCACGGGCTACGCCGCCGAACCCTGGCGGCGTTTGCCTTTCTGGAGGGGCTGATTCTGCCTGTTCCGGCTGAACTGGCTCTGGCGCCCCTGTGCCGCTTGGCTCCCGGGCAGTGGCTCTCTCTGGCCGGGCTGACGGTCTTCTGGTCCGTGATCGGGGGTCTGTTTGGCTACCTGGCGGCGCGTTATGGCATGGAGGCATTGGTGATGCCCCTGGTGCAGCGCTGGCACTATGAGGTGGAACTGACTGAGATCCTGGAACTCTATGGTCAGTGGGGAGCCTGGATATTGGCGGCGTCGGGGCTAACCCCCTTGCCGTATAAGCTGGCCACGTTGGCGGCTGGGGCCAGTGGTGTTTCATGGCCTCTGTTCCTGCTGGCGGCGACGGTGAGTCGGGCCAGTCGTTATCTATTGGTGGCCTGGGTGGCCAAAGAGACCGGTCGTCTGCCCAAGGCTCATGCCTGGCTGGGCTGGTTGATTTTGGGAGGATTGCTGTGCGCCATGCTGCTCGTTTTGTAAGCAGATCTTTCTTTTTGTTACTGATCCTCGCACTGGCCGGGTGCAGTTTTCAGGCTCATAAGCCTGCGCCTGTGGAAAGTTTATACACAGGCAAAACCTATAAGGACAAGGCCCGTGGCAGTGTCAGCCAGTCCAGATACCAGGTGAGGCCTGGGGATACCCTCTACTCCATTGCCTGGGCGTCCGGTAACGACTACAAAGACCTGGCCCGTATTAACAAGCTGCCATCACCCTACACAATCCGTGTGGGACAGTGGCTTGATTTGCGATCGGTCAAAAAATCAGCACCAACCACCTCCAGCAGCAAAAAAACAGCGAAAACCCCTGCGAATTCCAGTCGATCCACATCAAGCTCTGTCAGATCGCCGAAACAAAAAGAAAACACTAAATCTGTTGATCCCAAAAATTCTCAGGAGTATGCTTCAACAAGAAGCCCACAAAATATTAACAGGTCATTAAACTCTTCGTTGCCGAAGAAAGTGTCCAAGTGGCGCTGGCCAGCCTCAGGAAAGGTGGTGGCCCGCTACTCCGACTCCGCTCAAGGGCAGAAGGGGTTAAACATCGCTTCCAGGGAGGGGGCGCCTGTTGTAGCTTCAGCCGAGGGCCGGGTGGTGTACGCCGGAAGTGCTCTCAGGGGATACGGCAAGTTGATCATCATTAAACACAGTGACGATTTTCTCAGTGCCTATGCCCATAACAGAAAAATACTCGTAAAAGAGAAACAGGCAGTAAAAGCAGGTCAGCAGATCGCCGAAATGGGAAGTACAGACAGCGATCGGGTGATGTTGCACTTCGAGATCCGTTACCGGGGTAAGTCGGTGGATCCGGAGCGTTATCTGCCGAAGCAGTAACCTTTCTTGAAGGGACGTCAAGGTATATGGAGGCTTTACCGTGAAGTAATCATCAGTGGTTTGGGACAAATTGGGAGACTGGCCAATGAGTCGAAATATCAAGCAATACAGCAGTGCTGCCGTGGATCTGAACAGGGAAGAAGCAGTTTTGGGGACTGATTCCAACCGAGCAACGTCAGGTAAGCGAAAGGCAGCAAAAGAGTCCGCCGTAGATCAACTGGTTCAGGATGATCTGCAGAAAAATCTCGATGCCACTCAGTTGTACCTGAGTGAGATCGGATTCTCACCCTTGCTCACCGCCGAGGAGGAGGTCTATTACGCTCGCCGTGCCCAGCGTGATTGTGCCAAATCCCGCAACAGGATGATTGAAAGTAATCTGCGCCTGGTGGTGAAGATCGCCCGTCGGTACAACAACCGGGGATTGGCCCTGCTCGACCTGATTGAAGAGGGCAACCTGGGATTGATCCGCGCCGTGGAGAAGTTCGACCCCGAGCGGGGGTTCCGGTTCTCCACCTACGCGACCTGGTGGATTCGACAGACCATCGAGCGTGCCATCATGAATCAGACCCGCACCATCCGTCTGCCCATTCATGTGGTCAAGGAGCTCAATGTCTACCTGCGCACCGCCCGTGAGCTGGCCCACAGCCTGGATCACGAGCCTACCGCAGATGAGATTGCCGCCAAGCTGGACAAACCGGTTGAGGATGTGAGCAAGATGCTGAAGCTGAATGAGAAGATCAGCTCAGTGGACACGCCCATCGGCGGTGACTCCGACAAGGCCCTGCTGGATATCATTGCAGACGACGACAGCTCCGGTCCCGAATCCAAGGTGCAGGAAGACGACATTCAGGACTCGGTAGTCCGTTGGCTGGATGAGCTGAACTCCAAGCAACGCGAAGTACTGGCTCGCCGATTCGGTCTGCTGGGTTATGAGCCCTCCACTCTGGAAGATGTCGGGCGGGAGATAGGTCTGACCCGGGAGCGGGTCCGTCAGATTCAGGTTGAAGCCCTGCGTCGCCTCAAGGATCTGTTGGGAGCCCAGGGGCTGTCCAGTGAGGCGTTGTTCCGTCCCTGATTCTGCCATTTGTTAGCGCAACGAAAAACGCGGCCACCGGGCCGCGTTTTTTTTGTCTCTGGAGCCAGCTACAGCATCGCCTTGAGACGGTAAAGCAGATCCTGGGCCTGGCGGGGGCTGAGGTTATCCAGATCGCTCTGCTCCAGCATCTCCAGGGCAGGGTGGGGCTCCGGCTCAGCTGGGCTGATCGCCAGGGACAGTTGCGGTTCGGCCTGGGCCTGCCCCAACTGCTCGAGCTGCGCCAGCTTCTGTTTGGCTTGGCGGATCACCCCTTGCGGTACCCCTGCCAGGGCGGCCACCTGCAGACCATAGCTGCGGCTGGCCGGGCCCTCCTGCACCGCGTGCATAAAGGCGATGGTGTCCCCATGCTCCACCGCATCCAGGTGAACATTGACCGCCTCCTGATGTTGTTCCGGCAGCTGGGTCAGCTCGAAGTAGTGGGTGGCGAACAGGGTCAGGGACTGGCTCTTGCGGGTCAGGAACTCCGCCGCCGCCCAGGCCAGGGACAGGCCATCATAGGTGGAGGTGCCGCGGCCGATCTCATCCATCAGCACCAGGCTGCGCTCACTGGCGTTGTTGAGAATGTTGGCGGTTTCCGTCATCTCCACCATGAAGGTGGAGCGGCCGGAGGCCAGATCGTCCGAGGCGCCGATGCGGGTAAAGATCCGGTCCAGTCGGCCGATCTCGGCGCTGTCTGCCGGCACGAAGCAGCCGATGTGCGCCATCAGGGCAATCAGGGCCGTCTGCCTCATGTAGGTCGATTTACCGCCCATGTTGGGGCCGGTCAGCACCAGCATCCGGCGATAGGGGCTGAGGGAGACCGGGTTGGCGATAAAGGGCTCCTTCATCACCTGCTCCACCACGGGGTGACGGCCACCGCGGATCTCTATGCCCACGCTGTCGCTCAGGGTGGGGCGGCAGTACCCCAGAGACTCGGCCCGATCGGCGAAGGTTTGCAGAACGTCCAGCTCGGCGCAGGCGAAACCGAACATCTGCAGCTCGGCCAGCTTGGGCATCAGCAGATCGAACAGTTCCTCATACAACTGCTTCTCCAGGGCCAGGGCTTTGCCCTGACTGGTGAGCACCTTGTCCTCATGCTCCTTGAGCTCCGGGATGATGAAGCGCTCGGCGTTTTTCAGGGTCTGACGGCGGATGTAGCTGGCCGGCACCAGGGTCGACTGCGCCTTGGAGACTTCGATGAAGTAGCCGTGTACCTTGTTGTACCCCACCTTGAGGGTGGCGATGCCGGTGACCTCTTTCTCCCGGGCTTCCAGTTCGGCCAGATAATCGGTGGCCCCCCGGGACAGGTCCCGCCAGTAGTCCAGATCGCTGTTGTAGCCCGGGGCGATCACGCCACCGTCGCGGATCAGTACCGGTGGATTATCGATAATGGCCCGCTCCAGCAGGGCCAGCTCTTCGGGAAACTCCCCCAATTGTTCAGTCAGATTGCTCAGCCGGCCTGACTGGCACTGACCCAGGGTGTCTCTCAGCTCCGGCAGGACTCTCATCGCCTGACGCAGGCGGGTGAAGTCCCGGGGCCGGGCGCTGCGCAGGGCCAGCCGCGCCAGCACCCGCTCGATGTCGCCAATCTCCTTGAGCAGGTCCGTCAGATCCGGACTCAGTCCCAGCGCCAGCAACTCTGCCACCGCGTCCAGGCGCTGATTCAGGGTGTTGCGGCAGGTCAGGGGTTGGTGAATCCAACGCTGCAACTGGCGGGAACCCATGGCGGTGGCACTGGCATCCAGAACTGAGGCCAGGGTGTTGTCATGGCCTCCACCCAGGTTGCGGGTCAGCTCCAGGTTGCGCCTGGTGGCGGCATCCAGCACGATGCCCTCATCACTGAGGTGGCGACCAATGCTGCGAATGTGGGGCAGGGCGGTGCGCTGGGTGTCCTTGACGTACTGGAGCAGACAGCCTGCGGCGCACAAACCCAGGTTGGCCTCTTCCACCCCAAATCCGGCCAGATCCCGGGTGCCAAACTGCTCGGTCAGCTGTTTGCGGGCCGTCGCCAGATCGAACTCCCATTCGGGTCGGCGGCGCAGTCCCTTAAGCTCCTCCACCAGATGCATCGCCATCAGCGACTCGCAGTAGAGCAGTTCCACCGGCGCCACCCGCTGCAGCTCGGCGGCCAGGCTCTCCTCGTCGTTCAGTTCGTTGAGGAAGAATCGACCTGAGGTGAGATCCAGGGTGGCAAACCCGAAGCGGCCCTGGTGTTCATACAGGGCGGCCACCAGGTTATCGCGACGGTCGGTCAGCAGCGCTTCGTCGGTGACGGTGCCTGGGGTGACGATGCGCACTACTTTGCGTTCCACCGGTCCCTTGCTGGTAGCTGGATCGCCCACCTGTTCACAGATGGCCACCGACTCACCCATTTGCACCAGCCTTGCCAGGTACCCCTCGACCGCATGGTAGGGCACGCCGGCCATGGGAATGGGATCGCCGCCGCTCTTGCCACGGGCGGTCAGGGTGATGTCCAGCAGGGCCGCAGTGCGCTTGGCATCGTCATAGAAGAGTTCATAGAAATCGCCCATGCGATAGAACAGGATCACATCCTGATGCTGGGCTTTGAGAGTCAGGTACTGCTGCATCATCGGCGTGTGATGCGCTAGGGCGTCGGACTGGGGGCTCACGAGTTTCCTGCTGGGCAAAATCGACAAAGCCGTTATCATACCCCGGATCGAAAAACGCCTCCATACAGTAAACAGGGGTTGATACTGTATGACTATACAGTATACTGACCCCAGTGAATGATAACGCCTCATCCAATTTTAGAGTGGAGCTAGCAATGGACAACAACAAACAGCGGGCATTGGCCGCTGCCCTGGGACAGATTGAAAAGCAGTTTGGTAAAGGCTCTATCATGCGCCTGGGTGATGCCACTGCCATGGACATTGAGGCCATCTCCACCGGCTCTCTGGGCCTGGATGTCGCCCTGGGCATTGGCGGTCTGCCGGCCGGCCGTGTTGTTGAGATCTACGGTCCCGAATCTTCCGGTAAGACCACCCTGACTCTGCAGGTGATCGCCGAAGCTCAGAAGATGGGCAAAACCTGTGCCTTCGTGGATGCCGAACACGCCCTGGACCCCATCTACGCCGAGAAGCTGGGTGTGAACGTGCAGGAGCTGCTGGTGTCCCAGCCCGATACCGGTGAGCAGGCCCTGGAGATCTGTGACATGCTGGTGCGCTCCGGTGCCGTGGACGTGGTGATCGTTGACTCCGTGGCCGCGTTGACGCCCAAGGCGGAGATCGAAGGTGAGATGGGCGATTCCCACGTTGGCCTGCAGGCGCGCCTGATGTCCCAGGCCCTGCGTAAACTGACCGCCAACATCAAGCGCTCCAACACCCTGTGCATCTTCATCAACCAGATCCGGATGAAGATTGGTGTGATGTTCGGTAACCCTGAAACCACCACAGGTGGTAACGCCCTGAAGTTCTACGCCTCCGTGCGCCTGGATATCCGCCGTACCGGCGCCATCAAAGATGGTGACGAAGTGGTGGGTAACGAAACCCGGGTTAAGGTGGTGAAGAACAAGGTGGCGCCTCCGTTCAAACAGGCTGAGTTCCAGATCCTCTATGGTGAAGGCTCCTCCAAAGAGGGCGAACTCATCGACCTGGGTGTGAAGCACAAGCTGGTGGAGAAGTCCGGTGCCTGGTACAGCTATAAGGGCGAGAAGATCGGTCAGGGCAAGGCGAACTGCATCCGTTTCCTCAAAGAGAACGTGGCCATCTCCGAAGAGATCGAAACCCAGCTGCGCGCCATGCTGCTGGTGAAGGCTGAGCCTCAAGCCGATGAGTTTGACCCCGCTAAAGAGGGTGAGGAGGCCTGAGCCAGGCCGACCTCAAACAGGCGGCTCTGAATCTGCTGAGCCGCCGGGATCACGCCAAAGCCGAGTTGATGCAAAAACTGCGTCAGCGCGGCTTTGATCTTTCTGGCAGTGAAGCACTGTTTCTCCAGTTGGAGGAGTGGGGTTATCTGGATGAGGAGCGCTTCGCCCTCTCCTACGCCCGCAGCCGTGCCCTCCGTGGTCAGGGGCCCGCCAAGGTACGCCAGGAGCTGCGTCAGCGTGGCCTTTGCTCCTCCCTGATTGCCAAGGCCCTGGAGCAGGAGCAGTTGGATTGGTGGCAGAGCTGTCTGGCGCTGGCACAACGACGCTTCACCGGCCAGCAGATGGCCGACTACACCGCCCGTCAGAAGGCGTGGCGCTTCCTCAGCGGACGTGGCTTTGACCGCGACCAGATACAGTACGCCTTCGACGAGCTTTCCCGAAGCGAGTAATTTTCCCTAAATTCCCCCATATCGCTGGTTTGCCCGGCCCTGTTACGGATATAATCAGCCGTTTGAACAGGCAGCGCTGCCGAGCAGATGGACCGTGCGCTGCCTCAACCCAGATACAACTCTTTTCAGGATGACCGCATGCGTATGACCACTGCTGAAATTCGGGAAGCTTTCCTGGAATATTTCCGCACCCAGAACCACGAAGTGGTGGAGTCCAGCTCTCTGGTTCCTCACAACGATCCCACTCTGCTGTTTACCAATGCGGGGATGAACCAGTTCAAGGACGTATTCCTTGGCGCAGAGCAGCGCAACTACTCCCGCGCCACCACCTCCCAGCGTTGTGTGCGTGCCGGTGGTAAGCATAACGACCTGGAAAACGTGGGTTACACCGCCCGTCACCACACCTTCTTCGAGATGCTGGGTAACTTCAGCTTTGGTGACTACTTCAAGCGTGATGCCATCAACTTCGCCTGGAGCTTCCTCACCAAAGAGCTGAAGCTGCCCAAGGAGAAGCTGTGCGTCACCATCTATGAGTCTGATGATGAAGCCTACGACATCTGGCTGAACGAGATCGGTGTTCCCGCCGAGTCCATCATCCGCATCGGCGACAACAAGGGCGCAGCGTACGCCTCTGACAACTTCTGGCAGATGGGCGATACCGGCCCATGCGGCCCCTGCACCGAGATCTTCTACGATCACGGCGACCACATCTGGGGTGGCCGCCCCGGCACACCCGAAGAGGATGGTGATCGTTTCATCGAGATCTGGAACATCGTATTCATGCAGTACAACCGTCAGGCCGACGGTACCATGGAACCTCTGCCCAAGCCCTCTGTGGATACCGGCATGGGTCTGGAGCGTATCGCAGCCATCATGCAGGGCGTGCACTCCAACTACGAGATTGACCTGTTCCAGGCTCTGATCAAGCAGGCGGCTCAGTTGCTGTCCATTGACGATCTGGAGAACAACTCCCTCAAGGTGATCGCCGATCACATCCGCTCCTGTGCCTTCCTGATCGCCGATGGTGTGATGCCCTCCAACGAAGGCCGTGGCTATGTGCTGCGCCGCATCATCCGTCGTGCCGTGCGCCATGGACACAAGCTGGGGGCTCGACAGCCCTTCTTCCACCGTCTGGCGCCCAAGCTGGCCGAACTGATGGGAGCGGCCTACGACGAGCTCAACACCCAGATGCCGGTCATCTCCAAGGTACTGAAAACTGAAGAGGAGCAGTTCCTGCGCACCGTGGATCGCGGTCTGGCACTGCTTGAAGATGTGCTGGAGAACCTGGAAGGGGACACCATCCCTGGCACCAAGGTATTTGAACTCTATGACACCTACGGCTTCCCTGCCGACCTGACCGCCGACATCGCCCGTGAGCGCGACATGACGATCGATCAGCAGGGCTTTGATGCCGCCATGGCCGAGCAGCGTAAGCGTGCCCAGCAGGCCAGCAAGTTTGGCATGGATTACAACGAGGTGCTTCGCATCGACAGCGACACCGAGTTCAGTGGCTATACCCTCAACGAGCAGGCGGCCAAGGTTGTGGCCATCTACAAAGAGGGTGAGTCTGTAGATCAGCTGCTGGAAGGGGAAGAGGGGCAGGTGATTCTGGATACCACGCCTTTCTATGCCGAAAGCGGCGGCCAGGTGGGTGACTCAGGTGAACTGCTGATGAGCGACGGTGCCTTCACCGTCAAGGATACCCGTAAGGCAGGCAACGCCATTGTTCATGTGGGTTATGTGTCTGGTGGTGAAATTCACGTGGGTGAAGAACTGACGGCTTCCATCGACAGCCATCGTCGCCAGGCGATCAAGCTGAACCACACCGCCACCCACCTGCTGCACGCGGCACTGCGCAAGGTGCTGGGTGAACACGTGACTCAGAAGGGGTCTCTGGTGAATGCAGAAGGGCTGCGATTTGACTTCAGCCACTTCGAAGGGGTCAACATCAAGGTTCTTCGCACCGTTGAGAAGATGGTGAACGATGAAATTCGTGCCAACAACGATGTGGCCACCCGTCTGATGAACATCGACGATGCCAAGTCTGCCGGTGCCATGGCCCTGTTTGGCGAGAAGTACGACGACGAAGTGCGTGTTGTGAACATGGGTGAGTTCTCCACCGAACTGTGTGGCGGTACTCACGTAAACCGCACCGGTGACATCGGTTTCTTCAAGATCATCTCCGAAGGTGGTATCGCCGCCGGCGTGCGTCGAATCGAAGCACTGACCGGTCAGGTGGCCATTGATGCCATGCACCAGTTGGGCGAGCAGTTGGAAGGTCTGGCGACCATGGTCAAGAGTGACACCACCAACCTGGGCGAGCGGGTTCGTACCCTGGTGGAGCGCAGCCGCTGGCTGGAGAAGGAGGTCGAGCGCCTCAATGCCAAGCTGACCGCTCAGGCCGGTGCCTCTCTGGCCGATAACGCCATAGAAATTAACGGTACCAAGGTGATTGTCGCCAACCTGGAAGGGGCTGAGCCCAAATCCCTGCGCGACACTCTGGACCAGCTGAAGAACAAGCTGGGCAGCGGCATTGTGGTCCTGGCTACCGCCAAGGATGATAAGGTCAGCCTGATTGCCGGTGTAACCAAGGATCTCACCGGCCAGGTGAAATCCGGCGAGCTGGTGAACATGGTCGCCCAGCAAGTTGGCGGTAAGGGAGGGGGGCGCCCTGACATGGCTCAGGCCGGTGGAACCGACGTTGCCGCTCTGCCTGCTGCCCTGGCAAGCGTAAACGACTGGCTGGCGCAGCGGCTCTAATCAGTGTCCCTGTTCGTACAAAAGTATGGTGGCACCTCGGTGGGGTCTTTTGACCGCATCGAGGCGGTCGCCGACGGTATTGCCCGTACCGTACGCGAAGGCCACAAGACGGTAGTGGTGTTGTCAGCCATGGCTGGCGAGACCAACCGTCTGCTGGAATTGGCTTCTCTGGTGTCGGCTCAGCCTGACCAGCGAGAGCTGGATATGCTGGTCAGCACCGGTGAGCAGATCTCCATCGCCCTGATGGCCATGGCTTTACATAAGCGGGGAGTGCAGGCTGTCTCCCTGTTGGGGTTCCAGGTAGGAATTCATACTGACGGCCACCATGGTCGCGCCGAAATTCAGTCCGTCGAGCGCCAGCGTCTGCAGCGTTGTCTCGACGCTGGACAGGTGCCGATTGTGGCTGGATTTCAGGGGGTGAGCCCTGACGGCGAGGTGACCACATTAGGCCGTGGAGGCTCTGATACCACCGCCGTGGCACTGGCCGCCGCCGTGGGTGCTGACGAATGTCAGATTTTCACCGACGTAGAAGGGGTTTATACTACTGATCCTAGGATAGAACCTAAGGCGCGCAAAATGAGCCACATCACCTTTGAGGAGATGTTGGAGCTTGCCAGTCTGGGTGCTAAGGTATTGCAAATGCGCTCTGTTGAATTTGCAGGCCGGCACCGGGTGCCACTCAGGGTGCTGTCCAGTTTCAAGGAAGGAGAAGGAACTCTGATCGATTACGATGGCCGTTGCCACTCAGGCAACTGCGTTACCGGTATCGCATACAGTCGCGAAGAGGCCAGCTTGACCCTGACCGGTCTGGCGGATGAGGCCGGCGTGGCTGCCGCCCTGTTCTCCCCCTTGGCTGATGCCAAAATTGCCGTGGATATGATAGTTCAGGCGGGCGCTGGAGAAGGCCGCGTCGACCTGACCTTTACCGTACCTCGGGATGACCTTCCGCTGGCGCGATCCGTGATTGAGCCCCTGATGGCGCGGTTCGGTGCCAGGGAATTGATAGAAACTAACGACATCTGCAAAGTTTCCGTAGTGGGGGCCTCCATGACCCACCATACCTCGGTGGCCAAGCGGATGTTCGAAGTCTTGGGTCGAGAAGGGATTAAGATTCATTTGATTGCGACCTCGGAGATAAAGATCTCCGTTGCCATTGATGAGAAGTATCTTGAGCTTGCCGTCCGAAGCCTCCACAGTTCGTTTGGGCTGGGTGAAGACTGAGAATATCTGCCAAAGTGGGTAGAATTAATCTAGGCTAACTTTATAATAGCGCTGCAAGATTCCACCGTCGAAGGCGGTGGACTTGAAGAGAGAGGAGCGAAAGAATGCTGATTTTGACTCGCCGCGTAGGCGAAACCTTAATGATTGGTGACGAAGTAACCGTTACTGTTTTGGGAGTAAAGGGCAACCAGGTACGTATTGGTGTGAACGCTCCCAAAGAGGTTTCTGTGCATCGCGAGGAGATCTACATGCGGATTCAAGCCGAGAAAGACGGCACTCCGCAAGGTGGAAACTTCTAAAAAAGACCGGCGCAACAGCGTCGGTTTTTTTATGCCTGAATTCCGTTTGAAGGGCGCTCTCCGGTACGCCTGTTGATAGTAAAACAATCACTTTCAGGCCTTGTTGCCGGATTCTTGGCTGGACTGGATAAAAACAGTGCAGTTGTCATCGCGCCTGCCAAAAAGCGTTTGACATATTTCTGCGACAACGTAATATACGCCCCGCACCACGGCAGAGCGAGCTCTCCAGGTGACCGGCGACCTGCCGGAAAACAGGTTGATTAGGTGAGGTGGCCGAGTGGCTGAAGGCGCGCCCCTGCTAAGGGCGTATACCTTGATCGGTATCGAGGGTTCGAATCCCTCCCTCACCGCCATTGCG
>NZ_AUGL01000019.1 GCF_000422645.1 Ferrimonas futtsuensis DSM 18154
AGAATTAAGCGGCACTAGCTCAGCTGGTAGAGCGCAACCTTGCCAAGGTTGAGGTCACGAGTTCGAACCTCGTGTGCCGCTCCAAATTAGACAAAGCCATCCTTCGGGGTGGCTTTTTTGCGTCTGGGGTTCGGCGCTCCAAATTAGACAAAGCCATGCTTTCGGACGACTTTTTTGCGTCTGGGGTTCGGCGCCGCCAGCTGGCAGAGCGCAACCTTGAAGGGTTAAGGCCACACGCTCTGCAAAGCCGCAGGGAACCTCGCGCGGCGCTCCAAATTGGACAAAGCCATCCTTTAGGGTGGCTTTTGTGCATCTGGGGTTTAGGACCGTCAGCTGGTAGAGCGCAACCTTGAAGGGCTGAGGTCACACTCTCTGTGAAACCACGGGGAACCTCGTGCGGTGCTCCAAATTGGACAAAGCCATGCTTTCGGACGGCTTTTTTGCATCTGAGGTTTAGGACCGTCAGCTGGCAGAGCGCAACCTTGAAGGGCTGAGGTCACACTCTCTGTGAAACCACGGGGAACCTCGTGCGGCGCTCCAAATTAGACAAAGCCATGCTTTCGGATGGCTTTTTTGCGTCTGGGGTTCGGCGCCGTCAGCTGGCAGAGCGCAACCTTGAAGGGCGAGGTCACACTCTCTGTGAAACCACGGGGAACCTCGTGCGGTGCTCCAAATTAGACAAAGCCATCCTTTAGGGAGGCTTTTGTGCGTCTGTGTCGCCAAGGGCTTTGTTGTCTATTCATCCATCGCCTTTGAGGGGGACTTTTTGATGAAATCGGCCCTGTGTGCAGTGAAGTTAACCGGCTTTCAGGGTATTGCTTTGCCTGCAGCCAGGACAGGGGTCACAGACGCGGGAACGCCGTGTGTGATCCCAGATCACTAAAGGGTGATGGCGTTCAAAATATCTTTTGTACAAAGTCACCATAATGAGGCTATACCTAAGATCAAACGCTTGAATTTGTGGAGAGATCCTATGCGCTTTAAACAGATGCGAGAGCTGCTCGAATACGTGTCACAGTGCCGGGTGGCGATGAGCAAGCTGTATGACCGCCTGGACCATCAGGCAGACTCATCCAGGGTTAAGTTGCTGCTGGAGTATCTGCGGACCCACCAGCTCGAGGTGGCCGAAAAGATGGACGAGTATATCGAGGAAGCCCCTCACGGCGTGTTGGATACCTGGTTTAAGCGTCTGGATTATGACGACATTATCCAGGAGTGTAACGGTGTTGTGCTCGAGGGAGGGGCCGACGAGCATGCGGTGATGAACCTGGCCCTCGAGCTGGACAACAAGGTCCTTGGTCTGCTGCACTTGGCTCTGGAGCAATCCGAGCATATGGAAACCCAGTCTGCCTTGGAAGCGGTGCTGGCTGCAGAGCGCATTCGTCAGCAGAGATTCGTCCACAACACGCTGCGCATGGACGATATTTGACACTGATCAAAGCCGGGTCCGATTAAACTGGAAGCTTGGAGGATGATGGGGTACCTATCATAAACCTTGAGCGGATACAGATCACAGTCGTGATGGTTTCGGCTAACCAATGACACAAGAAACGGTCAGGGAATCCTGACCGTTTTTTTTCCCTTGATGGAGGCAAGACACAGCAATGCGTAAGGCAACGGCGGCACTACCCTCAACCCTGTTTTCCGGTGCAACGGTAAGGAAATGGGAGCCCCTTCTGGCCAAACAGCACGGGGTGCTGATGTGGTCCTTGATGGAGGAGGCGGGGCTGCGGGCTTGGCAACTGTTCCGTGAGCGTTGGCCTGAGGCCCGTGAGGTTACCGTGGTCTGCGGCCGGGGTAACAATGCCGGTGATGCCTATGTCCTGGCCAGAAATGCCCTGGCGGAGGGACTGACGGTTCGTGTTCTGCAGATTCAACCTGAACGCCTGCTCAAGGGGGATGCAAAGATTGCCCAACAGCAGTTTATGGATGCTGGTGGCCGGTTCGAGGTTGCGGAAACCTGTCGTCTGGCGGGGGCGGACCATATTGTCGACGGCCTGCTGGGTACCGGTTTTGAAGGGGATCTTCGTCCGGAGTTTCTGGAGATGATCACCGCCATCAACGACAGCGGGGCCAGCGTACTGGCGCTGGATTTGCCCTCGGGCCTCAATGGTGACAACGGCTATGTGGCGGAAGCCGTGGTTCAGGCGGATGTCACCCTGACTTTCGTGGGGGTGAAGCAGGGGCTGCTGACCGGTATGGCGGTGGGTTGCTGCGGCGACATCGTACTGGCCCCTCTGGCCATTGGTGATGCCATGGCCTCTCAGGTTCGCTGTGACGCCTCCAAGGTAAGTTATGCTGACTATCTTGATTACCTGGGGCCGAGAAAACCTGACTCCCACAAGGGTGATCACGGGAGAATTGCGGTCATCGGCGGTAACCACGGCATGCCTGGTGCGGTGCGTCTGGCGTCGGAGGCGGCCCTGCGCAGTGGCGCCGGCCTGGTGAGCATCATCAGCCGCTATGAAAACCTGCCGCTGATTCAGGCAGGGCGTCCCGAGCTGATGCTCTGGGGCAGTGACATCGCCGATATGGAAGTGTATCAGAGGGTCAGCTGGGGTCAGGTGGTGTTGTGTGGTCCAGGTCTCGGCAGTGGCGATTGGGCCTACCACATGTGGCGAGTGGCGCTGAACTCCGAACGCCCCCTGGTGATGGACGCCGACGCCTTGAACCTGCTGGCCAAGAACCCGCTGAAACGGGATGACTGGGTGTTGACGCCTCATCCGGGCGAAGCGGCCAGGTTGCTCGGGATCGAGACCGTGGATGTCCAGCGGGATCGCTTCAAGGCGGTGCGCGAGTTGCAGGAGCGCTACGGTGGTGTGGTGCTGCTGAAAGGGGCCGGCACCCTGATCTATGACGGTGAGTCGATGCTGGTGGCACCGGTGGGTAACCCAGGATTGGCGACAGGGGGCAGTGGAGACGTTTTGTCTGGTATAATCGCGTCCCTGCTGGCCCAGGGACTGCCACTGCTTGATGCCGCTGCCTGCGGTGTCTGCCTCCACGGAGAGGCTGCGGATATGGCGGCGGAAGGGGGCCAGCGAGGTATGCTGGCATCAGATTTGATGCCCTACATCCGACAACTGGTCAACCCGCAAGAGTGAACTGAATGAGGCAATACACCCGGACCCTGGATAACGATAGTCACACCCTGGCCCTGGGGGCCGAGCTCGCCAAGCTGATCAAGCCGCCCATGGTGATTCACCTGGAGGGTGAGCTGGGCGCAGGCAAAACCACCCTGTCCCGGGCATTGATTCAGGGCCTGGGACATCAAGGGCATGTGAAAAGCCCCACCTACACCCTGGTGGAGCCCTATGAATTGAGCCAGGTCAGTGTCTATCACTTCGACCTTTACCGCCTGGCGGATCCGGAAGAGCTCGAGTTTATGGGGATACGCGACTATTTCACCGACCGCTCCCTTTGTCTGGTGGAGTGGCCGAATAGAGGTCAGGGCGTATTGCCCCCGGCGGATCTAACCATTACCCTAAGCTATCAAGGGGATGGGCGGAGTGCGACACTCAGTAGCCATACCATCAAGGGCGAGGCACTACTGGAACAGCTATAACCGATGATAAGAGACTGGGGACGTCGGCTGTTGGTCCTGATTGGACTGACGCTGTGTTTGGGGGTGATTCCCGGCCTGGCATGGGCCAACAACATCGACACCATTCGCATCTGGCCTGACAAGGAGCGGACGCGAGTGGTATTGGACCTGTCTGCGTCTCCCAGTTACGACAGCTTCCGCCTGGATGGTCCGGAGCGGCTGGTGCTGGATCTCAAAGGCGGTAAGCTGAAAACCAAGCTCTCCTCGCTGAAGTTTACCTCGGCCCAACTGAAACGCATTCGTCTGAGTAACCCCCCTAAAAGCGACACCTTGCGTCTGGTGCTGGACCTGAAGCAGCCCGCGTCTCACAAGGTGTTTAAGCTGGGTCCCAAGGGCAACTATGGTCATCGGCTGGTGATCGACTTGCTGGCGGCGCCGGCAGGCAAAGCGGCCTCCGCCACTGGCAGCAACCGCACGCCGGCTCGTAATGTGGTGATCGCCATCGATGCGGGCCACGGGGGCAAGGACCCGGGTTCCATCGGGCCATCGGGCACCTATGAGAAGAATGTGGTGCTGCCTATTGCCCGAAAGCTCAGGGACAAGCTCAACGCCACCCCGGGTTTCGAGGCCTTTATGGTGCGCACCGGAGATTACTTCGTCTCCCTGGACCGTCGCTCTGAACTGGCGCGGAAGAAGCGGGCCGACCTGCTGCTCTCCATCCATGCGGATGCCTTTACCTCGCCCCAGCCCCAGGGGGCGTCGGTGTGGGTGCTTTCCAAGCGGCGTGCCAACTCCGAGATGGGTCGCTGGCTGGAAAAAGATGACAAGCTCTCAGAGCTTCGGGGTATCGGAGAGGTGATCTCCGCCAGCGGTGGTGCGGACCCACACCTGCAGCGTACCTTCCTGGATCTGGCCCGGGAGAACTCCATGGTGGAGAGCCAGGCGATCGCCGACCAGATGCTCAGGCGCATCGGCAGGATCACCAAACTGCACAAGAAGAGCCCACAGCACGCCAGTCTGGCGGTGCTGAAGTCCCCAGATTTTCCCAGCCTGCTGATTGAAACCGGTTTTATCTCCAATCCCAACGAGGAGAAGAAGCTGCGCAGCAGTGCTTACCAGAACAAGATGGCCGGTGCCATCCACCAGACGGTGAAAACCTATTTTACCGACAACCCCCCAAGGGATGCCTTGCTGGCACAGACCCGCACTCACAAGGTGAAGCGTGGCGACTCACTGTCGCGCATTGCTCAGCAGTACCGGGTCAGCGTGGCGGCGATTCGCAGCGCCAATAAGTTGAAGTCTGACAACATTCAAATTGGCCAGACCCTGACCATTCCCCGTCTCTGAGGACCCCCTATGCCGATTCAGATACTGCCGCCGCAACTGGCTAACCAGATCGCGGCCGGCGAGGTCGTGGAGCGACCCGCTTCCGTGGTGAAGGAGCTGGTGGAGAACTGCCTGGATGCCGGCGCCAGCCGCATCGACATAGAGATTGAGCGCGGTGGCAGCAAGGGTATGGTGATCCGAGATAATGGCATCGGCATTGCTGAGCAGGAGCTGTCCCTGGCGCTCTCCCGCCATGCCACCTCCAAGGTGGCCAGCCTGGAGGACCTGGAGAGCATCCTCAGCTTCGGATTTCGTGGAGAGGCGCTGGCTTCCATCAGCTCGGTTTCCCGGCTGACCCTCACCTCAAGAGCCCAGGACCAGGAACAGGGCTGGCAGGCCTATGCGGAGGGCCGCGAGATGGCGGTGAAGCTGCAGCCTGCAGCCCACCCGGTTGGCACCACGGTCCAGGTGGAGGATCTGTTCTTCAACACCCCCGCACGCAGGCGATTTCTGCGGGCCGACAAGACCGAATTCAACCATATCGACGAGCAGCTCAGGCGCATCGCCCTGGCCAAGCCCACGGTACACTTCACCCTGAGCCACAATGGTAAGCAGGTGAGACAGTATCGCCCGGCCCGCACTGAGCGTCAGCATCAGCAGCGGCTCGGGTCGATCTGCGGCCATCGATTTGCCGATGCCGCCCTGGCCATCAGTGCTGGCAACGATCAGCTGCAGCTCCACGGTTACCTTGGCATAGGCGATGGCCACCAGCAATTCAACGAGGTGCAGTACTTCTACGTCAATGGCCGGGTGGTCAGGGATCGCCTGGTCAATCACGCGCTGCGTCAGGCGCTGGAGCTGCATGGTCAGCAGCTGGATGCCGGTTATGTGCTTCACCTGGAGTTGCCTCCGCAGGAGGTGGATGTCAATGTGCACCCGGCCAAGCATGAGGTGCGTTTCCACCAGGCTCGTTACGTGCACGACTTTATTTTGCAGGGGCTCAGTGATGCGGTGGCGCAGCTGACCCAGGGGGCGCTCTCCCTGCAGGAAGCGCCAGAGACCTACGTATCATCCAGCCCTTCTTCCGTGACTCAGACCGTCCCTGGTGAGGAAGTGGCTCGGGGAGGCTCCGGCTATGGGGGGGGATCGTCCAGCTCCCCCTCTGAGTCCGCGCCGTCGGCCCGGAGATACGATGGCTATGCCGGAATTCGGCCCGTTGCCAGGTCCACCCCCTCCGGGGGGTATACCCCACCGCAATTGCAGCCGGCGCCCAGTCGAAACGCGGTCAGCAACTACGGTGAGCTGATGCGCACCGAGTCGTTGCCCGAGTCCGAGCCTCAGTCGGGGGCGGAAACCTCGGTGTGGCGCTGGTTGACTCAGCTGGATGAGCGCTTTGCTTTATTTGGGCGGGGGGATCAACTAAGATTGCTGCCCCTTGGCGCCCTGAGCAGTGCGGTAATGCGGCTGGAGCTGGCGGAGCAACTGCCGCAGGGGTTGGTGGGGCAGCCTCTGCTGTTGCCGGTGTCTGTGCCCCGAATCGATGCCTGGGATGGGGTGCTGGAGTTGCAGCAGCCCCTGATTAAGCGATTGGGGCTGGAACTGGCTGAGCAGAAACAGCGGCTGATCATCCGCAAGGTACCGGCCATGCTGCGTCAGGCGAATTTGGCACAGGTGGTGCCGGAGCTGTTGCAGTGGCTGGCTTCCTTCCCCGCCGGTGACAGCCCCAACAGTGAGGCTCTGGTGGCCTGGCTGGCGGATCAGGCCGAGCCTGAACCCGGGGATCCGCACGTGCAGTGGCACAGGTTGCAGAGCTTGCCCGGCGCCGACATAGAGAGATTAATGACCAGCCGGGGCCGGGCACTGCCCTGGCGTCCCGAGCTGGAGTCCTGATATGAGCACCATTTTGCCACCGGCCATCTTCCTGATGGGCCCGACTGCGTCGGGAAAGACCGACCTGGCCATAGAGCTGTGTCAACGGTTGCCCTGCGATCTGATCAGCGTCGATTCGGCGATGATCTATCGGGAGATGGACATCGGCACCGCCAAGCCCAGTGCAGAAGAGCTGGCGCTGGCCCCCCACAGGCTGATTGATATCCTGGATCCGGCCGAAGCCTACTCTGCGGCAGATTTTCGCGCCGACGCACTGAGGGAGATGGCCGAGATCACCGCGGCGGGTCGCATCCCTCTGCTGGTGGGGGGCACCATGCTTTATTACAAGGCGTTGCTGGAAGGCCTGTCTCCTCTGCCCTCTGCGGATGCGTCCATTCGACAGACGATCGAAGAGGAGGCGAAAACCCTCGGTTGGGCCGAATTACACCGGCAGTTGTCAGAGATCGACCCGGTCGCCGCTGAGAGAATCCACCCCAACGATCCGCAACGATTGTCGCGGGCTCTGGAAGTCTATAGAATTAGTGGCGAAACTCTGACAGAGCTGACAAAGCGCAAAAGCGACCCTTTACCGTATCAAGTCAGCCAGTTCGCCATTGCTCCGGAGCAGAGGCAGCGCTTGCATGAGAGAATCGAGCAACGATTCCACCTGATGCTTGAGGCGGGCTTCGAGCAGGAGGTGCGTCGGTTGTATCAGCGAGGCGATCTGCACCCGGGTCTGCCGTCCATCCGTTGCGTGGGTTATCGTCAGGTGTGGTCTTTCCTGGCAGGTGAAGATGACTATGAACAGATGACGCAGAAGGGGATAGCTGCTACCAGGCAGCTGGCAAAGAGACAGATAACCTGGTTGAGGAGCTGGTCCGATCTGCAATGGCTGACGTCAGAGGCTGCAGGCAATGTAGATAAACTGTTACGGGGACTCGCCATCTAACTTTACATAGGCTATAACTACCAACAGCTCAGTTAGATGTTGCTTGCAGAACAGTATTTATTAAAAGCAATTAGAATATTTTAGTTAAGGAATCATTATGGCTAAGGGGCAATCCTTACAAGACCCGTTTCTGAACGCATTGCGTCGTGAACGGGTACCAGTATCTATTTATCTGGTAAACGGTATTAAGCTGCAGGGACAGATTGAGAGCTTCGATCAGTTTGTGATTCTATTGAAGAACACTGTGAGCCAGATGGTATACAAGCATGCCATCTCCACTGTGGTTCCCGGCCGTCCATTTAATATGAACCAGAACCAGCAGAGCGGTTACAATCAACAGGATCAAAATCAGGGTTAACAGCCAGGAGAGTCTGCTTGTTTGAGCGGTATGAGGCAGGCGAACGCGCTGTACTTGTTCATCTGAATTTCTCCCGAGAGGGAGAGAGAGAAGATCTGGAAGAGCTGCAATTACTGGTTTCCTCCGCAGGTGTTGACGCCTGCGGAGTGGTTACCGGGTCTCGCTCCTCCCCCCATCCCAAATACTTCTGTGGCGCCGGTAAGGCAGAAGAGATCGCGGCTCTGGTCCAGGCGGAACAGGCCGATGTGGTGATCTTCAACCACGCCCTTTCTCCCGCCCAGGAGAGAAACCTCGAAGCCCTGATGAAGTGTCGCGTGCTGGACCGCACCGGCCTGATTCTGGACATCTTTGCCCAGCGGGCACGAACCCACGAAGGTAAGCTGCAGGTTGAATTGGCACAGTTGCGCCATCTTTCCACCCGCCTGGTGCGTGGTTGGACCCACCTGGAGCGCCAGAAAGGGGGAATAGGCCTGAGGGGGCCGGGTGAAACTCAGCTTGAAACCGATCGACGTTTGCTGCGAGAACGTATAAAGACCATCCTCCGACGTTTGGAGAAAGTGGCCAAGCAGCGGGAGCAGGGGCGTCGTTCCAGGGCGCGCCGCGAGATTCCGACGGTGTCCCTGGTGGGGTACACCAACGCAGGTAAATCGACCCTGTTCAATCTGGTGACCAACTCAGGCGTGTATGCGGCTGATCAGTTATTCGCCACCTTGGATCCCACTTTGCGCAGGATCGAGATAGACCAGGTGGGCCCAGCGGTGCTGGCAGACACCGTAGGCTTTATCCGGCACCTGCCCCACGACCTTGTGGCGGCCTTTAAGGCGACGCTGCAGGAGACCCGGGAAGCGGATCTGCTTCTGCACGTGGTGGATGCCCATGACCAGCGAGCCGTCGAGAATATCGAAGAGGTTCATCGGGTTCTTAAGGAGATTGACTCCGATGAGATCCCGCAGTTGCTGGTTTACAACAAGGTGGACCTTCTGGAGGACGCGGTACCTCGAATCGATCGGGACGATCAGGGCCGACCGGTACGGGTGTGGGTGTCTGCTCAGGCAGACCTGGGCCAGGAGTTCCTTTTCGAGGCACTCAGTGACCTTCTCGGACGGCAAATAGTTGAACTATCATTAAAACTACCGCCAGCCGAGCACAAGTGGCTCAACGTCTTCTTTGAACTTAGCGCGGTTCAAAGCAGTCAATATGATGAGGAGGGGAACTGTCTGGTGGCGATCTCCCTTCCGGAATCGGAGTGGCGTAGACAGGTGAAGGCTTCGCAAGGGAAGCTTGAGCACTTTATCATCCAGTAATTGCCTGATAAATTAGCGTTAAACCTCTAAGCTATCGGCAGGGGGCGTAATGACCGCATACGGCGGCGTTTCCACCTGATTCCGATAAGATATAACGGAGAACTACATGGCCTGGAATGAGCCTGGAAATAAGGGAAATGACCCCTGGGGGAACCGCGGTGGCAATGATCAGGGTCCGCCGGACCTGGATCAGGTGTTCCGCAAGCTGTCTTCTCGCTTTGGCGGTAACCGTGGTGGTGGCATCAGTGCTGCCGCTGTGGGCATCGCCGCCATTTTGCTTGCCCTGGTATGGGGCCTGTCCGGTTTCTACAAGATTGAGGAAGCGGAGCGCGGCGTGGTGCTGCGTTTCGGCGAATACTATGAGCTGGTTGAGCCTGGTCTGGGCTGGAAGGCTACCTTCATCGATGAGGTGACTCCGGTGAACGTCAACAACATCCGCGAGCTGCCCGCTTCCGGCATGATGCTGACCATGGACGAAAACGTGGTGGCGGTGCAGATGAAGGTTCAGTACCGCATCACCGACCCTCGCGCCTACCTGTTCAACGTGACCAATCCGGATGAGTCTCTCAACGAGGCGATGGACAGTGCCCTGCGCTACGTTGTGGGCCACACCACCATGGATGACATTCTGACCACAGGTCGTGAGCAGGTGCGTCAGGATACCCGCGTTGAGCTTGAGGGGATCATTGAGCCCTACGGCCTGGGTCTGACCGTGGTTGACGTCAACTTACTGCCTGCCCGTCCGCCGGAAGAGGTGAAGGACGCCTTCGATGACGCCATCTCCGCTCAGGAAGATGAGGAGCGGTTCGTGCGAGAGGCGGAAGCCTACGCCCGTGCCGTTGAGCCTGAGGCTCGTGGTCAGGTTCAGCGTATGGAGCAGGAAGCCACCGCCTATCGTGAGCGTGTCACCCTGGAAGCCGAGGGTGAGGTAACCCGTTTCGTTCAGTTGCTGCCTCAGTATCAGGCCGCGCCCGAAGTGACCCGTGAGCGTCTCTACCTGGAGACCATGGAGAAGGTATTTGGCAATACCTCCAAGGTGATGGTGGATACCGAGGGCAACGGCTCCATGTTCTACCTGCCCCTGGACAAGATCATCGAGCGCTCCTCTGGCAAGAGTGCGCCTCGTACCGGGTCCACTCAGGTGAATGACAGCAGCTCTCTGCCTTCGTCCACTTTTAACAACAACCGCAGCTCCTCCACCCGTGGTGGCAGCGTTCGTCAGGGGAGGAACTAAGCCATGAGACCCATAGCTATTGTCACCCTGGTCCTGGTATTTTTCCTGGGCCTCTCCAGCCTGTTTGTCGTCAGCGAAGGCGAGCGCGGCATCGTGAAGCGTTTCGGTAAGATCGCCAAGGACGCCGATGGCGTCACCCTGGTGTATGAACCCGGTTTGCATTTCAAGGTGCCGGTCATCGACTCGGTGATCCGATTGAACGCCCGTATCCTGACTCTGGATGCCCCGGCTGACCGTTTTGTGACCTCAGAGAAGAAAGATCTGATGGTGGACTCCTACGTGAAGTGGCGCATCATCGACTTTGAACGCTTCTACCTGTCGACCTCCGGTGGCAACCAGTTGCAGGCGGAAGCGCTGCTGCAGAGTAAGATCAACAACGGCCTGCGTAGCGAATTCGGTTCCCGGACCATCTCCGAGATCGTATCCGGCAGCCGTGATGAACTGCAGCAGGAAGCCTTGAAGGCCGCCTCCGACAGTGCCCTGGAGCTGGGCATCAAGGTGGTGGACGTCCGGGTTAAGCAGATCAACCTGCCCCGCGAAGTGAGTCAGTCCATCTACGATCGTATGCGCGCCGAACGAACTGCCGTGGCCAAGGAGCATCGCTCTCAAGGTCGCGAGAAGGCAGAGGTGCTTCGCGCCGAGATCGACGCCAAGGTCACCGTAATGCTGGCGGAAGCTGAGAAGAAGGTTCGGACTCTGCGTGGTCAAGGGGAAGCCCAGGCCGCCAAGATCTACGCCGATGCCTACAATCAGGAGCCGGAATTCTACAGCTTTATGCGCAGCCTGGACGCCTACGCCAAGTCCTTCAACAGCAAGCAGGACGTGCTGGTGGTGTCTCCCGACTCCGAGTTCTTCCAGTACATGAAGGGCGCCAATAAGGCCAACTGATCCCAATCAGTGTGAAAAGCCCGGCTCACTGCCGGGCTTTTTCTTTAAAGGGAAATGTTCTTCAAGGAGAGTGAGTTATGTCTGATTCCTGGCTTCTGGCCCTGGGTTTGCTGTTGTTGATGGAGGGGATAGGGCCGGCCTTTTTGCCTCGCCAGTGGCGTGCGGCGGTGTCCGAGATGAGTCGCCAGCCCGACGCCATGTTACGCCGCATCGGCGGCGCCCTGGTGACTGCGGGTGCGGTAATTCTGTACATTTTTTCTTAATAACGGCTGTTTTGCTCAGGCTGTTTTGCTAGAATCCTGCTTTAACCACCTACTCTGTATCCCTAATGAGCAAAAATGTTGTTGTTCTCGGCACCCAATGGGGTGACGAAGGCAAAGGCAAGGTCGTCGACCTGCTTACTGATAAATCTTCCTATGTGGTGCGTTATCAGGGTGGCCACAATGCTGGTCATACTCTGGTTATCAACGGCGAGAAGACCGTCCTGCATCTCATTCCATCCGGCATCCTCCGCGAGAACGTCAAGTGCATCATCGGCAACGGTGTGGTACTGGCTCCTGACGCGCTGCTGCGTGAGCTGACCATGCTCAAAGAGCGTGGCGTGCCTGTCGAGGACCGCCTGCTGATCTCCGAGGCTTGCCCGCTGATCCTGCCCTACCACGTGGCTGTGGATCAGGCCCGTGAAGCTGCCCGTGGCAGCAAGGCGATTGGCACCACAGGTCGTGGTATCGGTCCGGCCTACGAGGACAAGGTAGCCCGCCGTGCCCTGCGCGTGGGCGATCTGTTCGATGCCGAGCGTTTCGCCGAGAAGCTGAAGGAGGTACTGAGCTACCACAACTTCATGCTGACCGAGTACCACCAGGCCGAGCCCGTCTCCTTCGATGAGGTTTACGAGCAGGCGATGTCTGTGGCGGATCTGCTGAAGTCCATGGTGGTCGACGTGACCGACCTGCTGGACAAGGCCCGCAAGGCCGGAGAGCCGATCCTGTTCGAAGGTGCCCAGGGCACTCTGCTGGACATCGACCACGGTACCTACCCTTATGTGACCTCCTCCAACACCACCGCCGGTGGTGTGGCCACAGGGTCCGGTTTCGGTCCTAACCGCATCGACTACGTGCTGGGCATCATCAAGGCCTACGCCACCCGTGTGGGTGGAGGTCCATTCCCCACCGAGCTGGACGACGATGTTGGTCAGCACCTGGGTGAGAAGGGCCATGAGTTTGGTGCCACCACCGGCCGTCAGCGTCGCTGTGGCTGGCTGGACATCGTGGCCATGCGCCGCGCCGTTCAGATCAACGGCATCACCGGCCTGTGCCTGACCAAGCTGGACGTCCTGGACGGCCTGGAAGAGCTGAAGCTGTGCACCGGTTACAAGATGGCCGACGGCAGCGTCGTTGAGGTTCCGCCCCTGGCTGCCGAAGACTACGAGAAGGTCGAGCCCATCTACGAGAGCATGCCCGGCTGGAACGACAACACCTTTGGTGTGGTGGAGCACGACAAGCTGCCCCAGGCGGCACTGGACTACATCGCTCGCATCGAAGAGCTGCTGGAGGTCCCCGTGGACATCATCTCTACCGGCCCGGATCGGGTCGAGACCATGATTCTTCGGAATCCATTCGCCTAACAGCGACAGTGACGGGGCCAACTGGCCCCGTTATGCTATGTTGGACTACAGATTGAACAACCCGGGCCGATAACTCAAGTATGAGACGAATACTGCTGCTGCTCACAACCCTGATGATGATGGCTCCTGCCCGTGCGGATCTGCAGGCGGTGGAGCTGTACTCGCAGGATGCGTTGCTGCAGATGATTCGGGACAACACTCACCTGGCCCAGATGCGTCGGGACGACTGTCAGCTGGTTGAGGATGTCCGGGCCCACGCCAAGGTGCTCAAGGAGCCCGCCTATCAGATGCTGTGGGCTGACATGCTGATGTACGGTGTCTGTGTGGAAGAGGATGTCCGCGAAGGATTCTACTACTTGGAGACCGCGTCGGAATCCGGTCTGCCCGATGCTCTGGAGCAGTTGGCCCGCTACTATCGCATAGGCAAGTTCACTCTGGTGAACAACGATTTGTCGGTTCACTACTATAAGCTTGCCTCGGAACAGGGCCACCTGCGTGCCCGGTTCGATCTGGTGCGCATGTACATCAAAGGCCACGGCGCCCCGAGGGACTATCCCCAGGCCTACCGCTGGTTGTTTGAAGAGGTGTACCAGCACGAAGAGGACAGGCAGACCGCCCGCGCATTGCTGGCTCAACTGGAGCCTCTGATCCCGCCCCGCACCGTTGCGGCCATCCGTGCCGATCAGAAATTTCAAGATAAGTATCGTTGATTGTCGGTATACTTGAAGCCAAATCCCCCTTTTTTCTACGAGAATTTAACTATTGGATAAAAACGATCCCCATTATCAGCGTGAGGCTGAGAAGTACGAAAACCCCATTCCCAGCCGTGAGTACCTGCTGCAGCTGATCGCTGATGGCCGTGGCCTGATTGGTCGCGATGAACTGGCGGCGGAGTTGGGCCTGGAGGGTGAGCAGTATATCGCCCTGATGCGTCGTCTGCGTGCCATGGAGCGCGATGGACAGCTGGTGTACACCCGCAAAGGACGCTATGGCATTCCGGAAAAGATGGACCTGCTCACCGGCAAGGTGATCGGCCACCGGGATGGATTCGGCTTCTTCCGACCCGATGATGGCAGCCAGGACCTCTTCCTGACCGAGCGCACCATGCACAGTGTGCTTCACGGGGACCGGGTGATGGCTCAGGGAGATCGTCACGATCGCCGTGGTCGCCAGGAGGGACGCATCGTCCGGGTACTGGAACCGAGAAACCCGATGATCATCGGCCGCTACTTCACCGAGGACGGTGTCGGCTTCGTGGTGCCCGACGACAGGCGCCTCAGCCAGGATATCCTGATTCATGAGGGTGACCGCATGGGGGCTCGCCTTGGCCAGGTGGTGTCCATTGAACTGGTGCAGCGTCCGGGACGACACACTCACGCCAGAGGCAAGGTTGTTGAAGTGCTGGGGAACGAGATGGATCCCGGCATGGAGATCGACATCGCCCTGCGCAATCACGATCTTCCCCACCAGTGGCCCGAAACCGTGCTCACACAGGTGGAGGGGATTGACGACGAGGTCAGCGAAGAGGACAAGCAGGGTCGCATCGACCTTCGCAAGCTGCCCCTGGTGACCATCGATGGCGAAGACGCCCGCGACTTCGACGACGCGGTCTACTGCGAGAAGAAGAGCGGTGGAGGCTGGCGCCTGTGGGTGGCCATCGCCGATGTCAGCCATTATGTGCGCAGCGGTACGCCCCTGGATGACGAAGCCACCAAGCGGGGCAACTCAGTGTATTTCCCGGCCCAGGTGATCCCCATGCTGCCGGAGAAGCTCTCCAATGGCCTCTGCTCCCTGAACCCCGGGGTGGACCGCCTCTGTATGGTGGCGGAGATGACCGTCTCCAAGGTCGGCAACCTCTCCGGCTTCAAGTTCTACCCCGCAGTGATGCACTCCCATGCCCGCCTAACCTACACCAAGGTGGCGGCCATGCTCGATGGCGATGCGCGTTTGCGTGAGCGTTATGCCGAGGTGCTGCCTCATCTGGAGGAGCTGCACAACCTCTATGGTGCACTGGATCAGGCCCGGGTGAAGCGCGGCGCCCTGGTGCTGGAGACCACAGAGACTCAGTTTATCTTTAACGCCGATCGCCGCATCGAGCAGATCGTGCCTCGGGAGCGCAACGTCGCTCACAAGATGATCGAGGAGTGCATGATCCTGGCGAATGTGGCCGCTGCCCGGTTCGTCAAGAAACACAAGGGCGAGACGCTTTACCGGATCCATGAGGGCCCCGGCGAGTCCAAACTTAAGTCTCTGCGCGACTTCCTGGGCCAGCAGGGGCTGCAGCTGGGTGGCGGTGATAAGCCTTCACCGACGGATATTGCCAAGCTGCTCTCCTCTCTGGAGGGGCGGGGGGACGCCGAGCTGGTGACCACCATGGTGCTGCGCTCCATGAAGCAGGCGGTATACAGCCCCGACGATCTGGGTCACTTCGGCCTGGCGCTGCAGGGCTACAGCCACTTTACCTCCCCCATTCGCCGCTACCCGGATCTGATTCTGCATCGGGTGATCCGTTCCCTGCTGGTCAAGGACCAGGGGCTGATCAAGAAGGCGATGGACAAGATGAAGGGCCGCAGCCAGGACGGCGCGGCGCTGCACTACGATACCCAGCAGCTGGTAGAGCTGGGGGATCACTGCTCCCTGACCGAGCGCCGTGCCGACGACGCTACCCGGGATGTGTCCGACTGGCTCAAGTGTGAGTTTATGCAGGACCATGTGGGAGACACCTTTGACGCGGTGATCAGCGGCGTAACCAGTTTTGGTCTGTTTGTACGCCTCAACAGTTACCACATCGACGGCCTGGTGCACATCTCCAGTTTGGAGAACGATTACTTCCACTTCGATGCGGTGCGCCAGGGGCTCTACGGTGAGCACAGCGGCAAACGCTATCGCCTCGGCGATGAGGTTCGGGTCAAGGTGTTGTCGGTGAAACTGGACGATCGCCAGATCGACCTGGGCATGGTGGAGGAGAAGGGCGTCGGTAAGAAGATGAAGGCCAAGGCCAAATCCAGCCGTAAGCAGGCCCAGAAGCAACCTCAAAAGCCCGCGCAGAAGCAATCGAAGAGCCCCTACAAGGCCGGGGACGGTAAGGGCAAGTCCGGCCGTGGAAAGGACGGCGGTCAATCCAGGTCCGGTGGCCGTGGTAAGGCCCCACAGAAACAGACAGCGGGTCGGGACACTCCGGCCAAGAAGAGTAAGAAGCGGAATAAGCAGTAATGAAACAAGAGATGGTGTTTGGCCTCCATGCGGTGGAGGCGCTGTTGCAGTCTGAGCCTGAGCGGGTGAAGTCTATCTGGTTGCTTAAGGGGCGGGACGATGAGCGCCTGCATAAGATTCTGCAACTGGCCAAGCAGAACGGCATCAGTTGCCAGCCGGCGGCGCGCAAAGCCCTGGATGAGAAAGCGGCGTCACCTCAGCATCAGGGTGTGGTGGCGGCTGCCAAGCCTGCCCCGGTGAAGGGGGAGGGGGAACTGGCCGCCCTGCTTGATGGGGTTGAGACACCACTGCTGCTGATCCTCGACGGAGTGACTGATCCCCACAACCTGGGCGCCTGCCTGCGCAGCGCCGATGCCACCGGGGTCCATGGCGTGATTGTTCCCCGGGATCGCTCTGCCAGCCTGGGGCCGGTCGTACGCAAGGTGGCGGTGGGCGCTGCCGAGAATATCCCCCTGTTCCAGGTGACCAACCTGGCGCGAACCATGCGCGAGCTGCAGGAGCGTGGGGTGTGGATTGTGGGCACTGCAGGTGAAGCGGACCACGACCTCTATCAGGCGAAGCTGACCGGTCCTCTGGCGATCACCATGGGGGCCGAGGGCAAGGGGATGCGTCGCCTGACCCGGGAGCACTGTGATGAACTGATCTCCATCCCCATGGCCGGGGTGGTCACCAGCCTGAACGTGTCTGTGGCGACCGGGGTGTGCCTGTTTGAAGCGGTGCGCCAGCGCCGCGGCTAACTCTGATCCACAAATGACAAAGGGCGCCTCGGGGCGCCCTTTGTGATTCTGTGCCCTAAAAGGTATAGAGCAGATTGACCGTGGAGATGATGTCGGTGCGCTCACTGTTCTCTGGCACCCGGTCGGTGAACTTGATGTCGGTGCCGATCTTCAGAGCCAGGTTCGCCCACAGCTGGTTGCGGATGGAAATCTTCAGGGTGGCAACGGTGTTGCGGTTACCGGTTTCCACGGCCCCTTCCGCATTGAAGGTGGTGTATTCATGGAGCCGCTGCTCAAACTTACCGGAGAAACGGGCAATCCCTTCGTCTGTAGAGCTGCTCTGATCCGCGTCGTCATCGGTGAGGTTGGGTTCGTTAAAACGGTAACCGCCACCCGCCTCCAGTGACAGCTTGGTGTGGCGACGGTCAATTAGAGTGAAACCGTAACCCGCCGAGTAGATCTGCTGGCGGGTGAAGGAGCCGAACCTGTCCCAGATAAGTTCACTACGGCCATAGAGGTAGCGACTGCCGCTCAGCTTGTAGTCGAGCTGATATTCGACGGTGTACTGCTCTGCGGTGGCACTCTGGTTGTCTGAGGCGAAGTAGGCCTTGAGTATGGTTTCGTGCTTGGCGGAGTCGCCGTCGTAGACCAGCTTGCCCCGGCTGTTGAAGTTACTGGATTCGGTGTTGCCCGAGGTGTATTGCAGACCCAGCTCCACCTCGGCGTTGAGGCGGTCCTCAGGGTCCTTGTACTCCGGCGGCACCAGAGCCAGTGCATTGGGAGCGATGAGCAGTATGGGCAGCCAATAGGGTGTCTTTAACACTGTGTTTGTGCACTCTTGTCATTATGGGATGGGCCCGTTGCGGGCCAGTAGCAGAGACACAGTGTACTCCGCCCCCGCCATCAGTGGAAGGTGGCGATGAACTGACGTCGCCAAGGGGAATCGGGGGGCAAAAACCTCGGTTTACGCGGTCAAATTTCTTGCTCGGCATGCCCATTTACTGTAATATGCGCCGGCTAATCAGCCGAAACCCTTTTTGTTCCTTGCCTCCAGGTCTGGCTGAGCCTGCAAGAGGCTGAATAACCGTAAGGATCAATAATGCGTCATTACGAAATCGTATTTATGGTTCACCCTGATCAGAGTGAACAGGTTCCTGGCATGATCGAGCGTTACACCGCTACCCTCGGTAAAGATGGTGGCTCTGTAACCCGTCTGGAAGACTGGGGCCGTCGCCAGTTGGCATACCCAATTGAGAAGCTGCACAAGGCTCACTATGTTCTGGTTAACGCTGAAGCTACCGCTGAAGCCGTTGAAGAGCTGGAAACTGCTTTCCGCTTCAACGATGCCGTTATCCGCAGCATGGTAATCCGCACCAAAGGCGCTATCACCGAGCCTTCCGCTATGGCCAAAGCCAAGGAAGAGCGTCGTGAGCGTGAAGAGCGTCGCGAAGCCAAGCCTGCTCCTGCACCTGCTGCTGAGGAAGCCAAGGCCGAGTAATCGTTGTGAATACCAACCGCCTGGAGCTGACGGGCACCGTCCTTCGGCCTCCTAAACGGGCAACCGGTATCAACGGAGTTCCCCATGGGTACTTCGTTCTGGAGCACCGCTCCATGCAGCAGGAAGCGGGACTGAATCGTCCTGTGTACTGCAAGATACAGGTGGTCGTAAGCGGTCGGGAAGCGCAACCCTTACTGGATTCATTGGACTCAGGTCAGCCAATACGGGTGGCGGGATTCCTTGCCTGGCAACAGAGCAGGAATGGCCAAAGCCGCCTGGTATTGCACGCTGACTCAATTGAACCTATTTCATAGGAGATGCCCAAATGGCACGTTATTTCCGTCGTCGTAAATTCTGCCGTTTCACTGCAGACGGTGTTACTGAGATCGACTACAAAGACGTAGCGACTCTGAAAAACTACGTTACCGAAAGCGGTAAGATCGTACCGAGCCGTATCACTGGCACCAGCGCTAAGTACCAGCGTCAGCTGGCTCGCGCCATCAAGCGTGCTCGTTACCTGGCTCTGCTGCCTTACACTGACCTGCAAGGTTAAGTTCGGCATTAGGTTAACCCTTTAAAAGTAGAGGAAAAGGTAATGGAAGTTATTCTGCTGGATAAAATTGCCAAGCTGGGCGGTCTGGGTGACAAGGTAACCGTTAAATCCGGTTACGCTCGTAACTACCTGCTGCCTCAAGGCAAAGCGGTATTCGCTAACGAAGCCAACATCGCTGAGTTTGAAGCCCGTCGCGCTGATCTGGAAAAGAACATCGCTGACAAGCTGTCTGCTGCTGAAGCTCGCGCCGAGAAACTGGCTGCTCTGGAAGCCGTTGTTATCGCCTCCAAGGCCGGTGACGAAGGTAAGCTGTTCGGTTCCATCGGTACCCGTGACATCGCCGACGCTATCACTGCGGCTGGCGTTGAAGTAGCCAAGTCTGAAGTTCGTCTGCCTGAAGGCGCCCTGCGTCACACTGGCGAATTCGACATCGCTATCGCTCTGCACAGCGAAGTTAGCACCGACGTTAAGATCACCGTTGTTGCTGAGTAATCTGCCGCATTAGCCGGAAGATTGAAAAACACCGCCTCCGGGCGGTGTTTTTTTATGCCCGACTCTCAGGCGTCGGCCATCAGCTTGAGGGCTGGGACCCGCTGACAAGCAGGGCGCTCATTCCCGTGCAGCGGACTGGCCAACAACCCAAAAAAAGGCGCACCAGAGTGCGCCATTCTTGATTGAGCCTGGAGCAGGTTACTCCACCAGGGTCAGCTCACTGAGGAGGTTGTCGGCACTGTCGACCTGCTCCATCATCCACAGCACGTAACGGAAGTCCACGTGCACTGCTCGGGTGATCGCCGGGTTGAAGTACCAGTCCTTGGTGATGGACTCATAGGTGGAATCGAAGTTCAGGCCCACCAGGTCGCCGTCGCCATTGAGGATGGGGGAGCCTGAGTTGCCACCTGTGGTGTCGACGCTGGAGAGGAAGTTCACCGGCACAGAGCCGAAGTGGGCATCACGGGCTTCAGGACAGGAGAAGATGGAACAGTACCAGGCCTGGTTTTGTGCCTTCAGGCTCTGTTGGAAGTAACTGCCATAGCGCTTGGCCTTGATCGCCTCAACCACTTTTTCCGGTGCATTGAAGGGGTAGATGCCGGTGTGTTTTTCCACAATCCCTTCCAGCTTGGTGAAGGGTTGCTTGTAGAGCGCGTCGGCAGACTGGTAGCCATCCACCACGCCATAGCCGATGCGCAGGGTGCCGTTGGCGTCAGGGTAGACAGGCTGATTGCGGCTGTCGTACCACTCCAGCAGGGCGTCCATCATCGCCGGACGGGCGGCGGTGATCTCACCGGCGAGGGTCTGGCGCTCCTTACGGTTGGCTTCATTGGCATCAAACAGGGCCACAGCCATCTGAATAAAGGGATCCTTGCTGGCCTTGAAGGCCTCCACAGGCTGGGTCATCCACTCCAGGCGCCTGGCGCCGTCGTGCAACTCGGTGTTGGCGTAGGCCTGATCCAGGTTCAGGGTCTCCAGCACCTTGTCCAGGGCCGCGGTGCGGTTGTCCTGAGTCAGGTAGGCATCGATGTCGGTCTGCCACAGAGCACGGTCCATGCGGGAATCGTAGCTTCGAGACAGGCGGTTGAGGCGACCCTGGAGCATCTTCATGTCGCGCTCCTGGTATCCCTCTTCACGCTCCGCATCCGGTTTCTGACGCTCGTTGGCCAGCTTGTAGAGGCGGTTGGCGGTGCTGAGCATGGCGCTGGACTGGGCGTTCTCGAAGTAGAAGGCACGCTGTTTGTACTGACGCTGCTCGGCCAGCTTCTGCTCCAGCTCATCCACCTTGGCCAGCTGGTTGGCGCGGTTGGCATCGGCCTTGAGCCAGTCGATGAACGCCTGTTGGCTGCTGCCCTTGATGGCGGGGATGTCGGTTTTGCGGAAACCGTCCAGCAGGCCGTTCAGCTTCTTCATGCGATTGGCCAGGCTGGCCTTGGTGCCGGCGTAGGCGATCTTGATGACGCCATCGTCCATTCCGTACTGATCGATCAGATCGATATGGTGCTGATAGCGGCTGGCGGCCACCGGGTACTGCCAATCGGAGGCAAACTCCAGCTCGCTTAGCAGCTTATGACGACTGGTACGGCCCGGGTAACCGGCCACCAGAACTCCGTCTCCCTCGCGAACGCCGCTGGCGTTGACCTTGAGGAAGCTCTTGGGCTGGTAGGGTACGTTCTCTTCACTGTAGGCAGCGGGGGAGCCGTCCTGAGCCACGTAGGCGCGCAGGAAAGTAAAGTCACCGCTGTGGCGGGGGTACTCAAAGTTGTCGATGTCGTCGCCGTAGGAGCCGACGCTCTGGGGCGGTGCGTACACCAGGCGCACGTCGCGAATCATCAGCTGACGCAGCAGGTAGTACTTCTTGCCACCGTGGAAGCTGCGAACGTGACAGCGATAGTTGTCGTTGGACTCACACTCTTTGAGCAGGGCTTTGCGGTTGCCCTGGATGGTGTGATAACGCTGATAGCCGTCCATTTCGTCGGTGGTGCCTGCGTACACCTTGTCGGTGACATCTTCAATCTTGTCAGTGACGTAGAGGCGTTCCTGAGGGCCGGCAGAGGGCTCCTTGTCCATGGAGGTGGCCAGGAAGCCATCATCCAGGTAGTTGTGCTCTTCGTTGCTGTTAAACTGAATGCCCCGGTAGGCGCAATGGTGGTTAGTGACCACCAGGCCTTTGGGAGAGACGAAGGAGGCGGTACAATAGCCGAGCCCCACCACCGCATTCATTGGATACTGGTTCAGATCGGCCAGCTGATCCGCTGGCAGACGGATGCCGGCTTGTTTCAGCTCATCCGCCAGTTGCGGCATCTGCATTGGCAGCCACTGGCCCTCGTTCGCCAGGGCGGGCATCGCAAAGGCGAGGCTCAGCGCCAATGCTGATACCGAAGAAGAAACTTTGGTTGGCATGGGAGATCCCTTTATTATTATGAATCCTGTCTGGGCTGGCGCCCGGAAAGGGGCAATCTTATCAACTAAAAGTTCCGAGTGTAACGGGTTTAACATGGCAGAAACACGCCAGCGCGAAAGCGGGCACCAGAAAACGGTCGACCAACTGAAGATACCTCCGCACTCCATTGAGGCGGAGCAGTCGGTCCTGGGCGGCTTGATGCTGAACAACGATGTGTTCGATCAGGTGGCCGAGCGAGTGGTCAAAGAAGACTTCTACAGCCGCAGCCATCAGTATATCTTCGCTGCCATGTCCCTGTTGCTGGAGGGGGGGCACCCTCTGGATCTGGTGACTGTATCCGAAGAGCTGAGCCGTCAGGGTGAGTTGGAAAACGTCGGCGGTATCCCCTACCTGTCTGACATATCTCGTAACACTCCCAGTGTCGCCAACATTGTCGCTTACGCCGAAATCGTTCGTGAACGGGCGGTGGTGCGCGAGATGATCAAGGTGGCCAACGACATTGCCGACGCCGGCTTTAATCCGGAGGGCCGGGATTCCGCCGCCCTGCTGGATCTGGCGGAAACCAAGGTGTTTAAGATTGCCGAAAGCCGGGCCAATGCCAACGAGGGCCCGGAGAACATCAAGAGCATCCTGGAGAAGACGGTCGATAAGATTGAGCAGCTCTATTCCAACCCCCACAACGGGGTAACCGGGGTCTCCAGTGGCTTCTCTGATCTGGATAAGATGACCGCCGGTTTCCAGCCGTCGGATCTGATCATTGTGGCGGCCCGTCCCTCCATGGGTAAGACCACCTTCGCCATGAACCTGTGTGAAGCGGCGGCCATGAATGAGGACCACCCGGTGCTGATCTTCTCTCTGGAGATGCCCTCGGAACAGATCATGATGCGTATGCTCGCCTCTCTGGGCAGGGTGGACCAGACCAAGATCCGGACCGGTCAGCTTGACGACGAGGATTGGGCCCGGGTCTCCGGTACCATGGGGCTGATGATGGAGCAGGGCAAGATGTACATCGATGATGCCTCCGGCCTGACCCCAACGGAAGTCCGCTCCCGCGCACGGCGCATCGCCCGTGAACACGGAGGCCTCTCGATGATCATGGTCGACTACCTGCAGCTGATGCAGGTGCCGGCCCTGGCCGATAACCGGACCCTGGAGATTGCCGAGATCTCCCGTTCCCTCAAAGCGTTGGCCAAGGAGCTGAACGTACCGGTGATCGCCCTGTCGCAGCTTAACCGCTCTCTGGAACAACGGGCCGACAAGCGCCCGGTGAACTCCGACCTTCGTGAATCCGGCTCCATCGAGCAGGATGCCGACCTGATTATGTTTATCTACCGGGATGAGGTGTATCACCCGGATACCGCCGAGAAGGGCACCGCCGAGATCATCATCGGTAAGCAGCGTAACGGCCCCATTGGTAAGGTGCCTCTCACCTTCCAGGGGATGTTCTCCCGCTTTGACAACTATGCCGGCGGCGGTTTCGAGTACGACGAATAAGGATCTGCAGTGCGATTTTCCCCTGTGGCTGAGATCAGCCGAAGTGCCCTGTTGCACAACCTGGGCCGGCTGCGCCAACTGGCGCCCGGCGCAAAGGTCATGGCGGTGGTGAAAGCCAACGCCTATGGCCATGGCCTGACCACATTGGCCCGATGGCTGGATGATGCCGGCGTCAATGGGTTTGGCATGGCCAGGCTGGAGGAGGCGCTCTGCTTGCGCCGCGAAGGGATCGGTGCCCGGATGCTGCTGCTTGAGGGAGTGTTCTCCGAAGAGGATCTGGAGCTGGCGGCCAGCCACGACTTGGAGGTGGCCATCCACGACAGTGAACAGGTGGCGATCCTTGAGCGTGCCACCCTCAGCAAGCCGGTGCGCATCTGGCTGAAACTGGACACAGGCATGCACCGCCTGGGGGTTCAGCCCCATCAGTTTGAAGCCCTGTATCAGCGTTTGCGTGCCCTGGACAACATCCAGGGGGAGATCAACTTTATGACCCACTTCGCCGTGGCCGATGAAGCGGAGAACCCGGAAACCGCCCGGCAGATCGCCCTGTTCAATCAGCTCACCAAGAGTCTGCCTGGTGAGCGTACCCTGGCCAACTCTGCGGGTACTCTGGCCTGGCCGGCGTCCCATGGCCAGTGGGTGCGTGCCGGGCTGGCCTTGTACGGTGGCTCGCCGATGATTGCCGGGCGTCCGGAAGATTATGAACTTCAGCCGGTGATGACCATGAAAACCGCGGTGTTGGCAATACGGGAGCACAAGGCGGGCGATCCTGTGGGCTACGGTCAGAGTTGGCGCGCCAGCCGTGATACCCGTCTGGCGGTGATTGCCATGGGGTATGGAGATGGCTATCCCCGTCACGCGGTCAGCGGTACGCCGGTGCTGATCAACGGCAAACGTTATCCCCTTGCTGGTCGTGTCTCCATGGATATGATCACCGTGGAGATCGGCGATGATCCGATCCAGGTGGGCGATTCTGTGGTGCTGTGGGGTAAGGGGCTGCCGGTGGAGGAGATTGCCGAATGTGCGTCCACCATCCCGTATGAGCTGCTGTGCAGCACCACTGCCCGGGTTCAATACCGTTACGTGGAGTAGGGCATCCCTAAGCGCAGCTTATGACGTGCCTCCAAGTTGCTTGCGTATGCTATTGATCTGCATTCACTTTCTTGAACTTTCTCCTCTAAGCCTTTAGGTTGGGGTCGTTACGGTCATGCCGGGCAATGGATGCCCGGCTTTTTGAGCGCAAGGAATGCCTATGACCCCCTTTTCAAAAATTCTCTTCTATCAGAGTGGCGAGCTGCCCAGCTCACTGCCCATGTTGTGTGCCACCTTGGGTATTCCGGTGGAGATGCACACCCTGGAGGACCCCCTCTCGCCCGAGCCTCAGGTCGACCCCCATACTCTGATTCTGGTGCCCTGGCAGGGGGGAATCGGCACCAGCGGCCTGCCTGACTGGGCCCGCCCCTGGCTGCCTCACAACGCCATGGTGCTGTACGATGTCAGAGAGCCTCAGGTGGACTCGGTGCAACTGTTGACTCTGGGCCTCAAGGGGCTGCTGTTCCAGGAGGAGCGGGTGGATATGACGCTGTCTGCGCTACGGGCTCTGATGCAGGGGGAGCTGTGGTTTTCCCGGGCGACCCTGGAAAAGGCGGTGACACGGATGATTGGCAGCCAGGTTCAGCTGCAAAAACGCCAGGAGCAGGAGAAACTGACCAACCGGGAGCAGAGCGTGGTACAGCTGGTGGCCCTGGGCGCCAGGAACAAGGAGATTGCCCGAGAGCTGTTTATCTCCGAATACACGGTGAAGGCGCATCTGGCCTCCATCTTCCGCAAGACCGAGACCCGAAATCGGGTGGAGCTGGTGAGTAAGCTGGGTTTGAAATCAAGGTAGGTTGTTTTCCATAGCATTTATCATTCACCTTGATTACCCGGTTTCATAAACAGTCACGATAAACCCCTGAGTTCCTGGCAAGTTCCGCCAGTAACCGGCGTAGTAGTAGATGAACTCCTTGCCAAATCGCGTCAGGGTGCGGTCGAAGAGCATGCCGTCCAGTTCGATGTCCTCCCCCGGACTGGGAAGGGGCATCGCCATCAGCAGCATCAAGATCAGTAAGCGCACCGCTCTACTCCTTATTGAGCTCAGCTCCGGGTGGGGTCGCAGTCAAGGGCCTAACTTAGGGGCTGAGCCTGCATCAGCCCATTACCCGAAAGTGTAGTTTCCTCCCCCGAATGGACTAGCCCATCGCCCCGGCGGCGCTTGCATCCTGTGGGAGAGGTGCCACTATGCCGTTATCACCACAAAAGCCAGGATGAGCCGATGAAACAGATTGAACTCAGGCTGGAGCAACGCCCTCGGGGGTTCCACCTGATCACCGAGGAGATCTGCCGGGGATTGCCCCTGGGAGAGATCTCCGCAGGTATGGTGCATCTGCAGTTGCAGCACACCTCCGCCAGCCTGACGCTGAATGAGAATTGCGATCCCACGGTCAGAGGGGACTTCTCCGCCTTTTTCGACCGTCTGGTGCCCGATGGCACCCGCTACTTTCGCCATGACTATGAGGGGGACGACGATATGCCTGCCCACATCAAGAGCAGCCTGCTGGGAACCAGCCTGATGCTTCCTGTCAGAAATGGACGGTTGGGCCTGGGGCAGTGGCAGGGGATCTATCTGGGCGAGCACAGGGATCATGGGGGAGAGCGTCGCGTCCTGGCGACACTGATGAGTTAGGCTGCGCCGCGGGTTTGCCTGTCTGTACCCCTTATTCCAGAATGGGGCACCCAATCAAAAAAGGGGCCAGGCTTGGCCTGGCCCCGAAGCGGTCCGGCGGCGTATCCGGACAGTACGACCTACGCGGGGTGAGCCTCAGCAGTTGTTCTTGGCCGACCTAAGCCAGAAAACCCCTGCCGGGGATGCCCGTTGGCTAGAGTCCCAGCATCTCCTCTTTCAGGTCATCGTCGAGAGGGTCGTCACCCAGCCAGATGCCCAGCAGTACCGAGCGGAACAGCTCACCCTCGACGGCCACCAGCTTGGTACCATTTTTCAGCAGTTCCACCGGCTGGCCGGGTATGGAGACGATCTGGAAGGTGTCGCCCTCACTGACCGGGGCGCTGAACGCCTGAGTGAATTCGGAGATCTGAGTTTTCAGCTCGGGAAGGTGTTTCCCGGCAGAACGGGCGAATCCGTCCTCCATGCTGGCGGTCATTTTTTCCGAGGTGATCATCGACGAGATGATGTCCAGTTGAATGGTGGTGGCGGTGCGTCCCTCCATCAACTCACCGGCGGGCAGACTCTCCTGGTTGTACAGGGAGCTGACATAAAGGTCCATGAAGAACTTGGATCGGATGCCGGCGCCTCGGTAGGGCATCTCGACACCGTCCAGTTTCAGGTTGTCGGCCAGCTCCACATCGGCCATGGTCACCGACCAGGCGGTGCTACTGAAGGCCAGGGAGAAGCAGAGGGAAAGCAGGGGCATTTTTTGCATCTTGGGTCACCTTAATATATGGCCAGAATCCTCATTAGAGTATTTGCTCTAATCTATTTTTTATTGATTTAAATCAATCTATTTTTCTAAAATGTTCGCTCATGTTAACGAATGGGGTTACCTGTCTGTCGGGGTGGTCAAATTTGGGTAAAAGCTTCAAATGAGATTGTCAAATTGACAGGCAGCTCTGTTTTGGGGTTAAAGAATCTGGTTCGAACCACATTGATGTTGGTTTAGAAAGTGGGCGGGAAATTTCTTGATCCTGGTCATGAAAATCGGCCAAACCAATGATTAGAGTAAAAGCTCTAAAGTGAGTCTGGATAAATTCTGAGGTTGGTATGGCTATCCCGATTTCTACCTATGTAGTTTCCATGGTGGGCTACATTGTATTTCTGCTAGTTCTCGTCGAAATGATGAGGCGAACACCAAGATTTACCTTTCTGTTCTGGTTGTTGTCTTTATTAACTGCCCCTCTCTGGGCAGACAATTTGGATGGCTGGTTCCGTTGGGCTAAAACCGTCAGTGTGCTTATTCCAACGGCATTAATTGTTGGTACCGCACGAATTGCATATCTCTATTATGAAAATCCAAATCGCATACTTAAGTTTTTCCGAAAAGACTGGGTGTTGTGGGTTTTGTACGGCGTTCTTTTCCTCAATATCGCTGAGGCAACCGTCAAGGATCTGGTGACAGAAAACTACTTTAACTTCATCGCAGGTTGCGTGCTGCTGGTGACCATGCCCTTCCCCAAGTACAAGAATGGCAAGCGCCAGTACTGGCTTATCGGCAAGGATGCACCCAATGACCTGCTGTTCTACTCCACAGCGTCCTGGAACTTCCTCTACACCACCTGGAACATGGCGTTCGTCTATGGTGAGAACCCCGGGTACTTCGCCAGTTCCTTCTGCATCCTGATGGCCGCAGAGCTCTACCCTGTCTTCAAGAAGCGCCCCGAGCTCTACATCATTGCCCGGGTCTACACCCTGGCGTTCCACATCCTGGTCCGTGCCATGGGCGACCCCTTCGCCAAGGTGATGGATTCCACCCACTGGGCCAACGATCAGGTACTGCTCTACTGGGGCGTAGCCAACGCGGTACTGCACGTTGCTTACCTGTTCTGGTACTTCAAGAAGTTCCGTCAGCCCAATGCGGAGGGTGGCAATGAACCGCCCTATGGGGACCGGCAACCGCCGCTGGTGGTGGACGCCAGAACCGAGGAGAGCAGCCCGCTGCTTCCAGGGCAAAAACCGGTGACTGCCTGAGTTTACTGAAATGCGGGGCAGAGCATCTGCCCCGCGGAGAATCGAAATGAAATCCTTTTTTAAACTAGTTTGCGCCTGGCTGCTGGCCCTGGTGCTGGCTCCGACCGTGCTGGCCAACGACCTGGATGGAGTGTCCATCGGCGACCAGTTTGCCGGCCAGACATGGCAGGGCACCATGGATGGTGACCCCGGTCAGGGCAGCATCTTCTTCAGAATGGAGTTTGCCCCTGACCATCAGGTCACCATCACCAAGCAATCCGGCGGTCACAACCAGGTCGAGGTGAAGCAGTGGCAGATTGATGGCGACCGCTTGATCGTCACCAGCACTGCCGGCCAGCAGATCGACAACTTCGATGATGCCGAGATGACCGTGGTCTCTGCCGACCGCTTTCACTATGCCAAGGAGGGCAAGAAGTTCATCGGCCATAAGTGGATTGAGGCCCGGGCCTATGGCCATGTGCTGCTGGTGCTGATTGGCCTGATGGTGATGAACGAGATCTGTCGCCGCTACAAATGGCCCACGGTGATCATCTTCTTCGTTCTGCCCATCGTCTTGATTCCTCTGTGGGCCAGTTATGGCGTCAGCTACTGGTTTAAGTGGGTCAAACTCTACTCGGTGGTCGGGGCGTGTGTGCTGTTTACCCTAATCCGTTACACCAAGGTTGGGGAGATGAAGTGGGCCAAGTTCTGTGCCGCCGGTTTCCTGGCACTGAACATCTCAGAGGCGGTATTGCAGGACTTCAGCATGGGCTATACCGCCAATGTGCTGAATGCCATCGGTGGCATCTTCTCCATCATTACTCTGACGGGCTGGGCGCAGATTCAGGCGGCCAAAACTAAGGAGAAGGACATGATCTGGCCGGCCATGACCACCTTCTGGATCATCGCCTATGACGTGTGGAACTTTGCCTTCGTCTACTTGAACTTCCCCGGTTCCGCCACGGCCCAGTTCATGGTGCTGACTGCGGCCACCATTCCGTCTCTGCTGATCACCCGAGGCACCTGGTTGCAGGCGCGGGCGTTCACCCTGGCCCTCTCCTTTATGTACTACTTCACCAATCCGGCGATGTACGAAAGTAATGTGGTGATGTTGCCAAGAAACGATGAATTAATGTTGGCGGTTGGACTTTTGAGCTTCGTCCTTAATTCCATCCTCTTCTATCAGGTTTTCGGCGCCAAATGGAGAAATTACCGGTTGAAACAAGAGATGGCGAGTTAGTTATTGGTTACGACGCATATAAATAATTAAATGATTCTGGAGTTGATAATGAAAAAGTTCACTGCATTAGCGATGGCCGCCCTAAGTTTGTCTGCATTTGCTTCTGAAGAAGCGCCTGATATGGGTAATCCAACCGAAGTTTATACCTATTTGGGTGCCTCTTATGGTAGCGAAGGTGCCAACCTGAAAGGGATGATGGCCCTGAGTGAAGATAAAGGAGAGTTTGATCAGAAGACCGGTATTCTGTTTGAAGTTAAAAACATCTTCAATGAAGGCGATAAAACCCCCAAGTTTGGTGGTATTCAATATGGCCAATACCCAGATGGCAGCATTGGTCCCGTGGGCACCAAGACCAAAGGGTATGCCAGCAACCGCTCCTACCGCCTGCGTTACGGCACCATCAACACCAAGAACGGCCTGGGCTTCTCCGTTGACGCGGTGTTTGCCGACCATCCGTTCTTCGGGTCTACCTCTGTGATTCAGGCGGGCCCTGTGGCCACCATTCCCGTTGGGGAAGACATCTTGATCTGGCCCATCCTCTATGTGGGTGCGGTGATCATGGACGACAACATTCAGGATCTGAATCCTGAATGGCCCGATTCCAGCTCCAGTGGTGTGGATATCGCCTCCACCATCGGGACCGCCATGGTCTACGCCAAGTGGACCATTTCCGACAACTGGTGGACCCTGGCCAGCTACCGCTACACCATGGAGCTGAACGGTAAGTCCTGGGACGACGACGTGATGGATGGCGGTCTGCAGATGGATGCCACCGAGTTTGAGATCTCCCTGGCCTACCAGCTGACCAAGAAGCAGAACGTCCGCGCCTATTACAGTACCGCCAAGGACGACAGCTACTGGTTGGAATACAACTACGCCTTCTAACCCGGAAACGCCGGCAGAGCCTCGTCCGTAGCTCTGCCGGCTTTCAGGAGGGGCGGTGTCATCCTCAATCCCCATTCCGCTCCTCCGCCCTACCTTGCGAGGTGGAACCATGTCTCTGTTTGAACCCATCCCCCTGCACGCCTGGATCGCCTTCCTCGCCGTTCTCGGTGCCCTGATTCTGCTCAATGAGATCTCCCGGCGCAGCATCTGGGCCGGCATCGGCTGTTTCATTGTTCTGCCGCTGATCCTGACCTTTACCGTCTGGCCTCACACCACCACTGCCGAGGGATCCAGTGTGGGCACCTGGTTCCACTGGGCCAAGGTGTATTCGGTGTTGGCAGGCTGCATCGGTTTTATGGCACTCCGCTATATCCCGGGCGCGGCCCAGAAAAAGTGGGTGCTGATGTTTCCACCGGCGATTCTGGCCATCAACATCGCCGAGGCGGTGGTGCGCGACTTCCAGTGCTACAGCTTCAACGGCCTGGTGGACGGGGTGATGATCACCGGAGGCTCCTGGAACATCATGAACGGCATCGCCGGTATCCTGAATATCCTCACCATCTGTGGCTGGGCCGGGATCTTCATCAGCCGGGACAAGTTCAAGGATATGCTCTGGCCCGACATGCTGTGGTTCTGGATCATCGCCTACGATCTGTGGAATTTCGCCTATGTCTACAACTGCGTCGGTGACCACGCCTTCTATGCCGGCGCCGCCCTGCTGCTCTCCTGCACCATCCCGGCGTTTTTCATGCGTCGCGGAGCCTGGCTGCAACACCGGGCCCACACCCTGGCGTTCTGGATGATGTTTGTCATGTGCTTCCCAAGCTTTGTGGACACCTCCAGGTTCGCGGTGAAGGCGTCCGGTGATCCTGCGGCCCTGTGGCTTGTGTCGGCCATCGCCCTGGCAGCCAACGTGGCCCTGGCCATCTATCAGGTGCACCGCATTCGCAGCGCTCGTCGCCATCCTCTCAAGGATGAGCTGTATGAGCACCTTCCCGCCTATCAGCACGTGGCGTCCGCCCGCTGAGTCTTTATCTGTGCCGGGGCGCATCACCCGGCACAGCACGCCAACCCATTGAGAAATGGCCCATCACTCCCTTTGCCCCGCCGGCGATGTTGGCGGGGTTTTCTTTGAGGGGCGTGGCTTTGCTATAATCCCCGGCCCAAAGCCGTCCGGAGTGTCGTCTCCGGCTGTGTTGAACTGAATCTAGGGTGATCTTTCTTTGAGTTACGCCGAGCACAATTGCCGCTTCTCCGTGGCCCCCATGCTGGATTGGACCGACAGGCATTACCGCTATTTTGCGCGGTTGCTGTCCCGACATACCCTGCTGTACACCGAGATGGTGACCACTGGGGCGATTATCCACGGTAAGGGGGACTACCTGGGCTACAACCAGGAGGAGCACCCTGTGGCCCTGCAACTGGGCGGCAGCAATCCCCAGGAACTGGCCCTGTGCGCCAGGCGGGCCGAGGAGCTGGGCTATGACGAGGTGAACCTCAACGTGGGGTGCCCCTCCGACCGGGTTCAGAACGGCCGGTTTGGGGCCTGTCTGATGGCCGAGCCGGAGCTGGTGGCCGAAAGCGTGGATGCCATGCGCCAGGTGGTGGACATTCCGGTGACGGTCAAGACCCGCATCGGCATCGACGATCAGGACAGCTACGAGTTCCTCACCCGCTTCATCGAGCTGGTGTCGGCCGCCGGCTGTGAGCAGTTCACCATCCATGCCCGTAAGGCCTGGCTCTCCGGTCTCAGCCCCAAGGAGAACCGGGAGATCCCGCCTCTGGACTATGAGCGTGCCTATCAGTTGAAGCGCGACTTCCCCCACCTGACCCTGGCGCTCAATGGCGGCATCAAGACGCTTGAGGAGTGCCAGACCCACCTGAAGCAGATGGATGGCGTCATGGTGGGCCGTGAAGCCTACCAGAACCCCTACCTGCTGGCGGCGGTGGACAGAGAGATCTACGGTTGCGATACCCCAGTGGCGGATCGCCGCGAGGTGGTGGAGAAGATGGTGCCCTACGTGGAGCGTCACCTGGCCCGGGGTGGCCGGGTCAACCACGTCACCCGCCATATGCTGGGCCTGTTCAATGGACTGCCCGGTGCCCGCACCTGGCGCCGTACCCTGTCCGAGCGTGCCCACCTGGCCGATGCCACGCCAGCCTTGCTGCTGGAGGCGATGGCCCAGGTGGGCGAGCCCCTGGAGCAGGCGCAGGTTTAAACAGCCGTCGAATAGGACAACGCCGCCCCCTGGGCGGCGTTGTTGTTTACAGATCCAGAAAGGCGGTGAGCTTCTCCTGGTCTATGATCTCCAGTCGCCCCTCACGTTTCTCCACCAGCCCCAGCTCGGTCAGCTGAGCCACCACCCGCCGATAGACCCGTTCGGAGCAACCGAAGCGGGCCGCTTCCTGATAAAGCTTGAGGTCTGGCTCGCCGTTGGCACGGCGCTGCATCAGGTCCAGGGCGATGTTGTGGGCCAGGGGGTAGAGGCTCAGGGTCATGGCCCGCTGCATCTGCCCCTGGTAGTAACCCGCCAGCTGTTGGCTGAGCCACAGGGCGATCTCCGGGTGCTCGGTGAGCAGGCTTTCAAATGTGTCCCTGGGCAGCTGCCGTACGCTCACCGGCGCCAGAGGCACCACATCAAACTGGCAGGGCTGGCCGGTGAGCAGTTCCACCTCGCCAAACAGTCGCTGATCCCCCTGCCAGATCCCCAGGCCAAACTCTTTGCCGTTGGCGGCGGCGTAGTGCAGGGTAAACTCCCCTTGTTCCACCCAGTAGAGGGCGTCGACACGCTCTCCCTGGCGCAGCAGGGGCTCCCCTTCGGGCAAGAGCCACTGTTTTAATGGCAGGACGTGGATGGCATCCATCAACTGCTGGTGGCCCCTGGCGATGGCACCGGTAAGGGGGTGGGACTCTGGTGTGGGCATTTGTGGCTCCCCAGGCGGACAATTGTCCTCATACTGATCTCAAGCCTCTTTTTACACTGTCCCCGACACTGAAAAAAGAGGAAACCAAGATGACTCCCCATATCAATGCCAAACCTGGCGACTTCGCCGACCTGCTGCTGTTTCCCGGTGATCCCCTGAGGGCCAAGTACATTGCCGACACCTTTCTCGAGGACGCGGTGGAGGTGACCAATGTGCGTAACATGCTGGGTTTTACCGGCACCTGGCAGGGGCACAGGGTGTCGGTGATGGGCCACGGCATGGGCATCCCTTCCATCTCCATCTACGCCGAAGAGCTGATTCGCGACTATGGGGTCAAAACCCTGATCCGCATCGGCAGCTGCGGCGGGGTGGCCGAGGATCTCAAGCTCAGGGATGTGGTGGTGGCCACCGGAGCGGGTACCGCCTCACTCACCAACCGCACCCGGCTGGCTGGCTACGATTATCCTGCGGTGCCCGATTTCGGCCTGGCGATGGCCTGCCATCAGCAGGCCAGTCGGCTGGGGATTCCCGCCCGCTTCGGCACCGTGTTCACCAACGATCTCTTCTATGGTCGCGATCAGGCGCTGTTGCCCGCCCTGCAGAGAATGAAGGTGCTGGCGGTGGAGATGGAGGCGGCGGCCCTCTATGCCATAGCCGCGGAGCAGGGGGCCCGGGCCCTGACCATTCTCACCGTGTCGGATCATCTGCTGATGACCGAGGAGACGACCGCCGAGGAGCGTCAGACCAGCTTCAGCGACATGGTTGAGTTGGCGTTGGCCACCGGCGTGCAACCGGCCTGATCCTTGTAGGGGGCACTGCGGTGTCCCTTTTTTAACCAATTTCACCAAGGGTTGGTGAAAATCACCATTTCCCCGGAGATCTCCTTAAATGGGCACTCCACCTCTCCCTCTGCTTTTCTTCTTTTCCTTTAATATCAACGATATAAAAGTTGGCACGTTGATTGAATAGTCTTATGTGAATCACACATTCACCCATTTGGAGAAAATCTCATGGACCGTTCAATCAAAGTGAAGTCTCTGGTATCCGTTTCATTGGCCGCAGTGTTGATGTTTTCCACCGGTGCCCAGGCGACCCCTCACGGCGAGATTGAGCAGGGAGTCGAGCAGTTTGTGTCTTCCCAGGTAGCCTCAATGCGCCATGCCCTGGAACGTCAACTGGCCAACGAAGTGCGGCTGGCCGCCCAGATGCTGTTGGTGGGCAAATCCACCGAGCTGGCCGCCAAGCAGCCCAAGCCCAAGTTGACCGCAGCTGCTCACAAACAGGGAGAGGATGCAGAATGATTGTGAACTGGATGCCGGCCATGCTGTGTGTGTTGCCCCTGGCCGGCTGGATGCTGAGTGTCCTGGGCTACTGGATCTACAACGAAGTGCGCTAGTGCCCAGAAGAATAAACCGGTCGCAGCCTTCACGGGCGATGACCGACGAAAGAGTAAATAGGAAAGAATTGCAGGACCAGGAGGTAAACCATGGCTAATAAAATCCAACGAGATCCCAGCCGGGGCTGGCTAGCCGGAACCTTTGCCGGCCTCTGCAGCTATCTGGGATTCAGCCCATTCTGGTGCCGGGCCATCTTTCTGGTTTACCTGATGCTCGAGCCAGTGACCGCGACCCTGGCCTACCTGGTGGCCACCCTGTTGATGCCGAAACGTCGATGCCGTTACTGCTAGTCGTATTGCTGCTTTGCCTCAGTCTGGCAACCCTGAGCGATCCCCCGGCACTGGTATGGTGGTGGCAGGATTACGGCAGCTGGTCCCTGGTGACCCTGGCCTTAGTGGTGATCGCCTGCTGGTACTGGCAGAAGAGCCAGTAGAACCCAATTTACGCGGGGTCCCCATCGCCCTCTCGGGGGCCCCGCTTCCCTTATCGCTTCAGGCGTGCCTGGATCACCTGGCGGGTTTCATCGCTGCTCAGTCGTTTCCCGAGGGCGGAAAATTCCGCCTGCATCACCTGGCCCAGCTGTGGTTGGGACAGCTTCAGCAGTCTCTTCGCCTGTTGCATCGCCTGTGGCGGTCGAGAGGCAAACTTCTGCGCATAACTCATGGCCAGATCCATCAGCTCCGCTTCGGTGCAGCTGTGGTTGACCAGCCCAACTTGTTTGGCGCGTTCCACATCGAAGGGCTCTCCCAGCAGCAGCAGTTCTGCCGCCAGGGGCCCGCCGCACATCTGTGGAATCAGGGTACTGGACCCCGCCTCAGGGACGATCCCCAGGTTGACGAAAGGCAGCATGAAGGTGGCAGTGTCTGCGGCGATCACCATGTCACAGTGGGGCAGCAGGGTGCAGCCGATGCCCACGGCGTTGCCGCCCACGGCGGCGATCAGCGGTTTGCATAGGGTGGGCAGCAGCTGGATGAACCGGGCGGCGGCATTGGATTCGTCGAAGCCGCCATCGGCGAGGAAGTTGCCCAGATCATTGCCGGCGGTAAAGCAGTTGCTCTGCCCCCTGAGAAGGCAGGCATGGATCTCAGGATCCTTTTCCGCCTGTTGCAGCCCGTCACACAGCTGGTAATACATCTCATGTGTCAATGCGTTACGCTTGTCGGGTCGATTGATGGTCAGTACCATGACGTTACCGTCACGGGAGATCGCTATGGGATTGGCCATAATTGCTCCTTTCCGTGGAGAGATTTTGTACCGAAGGAAAAAGTGTAAGGGAAGCGCGATGAAATTCAAACAACTGTTTACTTGCTGTGCCCTGTTGGCAGTAGCTCCAGCCATGGCTGCCATTACCCTGAGTGATGCCAAGGTGCGCGAGATGCCGCCGGGAGTGCCCAATACCGCCGCCTACCTGACCCTTCACAACCATGACGCGGCCACCGCACTGATCGGGGCCAGCTGTGACATCGCCGGTAAGACCGAGATGCACACCATGCTGACCGAAAACGGCATGATGAAGATGCGCCGCATTGAGCGCATCGAATTGCCTGCGGGTCAGTCGGTAACCCTCGCCGAAGGGGGGGACCACCTTATGTTGCTGCAGTTGACCCAGCAGCCGCTGGCCGGTCAGCAGGTCAACTGCACCCTGACCTTTGCCAATGGCGACAAGGTCGATGTCACCCTGCCGGTGGTGGACATGAAGTCCGCCGGGCATGAGCACCATCATCACCACTAAAGAGGAGCCAGTGTATGGCCGCATTGAATAGGAAGTGGATTGTGGCAGGCCTGGTGGGTCTGCTGCTGTTGAACTGGCTGGTTGCCGTATGGTGGAGTTTCGAGCCAGACCAGATAGGCAACGACCGTCTGCGCGGGGAGACGCCGGTGACCGGCTATGCCACCACCTCTGCGGCCATTGAGGTGATGGAAAACCTGCTGGATAAACCAGGGGGCTTTCTCTCCAATGACAAGATGCCGCCTTCGGTGCTGATGGATAATATGCCTGCTTTCGAGTTTGGTGCCCTGGAGCAGGTGCGGGATCTGACCCTGGTGATGCGCAAGGACCTGGCTCGCTCCCAATCTCAGTCCGCCGAGGACCCGGATCTGGCCAAGGCTCAGCCCAAATTCAACATTGATCATCGCAGCTGGATGATCCCCAGTGCCGAGTCCGAGTATCGCGATGGCATTGAGGCGCTCAAGTCCTACCGGATGCGCATCAGTGACCCCACCCAGCCCTCGGCCCAGTTCTACGCTCGAGCCGACAACCTGGTGGCGGTGCTGGATCAGGTGGAGAAGCGTCTGGGCAGCCTGTCCCAGAGGTTGTCCGCCAGCGTCGGGCAGGCTCGCCTGAATACCGACTTGGCCGGGGACACCTCCGCCAGTGCGTCCACCATGACGGTGAGCGAGCAGGAGGTGAAAACCAGCTGGTGGAAGATTGACGACGTGTTTCATGAAGCACGAGGCAGCTGTTGGGCACTGCTGGCAATCATGAACGCCGTGGAAGCCGATTTTGCTCCTGTGCTGGAGAAGAAGAACGCCACCGTCAGCCTGCAACAGATCATCCGCGAGCTGGAGGCGACCCAGGAAACGGTCTGGAGCCCGCTGGTGCTCAATGGCAGCGGATTTGGCCTGGTGGCCAACCATTCGCTGGTGATGGCGAATTACATCAGTCGTGCCAATGCGGCACTGATTGACCTCAAACAACTGCTAACTCAAGGGTAACTCTTTATGCGTTTGAAACTCTCTGTTGCGGCGGCCTGTCTTGCCACTGCACTGACCGGGGCCGCCCAGGCCGATGTACTGGGGGTCAAGCTGGGCCTGGATCTGCAGCAGAACAGCGTCAGCGGCGACCTGCACAGCACAGGCGGCGATTGGGACGACAGCTATCAGCCCAGTGGCTATGTTGCCTTTGAGCACTTCATCCCCTTGGTACCCAATGTGATGTTGCGCTACAGCCAGCAGGAGTCCGACGGCCAGGGTTCGGTGAAGGCGGATCTCTCCAACACCGATCTGGTGGCCTATTATGAACTGCTGGACAACGGTGCCGTAGAATTGGACCTGGGTGCCAGCTATCGACTGTACAGCGGCAAGCTCAACGATGGTGCCCTCAATGAGGACAACCTGGATGATGGCATTCTCATGGGCTATGTGCGCGGTCAGGTGAACCTGATCGGCACCGGCCTGTTTGTGTTTGCCGACGGGGTGCTGGCCAGCTATGACGATCGCAAGATCAGCGATTACAAGGCGGGCCTGGGCTGGGAGCTGGATATGTTGGCCCTGGATCTGGCCATCAAGGGGGGCTACCGCCAACACACCTTTGACGTCAGCGACTGGGGCACCCAGGCGGACCTGGAGTTTTCCGGGGCCTTCGTCGGTGTGGAGCTGAGCTTCTAAGCACATCCAGGCATAAAAAAACCGCCCAATGGGCGGTTTTTTATTGGCAAGCGCCTTACTTCAGACCGTTGTTGATCATCTGTACGTCTTCGGCACTCAGGGTTCCGGCGGCCTGCTTCAGCGACAGGACGGCCAGGATGTAGTTGTAACGGGCATCGGCCAACTGCTGCTTGGCGCTGTACAGCTGACGAGTGGAGTTCAGTACCTCAACAATGGTACGGGTGCCCACTTCGAAACCGGCTTCGGTGGCCTTCAGGGCGCTCTCTGCAGACACCACAGACTGCTCATAGGCTCTGATGGTGCTGATGGATGCCTTGACGTTGTTCAGGCTGTTGCGCAGGTTACGCACCACGGAGCGGTGAGTTTCCTCAAGGGCCTGAGAGGAGGCCACGAAGTTGTACTTGGCCTGCTCAACCTGGCTGGTCACGGAGAAGCCGCTGAAGATGGGTACCCTCAGGGTCAGACCGATCTGGCCAGTGGTATCGTTGGTGATCTGGTTGGGGCGATCTTCCTGACCATAGTTGGCGGTGATGCCGGCGGCCAGATCCAGGCTTGGCAGGTGACCGGTTTTCGCCAGTTCAATCTGCTCTTTGGCAATATCCACACCCAGGCGGCGGCTCAGCAGTTCCAGGCTGCTCTCCTCACCCAGTGCCAGCCAGGCGTCGTGAGTGGCCGGGGCCGGGGCAGAGGGGCTGAAGCGTTGAGTGTCCAGAACGGACAGTTCGCTGTGCTCCAGGCCGGTGATCTCACGCAGGCCCTCGTAGCTGTTCTCCAGGGTGTTCTGAGCGTTGATCTCCTCGGCAATGGCCAGGTCATATTGAGCCTGGGCTTCATGCACGTCGGTGATGGCGGTCAGGCCCACGGCGAAACGCTGCTTGGTTTGTTCCAGCTGGCGCTCGATGGCACGCTTGTTGGCTTGAACGAACTCAAGGGAGTCCTGGGCAGAGAGCACGTCGAAGTAGGCGTTGGACACCCGCACGATCAGGCTCTGTGCGGCCAGAGAGTAGTTGGCGTCGCTCTGGGCGGCACTCTTCTCACTCAGCGCCAGGTTGACGTAGTTGGCGTGATTGTAGATGCTCTGACCCAGCTCGATGCTGCCGGAACCGGAACCACCGCTGTCTGAGGTTTCGCCCAGGTCATCAAACCAGGAGTAACCATAGCCCAGAGAGCCACTGATTTGGGGCAGCAGAGAGGCACGGCTCTGATCGATCGCTTCGAAGGCGGCGTCACGAGTCGCTTTGGATTGCAGCAGGACCGGATCCTTGGTCAGTGCCTGTTGGTAGATCTGATAGAGATCGTCCGCATGAGCTGGCAGGGTTGCACCGGCCAGACCAAGCGCTAGGGTCAATGCACGAAATTTGAGTCGCATTTGAAATCCTTAAAGTAAACACAAAGCTAGCCTGCACCACAGGCAAGCTAAATTTCCGGGCTGGGAAAACCCGTTATTCCCAAGACGACCTTGACTTTGACAGCCTTAGTAAACTGAATTGCACCCAGGAAAGTCAATCATTTTGCGTCACCAAGTGTAACAGTTTATAGAGTTCATAAGGCTGGAGAAATTCGCCAAACAGAGGGTAGATGGATGAAAGTACAACTTCCTGGCCAGATGGATCCTGAACGGATCGAGCTTCTGGAGGAAAAAACGCTGTTTCAGGGTTTTTTCAAACTGATTCAGCGAAGACTGCGCCACCCCCTGTTCGACGGCGGCATGAGCGAGGTGGTGACCCGGGAGATTTTCGAGCGCGGCAATGCGGTGGTGGTGCTGCCTTACGACCCTGTGCGGGACGAGGTGGTGCTGATTGAGCAGATCCGCATTCCCGCCATCGGCAACAGTGGCAACCCCTGGCTTTATGAGCTGGTGGCCGGGATGATTGACAAGCAGGAGTCGGTACTGGAGGTCGCCGAACGGGAACTGCAGGAGGAGACAGGACTGAGCAGCAGCAGCCTCACTCCCATTGGCAGCCATCTCTCTTCGCCGGGGGGCTGTTCCGAGCGTCTCTACATGGTTCTGGCCCTGGTGGATGCCTCGATGGCCCAGGGGATCCATGGCCTGGACCATGAGCATGAGGACATCAGGGTGGTGGTGGTACCCAGACCCCAGGCCTACCAGATGGTGGAATCTGGAGAAATCGACAATGGAAGCAGCGTGATTGGTCTACAATGGCTGGAATTGAATCACCACAAGCTCAGGAAGGGTAAGGTCTGATGGCCAAACGGCGCGACTCGCTGGCGAGGTTACACGCCCTCTATGGGCGCAACTACCTGCGCCTTTTGCCCCTGATCCCCGAGGAGGCCAAACCCGGGGAGCGCTGGCATATGCGCCTCTCTTCTCAGATAGAGGTGGGCTTCATCTTGGTGGAGCAAACCCGTTACACCCAGGTTTTACAGATCCAGCGTTGGGTGCCTGCCAGCTCCTGGCTGACTATCCCCAGCATGTCGGTTAGGTTGTACCACGACGCTCGACTGGCAGAAGTGTTAAGTGGTCAACAGATCTCCGGCCTCTCGCCGTTGTATGATTGGCAGACTGCCAAATTGTGGCTGGCGCAGGACAGGTTCCAGACCAACCTGTTCCTGGCTGAAATATTGGAATGTTTATCGCCCCATAGGTTGAAAGCTATGGTGGCTGAAGTTAGGGAGTAAACCAGCCCTTGAGTGTTCGAGCCAAGGCACTGTCGTTTCCTGCGGACAAGCAGTCGATCCGCCTCGCACAGATCTCCGACCCCCATTTGTTTGCCGATAAAGGGGCTGAGTTCCTGGGACTGAATCCCTGGGACAGCTTCTCCGCGATCCTCTCCGAGCTGCGCTATGAGCCTCTGGATATGGTTATTGGCACCGGGGATCTCAGCCAGGACCACAGCATCGAAGCCTATCGTCACTTTGCCGATGGTGTCCGCGGGTTGGGTGTGCCGGTCAGCGCGCTGCCGGGCAACCATGACGCCTTTGATCGCATGGAGATGGGGCTCGAGGGCAGTGGCGTCATGCTGGACAGGCGCATCATCCTCGGCCGTTGGCAGCTGTTGCAACTGGACAGCACCGTCCTGGGTCTGCCAGGAGGCCACCTGAATCATCACAGGCTGGAGTGGCTTGAAGCGGTTTTGAATCACTCCAGTGCCTACCACACCCTGATTGCCCTGCATCACCATCCTCTGGATACCGGCTGCGTCTGGCTGGATCAGCACAGGCTGGACAATGGTCAGGAGTTCAACGACCTGATTCGCCGCTTCGAAACCGTGAAAGGGGTGATCTGGGGCCATGTCCATCAGCAGATGGATGAGCGCCTGGATCACATTCGCATGCTGGCGGCGCCGTCCACCTCCATTCAGTTCCGGCCACACTGCCGTGACTTCAGCCTGGACAACCTGCAGCCCGGTTACCGTTTGCTGACCCTGAATGCCGATGGTAGCATCGACACCTCCATAAAACGGCTTTCCGGCGACCGCTTCCAGCCCGACAGGACGGCGTCCGGCTACTAGGCAAGGAACCATGCTGCTCTACATCCACGGATTCAACAGTTCCCCCGGTTCACAGAAAGCGGAGATGGTCCGTGATTACATGGGGCGGCATCACGCCAGTGAGCCTTTGGCCATTCCCCGGCTGGCCACCACGCCCCAGGCGGCCATGACACAGCTGGAGGGGATCGTGGAACCGGCCCTGGCGGCGGGCGAGCCGCTGCGACTGATGGGCAGTTCCCTGGGGGGCTTTTTCTCCAGTTATCTGGCGGAGAAGTATGGGGGCAGGGCGGTTCTGATCAATCCGGCGGTCCGCCCCTTTGAATTGCTGCTGGACTACCTGGGCCCTCAGGAAAACCCCTACACCGGCGAGTGCTTTGAGGTTACCCAGGCCCATATGGCCCAGCTTCAGGCGCTGGATACTCCGGTGATCCACCATCCGGATCGTTTCCTGACTCTGTTACAGAGTGGTGACGAGGTGCTGGATTACCGTCAGGCGGTGGACAAATATCACCATGGCCAAATGGTGATTGAACCCGGCGGCGACCACAGTTTTGTCGGCTTCGAGCAGCATCTGCCTGCGGCATGCCGTTTCCTTGGGCTGGCTTGAAGCCCACTCGATGATGCCGATAACATAACCACAACTAAGCGGACTTGGGACCAGAGATGACCAATCAATACACCTCCGATGCCATTGAGGTACTTAACGGACTGGAGCCGGTAAAGCGGCGCCCCGGGATGTACACCGACACTGCCCGGCCCAACCACCTGGGTCAGGAAGTGATCGACAACAGCGTCGATGAAGCCCTGGCGGGTCACGCCAGCAGCGTTCAGGTGATACTCCATAAGGATCAGTCTCTGGAGGTGATCGATGATGGCCGTGGCATGCCGGTGGACATCCACCCGGAAGAGGGGGTGCCCGGCATCGAGCTGATCATGTGCAAGCTGCACGCCGGCGGTAAGTTCTCCAACAAGAACTACCAGTTCTCCGGTGGTCTGCACGGTGTGGGGATCTCCGTGGTGAATGCCCTTTCCACCCGGGTGGAGGTCACCGTTCGCCGCGATGCCCAGGTGTATGAGATCGCCTTTGAAAATGGCGACAAGGTCCAGGACCTGCAGGTGACCGGCACCTGTGGCCGCCGCAATACCGGCACCAGCGTTCATTTCTGGCCCGATACCAGCTATTTCGATTCCGCCAACTTCTCTGTGGCCCGACTGACTCACCTGCTGCGGGCCAAGGCGGTACTCTGCCCCGGACTCAAGATCAAATTCGACAACAAGGTGACCGGTGAAGTTACCGAGTGGCACTACGAAGATGGCCTGAAGGATTACCTGTTCGATACGGTGAAATCCTGGCCCATGTTGCCGGATACCCCCTTTACCGGCGCCTTTGCTGCGAACAATGAAGCGGTGGACTGGGCCCTGGTGTGGCAGCCGGAAGGGGGCGACTCCGTCGCTGAAAGCTACGTCAACCTGATCCCCACCGCCCAGGGCGGTACCCACGTCAATGGTCTTCGCCAGGGCCTGCTGGAGGCGCTTCGGGAGTTCTGCGAGTTCCGCAACCTGATGCCCCGTGGCGTCAAGCTGGCCCCGGAAGATATCTGGGACAAGGTGAGCTACATCCTCTCCATCAAGATGCAGGACCCCCAGTTTGCCGGTCAGACCAAGGAGCGTCTCTCCTCCCGTCAAGCGTCGGCTTTCATCACCGGCGTGGTCCGTGATGCCTTCAGCCTGTGGCTCAACGAGCACACGGAGCAGGCGGAAGCCCTGGCGGAATTCTGTATTGCCAGTGCTCAGAGTCGGCTGCGCAAGGCCAAGAAGGTCGCCCGTAAGAAGGTGACCAGCGGTCCTGCCCTGCCCGGGAAGCTCACCGACTGTACCACCACAGAGCCGATGCGCGGCGAGCTGTTCCTGGTGGAGGGGGACTCGGCAGGCGGCAGCGCCAAACAGGCCCGAGATCGTGACTTTCAGGCGATCATGCCCCTGCGAGGCAAGATCCTGAATACCTGGGAGGTGGACGCCGGTCAGGTGCTGGCTTCTCAGGAGGTGCACAACATCTCCATCGCCCTGGGGATCGACCCGGATTCGGACGATCTGAGCGGGTTGCGCTACGGTAAGGTGTGCATCCTGGCGGATGCGGATTCCGATGGTCTGCACATCGCGACCCTGCTGTGTGCCCTGTTCATGAGGCACTTCCGCTCCCTGGTCGAGCAGGGGCATGTGTATGTGGCCATGCCTCCGCTGTTCCGTATTGATGTGGGCAAGGAGGTGTTTTACGCCCTGGATGAGCAGGAGCGCCAGGGGATTCTGGACCGGATCGCCGCCGAGAAACGTAAGGGCAAGGTTCAGGTCACCCGGTTTAAGGGACTGGGTGAGATGAACCCGGGCCAGCTCAGGGAAACCACCATGGACCCCAATACCCGTCGTCTGGTGCAGCTGACGGTGGATGATGCCCAGGCCACCGAGGCGTTGATGGACATGTTGTTGGCCAAGAAGCGGGCCGGGGATCGCAAGTCCTGGCTGGAAGCCAAGGGAGACCTGGCTGCCCTGGATAACTGATAAAGAAAAGGCCGCACTCAGTGCGGCCTTTTTCTTTGTCTGTCGGTACGAGTGCGGCGCTTACCAGCTGGTGCGACGCTTACAATCCATGTAGTTCAGGGCGCTGACCACCCCGTTGGACCAGTCTTCTGCCAGCTCGCGCTTTTCGTGGTTTACCTGAACCACGTACTTGCTGAAGTTGCCACCCAGCTCGCTGCGCAGGGATTTGCCAGTGAAGGACATACGGGCCGCCACCACCTGGTGCAGGGGCATGCGCCAGTGAACCAGAGTGCCATCGGGCTCCTGGGTTACGGCGGTGGACTCGGTGACCCAACCGGTGTCGTGCACCAGCTCTTCCAGGGTCGGACGGCGATCAATCGCCAGATTTTGAGTGTCCTGTGTATTGAATACGCGTTGCATGATCTTTACCCGCTTAGTTGTGTGCAGGAGTATTAATAGCAGAGAGCAGGATACGGGAATCGTCATCAGTTCACACTATTGAAACAGCCTAAAAACTGAGCATCTTTTTCGTGAATGTTGTCACTATGTAAAGGGTGCAACTGGCGTCCAGATCAAATTTTGATTAAAAATGAGAGGTGGTGACAGGGTCAGATAATCACAAATTATTGATGTTATTGCTCTAAATATAATATTTTTTGAAGCTCTGGATTTCGTTTTCTGCAATTCTGGATTGAATTTTGGAATTGTTAACAAAGCCAGTGATGGCTAACTGAACATCGTGGCCAAAAGGTGGTCAGATTGAGCTTGCATAACTATGCAATCTTAGTCGTGCTGCCAGGGAGGAAAAATGGGAAGCGTCACACTGTTGATCATCGCCGCGGCAACGGCGGTTTCGTCGGCTCAACTGCCACAAGGGTTTTCATTGACTCAGGTCGCCGAGGCAGACAACGCCCGGCAGATGGCCTGGGGCAGTAAGGGCACCCTGTTTGTCGGCAGTCGGAAAGCCGGCAAGGTCCATGCTCTGCAGGACCAGGATGGCGATGGCGTCTACGAGACCCGGCACACAGTGGCCCAGGGGCTCTACCTTCCCTCCGGCATCGCGTTTCGCGACGATACCCTCTACGTGGCAGCGGTCAACCGCATCCTGGCTTTTCCCGAGGTGGAAACCAGGCTGGTGGCGCCGAAAATGGAGGTGGTGTACGACGGCCTGCCCAGCGATGCCCACCATGGCTGGAAGTTCATTCGTTTCGCTCCGGATGGCCGGCTGATCGTGCCGGTGGGCGCACCCTGTAATATCTGCAATCCGGCACTGCCGTATGCCAGCATTCTGGCGCTGGACCTGGACAAGGGGAGATACGAGGTTCTGGCCAAGGGGGTGCGCAACAGTGTCGGGTTCGATTTCCACCCGGACAGCGGGGAGCTCTACTTCTCCGATAATGGCCGCGATATGATGGGGGACGATCTGCCCCCGGATGAGATCAATCGCCTGGTGACGGCGGGCAGCCACTTCGGTTACCCCTTCCTCCACGGTGCCAAGGTGGCCGATCCCAAATTCAAGGCCAGTGCGGGGCAGATGGCCGGCTTTGAAAAGCCTCTGTGGCAGCTTCAGGCCCACGTGGCGCCTCTGGGGATTCATTTCTACCGCGGCGAGGCGTTTCCCCCTGAATACCGGGGGGCCCTGCTTATCGCCGAGCATGGCAGCTGGAATCGCAGCAGCAAGGTGGGCTATCAGGTGAGCGCCCTGATGCCTCAGGCCGACGGCAGTTGGCAATACCGGGTGATTATTGGCCCCTGGCTTGATGGAGAACAACCTTTGGCCCGTCCTGTGGCATTTCTTGAGCACCCTGATGGTTCGCTTTTGATTTCGGACGATTATAATGGTGCGGTTTACAAGCTAACTTACAACGGAATGCCGACGCAGACGGCGGATAACGAAAACAATGAGTGATGCAACTGAATTGAGCCTTGAGGGAGTGGAGCAGCGGCCGCTGCATGCCTTTACCGAAGAGGCCTACCTGAACTACTCCATGTACGTCATCATGGACCGGGCACTGCCCCACATCGGTGACGGTCTCAAGCCGGTACAGAGACGTATCATCTACGCCATGAGTGAGCTTGGCCTGTCCGCCTCTGCCAAGTACAAAAAGTCCGCCCGCACCGTGGGTGACGTGCTGGGTAAGTACCACCCCCATGGTGACAGCGCCTGTTATGAGGCGATGGTACTGATGGCGCAGCCCTTCACCTATCGCTATCCTCTGGTGGATGGCCAGGGGAACTGGGGGGCGGCGGACGATCCCAAGTCCTTCGCCGCCATGCGTTACACCGAATCCCGCCTCTCCCGTTTCTCCGAGGTTCTGCTCAGCGAGCTGGGTCAGGGCACCGTGGACTGGGGCGTCAACTTCGATGGCACCCTGAAGGAGCCTAAGAGCCTGCCGGCCCGACTGCCCCACATCCTGCTGAACGGCATCACCGGCATCGCCGTGGGGATGGCCACCGACATTCCACCCCACAACGTCCGCGAAGTGGCCAACGCCTGTGCCCATTTGCTGGACAACCCCAGAGCGGAACTGCCGGAGCTGATGACCTTTGTCAAAGGCCCTGACTACCCCACCGGAGCCGAGATCATCACCCCGGCCAATGAAATTGCCAAGATGTACGAGAGTGGCAAGGGGTCGGTGAAGATGCGGGCGGTCTACACCATAGAGCAGGGCGAGGTGGTGATCAGCGAGCTGCCCCACCAGGTGTCCGGTGGCAAGATTCTGGAACAGATCGCCGCTCAGATGCAGGCGAAGAAGCTGCCCATGGTCACCGACCTGCGCGATGAGTCTGATCATGAAAATCCCACCCGTCTGGTGGTGGTGCCCCGCTCCAACCGGGTGGACCTGGACCAGCTGATGGCGCACCTGTTCGCCACCACGGATCTGGAGAAGAGTTACCGGGTTAACCTCAACATGCTGGGACTGGATCAGCGTCCGGCGGTGAAGGGGCTGAAAACCATTCTTGGCGAGTGGCTGGAATACCGCATGACGACGGTGCGCCGCCGGCTGGAGTACCGCCTGGACAAGGTGCTGGCCAGGTTGCACATCCTTGATGGTCTGCTTATCGCCTTCCTCAACATCGACGAAGTGATCGCCATCATTCGCAATGAGGATGAACCCAAGCCGGTGCTGATGGCCCATTTTGGCCTGACCGAGACGCAGGCAGAAGCGATCCTCGACCTGAAGCTGCGTCATCTGGCCAAGCTGGAAGAGATGAAGATCCGCGGTGAACAGGATGAGCTGTCCAAGGAGCGGGACAAGTTGCAGTTGACCCTCTCTTCCGAACGCCGCATGAAAACTCTGGTGAAGAAAGAGTTGCTGGCGGATGCCGAGAAGTATGGTGATGATCGCCGCAGCCCGCTTCAGGAGCGGGAGGAGGCCAAGGCCCTGACCGAGACCGAGCTGATGCCCACCGAGGCGATCACTGTGGTGATGTCTCAAAAGGCCTGGGCTCGTCAGGCCAAGGGCCATGAGGTGGATCCGGAAACCCTCAACTACAAGTCCGGTGATGGCTACCTGTCCCATGCCCGGGGACGCAGCAATCAACCGGTGATCTTCCTGGAGAGCTCGGGCCGAAGCTACACCACAGATGCGCACACTCTGCCGTCGGCCCGCAGTCAGGGGGAGCCGCTGTCCGGCCGCTTCAACCTGGTGGCGGGTGAGATGCTGGAGCACACCCTGATGGGAGACTCGGAACAGCTCTACCTGATGGCCACCGATGCCGGATACGGTTTCGTCTGTGCCCTCAAGGAGATGATCAGCCGCAACAAGGCAGGTAAGGCCCTGCTGACCGTGCCCATCGGCTCCCGGGTGATTGTCCCGACTCCCATTGCTAACCAGGAGAGCGATCGTCTGCTGGCGATCACCACCGAGGGCCGTATGCTGCTGTTCCCCGTGGCTCAACTGCCGGTCCTGAGTAAGGGTAAGGGCAACAAGATCATCGGCATACCCACCGAGCGGGTGAAGAACCGGGAAGAATATCTGAAACATCTGGTGGTGGTGCCTGAAACCGCAGCCGTGACCCTGTGGGCGGGCAAACGCAAGCTGACCCTCAAACCCGACGACCTTGCCCACTATCAGGGCGAGCGCGGCCGCCGGGGCAACAAGTTGCCCCGAGGCCTGCAGCGGGTGGACAAACTGGAGTTAGTCAGCGAATAATTGAGTCACACAAAAGCGAAGCCGAATGGCTTCGCTTTTTTTTATCCCCATTGTCGTCGCTCTGTTATAAAACAGAGGTACACTTTCAGCGGGCCACCAAGAGCCCGGTTAGCACAGAATAAAGGACATCATGAAACACCTGGATATGGAGCGCTGGCCGCGTCGTCAGCAATTTCAGTTTTTCACTCAGCTGGACCAGCCCTACTTCAGCCTTTGCGCGGACATCACCATCACCGAACTTTTCCACCGATGTCAGCGTGACAAGCTCTCCGCCTACCACGCCATCACTCACGCCATCATGACCGTCTGTCATCAGCTGGATTGGACCCGCTGGCGAATTCGGGGCGATCAGGTCATCGAGCATGAACGTCTCAGTGCGGGGATCACCACCCTGGGAGAAGACCGCTTGGTCCGTTTTGTTCGGGTGCCCTACTGTGACGAGTTTGATGAGTTTTCCCGGCGGATGATGTCCCAGTCTGAGATGGCCTGGCAACGCCCCGGGCTGTTTGATGAGGCGGGCGATGGGGATGATTCCATCTATATGTCCTGCCTGCCCTGGGTGCGCTTTACCCAGATGACCAACCCCATGCCCCTGAGTCCGGCGGACTCGGTGCCCAGGATCACCTGGGGAAAGTACGATCAGAGCGGTGAAGAGGTGAAGGTGCCGGTGGCAGCACAGATTCATCATGGATTGGCCGATGGGCTGCACCTTGGAGAGTTTTACGAGGCATTACAGCAACGTATCAACCAGTGTCGTCATTGGCTTTAGTCGGTGACCAATATGGGTATCAAATTTTGAGCGAACAGTTGTAACGAATTCGTTGAGTCGGTCACGGGGTTTGCCTATACTGGGCGCCCCTGTTGTGAGGAAAAGACGTCACCGATGCTGTTACTGTTGCGTTCCCTGACTTTGGCTCTGTTGTTGGTCCTGGTCTCCACCCTTGGCCTGCTGTTGTGCCTGATTCGCCCCTTTCACCGAAACAATGTCCACTACACCGCCAAGGTGTTTGGTGCCGTGGCACCGATCCTCGGCATCAAGGTGATCCACCGCGGCGCACGCGGCGATGGTGATCCCGTGGTCTACGTGGGCAACCACCAGAACAACTTCGACCTGTTTACCCACACAGGTTCTGTACCCAAGGGCACGGTCTCCATGGGTAAGACCAGCCTGAAGTGGATCCCCTTCTTTGGCCAGCTCTACTGGCTGACCGGCAACATCCTGATCGATCGCGGAAACCGCTCCAAGGCGGTTCGCACCCTGAGGCAGGCGGCGGAGAAGATTCGCGGCAAGTCGCTCTCGGTGTGGATCTTCCCTGAAGGCACCCGTTCTCGTGGCCGGGGGTTGCTCCCCTTTAAGACCGGGGCTTTCCATACCGCCATCCAGGCCGGGGTCCCCATCGTACCGGTGATCGCCTCAGACCAGCACGGGATCAACATGAACCGCCGTAACAACGGCGTGGTGATCGTCGAGACTCTGGAACCCATCTGCACCAAGGGCTACTCCAAGGAACAGGTTCGTGAGCTGGCGGAAGAGGTCTACAGCCGAATGAAGCAGCGCCTGGATGAGCTGAACAGCGAGGCGATGCGACTGGCAGGGGCCAAGCCTGCTTTGGCCTGATATACTGGCGCCAATCTTACCCATTTGGAGATGGTCATGACCATTGAACAACTGATCCTCGAGCAGGAGCTGGAGAACCGCGAGATCGTGGACGCCCTGCTGGAGGACGGCTCTCAGCCAGACGCCGAGTACGTCATCGAACACCACTTCTCCGGCTCCAACTTTGATAAGCTGGAGAAGGCTGCTGTGGACGCCTTTAAGGCGGGCTTCGAGGTGGAAGACGCCGAAGAGCTGGAACTGGATGATGGCGCCGTGGTGTTTGCCTTCGATGCCGTGATTGAGCACAAACTCGAGGTGGAGCGTCTGAATAAGGACACCAAGACCATGATCGAGCTGGCTGACAAGCATGGCATCCAATACGATGGCTGGGGCACCTACTTTGTAGAATAAGCACCCGGGTGTCATTCTCGCTCGCCAGCGATGGCGCATGCATAAAGCGCCGTCAGGCGCTTTTTTTGTATCTAAAAGTGGGGTCGAGCTCAGGGCTATCCCGTGGCGCCCCGATGACGGCCGCCCCGGCGTGGCTCAGTGATGAGTCTGAGTCTCTGGGCCGTCAGAGCGGTGAATGCACACGGCTGACCGAGTCCAGCCTGACCGGCGAGGTGGTTCGCTTCTGATCTTGAAGGCCGCAGTGGCGGAGACTATAGTCTGTGTCTCATAGGGGGGACAGAGTATGACGGATCAGCAGCCTCATCAGGAGCGTCGTAGCATCAACCGGCGTCAGAACTCGGATCGTCGTCAATACCTGCGCTGGGAGCCCGGTAAGAAGGAGAGGCGCCGGGGATGGGGGCGTCGCAAGGAGGATGGTCTTCAGGGCTACTGGCAGGATTGATCGGCCGCAGTCAGCTTGCTTTGGCCAGAATACAGCGGTTGCGGCCCTGGCGCTTGGCCTCATACAGGGCTTTATCTGCCTCTTCAAACCACACCTTATTGTTTTCCAGCCCTTGGTGATAAGGGGCATAACCGATGCTGACGGTAAAGCTGGCCGCTCCGGCGTCGGTCTCCACAGTCAATTCAGACATGGCGCTGCGAATGCGCTCGGCCAGCATCTGTGCCTGCTCCTGAGTGGTTTCCGGAAGCAGCAGGGTAAACTCTTCACCGCCGTAGCGGGCCGCGACATCGCTCTTTCTCAACAGCTGGCTTAGCTTCTGACCTACCGCCGCCAACACCAGGTCTCCGGCACTGTGGCCCAGGGTGTCGTTGATCGACTTGAAGTGGTCGATGTCCAGCACCATCAGGGTGGAGGGATGGCTGTATCGACGGTTGCGCTCAAACTCCTGATCCAGATGCTGTTGCCACATGCGGCGATTGGCCAGCCCGGTGAGGGTATCTATCTGACTCATCTTCGACAGCGCCTGACGGTGGTTGGCCTCGACGGTAACGTCGTACACCACCAGGGCCACATTATTCACCTCGGCTAATCTGTTGCTCAGAGGCTGAATGGTGAGATTCTGGTACATGTATGGGCTCTGGCCGGTCACGGGGCGCGAGTTGGGAAACTTGAAGATGTAGGGCCGCTGCTCCCAGGTGGTGAAGGCGCGGTTGTTCAGCAGGAAGGCGGTCTCCAGCTTGCTGGTGAGCCACTCCTCAGGCAACTCGTCGAACAGGTCAAAGACGCGCTTGCCCCTTACCTGGGAGGCGCGAAGACCACTGTGGTTCTCCATGAAGCTGTTCCACAGATGGATGCGGTACTGACGGTCCAGCACCACCAGGCCCACTTCAATGGTCTGAACCAGCTGGGTCAGCAGGTGCAGGGCATCGAGTTCGGCGTTATGGGAGTGCTGGTTGGGCATCGATTACACCAGGTCTTTGAGTTGAGTCTGCAGCAGGGCCCAGCTTGACTGGGGCAGCAGCAGTAACAGGTCGCAATTTAGCTTATGTTGCTCCTGTCGGTAGCTGATTTCAATGGCGTAGACCTCTCCGCTAAGGCTGTTCACCTCTTTGGAGTGGCGCCAGATGATCGGCGGGCTTTGGCTGAATGTGACATGCAACTGTTCTGACAGGCTGTTTAGGAAAGCACCGAACAGCAGGTTGGCAGCATCCATCAGGATCTCCTCCTGCTGGGCGGCGGTTTCGCCCTTGAGGCCAAACAGCCGACTGAGATCGGTTTCATTGATGTCGTGGAACAGCAGCAACGCCTCGCCGGCGATGCCGGCGCCGATGAAGCCCTGGCTGAGGATCTGGGTGTACTGGCCTTGCCGGGCGGAGGTGAGCATCATCTCCAGGTCGCGGCTGCTCCAGTGGGAGACCTTGGGTACCGGCAGGTGAACAAAGTCATCGATCACCTTGGCCAGCAGCGACGCGGTGCGACCCATGGCGACGTTGCAAATCTCGCGCAGGGCGTCCTCCAGGCTGACGCTGCCCGTTTCCACCGAGGCTGTTTCCGTGCCAGTCTCGATCTGCAGCCTGGCCAGTGCCGAGGCCAGTTCTGCGTTATTAACCGGCTTCTTGATGAAGTCCAGGGCGCCCAGCGCCTTCACCCGAGTCAGCGCCTGGGGTTGGATATCGGCGGAAACCACGATAGTCTGAGGCTTAGAGGTCTGACCAGAGAGGGCTTCCAGGACTTGATAGCCATCCAGGCCTGGCATATTGAGATCGAGAAACAGCAGTTCATAGTTGGACTGATTCAACATCTCAAGGGCCCGCTCGCCGTTTTCGGCGAAGGCTATGTCACTGCAAAGGCCCGACGGCAAAGTTCTGGCCAGTTGCTTACGGGCCAGCGCAGAGTCATCGCAAATTAGAACCTTAATGGTGGTGCCTCCCTGCCCAGGGTCTAAATGACCTTTTTATCGAAACTTGTAAAAAGAGCATTCTATTGAATTAATTTATAAATGTCATGATCTTGACGGTGATGAATTTCTGACAACTAAGGAGTGGTTATGTCGGAAAAAGTAATTTTAAGTGTTGAGGACGGCATCGCCCTGGTGGAGATGAATCGTCCGGATAAGTGTAATGCCCTGGACTATGACCTGTTCAAGGCCTTGGTAGCTGTACAAAAACGCATCGCGGGCATGAGAGAGGTCCGTGCCGTTATCCTGACCGGGCGAGGTAAGGATTTCTGCTCAGGCATAGACATAAAGTCCATGTTTACCTCCCCTTCAATCGCGATGAAGTTGCTGTTTAAACTCTGGCCCTGGCAGGCGAATCGTGCCCAGAGAGTCAGCACCGGCTGGCGAGAGTTGCCGGTGCCGGTCATCGCCTCCATCCATGGACGCTGCTGGGGCGGGGGGATGCAGATTGCCCTGGGGGCGGACTTCCGTATTGCCGAGTCTGACGCCACTCTGGCGGTGATGGAGGGACGCTGGGGGTTGATCCCCGATATGGGCGGGACCCTGGCGCTGCGGGAGCAGATGCCTCAGGACCAGGCCTTGATGCTCTCCATGCTGGCGGAGCAGGTCAGCGCCGACGAGGCGCTCAGGTTGAATCTGGTCACCGAAGTGGTGGAGGACGCCATGGCCCGCAGTCAGGCGCTGGCCAAGGCGCTGGCACAGCGTTCGCCCAATGCCCTGGCGGAGGTCAAGAGGCTGTACAAGACCCGGGGATTCGGTTCCAATGGCTCGGTTCTTTTGGGTGAGACTCTGGGTCAGATAAAAGCAATGTTTTCGAAAAACCAGAGAATTGCTGTGGCCAGACAACAGGGAAAAGAGCGGAATTATCTGCCGCGATAAAACCCTGACGATGTCATTTTTATCTGCCAGAAGTTTGCTGGAAATGGCGAATGCAGGTCAGGGCAAAAAATACTGACTGAATGAGCGGATGTTTAGCGCAACTGGCATAAAAAAAACGCCCCGCATTGGCGGGGCGTTTTCTTTTTCTGAATTACTCGTCGAGGAAACTCTTGAGAATTTCAGAGCGGGAGGGGTGGCGCAGCTTACGCAGCGCTTTGGCTTCAATCTGACGAATACGCTCACGGGTTACGTCAAACTGCTTACCCACCTCTTCCAGGGTGTGATCGGTGTTCATGTCGATACCGAAGCGCATCCGCAGCACTTTGGCTTCGCGAGCGGTCAGCCCTTCCAGCACCTCATTGGTGGCCACTTTCAGGCTTTCGCTGGTGGCGGCATCGATGGGCTGGGCCAGGGTGGTATCCTCGATGAAGTCACCCAGGTGGGAATCTTCATCATCACCAATGGGGGTCTCCATGGAGATGGGTTCCTTGGCGATTTTCAGGACCTTGCGAATCTTGTCTTCCGGCATCAGCATCCGTTCGGCCAGCTCTTCCGGCGTGGCTTCACGGCCCATCTCCTGAAGCATCTGACGGGAGATGCGGTTCAGTTTGTTGATGGTCTCGATCATATGCACCGGAATACGGATGGTACGGGCCTGGTCAGCAATGGAGCGGGTGATCGCCTGACGGATCCACCAGGTGGCGTAGGTGGAGAACTTGTAGCCTCGACGGTACTCGAACTTGTCCACCGCCTTCATCAGGCCGATGTTACCTTCCTGAATCAGGTCCAGGAACTGCAGACCACGGTTGGTGTACTTCTTGGCGATGGAGATTACCAGACGCAGGTTGGCTTCCACCATCTCTTTCTTGGCTCGGCGGGCCTTGGCTTCACCGATGGACATACGGCGGTTGATGTCCTTGATGCGACCGATGGTCAGGCGGGTTTCCACCTCAACCTGGCCCAGCTTGGCCTGGCAGCGGGATACTTCGTCCTGCACCTTGGTCAGGGCATCGCTGTAGCTCTTGCCGGCGGACACTTCGGTCTGCAGCCAGCTGTCGTCGGTTTCGCTGCCGGCGAAGGCTTTCATGAAGTTCTTCTTGGGCATCTTGGCCTGTTCGACACAGAGCTTCATGATCAGGCGTTCCTGGATGCGCACGCGATCCATCATGGTACGCATGTTGCCAACCAGGTGGTCGAACTGCTTGGGCACCAGGCGGAACTGCTTAAACAGTTCGGACAGGCGAGTCACTACCATGGCCACTTCGACGGAGTCATGACCGTGATCGGCGATCGCCTGCTGGGCCAACTCATAGTGGCGGCGCAGTTCACCAAACTTCTCACGGGCCTCTTCCGGATCCGGACCGGAGGAGGTCTCCTCTTCGTCGTCCTCATCCTCGTCGTCTTCGTCGTCCAGATCTTCCTGGGACAGCTCGGAGCCAACGTGGGTGGCGGTCGGGGCAACGTTGTTCTGATCTTCATCTTCGGAAACGAAGCCGGAGATGATCTCAGACAGGCGGATCTCATCCGCCTCGAAACGATCCCACTGATCCAGCAGGAAGGAGATCGCTTCCGGGTACTCGGCGACAGAGCACTGTACCTGGTTGATACCATCCTCGATGCGCTTGGCGATCAGAATTTCGCCTTCGCGGGTCAGCAGCTCAACTGTACCCATTTCACGCATGTACATGCGTACGGGGTCAGTGGTGCGGCCCAGCTCGCCCTCTACGCTGGCCAGCACCTGAGCGGCGGCTTCGGCAGCGTCTTCATCCGTGGCGTCTTCCGACATCATCAGGTCATCGCTGTCCGGGGCGGACTCGAAAACCTGAATACCCATGTCGTTTATCATCTGGATAATATCTTCGATCTGATCGGAATCGATCATATCCGCCGGAAGGTGGTCGTTCACCTCGGCGTAGGTCAAGTAGCCCTGCTCTTTGCCCTTGGCTACCAGAAGCTTGAGTTGTGACTGCGGAGTTTGATCCATAGATATCATCCACTTACTTATGCGAACAGAGTGTTTGAGCGACAGCCGCGCAAATAGCCAATTATAGCGTTTCGGCGGTTCAATCGCTAGCCTTTGCCGGGGCCTTAAGCCCCTGTAATAACAGATTCATCTCTTGCAATTGACGTAGCTCATCGGTGGATATTGAACCATCACGCGCTTTACGTTGCAGTTGCTCTGACATCTGTTCAAAAAAACGTTGGTTTAACCATAATAAACAGTCGGTAAACTCCTGGCGGAAAGCGGACTCATCACTGAGCTCCAGTTTCCAGTTCAGCAGCTTACTCAAGGTGCCGTGTTCAGGACGGCCCCTGAACCGCTCCATCAGCTGACCTGTGGTCAGTGGTTCGGGGCGGCAGATCTCCAGCATCTCCCGAAGCAGCGGCAAACCCGCCATCTCCAGGTGCTGTAACTCCTCCTGCACCGGCATATTGTGGCCCAGTGAAGGTTGTTGCTGCAGAAGGGCGATGGCCCGGCGAACCGGCGTTCCACGCCCCTGTGCCCCGGTGGGTTGAACCACCTGGGGAGCACTGCGTTGTCGCAGCGAGTCGGCTCCCCAGCCCAGTTCGGTGCGCAACCGGGCAAACAGACTCTCCTTCAGCAGACCGTCGGGCACCTTGTTAAGGAGTGGCTCCATGGTGCTGGCCAGTTGGGCCTTGCCCTCCTGGCTGGAGAGGTCTGCGTCGGACAGCAGGGTATCAAACAGGTAATCGGAGAGAGGCATCGCCTTCTCCACCAAGGCTTCAAACGCCTCCTTGCCCTGTTTACGAACCAGGCTGTCCGGATCCTCCCCATCGGGAAGGAACATGAATTTCAGCTGGATACCGTCCCGCAGATAGGGCAGGGCGGTTTCCATGGCGCGCCAGGCCGCTTCCCGGCCGGCATTATCGCCGTCGTAACAGCAGATTACCTGCTTGCTGGTGCGGACCAGCAGCTGCATCTGGTCGGCGGTGGTGGAGGTGCCCAGCGAGGCCACCGCATAAGGAACCCCATGTTGGGCCAGGGCCACCACATCCATATAGCCTTCGACCACCAGAATTCTGGTGGGGTTCCTGTCGTGCTGTTTCAGCTCATACAGGCCATAGAGCTCGCGCCCCTTGTGGAAGATGGGGGTTTCTGGCGAGTTCAGGTATTTCGGGGTGCCGTCACCCAATACCCGGCCCCCGAAGGCCACCACCCGGCCTCGGCGGTCACGGATGGGAAACATCAGCCGGTCGCGGAAGCGGTCGTAGCTTCGGCCTCCCCCCTCCTTAGCGATCAGCATGCCACACTCGGTCAGCACGCTCAGGCCGGTAGGGTTCTGCTTGTGTTGTGACTGCAGGTTGTCCCAGCCATCCGGGGCGAAGCCGATGCCAAATTTCTTTACGGTATCGCCGTCCAGGCCTCGGGCCCGAATGTAGTCGATCACCTTCTGGCGCTGGGCGTGTTTGCGCAACTGCAGTTGGAAAAAGCGGGCGGCCCAGTCCATCAGCTCGTAGTGGCTGGTGAGTTTGGGGGCCTGTTGCTGGCGGGCGCTCAGGCCCTGTTCCCTGGGGACCTCTAGGCCCACAGTGGACGACAGCTCCTCGATGGCGTCGAGAAACTCCAGCCGGTCATACTCCATCACAAAGTCCAGGGCATTGCCGTGGGCGCCACAGCCAAAACAGTGATAGAACTGCTTATCCTGGCTGACGGTGAAGGAGGGGGATTTTTCGTTGTGGAATGGGCAACAGGCGCTGTGATTCTTGCCTGCTTTCTTAAGTTTTACGCGTGCGTCGATCAGATCGACAATGTCGACTCGGGCCAGTAGCTGGTCAATAAAATCTCTGGGGATACGCCCTGCCACTTACTTATGAGTCTCCGCGGTGCTATCAATTAGAGACGAACAAGCCGTGCAGGGCACGGCTTGTTTCACGCTAAGGCAAGATGGCTCAGCTCAGACGGGCCTTAATCAGACCACTGACCGCGCCCATGTCGGCACGACCCTGAACCTGAGGCTTCAGAAGCCCCATCACCTTGCCCATATCCTGCATTGAGCTGGCACCGGAATCCGCCAGTGCCTTGTCTACCAGAGCGTTCAGCTCCTCCTCGGTCAAAGGCTGAGGGAGAAACTCCTGCAGCACCACAACTTCGGCGGCTTCCACGTCGGCCAAATCCTGACGGCCTGCGGCCTCAAACTGACTGATGGAGTCGCGACGCTGTTTGACCATCTTGGTCAGAACCACGGTGACTTCATCGTCGGTCAGGGTTTTCTGGCCGTCCACCTCTTGCTGCTTAACCGCAGCCAGAGCCAGGCGGATGGTGCCCAGGCGTGCCTTATCTTTAGCACGCATGGCAGTTTTCTGCTCGTCTTTAAGACGCTCAACTACGGACATCGTAAACTCTGCTTAGTACAGACGAGTACGACGAGCGTTTTCGCGAGACAGCTTCTTAGCGTGACGCTTGGAAGCAGCAGCTTTAGCGCGCTTACGTGCAGTGGTAGGCTTCTCATAGTGCTCGCGGCGACGTACTTCAGACAGGATACCTGCCTTCTCGCAGGAACGCTTGAAGCGACGCAGGGCTACGTCAAAGGGCTCGTTTTCACGTACTTTAATTACTGGCATCTGCCACTCACCTCAATAAATTGGGTTTGAGCTGGTCATCTTTTGACCGGCGTAAGTTCAAAATGGTGCGAAATTCTACTCTGAACCGCACTGCCTTGTAAAGGGCCATTCAACGGTCTTGAGGAACTTGGGTAACAACCAAAACAAAACCGCCTCTCAACCCATTAAGGTGAAAGGAAATTTTCGGTTGCGCCCGGTGAGTTTCCCCGGGTTAACGGCGGTTGTGCCGGCTGGGATTGGTATCCTGGCCAAGGCGCAGGTAGAATTGCCGCCTTCAACTATTAATGTGAGAGTCTAGCATGCGGCTGTTGGGAATCGAAACTTCCTGTGATGAAACTGGAATCGCCATCTACGACGATGAGCGTGGGCTGTTATCACACGCCCTCTACAGTCAGGTAAAACTGCATGCAGATTATGGCGGTGTTGTGCCGGAACTGGCCTCCCGGGACCATGTGCGCAAGATTGTGCCGCTGGTCAAGGAGGCGGTGGCCAATGCCGGCCTGACCCCGGACGAGATTGACGGCATCGCCTATACCGCAGGCCCCGGCCTGGTTGGCGCCCTGCTGGTGGGTGCCTGTGTCGGTCGCAGTCTGGCCCTGGCCTGGAACATTCCCGCGGTGGCGGTACACCATATGGAGGGTCATCTGCTGGCGCCCATGCTGGAAGAGACACCGCCAGAGTTCCCCTTTGTGGCCCTGCTGGTCTCTGGAGGCCACACCATGCTGGTTCGTGTGGATGGCATCGGCCAGTACCAGGCACTGGGGGAGTCCATCGATGATGCGGCCGGTGAGGCGTTTGACAAGACCGCCAAGCTGATGGGGCTGGATTACCCGGGGGGGCCGCTGTTGGCTAAGCTGGCGGAGAAGGGCACCCCGGGACGCTTTACCTTCCCCCGTCCCATGTGTGACCGACCAGGCCTGGATTTCAGTTTCTCAGGCCTCAAGACCTTCGCTGCCAACACCATCGCCGCCGAAGGGGATGATGAGCAGACCCGGGCCGACATTGCCCGCGCGTTCGAAGACGCCGTGGTGGACACCCTGGCGATCAAATGCCGGCGTGCCCTGAAGGAGACCGGGTTGAATCGTCTGGTAATCGCCGGGGGGGTGAGTGCCAACAAACATCTGCGAGCCCAGTTGGCGGCGATGATGGCCAAGCAGAAGGGTGAGGTGTATTACCCCAGAAATGAGTTCTGTACCGACAATGGCGCGATGATCGCTTACGCGGGTCTGCAGCGGCTCAAGGCCGGAGAAACTCAGCCCCTGTCGGTGAAGTGTCAGCCGCGCTGGCCTCTGGATACCCTCAAGGCGCCGGGGGTTGCTTAGCCTTCGCCTTCAGGCGTTCCGACACCTTAGGCTCCTTGCCTTGCCACAGGCGCACCAGATTCGGCTGGTGCCGCCAGATGATCAACAGACACAGCAGCACCACCGACAGGGTGTACTGGGGTTTGATCAGGTAGGTGTACAGGGGAGCCAGCATTGAGGTGATCACCGCACCCAGGGAGGCGTATTGTGTCACCCAGACGATCACCAGCCAGGTGGCGATGATCAGCAGTCCCATCCAGTCACTGATGGGCGCCAGCGCGCCCAGCGCGGTGGCGACCCCCTTGCCGCCGCGAAAGCCGAAAAACACCGGGTAGATGTGGCCCAGGCAGGCGGCGATGCCGATAAAGGCCAGGGACAGGGGGTCAATGCCCAGGTGGTAGCTGGTCCACACCGGAATGGTGCCCTTGAGCACGTCGAACAGCAGCACCATTACCGCCGCGCTCTTTCCTCCCAGCCTGAGTACATTGGTGGCGCCCGGGTTGTTGGAGCCGCTGGTTCTTGGATCGGGTAACCCTTTGAGCTTGCACACCAATACCGCACTGGATACGGAACCCAGCAGGTAGGCAAACAGGATCATCATCAGGGTCATCGACACGGCGCGTCCTTTTCTGCGTAAATGGCCACCGACGGTGGTGGTTGCGGTTTGCCGCGATGGGGTAAAAGGCTTTATGATTCCGCCACACCCGCCTACGGACAGGATATTAGGGTATCTAACCTTTGATTGGAGTACCAGAGTTGCAAACAGATACGGTTTTCGTCGACCAGCTGAAATGTGAAGCGGTCATCGGGGTTTTCGACTGGGAGAAGACGATCACCCAGACCCTGTTTATTGACCTGGAGATGAGTTGGGATAACCGGCCGGCCGCCGCCTCGGACGACTACCGTCATGCCCTGTGTTACGACACCGTGTCCACGGCCGTGACCGAGCTGGTGGAGGGGACGCCCCACGAGCTGGTGGAAACCGTGGCTGAAAAAGTGGCCGAGCTGATTCGCAGCCGCTTCGGCGTGCACTGGGTCAAGGTGACGGTCAACAAACCCGGTGCGGTGAGCAATGCCACCAACCTCGGGGTGCGTATTGAGCGGGGCAGCAGGACCAACCCGTGACCCGCATCTACATCAGTGTCGGCAGCAACATCTGTCCCAGAGAGAACATTCCTCCCGCCCTGGATGACCTGTTTCGTCACTTTGGCCCCCTGACTCTGTCCAGGGTGTTTGAAAGTGAAGCGGTGGGTTTTGACGGGGATAACTTCCTGAACTTTGTTGTGGCCTGCGACTCCAAGCTCCCTCTGGCGGCTACCGCAGCGGCGCTGCGTCAGATAGAGCTTAAACACGGCCGCGCCCCGGATGCCCAGAAGTTTTCCAGTCGCACTGTCGATCTGGATCTGCTGCTGTTCGGAGAGACTCAGTGCCAGCAGCCCCTGGTGTTGCCCAGGCCAGAGATTCGTTTTAACGCCTTTGTGTTGTGGCCCCTGGCCGAACTGGCTCCCGATCTGGTGATGCCCGGCGATGATGCTCCCCTGTCGCAGCGATGGCGGGACTTTGATAAGACTCAACAGAAACTGTGGCCAGTGGCTTTCCACTGGTTACCCTCCGGAGACATGCAGTAAATGGATCTGATACAAGCCTTCTGGCTCGCCCTGATTCAGGGGATCACCGAATTTCTACCCATCTCCAGCTCGGCGCATCTGATCTTGCCGTCGCAGCTGCTGGGCTGGCCGGATCAGGGGCTGGCCTTTGATGCCATCGTCAACCTGGGTACCCTGGCGGCGGTGGTGATCTATTTCCGCCAGGATGTGGTTTCCCTGCTGGCCGCCTGGTTGCGCTCGCTTACCGGACGTCACTGTGATCAGAGCAAACTCGCCTGGCTCATCATATTGGGCACCATTCCCGTCGGGCTCTCCGGCCTGCTGTTCAACGATTTCATCGGCACCCATTTCCGCAGCACCCTGGTGGTGGCCAGCTCCACCCTGATCTTCGGTCTGCTGCTGTGGTGGGCAGACGCCAAGCCCAGTGAGAAGCGGGGCATTGAGGATCTGACCTGGCAGCTGGTGCTGTTTATCGGTATCGCCCAGGCGATGGCATTGATTCCCGGAACCTCCCGTTCCGGTGTCACCATCACTGCGGCCCTGTTGGTGGGGCTGAACCGGGTCGCCGCCGCTCGGTTCTCCTTCCTGTTGGCGATCCCGGTGGGGGCGCTGGCCGGTGGTTACGAGGCTCTGGGCCTGATTGGCAACCCGGAACCGGTGAATTGGGCGCCTTTGGGTGTGTCCCTGGTGGTGGCCTTTGTGTCCGCCTACCTGTGTATCCACTACTTCCTTAAGATGATCAGCAATATGGGTATGCTGCCCTTCGTCATCTACCGCCTGGTTCTGGCGGGCCTGCTGTTTGCCTTCTTCGTGTAGCGGTATCGGCATGAGAAAAGCGGCCATCGGGCCGCTTTTTTGTACCCGGCTGTCACAGACACGCCGCCTTCTAGAATCCAGGGGAGGGTGCTAGCCGCCACCCGCACAGGGGCAGTCCGGTGGCAGCACCAGGTTGACGGCGCCGGGATGGACCTGGAAGCGGATCCGGGAGGCGTGGATCGGTTCGCCATCCAGGTTCATTGGCATCGGATCGTCGGCCTGGTACTCGGCCCAGGGCAGTTGCATCCAGGTGACAAAGTGGTTGTCCGGCGCCGGCGACTCCAGCTCCTTCAGAACCTGGGGCAGGTCCTGGGGAGTAAAGGCGGAGAGGCCGACGAAGTCCAGCAGGCCGTCGTCGATGCATGCCATAGGGGCCAGCGGCTGACCGCCTCCGGCCTGACGGCCGTTGCACACCGCCCCGACCAGGATGCGGTTCTCCAGCGGGCCGTTGGGGGTGAGTAACTGCCCCTCGTAGGGTTCGAACTTCAACGCCTGCAGCAGGCCATTAAGGGTGTAGGCGCCTCCGCCGAGGAAGTTCTTCAGGGCCACCGGAGTGGTGGCGGTGACCCGGGCGCCAAAACCGCCGCTGGCGACGTTGATGAAGTAACGCTCGTTGGCACTGGCCACGTCCACCGGCCTAGATTGCCCATCGCGAGCCAGGGCCAGTGCCGCTTCCACCTCCGTGGGAATGGCGCAGGCAGTGGCAAAGTCGTTGGCGGTGCCCAGGGGCAGGATCGCCAGCTGTGGTCTTCGCTCTCTGGGGTGGGCCATCAGCGCCGATACCAGCTCGTTGACCGTACCGTCACCTCCCCCAGCCACCAGCCGGGGGCATCCCTCCTGGATCGCTTCTGCCACCAGCCTGGCGACGTCGTCCCCCTCCCAGGTGACTCGCACTTCGATGGGGCCGTGGTGGCGCTGGACCAGGATCCCCTGGCGAACCGGATCCTGGTTTGCTTTTTTGCCATTGAGGATAAGACGCATCAGACACTCCCTGATCATGTCGATGAGTTAACCCTAATGGATGAGGAGGAGTTTGGCGACGTGAACAACTGCAAAAGGACGGGGCCGAGTCACTTGGAGAGGGGGTTGGAGGCCAGGCGGCCTCCCGAATGCGGTCAGAACTGATAGTCCAGCTTGGCCCACAGGGTACGCCCCGGCTCATTCACCTGGCGGGTACGCTCTTCCGGCGGAAGCAGGTCGTTGCCGGCACCGCTTTTGCTGATGTGCTCGGCGTAGGCCTTATCCAGCAGGTTGTCGATGCCCATGCTCAGGGTGAAGTCGTCGGCGAAGCGCCAGGCGCCATTGAGGGAGACCACCCCAAAGCCCGCAGTTTCCCCCAGATCCTGGCCAACGATGTTGCCCTGGCCGACGGCCACTCTGTCCTGCTCGGCCACCAGTCGCCACAGGGCGCCGAAACTCCAGCCGTCCCGTTCATAGTTCAGTGCCAGCTTGGCCTCCAGGGGGGAGATCTGGCCCAGGGGGCGGTCCTCACTGTCGTTCTCCCCTCGGCTGTACGCCAGGGTGGTGACCCACTGCCAATGGTCGGCGAAGGCCCAGGTCAGGCCGGCCTCGCCGCCCCACAGGGTGGCGTCGATGTTGCGGGCGGAGGGCATGCTGTTGTTGTCGATCAGGATGTAATCGCTCAGTTCGGCGTAGAACAGCGACAGGGACAGTTCCACCGGGCCCTGATGGATCCAACCCAGATCCAGCTGATCGGTGGTTTCGGGATCCAGGGTGAGATGGGTACCCGCCTTCATCACCTCCCAGTAGTCGGCGATGCGTTCGGCGTGGCCGAAGCCGGCATACCATTGATGCTGACCCCGGGTCAGTTCATAACGAGCAAAGCCGGAGAACAGGGTGTCATCCCGGCTGTTGTCCTTGTTGTCGCCCGCCCAGCTGCCGCGCAACTCGGTGGCCCACCGATCCAGACGGACACCGGCCTTGACCGTCCCCTGGCTCAGCTGATAGTCCGATTCGATGAACAGGCCAACACTCTGCTGGTTGAACACCTCCTTGAAGGGGGCCGCTTCCAGCTGATCCAGGCTCTTACCGCCGCGCATATCCTGGGTGCTGTCCAGGGCATCCAGCCCCAGGGTCAGCTGCCACCGCTGGTCCGGTGCCAGATCCAGCCAGAGGTGGCCGCCATAGGTGGTGCGCCTGGGGTTCATCCCCACGGGCAGGTTGTCCGGATCGCTGATGGGGCGATCGAACTGATCCATGATGTGATCGTTTTGATTGGCGTAGATTTGGAATTCGATGGACCTGGCCCAGTCACTCTCCAGATCGCTGCGCATCAGCAGCGACAGGTTCTCGTTGTCTATCTGCCTGGCCTTGTTGGCCCGGTCGGCGTACTCGGCGCTGCCCTGGGAGTAGCCGTAGCTCAGCTCCACCACCTGACCCTGACTCGGGGTCCAGCCAAAGGCGGTGTTGACGCTCTGGCGGTCGTACTCGGACTGCATCTTCTCGCCGTTGCCATCTTCATAGTCGTCACTCTGGGAGCCGTTGATGTCCAGTTGCCAGTAGGAGTCCTCGCTGCCGGTGAGCAGCTCCATCAGGTAGTCTTTGCGATCGAAACTGCCGCCGGTGATGCTGGCCCGCCCCTCGGTGCCCGCTTCACTGAGGCCATAGCTGTCGCGGGAGAACACCACGGTGCCGGCGCTGCCCACCGGGCCATATTTCACCGTCTGAGGCCCCTTGATCACCCTGACCTCTTCGTAGGTTTCCGGAGAGATGTAGTTGGTGGGCGGGTCCATCCGTCCGCCACAGGTGCCCTGCATCTGCTGGCCGTTGTTCACTATGCTGATCCGCGAGCCCGCCATGCCGCGCAAGCTGATGTCGCCCCCCGCGCCCCCTTTCCGAGTCACCGTAAAGCCGGGAATGGTGCGCAGGTAGCCGGAACCGTCGAAAGCGGGAATGGGTTGCCTGGGTTTCTTCGGGTCAATGACCACGGTCAGGGGAGACTGCATGGGCTCGGCGGTCACCACAATCACTTCGTCACAACGTTTTTTGTCACAGTGACGGTCTGCTTCTGCGGCGAAGGTGGGCAGGGAGAGAATGGCGGCAACGGCGGTGGCCGTGGGCAGCAGCGTCGATTTCATGGTGTGCATCCTGAGCGAATTCATTATAAGAGTTTGTTGGCGCGCATTATTTTCGTGATGAGGCGGGTTCGGCAACGATGAAGAGGCGAAGTGCGACAATCGGTCGCAGCCGTTGAGGAGTCGTTATCTTTGGTGAGGTTTTTTTAGGAGTTTTTATACGCTGAGGCTGCTATTCCACGGCGCCCTATCACCCTGTGGAGGATCCGTCGTTGCAATCCCTGTAGGAGAATGGCGCTCGAAATCCGGGGGGGATCTCTGGTTTTATCCCAGAGGGTGGCGGGGGCAGAGGCCCACTCCTAGACTTGCGGTGCCTGAGGTCAGCGACTGGCCTCAGATTATCCATCAAGTACAAAGGATTGAACTATGAACACTTCCAAGGATATTCAAACCGGCCTGTTTCCCGTTTCCTATCAGATTGCCCTTGGCACCAAGGAGACGCCGATTCTCGGCGGGGCGTCCCTGACCCTCAAACTGCTGGTGGACACCGTCAATAAGAGCACGTCCGGTGTGGGCCACATCTTTCAGCCTGTCAGCCCACCCATCAATGTGGTGTCCCAGTTCATCGGAGAGTGGTCCTACATGTGCACCATGAAGGAGTGCCACATCCTGGTGGTGGCGGAAGGGTTCGACATCAGCCCGCTGCTGGTGGGTGGTCACCCCATTGAGCATAAGAACGCCAAACTGAGGATGGTGATGAACGAAGACTGGCAGTCCGGGGTGGCCAACTTCTCCTTCTTTGCCCGCGGTCAGTGGCACGAAGTGGAGGGGGCCCGGGTAGAGTTGGTGAACATTGATGCTCAGCAGAGCAGTAGGAGGCTGGTTGAGAAGGCCCATGAGAAAAAGCCAATCGTGGAAGCCTAGCGGCTAACGGAGTGATACAAGCCACCGCTCCGGCGGTGGCTTGCGACGGAGATGGTTCTCAGGAGTTGAGGTGATGCCAGGCGTAGGCTCGAGCGTATTCAGTACGCTCCTGAATACATAAGAGTTCTTTCTTGGAGATGGTTTCAGCTTCTCCCACCTTTCCCAGTGTATTGATGGGACGGATGGTGATCATTTCATCCAGGTAGCCCAGGGTTTCCCCAAGCAACATCATATCTTTGATGTGGTAGGAGACGATCAATCTGTTGCTGATGATACGCGCCAGTAGCCTATCAAAGGTTCCAGGGAGGGATTGAAGTTCCTCGGACGGTGGAGCGTGGTTTGTTTTTTCGAAAAGCTCTGAATAGAAACGGCTTTGCTCATCGTCGATGAGGTGATGAATGCTCTCAAGTCTGACATGAGCAAAACCGTCAAAGTGAAAGTCTGTGGCCTGATGAATAGTGAGATAGTCGGATTGCACACTCAGCAGCTCACCAATTAAATGGTCATCTTCACCGATATCAAGATGAATCATTTGGCCGGGCTTTGTGGCTTGCAGCAGCTTGTCTCGGTTCATCAGCTTACCCAATGGCTGCAGTGGTCCTGGCGCAGCCCCTTCCCGCCTGTTTGGCGGCGTAGACCCCCAGGTCGGCGGCCTTGATCAGGGCTTCGTAGTTGTCTGTCTCTGGTATCTGACTGGCGAAGCCCAGACTGATGCTGCCCCGCCACTGAGCGGCGCCGGTGGGCACCCTGAGGGCTGCTACCTTGGCCACCAGTTGCTCTGCCAGGTTTCGGGCGCCAATTAGATCGGTGTTGGGGCAGAGTACCAGGAACTCGTCGCCGCCTAGGCGGCACACCAGGTCGTCGGTGCGCACCGCGCCTTTGAGGGTCCGGGACAGCTCGATGAGTACCCGGTCGCCGGCGTCATGGCCATAGGTGTCATTAACCTGTTTGAAGTAATCCGCATCCACCAGCATGGCGGCAATTGGCGATTCCGTCTTCCGCCCCTCCTGCCACAACGCGTCCAGGGTTTGCATGGCGTGACGCCGGTTGGGCAGTTGAGTCAGGGTGTCGGTGAGGGAGAGCACCTCCAGATGCCGATTGGCTTCACTGAGTTCCTGGGTGCGTTTGGCCACCTTCTCCTCCAGAGTGAGATTGAGCTCCTGCAGCTCCAGATTGCGGGCGGACACCTGTTTAAACAGTCTGCCGATGGCGTCGAGCAGGGTGCTGGTGGCGGGGTCCTGGCTGCGCTGCTGCTCGTCGAAGGCGTCTGCCGCCGAGGCTCCCGCCTCCATCTGCTCCAGCTGACGGGCCATATTCTGGTCCTGGCCCAGGATATGGTAAGCCAGCCAGTGGATCAGAAATTCCAGCATGTAGGTGGCGGAGGTTTCGGTACTCACCGACTGCTGCAGTATGGCGACCTCCTGAAGGAAGTGGCGATGGTCGTCGATGTGATGTTTCAGGTGGCGGCTGTCGATGCCCCGGGCCGCCATCAGGGCCTCTTCATCCTGAAAGTGGTCGTGGGCATAATCCGCCAGTTTCTGAATCAGCTCCTGGGCGCGCGGTTCATCGAACCTGTTTTCTGCGAGAAGGTTGCCCAATCCATTGATCAGGCTGACCAGCTCTTGATGTTGGCTGTCGACACTGTCGAAGCCGGTAACGAAGTTTTTGTTCCAGTTGAAGGATTTCATCCGCGTATTGTATTTGAGTGGTAAAGCTTAAATTCATACTAGCCACTCGAAAGGTCAATGCCTATGTGTTACCCGACAGAATTCATAATATCACCAGGCGCGTGGTTGAAACATTTTTTGATTTTTCATCGACTTAACTTCATGGTGTCGATTCAGCCCTGTCGGGCAAGCTCCGGTGTCAGGGTGGCCTGGCACAGGGTGAGCAGGTCCCGGAAGGGGTGGTTCTCCAGAGCACCAAAACCGGCCAGCTGTCTTGCTCGTACCTTGGTCAGCCAAGGGGTGGGCAGGCCGGACAGGAAGCGGGCAGCCAGTTCGGGGGTCAAGGGGTGTTGCAGCCCCTGCTGCAGCTTATCGGCCAGAGGGGTTATCCAGCGCTGCAGCTGCTCGGCATCTGGCATGGCCACAGGCTGGGGTTGTGGCAGGGCGGTGGCTTCACCACGGCACGCCGAGCAGTGGTTGCAGCGTTCAGGAGCCTGGGTGTCGCCGAAATAGCGAGCCAGGGCATGACTCAGACAGACCGGCTCTTGCAGCAGTAGCAGCATCTGGTCGATGCGGGCCACCTCCTGTTGCTGTTTGTCGATAAACTGCTGATGCAGTTGAGTGGCCAGGGACGGCAGGTCCGGCAGGGGAGAGCGCACCCTGAATACCTCGGTCATCTGTCGGGTTTGCAGCTCCACCAGATGCTGCTGGGCCAGGTATTCCAGGGCGGTCATGGCGCGGTTGCGGTCGGAGCCGTACTGGGCATGCAGGGCATCAAACTCCGGTTGATACCAGGTACGCGCCTTGTGGCTGTGTTGCAACAGGGCTCGAAGGAATTGCTGGCGTTCGCCCTCGAAACGGGTGAGCAGGCTGGCTTCCTCGACCAGCAGCTTGAACTTGATTTCGGCAAAGTAGCTGTATTGGGGCTCAATGATCCCCGCCATCTCCAGGTAGACCAGCAGGGTACGCAGGGGGAGCTGGCGGATGTTGCTCAGGGTCGACAGGGAGTTGGGCATCAGTTCCCACTGGGCGCCTGCCTCCGCCAGAGAGTCGAGCACCATCTGGATTCCGGACAGTTCCGGCGTGTCGCCGAAGACAAAGTTCTCCAGCAGGGTGCGATTGCTGGTGTCTGCCAGCAGCAGGCAGTGAGACAGTTGGCCATCGCGCCCCGCCCGACCGATCTCCTGAGAGTAGTTTTCCACCGACTTGGGGAGATCGAAGTGGATGACCCGTCGGATGTCGGCCTTGTCCACCCCCATGCCGAAGGCGATGGTGGCCACCACCACCGGGAGCCTGCCCGCCATAAAGGCCTGTTGGCAGGCACCGCGTTTATCATGGTCCATGCCGGCATGGTAAGCCTGAGCGGCGACCCCGTGCTGGCTCAGCCACTGGGCCAGATCATCGGCGCTGGCCTGTTGGGTGACATAGACGATGGTGGGCGCCTCGGGTGCTGCGGCCAGCGCATCGAGCAGGGCCGTGCGTTTCTGGGCTCCGCTGACGGCCCTCACCGTCAGATCCAGGTTGGGGCGATAGAAGCCGGTGGTTTCTACCCCGCTCTCTGGGATCTCAAATCGGGCGCACATGTCCTCTATCACCCTGGGGGTGGCCGTGGCCGTGAGCAGCAGCACCTGGGGTATCTTCAGCCAGCGCCGGTAGTCGGGCAGCTTCAGGTAATCGGGTCGGAAGTTATGACCCCATTCGGAGATGCAGTGGGCTTCATCCACCACCAGCATCGACAGCGGAACCTGACTGATGAAGCGGCGGAAACGCTCATTCTTCAGGCGCTCTACCGACACCATCAGGATCTTCAGCTCCCCTCGCTGAGCCTGCTGCATCACATCCCGGCTCTGTTCGAAACTCTGGCTGGAGTCGATGGCGGCGGCAGGAATACCGCGGCGCCGCAGGAAGGCCAGTTGATCCTGCATCAGGGCCAGCAGCGGAGAGATCACCAGGGTGAGGTGGGGCAGGGTCAGTGCCGGCAGTTGATAGCACAGGGATTTGCCGGAGCCAGTGGGGAAGATCGCCACGGCACTGTTGCCATCCAGCAGCCGCTGAATCACCGGTTCCTGACCGGGACGAAATTGGTCAAATCCAAAGTGTTGCTTGAGCAGTTGCCTGGGCATTAAGGGCTCCTGATGGAATGGGGTCATTTCAGTTTATGTCGTTGACTTGAGAGGGCAGATAGATTTCAGCCCGGGCGTTGGTCACCCCGGGCGTAGCTCTTACATCATGCCGAGGCGATCATCGGGCATCCATGAGTGCTTGCGTCCGCCTTCGGGTCAGTTCCGCCTTGATGTCGCCCCCTTTGAAACCTGCCTGGATGATGGGTTTCACCTCAACCTGATTGACCCGGGCCAACGCCTCCCTCAGCCATGCGGCCTGGGGGTAAGATTCTTGCTCAAGGCCCAACCTGCCCTGGGCGTCAGCCTGACACACCAGGATGAACTGCTCAAACCGCTCCGGCTTGCGCCAGGCATCGACGCCATCGAACAGCTTCAACAGCGTAGTGGGCTTGAGCTCCAGGGCCCGGTGGCCGTGCAGGTGCCAGCGGCAGCCAATCTCTGCCAGCTCCCTCGGCGTGTTGGGGACCTTCAGTCGCTGGCAAAGCACTGCCAGGGGAGCCAGGCCCCGTGTTTCATGGGCGATGTGTCTGGGCCACTCCGACGGAGGGGTCAGCGCCTTGCCCAGATCATGGGTCAGGGCGGCGAAGCGCACGGCCACAGATTCGGACAGGTCAGAGGCTCGCTTGAGTACCATCAGGGTGTGAACCAGGGAATCGATCTCTGGGTGATGGACCTCGGGCTGAGGGACTCCATCCAGGGCGGACAGCTCCGGCATCAGCACCTGCAGAGCGCCACAGCGATGCAGCACCTCGAAGAATACCCAGGGGCAGGGGCCGGCCAGGGCACGCTCGGTTTCACTCCAGACCCGCTCCGGGGTCAGGTGGGACAGTTCTCCGGACCCGGCGAGGTCCGCCATCAGTGCCAGGGTTTCATCCGCCACCGCAAAGCCCTGGGGGTGGAATCGGGCGGCAAAGCGGGCCACCCGCAGCACCCGAAGAGGATCTTCCACAAAGGCGGGGGAGACGTGGCGCAGCACTCTGGCCTCCAGGTCCGCCCGGCCCTGATAGGGATCGTGCAACTGGCCCTCGCTGTCCATGGCGATGGCGTTGACCGTCAGATCGCGGCGTAGCAGGTCCTGCTCGAGAGTCACGTCCGGGTCGGAACAGACCTCGAACCCGGTGTAGCCATGGCCGGATTTGGTCTCGGTGCGGGCCAGGGCGTACTCCTCATGGGTCTGCGGGTGCAAAAAAACCGGAAAGCTCTTGCCCACGCTCTGGTAACCCTGCGCCAGCATCTGCTCCGGGGTGGCACCCACCACCAGATGATCCCTGTCCTTCACCTCCAGCCCCAACAGCTGATCGCGCACCGCACCGCCTACCAGGTAGATCTCCACCTTTTTCTCCTAAAAATCGCTGTTTCGTCATTATATGGCCTGGTGGCTTTGACAAGCCAGATGACACACCTTACCTTGGGCGAATTCGACCAAGAACCGCGCAAAAGCTATGTATAAGGGATTTTATGGGCTAGCGGAGAGCCCCTTCTCCATCGCTCCCAACCCCGCTTTCCTGTTTCTCAGTGGCCGACATCGTGAGGCCCTGGCTCACCTGACCTATGGTCTGGGGGAGAATGGTGGCTTCGTGCTGCTGACCGGAGAGGTGGGAACCGGCAAGACCACAGTGTCCCGCAGCCTGCTCAAGCAGCTGCCGGATGACACTGACACCGCCTTTATCCTCAATCCGGCCCTGACAGAGCTGGAGCTGTTGGCGACCCTGTGTGATGAGCTGACGATCCCCTATGACCCCGAGCCGACGCTCAAGCAGCTGACCGACAAGATCAGTGCCTTCCTGCTGGCCAACCATAAGGCGGGCCGCAATACGGTGATGATCATCGACGAGGCTCAGCACCTTAAGCCTGAAGTGCTGGAGCAGCTGCGATTGCTGACCAACCTGGAGACCGACACCCGCAAGCTGTTGCAGGTGATCCTCATCGGCCAGCCAGAGCTGCAGGAGTTGCTGCAGCGTCGCGAGCTGCGCCAGCTGGCTCAGCGCATTACCGCCCGTTACCACCTGCTGCCTCTGACCAAAGAGGAGGTGTCTCACTATGTTCAGCACCGCCTGCAGGTGGCGGGAAGGGCTCAGCCCCTGTTCAAGTCCGGTGCCATCAAGGCACTGCACCAGTACAGTGGCGGGGTGCCCAGGGTGATCAACCTGCTGTGTGAGCGGGCCCTGATGGGAGGCTATGCGCACCAGAAGATCTACCTGGGGCGCAGAGAGGTGGAGTCCGCTGCGGCAGAGGTGTTGGGCATCAAGGCCAAAGCCAAAGGGCGTTGGCCCTGGATGGCGGGCACGCTGGCCGCCGGTATTGCCGCCGCTGCCGTGGTTTATGCCCTGACACCCAAGCCGGAGTTCGTGCCCCCAGTCCAGTCCCAGCCTAAGGTAGCGGTCCCTCAGTTGAGCCGGTTTGCCGATGATCTTCAGGCCTATCAGGCCCTGCTGCATCATTGGCAGCAACCGGTGCCAGCCACCGCGCCCTGTGAGTTTGCCGGGTCCCGGGGCCTGGCGTGCCTGGATGGCGTCAGCAGCTGGCAGCAGTTGCTGGAGATGGACTATCCGGCGGTGGTCAGTCTGCGGGGCCAGGATGGTGCTCTCTTCTATGGTGCCTTGCTCAGCACCGGCGACCAAGCCGACTCGCCGCTGACTCTGCAGTTCGGCGATCAGTGGGTATCGGCCAGTAAGTCTTGGTTTATAAGCCATTTCGATGGCCACTACAGCCTGATTTGGCAACCGTCCGGCCAGTTACCAAGACTGGTGGGCGAAGGCAGCCCCCAAGGTCAGGTTCAGTGGCTGGAGAACACCCTGAGCCGGTTGCAGCATCGCTCGGCCCGAATGCTTGGCAGCTACGATCTGGAGCTGAAACAACAGGTGATGAGTTTCCAGCGCCGCTTTGGCCTGGAGGTGGATGGCATCGCCGGACGACAAACTCTGGAGCTGCTCAGCCTGATGAGCAGTGAACAGGGGCCCAGACTCAGCCGCGGAGGAGACGCCTGATGTCCTATCTGTTGGATGCGGTAGGCCGCGAGAAACAGCAACAGGGTCAGCTGGATCCTGCCTTGGCGGCGCCGCTGGCACCGAAACGCACCTTGCCCTGGCACTATGGCTGGCCGTTGATTGGCACAGCCCTTGGCGTGGGACTTGGCTGGTTGGCCGTCAGCCTGCAGCCCCACCCCGAGCCCGTGGAGGCGGTGGCTGCTCCGGAACTGCAGGTGGTCAAACAGGTGGTGATGCCCATTCCCGTGGCCTGGGAGCAACATGTCCAGGCGGCTGAGCCCCAATATGTCTACAAGCCTCGGGAGGATCAGATTGCACCTGAGATCACCGATGCCGAGTTCAAGGCCGAGGTGCTCACCCAGGATCGCCAATTGATTGACCAAGATAACCCCTCTGCCGAGGCCAAGCCTCAAGTGGCCGCGCCAGCGACCAGGGAGGTTCCACCGACGGCTGCGAAGGAGGCTGAGCCTGCCAATGCCAAGCTGCTGGCGGCCTTCGAGCGTGCAGTGGCCGATCTCGAACTGGAGCCCGAGGTGGTCACAGAGCCCGAGCCGGCCCCCGAGCCCGAGATCAGTGCCGAGTCTCTGCTCAATCCACAGGCCAGTGCGGCGACGGTACCGGCCGAGGTGCCCAAGCTGGGCAGTCTGCCCTGGAACTTCCAGAAGCGGCTGCCTGACATCAACATCACCGCCCATGTCTACTCCTCGGAAGTGGAAAATCGCTGGCTCAGGGCCAACGGCAGGGAGCTGCAGGAGGGAGACAGTGTGGCACCCGGGGTGATGCTGCGAGAGATACGCCCCAATGAGGTGATCCTGGAGATGTCGGGCCAGGCATTCAGCGTGCCCGCCCTGGGCCAGCTCTGAACAGTCGCAGCGCACTGCCTGCAACGATTCTATAAAGCCTGGAAGGGGAGCGTCGCCCCCCTTCCATCTTCACATGTTAAAACAGCATGTTGGGCCAGGTATTCCTGATATACTGGCCCAAAATTGCTGTATCTTGCTTCCGAGTCATCGGCGGGAGAGACTATGATTATTGCGTTCACTGTCTCTCGGGAAAAGTCACTAAAAGCCCGGAGTAGGGAGTCCCGTGAATATCCAAACCCTATGGAGTAACCCCTGGATTCGTCGGGGTACTTGGGGCCTGCTGGTCCTGCTTATCTATCTTCTGCTCACCGGCTGGGGACTGCCCCGGTTGATTCAGAGCCAGGCTCCCAAGTGGGTGGCCGAGAACCTCAATGGTCAGCTCACCCTGGACAAGGTGGCTTTTCACCCCTTTGCCTGGCGATTGCAGGTCGATGGTGTCCGCCTGGAGGGGGACGATGGCGAGCGGGTGATGGGCCTGCAACAACTGGTGCTGGATCTCGATCCCATGCATTCACTGTTCACCTGGAGCGGTCGCATCAAGACCCTCTCACTGAAGGGGCCCGAGCTGGCGGTCAGTGAGCTGGGCCAGGGACGGAGTAATCTGGGCGTCCTGCTCAAACCTCTGACTGAATCCAGTGCTGCCCCTGAGGCCGAGCCTCAGGAGCTCACCGTACCGCAACTGTATATCGCCGACCTCAAACTGGAGAGTGGCGTGGTGAGCTATCGCCGCCACGATGGGGCGAGCACCCAGTTCACCGACCTGGAGCTGAATGCCCAGGATCTGGCCCTGGCGGGGGCAGACAATAAGGTGGCTCTGGCACTGTCCGGCTCAGGCGGGGGCCGCCTGTTGATTGAGGCGACCGCGTCACTGGCGCCAGCGGACATTCAGATGCAACTGGCCCTGGATGATCTGGACCTGACCCGTTACTGGCCCTTTATCAAAGACCTGTTCCATTTCCAGCTGGATCAGGGACGGCTGGATCTGCACACCTCAGTGCGATTTCAGCGGGACGGCAATGACTCCTCTCTGACGCTGAATGAGGGAGCCATTGAGCTGTCCGGCCTGAATCTCTCCAGTGAACTGGGCCCGCTGCTGACCCTGGCGAAAACCCGGGTGGAGGGGATAAACCTGGATCTGGCGGATCGCACCCTGGAGATCGATAAACTGGCCCTTGAGCAGGGGCAGATCATCGGCGTGAACAGCGAGCAGGGACTGGATTGGGTGACTCTGTTTCGGCCGGTGGCTGCCGAGGGAACCGATTCTCAGCCGGCGCCTGAGGCCCCGGACACTGAGCCCGAGACGCCCTGGCGGGTGAAGCTGGCGGGAAGCAGTGTCGAACAGTTTCGCCTGACTCTGGAGGATCAGGTACCGAGCGAGGCGACGAGCTGGATCCTGGATCTGGATCGGGTTACGGCGGGGCCGGTCTTCAATGATCTGAGTCAGCCCATCGCGCTGGAGCTGCTCAGCCGAATCAATGACGATGCGGCGTTCCGGGCCAAAGGAGAGCTGGTGCCAGACACCCTCAATGCCCAGTTTGAGCTGAATCTGGAGCGTTTCCCTCTGATGGCGACCATTCCCTACTGGCAGCAGCTGGTGCCACTGAAGTTGACGTCCGGCAGCCTGACCAGTGGCGGTACTCTGACCCTGTCCGGTGTTGACCCCCTGGATCTGAGTTATGAGGGGCAGTTGGCAATCCAGGAGCTGGTGACCCAGGATCCGGCTCAGGACCGGGATTTCGTCAAATGGCAGCAGCTGGATGTGAACCGCATGACGGTGGGCACCGCTCCGCTGTCGGTTGTCCTGGATACTGTCTCTGTTGCTCAGCCCTACGCCAGGGTGATCATTGACGAGGATGGCAGCACCAACATTCAGCAGCTGCTGGGGGCCGAGGCTCAGCCCGAAGAGGTGGAGGCCAGTGCCACCATCGACGAGAGTGGTGAGACTGAGCCGCTGCAGCTGAGCGTGAACACCATAGAATTGGTGGACGGGGCGGCCTTTTTTGCCGACAACAGCCTGACCCCGAAATTTGCCACCGGCATTGAGACTCTGGGAGGCAGCATCACCGGGCTGAATTCAGACCCAGCCTCCCGCGCCAAGGTGGATATCCATGGCCAGGTGGATCGCTACGCACCCATGAGCCTGACCGGTGAGCTGCAGCCTCTGGTGCCTGACAGCTATCTGGATATGGCCCTGACCTTCGACAACGTGGATCTCATCTCCCTGAACGCCTATTCCGGCACCTATGCCGGTTACTACATCGATCAGGGCCAGCTGGATCTCTACCTCAACTACAAGCTTGAGAACCGTAAGATGGTGGGCAGCAACCGGGCGGTGGTGGACAAGCTGAAGCTGGGTAAGCGCAGTGATTCCGACAAGGCCACCACTTTGCCGGTGGCCCTGGCTGTGGCTCTGCTGCAGGACAGCAACGGCGTCATCGACCTGGGGCTGGAAGTCCAGGGCGACGTGGACGATCCCAGTTTTGCCATCGGCCCCTTGGTGGGCAAGGCGCTGTTCAATGCCATCACCAAGGTGGTGACCTCGCCCTTCTCCCTGCTGGGTTCTCTGCTCGAAGGGGAAGAGCCTCCTTCCGAGGTGCTGTTTGAGCCGGGGACTGCGGTCCTGTCGGCGCGGGCACAGGATCAGTTGACGCAGCTGGCCAAGGGCTTGGGTCAGCGGCCAGGACTGAGCCTGTCGCTCAGTGGAGCGGTGTCTGTTGCCGCCGATCGCAGTGCCCTGGCGGCCTCGGCCCTGGCCGGTGAGCTGGGGTTTGACACAACCCCGGCCGAGGGACTGACAACCGAACAGCAGACACTGCTGGTGGCGGCGTATGAGCGCCGGTTTGGCATCGGCAGTGCTCCACCGCCACCGGAAGGCCAGCCTCCGCAGGAGTGGCAGCAGGGGCTGTATAACCAGATGCTTGCCAGGGTAAACCTGCCACTGGACGCGTTGCCGGAGTTGGCGGCATCCAGGGCTGAAGAGGTTAAGCGGTTGCTGATCACTCAACTGGGTCTCAGCGCCGAGCGGGTGTTTGTTCGTGAAAGTCGTCTGGAGCTTGATCAGAGCGGGCCCAAGGTAGTGATGTCCCTGGAAGCACTCTAGAGCAGCGTAGCGATAACCCAGAAACAGACAGGCCGCCCATTTGGCGGCCTGTGTTGTTTCTGGCTGTCGCCTGGAATCCCTAGCCATCACCCAGGGTCAGCAGGGTGGCATTGCCACCGATGGCGGTGATGTTGTTGGTGCGGGTCTTTTCGGTAACAAAGCGGGTCAGGTAGTGGGGCCCGCCCGCCTTGGGGCCGGTGCCGGAGAGGCCCTGGCCACCGAAGGGCTGAACGCCCACCACGGCGCCGATCTGATTGCGGTTGATGTAGGCGTTACCCACATTCACCTGATCGGCGATCTTCAGTGCATGGGATTCGTTGCGGCTGTGGATCCCCAGGGTCAGGCCGAAGCCGGTGCTGTTGATCTCCTCGACCACCTTATTCAGATCACTGCTCTTGTAGCGAATCAGGTGGAGGATGGGGCCGAAATGCTCCTTCTCCAGCTGGCCGATGTGGCGGATCTCCACGGCGGTGGGCTGGATGAAGGTGCCGTTGCCACACTCGGAGGAGAGGGGCGCCTGGCAGATCAGTTTGCCCTCTTTGGAGATGCGGTCGATGTGGGCCAGCAGGTTGTTCTGGGCGGTCTCATCGATGACCGGACCCAGGTCGGTCTTATGCAAGGCCGGGTTGCCCACGTGCAGCTGAGCCATGGCGCCCTTGAGCAGTTCAGTCACCTTATCGGCGATGTCATCCTGAACGTAGAGTACCCGCAAGGCCGAACAGCGCTGACCGGCACTGGCGAAGGCAGACTGGACCACATCCTTGACCACCTGCTCAGGCAGAGAGGTGGAGTCCACCACCATGGCGTTCTGGCCGCCGGTCTCCGCCACCAGGGGCACGATGGCGCCGTCTCGTCCCGCCAGGGAGCGGTTGATCACCTTGGCGGTCTGGGTGGAGCCGGTAAAGCAGACGCCTCCGATGCGGTCATCGGCCGTCAGGGTTCCTCCTACCAGGGCGCCGCTGCCCGGCAACAGGGCCAGGGCGTCGCCGGGCACCCCGGCTTCGTGGGCCAGTTGCACGGCGCGGTAGGCCACCAGACTGGTTTGTTCGGCGGGCTTGGCGATGACGGTGTTGCCGGTGACCAGGGCGGCCACCACCTGACCGAGGAAGATTGCCAGGGGGAAGTTCCAGGGGCTGATGCACAGGAAGGTGCCGCGGCCCTGGACAAAGAGTTCGTTCAGTTCGCCGGTGGGGCCGGGGAGTATCGTGGTTTCCCCTTGCATCTTACGGGCCTGCACTGCGTAGTAGCGACAGAAGTCCACCGCTTCACGCACCTCGTCGATGCCATCCTGCAGGGTCTTGCCCGCTTCGCGGGTGCACAGGGCGATAAGCTCCTCCCTGTGGGTTTCCAGCAGGTCGGCCAGCTTATCGATGGCAGTGGCCCGCACATCGACGTCGGTGCGGTTCCACGCCGGGAAGGCCGCGTTGGTTACCTTCACGGCTTGCTCGATGGCATTGGCGTCGGCGAAATGTACCTGACCAACACTGCGACTGCGATCCTGGGGGCTGGTCACGGCGATGGGGTCACCACAGCGGATGATCTCACCACCGATCAGGGGGGCGGCGTGCCACTGGGTCTCCTTGAAGCTGTCCAGCTTGGCAAAGAAGGTGCGAGATTCGGCAGCAATGTTCATGTTGATTCCTTTCGAGTTGCGTCGCTCACTGCCAAAGATGGCCTCTGGCAGGACAATCTTGTTGTTATGCAGGGTGGGGCAGGCGGTCAGGGTCGTTACCGGGTGTTCGATCAGGCTCTCTACCGGAGTATTGGGGTCCACGACCTTGTGTACGAAGGAGGAGTTGGCGCCGTTCTCCAGCAGCCGGCGTACCAGGTAGGGCAGCAGATCTTCGTGGGCACCCACCGGCGCATAGATGCGCACTGACTGGTGGTGTTTGGACAGCACCGGGTCGTACAGCTCCTGACCCATGCCGTGCAGTCGCTGGAACTCAATCTCGCGGTCGCCGGCCATGTCCATCACCGCCGCAACGGTGTGGGCGTTGTGACTGGCGAATTGAGGGTAGATGTTGCCTCTGGTCAGATCGGACAGCAGGTAGCGGGTGCAGGCCAGATAAGAGACATCGGTGGCGGATTTGCGGGTAAATACCGGGTAGTTGTCCACCCCCAGCTGCTGACAGTGTTTGATCTCACTGTCCCAGTACGCTCCTTTTACCAAGCGCACAGGAATGCGATCACCCTGTTCATCGGCCAGGGCGTTGAGCCAGCACAATACCGGCAGGGCGGTTTTGGCGTAGGCCTGAACCACCACACCGAAGTTGCCCCAGCCCTTGGCGTCCTCGCTGCGATAGAGCTTTTCGAACAGTTCGAGGTAGAGTTCCAGCCGGTCGGCTTCTTCGGCATCCATGGTGATGCCGACGCCGAATTGTCGACCTTGGCGAATCAGCTCAATCATCCAGCTGTACAGTTCGTCCAGCACCAACTCCCGGTGCGCGGCCTCAAACTTGGGGTGGATGGCGGTGAGCTTCACCGAAATGGTGGGCAGGGGGCCGTCGCTGTGTTTGTACTGGTGGTTGCCCAGATTGTGGATGGCGTCCAGGTACTCCTGAAAGTGGCGTTTGGCGTCATCCATGGTCAGGGCGCCTTCACCCAGCATGTCGTAGGAGTGGGTGTATCCCAGGCCGCGGTTGTCTTCGCTGTTCTTCAGGGCTTCGCTGATGTTGCGACCCAGGACAAACTGCTTCCCCATGATCTTCATGGCGGTGTACATCGCCTTGCGGATGATGGGTTCGCCCACACGGTTGACCAGGCGGGCCAGCAGGTTATTGGGGTTGCCGTCGAGGGTTTTGTCCAGGGTGACCACTTTACCGGTCAGCATCAGTCCCCAGGTTGACGCGTTGACCAGTACCGAGTCTGATCCCTTGAGGTGGCTGGCCCAGTCGGCACCGGAGAGCTTGTCTTCAATCAGTGCATCGGCGGTGGCGGCATCGGGGATGCGCAACAGGGCTTCCGCCAGACACATCAGGATGATCCCCTCCTGGGTCTCCAGGCTGTATTGCTGCAGGAAGGCATCGATACCCACCGCCAGTCCACGTTTCTCGACGCTACGGACTTCGGTAACCAGATTGGCCGCCTTCTTGGTGATGCGGTCGATGCTTGCCTGGTCTTGCGGCACCAGCTGCAGCAACTCGCTGAGATAATCCGACTCGTCTGCGCCGTGGTTGACGCTGATCGCCTCTTTCAGGCTCGCCAGATCGGTGGATACTCCATTAGCCAGTACTTGGCTTGCTTTAAACATCGCGTGTCCCTCGTAATCCATGGGGCGGCGCGGCAATCTGTGATCTGCTTTGTTTTTGTATACAATCCGCGCCAACGGCGCGCACAGTATATCGTTAAACTGTGAAGTGAAACAGGCTTTGTGGGCGTTTTGTGCACCTGGGGTTCAATTGGAAGTGCAAAGGGGCGTGGCGTGGGTGCCAGGAATTAAAAAGCCGATAAAAATTATCGGCTTAGTTTCTGATTTCAAGGTTGTGGCGGGCAGCAGCGGTTAAACCCAGCCACTCTGGCCGCGACTACGGCGCTTGGGCCTGGGCAGGTAGGCGATGATCAGCCCCAGTACCAGCCCGGCACCGGCCACCATGCCGCCCTGTTGCAGCCATTGCCAGCGCTCGCTGTTCTGCATGCTCTGATTCTCTTCCTTAAGCTGCTCATTTTCGGCAGAGAGTGATTCCAGAGTGGTCCTAAGGTCAGCTTCGATATTGGTGGCATCACGCTGAGTGGTTTCCAGTTGACTGTTGAGCTGGGAGACCTGCTCCAGCAACTCACCGGTGCGGGACTGTTCCTGCTCCAGCTGTTGCTTGAGACTGGCCACTTCGCCATTCAACCGAGGCACCGCCAGACGGAAGCTCTCCTCTTGGGTCAACTGGGTTTGCTGAACCCAACCGGTGCGCTCCTTGTCGTCGACGATCTGCACATAGTCGCCCTGCTTCTGTCCCGTCAGCACTACAGGCATACCAGCCTTCACGGACCCCAGAATGCGGAACTGAGTGCCCGGCCCCGAGTGCAGGTAGATATAGATCTCCTCTGAGATGCTGTAGTTGCTCTCAGCGGCGGTGACTTGCGGGGCCAGCAGGGCAGCGCTGAGCAGCGCGGCGATGGCCAGAGGTTTGTGCGACATATTCAGAACCCTTAATACAGAAAACCCGCTGCCCGTTAAGACAGCGGGTGATATCAGCTAAGGATATTAACCCAGCACGGCGCGAATCAAGTAGAAAATCGCAATGGACAGACCGGCACCGGCAGGCAGGGTGATGACCCAGGAGACCACGATGTTGCGAACAACACCCAGGTTCAGTGCGGCGATGCCACGTGCCATACCCACACCCAGAACCGCACCAACCAGTGTCTGAGTGGTGGAGATGGGCAGACCGGTACCGGAAGCGATGACCACGGTAGACGCGGCAGCCAGCTCGGCGGCGAAGCCGCGGCTTGGGGTCAGGTGGGTGATGTTCTTGCCGATGGTCATGATCACCCGGCTACCCAGAGTGGCCAGACCGATTACGATACCCACGCCGCCCAGAGGCAGAATCCACCAGACCAGAGGTGCCTTGGCCACAATCTCACCTTGAGCGTGAACGATGGACACTACTGCGGCCAGAGGACCAATGGCGTTGGCCACGTCGTTGGAGCCGTGTGCGAAGGCCATGCCACAGGCGGTCACCACCATCAGCAGGGCGAAGACCTTCTCCACGTTGGCAAAGTGCATTTCACGGTCGGCGCTGGGATCCAGCTTCAGTCGGCCGATGAAGAACTTACCAATCAGGGCAACGGTGATGGAGATGGCGATGGCCAGGCCCCAGGCTTCGAGGTTGTCAAAATGCAGACCAACGTGTTTCAGGCCCTTCTTGATGGTCACCAGAGAGAGCACCATGCCCGCCAGACCCATGTAGAAGGGCACGTAGCGCTTGGCATTCTTCAGCGGGTCTTCGGTATCGAAGATCAGCTTCTGGGCACTCTGGAAGATGACGTAGGCGATGAAACCGGCGATCGCTGGGGTCACAATCCAGGAACCTACGATGCCAGCAACCTTACCCCAGTTGACGCTGTCTACGCCCACGCCGACAGCGGCGAAACCGATAATGGCACCGATGATGGAGTGGGTGGTGGACACCGGCCAACCCAGGATGGAGGCAGCAACCAGCCAAATACCTGCAGCCAACAGGGCGGAGATCATGCCGTACACCAGCAATTCGGGCTGGTCGATAAAGAAGGCGGAATCGATGATCCCTTTACGAATGGTGGAGGTTACCTCTCCCCCGGCCAGATAAGCGCCGGCAAACTCGAAGATCATCGCAATGACGATCGCCTGTTTGATGGTCAGAGCGCCTGAGCCAACCGAAGTCCCCATGGCATTGGCGACGTCGTTTGCGCCAATACCGTAAGCCATCAGAAAACCGAATAATGCGGCCACCACAATCAAAATGGGGCCGTAATTTACCAGTACTTCTACCATGGTAAACCCTTAACTTTTTGTATTGTCTCGACTTAAGCGCGAGCTAACATGAGTTCCAGACGAGAGCCAACCCGCTCTGCCTGGTCGGCCAGATCTCCGGCCCACTCGAGAATCTTGTACAGGAACATCACATCCACAGGATTGAGGTCTTTCTCAATGCTGAACAGACGACGGCGCAGGCTGATCTGCATGTGATCGGTGTCGTCTTCGATGCGGTCCAGTTGTTGGATCATCTCTTCAACCAGATTTACTTCCCGTCCCCGGAAACCGGTTTCCAGAAGGTCATCCAGCTCGTTGATGGCCTTGGAGGCTTGAGACACTGCGTCAACGCAGCGCTGCAGGTAGGATTTGAGATCGTCCTGAAGATCGGCGGGCATCACCATTTCACGACCGATGATACGGCCGGCGATGTCTTTCGCCTTGTTGGCGATCTTGTCCTGCTGAGTCAGTAGCTCGAGCATGTCGGTGCGTTCCACCGGCATAAACAGGCCACCTGGCAGGGTCAGACGGATCTCCCGCTTGAGAACATCCGCTTCACGCTCCAGACGGCTTACTTCGCCCTGGAGTTCGCGGGCACGTTCCCACTTTTGGTCAATAACTGCTTCCATAAAAGGAATCAGCATCTTGGACGCTTCGTGCACCTTATGCATGTGCTCTTGAAGCGGTTTAATGGGTGACTTCGCGAAGACACCTAAGATCGTATTTACTGGCATAGCCAAAGAACCTTCTGCTTTGCTCTCAATAGCATTGGCGGGCGCATGTTACCCTATGCACCAATATAAGCAACATCAAAAATCTGGCCTTCTGTGGAGTAATTATAACCGCTGGCTATAAAAATCCCGACGAATCAAGGCTGGGAGCATCCTATGCCAGTAATGTGACACTTATATGACATTCTTTCACTTTACTGACAACAGTATGAATTTTTAAAGAAACTTATGGACTTATGGAAATCGAACTGAAGTTGCTGCTTACCGACGTCAACCAGAATGAACTGGTTTCGGCGCTGAAACAAGCGGGTCGAACAAAAAGTGATCAGGCTCACTTTCTGGTGAATCGCTACTTTGACACGCCGGAGTTGACCCTGCGTCACCTGGACATCGGTATGCGGGTCCGTCAGAAGGGAGCGCATCGGGAACAGACGGTGAAAACCGCCGGCAGCAGCGATACCGGTGTACACCGTCGTCCGGAGTACAACGTCGACATCGACGGTGACTGGCCTGATCTGGCGCTGTTTCCGAGCGATGTGTGGCAGGGGGAGGATGTGGCCGCTCTGCAGCGGCGGCTCATCGAGCAGTTTGCCACCAATTTTCGTCGTCACGCCCTGGAGTTGGAACTGGCGGGGGGAACCCTGCTGGAAGTGGCGCTGGACTCCGGTGAGGTATTGGCCTCGGGCAAGAGTGAGGTGATCGATGAGCTGGAGCTGGAGTTGGTTCGTGGCGATCTGGGTGAGGCGCTGCAGCTGGCTCAGCGGCTGGCTGAGCAGTTCAATGTGCGTCTGGGCCAGGCCTCCAAGGCAGCCCGCGGCTATCGACTGGCTGGCTTGTCGCCTCAGCCCCCAATTCAGTCTGACCAGCCCAAGGATCTGGCCAAAGGGCTGGCAGGGTGGCAGTGCAATGAGCACCACCTGATGTTGGGGACCCAAGGCGCCCTGGAGGCCCTGGTTACCCAGCTCAGTGGCCTGTCACAGCAGCTGTTCGACCGCGAGCCTGCCCTGGCGGTGCGCCTGGCCGCCCTGGGGCAGGGATTGATGGACGCCCCGGATCCCAGGGCGCGACTCGCCCAGCTTATGGCGTCTCCCGTTTATGGTCAGGCTCAGCTGGCGCTTCTGGCGCTGCTGCCGGAGTTTCAGGGGGAGTAAGGGCTTCCAGTTTGGCCAAAATCTGGCGGTTCTGGTCAGTCAGGGCCGCCAATCTGGCTTCCAGCGCATCGGATCGCATCTGCAACTGTTTATTCTGCTCGTCCAGTTTCTCCTGCTCCTCGGGAGAGACGAAGATGGAGGCCAGGTAGCCCGCGACGATGCCGAAAAAGCTGACGCCGCAGATGATCACCATGGCTCCAATCACTCGCCCCTCGGTGGTGACCGGGTAGTAGTCACCGTACCCCACGGTGGAGATGGTCACCAGGGACCACCAGATGGCCGATTCGGCGTCGTTGATGTTGGAGCCGGGCACCCCATCCTCAAACAGCAGTATCATCACCGAGGAGAAGGTGAGCACGGTGATCAGGGCCACCAGCAGGCTGGTGGCGGTGGTCTCCCGCTTGTGGTGGCTGTAGGCTTTGAGCAGGGAGCGGCTCATGCGCATCAGGCGAATCACCCGCAGCACCTGGAAAATCCGGGCAAAGCGCAGAGGCTCAATCACCGGAATGGAGGCCACCAGGTCGATCCAGTGTTGGGTGAAGAACTGCTTGCGGTTGTCTGCCCTGGCCAGCCCCCAGAAGAAGTTGACGATAAACACCATGCAGATGGCGAAATCGACGTAGAGCAACAGGCGGATCGCCTCTTTGGTTTCGTCGTTGAAGGCGATGACCAGCACGACGATCACCGACAGCACCGACAACATCATCATCCCCGTTTCCCTGGGGCTTATAGACTCTTTTGGCATCGTTCTCTCAATCAATCATGGCGCTCAGCAGCAGGGCGACCCCGACCCACTGAGCCGCTTCCAGAGCGGCAATGCCGCTGTTGTCCTGCAGGGCGATCTCCCTGTCCGGATTTATTTTTATCATAACCCAGGCGCTAAGCAGCCTTTGCCACAGGGTCAGCAGTAGAAGGCCTCCCAGGGCGAACCCAAACCAGCTCCAGAGCAGGGTCAGGGGCTGGTCCACGGCCACATCGGGCAGATGCACCGACGCCGCCATTATCAGCGAGCAGGCGATCACCACACCGGAGTGATTCAGGGCAACGGAGCGTTGATCCTGTTCGATCGCCTGCTGGAAGGGGCCGTAACCATTGCGGTCATGGAGGCGCTGCATCCAGTGGCTGATTCCAGTGAGCATCACCAGACTGGCGATGTAGATAAGACCATAGCTGATCACCCCCATCAGCGAGGGCGCCTGATGCAGCTTGGTGAGCAGGGCCTGAATGATGAAGGCGGCGCTGAGGGCGGCGCTGGCATCGGTCAGGGCCATGGCCACATTGCCGCTGAGAATATGCTGCTTCTTATCGATGCGATTGATGGCAAAGCGATCATTGACCCAGAGGCTGACCCGAATCAGCAGCAGGCCGATGAGGCCGAAGACCACCAGGTTGATCCCCTGCTGGGTGTAGCTGAGGTGGCCCTGGCGGGGCATCACCGAGCTGATCACCAGGGCCATGGCCAGCAGCGAACCGGCGGTGCTGATGCCGAAGGCGACGTTATCCCTTTCTGCCAGCTCCTTTTGGCTGCTGACCCCTTCCCACCACCCCTGACTGAAACGAAGCAGGGTAAACAGCAGCAGGCTGCCTCCTATCTCCAGGGCCAGGTGAATCCAATCCCATTGCAACCACTCTGCCATATCCGACCGCTGCCTTCTTAACCGCTTTCTGCTAAGGTAATCCGAGAAAAATCCGCATACACAGGAAGTTATTATGAGCCTGCCGCCCCTGTTCGACAACCTCCCTGCCAGCCTGCGCCAACAGGCCGATCACTATCGAGAGGTGTTGGGGGAGGTGCCCTGGAGTGCCCTGAACGAGGAGCAGCAGCAGAGGCTTAATTACCTGTTTGCCATGTCCCAGTTTATTGGCGGCCGCCTGAGCCGGGACAGCGACTGGTTGCCAGAGTTTTTTCAGCAGCTGCCGCAGCATTTGCGCCACCCCCAGTTTCGCACCACCCTGGATGAGGCGCTCTCGGCCTGCTCGGACGAAGCGTCGGCCAAGCGGGTGCTGCGCCGTTTCCGTCACCGGCAGATGATGCTTATCGCTGCCCGGGACTTTCTCAATCTGGCTCCTCTGGATGAATCTCTGGCTCACCTGTCTCAGATGGCGGAAACCCTGATTCTGGCCGCCCGGGACTGGCTCACCGAGCATCTGGCGCCACGCTTTGGCTACCCCAGAGGTCCCACAGGGGGGCAGCAGCCTCTGTTGATCCTGGGAATGGGTAAGCTCGGTGGTGGTGAGCTGAACTTCTCCTCAGACATCGACCTTATCTTTACCTACCCGGAAAACGGCAGCACCGACGGCAACAAGCAGCTGGACAACCAGCAGTACTTTATCCGCCTGGGACAAAAACTGATTGGGTTGCTGGCCGATGTGGACCCGGAAGGGTTCTGTTTCCGGGTGGACATGCGGCTGCGTCCTTTTGGCGAAGCTGGGCCGCTGGCGGTCAGCTTCGATGCAGTAGAGGATTATTACCAGGAGCAGGGGCGGGAGTGGGAACGTTACGCCATGGTCAAGGCCAGGGTGATGGGAGAGTGCGACGATGCCGTCGATCTGCACAGCCTGCTCCGGCCCTTTATCTACCGCCGTTACCTGGATTTCTCCGCCATCGATGCCCTGAGGCGGATGAAGGCGCTGATCGAATCCCAGCTGCGTCGCAGCAGCCTCACCAACAACATCAAGCTGGGCCGGGGTGGCATCCGCGAGGTGGAATTTGTGGTGCAAACCCATCAGCTGATCCGCGGCGGCCGTCAGCCGGCACTGCGTCGCCAGCCGCTGATGCCGGTGCTGGCGGAACTGGCCCGCAGCAACTGCATCAATGGCCGCGATCACAAGCGGCTGCTGGAAGGGTACCGTTTCCTCCGCCGCCTGGAGAATCTGTTGCAGGCCCTGGATGACAAGCAGACCCAGACCCTGCCCGACAGTGCCGATGACCAGTTGCGTCTGGCCCTGAGCATGGGCTTCGAGGGATGGGACAACCTGCGACAGGCCCTGGCCGAGCACATGGCGAACATCCACCTGGTGTTCAAGGAGACCATTGGCGGTGATGAGCAGGAGGAGGAGGAGCTGGGAGAGTTGCCTGCCCTGTGGCAGCACCCGGACCCGGATGTGGACGAGATCCTTCAGGAGAGTGGCCTGGACACCGCCCTGGCCGGGCCGCTGATGCAGCTTCGCAGCGAGTTTGCCCGGCGCACCATCGGACCCCGTGGGCGGGATACCCTGGATAAGCTGATGCCCAGACTATTGGGCGAACTGGCAGGCAAGCTGAATCAACCCGAACTGATGAGTCGGGTGATGAAAGTGGTGGGCACCATTCTGACCCGCACCACCTATCTGGAGTTGCTGCTGGAGAACCTGGCGGCTCGCCAGCAACTGGTACGCCTCTGTTCAGCCAGCCCCTGGATTGCCGATCAACTGGCAGCTTATCCCATTTTGCTGGATGAGCTCATCGACCCCATGTCCCTCTATCAGGTGCTGCCCCCGGACGGCTACGCCGCCGGACTGAGGGAGTTCCTGATGCGAGTGCCTGAAGAGGATCTGGAGCAGCAGATGGAGGCGCTGCGGCAATTCAAGCAGATCAGTCAGCTGCATATTGCCGCTGCCGACGTTACCGGAGTGCTGCCGGTGATGAAGGTCAGCGATCACCTGACCTGGCTGGCGGAAGCCATTGTCGACCAAGTGGTGCAACTGGCCTGGAATCAGTTGGTGACTCGCCATGGTGTGCCCTCCTGCGCCGGCGAGCACAAGGGGTTTGCCGTGGTCGCCTACGGCAAGATGGGCGGTCTTGAGCTGGGATATGGTTCCGATCTGGATCTGGTGTTCCTCCACCGGGCCGACAGCGGTTATACGGATGGCGACAAGCAGATCGACAACAACCACTTCTACCTGAAGCTGGCCCAGCGGGTTCTGCATCTGTTCTCCACCCGGACCCTGTCGGGAATCCTCTATGAGGTGGACATGCGTTTGCGCCCCTCCGGGGCCTCCGGCCTGCTGGTGAGCCACATCGATCGCTACCATGAGTACCAGCGTCAGGAGGCTTGGACCTGGGAACATCAGGCCCTGGTTCGGGCGAGGGTGGTGTATGGCGAACCGGCCATGGTGAAGCGGTTCAACGAAATCCGAGAGTCGGTACTGGCCATCCACAGGGAGCAGCAAGAGCTCAACACCCAGGTGAGCGAAATGCGGGAGAAGATGCGTAATCATCTGCATAAAGGCAATGATGCAGAGTTCGATCTCAAGCAAGGGCCCGGTGGCATCACCGATATCGAGTTTATCACCCAGTACCTGGTGCTGGCCCACAGCGAGGCGATGCCTCAGATGACCCGTTGGCCCGACAACGTCCGCATCCTGGAGGTGGCGCTGCAGCTGCAGCTGCTCAGTGCCGAAGAGGCGGACCTGTTGGTGCGTACCTACACGGAGATCCGCGACACCAACCATCACAGGGTTCTGGCGGGGTTGAGTGGTCTCCTGCCTCAGGATCAGAAGCCCTCTGGCTGCGAGGCGGTGGCGGCCTTGTGGTCACGATTTTTTGACAATGATCACACAAAGGGGGAATAATTGTCCTGTAACTGATCAGACCAGTTGTGAGGAAGAGGATGTCCGATAACTACCTGCTGAACATTCACAAGAGGGTGCAGAAGCTGCCCTTCAGTGATTGGCTGATGACGCGTATTGTGGCCAACAAGGCCCCCTACTTTAAAACCATACCGACGCGACTGGAGGCGCTTCGCCCCAATCACGTCAGCTGCATCATCAGCAAGAAACGTCGGGTGGAGAATCACATCGGCACCGTCCATGTGATTGCCATCTGTAACGGCCTGGAGCTGGCCATGGGAATGATGGCAGAAGCCTCCATCCCCAAACACCTGCGCTGGATCCCCAAGGGGATGGACGTGCAATACACCGCCAAGGCGGGCAGTGACATTCGCTGTGTGGCGGAGACCGACCCGGACGCCTGGCAGCCGGGGGATCTGCCGGTGCGGGTGACCGCCTATGACGATCAGGGTACCGTGGTGGTCAAGGGCACCATCAACCTGTGGCTGTCGGAAAAGCCCAAGAAGCATTAACGTTGATGGGCATCACGCCGCTGTGGCCGAAGAAACGTGAAAGCCGGTAAAATGGAGCCGGTTTACGAAAACGTTTTTCCAGACAGGACAGGCAGACATTGATCACTCCCATAGCCATCCGCTTAACCAAGGGCGATGACCTGAAAAAGTGCATTCAGCAGTTAGTGGCTGAACATGGCATCCAAGCAGGCAGTATCGCCTCTTGTGTTGGGTGTTTAACCCATCTCCAGGTACGCCTGGCTGGTGCCACAGAGGTGCTGATGCTCACAGAGTCTGTCGAGATCGTGTCTGTGATGGGGACGCTCACTCCTGACCATCAACATATTCATCTCTCTGTTGCCAAGCGCAGCGGTGATGTTGTCGGCGGCCACCTGCTGGAAGGCTGTGTGATCGACACCACCGCGGAACTGATCATTCACCAGTATCACAACTTGAGCTTTGGCCGCGAACCGGACCCGCACACGGGATTTACCGAGCTGACCGTTGGCCCCCAAGGCCAGTGAGGTGCTGAGCCTCTAATCCGGTGGTGTGCTTGAGCGGACCTGGCCAGGTTAGGAGATCAAAAAGGGCGGAGCACCCTGGTGCTCCGCCCTCTGATTCTGTTCGTTTTACTCGCTGCTCAATAGAGGCTGGGATCGCTCTTCTGCGGCCGGGTCTTAAAGCGGCGGTGCAGCCACATGTACTGCTCGGGGCGGCGGCGGATCAACTGCTCCAAAATCTGGTTGCCACGCACCGCATCGGTCATCTCATCCCCACTGGGGAAATCCTCCAGCGGAGGCAGGATCTCTATGGTGTAGCCTGAGTTGTCTTTGTTGCGTTCGACGAAGAAGGGCATCACCTTGGCTTTACCCAGTTTCGCCAGGGTGCTGGCCCCGGTTACCGTGACCGCTTCCTCCACGGCGAAGAAGGGGGCAAACACTGCGCCTTTGCGACCGGCATCCTGATCGGCGGTGTACCAGATCACCTCGCCGCTTCGCAGCGCCTTGACCATCTGCCGCACCTCCCGCTTGGGGATCAGTCCCTTGTTGGAGCGCAGTCGGCCCTGTACCTGCAGGTACTCCATAAATTTGTTGTTGTGGGGGCGGTAGACACCGACGCCCGGGCACTTCTGACCAAACACCCGGGCCCCGGCCTCCAGCATCAGGCAGTGGGCGGCAAAGAGGATCACTCCCTGGCCGTCGGCTTTGGCCTGCTCGATATGTTCGATGCCCTTGATGGTCATGTGTTTCTGGATGCGCTCGTCGCTCCACCACCAGCCGTTGACGCTGTCAAACAGGGCCATGCCGGTCTGGTTGAAGTTGTCCCGCAGCAGCGCTTCCCGCTCCGCCTCGCTCTTCTCAGGGAAACAGAGGCGTAAATTGGTGCGTGCCACGTGCACCCGCTTCTTCAGGGTGGCTTGGAGGAGTCTGCCCAGGCCACTGCCCAGCCACCACTGCGCTTTAAGAGGCAGGAAGGTCAGCAGTTTCATCAGGGCGAGGCCCAGCCACATTGGCCAGTATCTGGGGTGGTAGAAGGCCCGGTCGAATTCAGCTGAGGTAACCATGGTGTTTCCGTAACAATCAGTGAGCCGGCTATTCTAACAGCCGAAATGGTCCCTGTGATACACTTTGGCGCCATGTACTTCTCTCAGATCCTGAAGAAATTTGCCTTTCATCCGGCTTACCCCGCTGGTTGGAGGCGGTGGTGCTGAGCCTGATGCTGGCGGCGAGCCTGGGGGCTGCGGCATCGGTGTGCGATCGCAGTGAATTGCCTCAGTGCCTTCAGCGTCTGCCCAGGCCTCTGGTATCCGCCTTCTCTGAACACTGGCAACTCCCCCCAGAGGAGTTAGCCGTGACATTCAGCCAGCAGTTGGCGGGACAGGGAGCGGTCACCCTGACCTTGGACAACCAGGCACTGATCCTCACCGACGCCAGGCGCATCAGTCAGCCACATATTCTGTTGGTGGGTCATAAGGTGTATGAGCGGCCTTCTGTGCACTCCCTCTCTTTGGCTTTGCTTCATGAGCGGGGGCATCTTGTGGAGATTTCCGAGTCTTTTCGCCAACCTTTTCGATTCGCCTATTGGCCTGCCCTGTGGGAAGAGGAGGTGATTGCTGATCTGCACGCCCTCTGGTTGCTGGCGCGGCAAGATCGGTTGCAACAGGGGTGGAACCTGGTGCACCTGCGTAATTTTAACCTGATGGGGGCCGCGCAGGACTGGGCGCACTGGACCACCCCTGTGCTGCTGCCCTGGCTGCTCTCTTCAGAACGGGGTGTTCAACTGGCTCAGCTCAGCTTTGAACAGGTTCTGACTCAAAGTGTCATTCCCGTCTCTGACCTTCCCCATTTCCGTACCCTGGGCCGCCGTCAGTTTGGGCCGGGTCGTGGTGCCTATCCCTATGTGCCTCCCCGGTTGGTGGAGCGCTGGTGGCAGATGTTGTCCCCAAGTCTGGCGCTGTTGATGGGGGACGATTTCGGGGGCTATCGTCTGCATCACCATCGCCTGATGTTGGTGAATTCCGCTAACTAGCGGTCAATTCTCCTTATTTCGGCCAATGTCTTTTTGTGATATGTTTATAAATCAATGACTTAGTTAGTTGGTTCAGAACTTGCTACATTAAAGTAACCATCGGCTTGACCTCTGGTGGTGACTGGGAAAGCCCAGACTTTGACGATACCCATCGCCCTCCGACACCGAGCTCAGTGTTCGGTGTCGGTTGGCGCCCAAAAATAACAACAGCATAAGGAGAATTAGATGCTGACCTCAGGATCCATCGTTGCCATCGTAGCCATTGTGATGGGATGCCTGGTTGCCATGACTAGGAGTAAGCATAAGAGTGAGGCTCAGGCGAACCTTGAGCAATTCAAGCAGCTGGAGAGCGAATTGAAGAGCACCCAAACCCAGTGCAAGGCCCTGGAGGAGAGGGTGGTTGTGTTGGAGAAGATCGTCACCGACTCTGGGTTTGATTTGCGTGAGGAGATCTCCCGACTGGGATAAGGAGCCCCAATGGATTCGTTGATTCTATTTCTGGTGTTTGCCGGGCTGGTGCTCTGGGGCGTCGGCAGCGTCATTCTGAACGACAGCAACAAGGGCAAACTCAAGGCCCTGTATGACAAATACGCCGCCAAGGCCAGCACGACACTGGATCTTGGAGGCATGGGGGACGACTCGGGAATGGATGACGGTATGGGCAACGGCGCCGACCGGCGCCTGGAGGCGCTTCAGCAAGAGCTGGAGCAGCTGAAGATTCAGGCTGAGCGGGACCGGGCGCGGATTGAAACCCTGGAGCGTCTCATCACCGACAGCGGCTACCAGACACGGGAAGCCTTTCGTAAGATGTAGGCCCGGCCAGGGATCCGGCCCAACCAGTTTCGACTAAGCCAATTCCCTCGACTATAAGGAGTAGAGACATCTGATATCGAGGGCCTTGGCATGACCAAAGTGGAGATCGAACCTGCGGATTTTGAACATCTGATTGAGTGTCGCCAGGCCTCGAAGGAGGCCGGTGAAGCCTATCGCAAGGCGGTGGAAGCCCTGGCCAGAAGTGGCGAGTCCAGTCGCGCCGCCTGGGTGGAGGAGTGCAAGCGCGCCTTTGCCCTGAAACAGGCGGCTCTGGCCGAGGAGCGTGAGCAGTTCCATCGCATCTTCGATGAGCTGCCTCAGGGGTTGCCGAAGGAGTAGTGGGATTTTGTTGCATCTGTGCCATTGGCTCTGTTCGCAACTAGGTTGACACTATAAGGCCAGCCATCGCAGTATCCTTTAGAATCAAATCACTGATTCTTTATTTGTATGTCCTCACTGTCCCTACCCGAAGCGCGCAAGCTGGCCCTGTTGAGTCAGGGATTGTCTGCGGGCGCCTTCAAGGCGGCGGGAATCAACAAGACCCTGGCGGCCATTGAGCAGTTGGGGTATGTGCAGATCGATACCCTCTCCGTGGTCCAGCGGGCTCATCATCATCTGCTTTGGAGTCGCAATCCGGGATACCGTCTGGAGCATCTGGACAGGCTGGTCGAACGTAAGCAGGTGTTTGAGTACTGGTCTCACGCCGCCGCCTACCTGCCCATGTCTCAATACCGTTTTTCCCTGCCGAGAAAAGCGGCGTTGCGCACCGGTGAGCAGAATCATTGGCACCGGAAAGACCACCAATTGATGACTCAGGTGCTGGAGAGGATTCGAGCCGAAGGGCCCCTGATGGCGAGGGACTTCGACTCCCCAGGCAGTCAGCGCCATGAGTGGAGTGGCACGCCATTTAAGGCTGCCCTGCAGAACCTGTTTATGCAGGGGGATCTGATGGTGGTGGCCAGGGAGAGGTTTCACAAGGTGTATGACCTCACCGAGAGGGCGCTGCCTGATGGGGTGGATACCCGAACTCCGGACAGCACTGAGTACGCCCGGTTTCTGGTGCTCAGTTATCTTCGTGCCCATGGATTGGGGTCCATGGCGGAGTTCACCTATCTGCTGAAGGGAGTGAAACCTTGCGTGGCTCTGGCGGTTGCTGAGATGGTGGAGGAGGGGATTGTTCAGCCGGTGGAAGTAGGTGGTGCTCCCTACTTCACCACAGATCTGGCTCTGGCACTGCTGGAGCGGCGCCTGTCCAGGAAGGAGGCCAAAATTCTCTCCCCCTTCGATAACCTGCTGATTCAGAGAAAGCGAGTCAGTGCCCTGTTTGGCTTCGATTACCAGCTGGAGTGCTATCTGCCCAAGGCCAAGCGCCAGTACGGCTATTTCTGCCTGCCTGTCCTCTGGGATGGTCGGCTGGTGGCCAGGGCGGACTGCAAGGCCCACCGGCAACAGAGGCATTTGGAGGTGATGTCATTGCATATGGAGCAGGGCCTTCGTCGTAGAGACGCCTTTATGCAGGCGCTGGAACAGGAGCTGTCAGATTTTGCCGAATTCAATCACTGTGATTCGGTATCCATCGGCCAGGTGCGTTAGCACGTCGTTCTGTCACAGCAACGGAGCCAACGGGCTCCGCTTTATCTGACGAGCCGGCGTTCACCGGAGTTGAGATCGGCGCCCCTCACCAGAAGATCCGTGCCCGGATGCCGGCGATCCAGATCTGATCTTTGCCCGGGTTCAGGGCGGGATCGACAATCAGCTGGATGTCGGGGGTCAGCTCGAAGTGCTTATTCAGCTTCATAAAATAGAAGGCTTCGGCGGTGTACTGGTCACTGCCGGCGTCTGCCCAGTTGAGGGCGAAGCCGAAGTTGTTTTGAGGCGCCAGCATGCCGTAGTAGACGAAGCCCAGGCTCAATGACTCCTTGATGCCCAAAAGGCTGCCATCCTGGGCGTTGCCATAGCGAATAAAGGGCAGCCAGTTGTCTTTCATCATCGAGGCCGACAGGTTGAATCCCTTGTCGGAGGCCTGGTTGAGGAAGTCGCTGCGGTCCGACTCCCACAGTGTCAGGTGAAGGTTATTGAGGTAGATCTGCTCCTGAGAGGAAGTCCAGCCAAGCTCAAGGCTCTTGAAGTAGCGGTTGTCGCTGAAGAAATTGTCGACACTTTTAAACGGCTTGGTAGGGTCCGCCTCCATGTCGCTGATGCCGGCGATGACAAACAGGCTGTCGGTGAGCATATGACCCATGGCAACCCCGAAGGTGGCATCACTGGGCAGGGCGATGGTGTTGGTGCCGGTGCTGAAGGCGAAGTTCATAAAGCCGGTCCAGGGGCTGGCAGCGGCGTACACATCCACATAGTCAGTCACGTCCATAAAGCCGGTTATCAGGGTGCCCTGGCCATCAGACAGCTTCTGTTTCCAGTAGAGGTTGGTCAGTCGCCCCTTTTCATCGCTGAAGTTGGGGGTGACCAGCCCCAGGCCGCCAGCGCCAAACTCGAAGTTTTTCACCGAGGTGTCGGTGAAGCTGTGCCTGTGTTCTACCTTCCACACCAGTGAGCCGCCCCCGGTCTCCTGCTGCCCCTGAGGGCGCCAGGAGCCATAGAAGCGCACCATGCCGCTGAAGGCCTCCTTGTCCGAGCCGGGCAGGACGGTGTCGCTGTACAGGCCGACTGCCGAATAGTCGAGGCCAAACTCAACCCCTTTGGCGGACCACTGCTCCCTGAGCGGTTCTTGCAGCTCCCCTTTGTCGGCGCTGATCTGGTTGTCAACGGCGTCAGGCCCGCCGAAATTGGTGTCGCTGGCCAAGGCCTGGCGCATGGCCAGAAGCAGCAACAGGACGAACAACAGAGTAGGGAGGCGTTGAGTATTCAGCATGGCTGGTCCTCGATAAGCAGATCGACGATCTTAATCCGGGGCTGCGGCTGTGCACTAACCCATAGTGAGTAGGGCTCGGGTAAAAAGCCTAGTAGAGGAATGGCAAATTGCCATGGAAAGCGAGTGTTATTCGGCATTTGATTGCCATGATGAATTGGTACGAACCATCGTCCCTAAATGCTCATTTCCGAGACTCAAGAGGTGACACGGCGCAATGGACCCGATCAGACAAAAAAACGGAGCCTGTTGGCTCCGTTTTCAACCAGTTGAACTGTGCTGTCGGTCATTGAGCATGTAGTCGCTCAGTGATCATGAAGACATATGAGCATTGTCTTCTATATTTTGGCTACTAATTTACGTTTTTGGTGATTCCTTAATTTCCACACCGACCATGTCATTTGCGGCCTTAAAGCACCTGGCCGTATAGGTTTTGCCCGCCTCAGCATGAACATCAGCATATGGGAATGCATAATTGCTCGCACTTGAACACTTGAACCTGATTCGGTACTTTCCGGGCAACATGTTCATTCCAACAGGGTACCCTATCCATTCGTCGCCAACCGTCTTCCACTTTGAGGGCTTATTTTCCAACTCAATATAATCAGCAAGCAGTGGGGTCCACATGCTGTTTTCTGGAGATTTCCTTAATTTGGCTATTTCATTATCTTTTGGCTTTATGTCACCATACTGATAATGAACTCCTACGCAACCTGATAAAATGGAAACCATGAGTGCCATTAGAAGTAGTCTCATTTCAAATTCCTCTTAAATGGTAATAGTTATATATGTTGTTCCGGGGGGGCACTGGGTTCTGTTCCAGTATTTTTTGATTTCCGACTTTTTGATGTTATTGACGTTTATGTTCGGGTGGTGTTTTGCTAGAAATTGCTTAAGCTCTGTTTGGTTATAGTTTACTTTATATTCGAGCTTAACCTCACCTATGGGTGATACCTCTTCTTTATAAGACAACTCCCCAAGGTAATGAATGCCAGGCTCTTTTATTTGAAATGCCATCATTTCTCCTCCACAATCAGTACTGTAATAGAGCTTTTCATTTGAATTGATCTTATTTGTCTCATATATGGAGTCAAAAGTGTTGGCGGTGCCATCGGAAACTACATTAACCTTGAAAACAAAATATCCATCCGCTGTTGATACAACATCGGAAGTATTATCTTTGTCAGTGAATATAAAGCGGTCATACAGTCCGTCTTTATCTAGGCCGAATTTCTTGAAGCGGACTTTTGTTACTTCAGCACCCTCGCTGGAAGAGTCTATCTTTATAATAGCAATTGCTTCGATCTTCTCATTCTTGACAGAAAAGTCTCTATCTAGGCCACTAATACCTGCAGAGCAACCTGAGATTATTAGGAATAATGCTATTAGGGAATTTCTTATCATGAAGTTTTTCATATAGATCATTGATCCTGTATTGGATGATGTTAAATGCTGATTAGCGACCAAGTGCCTTGACGGTAATCGAAAGAGTCAGTGAAAAAACTCAAGATTATTTTTCTATGAATGATCTTCGCTAGATAAATATCATGATTCCATTGATGAATGTTGTTTAAGGCACCGCATATACGTTGAAAGATTCCTTTTCAGCTCCATGTATGTAAGTGCTCACAAGCATTTAAGTTTTTGATTTAAATGGGCTGTTCTTGTTCTTGAGAAAACCCTGGGGCAAGCTCCGCCCTAGGTTGAGCACCTAAGTATGCTTGGACAGATAGTTTGGCTATGAGCAGTTTACATAAGGAGTCATGTGAGGTAATGACTCTTTGGCGACTTTGTGAGGGTTCGTTTATAGATTGTAATCTGGGAATAAAGGGTTTCAGAATCGGGGGAGGCGGTAGTTGATGTTTGGTTTGTTTTCTTGTCAGTACGGGGCAAAAAAAACGGAGCCAATTGGCTCCGCTTTGGGTGTTGCCGCGCTAGCAAAACATCAGTCGGCTTCGTTGAGGCTGGAGGTCAGATCGATGATCGCCTTCTTGCCGTCGCCGAACAGCATCAGGGTGTTGTCCCTGGCGAACAGTGGGTTGGGCAGGCCGGCAAAGCCCGGGCTCAGGGAGCGTTTCACCACCACCACGGTACGGGCCTTGTCGACGTTGAGGATAGGCATGCCGTAAATGGGGCTGCCCTTGTCCTCGCGAGCCATGGGGTTGGTCACATCGTTGGCGCCGATGACGATGGCCACGTCGGTCTGCTCAAACTGGGGGTTGATGGCGTCCATCTCCACCAGTTGCTCATAGGGCACTTCCGCCTCTGCCAGCAATACGTTCATATGACCGGGCATGCGACCGGCAACCGGGTGGATGGCGTACTTCACGTCGGTGCCACGGGCTTCCAGTACGTCGGCCAGTTCGCGCACGGCGTGCTGGGCCTGGGCCATGGCCAGGCCGAAGCCGGGAACAATAACCACCCGCTCGGCGGTTTCCAGCATCATGGAGATCTCCTCCGGCGTGGAGGATTTCACCTTGCCCTGATATACCTCATCGGCATCGATGATCTCGCCGGCTTCCGCCATCACACCGAACAGAACGTTGGTCAGGCTGCGGTTCATCGCCTTACACATGATCTGGGTCAGGATGAGACCGGAGGCACCCACCAGGGAGCCGGAAACGATCAGCACGGTGTTGTTGGAGATAAAGCCGGCGGTGGCCGCGGCAATACCCGAGTAGGAGTTCAGCAGGGCAATTACCACCGGCATGTCGGCGCCGCCGATGGGCAGCACCAGCAGGATACCCAGCAGCAGAGCGACTGCCACCAGGGCGTAGATCAGCATCGGCGAGGGGCTGATCACCAGAGCGACCACCAGGGCCACGGACACGATGGCCAGCAGGGCGTTGACTAGGGTGTTGCCGGGTACGGCGATGGATTTGCCGGAGATGATCTCTTGCAGCTTACCGAAGGCGATAAAGGAGCCGGACAGGGTTACCGCACCGATCAGTACGGTGGCGCCCACGGAGATCTGCGCCACCAGGGAGGTGGCTGCTGCCGGATCCATGTAATTGGCCAGGGCCACGAACAGTGAGGCACCACCCCCGAAGCCATTCAGGGCCGCCACCATCTGAGGCATGGAGGTCATCTGCACCTTCTTGGCCAGGGTGGCGCCTATCAGGCCACCGAGCACCATACCGGCGATGATCCACTCGAAGCTCAGGATTGCCTGATCCAGCAGGGTGACCACTACGGCGATCAGCATACCCACGGAGGAGATCTGGTTACCACGTACCGCAGTACGGGGCTTGGTCATGTTCTTGATGCCGAGCACGAAGAAGACCGCGGCCACCAGGTAGGCCAGGTAAATTACAGCAGTATTCATGGTCGGTTACTTCCTCTTGAACATACCCAGCATGCGGTTGGTGACCATGTAGCCACCCACCACGTTGATGGTGGCCAGGGTCACAGCGATAAAGCCCAGGACATTCACCAGAATGCCGGAGCCGCTGCCCGCGGACAGAAGAGCACCCACCAGGGTGATGCCTGAAATGGCGTTAGAGCCGGACATCAGCGGGGTGTGCAGTGTGGGCGGAACCTTGGTGATCAGTTCCACGCCCAGGAAGATGGCGATCACGAACAGGGTGAGCAGTAACAGCAGGGTTTCCATTTACGCCTCCTCCTTGACTTCAGTGTTGAGTCCGAGCAGATCCCGGATGCGAGGGTTCACCACCTCGCCCTTATAGGCGGTGACGGTGTCGTGGACAATCTCATCGTCGAAGTCGAACACCAGCTTGCCTTCATCGTCGATAAGATGACGGATCAGGTTCTCCAGGTTGGTGCCGAACATCTGGCTGCCATGGTTGGCGGTGGAGGCCACGATGTTGGCCGGGCCGGAGATGATGACGCCATTGACGTTGATCACCTTACCCAGTTGAGTCAGTTCGCAGTTGCCGCCGGTTTCTGCGGCCAGGTCGACGATCACCGAACCGGGCTTCATCTGAGCCACCATCTCCTTGGTGATCAGGGTCGGGGCTTTGCGACCGGGAATGGCGGCAGTGGTGATGACGATATCCTGTTGAGCCAGCACATTGGCCATCGCCTGCTGCTGCTTGGCGATGAACTCGGCGGATTGCTCCTTGGCGTAGCCGCCGCTGGATTCGGTGTCGGCATCCTCAATTTCTAGCTCTACCGGCCGGGCACCCACAGATAGGATCTGCTCCCGGGCGGCAGGGCGGATGTCGTAGGCTTCCACCACCGCGCCCAGGCGCTTGGCGGTGGCACAAGCCTGCAGGCCGGCGACACCGGCACCCATGATGAAGGTGCGGGAGGGCTTCAGTGTGCCTGCGGCGGTCATCATCATCGGCAGCAGCCTGGGGGTCAGCTCCGCCGCCTGGATCACTGCCTTGTAACCGGCGATGGTGGCGTTGGAGGAGAGCACATCCATGCTTTGGGCCCGGGTGATGCGGGGAATCAGTTCAAGGGCGACGGTGTTGATGCCCAGCTCGGCCGCCTTCTGGGCGTTCTCCGGGTGCATCAGCGGATCCATCATCCCCATCAGGGTCTGGTTCGGCTTCAGATCTTTAAGCAGTTGGTCAAACTCTTCGCCCTTGGCGTGCAGAGTCAGCACCAGTTCGGCGCCCTCGAGGGTCTGGGCGCGGTCGGTACCGATTCGAGCTCCACTGTCGAGATAGTCCTGATCGGTAAAACCGGCTTCCAAACCGGCCTGGGTTTCAATCGTTACCTCACAGCCCGCCTTGGCGAGCTTGGCAACGTTGGCGGGTAACAGGGCCACGCGGGTTTCCCCGACGAGATGCTCCTTGATCACGGCGATCTTCACAACGCTATCCTCTAGCAGAATTGGGTTTATCGGTTCTATCTTGGTGATACCAAAGCGTAAATCACTGAGCATTGTGGACTATTAGAAATCCAATGCTAAGTCGATTTAATGAATCACCACAATCGTCTCAATGAATGGAGGTCGTTGTGTCATCGCGCCGTTGCCGCCGGAATTTATGGCAGAGTATGCTGGTCCCAAAAGGGCCCCTGTCACACTGGCGTCATCAACCTCTCTGTTATTGATCACATTTTTATCAAATATTCCGGCCTTATTACATTTAATGCATTTTTTGTGAAATGTGAACAGTTTTTCGTCGATCCCCGCATATTCATTTATCGTATAAAAAAAATTTTTTAATTCTTTTTTATAAAGAAGCCCGGCGCCTACCCTGTTGCAATTGTCCACAGTCACGAGCGCAGAGCATGCAGTTATCCGAGTTACACGCAGGGGCCGGGGTATTGGAGCCGGCGAAGCTGTCACAGTTACAGCAGCTGACCTCCGATCTCTCCCCCCTTCAACTGGCCTGGGTCAGCGGTTACCTGGCCGCGTCCGCCAATCTTGCCGGTGGCCAGCCGCAGCCTCAGGCACCGGCCCAGAGTTCACTGACCATCCTCTATGGCAGCCAGACCGGCAACAGCCGCTCTGTGGCCCAGCAACTGGCCGATGCCGCCAGGGGCCAGGGCAGAGAGGTGGCCCTGGTCTCCATGTCCGAGTACAAGCCCAAGAGGCTTAAAGAGGAGCAGCAACTGCTGGTGGTGGTCAGCACCCACGGGGAGGGTGAGCCGCCCGATGACGCCATTGCCCTGCACAAGTTCCTGTTCTCCAACCGTGCCCCTAAGCTCGACGGCGTCCACTTTGGGGTGCTCGCCCTGGGCGACTCCAGCTATGAGCACTTCTGCCAGACCGGTAAGGAGTTCGATGCCCGGCTGGCGGAGCTGGGCGGCAATCGTCTGCTCGAGCGGGCAGACTGTGATGTGGACTTCGAAGACAGCGCCGAGGCCTGGATAGCTCAGGCCCTGGCCAAGCTGGCGGATCTGGCCCCGGCCACCGCAGGTGCGCCGGCGCCAGCCCCGGCCAGCGCCATCAGCAGCTACAGCCGCAGCAACCCATTCAGCGCCACTCTGTTGGCCAGCCAGAAGATCACCGGCCGGGACTCCATCAAGGACACCCGCCATGTGGAACTGAGCCTGGAGGAGTCCGGCATCCGCTATCAGCCCGGTGACGCCCTGGGGGTGTGGATGGACAACGATCCCGCCCTGGTGGCCGAGATTCTGGCTGCGGTCGGCCTCAGCGGTGAGGAGAGTGTCCAGGTTAAAGAGGCCAGCGTGCCTCTGTCCCAGGCCCTTACCGAGACCTTTGAGCTGACCCTGCTGCATCCGGCCCTGGTGAAGGGCTGGGCGGAGCTGGCAGGCAGCGGCGAACTGGCTCAGATCGCCGACGATGGCGACGCGCTCAAGCAGTTTATCCACCAGCACCAGCTGCTGGACCTGGCCAGACGCTATCCGGCCAAGCCGGACGCCGAGACCCTGGTTGGGCTGCTGCGTAAGCTGACCCCCCGCCTCTACTCCATCGCCTCCAGTCAGGCGGAAGTGGAGGAGGAGGTGCACCTGACCGTGGCCCTGGTGGAAGCGGAGCGCGACGGCGAGTCGCACCTGGGTACCGTCTCCGGTGCCTTTGCCCGCAGGCTGCAGGAGGGGGATGAGGTGAAGGTCTATGTGGAGCCTAACCAGAATTTCCGTCTGCCTGAATCCGGCGACACTCCGGTGATCATGATCGGTCCCGGAACCGGCATCGCCCCCTTCCGCGGTTTCATGCAGCAGCGGGAGGCCCAGGGCGCCGAAGGGGACAACTGGTTGTTCTTCGGTAACCCCACCTTTACTGAGGACTTCCTCTATCAGGTGGAGTGGCAGGGCTATGTAAAGAGCGGGCTGCTGAGTCGCATCAGCCTGGCGTTTTCCCGGGATCAGGCACACAAGATCTACGTTCAGGATCGGGTGCGGGAAGCCGGCGCCGATCTCTATCAGTGGCTGGAGCGGGGCGCCCACCTCTATCTCTGTGGTGACGCCGAGCGCATGGCCGTCGATGTGGAAGCCGCCCTGATTGAAGTGGTGACCGAACATGGTGGCAAGAGCCGCGAGCAGGCCGAGCAATACCTTGAGGCGCTGCGTGCAAGCAAGAGATACCAGAAGGATGTGTACTGATGAGTGACCAGAAAACCCCAGATCTCAGCGAACTGCAGGTGCAGGGTAAGCTGGCGGACAACGAACGCCTCAAGGGCGAGAGCAACCTGCTTCGGGGCACCATCGAAGCGGATCTGGCCGATCCCCTCACCGGAGGCTTCACCGCCGACAACTTCCAGCTGATCCGCTTCCACGGCATGTATCAGCAGGATGACCGTGACATTCGCGCCGAGCGTAACGAGCAGAAGCTGGAACCGCTGCACACAGTGATGTTGAGGGCGCGGATGCCTGGCGGGGTGATCAGCCCGCAGCAGTGGCTGGCCATCGACGAGTTCGCTGCCAGCAACACTCACGCCGGCAGCATCCGGCTGACCACCCGTCAGACCTTCCAGTTTCACGGGGTGCTCAAACGTCACATCAAGCCGATGCATCAGATGCTGAACAGCATCGGTATCGACTCCATCGCCACCGCCGGCGACGTAAACCGCAATGTGCTGTGCACCTCCAACCCGGAGCAGTCGGAGCTGCACGCCGAAGCCTACGAGTGGGCGAAGAAGATCTCTGAGCATCTGCTGCCCAAAACCCGGGCCTATGCGGAGATCTGGCTCGATGGCGAAAAGGTGGAGAGCACCCAGGAGGAGGAGCCGATCCTCGGTCGCACCTACCTGCCCCGTAAATTCAAAACCACCGTGGTGGTGCCCCCTCACAATGACGTGGACATCCACGCCAACGACATGAACTTCATCGCCGTGGCCGACAACGGCAAGCTGGTGGGCTTCAACCTGCTGGTGGGCGGTGGCCTGGGGATGACTCATGGCGACACCAGCACCTATCCCCGCAAGGCGGATGAGTTCGGCTACCTGCCCCTGGAGCACACCCTGGCGGTGGCCGAGGCAGTGGTGGCCACCCAGCGAGACCTGGGCAATCGGGTCAACCGCAAGAACGCCAAGACCAAGTACACCCTGGACAGGGTGGGGGTCGACACCTTCAAGGCGGAGGTGGAGCGCCGCGCCGGCATTCGCTTCGAGCCCAATCGCCCCTATGCGCTGACTGACCGAGGCGACGGCTTCGGCTGGACCGCTGGCATCGACGGTAAGCACAACCTGACCCTATTTATCGAAAACGGCCGCATCCTCGACTTCCCCGGCAAGCCCCTGAAGAGCGGCATGGCGGCCATCGCCCAGATACACCAGGGGGAGTTCCGAATGACCGCCAACCAGAATCTGGTGGTGGCCGGGGTGGCGGAGCAGGACAAGGCGCAGATTGAGGCCCTGGCGCGGGAGCATGGGCTGATGGATGACAGTGTCTCCAATCAGCGCAAAGACTCCATGGCCTGTGTCTCCCTGCCCACCTGCCCCCTGGCCATGGCCGAGGCGGAACGTGTCCTGCCCGGCTTTGTGGATCGCATCGAGGGTGTATTGGCGACCCACGGCATCGGTGATGAATCGATCATCTTCCGGGTCACCGGCTGCCCCAACGGTTGTGGCCGCGCCATGCTGGCTGAGGTGGGCCTGGTGGGTAAGGGCCCGGGCCGTTACAACCTGCACCTGGGGGGCAACCGAGAAGGCACCCGCATCCCCAAGATGTACAAGGAGAACCTGGACGAGGAGAGCATCCTGGCCGAGCTGGACCAACTGGTCGGGCGCTGGGTGGGTGAACGTCATCAGGGTGAGGGCTTCGGTGACTTCCTGATCCGTGCCCAGGTGGTGCCCGAGGTGATCACGGCGAAGGTGGACTTCCATGGCTGACATCGACCTGGCCGCCGTGGCGGCCAACCCAGACGCAGAGGCGCATCAGGCCTGGCTGGCCCGGGCCAATGACACCCTGGCGGCGCTCAGCGCTCAGGAACGGGTGGCCTGGGGATTGAAACACCTGCACGGTGAGGCGATTCTCTCCTCCAGTTTCGGTATCCAGGGGGCGGTGATGCTGCACCTGGTGACCCAGGCCAAGCCCGAGATTCCCGTGGTGCTCACCGACACCGGCTACCTGTTTCCTGAGACCTACCGCTTTATCGATGAGCTCACCGACAAGCTGAAGTTGAATCTCAAGGTGTACCGCTCTGAGATGAATCCGGCCTGGCAGGAGGCCCGCTTCGGCCAGCTGTGGGAGCAGGGGCAGGAGGGACTGAACCAGTATAACCGCCTCAACAAGGTGGAGCCGATGCAGCGGGCGCTCAACGAGCTGAATGTGGGCAGCTGGTTTGCCGGATTGCGCCGTCAGCAGGCCAGTTCCAGGGCGGATCTGCCGTTTCTGGAGATCCGCTCAGGCCGGTTCAAGCTGTTGCCCATTCTGGACTGGACCAACAAGGATGTGCACTACTACCTGGAGGAGCACGGCCTGCCCTACCACCCCCTGTGGCATCAGGGTTATGCCTCGGTCGGGGACATCCACACCAGCCGTCCCATGGAGCTGGGAATGAGCGAAGAGGACAGCCGCTTCTCAGGCTTCCGCCGGGAGTGCGGACTCCATTACGACATCTAGCCGGAGACCTCAGGTCCCGAAATAAGCAGAGGCTCCTACGGGAGCCTCTGTTTTCTCTGTCATCGGACAAATAGATCCATCATCGCCCCGGCGATGCTGGCTTGCCGCCGGTAGAACTCCGTATAGCCACACTCTATGCAGCTGACCGAAAAGAACTTGCCGGACTCAACGTCCATGATGCTCTCCTCCCGGCTCAGTGACACATAGATGTCCGATGTCTGGCAGCCTCCGAATCCGCACTTTACGCACTTGAGCTCGCTGCCCTGGCGCGATGCATTAATCCATATTTTTCATAACATATGAAATGTTTGGCGTCATGTGAGGGTGGTGAGGAGTGTGGATGTGTGGTTCAGACACAAAAAAGCAGCTCGGTATAACCACCGGGCTGCAAAAGGAGGGGTGAGAACAGGGAGCCAGATTAACCTTTCTTTATTACGTCCAAGTCATACCAAGGCGTGGGGTTGATGGGGCAGCGGAAACGAACGCCATCTTCACCAATGGTGACGCGACTGGTGCGGGTTTCGCCGGGCTCCAATGGGAACATGTCCAGGGTCTCACGGTCGGCCAGGCTCTGGATCTGGAAGCCCACCAGCTTGTCCGCCTTGTTGGTGATCACGAACTCGTACTCACCGGATTTCAGGCCTGCCACGGTTTCCTTGGCAGAGAAGTAGCCGTTGTACTCATCCAGGTGAATCACCGTTACGCCATCGGCACGGGTGGTGGGGGTGTCTGCCTGCACGCCGGCAACGGCGGTGAAGGCGATGGCCAGGACTGCAGTGGCGCGTTTCAGGATGTTGAAAATGGTCATTGAGTCGTCCTCTCGTCAGGGGTATCAGGTAGATTTGTTGCCGTTCGAGAGAGACTATATTTCGATAGCGGTGTATTAATAATGCCTGTTAGTTCGCAAAATATAACCATAAGTACGGAAGGCCATGTTAAAGAATCAGGACTCATTGAGTGAACTGCTGCGCAGCCTCAAGCTGCGGGCGGAGGTCTATGTTCACGCCGACTTCTGTGGCCACTGGGCGGTGGATACCTCGGGCCAGCGAAGAATTCCCTTTCATATGCTGGGGTCCGGTCAGGGGTGGCTCCATATCGAGGGCTGCGAGCCCAGGCTGCTCAGGGTCGGTGACCTGGTGCTGTTTCCCCATGACGTGAAACACCGGGTTTCCAGTGAGCCTCACCCCAATGCCGAGACTCGCCTGAATGATCCTGGCAGTGAGTCCGATGGCCCGGCGACCAACCTGCTGTGCGGCTTCTTCGATTTCGACAACCTGGGGAACTCGCCATTGCTGGATGCTCTGCCTCAGGTGATAGTGCTGGAACTGGGGGAGCAGGGGCGACACCCCAACATTCGCACCCTGATTCAGTTGATGGTGGCGGAGCTGGAGCTCTCCGAGCCCGGCAGTTATGCGGTGGTGAATCAACTGTGTTACCTGCTGTTCATCCAGGTACTCAGGTTGCAGATTGCCAAGGGGCTGGAAACCGGTTTGCTGGCGGCTCTGTTTGACCGCCGCATCAGCCGGGCCCTGGACGCCATCCACACCCGGCCTGACGCCCACTGGTCCCTGGTGACCCTGGCGCAAGCCGCCGCCATGGGGCGCACCAGTTTCGCCGAGCGTTTTCACCAGCTGGTGGGGCAGACGCCGATGAAATACCTCAGCCAGTGGCGGATGCAACGTGCCAGGGAGCTGCTGCTGACCACGGAGCGCTCCATGCTGGACATTGCTGAGGCCTGCGGTTATCAGTCGGAGGTGGCGTTTCGCAAGGCGTACCGCAGCGTGATGGGGGAGCCCCCTGGCCAGACGAGGCGCAGGGGATAACCCAGATCCATATCAGTTCAGGATGCACTCACTGATGTACTTGTTGAAGGAGATGAGGTCGAAGGAGCCTCGGATCTCGAACCGCACCCGCCCCAGACCGCTGAGGTAGACCTCAATTTCACAATCCATATCCAGGGTGCCTGAGGATTCCACCGAAAACGCCTGAATTTTGTTGTAGGGCAGGGAGGTGTAGTCCACCTTGGAGCCGGTCAGCCCCTGCACATTGGCGGCGATGATGCGTTTGTCGGTGAACACCACCTGATCGCGAATGGTCTTGAAGGCGGCGAAGATCGACTCGCCTTCGATGATGAACTTGTGAAAGTCTTCTCTGGAGTCGGCGATCTCTATGGGCTTGAGCTTAAAGACGGAGGATTCCTGAAAGTCGATCATGGTCTGTCCCTTGAGTTAAATGATAGATATGGCACTGATTTACCAAGAGTATAGCTCTTCCTCAAAGAACTGAAATTCATTCTGTTTTCTCTCCGTTGCCTCATTCTTCCTTTGGGCGTCGGTCGGTTCGGCCTGTTGGGCCGCCTAGGCCTCTGACCCGCACAACGTAGTTGTGCTTCAGATACGAAAAAGCCCTGCTCAGAGAGCAGGGCTTCGTAAGGTGGTCGGTGAT
>NZ_AUGL01000020.1 GCF_000422645.1 Ferrimonas futtsuensis DSM 18154
GAGAAAATTGGAGCGGCACACGAGGTTCGAACTCGTGACCTCAACCTTGGCAAGGTTGCGCTCTACCAGCTGAGCTAGTGCCGCATAATTTTCTTTTGCGCTATTCCCGAGTTGTCTCAGGAAGCGAGGGCGCATTATAAGCGAAAATAGAGCCTCTGCAACCCCCAGCCGCCAAATTTGATTTAAGTGGTCAAATTTTAAAAACTTCGCCCCTGTAGTAGGCCAACTCGGCGATGGATTCACGGATATCATCCAGAGCCAGATGAGTGCCTTGTTTCTTAAAACCACCAAGTATTTCAGGCTTCCAGCGGCGAGTCAGCTCCTTCACCGTACTCACATCCAGGTAGCGATAGTGGAAGTAGCGCTCCAGAGCAGGCATGTAACGATAAAGGAAGCGTCTGTCCTGGCCCACGCTGTTGCCGCAGATGGGAGAGGCTCCCTCTGGCACCCACTGTTTAAGAAACTCGATGGTTTGACGCTCCGCTTCGGCAGCGCTGATGGCGCTCTCCTTTACTCTCTGGGTCAGACCGCTCTCACCATGGGTGCGGGTGCACCACTCATCCATTTTTGCCAATTCGGCGTCACTCTGATGAATGGCCAACACCGGCCCCTCCGCCAACACATTGAGCTGGGCGTCGGTGACTATGGTGGCAATCTCGATGATGCAGTGCTGCTCTGGGTCCAGCCCGGTCATCTCAAGATCGATCCAGATCAGGTTGCTTGGGTCCGCTGCCATGGGTGATTTCCCTCAAATCCAGTATTTTTGATGCATTAAGTAGTATGATAACCCTTTTACTTCTCCCCCTGCCACGGTCCCTACAACGGCCCGCGGCCTGAGACAGAGTTAAATCACGCGTGAGCAAAGGCAAAAAGAGACTGACCAAAGGACAGATTCGCCGAGTCAGAGCGAATCAGCAAAAGCGACTGAAACGTCAGGAACCCGAATGGGACAGTGATCAACTGGGCACCCAGGAGTTGGGACGGGTCATCAGCCGCTACGGCCAGCATGCCGACATCGAAGCCCCGGACGGCAACGTCCATCGCTGCAACCTGCGTCGCACCATCGACAGCCTGGTCACCGGCGACGAGGTGGAGTTTCGCCTGGGTAAAGAGCACCTGCATGGGATCAGTGGCATCGTCGAAGCGGTTCACCCCAGGCGCAGCGCCCTGACCCGACCCGACTACTATGATGGGGTAAAGGTGGTGGCGGCCAACATTGACCAGATCTTCATCGTCTCTTCGGTCCTGCCCGAACTGTCCAGCCAGATCATCGACCGCTATCTGGTGGCGTCAGAGGACACCGGCATTCCTCCGGTGCTGGTGCTCAACAAAATCGATCTGCTGGACGATGAAGGCCGCCAGCTGGTGGATGAGATACTGGCACCCTACCGGGAGATCGGTTACCCCATCTTCCTGCTCAGCAGCCATACCGGCGAAGGCGTTGAAGAACTGCGCCAATGGCTGAAAGACAAGGTCAGCATCTTCGTGGGCCAGTCCGGTGTCGGCAAGTCCTCCCTGATCAATGCGCTGATGCCCGATACAGAACTGGACGTGGGAGCGGTCTCCGAGGTCTCCGGGCTGGGGCAGCACACCACCACCACCGCCAAGCTGATCCACTTCCCTGAGGGAGGCGACCTCATCGACTCTCCCGGAGTCCGGGAGTTTGCCCTGTGGCACCTAGAGACGGAACGGGTCACCTGGGGCTTCAAAGAGTTTCGGGAATGGATGGGCAGTTGCCGCTTCCGTGACTGCAAACACATGGATGATCCGGGCTGCGCCTTGCAAGAAGCCGTAGAACAGGGAAAAATCAGCCAACAACGTTTTGATAACTACCACAGAATTTTAGAAACCATGGCCACAGATCGACCCACTCGCCAGAGCAGCGATCCCATGGACAGGAAATAGAAAGGAAGAACCGTGTCTCTGGACAAACTCAAAGTGAACCTGCAATACATCCTGCCCAAGCACGCCCTGTCGCGCCTGGTGGGCAGCTTCGCCGCCTCTCAGGCGGGCCCGCTGACCACAGCTTTCATCAAGTGGTTCATCAAACAATACAAGGTCAACATGGAGGAAGCGCTGCACAGCGATCCTCGCTCCTACAAGACCTTCAATGATTTCTTTACCCGGCCTCTGCGCCCCGGCGTGCGCCCCATTGCCGAAGGTGACGACCTGGTGGTACAGCCAGTCGACGGGAAAGTCAGTCAGTTGGGTCCCATCAAGGATGGGCGACTGTTTCAGGCCAAGGGGCATGAGTACAGCCTGCACACCCTGTTGGCCGGGACCAAAGAGGATGAAGCAAAATTCACCGACGGTGAGTTTGCTACCGTGTACCTCTCCCCCACCGATTACCATCGCATCCATATGCCCATGGCCGGTACCCTGCGCAAGATGATCTACGTACCAGGGGACCTGTTCTCGGTGAATCCGCTGACCACAGAAAATGTGCCCGGCCTGTTCGCCCGCAACGAGCGCGTGGTGTGTATCTTTGATACCGACAAGGGGCCCATGGCGATGATCCTGGTGGGGGCCACCATTGTGGCCAGCATCGAGACCGTCTGGGCCGGCACCATCACGCCCCCAACCGGCCCCTCGGTCTTCAGCTGGGACTACCCTGGGGACGGTGAGAATGCCATCTTCCTGGAGAAAGGGGCAGAGCTGGGACGTTTCAAGCTGGGCAGCACCATCATTGCCCTGTTCGGAAAGGGGATGCTGGAGGAGTTCGACGACGACTTCCACGCCGGCGCCGCCACCCGCCTGGGCAAGCCCATGGCCAAGCTGGACTGACTCCGGCACCAGACTCATGGGTGGGGTAGGCTTCTGGCCCCCCTCCCGTGAGTGGCTTTCCCCCACCAAGAAAGGGCGCTTCCATGAACTCCAAGGGTCAATCCGCCCTGATGTCGCCGCTGCTGCAGCTGCACCTGTCGATACTGCTGTTTGGCGGTACCGCACTGTTCTCCGCCCTGATTCCCCTGCCGGCCACAGAGATCACCGCGTATCGAGCCGCCATCGCCTCCCTGGTTTTGGGCTCCCTGGTGCTATACCGTCGCGGCCACCTGAAGCTGATGCGCTACCGCGACTATGGCGTCATCACCCTGCTGGGGGTCATCGTCGGTCTGCACTGGGTGACCTACTTCGCCTCCATGCAGGCCTCCAGCGTCGCCATCGGCATGATCTCCTTCTTCACCTACCCGGTGATGACGGTGATTGCCGAACCCCTGTCCAAGAAGCAGCTGCCTAAGGCCGCCGATCTGATCAGCGCCATGGTGGTGCTCGCCGGCATCGCCCTGCTGGTTCCATCCCCGTCACTGTCCGACAACCTGACTCAGGGCGTGGCTCTTGGCATCATCTCTGCGGCCCTGTTTACTGCCCGCAACCTGATTCAGAAGCGCTGGTTCAGTGGCTACGATGGCCCCACCACCATGGCCTACCAGACCGGAGTTGCTGCCCTGATGCTGCTGCCCTTCTGCACCCGGCCGCCGACCGAGCTGGATAGCTCAGGTCTGGGTCTGCTGCTTCTTCTTGCCGTCGTGTTTACCGCCCTGCCCCACGCCCTGATGTCCCAGTCTCTCAGGCACCTGGCGGCCAAGACCGTCAGTCTGGTCGGCTGTCTCCAGCCTCTCTATGGCGTCAGCCTGGCGGCGTTGGTGCTGGCTCAGTGGCCGGATGCCCGCACCCTGGCCGGAGGTGTTCTTGTGGTGTGCGCCGCCCTGTTCGAGACCCATCAGCAAAGCCGTGCCCAAGGGAAAAAGACCCGCTAACCCCTTACTGTGGACATCCCCCGGCTCAGATCCCTGGGCTTCCCTATTACGGGACGCGCAAAATTAGCCACAAATGCACATCCTGCCCTAGTGCTCGACACCCGATCTCCGCTACCATTTGATCCAGCCCTAACTGCCTCAGATGACCCGAAAAATACCCATGTGGCGCACCCTTTTACTCTGCCTCACCCTGATCACTGCCCCGATGGCGGTGTCCGGCCCCTTTTCTCTCGAAAAACAGCTCTCCGGCGGCCAGACCCAAGCGGGCTCCCTGACCCCGGCCCAGTGGCAAAAAGCCTCCGACTCCGAGCGTCGACGGGCCGATGAGTATCAGCAGCAACTGGCGGATTACCCTGTCCAGCAGCAGCAGATTCTCTCCCAACTGCAACACCCCCAGCAGGCGATGGTGGACGCTGGCCTGCCTCTGCCCCAGCAGCTTTCCCTGGCCCACAACATGCTGGGAGAACTCAAAAGCAGTTTTGACAGCCTCGGGGAGCGCATAGACTGGCTCAGAGAGCGTCGTGATGAGATCACCAAAGAGCTTGCTCTGGCCCAGGAACAGAAGCGCCTGGCCGAGCAGGACAGCGCCGCCCTGCCTGAACGACAAGCCTACTTGACTCAGTGGCTCCAGACCCTGTTCCTGGAGGAGCAGGCTCGTCCCAAGGAGCTGAAGCTGACCCAGCTAAGGCAGCAGTTAGTCACCACCCAGATTCTGGCCCAGGAGCAATTGATTGAGCAGCTCAATCAGCGGGCCAACGAGCAGCGTCGCCGTCAGAGTGAGCAAGCACTGAGCGACCTTGCCGGACAGGAGTACCTCAGTGATCCTGCCCTGACCGCCCTGGCCAGGGAGAACGCCACCCTCGCCCGGCAACTGGCGTCGGTCAATCAGACCACGGAATCCCTGGTGGCGCAGCAGCAGCAACTGGAGCAGATGCACAGTAAACAGCAGCAGCGCCTGAATCAGGTGCGCGACCAGTTTCAGTGGATGACCCCGGACGCCACCTTCGGCAGCAGCCTGCTCAAGCAGCTCAGGCAGCTGGAACGACGCCAGCAACTGCCTCTGCTGGACCGGGAGATCAGTCGCTCCCGGGTCCAGAAGTTCGACCTGGAGCAGCGCCAGGCGGAGCTGGAGTACCGACTGGGTCGCACAAATGGCGACGATCCCAGGGTTCCCCTGTGGCAGAGTCAACAGACCCTGCTCACCCAGATCCTGGAAGCCCTGGAACAGCAGGTTGTGGAGCTGTCCCGCCTCAACCAGCTTCATCATCAGGTCACCCAGCTGGACGAGCGACTGCTGCAGCTTATCGGCGAACGACTGTTCTGGCTGCCCAATGCCCAGCCCCTGGATACGCACTGGTTCACCCAGGTGGTGGGCAGCATCACCTGGCTGGTCTCCACCGACCGCTGGCAGGAGCTGCACGTCGCCGTCAATCAACACGCCGCCTGGTGGTCCCTGTGGCTGGTGCTGGCGGTGTTGGCTGTGGTGATGCAGGATCTGCTGCGCCAACCCTATGCCCGACTTCGTGCGCACCAGGCGCGCTACGTGGGCAACGTAACTCACGACCGCTTCAACGACTCATTCAAGGCGCTGCTGGCGGCCATCGGCTACTCCGCCATCATCCCCGTCCCGCTTCTGGCAGCAGCCTGGAAGCTTCAAGCCCAGGTGCAGATGCCCTTTGTCCATGCCTTGGGCTCAGGGCTGATGGCCGGGGTGTTGCTGATCGCCCTCTACTGGCTGGTGTTCCAGCTGAGCCGCGACGATGGCCTCTTTATCGCCCATTTTCGCCGCCATCCGCCCCTGATTCGCCAGAACATCCAGTTTTTCCGCCGCCTGCTGCTCAGCTCCGCCCCTCTGCTGGTACTGATCCGTTTCTGTCAGGAGTGCCAGGTTCCCCTGCTCAGCGACAGCCTGGGACGCGCCGCCTTCCTCGGGCTGTGCCTGCTGTTGGGCCACGGATACTGGCGTTTTATCAAGCTGGTGGATCAGTACCACGTCCACCACACTCGCAGCCGCCCCAACCAGCACCTGCTGGAGCGACTGGTGTGGCTGGCCCTGGTGATTCTTCCCCTGGTTGCCTTCGTGCTGACCCTGCAGGGCTACTACTACACCGCCTTCTCAGTACTGACTCAGGTGCAGCTCACCGTGCTTCTGGCCATCGGCTTTATGCTGGCGCACCTGATGGTCAAACGCTGGATGCTGATCCAGAGGCGTCGCCTCGCCTTCGAGCGGGCCAAAGCGAGACGAGCCGAGGTGCTGGCCCAGCGGGAGAAGGAGCGCAGCGATCCCGGAGGCGAACCTCTGGAACCTCTGGATGAACCCCAGATCGATCTGGACACCATCTCAACCCAATCCCTGGGCCTGGTGCGATCCCTGATGATCCTGGCCTTTATCCTGACCCTGCTGGGGGTCTGGAACCAGACTCACCCCGCCATGTTCAGCTCCTTGGACGGCATCGTGCTCTGGACCAGCAACGAAGTCGTCGGGGGCATCGAGCAGGTGGTGCCCATCACCCTCAAATCCATTCTGGCCGGTGGCTTGATCCTGGGGTTCACCCTGATGACCGCCCGCAACCTGCCCGGTATGCTGGAACTGGTACTGCTGCAGCGGCTTGAACTGACGCCGGGCACCGGCTTTGCCATCACCACCGTAAGCCGATACCTGGTGGTGCTTGTGGGCACCATCGCAGCCTTCTCCACCCTGGGAATGGCCTGGAGCAAGCTGCAGTGGCTGGTGGCCGCCCTGTCGGTAGGCCTGGGTTTCGGCTTGCAGGAGATTTTCGCCAACTTCATCTCTGGCCTGATCATCCTGTTTGAGAAACCGATTCGCATCGGCGACACCGTCACCATCCGGGATCTCACCGGGAACGTCTCCAAGATTCAGACCCGGGCCACCACCATCGTGGATTGGGACTGCAAAGAGATCATCGTGCCCAACAAGGCCTTTATCACCGAGCAGTTGATCAACTGGTCTCTGTCCGACGCCATCACCCGGGTCACCATCAAGGTGGGCGTTGCCCGTGACAGTGATCCCGCCCTGGTGGAAGCCCTGCTGCACCAGGCTGTGAAAGAGACCCCTCATGCCCTGGCGCAACCAGAACCCGAGATCTACTTCGCCGGTTTCGGCACCCATACCCAGGATTATGAGATACGGGTCTACACCGATGAGATGGGCAAACGCTGGCCCCTGCGCCACCGCCTGCACCAGTTGATCATCAAGAAGTTCCGTGAGTCCAAGGTGGAGATGGCTTATCCTCAGATGGAAATTCAGCTGAAAAACCGGGGCGAGCCACCGGAAGGGGCCTCAGGCCTGATTAGATAACCCAGAGAAGAGGATGGGCCCATGATTGTCATCGCGCACCGGGGCGCCAGCGGACTGGCTCCAGAGAATACCCTGGCGGCCATGGAAAAAGCCCTGGAGCTGGGGGCCTGTGCCATCGAACTGGATGTGCATCGGGTGGAGCAGGACCTGGTGGTAATCCACGATCGCTGGCTGCAGCGACACACCGACGGTCATGGCCTGGTGCATCAGTCAACTCTGGCGCACCTGGCCAGCCTGGACGCAGGCAATGGTGAGCGTGTGCCCACTCTGTGGCAGGTGCTGACCCTGGTGGCCGGCCGCTGCGATATCAACATAGAGCTCAAAGGACGGGGAACCGGAGAACTGCTGGCGCCTCTGCTGGAGCGAGCCATCACCGAGCTGGGCTACCAGGGCAATCAGTTCCTGGTCTCCTCCTTCAACCACCCACAACTCGCCAGGATGAAGGCTGCCCTGCCTTGGGTGAAAATCGGTGCCCTCACCACCAGCTGCCCCCTAAATTACGCCCGGTTTGCCCAGGAGTTAGAGGCATTTTCCGTGCACATGGACGTGAATTTCGCCGAACCTGAGTTCATTGCCGACGCCAAGGCCAGGGGGCTGAAGGTGTATGTGTACACGGTGGATGAGGCAGAAGACATGATAGAGCTGCAACACCAGGGTGTGGATGGCGTCTTCTCCAACCTGCCGGACAAGGCCAGAGGCATTCTCGGCAATGACCGCCGGGGCCCTGGGGAAGCCTGGCAATGACCACCCTGGCCCTGTTGACCTCGAACAACAACACCTATCTGCAACTGATGGCGCAGACTTCCCTGCCTGATCTGACTCTGGAAACGGATCCCACCAAGGCGGAGATCTGGTTGGCAGACCCGGAGCAGGCGGCCCTGGCCCTGAAGCACTGCCCGCCTCCTCGCTGGCTGGCCAGCACCTTTGCCGGCGTCAATCCGTTGCTGGCTCCGACCCTTCCAAGCGGCTACCCGCTGACCCACATCAAGGGGATCTTCGGCCCATTGATGGCGGAATACGTGTTCGGGCAGCTGCTGAGCCTGTACCGGGATCTTCCCCGATTGAGGGCGCAGCAGCAGCACAATGAGTGGAAGCCCTTCGGCTACACCAGCCTTCGCGGTCAAACCCTGCTGATACTGGGTACCGGCGACATCGGCCAGGAGGTGGCCAGAATCGCCAAAGCCTTTGGTATGAACACAGTGGGCGTCAGCCGCAGTGGCTCAGCCTGTTCCCATTTCGATCAGGTCTATCCGGTGTCCCTCCTCCCTCGGGCACTCGGCCAGGCTCAGGTGGTGGTTGGCGTACTTCCTGACACGCCGGATACCCGGGGTCTGTTGGATGAGTCAGCCCTGGCGGCTCTGCCCAGAGGGGCGATACTGATCAATGTCGGTCGAGGCAGCCTGATAGACGAGGAAGCCCTGCTGAGCGCCTTGAACAGGGGCGCGCTGGGCCATGCGGTGCTGGACGTCTTTCAGCACGAACCATTGCCCCCGGAACACCCTTTCTGGTACCACCCGGGCATTACCCTGACCCCTCACGTGGCCGCCACCAGCTTTCCCGAGCAGATATGGCAACAGTTCTGCGACAACCTCGCCCGGTTTCAGCGGGGTGAGACTCTTGGGCATCTCTTTGACTGGACCAGAGGTTACTGATCCCTGAGCGAGAGCAGCCCCTCCACCCGCTGTTCCAGCTCCAGGGAATCCACCTCCAGGGTCATGGTGACCTTAACGGCAACCGTGTTCGACAACTTATCTGCCTGCTCCAGAATACTGTGCTCCAGGGTCTGGTGTGACTTGATTCCCACTTCTTTTAGAAACCGTCTAATTGACTGATTTAGCAATTCTTTATCCACACTCATTTTCAGCACCTCTCACTATAAAAGATCTGCTTCACATATTTTTATAACAACAAAACCTAACTATTGCCGATTTAACAGCCAAAAGTAATTGGACATGATAATCGTTCGCATTTATTATGAGCCCAGTTCAATAGAAGGGTTGTCACCATGTACGTATGCATCTGTCACGCCGTTACCGAGAAGCAGGTCCGCCAAGCGGTGGACGACGGTGCTACCGACGTGAAGTCACTCAAGCAGAAATTGGGTGTGGGTAGTGAGTGTGGACGATGCATCCAGGCAACTCTGGAAGTGATTCAGGCCCAGACAGACGCCCAGCCACGCTACTACGAAGTGGCCTGACACAACCCAACCCCCTCTCCTCCGGCCTTTTTGACAGGGGCTGGAGCGCTTCTATGCTTAATCGTTGTCCCCACTAAAAGAGCACAACGATGAAAGCTGACCCGAAAGTGATCACCCACCTGAATAAGGTGCTGTTCAACGAACTCATCGCCATCAATCAGTACTTCCTTCATGCCCGTATGTACAAGGACTGGGGCCTGAAGCGGATCGCCGATAAAGAGTACGACGAGTCAATCGATGAGATGAAGCACGCCGACAAGCTGATCGAGCGGATTCTGTTCCTCGAAGGGCTGCCCAATCTCCAGAGCCTGGGGAAACTGCGCATCGGCGAGAACACCAAAGAGATGCTGGAGTGCGATCTGGCCCTGGAGATGGATGCCATCGGAGATCTGAAGGAAGCGATCGCCTACTGCAAATCGGTGCGCGATTATGTCAGCGGCGAACTGCTGGACGACATCCTCGAGGATGAAGAGGAACATGTGGACTGGCTGGAGACCCAGCTGGAGCTGATCGACAAGATGGGGATCCAAAACTATCTGCAAACCCAGAACATCGACGAATAGCAGTTCCCCACAAAGAAAGAGCGGCCTGAGCCGCTCTTGCTGTTTCTAGGCACTGTGTTGCGCCTGAGGCAACTCGCCGCCTCGCGCCAAAGTGAGCCTCACCAGGGCACATACCACCGCCAGGGTACAGACTATGGTGGCCCCAGAGGGCAGATCCCAGGTGGCCGAAGCCCACAACCCCGTCAGATAACCGGTCAGGCCTGCGCCATACCCCAGGACCAAGGCCTTGGTGCCCTTCAACCGGTTCACCGCCAGTGCTGGCAGGATCAGGCTGGAGAACACCAGATAAACCCCCACCAACTGCACCGAAAAGGTGATCATCAGGGCAAACAGGGGATAGAAGGCACGGCCATTGAGCAGGGCCGGACGCCACAGCAGCAGCAGCAGAACCAGAGCGGTACACAGACCGGGCAGCTTGAGAGCGGGCCAGTCGGTCCAGAGGATCTGCCCGGACAGCAGCTGTTTCAGCAGCTCGCCACCATGGGGATCCTTGGCCAGCAGCAGCATGGCGGCCACCGCAGACAGCACATAGAGACAACCAATCATCGCCTCCAGCTCCGCTTTGGCATGCTTCTCCAACAGGGCAATCAAGCCTGCGCCAAGCAGGGCAAACAGCAGAGGCATCCACAATCCGGAGCCAGCCAGGTGCGCCAGCTCATGATGCGTGGACGCGAATACCGCCCCCAATGCGGCGATCTGGGCGATCGCCAGGTCGATAAAGATGATCCCCCGGGCCAGCACCTGCCGCCCCATCACCACATGGCTAGCCAGCACCAGGGTGCCCGCCGCCAGGGCCGGCAACAAAATGCTGAACATGGTGAGATCAAACATCTTTATTCTCCAGAGTTTCCAACAGCATCCGGATGTTGGTGTCATACAGCTGGAACAGATCGTCCGCCTCCTCGCCCCCCGGACCAAAAGGCAGCTGCAGCACAGGAAGCCTGGCTCGCTGGCCCAGCCACTGGGCGCCACGGCCATCCTGATAGCCGGTGTAGATCACCGCGATAATGGGGGTCGACTCGGTCAGTTTCAGCAGCTGCGCCAGATGCCCTGTGGTGGGGGGCAAACCGGGCTTGGGCTCGAGATCACCGGCCTGATCGATGCCCAGCCAGTCAAACAGGTACTGAAAACTGGAGTGGTAAGCGATCACCTTCTTGCCCTTGAGCGGAGCAGCAAGAGTCTCCCAACGCGCAGTCGCCTCTGACCAGCGCTGGCTGAAATCGGCCAGGTTGGCCTGGTAGTCACTCTGATGCGCCGGGTCCAGCTCCACCAGCTTGGCAGTCACCGCTTTCGCAATGGACTGCACCCGCTCAGGGGAGAAGTGGAAGTGGGGGTTACCTCCGGCGTGAACATCGCCCATGGAACGGTCCACCTTATCCAACTTACCCAAGGCATCCACATGATCGGCAGCGTAGAGCATGCCTGACTGGCCATCACGAACCTTAGGATTATTGGCCTTCATCTGCAGCATGGGCAACCAGCCCACCTCCAGTTCGGCGCCGGCACAGATCGCCAGATCGGCGCGGCGCAGCTTGGAGATCAGGCTGGGCCTGGCCTGCACATGGTGAGGGTCCTGCAGAGCCGTTGTGGCACTGGAAACCCTGGCCTGAGGCGCCAGCTCCTTAACCAGGGCGGCATACTCAGGCTCGCAGGTGAAGATACTGAGCGCCCAGGCTTGGGGCGCTGCAAACAGCGCCGCCAGCACGGGCAAGGTCCATTTAGAACTGATGCGCACCGTGAGCTCCTAATGCCATAACAAATTGCAGAGTCAGGATCTGGTCATCTTGAGAGCCAAACAGCCCATCGTCCTGGTGGGTGTACTGCAGGCGAACGGTGGAGAAATGGCTGTTGTGCCAGGCGACCATCACCTCGGTCTCCTTCAGCTTACCCTCTTCAAAGTGCAGGTGATGCTCGCCATCATGCTCCTCCTCATGGCCCATGGAAGCGGTCAGCTCGCCATAGCGCACACCGGCAGACCAGTTGGGGGTGAACTGATACACACCGGAGACATACCAGCCCTTGTAATCGGCAGGCAGATTCTCTTCCCCGCCGGACTCTTCAAAAGGCTTGTCCATCAGCATATATTCTGCAGACAGAGTCAGGAAGTTGTTCTTGTAGTTACCGTTGGGTGCCCACTTATACACGGCATCCAGGCTGTAGAGGTCACGGCCGGTCAGGGAAGCACTGTGGCTGTGGCCGGCATGGGCGTCAGCCTCGTCGGCGTGCTCCTCATGTTCCTCCTCTTCATGCTCCTCATTGTGACCCTGACCATTTTCATTGCGCAGCCAGGAGAAGCCCAGCTGCCAGCTGTGGTCGGTGCCCCAGTCGCCACCCAGCTTGGTGTACAGGTGGTAGACCCCAACGCTTTCCAGGTCAGACTCTTCGATACCCTCCGCCTGCAGGCTGTCGCCGGAGAACCCTTCCGCGCCCAGTACCCAGTAGGTCTCGGTGGGGGCAACCCAGTTCAGGCGCAGACCGTCATCGAAGTAATGACCGCCCAGGAAGGCGCGATAGATGGCTGGACGCTCAACGAAGGAGTCGGCGTGAAGGTGCTGGCTGTTCAGGTAACCCAGATCTGACAGGAAGCGACCACCACGGATGGAGAGTCCCCCCGGCAGACCCAGGGTCTGGATGAAGGCTTCCTCCAGCTCCACTTCGGTGTCACCGTCGTGGGTTTCCAGCACGGTAGTCAGTTTGCCGTAGAACTGGTCGTCGATGGCGCCACTGATGGCCAGCTCGGTTTCACCCAGGCCCAGACCATCTTCACGGCCGCCCAGGGCGCGGTCGCCGTCCTGATAGTAGCCATCCAGCACGACGCTGATGGCGGGGTTGTTGGCAGCAAAGACGGAGGCAGATGCGCAGGCCAGAACCAGGCCTGCGGTAACAGCATTCAGTTTCATTGTTGTTTGTTCCTAAGAGTCGCATAGGGTCACGCCCTCCATAGGACATGACGGAAAAATAAACATATATTTTGGGTATAACGACTTAGGACAAAGGAGGGCCGCGAATGACGCAACGCCGCTGCGGCCCAACCTGAGGCTGGCACGTATCGACAGCAAGGGGTTGCGGCTGAACCGACGGCTGAAACGCCAGGGGCAGAGAGGGAGTCAGTGCCTTGGACTGATGATCCCCGTGGAAACACCAGGCACATTGAACCAGATCCTGGTGAACATCAAAGTGATAAACAGCATGAGCCGGGGCCGCCAGTGACAGGACCAGCACCCAGAGCACCATCAACTTTGTCAGAAGGGTCCTGTAGCTCATGCAGTTTTGAATTTGACTGAATTGAGGCCATGGTAGCCGCTAACGATGACACCCACAAGTCAGCGACAGGGAGTCAACCGCAATCGAAAGCGTAAGAAAAAATTATCCTGGGTCGGTTCACGCTCTGGAAACCGGGAACGCGATCACCCCATCGATATGACTCTCCCCCTGGGCCAGCATGACCAGGCGGTCCACCCCCAAAGCCACCCCGGCGCAGTCGGGCAGGCCCGAAGCAAGCGCCTGAATCAGGCGATGATCTATCGGTCTCTCAGGCAGCCCTGCCTGAAGACGCTTGCCATTATCCGCCTCAAAACGACGCAACTGTTCCTCGGCATCACTGAGTTCATGGAAGCCATTGGCCAGCTCAATGCCTTTGAAATAGACCTCGAAGCGTTCCGCGACCCTGTGATCCGTGGGGCTGATGCGGGCCAAGGCCGCCTGACTGGCGGGGAAGTCGAAAACAAAACAGGGGCGATCCTGACCGATCACCGGTTCCACCACCATGGAAAACAGCAGTTGCAGCAGGGTATCCAGATCGTCTTCGATCTCGGCGATGTCCCCCAGGCCATGCTCCCGGCAGCAGCTCTTGAGGACTGTCAGATCTCGAGCAAGAGGATCCACCCCGGTCACCTGGATGAACACCTGTTGGTAACTCAACCGCTCAGGCTCGGCGCAGTTCAGCACCATCTGCAACAGCTCCGCCATCTCATCCATCAACTGGTGGTGATCGAAACCTGGCCGGTACCACTCAAGCATGGTGAATTCCGGGTTGTGATGCCGTCCCGCCTCCTCGTTGCGGAAGCTCTTGCAAAGCTGATAGATGGCACCACTGCCGGCGCACAGCAGTCGCTTCATATGAAACTCTGGTGAGGTCATCAGGTAGAGAGGCACCCCTTCGGCGGCACCCGGCCCCACGAAACGGGTGTCGAAGCTGTGCAGGTGCAGATCGGTCGTCGCCGCCCGGGAGAGGGCGGGGGTATCCACCTCCATCACGTCGCGCTGAGCGAAGAAGTGGCGAATGCCGGCCATCAGTTGGGCTCGCTGCCTGAGGTTAGCCAGGGGTGCCGTGGGTTGCCAATCTTGGCTTGAGGTCGCCATTGGGGTCTCCATAAACAAAAACAGTGGGCCTTGGCCCACTGTTTATCTCACAAGCGTCCGCTGCGATTACTTAGTGCGAACACGCTCGACGTATTCACCGGTGCGGGTATCCACTTTCACCATCTCACCGATCTGGATGAACAGGGGTACGCGAACCACGGCGCCAGTGGACAGGGTGGCAGGCTTGCCGCCGGTGCCCTGGGTGTCGCCCTTCAGGCCAGGATCGGTCTCGGTCACTTCCAGGGTCACGAAGTTGGGCGGAGTCACCACGATGGGGTTGTCGTTCCACACGGTGATGGTGCAGACATCCTGCTCCACCAGCCACTTCTCGGCGTCACCCACAGCCTTGGCATCGGCCGCGATCTGCTCGAAGGTGTCGTTGTTCATGAAGTGCCAGAACTCACCGTCGTTGTACAGGTAAGCCAGGTCATGATCCATCACATCCGCCGCTTCCACGGATTCGCCGGACTTAAAGGTTTTCTCCAGCACCTTGCCTGTGAGCAATTTGCGGATTTTTACGCGGTTAAAGGCCTGGCCTTTGCCAGGCTTTACAAACTCGTTCTCAATGATGTTGCACGGCTCGCCATCCAGCATTATCTTTAGGCCGGAGCGAAATTCGTTCGTTGAGTAAGAAGCCATTATTTTCTCTTCCAACAGGTCGTTTTGACGTCTAACGGTAAATGATAACCCGAAATTCCCTGAATTTGCACGACTGCTGGCAACAGGAGTTGGCACAAGCCTATACAGATCCCAAACTGCTGCTCGAAGCCCTGGATCTCGACCCCGAAAGCTTCACCGAAGAGATCGCGGCTCGCGCTCTGTTTCCCATGCGGGTTCCCCGCCCCTTCGTGGCCGCCATGGAAAAGGGCAATCCCAGAGATCCGCTGCTGCTGCAGGTGCTCCCCGCAGCGAGAGAGTTTGAGCAAGTAGCCGGGTACAGTCCCGACCCGCTGGAGGAGCAGGCCTCCGCGCTGCCCGGCATACTGCACAAATATCGCAGCCGGGCCCTGCTGATGCTCAAGGGCGGCTGCGCCGTGAACTGCCGCTACTGTTTCCGGCGCCATTTCCCCTATGGGGAGAACCAACTGAGCGGGTCGGCGATGGAGCAGGCAATCGACTACCTGGCATCAGACACCCAACTCAACGAGGTGATTCTGTCCGGCGGCGATCCCCTGATGGCCAAAGACGCCCACCTGCAGAGGCTGTTTGGACGGCTGGAGGCTCTGCCTCACCTGACCCGGCTGAGAATCCACACCAGATTGCCTGTGGTGCTGCCAGCCAGACTGACCGCCGAGCTGGGGCAACTGCTCACCGGCACCCGTCTCAAGGCGGTGTTGGTACTGCACATCAACCATCCCAATGAGATCACCCCTGAGCTGCGAGAAAAGCTGCTGGCACTCAGCCACTCGGGAGTAACCCTGCTGAACCAGTCGGTGCTGCTCCAGGGCGTCAACGACTGCGCCAACGTCCTGGGTCAGCTCAGCGAGGCATTGTTCGACGCCGGCGTACTGCCCTACTACCTGCACCTGCTCGACAAGGTTCAGGGTGCGGCCCATTTCGATCTGCCGGAATCCCGGGCCCGGGAACTGATGTCCCAACTGCTCGAAGCCCTGCCCGGGTTTCTGGTGCCCCGGCTGGTGAGAGAGGTTGGCGGGCGCAGCAGCAAGACCCCGGTGGATCTGAACTTGGCCTGAGGGGTACAATTCCGCCAGATTTGGAAGGAGAACCAACTATGTCACTGCTTTGGGTCACCGACATCTGGGGCCAGCACGCCAGTATGAAGGGCCAGATAGAGAGCCTCAGCCAACACGCCGGGGAGTGTCAGCTGCTCGATCCCTATGCGGGTCAGCCTTTTGCCTTTAACGATCAGCAACAAGCCTACGATTACTTCCTGTGCCGCTGCAGCAAGCCCGGCTACGTGGACAAGCTGGAGGCCTGGCTGGACGCCCACGATGAGCCGGTGACCCTGCTGGGCTTTTCCGCCGGGGCCAATGCCATCGCCACCCTGCTGAGCCGCCGCAGCTTCCCCCAGGTCAATAAAACGATCCTGGTCTACGGCAGTGAGCTGCCTGAGTTGGACGGCCCCCTGCCAGTGGAAACCCACCTGCTGTTGTGCCAGCAAGATAGGGACAGCGAAAAACTGACCCAGGCCCAGTGGCCCGCCAGCATTCAGCTGACAGAGGCACCCCACGGCTTTATCAACCCCAGATCACCCGCCTACGACGCCAGCCAGGCAGACCAAGCCTGGGCCTGGATCCAGCAAAAGATCTGAGTTGACGATTAGTTGGCAGGGCAGTTGCTCTGCCAGCAGTCGGTTACCTTGAGTCCCCGCTCTCTGAGCAGAGCAACCACGCTCTCATCGCCCACCAGGTGACCGGCGCCGACCACCACAAAAATGGGCCCCTTGGCATCCCCAAGCCAGGAGATCAGGGTGTCTCTCATCCCCAGATTGCGTTTCACCATCAACGCCTCCCAAGCCTCAGGCTCCTCGGCGATGTCCTCGAAGGTGAGCTTTGCCAGCAGGTCGTGATCGCCACTGCGCCACGCATTCAGCAGCGGCCCGACGTCCATGGGCTCCATCGCCCCCTCCAGCATCGCCTGCTGAGTGGCATCGGACAAACCATCGAACACCCGCATCTGCAACAGCATCCCCTCCAGCTCCCACAGGGGTCTTTGCCCCCGCCGCTCGCTGAAATAGGCCTCGACGCCCTGGGCAGACTGATAACCCGCACGCGCCATCTCCGCCATCAGCAGCTGTGAGCTCAGGATCCAGGGAGCCAGGTTGGGATCGCACTGCATACCCCTCTCGCCGCAGTAGGCCGCCAGCTGGCGGGAGAGGCTGTCCGGGAGGGGGGACTTGGCGTAGAGAAAGGGCTGAATCTGCCGGGCGATCTCCGGATCCTGGGTATCCGCTTCAAGGGCCAGTACCGTGGAGGCGATGAAGGCCTGCTCGATCTGCTCGGCAAAGGGATAAAAATCTCTCTGGCCCACATGCACCGAGCCCAGCAACCAGGCTTGCCCCTCACCTCCCTGCACGTGGAAGAAAGGGGGCTTGTCATCTGGGGCCGCGTAAGCCAGGGCGGTAAACAGCAGCAGGGATAACAACAGTCGCATGATCTCTCCAAGACTAGGGGCTAAAACGGCTTTTCTTCATCAGATGAAACCGGATAATAGGGTTCTGAGGCGTGTGGGCCTTTGCGGGTGGCTTGAGCCAGGCTAACGGCCCCCATCAACACACCCTCGCCGATACTAACTTTTCAGAGCAAGGATTTGGAGTCTATGTCCTACAACCAGGTGATCGCCCAGTTTAAAGCCACCTTTCAGCAAGCCTACCGTCAAGTGGTTGATGCCGATGCCATGCTCGAGCAGCTGCGTCAGGATGGGCATGGGAAATTTGAATCTGTCTTTCCGGAAGGCCAGGGTTTTACCACCAAAGCCAACCGCTTTATGCCCTATCTGGAGGAGGTTGTCGGTGAGTTCGATCAGTTTGAAGCGGCACCCAGCGCCGAGAAACTGCCTTCTCTGGTACAGAAACTGGAGCTGCTGCTCTCCACATTGACGCAGTTTCGCGAATCGATGAAAGCCGCAGGTAAGTGAGCGCTTACAACCGCCAGCCCCCTATGACATAAGAGACCAGGCGAACCCGTCCGGGTCTGTCCAGCGGTCGCCACTCTCCCAGCGTACGCCCCACTGAGCCAGCTCCGACTTCAGCTCTTTGGGGGCCAGGCCGGTCACTCCGAGTCCAACAAACCCTCGCTCCGGTCCATTGTGGTATCTGAATCCCGGCAGGGACTCTGTCCCCTGAATGTGTTGCAGCTCCAACAGGGTGTAGGGACGTTGCCAAAGCCACTCCCGGTTGGCGACTGCCTCCAGCTCCGGTTCGGGCAAAGCCGCATCATCATACCCGAGGAAATACAGGGTCATGTTGCGTTCAGGCACTGGCTGTCGTGACAGCAGTCGCATCCCCATGGCCTGTTGATAGAAGGCCAGAGACAGCCCGGGCTCCTTAATTCTGACCGTCGACAACAGCATCGATGGCGCAAAGCGCTCAAACCCTGGCTCCCCTTGAAGCTGGTCGCCCGCGCCCAAGGTTCTCTGGACCAGCTCGATGCAATACCCATCCGGGTCGGTGAAATGACACAGAGTCGCCACTTGTGGCACCTCGAAAGGGTCCCCTGTGGCCACCCCCATGCGGCGCAGTGCCCGCACCGCCCCCGGAACCGAGTCGACCGCCAGCGAGAATTTCCAATAACCCTCGGCAGGGTTGGGCTGAATCGCCACGGCCAGAGGCACTTTATCCTCCAGCAACACCAGAGAAGCCTGCTCTGGGCCGTAGCTCAGGGTGACACACTGCCCCCCGCCATCTGATTCCAGAGAGACCAGTTCCATGCCCAGCAGGTTGTGATAGAACGTCATGCTGCGTTTCAGGTTTGAGACCCTGAGCCGATGCTCCGCAATCTTCATCTGCTGCCCCCTCAGTATCCACCCCTTTCTTTATACAACAAAAAAGCCGGAGTCTGCGGGACTCCGGCCTTATCAGCAGTCAATCAGTTTAGCGACGAGCGGCCAGGGGCTGAGGCAGATCCCGCTTGGCCCAGTTCTCGATCATGGCGGTTTCATAACGCAATGAGTCACTGGAATGGCTGGCCCGAGTGGATCCCCGCTCAAAGTTGAGATCCTTGATCTTCACCTTGTCGCCATCCAACTGTTTGCCGCTGGCATCCTGCAGGCTCCAGCTGAACTCAATCATCGGAGGATAGACGCTCTTGACGATACGGATGTCATGGGCTGCCGCGCCGAAGGAGGGGCGAACGTCCCCGGCCAGGTCCAGATCCATCACGGTGATAACCAATTTTTCACCCTCATTCAGTAGGGGTTTCAAAGACTTCTGAAACTCCTTACCCAATGTGGCAAACACATGGTTTTCAAACCTGTCCTGACGCCCTGCATTGGCTCGGACATCTCGGTAATCGTCAGGACTCTGCCAGATCACGGTCACCGGACCGTCTTGTGTTGGCCACTCCTGCGCATCGGATTGCGCAGCTGCCCATGGACTCATCACCAATAACATCAGCCAGGCAAAAGCTCTCATACTGCTCCCCTCGTTCAGAATCAAACTGGTACATTCACTGATTTAGAGGGGTGTGAGCAAAAAAGATTCAATGAAAACACTCAAATAATTGAGATCCAGATCACAAAGCCAGTCTAATTGACCATTTTAAGCTAACCTTCAATAGACTGGTGTATCCAACTTAATCATTGAGAAGATCTTCTGGCCGACGCCAGCACACTTTGTCCGGAATATGGAGCATCAGGAGGAAACAGAGAGCCGCTCCACAGAGCGACTCTCTGCACGACACCATGCCTTATCCGGCCAGCTTCAGAGAGGCGGGCATCGACACGCTGGGACGCCCAATCAGGCGCTCCAGGTCACCGCCGTCATCAAACAGCCAGCCATTGGCGGCGTGCGCTTCGGCATCGGCCAGAGCCCCGGCAAAGCCTTCAGGCAGGCCCGCTCCCACCAATACACCAGTAAACTCCTCCTGGGACATGGGGGTAAACCTCACCTCTCGACCACTTTGCCTGGCCAGCTCCCCGGCGAACTCTGCCAGGGTAAAGGCGCTGCTGCCCGCCAGTTCGTACACCTTGCCAGCCTGACTCTCGCTGGAGGTCAGCACCACCGCCGCCGCCTCGGCGTAATCCGCTCTCGATGCCGTCGCCAATTTGCCTTCCGCGGCCGCCCCGGCCACCATACCCATCTCCAACAATCCTGACGCCTGGGCGCTGTAGTTCTCCGTATACCAACCGTTACGCAGCATCACCGCCGGAATGCCCGACTCGGCAATCATCTGCTCGGTCACCTTGTGCTCGCCAGCCAATACCAGTGGCGAGCGGTCGGCCTTAAGAATGCTGGTGTAGGCCAGCAGCTTGACCCCCGCTTCCCTGGCCGCCTCGATCACCGCCTTGTGCTGAGGCACCCGCTGGCCCACTTCGCTGCCGGAGATCAACAACAGTTTATCTGCACCCGCCAGAGCCGGTGCCAGAGTCTCAGGGCGGTTGTAGTCCGCTTCGCGTACATCGATGCCCAGATCATGCAGATCCACGGCCTTCTCCGGCGTGCGCACCAGGGCGATGAGGTGATCTGCAGGCACCCGCTGCAGCAGGGATTGAATCACGAGGCGGCCCAGTTGGCCGTTGGCTCCGGTAATGGCGATCATAGGGTTCTCCTAGGGGAAGTTGAGTCGGTGATGTCGATATGGGCGCCAGTATCGGCAATAATGATTGTCCCCACTAGACGACCCTTTCCGAATGGAGCGCACCGGTTTTGAGTACAATAAACTTTTCCCAACTGAAGCCGTTGGCGATCTTCTCTCTGGTGGTGGAGAGTGGCAGCTTCGCCGCAGCCGCTCGCAAACTGAATACCAGTCGCTCCCGGGTCAGTGAACAGGTTGCAGGACTGGAGGCCGCCCTTGGCGTCAGGCTGATTCAACGTTCAACGCGACAGCTGGCGGTCACCCCGGAAGGGGATCGCATCTATCAGCTGGCCCGGACCCTGCCGGAAGTATTGAACGAGGTGGAAGCCATAGGCCAGCCCGCCGTCCCCAGTGGCCGGGTGGCCCTGACCGTCACCCACGATGTCGGAGTCAAACACCTGGCGCCGGTGCTGGAGGGGTTTTGCCAACGCTATCCGCAGATCCAACTGGATCTGATCCTCAGTGATGATCCCCTTGATCTCATCGCCGAGCAGATCGATGTGGGAATCCGCATCGGCCTCCCCAAAGATGGCTCTCTGGTAGCCAGGGTATTGCATGAAGAGGCCTTTTCACTCTACGCCAGTCCAAAATACCTCGAACAACATGGCACCCCTTCCAGGGTCACCGACCTTGAGGATCATCGCTGGATCACCCTGTTTCAATCCGGATCGGATGGAGCGCAGCATCTGATTTATCAGGGCAACAGCCTTACCGTCCGCCCCCCAAACTTCTTTCGCACCAGCTCCCCCCTGATGATGCAGCAGATGATGTCCGACGGGCTGGGGATAGGCTGCCTGCTGCCGGTGACCGTCCAACAGGAGTTGGCCGAAGGCAGGCTGGTACAGCTAATGCCGGAGATCAGCAGTGAACGGCTGATCTTCACCCTTATCTACCCCTTCAGACGTCAGGTCCCCCAGAGAGTACGCTGCCTGATAGATTATCTGCTGGAGGCGAAGTTGTTCGGCTAGAGCCGGGCTGGGTCGATTGTCTGCGCATCCTCACGGCGCTATGTTGCAGACAAGGGCCAGTGACGACCCTTGCGAATCGCTCATAGGCAGAGCGATCGGTGTCTTTTAGGGAGAACCCCATATCATGAGCACCTCAAGCCATCAGCATGTACGCTGCCGCCCCATCAATGCCCTCTATCGGCCAACCATGGAGGTCTCCGAGGCCAGCGCCCTCATAGAGATCGAGCTGTCTGAGCAATACCACCACTCCGCTGGCGGAGTGCACGGCTCTGTCTATTTCAAGAGGCTGGACGACGCCGCCTTCTTCGCCGCCAACTCCCTGGAGCCGGAGTTCTTTGTGCTGACCACCTCCTTCACCACCTATCTGACCCGGCCCGTTGCCGACGGCAAGATGCGAGCGGTGGGCAAGGTGGTCAATCGCAACAAAACCCAGTTTATTGCCGAGTCCGTGGTCTACGACAGCGAAGGCAGGGAGTTAGGCCGGGGCAACGGCATCTTTGTCAGGGGCAAATTCCCTCTGGCGGACGCCAGGGGGTATGCCGAAGGTTAACTCGCCAAAGCCAAGCACAAAAAAACGGACGCCTTGGCGTCCGTTTTTCAATGGAGGTCGGTAGACCGGGCAGATTACATCATGCCGCCCATGCCACCCATGCCGCCCATGCCGCCCATGTCAGGGGCAGCGGCAGCGTCATCCTTAGGCAGGTCGGTCACCATCGCTTCGGTGGTGATCATCAGACCGGCCACGGAAGCGGCGAACTGCAGGGCAGAACGGGTTACCTTGGTGGGATCCAGGATGCCCATCTCCAGCATGTCACCGTAGGTGTCGTTACCGGCGTTGTAACCGTAGTTACCTTCACCGCCCTTGACGTTGTTGGCCACAACGGAGGACTCTTCTCCGGCGTTGTAGGCGATCTGACGCAGAGGGGACTCCATGGCACGCAGGGCCAGGCGGATACCGACGTTCTGCTCTTCGTTGTCGCCTGTCAGCTCGGTGAGCTTGGCGGCAACGCGAACCAGGGCAGTTCCACCACCGGCAACCACACCCTCTTCCACGGCGGCGCGAGTGGCGTGCAGAGCATCTTCCACGCGGGCCTTCTTCTCTTTCATCTCAACTTCGGTGGCAGCGCCAACCTTGATCACTGCAACACCGCCAGCCAGCTTGGCCATGCGCTCCTGCAGCTTCTCTTTATCGTAGTCGGAGGTGGACTCTTCGATCTGCTGCTTGATCTGAGCAACACGGCCCTGAATCTGCTCCTCGGCACCAACGCCATCGATGATGGTGGTGTTGTCCTTGGAGATCACCACGCGCTTGGCGCTGCCCAGATCTTCCAGAGTCGCCTTTTCCAGCTCCAGACCGATCTCTTCGGAGATCACGGTACCGCCGGTCAGGATGGCGATATCCTGCAGCATCGCCTTGCGTCGGTCACCGAAACCAGGGGCCTTCACGGCAGCCACTTTCACGATGCCACGCATGTTGTTCACCACCAGAGTCGCCAGGGCTTCGCCCTCAACGTCTTCGGCGATGATCAGCAGAGGCTTGCCCGCCTTGGTCAGGCCTTCCAGGATAGGCAGAAGCTCACGGATGTTGGAGATCTTCTTGTCCACCAGCAGGATGAAGGGGGAGTCCAGTTCAACGGAGCCCGCTTCGGCGTTGTTGATGAAGTAGGGAGACAGGTAGCCACGGTCGAACTGCATGCCTTCAACCACGTCCAGTTCGTTCTCCAGAGCCTGGCCCTCTTCCACGGTGATCACGCCTTCCTGGCCCACTTTCTCCATGGCGGTGGCGATGATCTCACCGATGGCGGTGTCTGAGTTGGCGGAGATGGTGCCTACCTGAGCGATGGACTTGGAATCCTTACACTCAACGGCCAGATCTTTCAGTTGCTCAACGGCCGCGACAACGGCTTTGTCGATGCCGCGCTTCAGATCCATGGGGTTCATGCCGGCGGCCACCGCTTTCAGGCCTTCGTTGACGATGGACTGAGCCAGCACGGTGGCGGTGGTGGTGCCGTCACCGGCAGCGTCGTTGGCCTTGGAAGCCACTTCCTTCACCATCTGGGCGCCCATGTTCTCGAACTTGTCTTCCAGTTCGATCTCCTTGGCCACGGATACACCATCTTTGGTGATGGTGGGGGCGCCGAAGGACTTATCCAGAACCACGTTGCGGCCCTTAGGACCCAGAGTCACCTTAACGGCGTCAGCCAGAACATTTACACCAGCCAGCATTTTTACGCGGGCGTCGTTACCAAACTTTACGTCTTTAGCAGCCATGTTGCGCTTTCCCTTTGAAATTCAGAATCTACAGAGTGACTTATTCTACGATGGCCAGAATGTCGGCCTCGGACATGATCAGGACCTCTTCGCCGTCCACTTTCTCAGTCTTAACGCCATAGCCTTCGTTGAAGATAACAACGTCGCCTACCTTCACATCCAGGGGCTTCACTTCACCACTGTCCAGGATGCGACCATTACCCACGGCCATAACTTGGCCTCGGGTGGACTTTTCCGCTGCACTGCCGGTCAGTACGATGCCGCCTGCGGACTTGGACTCAACCTCGGTACGCTTAACGATTACCCGGTCATGCAATGGACGAATCTTCATCTCTGATGTCTCCTAAAAGGTTCCGTCTAAAACCAAATCTTCAATAATATGTGCGGCCTGCGCCGCCAGATGATTTTCAATATGGGGTCGATGGTTGAAAACACAAGGGTGAAGTCAAAATTTTTTTGCTCAGACCCCGGTAAAAAAAGATGCCACAGAGGCCCGGATTTTGCCTCTCCCTCTTTGCGCTGGCCCCCAAGCCGCTGGTACCATGCCCTCCCGACGATTCCGTCCCCAACCTAGATGTGACTTACCGGATGTATGATAAGCACGGCCTTCTAACCGCTCCCATAGGCAGAGTTCTGCTGCGTATGAGCCTACCCAACCTCCTGGGTGTACTGAGCCTGCTGTTCTACCATCTGACCGACACCTTCTTCATCAGTCGCCTGGGCACCGAGCCCCTGGCGGCGATCTCCATGACCTTCCCGGTGACCCTGGTGGTCTCCTCCATCGCCCTGGGCATGGGTGCAGGCATGAGTGCCCACATGGGACGGCTGCTGGGACAGGGGGACCTGCCCCAGGCCCGGAGCTTCCTGACCCACGGCCTGCTGCTGGCGGTGCTGATCGTGGTGGTGATCGCCCTGGCGGGCGCCCTGACCATCCGGCCACTGTTCAGCCTGATGGGGGCCGAACCGGCGATGCTGGAGATGATCTGCGACTACATGCTGGTATGGTATCTGGGCATCGGCCTGCTGGTACTGCCCATGGTAGGCAACCAGGCGCTGCGCGCCACCGGCAATACCCGCACTCCGGCGGTAGTGACCGCCGTGGCCGCCCTGGTGAACGCGGTACTCGATCCCCTGCTTATCTTTGGCATCGGCCCCTTCCCTCGCATGGAGATGCAGGGGGCGGCCATCGCCACCGTCCTCTCCTGGCTGATCACCTTTGCCGTCGCGGCCTGGATGCTGGGATGGCGCTACCGGCTGATCGCCGCCCCCTGTCAGCGCTTGGTAGAGCACTGGCAGCGGTTGCTGCACATCGCCCGCCCCGCGGCGATCTCCAACCTGCTGAACCCACTGGCCAACGGGGTTATCCTGGCGATTCTGGCGCGAATCGACACCCAGGCGGTGGCCGCCTTTGGGGCCGGCACCCGAATCGAAGCCCTGATGCTGGTGGGGGTCACCGCCCTCTGCGGCTCGCTGATGCCTTTCATCGCCCAGAACCTGGGTGCCGGGCAGTACCTGCGCGCCAAGGAGGCTCTGATGGGCAGCATCCGCTTCGTGATCGTGCTGCAACTGGGCCTGTACCTGGTTATCTGGCCCTGGCTGGGCGAAATTGCGGCGATATTCAGCAGTGATCTGACGGTTCAGGGATACCTCATCTGGTACCTGCAGGTGCTGCCGCTGGCCTATGGCCCCCTGGGGGTGGTTATCCTGTTTGTCCTGGCCCTCAACGCCTACCACAGGCCGATGACCGCCCTCTCTCTGAATGCGGTCAGATTGTTTCTGATGCTAATTCCCATGACCATGGTGGGTGCCTGGGCCTTTGGGGTGAAGGGGGCCTTTATCGGCGTCGCCATGGCCAACCTGATGATGGGAGCCGCCTGTTATCACCTGGCCACCCGGGTGTGTGAGCCAGACTCTCTCACCGAGGCCCACAGCTCGCCCCTGGATTGAGCTCATACCGTCTCAGGCAAGGTCCAGACAAAGAAAAAGCCGCCCCAAAGGGCGGCTCTGTCACATCGGATTCAAACGCTAACTCGAACCCTGGTGAACTCAGACAGTTGACCACAGTGCCGCTGCGGGCTCAAGAAATTCAGTCATCCTTTCTCTCGTACTCACCCTCGATGGTGGTGTTACCCCCACCGTCGCGATTGTCCTGACGGCCAAAAGTGCGCTGCTCTGTGAAAGGAGATGGCTGCTCGTCAAACGACTCCCGCGGCTCATCGAATGGGCGCTGCTGGTGAAACTGGGTGTGGAAGCCAAACCCCTGTTGTCCAGTGGCCATGTGCACCTGGGCACGGCTCATCAGCCAGGTGGCCAGCTTGCGGCGGGTGAACGGCGTCAGCACCAACAGGCCAAACAGGTCGGTGACAAAGCCTGGGGTGACCAGCAAAACGCCGGCCACCGCCAGCAGCATCGCTTCCATGATCTGAGTGCCGGGCATCTCACCCCGGGCCATGCGGTTGCGCACCTCCATCATGGTGCTCAGCCCCTGGCTGCGAACCAGAGAGGCACCCAAAGCCGCAGTGAGCAACACCAGGCCTATGGTGGGCCAGGTGCCCAGGGTTGTGCCGACCTGAACCAGGACGGAGATCTCGATGATCGGCATCACCGCGAAGAGTAAAAAGAGATAGAAAACCACACCTGCCTCACAAATTCTGTCTGGTTAAGAAACTCAAATGGGGGTGACCCGGTCTATTTTCAAGTCAGCCTTCATGGGCTGTTACATTTATCGATGCAGCGCCGGGATGGATCCAGTAAAGTAGCGGTCTCAATCGATACAGGCGGGTGTTGCCCGCAAGGGTTCGCCGACGGGCGATTCACCCCCGACGGAAATGATTGGAACAACACACAGACAATGATGAAAAGACTTTTTGCCCTGGCCCTGATGCTCACCTTGAGCAGCACAGCCTTCGCCCAGTTCTCCTTTCTTAATCAGGAGCCTGAAGTTCTCCCGGTAGATCAGGCGTACCTGTTTAACTTCTATCAGCAGGACAACAAGCTGGAGCTGACCTGGGAGATGCCCGAACAGGGGTACTACCTCTACCAGGAGAGATTCACGGTCAAGATCGAGGGCAACGCCAAGGTTGGCGACTTTGTCTATCCCGAAGCCACCTCCCACTTCGACGATTTCTTTGGTGAGCAGCCGGTCTACTTCGATCGGGTCACCCTGGCTCTGCCGATTCTGGAAGCCGAAGACAATACCGAACTGACCATCACCTACCAGGGATGTCTGGACAAGGTACTGTGCTATCCGCCCACCCGCCAGAAAGTACTGCTCTCCGCCGTGGCCGCCAACGACGGCCTGATTGCGCCCCCTGCAGCCCCGGCCACTACCGGTCACGCACCGGCCACAGAGCAGGACAGTCTGGCCGCCCTGCTCTCCGACGGCCATCTGGGTCTGGTGATCCTGACCTTCTTCGGCCTGGGGATTCTGCTGGCCTTTACGCCCTGCGTCTTCCCCATGTACCCCATTCTTACCGGCATCATCGCTGGCCAGGGAGAGAAACTCTCCACCGGTCGGGCCTTTGCCCTCTCCATGACCTATGTGCAGGGCATGGCGATCACCTACTCGGCCCTGGGACTGGTGGTGGCGTCTGCTGGCCTGAAGTATCAGGCCGCCCTGCAGCACCCCGCCATCCTGATCGGGTTGGCCATCCTGTTCCTGGTGCTCTCCCTCTCCATGTTTGGGGTGTACAACCTGCAGCTGCCGGACTCCTGGCAGAACAAGCTGAATCAGGCGTCCAACTCCCAGAAGGGCGGTTCCTTCACCGGCGTGCTGGTGATGGGTCTGATCTCCGGCCTGGTGGCCTCCCCCTGCACCACCGCCCCTCTGTCCGGCGCCCTCATCTACGTGGCCCAGAGCGGTGACCTGATGCTCGGTGGCCTGGCCCTGTACGCCCTGTCCATGGGTATGGGTGCCCCGCTGCTGCTTCTCGGGACCTCGGGTGGCAAACTGCTCCCCAGAGCCGGGGCCTGGATGGAGATCATCAAACACGTCTTCGGCTTCCTGCTGATCGCCGTCTCCATTGTGATGCTCACCCGCATCTGGAGCGGGCTGGTGGCAGACCTGATGTGGAGCCTGTGGGCTCTGGCCCTGGTGACCTATCTGCTGAAAGAGAATCGCAACACCCGCCAGGGCATCGGCCAGACCGCCCGCTACCTGATGTTGGGCGCCCTGATGATGGGTAGCCTGGGTTATGGTGGTTTCAGCGTGGGCTACGCCCTTTACAGCGATAAGATCGCCGGGACGGACGCCGGCAGCGCCCATCACGAGGTGGAGTTCATCCGGGTGAAGAGCCTGGTGGATGTGGAGCGTGAAGTGGCCAAAGCCGCTGCGGCAGGCAAGCCGGTGATGCTGGATCTGTATGCCGACTGGTGCGTGGCCTGTAAGGAGTTCGAGGTTAAGACCTTCCCCAAACCCGAAGTGATAAAACGCACCGACCAGATGGTGCTGCTGCAAGCGGACATGACCGCCAATGACGACCTGGATATCGAAATCCAGGAGCATTATCAGGTGCTGGGTCTGCCCACCATCCTGTTCTTCGATCGTCAGGGTACTGAGCTGAGCCGTCAACGGGTTACCGGCTTTATGAACGCCACCCGATTCGCCTCACACCTGGACGGGGTACTGTAGTTACCCTAACCACACCAGCGCCTGGGCCAACAGCCCGGCGCTGGTGATCAGCGCCAGCCCCATCCAAAGGTAGCTCCATCTCAATTTCAGCATCACGCCCTCCCTCTGTTGGTCTGCAGATTGCCACCCTCCCCCATAAGGGAAGCGCGTACAGCGTTCTCTGATACCTCTGACCGAGGACCGGGTTAAAAGTGTCGTAAGAGTTTGTAAAGGTTTTGCTAACGCCCACTTCAAAGGCGATCTCTCTGGCAATGGAGAAAGGGGTCCAATCGAAGCGGGAAGCCACAGCACCCAGCAGGTGCGGAGTTGTTGGGGTCGGCAACAATGGCCTGACGGCGTCAGTCAGGCCAGATTCTCCGGCTGTATGATCAACGACAGGATAAATCTCAAGGTGCGGGTGCAATCTGGCGCCCTGAGCAGCTCCTGGGTGTCCTGTTCCAGCAGGGGCAGAATCTCCAGCCAGCGCTGACCGACCCAACACGCATCCTCCAGCTGACATTCACCATAAAGCTCACCCAACTCGGGCCTGACTTCAAACAGACGCTCCAGGGCTTCGCCCAGCAGTTCAAATCTGGCGGGCATGGGCAGAGAGGGCCAGTTGTTCATCACCAGCCCCTGCCCCATCCACACCCCATCGGCCTCGGCCCAGGCTTCGGACACCTTGAATCGGCGACAGCCTTCGACGATCAGGCTCAGGCAACCATCTTCCAGCTGATGAAAATCGATGATATTGACCACGGCTGCGATGGGGTAACAGGGCAGTTCATCGTCCTCCCGCTGGACACAAACCACCAGAGGCAACTGCTTGTGATAGTGCTCGGCCACCACCCGGTGTTGACCAGGGGTCACCATGCGAAGCTCTTTGCGCCCCTGCGGCAGCACCGGGCTGTCGATGGGCAGCAGGGCGACGGTCATTCTGTGCATACACCCTCCCAGCCGGAGTTGTCACCCGTCTCGACTGAGGTTTGCATATGCTGCGATCACCTCCGAATCTGCGGGCTTTCCACTAGTTTAGACCCAGATTCGGCGGTGGGGGTTCATTTGTTGGTCAGGCGGCCAGAGCCTCAGTCTGGGCCCTGCGTTGCTCCACTCTCTTCCACACCTTGTCGTGGAAGTAGAAGGCAACGGTGTTCACCAGAGGCTCAATCACCGCCACGGCGCCGCCTATGGCCCAGCTGCCGGTCAGCAGATACACCACAAAGAAGGCGATGGAAAAATGCATGATGGCAAAAGTCAGAGTCTTCAACATTGGGGTATCTCCACATTGGATTTCATTTAATGATAATAGTTATCGTTTGCAATGAAAGCCAATAATTACGAATACCCTAATCGATCGACTCTATATCCAGCGGGCGCTCCCCCTTCACCATCGCCTCGAAAGCCTGGGCCAGCTGCTCACCGGCCTCGGTGACCTGATGCCAGCGCTGCTGGCGCTCGTCGGTAGGCAGAGACTTGAAATCATTGCGATCCGGAATCTTCATGCCAGGCAGACTCGCAACAAACTCCTCAGAAGGTACCAGCATTACCACCCGCTCGAAGTTGCCTCCGGCCCGGCGTCCCTTGAGTGATTTATCGAACCAGCCCGGCAGCGCGTAAGGGTGGAAGTGGGGATAGAGCACCAGGCCACCCCGGCGCAATACCGGCAGATCCAGGTGGTAATCGGTGATGCCTCCGTCCATATAGCGCCCAGCAGCGGCCCCGTCGATGTCCAGCTCCCCGGGCGAAAGCAAAGGAATGCTGCCGGTGGCCAGCAACACCGCCTCCATATTCTCTTCGGTCAGCGCAGCGTGATGAGTCGTCAGTTCACCGGGTTCATAAAAGCCCTGATGATTGGCGGAAAACAGCCAGCGCTCCCATTGATGCTGTATCAACGGCCTGCCTAACAGGTTGAGCCCCGCCGTCAACGCCAGGCTGGCCCCTTGCAGCAAGGGACGGCGGGTACGCTGCCCCTTCCAGCGACAGGCGATAAGATTCAGCACTCTGTTGGGCTGGCTGAGCAGCGCCTGATACCCCTGCTCACCGACGAGGGCGCGCATGATGGTCAGACAGTTATTTCTCACCACCTCTTCCGTGGGACGAGTCTCGTACACCTGGCCTATGTAGGCATGTTGCAGGCGCCGATGAGCCTGATCCGCATCGGGATGGCACAGGGCGGCGCAGCGCCACCCACCGGAAGAGGTCCCCAGCAGTTGCATCTTCTGCTGACGTGGAACCCAGCGGGTCATCAACGCCCGGTCCAGGGCCGCCATGGGCAGCCACTTGGGACCCCCTGATGCGGCAATAAAGCGATCAAACAACGCGGAATCCCAACCGTACTCAGTGAGTTGCCGCCGGGCTTCGGCTCCGGCCAATATGCGAAGTGGAGTCAATATTCTGTTCCTGTCGACCCTGGCGCGGGCCTCGTCAGCCAGTCTCATAGGGCATAGAAAATATCAGAAGTTGTTAAAATTTAGAACAATGTGGCCTTTTCCACCCTCCGGTAACCGGCCAGCACCAGACTCCCAGCTCCTTCAGCGATCCTGTTCTGACTCAGGGCAGCAATTTAGATGTTTTCACCTCCAGGCCCGCCGCGGCACCGAACAAAGTCGGGCAGGAGTTCACTTCCCGGTAACAAAATGGTAAAACGTGATCTATGTCGCATTCGGGCCCACACAACAACCACAAGGCCCGGTTCCGGCCTGGCAGGACAGCCACCGGAGAGCGACACGGGGCGCCCCGGCTGTCACGGGGCACCACTCGCGCAGTAATGAAGGAAGGAGTATCTGTATGCGCTTACGCTCTCTGGCCACCCTGGCCGCCACTCTGCTACTGACCGCCACCGCATCCGCCAGCACACTGCAACTGCCCAAGGGCTTCTACGCCACCAACGTAAACGGTCAACAGGTGTCCGCCTTTGATTCGACCCTGGATCTGGGGCAAGGCAAACAAGTTGTCACCCTGAGGTATGCCAACCCCTATCGGGTCCATCCTGAGCACCACGAAATGGTTGTTTCCGGCCCCATCTATGTGGTCTTCGACGCCAATGCCGATGCCAACTACCAGCTCAGCGCCGATCTGCCCATGGCCCTGAACCAGGCCAAATCTTACGCCCGCAACCCCAAGTTCGATCTGGAGTCCGCTGGCCAGGCTGTCGTCCACAAGGCCTACCTGGGCCAGGGCGCCGTGGCCAGGCTGCTGGCCGATTGACCTTCACAGGGCGGCCCAGCCGGGCCGCCTGACAGCGGGATTCAATTCTGTTGTGACGCAGTACCGAGAGTGCGAGGCTGGTATACTCTCTCTTTTGTTTGCGGTAGTTCGCCATGCTGACCCTGTCCAATCGTCTCACCATTCCCGCCTCCGAACTGGAGTTTCAGGCGATCCGCGCCTCGGGACCAGGCGGACAGAATGTCAATAAGGTGTCCACCGCCATCCAGCTGATCTTCGATTATCGCCGATCGCCGACCCTTCCTGACCACTATAAGGAGGGGCTGGACAGGCTCTCCCACCCCAACATCACGCCCGGGGGCAAGATTCTCATTAAGGCGCAGCAGTTTCGCAGCCAGGAGATGAACCGCCAGGATGCCCTGGATCGCCTCCAGGCTCTGCTGAAGAAAGCCGCATTTCGCCCCAAAACCCGCCACGCCACCAAACCCACCAAGGCCAGCGTTCGCCGCCGACTGGACGGCAAAAGCCGCCAGAGTCAGCGCAAGCAGCTGAGACGCTCTCCGCCAAAAGATTAACCCAAAGCGGTGTTTGACCTTTTTTCAGATTGACCGGCAATCCTCCTTCATCCAGAAGGGCCCATTGCCGCCATTAACACTGTGGGCAACACACGTGATTAGACCAGTAAAATGCTGCCATTTTCGTTGATGTAGTTATAATGGCTATCACTGGAATTCAAGGGTGTGAAACTGTGGCGAATTTTGGTGTCTAACGATTTACACTGAATATGCACACACGTTCGCAGAGGATAGGCGCAAAATGTCGAAGCAAAAGCGGATCTTGCTGGTCAATGGCCCCAACCTGAACATGCTGGGCCGGCGCGAGCCAGGCCATTACGGCAAGAGAACCCTGGATGAGATCGTCACTGGTCTGACCAAACTCACCGAAGATCATCAGGTTAGCCTTAGCCATATCCAGAGCAACTCCGAAGCTGAACTGATCGATGCCATCCACGCCAGCGACGTGGATTTCATCATCATCAATCCCGCCGCTTTTACCCACACCAGTGTGGCCTTGCGGGACGCCATTCTGTCGGTTTCCACCCCCTTTATTGAAGTACATCTGTCAAATGTCCACGCCCGGGAGCCTTTCAGGCACCACTCCTATTTTTCCGACGTAGCGGTAGGAGTTGTTTGCGGTCTGGGCGAGGACGGATACCAATTTGCACTGCAAAGTGCGGTTAATTACTTGAATCGTGCGGACGAGTACGAGCGCAGCTGAATAAGAGAACCACTATGGATATTCGCAAAATCAAGAAACTGATCGAACTGGTACAGGAATCCGGCATCGCCGAGCTGGAGATCGCCGAAGGGGAAGAGTCCGTACGCATCAGCCGCACCGGCAATGCGCCCGTGGCCGCGTCCTACACCGTGGCAGAGGCCCCGATGGCCGTGGCTCCTGCCCCTATGGCTGCGCCTGCAGCGCCTGCGGTCGCGCCTGCTGCCGAGGCTGCACCAGCCTTTTCCGGTCACGCGGTGAAATCCCCCATGGTAGGCACCTTCTACCGCTCCCCAAGCCCAGCAGCCAAGCCCTTCGTTGAAGTGGGCGACACCGTCGCTGTGGGTGACACCCTGTGCATCATCGAAGCCATGAAGATGATGAACCAGATCGAAGCCGACAAGGCCGGTGTGGTTAAACAGATTCTGGTGGAAAACGGCGACTCCATTGAGTTTGACGAGCCGCTGTTCATCATCGAGTAAGGAAGTCACTATGCTGGACAAAGTGGTCATTGCGAACCGCGGAGAGATCGCCCTGCGAATTCTGCGCGCCTGTCGCGAACTGGGTATCAAAACGGTGGCGGTGCACTCCACCGCCGACCGGGACCTGAAGCACGTGCTGCTGGCCGATGAGACCATCTGCATCGGCAAGGCCCCGGCCACCGAAAGTTACCTGAATATCCCTGCCCTCATCTCGGCAGCCGAGGTGAGCGACGCCGTTGCCATCCACCCCGGGTACGGCTTCCTGGCTGAAAACGCCGACTTCGCCGAGCAGGTGGAGAAGAGCGGCTACATCTTTATTGGTCCCTCCCCTGAGGTGATCCGCCTGATGGGCGACAAGGTGTCCGCCATTACCGCCATGAAGAAAGCGGGCGTTCCCTGTGTACCCGGCTCAGACGGCCCTCTGGGCGATGATCCCAAGGCCAACACCCAGATTGCCAAGCGCATCGGTTACCCGGTGATCATCAAGGCATCCGGTGGCGGCGGTGGCCGCGGCATGCGCGTGGTACGCTCCGAGTCTGAGCTGCTGAAGTCCATCGAACTGACCCAGGCAGAAGCCGGGGCAGCCTTTGGCAACCCCATGGTTTACATGGAGAAGTTCCTGGAGAACCCGCGCCACATCGAGGTTCAGGTTCTGGCAGACGGTCAGGGCAATGCCATCCACCTGGCGGAGCGTGACTGCTCGATGCAGCGCCGCCACCAAAAAGTGGTCGAGGAAGCCCCGGCACCCGGCATCACCGAAGAGATGCGCAAGTTCATCGGTGAACGTTGTGCCCGCGCCTGTATCGACATCAACTACCGCGGTGCCGGTACCTTCGAGTTCCTGTATGAGAACGGCGAGTTCTACTTCATCGAGATGAACACCCGTATCCAGGTAGAGCATCCAGTGACCGAGATGGTGACCGGTGTGGATCTCATCAAGGAGCAGCTGCGTATCGCCGCTGGTCAGCCGCTGTCCATCACCCAGGAGCAGGTGCAGGTGCGTGGCCACGCCATCGAGTGCCGCATCAACGCCGAGGATCCGGATACCTTCATCCCCTCCCCCGGCAACATCGATCGCTTCCACCCACCGGGTGGCATGGGGATCCGCTGGGACTCCCACATCTATGCCGGCTACAAGGTTCCGCCTCACTACGACTCCATGATCGGCAAGCTGATCACTTTCGGTGAGAACCGGGACATCGCCATCGCCCGCATGAAGAACGCCCTGCGCGAGCTGGTGGTTGGTGGCATCAAGACCAACGTTCCTCTGCAGCAGAGGATCATGGCGGATGAGAACTTCCAGAACGGTGGCACCAACATCCACTACCTGGAGAAAAAGCTGGACGCCTCCTCCAAATAAGTGGCCACGGCTCAATAAAAAAGAGGACCTCAGGGTCCTCTTTTTTGTGCCTTGGTGCCGGGCTAGATCTTAAACTGGCCCACCAGCTGTCGCAGTTGCTGGCCGGAGAGGCCAAGCCGCTCAGAGACCCGGGCCGACTGTTCGCTGGTATGCACCAGCTCGCCGACGATGTCACGAATGGCCACCATGTTGCGGTTGATCTCCTCGGTTACCGAGCTCTGCTGGGTGGCCGCGGTGGCGATCTGACTGGTCATGTCGTTGATCTCATTGACCGCACCGGATACCGCATTGAGACTGGTGGTGATCTCCGACGAGGAGCCCACGGTATTCTCGCAATTTTGCTGGCTGTTGCTCATGGTGTCCACCGCCTTGGAGACCGACTGATGCAGCTCATCCAGCATCTCTTTGATCTCCAGGGTGCTGGTCTGAGTGCGACTGGCCAGCTGACGCACCTCATCCGCCACCACGGCAAAGCCCCGCCCCTGGTCTCCGGCTCTTGCCGCCTCGATGGCCGCATTCAGTGCCAGCAGGTTGGTCTGATCGGCAATGTCGCCGATGACCCCCAGTACGCTGTGGATCTTGGTGGACTGCTCGTTGAGGCGGTCGATGTGCTGGGACGCCAGGTCCACCTCGTCCACCAGGGCGTTGATGGAGGACACCGAGTGTCCCACCTTGTCCTGGGCTATGCCGGCGTCATCGGCGGCGGCCTGAGTGGCATCGGCCATCTGGTTGGCGTTGCCCGCGATCTCCGCCGCAGCCATGCTCATCTCGGTGACCGCGGTGACCACCTGCTCGGTTTCATCGTCGTGGACCGACAACTGACGGCTGATGGTGGCGGTCTGGTCGTTAATGCTGTCTACGGCCATCCCCACCTGCTCCGTGGCCTCAGCCACCTCACTCATGGTCTGTTGCAGCTTGGAGGTGAAGCGGTTGAACGCCTCACCCAGTTGGGCAATCTCATCCTGCCCCTTCACATCAAGACGCTTGGTCAGATCACCCTCACCCTGGGCAATCTCCTGCAAGCTGACCAGCATGGCGTTCACCGGCGCCACGGTGCGCCGGGACACATACAAAATGGCCAGCACTGCCAGAATCAGGATGCCCAGGGCCAACGCCGAGGTGGTCAGAGTCTCTTTGTCGGACATCGCCTGGGCGTCGCCTCTGAAGGCGGCCACGGCGGCGTCGATCTCGTCGACGTAGACACCGGTACCCAACAGCCAGCCATACTCGTTCAGAGGTTCAACATAGCTGATCTTCTCCACCAGCCCGGTGGCACCCGGCTTCTGATAAAAGTAGGATGCGGTGCCGCCGCCTGCCTTGGCCGCCTTCACCAGCTCCGCAATAAAGGAGGTACCCTTGGGATCCTTCAGGTACAGCTGATTCTGCTCCTTGGTCTGGGGCTTAAGACCGTGGAACTGCACCGTGCCTTCCAGGTTGTAGACAAAGAAGTAACCGCCGTCCCCGAAGGTCACCTTGCTCAGGGTCTCCTCCACCACCTGCAGAGGCGACCTGTCCGGCTGGGCCTGAATCTGGTTGCGCACCGACGCCAGGGCGATGGTCACCGCATCTTTCACCTGCTTCATCTTTTGCGCCCGCAGATCCTGGGTAAAGGTGTCTACCTGCTGATCCAGCGTCTGATTCTTAAAATAGATGGAGCCGGAAAACACCACCACCAGGGTCAACACCAAAGGCACCAGGGCAAGCATCAGCATCTTGCCCATCAATCCAAGTCGACTCATTCAACCTCTCCTGACTCGAAAAATGAGAATCCCAAAACAGCAGTCCCGAACTGCGGCCATCCTGTGACCGGCATCACTCTTCTTGGTAGCACGAACGCAATTCACATCTCAATTGCGATTTCAGCCGAGAAAGGTGCATCAGCGCACTTTAGATGATGAGTCGAGGCTGGAAAGCTGGTGGCAAGAGGGGAAATAAGCCACGGAAACGAAATTTTTTCGTTTTTTATCAGTCCATTACTCCGCCCAATGAGTTAGCGCAGGCTAATTTATTGATTTCTTATGCAAATTCATCTAATTGAACGATTGCATTGGGGGTAAATGACACTTTAGTCGGAAGAGGGCAGCGGGCCACCGGATGGGGGCCCGCCAGCTGAAGAGGTTAGGCAGACGCAGGCGTCAGAGACTCGACCTCCTCAACCTCACCTTCGGAATGGGCAATCACCGTGGTCGCCACCAGGTCTCCGGACACATTCACCACGGTACGGGCCATGTCCAGCACCCGGTCGATGCCCGCCACCAGGGCCACGCCTTCCAGCGGCAGTCCGACCGAGGTCAGTACCAGAGTCAGCATTACCAGGCCGGCACCGGGCACACCGGCGGTGCCTATGGACGCCAGGGTCGCGGTGGCAATGATGGTCAGGTACTGCACCAGCGTCAGATCCACGCCAAACAATTGCGCCACAAACAGGGCACACACCCCCTGGTACAAGGCGGTGCCATCCATGTTAATCGTGGTTCCCAGGGGCAGGACAAAACTGGAGATACTCTTGTTGATCCCCAGCTTGCGGGCACACTTCATCGACGCAGGCAGGGTCCCCGCGGAACTGGACATGGTGTAGGCCACCGCCATCGCCTCGGAGATCGCCCGGAAGAAGCGTAAGGGGTTCACCTTGGCCACAATGGCCAGCAGCACACTGTAGAAACCGAAGATGTGCAGCAGACACCCCAGGTAGACCGCCAGAATCACCTTGAGCAGGGGCAGCAGTACATCGATGCCATATTTGCCGGACACCCAGGCCATCAGGGCGAACACACCATAAGGCGCCAGCGCCATCACCATGTCGGTCAGCTTGTACATCGCTTCCGCCAGGGATTCAAACAGCTGTACCGCCGGCTTGCCGCGCTCGCCGATGAGCACCAGGGCGATACCCAGGGCCACCGCAAAAACGATCACCTGCAGGATTTTGCCTTTGGCCAGGGCTTCAATGGGGTTGGTGGGCACCATGTTGACCAGAGTTTGCACCAGGCTGGGGGCTTGGCTGACCTGGGTGGTTCGGGCCACCTCCTGAGTCATCTCGACACCGGCTCCGGGCTGAAACAGGCTGCCCAGCAACAAGCCGATGGAGATGGCGATGGCGGTGGTGCCCAGGTAGAACAGGAAAGATTTCAGTCCCACCCGGCCCATCTTCTGAGTGTCCTGCATGGAGGTCACCCCGACGATGAGAGAGCAGAACACCAGAGGCACAATCAGCATCTTGATGGTGTTCACGAACAGGGAGCCGATAAATTTAAGATGAACGGCACTCTCACCGAGAGAGATGCCGGTAAGAATCCCTGCCAGCATGCCAGCCAGGATCTGAGCCCATAACGGCAGGGCACGCCACTTGCCCCAGCACCGTGCCAGGGGATTGGATTTTGTAGACATAGGAGACCTATGGAGTTGTTGGGTAACAGAGAGGGTTTTGCAGAGAGAAATTGTACCCTGAGGCCCCCCTGGGCCCGCGCAGAATCTCCCTCAAAAGTGATCCCGGGCGCAGAGAAAAATGGGGTACTGATCCGGATCAGCCTGCCATAAACAGCCGGGAAACAAACTCCTTACCCCTCCACAGCCAAGGGCACACACCGGAGTCACAACCCCCTCATTTCCTTCAACCAGATTTGTTGCACAGCCGCATTTAACCCGCTAGACTCGCCGCGGAATATTCAGTTATTTCAATAATTTTAAATAAAAAGCGCCGCGCTAAACCATGGAAAAGGAAGCGTTTGGGACCGAAAGGAGTCGATAACAATGCCGCAACCTATGCTCTGACCTTTCCTCCAGACCTTCCCAGCTTAGCCGCCGCCTTAATTTTTCTATATCCAGAGATGACGTCATGAACACCATCAGATTACTGCTTACTATGCTGGCTGTAGCCACCCTGACCGGCTGTGTCAGCCCCATGTCCCTGGAGGAGCAATCCCCCTCCCCGGAATACCAATCGAATAACAAAGTCCTTATCGCGGTCCACGACCAGCGTACCCGAGTATCCGAAGGTAAACCTGAAACCTTCATCGGCGTCGCCCATGGCACCTTCGGCATCCCTTTCGATTGGCATGTAAACCCGGTGCTGGCAACCGAAAAGGGGGACAGCAAGCGTACCCTGGCTCAGTTCCTTGAGCATCGCCTGGTCAACGGTCTACAGCAAAAGGGCTGGGATGTAGAAGGGCTGAACCTAAAGCAGGCGTTTACTGGCGAAAATGCCAAGACCGTGCTCACCGAAAAGCAGGCGGGTAAGCTGCTGGTACTCAACCTGAATGAGTGGTATTTCAGCGTTAACCTAAACTGGGTCTCCGCGTTCAATTTCGATACGGACACTCTGGTCCAGGTCTATGAACTGCAACAGGGCAAGTTGCTCGAAAAGCAGATAGGAGGCAGAGATGTGGTGGAAGAGAAATCGGATGAATCTCCCCAAAACAACATTCTTCGCGCCTATCGCGACCAGTTGATTGAAATTCTGACTGATCCTGAAGTGCAGCAGTCTCTCAGCAACATATAGTTGTCCATGGTCGGGGCCTAAGGCCCCGACCGTCCCCCCACACCCACTAGGGGCGCCAGATGCTGCTGGTCCGGGAGCTTCTCTCCCTCAGGCTCTGGTGATACGCCGTGGAGTACCCCATCAGCGACAGGCCCTCCCCCAGACCGCACTGACAGCAACTTCCGGACGTACACTCCAGATAGGCCCAGACGAAGCTCCAGGCGCCGGCCGTCAGCAGGGTCAGGGTAAAGTGCAGGCTGTGGTCCACATAGGCCCATTCATGACGGGTCTGAGTGTGACACCAGCCACAGAAGCTCTTATACACGGTCCGCCTCCCCGAAGAATGATGCCTGGGTATAAAGTTTAGCCGCTTAATCCCTTGGCAAAGAATTGGCGAAAGTGGCATCATTGACCGACTTTTTTTTGACAGGCTTCTGGCAGACGATGCATCCATCATCCTGCGAAATTCCGGCCACATTGTCGTCAGCGCCCCTGATCTCGGCGCTGGCACAGCTGAGTGCGCCGGACACAGACGCCGATGCCGCCTTCTCCGCCCTGCATCAGTGGCTGGATGACCACCTGCATGCCCCCCACTTCCTGGTGCTCGAAGAGCACTCCCTGCGCTACCGTGGCAGTCCCCTGAGTGAAACTCAGCTGCTGTCGGATCAGGGACTGATCGAGCATCTGTTCAAAGGCAACAGTACCCTGGTCCTGAACCAGGCAGAGCTGGTGGCCCGCCAACTCAACAAGCAGGTTCAACTGCTTCCCCCAAAGCCCTATGCCTGGATGGGGTGTCCCTGGCGGGATCAGGATGGCCGTCGAGGCGCCCTGATCGTCTTCACCACGGACAAGCACAGATACGACGAGGACGCCAAGCAGCTACTGCAACAGGTGACGGATCTGATCCGTCAGGCACTGCAGGGACGTCAGGCCAAGGATCAATTGAAAGCGCTGGCCCAGAAGCAGGAACGAGTGGAGCATCAACTGCAGCAGCAGGAGAAGCTGCTGTCGGTGCAGCACAGAGTCACCCAGCTCAGCCGTCAGCTGCTGCCTCTCAATGAGCTTTGCAGCCAGTTCCATCAGTTGATGGGGCAACTGCTCCCCTGCGAGAACTTCTACGTTGCCCTGCTCAAACGGGAGGCCGATGCGCTCGAATTCCCCTACATGGTGGACCAGTTCCAGAAGGACCAGACCAAGACCCGCCCTCTGGCGCATGGCCTGACCGAATATCTGATGGGAAAAGGGACCCCCCTGCTGCTCAATGCAGCCCAGAGGCGCTACCTGGCGGAAACCGGCGCCGCCGAAGAGCAGGGCCAGGTAGCTCGCTCCTGGATGGGCGCTCCCCTGGTGATCGACGACGAGGTGATCGGTGCCGTTGTGGTGCAGGATTACCAACAGGAAGATCTCTATGGGGAGGAGGAGATGCAGATGCTCTCCTACCTGGCGGCCCACATTGCCAACATCATCATCATTCAGCAGGCGCACCGCAGCCTGTCTGAAACCCAGCAGGCTTTGGAAGGCGCCGTGGATGAGCGGACCCGTGCCCTGCAGCACGAGATCGCCGAGCGCCGCCGTATCGAGAGTCAGCTGCGTCATGACAACCTCCATGATCATCTGACCGGCCTGCCCAACCGCGCCCTGTTGCTGGAGCGTCTGGATCAGCTGTTCGCCCAGCGCAAACGCAACCCCAACTTCAACTACGCCCTCATCTATCTGGATCTGGACAGATTCAAGATGGTCAACGACAGCCTGGGTCACCTCACCGGAGACAGCCTGCTGATGCAGGTGTCCGCCCGACTCAAGCGTTGCCTGCGAGGCAGCGACACCGTGGCCCGGCTCGGCGGCGATGAATTTGCCGTGTTGCTGGACAGCCTCCATGAGGCCCAGGATGCGATGATCACCGCCAAGCGGATCCACAAGATGCTGTCCCAGCCTTTCCTCATCAACAATGAGGAGATCTACAGCGGCGGCAGTATCGGCATCGCCTACTGCGATGACGCCTACAGCAGCCCCCAGGAGATCCTGCGGGATGCCGACGTGGCCATGTATCAGTCCAAGGCCAAAGGGGGCCGTCAGCCGGTGGTGTTTACCGCCACCATGCGCGAAGCGGCGCAGAAACGGCTCCGCCTGGAGACCGAACTGGCCCGCGCCATTGAGCAGGACCAGTTCGAGATCCACTATCAGCCGGTGTGGCGCCTGGACAATGAGCACCTGGTGGGGTTCGAAGCCCTGGTGCGCTGGCAACACCCCAGACGCGGCCTGCTGCTGCCGGGCAAATTTATCGAGGTGATGGAGGAGACCCGACAGATCCTGGAGCTGGACCGCCTGGTGCTTCAAAAGGCCTGCCATCAATTTGCCCAGTGGCATGACAAGTACCCGCGGATGGCCCGCCTGAGCGTCAGTGTCAACCTGAGCTCCGAGTGGTTCTCCCGCCAGAACAGCCTGGACGTGATCAACTCCATCCTGAGGGAATCCGGCCTCACTCCTGAAGCTCTGAGACTGGAGATCACCGAGCGGTCATTGCTTGGCCAGCACGAGCAGGCCTCGGTGGTGCTGAAGCAGATCCGCCGCCTGGGAGTCCGCCTGGCCATGGACGACTTCGGCACCGGCTACTCCTCCCTGAACTACCTGCACCGACTGCCCCTGGACATCGTCAAAATCGATCGCAGCTTCACCTCTCAGGTGCACACGGAACAACGGGCAAGAGACGTGGTTCTTGCCATAGTGCATCTCGCTAACGCTCTGAATATGAAAGTGAATGCTGAAGGAATCGACGACATACGTCAGATCGAAGTACTCAGAGGGATGGGCTGCCACTTCGGTCAGGGTTTTCAGCTGGGCCGCCCGATACCGGCAGAAGATGTACCCAATTACATTGCCGGAAAAAACACCAAGCACTGACGGCTGCGACTTACAATGGGGTGTCTTTTCTCAAGGAGTGAGAGATGCGTTCGCAAAGTTTGTTGTCTTTGATCTGGCTGCTTCCGCTGCTGGCACTTGTCCTGTTGTGGGAGCCGGCGCCGGGAAAAAGCTCAGAACCGGTCTCTTCCCACCCCACCGCCGATGTTCAGGCGGAGCCGGAACTTCCCGGTGGTCCCCTGAACCACTCACTGGCCCTTCGGGCTGCCGATCCCTCAGAGCTGATGCATCAGTATCACAAGATGGGGCCCATGTTCATCGTCGATGGCTGGGTCTACCTGGCAGACGACCGCAACCCCAAACAGATTCGATTTCGCCGCCTGCACCCGGAATTCCCGGTAAACCGGGACGACCCGGTTCATCTGGCCCAGTGGCGCCACTTCTACCATGCCAGTGAATGGGGAGAGTGGGGTCAGCCGCGTTGGCTCGGTGACTCCGTGCCCTCGCCATTGGAACAGGCATTCGTCCACCATCCCATCTGCCGACAATACCGCTGCATGGTGGAGCTGAACATCAGCTCGGCCGGCGCCAAAGCCTGGCAGCAGCAACTGAGACGCCACCTGAGCAGCGGCGTCAGCGCGGAGATGAGAGGCGGGGCCAACCATCCCCTGCTGGTACTGACTCTCAACTCCAGGCACTAAAAAAGCCGGCACAAGGCCGGCTCATCCATTCAACATCCGAGGCATCAGCAGACGTTCAGCACCTTGATCGCCAGGCCACCCTGAGAGGTTTCCCGGTACTTGGGGTGCATATCCTTGCCGGTCTCGTACATGGTGGCGATCACCTTATCCAGAGACACACAGGGATCAGAATTACGCCTCAATGCCATACGCGTCGCATTCACCGCCTTCACCGCAGCGATGGCGTTGCGCTCGATGCAGGGCACCTGCACCTGACCTGCCACGGGATCACAGGTCAGGCCCAGGTTATGCTCCATGGCGATCTCCGCCGCCACACACACCTGAGAAGGACTGGCTCCCATCAGCTCCGCCAGACCGGCGGCGGCCATGGAGCAGGCGACGCCCACCTCACCCTGACAGCCGACTTCAGCCCCCGAGATGGAGGCGTTCATCTGGTACAGGGTGCCAATGGCACCGGCCGCAAGGTAGAACTTGGTGTACTGGGGCGCTTCCACCTTTTCGATAAAGCGATCGTAATAGGCCAGTACCGCCGGGATGATCCCCGCAGCGCCGTTGGTGGGCGCCGTCACCACCCGACCACCGGCGGCATTCTCCTCAGAGGCCGCCAGGGCAAACATGTTGACCCAGTCGATGATGCTCATGGGATCCGTGGTATTGCGCTCATTGGCGATCAACTGGCGATGCAGCGCCGCCGCACGACGAGGCACCTTGAGCGGGCCCGCCAACAGGCCTTCGGTCTTGCAGCCCCGATCGATCGCCTCTCGCATCACGTTCCACACCTGACCAAAACCCGCACCGATGGCGGCTTCATCGTGGTAAGCCTTCTCATTCTCCATCATCAGGGCGGAGATGCTCATGCCGGTGCTGCGGCACTGGGCCAGCAACTCATCGGCATCGGCAAAGGAGAAGGGCACCGGCTTGAGATTGGCACTGGGGCGACCAAAGTTCTCTTCATCGACGATGAAACCTCCACCAGTGGAGTAATAGGTCTTAGAGAGCAGCAACTGGTCGCCGGCAAAGGCGTGCAAGCTCATGCCGTTCTCATGGAGCTCCAGGGCATGCGGATGGAAGGTCACCGCATCCCGGGGAAAGGCCACAGGGTGCTGCCCTCTGCCCAGAGGCAGGGTTTCACTGCGCTCCACCTCGGCAATGAAGGCCGGAATGGCATCGATCTCCACGGTTTCCGGACTGTTGCCCGCCAACCCCATGATGATGGCGATGTCCGTATGGTGCCCCTTACCGGTTAACGACAAGGAGCCATAGATATCCACAGCGACCCGCGTCACCGTCTGCAGTTGCTGCGCACCGGCAAGCTCATCAGCAAACTGCATGGCTGCCTTCATGGGTCCCACGGTATGGGAGCTGGAGGGGCCGACGCCGATTTTAAAGATATCGAACACACTGAACATGGGGAGAACCTCGATGTTGAAAAAAAGCCGGAGTCCGACGACTCCGGCTTCAGAGTCTTAAATGCGGGTTTAGAACAGGCCTTTGACGATGGCACTGATGGCAATGATGCCCATCACCGTGATGAACACGTTGGACAGCTTGCCGCTGTAGCGCTTCATGGCCGGCACCTTGTTGATGGCGTACATCGGCATCAGGAACAGGATGGCCGCAATGAAGGGGGCGCCCAGAGACTCAATCATCCCCAGTACGGAGGGGTTGATGATGGCCACACCCCAGACGCTGAAGAAGAAGAAGGCCACCAGGGCACGGTCGAAGCCCTTGTCGCCCATGGCAGTCACCATCTTGGGCGCACTCTTCTTGGCGATGCCCGCCAGCCCCTCTTTGGCACCCAGGTAGTGACCGAAGAAGGAGGAGAAGATAGCCAGGAAAGCGACCAGAGGACCCACTACGGAGATGACCGGAGAGTCATACTGGTTCGCCAGGTAGCTCAGTACCGGCAGGTTCTGTGCCTTGGCTTCAGCCAGTTGGGCGGGGGACAGCGCCAACACGCAACTGAACACAAAGAACATCACAAAACCCAGCAGCATCATGGAGGCACGCTTGAGGATGAGATCGGACTTGGCTACCGCATCATCGCCATGGGCTTCACGCTGCGCCAGAGCCATGGAGGAGATCGCCGGGCTGTGGTTGAAAGAGAAGATCAGCATGGGGATGGTCAGGTACACCACCATCATCAGGTCGCCAACGGCGGGAATATTGTCAACGCTCATGGCCGCCATGGACCAGTCGGGAATCAGGTATACGGACATCGCCAGCAGGATGAACACCAGGGGATACACCAACAGTTCGGTGGCACGCAGCATCAGGCGGCGTCCCAGGATCATGACACCCATCATCATCGCCACCAGCACACCGGAGAGGATCCAGCGAGGCGGGGAGATCATGCCCAATTGGTTGACGATGAAACTGTCGACTGTGGTGGTAATGGCGTTGCCATAGATCAGAACAATGGGATAGATGGCGAAGAAATAGAGGATGGTGATCAGCAGGCCAGCCCCTTTGCCAAAATGCTCCTCAACCACGTCGGTGATGTCGGCATCATTACGCTGGGAGGAGAGGACAAACCGGGCCAGTGCACGGTGAGACAGATAGGTCATGGGCCCCACCAGCAGGGCGATCAGAATCAGGGGCCAAAACCCTTCCAGACCTGCGCGAATCGGCAGGAAAAGAACACCGGCGCCAACGGCGGTGCCGAACATGGAGAGGGACCAGGTCAGATCCTGCTTGGTATAGGTCACTGCCTTGCCGGCGGTGCCGGTGGCAGTTGCAGCGGTTGAAGCCTGCATAATTATTCACCTTAAAGAGTTCGAGTTAGCGAGGGCAAATATAGAGATTTATTTCAGTTTTGATGGGATCAAGATCCCAAATCAGATTTCGCTGCGTGAGCTGACTCACAACATCGATCTATTGCATCCTGGCATGAGCAGCCTTAATGCGAAGGTGAAAAATCTGTAAAATAACGCTCAATATCGATCATTGCTGGGTGGCGAGCGTAAACACCCCGCCCAAACCCAGTAAAAAAGGCGAAAAAAAACGGGTCTTGTTGACCCGCTTTCAAAATCTTATTCGTAGTTTAATTACACCAAAGCACGCCGCATTAACTGGTCAGCAACGTTTTTGTCGCAATGACAAACAGCAGGATGGCGAAGCTTTTCTGCATAACTCTGGGGTCCAGCTTGTGAGCAAGGTGAGCCCCAAAGCGGGAAAAGATGGAGCTGGTGAGGATGATCCCCACGAAGGCCGGCAGATATACGTAGCCCAGACTCATCTCCGGCAGACTCGGTTGATTCCAGCCACTGATGGCATAACTCAGGGCCCCGGTTAGGGCGATGGGAAAACCCAGAGCGGAGGAGATCCCCACCGCATTGCGCATCTCCAGCCCAAAACGGGACAGCAGAGGCACACTGATGGTACCGCCGCCGATGCCGAAGATGGCAGAGAAGAAGCCGATACCCGCACCGGACAGACTCAGTCCAACCGGGCCGGGGAGGGGCTGCTGACCTTTTGGCTTGAGGCCAAACCACATCTTCAGCGCCACCGCCAGGATAAAGGCGGTGAAACAGTAAGAGAGTATGGTGGCATCCAGCAGATGGGCCACATACCCCCCCAGATACGCCGCCAGGACAATGCCGGGCACCATGGTGAACACCACCCTCCAATCCACTCCGCCGCGTCGATGGTGGGCCATCATGGAGTTGATGGACGTCACTATGATGGTGGCCAGCGAGGTCCCCAGGGCCATGTGGATGGCGATGGCATTATCGAAGTTGAGCACCTTGAAGGTGGTCAGCAACACCGGCACGATCACCAAGCCGCCGCCGATGCCAAACAGACCGGAGAGTACGCCAGCAAAGGCGCCGAGTAGCAGATACAACAGGTAGATCATAATTAGTTGAAGTTGCTGATTAGATTGAGGACCATTGTGTCATATTCCCCTACACAACCACACCGATTGATGACAAAAACAACAGAAAAAACTTTGCTGGTGGCCTCCCGGAATCCGGTCAAGGTCAATGCTGCCCAACGCGCCCTTGAGCGCGCCTTCCCCCATGTCCAATGGCAGGTCAAGGGAACCAGCGTCCCCTCGGGGGTGGACGAACAGCCCATGGGCGACACCGAGACCCGGGTCGGCACCATCAACCGGCTGGAGGCGATCCTCAAGGAGCAGGCCGACTTCTACGTGGCTTTCGAGGGAGGCTATGATCGCATCCATGGCCAGGGCTTTACCTTTGCCTACATAGCCGCCAGCGATGGCTCACAGACTCAGATCGGCCGCAGCGGCCTGCTGCCACTGCCCGAGCTGGTCAGCCGCCGGCTGGAGAATGGCGAGGAGTTGGGCCCGCTGATGGACGAGCTGTTCAACGACCACAACATCCGCCAGAAAGGCGGCGCCATGGGTATCCTCACCAACAACCTGGTGGACAGGACCAGTATCTACTCCGATACCCTGTGCATGCTGCTGGCCCCCTTCCTGCATCCGGAGCTTTATGCTCGGCAGCAGTGAATCTGCTAGACCAGATTCAGCACCCACCCCATCAGGGTGAAACCGGTGAGCAGCAGGACAAACAGCAGGGCCAGCAAGCGCCACAGCATCACCTGTTTGAGCATCACGAATTCGGGGAAACTGGCGGCGACGGTGCTCATGCAGAACGCCAGGGTGGTGCCCAGGGGCACCCCTTGCAGCAGTAGACTCTCCATCACCGGAATCACTCCGGTGGCGTTGGCGTACAGAGGAATCCCCAGCACGACAGCGCTGGGCACAGACCACCACTGGCCGTCTCCCAGATGCGCCTGCAACCAGCCCGCCGGGACAAAGCCATGGAGGGCCGCGCCGAGGCCCACGCCGATGATCACCCACTTCCACACCCGGCCGAAGATCTCCAGGGTCTCCTCACGGGCAAACTGATGGCGCTGCTTCAGGGTCAGTGACGGCCCACCTTCATCCTCCTCCTGCGGCTGTGCCTGCTGCCCCATGGCGTGGGCCCGGGCGGCCAGAGGCTGAAGCCAGCGCTCCGCGCCTATGGTGTCGAGAAATGCCCCACCGGCCATGCCGATGACCATCCCCACCATCACATAGATCAGGGTCAGCTCCCAGCCCAGCAGGCTGAGCAGCAACAGCAGGGCCACCTCGTTGATCAGCGGCGAGGTGATCAGAAAAGCCATGGTGATCCCCACGGGTATGCCTGCGGAGGTAAAACCGAGAAAAACCGGAATGCTCGAGCAGGAGCAGAAGGGGGTGATGGCACCAAACCCCGAGCCCAGCAGGTACCCGGCTCCACGGCTCTTACCACTCAGGTAGTGACGCACCCGCTCCACGTCCAGAGAGGCTCGCACCAGGGCGATGGCATAGATCATCACCACCAGCAACACCAGAATCTTACTGGTGTCCTCCACAAAAAAGTGCAGCGCCTGGGCCAGCCTGTTTTGCGGATCCCACCCCAGCCATTGATAGACCACCAGGCTGGCAAGATCACCGAACAACTCAAACATGGGGTCAGCCTCAGTCCTGGTTTAACAGGGCATCCAGCTCGGCCTGCCCTGGCAGTGATCCGGCATGCTTCACTTCACCGTCGATGACAATGGCCGGAGTGCGCATCACCCCATAATCCAGGATCTTCTCCATGTCGGTGACGTGCGCCAGTTCAAAGGCCAATCCCAGCTCCTGAGCCCGATTTTTCACCTGCTCTGCCAGTGTGTTGCACTTCTTGCAGCCGCTTCCAAGAATCTCAATCTTCATCATTGCCTCTTCTAGGTTTTGAAATAATATGGATATCCATATATTGAGGTGATACTGCGTCAGGCGCCTCGCTGGCGCAAGCAGAAACAAAATTTGCAGGCGACTAAATGTCTGGGAGTTGATCCGGATCAGTTCCCGGCGGCCAGAAAAAAAGAGGCGCCCCAGGCGCCTCTTCCTCTGATCCCATAGGGGGCTACTTCTGATACTGAAGACGAATGTCCGACAGGGTCTCCGCTGCGATCGCTTCTTCGGTGAACAGCAATGGCCTCAGGGCGGTATTGTCCGAGTAATACTGGGTCTGATCCGCCCAATGGGGGGACTGGGCATTGTAGGCCTCAGAATAGGTCAGCAGTCCGCGCCCCTCGGGCCCCTGATCGCCAAAGCCCACCACCATCATCCAGCTGGAGCCGTAGTCGATGTGGTAACCCTCGGTGGTCAGTTCGGAGCGGGTGGCCTGACCGGTGACCGCATCCACTGCCGGGGTGTAGGCATGCTGGGGCAGCATGGTGTCGTCACCCGGGCTGTTGGTGTAGGCAAAGACGTTAAAACCGCCCTCAAAGTTGTTGGCACCGGACCAGGGGAAACGCACACCCGAAGGTTGACCATTGGGCAGCGATTTTTCCACAAACTGCATCTGCCCCAGGGGCGCTTCCAGGTCGAAGCCGTTCTGGGTCAGGGTGGCACTGGCTGCGGCCAGGGCCACCAGCGCGGAGCCATCGGCCGCCAGGGTGTTGGGGGTATTGATGGGGTCGGTGTAGACGAAAGGTACGTCCAGGTGGGTATCGCTGTCGAAACGATAGCCAAACTCGCGCAACAGGGCACCGGCGACACTGTCCTGGTTCTGTGCTCCGTTCCACTTGGCCAGGGCCGCACAGGCCGGCGACACATCGACACTCAGGCTGTCGCTGATCACCACAGGGGTCGTCCCCTGGGCTTCACACTGCTGCAGCAACTGGGGCAACACCAGCTCCGCCAGGTAGGCCCTGTTAGACAGCAGCGCCGCTTCCACCTCGGTGGCATTGAACTTGCCATCCTCGCCACGGGCGCCACTCATCAGGGTGAGCGCCATCCGGGTGCGCAGCGACTGCTCGACCCGACGCTTGCCATAGAGAGGCGACACATTTTCGATGGGCTCGGCCGGATTGGTGATCCAGTAGGAGTTGTTGGAGTTCTGCACAAAATCCTGGCGGGTCAGCTTGGGCGCGCGTTCATAGGGCACCGCGCCGTCATAGGCGAAACGCGCCTCATTGCCAGGCATGATGGTGAAACCGGCCTGCTCACGGGCGGCACGCAGCTCGGGGCTCAGCCTCAGAGCACTTTCCGCCTCGCTGCTGATGTTGGGCACGGTGGAGTCGTCGATGTAGAACGCATTGCCCTGATCATCGGCGTACATGGTGTTGTTGAAGATTACCCCGTCAAAGCTCTTAAACGCCTGCTGGAACTCCTCCAGATTGCTGGCAAAGTTCATCGCTGACCAGTGTTCCAGCACATCCACATTGTTGATGTTGGCGTCCTGAACAAAAAACGCCTGGGTATCATCCCAGGGGAAAGGTGCCAGGGCCGGTGGCGCTTCCACCATGGGCCCCTTGGCGGTGAGGTACACCTCCTTCTCCAGAGGGATGGTCACCCCGCCGCCAATGTTCACCTCAATCGTGAGGGTCTTGGGGGTGATGGCCATCTCTTCACCCTCAAACAGATAGGTGAGGCGGTCCCCCTCCTTCAGGCTGAGGTTGTACATGATGAAGTGTTCGGCAGTGGAGAAGGTGTGGGTCCAGGCCAGATTCTGGTTGAAGCCGATGTTCACCGCCCCGGGCATCCCCACCAGGGAGCCCCCAATCACATTGAGGTGGCCGGGAATGGTCAGGTGCGACTGCCAGAAACGCAACTGGCCGGTGTGCGGGAAGTGGGGGTTACCCAGGACGATCCCTTTGCCATTCTCTGTCACTTCGCTGCCCAGGCCCCAGCCATTGGACCCCATCTCCCTGGGGTTCACCTCTGGGGTGGTCAGTGTTGCCGATCGCGCCATCGCCTTGGTTCGGATGTCCGCCAGCATCATCTGTCCCTGCCTGGGGACAAAAGCGGTGGCGGCTGGCCTTGGCAGGTACTCCTCTCCGTCGCCGGGATTGGCGAAGAAGATCAGATCCATAAAGTTGGCCGCGCCGGGCAGCAGCGCAATGGAGAACAGGTAGGACAGCATATCCACATCGGTGATGGGCTTGACCCAGGGCTGACCGGCGCAAGGCAGGTTAGGAGTGGTCACCGCGCCGGACGCCAGATCCGCCAGATAGAGGTTATAACCGGCGGCGAAACCGGAGAGCATGGCACGGGAGCGATCCGGCAGAGTGCCAATAAGCTCGGCGGCGGACTGGCGGACCCCCAGAGCCTTGTAGCCGAAGTCGCTCACCAGGTTCTGGTTGTCCTCTTCCTTGGGCAGGCCAGTGGCAAAGTCGATGCTCTTATGCGGCCCAAAGTACTTGGCGCGCTCACTGTTGGCCTTAATGAAACCATCGGCCAGCAGACAAAGATGATCCTGTGCCTGAGCATAGCCGGAACCAAAAGCCACACTCTCGATGCTGTCTGCCTCGATGTGGGGCACGCCGAAGGTGGTGCGGCGAATACGCACATCCAGCAGGCCATCTTCGGCAAATACCTGCACCTCGGGGGCGGGTTCAGGGGGCGGTGTAACGGAGTCGCGATTGTCGTCATTGCTGCAGCCTGACAGCATCAGTCCGGTCGCCGTGGCTACGGCGATCCACAGAGGTGATTTTATCATTATCATCTTCCTTGTTGGGTGCTCACCTCCCCAGTGAGCCAGCCTCCATTTAAACAGCTCAGACCAGATAGATCCACAGAGTTTTAACTCCATTAACAGTAAATTAACCAGCCACATCGGAGGCCTGGATCCCTGATTCGGGCAAAGCTGGTATCCTTCCTGTGATCACTTGCAACCGGGGCGGGGATTGGTCATTCTCTGCCACCGCATTACCTTTATGGAACCTCGATGAGCGCACCACTGCACCACTTGCGAAGCCAGTTTCCTGCCCTGAACCAGCCGGACCTGGTTTACCTGGACAACGCCGCCACCACTCAGAAGCCTGAGCAGGTGCTGACGGCGATGAACCGTTTCTACCGGGAGCAGAACGCCAACGTGCACCGCGGCGCCCATCGTCTTTCCGACCTGGCCACCCGCGCCTTCGAAGGCGCCAGAGACCGGGTGCAGTCCTTCATCAATGCCCCGGCACGGGAGGAGGTGATCTTCACCCGGGGCACCACCGAATCGATGAACCTGCTGGCCCAGAGTCTGGGCAGCCACCTGCTGCAACCCGGTGACGAGATCCTCATCGACACCTGGGCTCACCACGCCTGCATCGTCCCCTGGCAACAGATGGCGATGCGCACCGGCGCCAGACTGATTCCCATCCCCCTGACTCAGGATGGCGACCTGGATCTGGATGCCTACCACGCACTTCTGGGGCCGCAAACCCGGGTGGTCAGTCTGACCCAGGTCTCCAATGCCCTGGGCAAGGTGGCGCCCCTAGACGTGATGCTGCCTGCCGCCAAGGCTGTCGGCGCCATCACCATAGTGGATGGCGCCCAGGCGGTGGCTCACCTGCAGGTCGATGTGCAGGCACTGGGCTGCGATTTCTACGCCTTCTCCGGCCACAAATGCTATGGCCCTACTGGCATAGGCGTACTGTGGGGGCGTCAATCACTGCTGGAGCAGATGCCCCCCTATCAATATGGCGGCGAGATGATTCATCAGGTCAGCTTTGAGGGCAGTCAATTCAACCGTCTGCCCTACAAATTTGAGGCGGGTACGCCAGCCATCGCCGAGGCCATTGGTCTGGGAGAAGCCCTGAGCTTCATTGGTGAGCTGGACAGGCAAGCGTTGCAGGCCCACGAAAATGCACTGATGGAGAGAGCAAAGGCGGGCATTGCCGCCCTTCCCGGCGTGGAAGCGATAGCGGGCACAGGCCGCAACCTCGGTGCCCTCTCCTTTAAAGTGGAGGGAGAGCACCATCAGGACATCGGCATTCTGTTGGACCAGGCGGGCATCGCAGTGCGCTGCGGCCATCACTGCTGCCAGCCACTGATGCAGGCACTGGGACTCAAGGGCAGTTGCCGGGTCTCGTTCGCCGCCTATAACAACCTCGACGAGGTGGACGCCTTCCTGGCCGCACTCAAAGAGATCACGGAGTTTCTCGATGATTAAACCCGGCATTCAAGAGTTTCTGGACTCCCCTCTGGGCAGGGACCTGACCCGTGAACAGTTACATCGGGAGTTGATGGCCCAGTCCCACTGGCAGGGGCGATATCGGATTATCATGAAACTGGGCAGCCGCATGCCGGCTCTGGCCGCGCAATGGCAGAGAGAGGAGGCAGAAGTGGCCGGCTGCGAAAGCAAGGCCTGGCTCTACCATCACCGAGATGACGCAGGTTGCCACCACTTCCTTGCCGGCAGTGAGTCCCGCATTATCAAAGGGCTGCTGGTGCTGATATTGAGCGCGTGCAATCACGGTGATGACCATGCCCTTCGCGGACTGGATCTTGAGAGCTGGTTCGGTGAGTTGGGCTTGTCGGCTCACCTGAGCCCTTCCCGGGCCAATGGCCTGGCGGCTCTGGTGGAAGCGATTCGGGGCCAGGCGACGCAGCAGACCTCCTAGCGGCGTTGGCCGAACTGCGCCTCCAGGGTCAGCATCAGCTCCAGGTTAGTGTCGAAGCCGTACTTTCTCGGCCAGGTGACCTGGGGTTCGACTTCATAGAAGAGCCAGCTTCGAAGAAAGCTCTGGCGGAAGGTCAGCCCCAGACGGCGAATTTCACTCTGAGTCTGGGCATCGTCGGTGGCCCCTGAAACCGCGGCAAACACCGACATGGCGGTACGTTCATTGAGCCACTCTACCCTGCTGAGCTTACTGCTCCACTCCAGCCCGTCGCTCTCCTCTCCATAGAACAGCCGGTTCCTCCACAACAAGGCGTGTCCGTCATAGTGCCGTTCCAGATTCAATCCGGTGGTTTCACTCCAGCCCTCACCGGATTGCAGCCTCAACTCCTGAGTGGCCTTGACCAGGGTACGCTCATCCAGGTTGTCGTAGTAGCGGGCCCGTCCCCGGACGAAGGGCTGAACGCCCGAATCCACACTGGCGCCGAGATCCACCGACAGGTCCCATCGCTTGCGGTCCAGGGGGATCCAGCGAAGGGCAGCGCGGGTCGCCCCCTCCCCCGAGCTGGCAAAGGGATCGCCCAGCTCCTCATCCTCTTCGTCAGACTCCAACAACAATTTGAGCCGACGCTCGGTCTGGGGAAGGTAATAGGCGGCGGACAGTCGCAGGCCCAGTTGATCACTCTCCCGCTCGATAAACTCCTGCTGGACTCTCAGCCTGAAGTGACTGGACGCCTGATCGGCATCATCAGTGGGGCCAAAGAAGTGATCAAACCAAAGGGCGGAGCGACGGGCGGAGCCAGACAGCAGCTCGTGGGCTTTGTCATACCAGGGGTGTTCCTGAGTCAGCGACTCGGGTTGCGCGTCCACCGAAGCGCAGAGACTCATAAGCAGGCACATCAGCCCAAACTGTCTGGACAACACGTCAATGCCCTCCCATGGCCTTGAGCTAAGACATTGAAATATTATGCCTCTTTATCGGCTTGTGCCGCCAGCTTTACCAGCACCCGGCTGGCCGCCACAAAGCCAAAGGTGCCGGTTACCGGGGTCACGGCACCAAAACCACTGGCACAATCCATCGCCTTCGGACCCTGCGCAGCAGCCTTAGCCAGGCAGATCTGGCCGTCGCTCCCAGGGTACTTGAGCTGCTCATCGGAGAACACACACTCCACCTGGAAACGACGCTTGGGGTTCTTGCTGAAGTTGTACTCCCGGCGCAGCAGGTTGCGCACCTTGGCCGCCAGCGGGTCCTGATAGGTCTTGGCCAGATCCGCCACCTGCACCCGGGTAGGATCCAGCTGGCCGCCGGCACCGCCCACGGTCACGATGCGGATCTTGCGCCGTTTGCAATGGGCGATCAGGGCCGCCTTGGCCTTAACGCTGTCGATGCAGTCCACCAGATAGTCCAGCTGGTCATCGATAAGCTCAAACAGGTTATCACCGTCGACAAACTCCTCCACCTCATCCACCTGGCAATCGGGGTTGATGGCTCGGATTCGCTCCGCCATCACCGCCACCTTGGAATGACCCACGGTCTCCTTCAGGGCATGGCACTGTCGGTTGGTGTTGGTAATACAGATGTCATCGAGGTCGATCAGCGTAATTCGGGCGATGCCGCTGCGGGCCAGAGCCTCAGCCACCCAGGTGCCCACCCCTCCAATACCAACCACGGCCACATGTGCCCGGGCGAACCGCTCCAGTGCCGCTGGACCATAGAGACGGCCGATGCCGCCAAAGCGTTGTAGATAGTCGTCGTTCATTTGCTGCATTCCTGACAAAGCCGGGCGCAGTATAACAGGGGCGAGGGTCATTCGGGGAACGCGGCAAGCTGCGCTGAGGGTGAACAGTCAACGTTAACTATTTAAAACTGATGAATCAATGAATTAAATGTCCGTTTATTGACCTTACTCAACAGTTAAAACTTTTCACATCAAAATTGTGCACAAGCTCAAAAAAACGCATTGCTAACGGTTGCATGTCACAGGCTTCCTGCCAGAATCGAGTTCGCAAAATGACTAAAAAGCCTGATTAAATCTTGATACATAGGGAAAAATGTTGCCTGTGTGTTAACCAAAAATCAGGCATTCATTGATCGTCAGGAGTAAATTGATCATGTTAAAACGGACACCCGCCCTCTCTGCTGCTGCCCTGCTGGTTGCTGCCTCTTTCGGCGCCCAAGCAGAAATGCCCACCTTCTACGGTGACCTGAACATCTCTTTGACCGATTCCGACACCGGTTACACCGTTCAAGGTACCAGCGGTGATACCGGCACGGTTCTGGAAAACAACTCTTCCAACATCGGTATGAAAGGCGCCCACGACATCAACGGTGCTCTGAAACTGGTGTACAAGGTAGAGGTTGGTGTTAACGGCACCGACAACGACGCCGATACCTTCTCCTCCCGTAACACCTACATCGGTCTGGCCGGTGGTTTCGGTGAAGTGGTATTCGGTCGTAACGACACCGCATTCAAAGGCTCCGAAGGTGGCGTTGATGCCTTCGGTAACCTGAACGCCGACATCGTCATGATCCTGCCTGGTCAGGATCGTGTAGCTGATGGCATCACCTATGTTCTGCCTAAGGTAGACATGCTGACCGGTAAGTTCACCTACATCCTGGAAGACGACAACGACGGCGCCACCAGCGATGACGGCGACAACTACGCCCTGTTCCTGGGCTACGGTGACAAAGGCCTGAAGAAAGCCAACTTCTACGTTGGCGGTGGCTATGTTGACGGCATCAAGGGCCTGACTGCCTGGCGTCTGACCGGTCAGGTGAAAGTTGCTGACCTGGCTCTGGGTGCCATCTACCAGTCCTCCGAGAAGACCGCCAACTCCTCCGTTGAGTCCGACGGCTACATCGTGTCTGCCAAGTACCCTCTGGGCAACTTCATGCTGAAGGCTCAGTACGGCTACGAAGATGGCGCCATGGGTACTTTCGGTAAGAAAGCCCAAGGTGACACCGCCGGCACCGTTGAAGACGTAACCAACTACACCATCGGTGGCGACTACACCCTGAGCAAGTCCGCTTACCTGTACGGCCACTACGCCAAGTACGAAGCCTCCATCAAGGACGCTGCCGACATCGAAGATGATGTAGTAACCGTAGGTCTGCGCTACCGCTTCTAATCTTTGGCCCAGCCAAAGAGCGAAACGGTCGCTACAATCAGCCATGTCTGATTGAGTCACCTGCCAGAGGCCACCGCAAGGTGGCCTTTCTTTTGGCCACCTTCCCTGTTCTGCAGTGTCCCCATTACTGCTGATAGCTCCTGCCCCGACGCAACAACACATCCCTGGTTAACCAATGCTCCTTACTCCGGCCATGAACGGAGGATTTGCATCATTGCGGATCTGCCGATGACATCGGACCCGCCGCTGTCCTCGGCGCCAGGCACAAAAAAGCCGGCGTTTCCGCCGGCTAAGGGTTGGGTCTAACTCTCTGCCAAGATGGACCCGTTGCGGGGTCAGGATCCCCGCCTCTCTGCTACCTGGTTACAGAGCGTAACGGATGGAGAACTGACCGTACATGGAGTCCTTGTCTTCGTGATCGATGGAGTAGTTACCTACTTCCAGACCCATGGACAGCTCCTTGGTAAAGTTCTTAAAGATGTTCACGCCCCACTGGCTGGTTTCGTTACCGGAAACGTCGCCTTCGATGTGGCCATAGATCAAAGTAGAACGAACGGTTTCGTTCCAGAAGTGGCGGTAGGCGATGTTGTACGCGGTGGTATCTTCTACCTCCTCGCCAACCAGGTCCTTAACGGCAGCGGTACCAACATAGCGGCCCAGCTCACCTTTGTGGATCTGGAAGCGCAGGTCATCTTTACCGAAGGTGTTGATGCGACCGGCTACAGAGAAGCCCATTGCGTTCTCAGTTTCGCCACCGGTGGTGTTCAGCTGACGAGCCAGACCGGCAACGGACACGTTACCCCAGTCACCCTTGAAGGTGTACTTGGCGATCACGTCAGGCAACTTGTCGTTAGCAGTGTCGCCGCCAAAGCTTTCAGGGTTCTCAATAGCCAGCTCCAGACCACCGTTGGTGTAGCGGACCTGACCTTGACGGATAAAGGAGATGCCCATCATGGTGCTACCGAAGTCAGCGGTCTCACCGATGGCACTGGTGTTCATAAAGGTCGTCCAGGTCTGACCGGCGGTGATGTTCTTGTACTTCACAAACGCGTGGCGCAGACGTGGGTTCAGGGAGTTGGAGATAATCTGGTTACCGCCACCACCGAAGAAGTCCATCTCGATGAAACCAACCAGGTCACCGTGGATGTATTTGGTGTTAAAACGGGTTTCGTTGGCGAAGATGCGGAACTGAGATGCGCTCTCCTCCAGGGGGGTGCCTGCACCGGTCCACTGGTCTTTATAGGCTACGTCACCGTCTACGTAACGGACATCAGCTTTGATGTAGCCGCCGAAGATCAGCTTGTCATTATCGTTCAGTTGGATTTCGTATGCAGCTAACGCCGGGGTTGCCATGGCAGCCATGGAGGTTACTAAGGCAATCTTTTTAATTTTAGAAACGAACATCTCAGTTTCATCCTATTTTATAGGTTATGAATCAACATCACTCTCTTATTTGAAATGTTGTGTCGTGGACTGAGATCATTTGTCGCCAACGCATAAGATGGAAAAACTAACCTGACACAACCACAGATAAGCGCCAATCAACAAACACCAGTCCAAACATTTCGCCCCACGAAGTTAACAAAACGGCAATCTGAATTTCCTTACCCAAGCACAACCAGTGCGATCCATGTCGCATAATGGCGATTATTGTCGAACAAAACCTACATCGGACCAGAAGTGGGAATGATCCTGATCACATCACGGAGCCACTTTTCGATCCAGATAACGAATCTGGATATTTTTCAGGCTGGCTCAGCCTTTAAGTCCATTTTGCAATTACGGCGTGATCCAGAGTGAATTAAGAGATGAAGCCCCTTACTAATTAATCAACACTAAACTAACCAGACAGCATCAGTGATGCCAGAACAAAGCAATACAATGACTTACTTGGCCATACCTTAAATCACAGTCAAAGATAAAGTTAATTAACTATTGCCTTTTAATTATGGAATCATTGAAGAGAAACCTATTCAAAAATAGGTAGAGATCCAGTTCACAAAATCTATTTGCGGAGAAAGTAAACCGGGGGCTTTTGTAATTTTATTAGAAAATTTACCCGAAAAAAGAGGCGGAGATCCGACTGCAGACGCAATGCGCGCTGCTTTATTGAATGATATTTACTTTATTCGTAATTTTTGGACTCTGCACTCAGGTGGGGTGGCGCACAATATTTGTGCAGACCTCAATCCCACTTGGTATCTCGTTCTGCCTGACCAGCATGTGAAATAGTCATATGCAACTCTTTATTTCCCAGGGAAATGATCGAAAGCCAAGCCATCCAGAACTGAAGAGGGCAAGACACGGGCAGCGATGGCTGCCCATGACAAACCTCGGGTGAAGCGCACCTAGGCAAGAATCATGCAGTGACGAAGGCCGCAAACGCTCCCTCTACTGATTCTTCTCGCAAGGGAAATACAGGCTCTCCTGCTTCGCCGCAAACTCCTGGGCTTTGGTTTCGCAGTACCCAGCTTCGTTTTGAGCTCGCCACAACACCTTACTGTCGCTGCCCTTCACGTAATGCACCTCGCAGGGCAGTGGCGCTCCCTGAGGATAGATCACCTGGATCCGACGCTCCATCGCTCCATTGCGGCAGATATACTCATCACCCTGCTCCACCCCGGCCAAAGCGGGTTCGGAAGCGAGGGCGGTCACCAGGACGAATAGTGCACTCATTGGATGATCCTTTCTGAAGGTAAGGGAATGGCCCGCTTTGTCGAGCCGTCTGAAGTTGCCTGAATTTTAGCACAGCAACTGTAGGTTAATGCCCAAAAAACAACGCGCTGCAATTGCAGCGCGTTGTTATCAGGCCAGATGTAGACGGCGCATCAGGCTGGTGTTGGAGTCATCTTGACCTTCAGTGTATTCAGCAACGCCCGGAACATCAGCACTGCCAACAGAATGCCACTGCCGTACACCAGCCAGTTGGGCAGCATCCTGTGCTCCTCGCCCACCAGAGGCGTCACCTGAAAGCCGTAGCCGGCCACCAGGAAGTTCACCAGATAGCCAAACACCATGGCGGTACCAATGACCCCTCCCAGGTAGCCCCACAGGGCACGCCTGCCAAGTTCATTGCGCACCACTCCCAGGGTGGCGATGTTGGTCGCCGGGCCCGCCATCATAAACACCAGCACGGCACCGGGAGACACCCCCGCCAGCAACAGGCCAGCTGCAATCGGCGTCGAAGCGGTGGCACAGATATACATGGGCACAGACACCAGCACCATCAACGACATGGCCAGAATGCCATCCCCCCATTGCGACAGGTAGTGGGGCGGAACAAAGGTGTTCACCAGAGCCGCGAAGAACAGGCCGATAAGCAGCCACATTGTGGTGTCCTTTACCAGGTCATTACTGGCATAACGGATCCCCTGAACCATTCGGCTGAGTACGCCATCACCGACTTTCGGTGCCGCCTTGGACGCACAACACCCGGCTTCGTCCTTCGCCTGCTTTTTGCTGCTGCAGCAGCTGGAACTCTGTTGAGGTTTGGCTTCGGCCTGGGAGGCGCAGCAACTGGAGACTGGCTCAGGCGCAACCTCCTTCTTGGAGGAGCAACAGCTGGATACCGGCTCAGGCGCAGCCTCCTTCTTGGAGGAGCAACAGCTGGATACCGGCTCAAGCGCAGCCTGCTGCTTGGAGGAGCAGCAGCCAGATTTGGACTCCACCTTCAGTTGAGTCTGACCACCGGAGGCCATCAGCGAGCCCTGGCCCATGGGGCTCATCTTGGCTACCTTGGCCGGCGCTTTCTCCTCTTTGGGCGCTTCGTCATCCCTGCCAACCAGCAGGCCGGCCACCACTGCCGAGGTCACCGCCGCAACGGGGCGCACCACCGCCATAAAGGGGCCCAGCAGGACATAGGAGACCGACACCGAGTCCACACCGGTTTCCGGCGTCGACACCAGGAAGGAGGTGGTGGCACTCTTGGACGCACCCGAACGGCGCAGGCCCACCGCAGCCGGAATCACCCCACAGGAGCATAATGGCAAAGGCGCGCCAAACAGGGCGGCCTTCAGAGTGGTCTTGAAACCGTGCCCCCCCAACTGCTTGTTCATCCACTCCATGGGGACAAACATCTTAAGCATCCCCGCCAGGAACAGGCCCAGCAACAGCCAGGGCGCAGAATCCAGGAAAAGGTCCAGGAAATTTTCAATCAACAACATCTACTTGGTCTCCAGGGTGTCCAGGATGGAGCAGTGAATGGCACTCTCCGGCCCGCCACAGCATGCGTCCGCCAACTCCTGAAGGGAGTCTCTCAGGCGGGTCATCTCATCAATTTTGCGCTGCAACTCGGCCGCCTTGGCCTCTACCATCCCTTTCACATCGGCACAGGCCCAGTCTGAGCGACTGGCCTCGATGTTGAGCAGCTCCCGAATCTCCGTCAGGCTGAACCCCATCGCCTTAGCCCTCAAGATGAACTTAAGGTGGCGGGCATCCTCTTCGGTATACAGCCTGTAGCCTTTGTCGGATCGGGACGAAGGACTGAACAGGCCGTTCTTTTCATAAAACCTCAGGGTGTCGGCGGTGACCTCACAGGCCGTCGCCAGCTCGCCGATGCGGTACATGACAGACTCCAGATTCTTGACTTGAGTGGAGTATAAACCTTGGAGTTAGGTCTAAGGTCAAACCCTTTTTATATGGAAATGCACTTTTCTTATACGTGAACAAAAGTCGTGGATTGGGCCTGATTTCATGAGCATTTTGACGTACAATGCGCGCGACTCCATTAAGGTTGTACAGACCCCCTCAGAGGGTATTTCGCCAACACCTTACACCAAGGTGTTAGCGAAATATCTTCCCATAATAAGAGTCACCCTCAGGGTGACCCACTAACCCTACATGAAAGGATCTGTACCCTATGGAATCTGCACGTCCCATTCGACGCGCCCTGCTGAGTGTGTCTGACAAGACTGGTGTGGTTGAGTTCGCCCGGGCTCTGAGCCAACGCGGTGTTGAACTGCTCTCCACCGGCGGCACCGCACGCCTGCTGGCCGAGGCTGGTCTGCCTGTCACCGAAGTCTCCGACTACACCGGCTTCCCTGAAATGATGGACGGCCGGGTCAAAACCCTGCACCCCAAGGTACACGGTGGCATCCTCGGCCGCCGCGAAAAAGATGACGCGGTGATGGACACCCACGGCATCAAGCCTATCGACATGGTTGTGGTCAACCTCTACCCCTTTGCCCAGACCGTCGCCCGCCCCGACTGCTCCCTGGAAGACGCCATCGAGAACATCGACATTGGCGGCCCAACCATGGTGCGCTCCGCCGCCAAGAACCACAAAGATGTCACCATAGTGGTCAATGCTCACGACTACGGCAGAGTGATCGCAGAGATGGACAAGGGTGAGGGCTCACTCACTTACCAGACCCGCTTCGATCTGGCCATTGCCGCCTTCGAGCACACCGCAGCCTACGATGGCATGATCGCCAACTACTTTGGCACCATGGTCCCCAGCCACGGCGACAACAAAGAGGGCGATGACCAGTCCGTCTTCCCCCGCACCTTCAACCAGCAGTTCATCAAGAAGCAGGATATGCGCTACGGCGAAAACAGCCACCAGCGCGCCGCCTTCTATGTAGAGAATAACCTGCAGGAAGCGTCCGTGGCCTCCGCCACCCAGATTCAGGGTAAGGCACTCTCCTACAACAACATCGCCGACACCGATGCCGCACTGGAGTGCGTCAAGGAGTTCGACGCGCCCGCCTGCGTCATCGTCAAGCACGCCAACCCCTGTGGGGTAGCCCTGGGTGACAACCTCCTCGACGCTTATGACCGCGCCTTTAAGACCGATCCCACCTCTGCGTTTGGCGGCATCATCGCCTTCAACCAGGAACTGGACGGCGTAACCGCCCAGGCGATCATCGATCGCCAGTTCGTTGAGGTGATCATCGCACCCACCGTCTCCGACGAAGCCAAGGCCGTGGTGTCTGCCAAGCAGAACGTGCGTCTGCTGGAGTGCGGCCAGTGGCAGAGCAGGACCTCCGAGTTCGACACCAAGCGTGTCAACGGTGGTCTGCTGGTTCAGGACAGGGATCAGGGGATGGTCGGTCTGGACGACATCAAGGTGGTCTCCAAGCGTCAGCCTACAGAAGCCGAGCTAAAGGACCTGATGTTCTGCTGGAAGGTGGCCAAGTACGTCAAATCCAACGCCATTGTCTACGCCAAAGAGGGGATGACCGTGGGCGTGGGAGCCGGCCAGATGAGCCGCGTCTACTCCGCCAAGATCGCCGGCATCAAAGCCGCCGATGAGGGACTGACCGTACCCGGCTCGGTGATGGCCTCCGATGCCTTCTTCCCCTTCCGTGACGGCATCGATGCCGCCGCCGACGCGGGGATCAGCTGCGTGATTCAGCCCGGTGGCTCCATGAGAGACCAGGAAGTGATCGACGCCGCGGACGAACACGATATGGTGATGGTCTTCACCGGAATGCGCCATTTTAAGCACTAATGGCTTTGGGTTGACGCTTGCCCAAACCGCGAATTGCGGCGTCGCCCTCTGTCCTCGCCCCCCTCATTTGCAACAGCAAACTCAGGGGGCTGTGGAGAGGGCTTCTAGCACTTCATCGGTTTGGCCTGCGCTTGAGGGGTGGACCTGACTCCTGTTTGGAGCCCCCCTTCCCTTTATCGCAAAGGATTAAGAGATGAAAGTATTAGTTATTGGTAGCGGTGGTCGTGAGCACGCCCTGGCGTGGAAGGCGGCGCAGAACCCTGCTGTGGAGACGGTGTTTGTGGCGCCGGGCAATGCCGGTACCGCCACCGAGCCCAAGCTGGAAAACGTCAGTGTTTCCGGCAATGAGGCCCTGGTGGCCTTCGCCAAGGAGCAGGGTGTTGCCCTGACCATCGTCGGCCCGGAAGCGCCCCTGGTTGACGGGGTGGTGGACGCCTTCGAGGCGCAGGGACTGACCATCTTCGGCCCCAGTGCCGCCGCCGCGCAACTGGAAGGATCCAAGGCATTCACCAAGGATTTCCTGGCCCGTCACGACATTCCCACCGCCGAGTATCAGAACTTCACCGAGGTAGAGCCTGCTCTGGCCTACCTGAAGGAGAAGGGGGCCCCCATCGTCGTCAAGGCAGACGGCCTGGCCGCCGGCAAAGGCGTAATTGTTGCCATGACCCTGACCGAGGCCGAGGACGCGGTCAAAGACATGCTGGCGGGCAATGCCTTCGGCGATGCCGGCCATCGGGTGGTAATCGAGGAGTTCCTCGACGGTGAAGAGGCCTCCTTTATTGTCATGGTGGATGGAGACAATATCCTACCCATGGCCACCAGCCAGGATCACAAGCGCGTTGGCGACGGCGACACCGGTCCCAACACCGGCGGTATGGGCGCCTACTCCCCGGCGCCTGTGGTCACCCAGGCGATCCATGACCGCATCATGGCCGAGGTGATTCGCCCCACGGTAGAGGGCATGAAGGCCGAGGGCCACCCCTACAAAGGCTTCCTCTACGCTGGGCTGATGATCGATGCCGATGGCACTCCCAAGGTGATCGAGTACAACTGCCGCTTCGGCGATCCGGAAACCCAACCCATCATGCTGCGGATGCAGTCTGATCTGGTGGAGCTGTGTCTGGCCGCCTGTGCCGGCGAACTGGCTGGCAAGAGTGCCGAGTTTGATCCTCGCGCTGCGGTAGGCGTGGTCCTGGCCTCCGGCGGCTATCCGGCCAGCTACACCAAGGGCTTTGCCATCAGCGGTCTGCGTACCGATTATGCCGAGGGCGAGAAGGTGTTCCACGCCGGCACCAATGAGCAGGATGGCGCCATCGTCAACACCGGCGGGCGTGTGCTCTGCGCCACCGCCCTGGGCCAGACGGTCACCGAGGCACAACAGCGCGCTTATGTTCTGGCGGATGAGATCAGCTGGGACGGGGTATTTTGTCGACGGGACATCGCCTATCGGGCCATCGCCCGGGAACAGCAGTAATCGATAAGGGGGCCGCAGCAGCGGCCCTTTTTATTGCGACTTTCCTAAGAGGCTTTCGCGGACTTCTTCCGCGCCCGCTTTTTGCGGCTGCGATTGGAGATGGGAGTGACCTCCCGGTGCTTTCTTTTTCGGGGTACCAACAGAAATGCGACTGCCGCCGTTGCCAGAGCCAATAGCAGCACCACAGTAATGGCCGACTCCATCATCCTCTCCTTGAGACAGTGGTTACCTCTTCAGCATGCGCTCATTTGCTCAACCGGTCCATGGTGAAGCTCACAAACAGGGTATCGCAGTCCTACTTCATGCCCCGTTCCAGCTCCGCCAGATCCTCCAGCCAAACACGGAAACCAGCATCCATCTCCCTCCCCCATTCCCGCACCAGTGCCTGATACCTGGGGTAATCACCGCGCCGGGTCAGGGTCAGCATCTGCTCCACCCTATCTCGTTGATGTTCCATCATATAGCGCACCGCCAGATAGCCCCAGCCGTAGACACGCTCACTGCCGCCATTCAGGGTATAGCTGGTGTCAAACAACTCACTCAGGGTGAATTTGGGTTCCAGTACCAGAGAAGTGGCCCTGGGGTTGTCCCTGCCCTTGGCCACGTACTCTGCGACCCCTTCGGACCACCACACCAGATGGGGCAAAGGCGGTGAAGGCTGGGGACAGTACTCGGGCGCACTGTGGTCGTCGTGCAGACCCAGGCAGAAATCGCCGTAGAGGTTGAAGCGCCCATCCAGGTAGTGGACATACTCATGGGCCAGGTTCCAGATCTCGCCCCGTTTCTCATAGGCCACAAATTCGGCCTGGTTACCTGGCCTGCCGGGATGCCCCTCGAGATACATGCCTCCGTTATCACTGGGCACATCAAAGTGAGCGGTCACATGGGCCACATAGCTGTCCCTGTCCCCATAGATATTGGCCCGCATCGCCCCATTGTGATCGTGGGACACCGGCTTACCCCGGGTCGCAAACATCCGATGGAACCGGCTCTCCTGGCTGCCCAGCATGTCGCAGGCCTGCGTCTGCTGTTCCGCAGTCAAAGACTCGGACCGCAGGATCAGGGTGTCACTGCATCTGTGCACCTGCGACAGCACCTGCTCTATCGGGGGCACCGCAGGCCCCTCTGCCGCCCATGACGACGCACTCGCCATCAGCAGGCCGAAAGAAAACGAGCGGGAAATCATAGGGACTCCGAAACTGCATACAATATTCATAATTTTGCCTACCCGGAATGGCTAAGGCAAGCCCACGGAAACAGTTCTATTTTTTAGAATGAACCACCCACGATTTTGCGATATTAATTCTGATTTGTGAAATTAAAATGTGTTGCATCACTCACTTTCAGGAGACCTGTGATGATACGCAACAACGCCCAAGGCTACGGCTGGGTCACCATCGCTTTGCACTGGCTCTCCGCCCTGGCGGTGTTTGGCCTGTTCGGCCTGGGCCTCTATATGGTGGATCTGAGCTACTACGATCCCTGGTACCGCCAGGGGCCCTACATCCACAAGAGCCTGGGCCTGCTGCTGCTCGGCGCCACCGTGCTGCGACTGGTCTGGCGTTTCGCTAACCCGACGCCCAAGGCACCACAGGGACAGGGGAGAATGACCCGGGTGGCCGCCAAAGCCGGCCATGGCGCCATCTACCTGCTGCTCATTACCCTGCTGGTCTCAGGCTACCTGATCTCCACCGCCGATGGCCGGGCCATTGACGTCTTTGACTGGTTCAGTGTCCCCGCTCTGATCACCGGCCTGAGCCAGCAGGAGGAGATCGCCGGCACCCTCCATGAATACGCCGCATGGAGCCTGATGATCCTGGCGCTGGGCCACGGCCTGGCCGCCCTGAAACACCAACTCATCGACCGTGACAACACCCTGGGCCGCATGATCACCCCATCAAACTGAGCCCTGACCAACTAGAGAGACTACGACCATGAAAATGATCAACGCTGCCCTGCTGGGCTCCGCCCTGGCCTTCAGTTCCCTGGCCATGGCCGACGACTACGCCATCGATACCAAGGGGGCCCACGCCTCAATCAACTTTAAGATCAACCACCTGGGCTACAGCTGGGTGATTGGCCGCTTCGACAGCTTCAAAGGCAGCTTCAACTACGCCGACGGCGCTCCAGGCGCCTTCCGGGTGAGCATCGACACCGCCAGCGTCAACTCAAACCACGCTGAACGCGACAAGCACATCCGAGGCGATGATTTTCTGGAGGTGAAGCGCTTCCCCGAAGCCAAGTTTGTCAGCACCTCCTATGAGGCCAAAAACGCCGAATCCGGCGTGCTCCACGGTGATTTCACCCTGCGCGGCGTCACCAAGCCCATCTCCATCGACGTTCAGAAGATCGGCGAAGGCAAGGATCCCTGGGGAGGCTACCGCGTTGGCTTCGAGGGCAGCACCACCATCAAGATGAAGGACTACGGCATCCCAATGGATCTGGGGCCGCAGTCCGCCGAGGTGCAACTGGATCTGCATGTGGAGGGGATCAAGCTGTAACCCCCTTTTCCTTCAAGCCAACGTCATCATTTTCAGGGTCGGCTCGCCAACAGGCCGGCCCTTTTTTTCTCTGTCCGCCCCATTTGGTTTATACTCGCTGCAGTTTTGGCACCCATACCCTCGCGGTATGCCACCCCTCTTTCGGACACAGTTTTTCACCATGGTTAGAATAGGTCACTACAACCGCCTTTCCGTCGTTCGCCTCAGCGATTACGGCGTCTTCCTCGACGGCGGCAAGTTCGGTCACATCCTCCTTCCTCGCAAATTCGTTCCCGAGGGTACGGAGATCGGTACGGAGATTGAGGTGTTCCTCTATTTCGACTCCGAGGATCAGCTGATCGCCACCACCCAGAAGGCCAAAGCCTGCCTGGGCGAGTTCGCCCTGATGCAGGTGGTGGACGTCAACAACGCCGGCGCCTTCCTCGACTGGGGGCTGGATAAGGATCTGCTGGTCCCCTATAACCAGCAGAAGGTCCCACTGGAAAAGGGCCGCCACTATGTGGTGCACGTCTATCAGGATCACCACACCGAGCGTCTGGCCGCCTCCACCAAGCTGGATCGATTTGTGTCGGAACGCCCCGGTCGCTTCAAGCGGATGCAGAAGGTGGACCTGCTGCTGACCAATAAGACCGACCTGGGCTTTAAGGCGATCGTCAATGACAGCTATTGGGGCGTGCTCTATCACAATGAGATCTTCCGCGATGTCCGCGTCGGTCAACGCCTGACCGGCTACATCAAGTGGGTACGGGATGACGGCGGTGTCGACCTGACCCTGAATCCCCCCGCCGCCGAGGCGGTGGATCAGTTGGAGGCTCAGGTGCTCAAACACCTGGCCGACAACAAGGGGTTCAGCCACCTGGGCGACAAGGCGGATCCGGACGCCATCAAACGGGTGTTCAAGGTGAGCAAGAAGGTGTACAAACGCACCCTGGGCAGCCTGTTCAAGGCCGGCAAGATCAGCATAGACAGCGACGGCATCCGCCTGAAGGAGGAGAGCTAATGGCCCTGACCATCAGCTACACCTTCAAGGGCAAACAGAAGCGCATCGGCTATGCCAATGACAAGTACCACGACGCCTTCGAGGCGGTGGCCGCCGCCGAAGGGATCGACACCAGAGACTATCTGGCCATGGAGCAGGCGGTACGCATGTCCACCCGGGATAAGAAGACCATCCGCAATTTCCGGGATAACTACATCCGCCAGAAGGGCTTTACCGACATCACCGTGGTAAGGGATTAAAAAAAGGGGCTCAAACGAGCCCCTTTTTCATTTAGAGAGTCAGCTGGGCCCTGTGGGCCCACACCATGGTCTCCCCCCAGAGTGGCAGACTCCAGACGCCACTCTGGTCATCTTCGTAGACCTGATGCAGGGTCATCTGCTTCTTGGAGAGTACCGCCTTCTGGATCTCCCGGTAGATCACCGCCCCCTCTTCGGACAACTCCTCCGGCCGGCGGAAGTCCTGATCTTCCACCTGGATGAGGAACCGCTTGACGGTTCGGCCATCCACCTGGGTCTGTTGTACGCGGAAGGGACCGGAGAACTGATAGCGCATGCTGATCTCCCGGTTCAGCGCATCGGTGAAACAGGCGGCCACCAGCAGTTGCCCTTTGGATTCGGATTGGTACAGCACCGACAGACGAAGATCACCGCGCACGACGTTATCACTCTCTCCGTAGTAATAGACATCGGCCCGGTAGACATCCTCCAACAACCCATCGGTGGGTCCATCGAAACGGTCCAGCAGGATCTTGTTGTAGGTCACCTGCTCCATCCTCAGCTTGGTGTCCTGCAGCCACTTCAGATCCAGTGACGGCTGATAGCCATGGCGACGCACCAGGTTCAGCGGTTGCTTGTCCCGGCAGATACCATCGAAATCCGTGCACAGGGCGATGGAATCAAAGTCGGGACTCTGCTTCAGATAGCTCTGCTGAGCCTTCACCTCCGGCAGCATCTCGTCTACCCGCTCCCAGTTGGCGATAAACCTCTGCGGCGACACCTTGGGCAGGGTTTCCTCCTCCTCGAACACCACGTTATGAGCCAGGTTGGGGTGGGAACCCACCGTGAGCGGCTCACTGGAGATGGCGGCCACCGACGGCTGACTTATCAGCTTCAGCCAGTCCAGAGCATGAGACAACCCGCCGGAGAGGTGCAGGTAAGCCACGGCCGCCAGCGCCCCCCCCAATACCGGCCAGCGCCAGTTCAGGGTCATGACCGGCCTGGCAGTCGCTCGCCTCGGCTCATTGGCCAACATGGCCTCAGCCACGCCCCCCTGACTGACCTCAATCGGCGGTTCCGGAGTCTCCTCCACATAACAGAGACAGTAACCGTGCCTGGGGATGGTCTTGAGCTCGACATCCTGATGCCCCTCCAGCTTTCGCCTCAGGGTGCTGATGCACTGAGTCAGAGAAGACTGGGCCACGATCCTGCCTGGCCAGCCCACATCGGTGAGGCGCTGCTTGTCGATGACTTCGCCGTGCTCGGCCACCAGCAGTTTCAGCATCTCCAGCTCGGCAAAGGAGAGTGGATGAGTCAAGTTCCCTTTGCTGTCGAGCAGCAGACGACGCTCCTCGTCCACAGTCAGATACTTGGATACTTTCACATCGGTCCTCTTAACCCTGTTAGACGGCCTTGATTCAGGTAAAGGCTCAGCTTAACGACCATGATAATCCCAAATTGAAGTGGGTTTTATTCTGCACCTTCAGCTTTGTGATCCCGGCCCTGACTCAAAAAAGGCCCGGGTGATGAGGCCCGGGCCTTGGCTTACAGGGAAACGTTGCACACGCGGGCGTCAGCCCTTAGTTAAGACCGTGAACAGACTTGAGGTTGTCCAGGTTGTGACACACGGCGCAGGACTCTTCACCTGTGTACTCACCCTCGGCCACACCGAACTGGGCACCGTTCTGCTTCATGTGAGCCACCACCTCTTTGCGCACCTGGCGGCGGTCTTCACCGGCCTCGGGGGCACGCTTACCGTGACAACTCAGGCACACGGCTGCCGTGGGGGACACATAGGCATCGGCTTTGGCATCGACGGCGTAACGCTTGTTGCCGCTGGTGTCTTTGCCGTTGTCCGCATCCAGACCGTCATAGGTGTCCATGTAGTCCAGGTCCAGTGCCAGTGGCTTACGGCCCACCAGGTACTTGGCATCGAAGCTGTCCCCTTCGTGACACTTGACGCAGTTGGCCAGATCGGCGGAGTACTCGACGTTACGCACCCAGCCTTCACCGCCCTGGTTGGCGCGGTTGTTGGCGTGCATGGAGTGGATCCACACCTTATGGTCAGGGTGGCTCATGGTCAGCTGTTCCACGTAGTCCGCATCACCCTGCTTGGTGTGGGAATCACGGATCACCTGGGTCGGTGGGTTGTTGGCATTGTGGCAGGCCAGACACTCTTCACCGGCGTTGGAGGCGGTGGTCCAGTCACGCTCGCCCCGTGGACGGAGGTTCTTAACCATCACCTGCTCATCCAGTTGTCCGTCGCCGTCGTTGTCGATGGAACCGGACGCACAGGTGGTGCCGAAGAAGGCCGAGTCGGTTTTGGTTACCGGGTGGCAGCTGCGGCAGTTCAGGGTCATCTGAGCCATGCCATCGCTGTCGCGCTCGGTCATGCCGTGACAGGAACCACACTTCTCATTGGTCACCACCTGACGACGTGGACGCTCGGAGAGCATGCCCTGGTCATCGAAGAAGTGCAGCCAGTTGAAGCCCGCGGCACCCTGGCCCCAGACGCTGGAGGTTTCCTTACAGGACTCCAGGTTCTCACCCTTGGCATCCATACAGAACCAGATGCGAGGCGACACCATGCCGTAGCTGTCGCTCAGGTCACCGTCGAAGGTGTCGGTCAGGTCAAACGGACCAATCTCGAAGGTGGTCTCACCGTTCTCGTAGTTCAGTACGATGGGGGTGTCCACGTAACCGGGATACAGCTCTTTGTTGGTAAATACGCGCAGGATCTTACCGCGCTCCATGCCCATGTCATGGCCACCCCAGTTGATGTAGAACTCGGAGTAGTAGAAGAAATCTGCCTTATCCAGCTGCAGATTCATGGACTGGCCATCCTGATCACGGATGTCTACGGTCAGTTGCACATAACCGGTCTCAGCGGTATCCAGACCAGCGTCGATGTTGGCCTGGGCCTGAGGCACGGCCACCATCTTGGCGTCGGTCACCGTCAGGTGCACGTTTTCGCGACGAGAGGTCTGTCCCTGGTAGGTGGACAGGTGATTCATCTCGATCATCGATTCGCTGTGGCACACGGCGCAGGCGCTGTTGTCTTCACGAGGGCCACCGACGTGATTGGCACCGGTCTCGAAGTCCACGTCCGCGTGGCAGGTGGAGCAGGACTCGATGGTGGGCACCTGCTTCCAGTTGGCAAAGTCACTCGCCTCACCAGATTCGTTGTGGCAGTTGTCACAGCCCCCTACCGGGGCGGAGATCACCCCAATATGAACCTTGTGGGCCAGATTGGTGAACAGGGCCTCTTCACCGACCTTGTTGTCGGCGTGACAGGCGACACAGGTCTCCACCTCGGTGTATTTACCACCGTGGAAGTCCAGATCATCGTGACAGGAGGCACAGTTCTCCTCGGTCACCACGTTCTTGGAGTAGGAGGGAGTGTTGCCATCGGGGCGGAAGTCGTGAATCAGGTTGGCGTAAGGCACGTCGGTGCTGCCTACCGCTTCCCCACCGGTACGAACCACCAGACGCAGGCTCTTATCATCGGCGATGGTGAAGGCGGACTCGGCGGTCACATCCTTATCGAACTGGTAGCTGTAGGTACCATCCTTGTTGTCCACCAGGGTGCCACAACCGGAGTACTTACTGGCAGGGCAGCCTTCTGAGGCCAGCAATTTCCAGGCATGGGCATCGCCCTCCTGGCCTTGCTCCAGTCCAGAGAGGAGAAAGCCGAACTTATCCAGTCCGACCACGGGCAGCTCCTGCTCGTTGTCCACACTGAAATTCACCTGGGTGTGCTCACCCAGCTCGATGCCGGTGATGGTGACATCCAGGGACTTGGCACTGTCAGCGACAATCAGTCCAGGGGTGCCGGGTTGGCCAGGCTCGCCGGGGGCGCCGTCTTGACCATTTTTGCCATCGTCGCCGGAACAGCCGGTCAGGGCTGCGGCCAGCATGGTCGCCAGGCTGGCGACCTTAAAGTTGAGAGGTTTCATCATCATTTCCTTCAATCAGCGGTTTGATTGTTGCCCTTCTCAGGGGCAGGGAAACCTTAACGCCCTTGCTTCGGAGGCTCCGTGACCGGAGCGATTGCAAAAGTGATGAAAAAACAAACTGTGAAGCAGCCCCCGATGAAAGGCCGGTTTGCTGCTTGAAGGCAAGAGAAAGGATAAAAAACGGCCTATTTTTTGTTGCACAAAGGTAACGCCGATCCATTTTTGGGTGATTTGGGACACCTTTTGGGATCCCAAATCGCCCATTACCGCCGATTACTTACCAAAAAACGTGATTAGTCGCCAAATCAGAGCCGAGGGAACGAAAAAGATCTTCTCTCACTGGACATGGCGAGGTGCAAACACCGAACTTGGAAAGGTAAAGTCCTGTAAATTCACTCAAATCTGAACCCGAGCTGACCGATAAATGGGGAGTTCATTCTCTCGAGGATTTCAGGATGCAGGTCGGCAACAACTCCAGTCTTGCCCAATATCAAGCCAACTCCGCCACCCAGGCTCGTCAAGGTGAGACGCCGGAACAACCCCGTTCCCCTGACAGCGACCGTCCTCTGGGAGACGACATCTCCACCTTTGCCCACGGCGCCCTGGGTATGGATCATCCAGAGCGGATTGAAGCGATGGACGATGCCACCTATGAAGCAGGTCAGTACACCAAGGCAGCAATCGCCATAGGCGGCATCCTGCTGGCCATCGTCTAGGGGGGCTCCCCCCCTTCCCAACCCGGAAAAGCGTCGTCCCCTAAGATTCGCGGCCCGCATTGGCGGCCCCGCCTCCCGGCACCTATGCTTAGGTTTGTCCCATAAGGAGGCTCCCGATGAAGCAGCTACTGATTGCCTTGGCGCTGATGCTGAGTGCCTCAGCCCAAGCGCTCGACAGCACCTCACCTCAGGTTAAACTGCTCTATGGTATTCACGATACCGACGGCAATCTGGTGCATGCTCAGGAGGTGCTGGTGACTCTGGTGAAGCCCTATTACCTGAGGCTGGACAGGGGAACCGGCGGGCAGTTGGAACTGGTGATCAGCGTGGACGAGCTGGCGACCCGCCTCAGCATGTTCTCCCCCGAGCTCGGGGAGTGCGAGTTTACCCTGGAGCGAGAGTATGACGCCGGCACCTGCCACACCCACAACGGCAGCAGCATCACCCTGATGATAGATAAGTACAACCGTTAAAACGCCTCTTCTGAAACAACCACGCCGGGCAGATGCCCGGCGTTTCGCAATTAGGTGTTCTGACAGTCGGTCTCACAACTCAGAGTGGCGCAATCTCAGCCAGCCGCAGTTGCCAGATTTTCAATGACAGGGAAATTCATTAGCGTCCCTGACGCTGAGTCTTTGGGCGCCCCTGAGGCTTACCCCGCCCTGCAGAAGATCCTTTGCCTGCCGCTGTGGGCCGGTTTCCGCCGACCGCCGGCCCCTTGCGCTGCCCCTGCCCCGGTTTGCCCTTGGCGCCGCCGCGGTTGTCACCGGCAGCCCGGTTGGCCGCCTTGCGCGGCTGGTCGAACTGCTTGAGCCCGGTGTGCTTACTCAAGGCCGGCTTGCCTCGCCCTGCCTGACCTCTGGGCTTATGTCCCTCCGGCGGCACCAGGCAGTGGGGGCCATGGCCAATCAGCCTGGTCAGCCCCGCTTTCTTCAGGCCTTCCCGCACCAGAGGCCAGCCCTCGGGATCGTGGTAACGAAGAATCGCCTTGTGAATACGCCGCTCCCGTCCCCCTTTGGCGACGGTCACCCTGTCCGACTTGTGGCTCACCTTACGCATGGAATCCACCTCGGTGTGCCAAATGGCGGTGGCGTTGGCCAGGGGCGACGGATAGAAGTTCTGTACCTGGTCCAGTTTGAAGTTGTTCTCCTTCAGCCACAGGGCCAGGTTGGCCATATCCTTGATGCTGGTTCCCGGGTGAGCGGAGATGAAGTAGGGGATCAGGTACTGCTTCTTGCCCGCCTCCGCGGAGTACTTATCGAACAACTCCTTGAAGCGGTAGTAGCTGCCCATCCCCGGCTTGAGCATCTTGGACAGCGGCCCCTCTTCGGTGTGCTCAGGGGCGATCTTCAGGTAGCCGCCCACATGATGGCTCACCAGCTCCTTCACATAGCGAGGATCCTCCACCGCCAGGTCGTAGCGCACCCCGGAGGCGATCAGTACCTTCTTGATCCCCTTCACTTTGCGTGCCTTGCGGTACAGCTCGATGGTCGGGGTATGATCGGTATCCATATGGCCGCAGATATCCGGGTAGATGCAGGAGAGACGCCGACAGGTGGCCTCCGCCTTGGGACTCTTGCAGCGCAGGTGGTACATGTTGGCGGTGGGACCGCCCAGATCGGAGATCACCCCGGTAAAGCCCGGCACCTTCTCCTTGATCTCCTCGATCTCCCGGATCACCGATTCATGGCTGCGGCTCTGGATGACCCGCCCTTCGTGCTCGGTGATGGAGCAGAAGGAGCAGCCCCCGTAGCAGCCACGCATGATGTTAATGGAGGTCTTGATCATCTCATAGGCCGGGATGGTCTGGCCCTGGTACTTGGGGTGCGGCACCCGCTGATAGGGCAGGTCAAATACCCAGTCCATCTCGTCGGTCTCCAGGGGGATCGCCGGTGGATTCAGCCAGATATGACGGTCGCCGTGACGCTGCATCAGCGCACGGGCACAGCCCGGGTTGGTCTCCTGGTGAAACACCCGGGAGCTGTGGGCATAGAGCACCTTGTCCACCCGCACCTGATCATAGGCGGGCAGCAGGATGTACTGCTTCTCCCAGGGCTTGGGTTTGGCGGGCTGCACCGTGACCGCCTTGACCCCCTGCTCTTGCGCAGGCGTGGCCATATGACAGCCCACCTCATCGGCGCCGTAGGGGTTGGGGATGGGGTCAATCTTCCCCGGGGTGTCCAGGGTGGTGGAGTCTAGGCCACTCCAGCCCGGCAGGGCATCCTTGGTTAGGAAGCCGGTACCGCGGATGTCGCGCATCTCGGAGATGGGCTCACCCGCCGCCAGGCGGTGGGCCACCTCGATGATGGGACGCTCGGCGTTGCCGTAGATCAGCAGATCCGCCTTGGCGTCGAACAGGATGGCGCGGCGCACCTTGTCCTGCCAGTAATCGTAATGGGCGATGCGCCGCAGACTGGCTTCGATGCTGCCGATGGTCACCGGCACATCCTTGTACGCCTCCTTACAGCGCTGGGTGTAGACCACCACCGCCCGGTCCGGACGCTTGCCGTGAACATTGCCCGGGGTGTAGGCGTCATCATGGCGCAGTCGGCGATCCGCGGTGTAGTGGTTGATCATCGAGTCCATGTTGCCCGCCCCCACGGCGAAGAACAGGTTGGGCTTGCCCAGGCGCATGAAGTCCTGTTTCGAGGTCCAGTCGGGCTGATCGATCACCCCGACCCGGAACCCCTGAGCTTCCAGCATGCGGCCGACGATGCCCATGCCAAAGGAGGGGTGATCCACATAGGCATCGCCGGTAATGACGATGATGTCGCAGCTGTCCCAGCCCAATGCCTCCATCTCCTTGCGGGTGGTGGGCATAAAGGGAGCCGGACCGTAACTCTCGGCCCAGTATTTAGGATATTCAAACAGCTTGGTCTTTGCCTTGGGGATCATGGTGCACCTTTTCTCTTGCAGGGCGCGGATTGTAGCAGAGTGACGGGGCGCTGGCGATGGCCAGTTTTTAACCACTTAAAGTGTAGGGGATCCTATCCCCGGGCGGCTCTGGACTGGACGGTCAGTGAAATTTGCACAAGCCGGGGATGAATCAAGCCATTAGTCTGAAAATGACAGATTCCTGACTGACGCCGCCCGCTGCCACCGGGGACACGGCGCAGGCTGTCTAGTGCCTGTTGCTTATCGCCCTGTCGGCGATGCGGTCGATCAGCCCGGGGGCCACCAGCCTGAGCCAGCGGCCCAGCTTGCCACGCAGCGAGGTGATCAACAGTCGCTTGCGTGCGGCGATCGCCTCCAGGCACAGCTGGGCGCACTGCTCGGCGGTCATGATCTTCGCTTCCTGCATGGGGCTCTGCCCCAGAGGCTTACCATCCGGGCCGATGGCACGCTTATGGGTCTGGGAGAGCACGAAGTCGGGACAGATCACGGTAACGGCCACCCCTTGCGGCGCCAGTTCGATGCGCAGAGAGTCGAAAAAGCCGACCATGGCGTGCTTGGACGCGGCGTAGCCACTGCGGCTGGGGACCCCGGTAAGCCCGGCGACCGAGGCCACCGCCACCACCTGGCCACCGCTGGCCTTGAGAGCGGGCAGGGCCGCATGGGTCAGGTAGACGGCGCCAAGGTAATTCACCCGCATCAGGGTCTCGTAGATGGACAGGTCTTGCGCTTCGTCGAAGCGGCTCCACATGGTGATGCCGGCGTTATTGATCAGGATATCAACGCGGCCAAAGGCACCCAGGGTGTGCGCCACCAGGGCCTGACACTGAGATTGTTCGGCCACGTCACAGGCACACCACTCTGCCCCCTCCCCCAGCTCACCGGCCAGTTGGGCCAAGCGTTCTGAGCTTCTGGCCGCCAGCATCAGCCTGGCGCCGGCCCGATGCAAGGCGATGGCCAGGGCTCGGCCTATCCCTTCCGAGGCCCCGGTGAGTATGACAACCTTGTCCTGCACTCCCTGCATCTTGTCCCTCCCTGGGATGGATTAGGCTTTGTCGATTATGGCCAGGCCTGAGCCTGCTCCTCCGGCGGCGGCAGGTCCGGCTCATAGGTTTCCAGATCCTTGGGTCGGCCAATGCCATAACCCTGAGCGTAGTTGACCCCAATCATCTTCAATTGGTCGAGGGTGTCCTGATCCTCGACAAACTCCGCCACCGTCTCGATGCCGATGACCCGGCACACATCGTGAATCGATTTCACGATGGCGTAGTCCTTGGCGTTGGTGGCCAGGTTCCGGACGAAACAGCCATCGATCTTCACGTAATCCACCGGCAACTGCCGCAGATAGCCGTAGGAAGCAAAGCCGGAACCGAAGTCGTCCAGGGCGAAAGCGAAGCCGCGGCGGCGCAGGGCATGGAGGATCTCCAGTGCCCGGCTTTCGTTGGCAATGGCTGCGGTCTCGGTCACCTCGAAACAGATGCAGTGAGGCGGAATGTTCAGGCTCTTGGTGAGATCATCGATGTAATCCACCAGGCCCTCACTGGAGAGGGTGGTGCCGGAGAGGTTCACCGACAGCACCTGGATCTCCCACAGCTCGGGGTGACGGGCCAGCCACTCGAACGCCTTGCGCACCACGGCCCTGTCGACGGTCGGCATCAGGTTGAAACGCTCGGCGGCGGCAATAAACTGCCCGGGCGCCAGGATGCTGCCATTCTCTTCACGAATCCGCAGCAGAATCTCCATCCGGCGTCTGTGGGTCTTATGGGATATCGCCTCAATCGGCTGGAAGAACAGCACCAGGTTGTCGTTGATGATCGCCTCGTTGATCTTCATCGCCCAGGCGGGCGCATTGCGCTGGTGGGCCATATCCTGATCCAGGGAGTCGAAGAAGTGGATCTGACTCTCTCCCTTGGTCTTGGCGGCCTGACAGGCCAGTTCGGCATCCTTGAACACCTCCCTGGGGGTGCTCTCCAGCCCACGATGGAACGCCACGCCAATGTGAATGCCCACGGTATAACTGCCGGAGTCCCAATAAAGGGTGATGGCGCGAACCTTGTCCATCAGCACCTTGAGCTGGCGGGCGGCCTCCAGGGCGGTGGTGTTGGCCAGCACCAGGGCAAACTCATCGCCGCCGATACGGGCCAGGAAGTCGCCTTTGCGGATGCAGCGGGCCATCGCCTCTGAGACATCCTTGAGCATGCGGTCTCCCGCCTCGTGACCACAGCTGTCGTTGATCAGCTTGAAGCGGGCCAGGTCCATGTAGCAGATGGCATGCTGCCCGTCGTCGCTCTCCATATTCTGCAGATACTGGTCGAAACTCTGACGGTTGTAGAGCGAGGTGATCACATCATACTGGGCCTTACGTTTCAGCTCCCGCTTCAGCAGCTCGGAGCGGGTAATGTCCTTAAGGATCACCACGGCGCCCACACACTCCCCCTCCAGCTTATCCACCCGGGTGATGCTGAAGTCCACCATCCGCGCCAGCTGCTCCCGGGCCAGTTGTACCCGGCCCTCTTCATGAAGCTTGCCGCCATTGAGCAGGGCCACCAGCATGGCATCCAGCTGCGCGCCGGAGTTACCGGGCATGATGGCGGAGAGAGGTTTGTGCAGCACCTGCTCGGTATTGAGCCCCAGCAGCAGTTCCGCCACCGGACTGAGCTGAATCACCCGCCCCTCCTGATTGACCATAATGGCCGCATCCGACACCGCATTAAGGGCACTGTGATGGAATAGGTGACTGATCCCCACCTCTTCGGACAGGGTATTGATCAGTTGGGTCAGCTTGCGGGTGGCACTGCTGCCTTTGAGCTTCAAAGGCTTATGCCACAACTTGTTCTGCTGATGATTTTCCAGCGCGCCTTTCAGCTCCTGGGCCGGTACCAGCAACTGCCGCCACAACTGGAAGACCATCACCGCCAGCATCAGCAGTATCGCCCCAACGAACAGCGCCATCAGCGACCACAACAGGTGACTCTTCTGCACCCGCTGCCACTGATGGAAGGTGGCGGTCACCCAGAGGGGCTCACCGGAGAAGGTGGCCACAGGGATGCTGATGTTGCGGCCGACGCGTGACTCGGGCAACAGCTGCAACTCGCCGATGAGCTCGCTGGCGTGGCTCAGGGCCTTGAACCGCTCCGGAGTCAGCTCCTGAATCAGCGCCAGACCTCGCCAGGCTTTGGTCTGCGCCGGCAATACCACCACGGTATAGTAACGCGCTCCCAGCGCCATCACGCCACTGCGTTCATACTGGAAGGTGCCCACATTGAACAGGCGGGTGTACTTGTCCAGGATCCCCTGCTCGGTGCCAGTCGCCCGCACCCCATCGGGCAGCAGCAGACGAAGCTCGCCATGATGGTTGATCACCAGAGCAACACGGCCCTGAAGCCGGCTTTGCGCCAACAGGTGGTTTCTCAGGGGGGGCTGGGCCACCAGGACATCGGACAGATCCCGGCCCTGGCGACGTAACTCGGTCTCAAGTTCATCCACCACACCGGCCAGGGTACGACTGTGCAGATCGGCGGTCATGGAGGAGAGGCCGCTTTCCAGTTGCCAATAGAGGGCGCTACCGATAAAGATCAGTATCGGCAAGGCGATAACCGCAAGTTGTAGTGTAAAGCGCTTGGTTATGCTCATCGACGCCGGTGAGTCGGACCGCGACCTTTTGAAATGATGAAGGTCAAGTTACCGAAAATTCATGCCCTTTTAAATGGCAAATGCGAAATCGATATGGATTCTGATAGACAGGACGCGACAGAGCTCAAAAATGCTTCACAGGCATTGGCCAAACGCATAAGTCGCTGCCAGCTGTGCAAGGACGTCCTGCCTCTGGGGCCTCGCCCCGTAGTGCAGTTTTCCGCCAGCAGCAGGCTGCTCATCATAGGCCAGGCCCCCGGGCTCAAGGTACACAGCAGCGGCATTCCCTGGAATGATCCCAGCGGAGTGAGGCTGCGGGAGTGGATGAACCTGGAACCGGAGCGGTTCTACGATCCAGCCAAGGTGGCCATCATGCCCATGGGGTTCTGCTATCCGGGCCGGGGAAGGAGTGGCGACAATCCGCCGGATCCCCGCTGTGCCCCCCTGTGGCATCAGCAGATACAGGCGCTGATGCCCAGGATTCGGCTGACGATTCTGGTGGGCCAGTATGCCCAGCGGCACTACCTGGAGGGGTTCGACACATTGACCGAGAGCGTGCGCCGCTGGCGCACCCATTTGGAAAACGGCGTCATTGCCCTGCCCCACCCCTCTCCCAGGAACAATCTGTGGCTGAGACGAAACCCCTGGTTTGAAGCTGAACTGATAGCGCCGCTGCAACAGAGTGTGGCAGCGGCGCTAAGGGGACGTTAACCGAGGTAGCTTAACGGCAGTAGGCGGCGGCGATCCTGGCCCCCAGACGGGCGTTGTTCAGCACCAGCTGGATATTGGAGTCCAGGCTGTTGCCGCCGGTCAGCTCGCACACCCGCGCCAGCAGGAAGGGGGTAGACGCCTTGCCGCCGATGCCCTGCTCTTCCGCCTCCTTCAGGGCGGTTTCGATGGCGTCGGTAATCACCTGGGGCGCCATGGCATACTCTTCAGGAATGGGGTTCGCCACCACCACGCCACCTTTCAGGTCCATGGCCCACTTGGCCTTCAACGCTTCGGCAATCGCTTCCGGCGTGTCCAGGCGGTAGTCGATGCTGTGCTCGCTTTCACGGGTGTAGAACGCTGGCAGGCTGTCGGTCTGGTAACCCACTACAGGCACGCCCTGGGTCTCCAGGTATTCTCGGGTCAGGCCCAGATCCAGGATGGACTTGGCGCCGGCGCAGATAACGGCCACATCGGTGTTGGCCAGCTCCTGCAGGTCCGCAGAGATGTCGAAGGTCTCCTGGGCACCGCGGTGGACACCGCCGATACCGCCGGTGGCAAACACCTTGATGCCGGCCATGGCAGCCAGAATCATGGTGGCGGCGACGGTGGTCGCGCCATCTTTCTTAGCGGCAACGATAAAGGGGATATCGCGACGGCTCACCTTGGTCACCGCCTGGCCAGCCTGACCCAGGTGGCGAATCTGCGCCTCATCCAGGCCCACCTTCAGGCGGCCTTCGATGATGGCGATGGTGGCGGGAATGGCCCCCTGATCGCGAATCGCCTGTTCAACCATCAGCGCAGTTTCCACGTTTCGCGGGTAGGGCATACCGTGAGAGATGATGGTGGACTCCAGGGCGACAACCGGCTGGTTGTTGGCCAGGGCTTGTGCCACTTCAGGCTGGATATCCAGATACTGCTCTAACATGATTGAGTCTCCTCCAGCAGACGCTCGACCGCCTGCTCTGACATGGTTGAATTGATGGTGTTGTCGGCAATCAGCGCCAAACGCGCCGCGCCTAGGGCAAAGTCGACACTGCGGTCCCATTGCCATTGAGTCATAAATCCGTGGGTCAAGCCTGCCATCAGGGCATCGCCGGCCCCGGTAACATTGTTGACCTGGGTGGCCGACGCCGGAATAAAGCGGTGCTGCTGACCGTCGCTGGCGAAGGCCCCTTCGGCCCCCAGGCTGATCAGCAACCGCTGAACCCCTTTGTCGTGCAGGGCCGCCGCCACATCGGGCAGATCTTCCGAGCGGTTCAGCTCCCGGCCTGCCAGCAGGGCGGCTTCCATGCGGTTCGGTTTCAGGGTGTGGATCTTCTCCAGGAACGGGACCAGTTTGCCGGCCTTCACCGTGGAAACCGGGTCCACCAGGATGGGGGTGTCACCATGGCGGTCAAACAGATACTCCAGGGCATCCTGGCTCAGGTTGGCATCCAGCACCAGAGCGCTGGCGCGCTTGAAGATGCCATCTCGTTTGGCCAGTTGCCCGGCACCCAGGCGTTCAATGAGCGACATGTCGTTCAGCGCCACCTGCATCTCGCCGTCCGGACCGTGGATCGACAGGTAGCTGCTGGTGGTGGCACCGGCGACGGTCAGGCAGTGGTCGACGCCGACCCCGGCTTCACGACACGCCTGTTTCAACTGCTCACCCCAGTTGTCGTCCCCAAGGGCGCCCACAAACTGGACCCGGCTGCCCAGGCGTCCCAGGTTATCGGCAATGTTTCGGCCCACACCACCGGCGCTGCAGGTGAGGTGGCCGGGATTGGAGTCTCCACTGACCAGGGGCGCGTCGGAACGGCCACAGAGGTCCATGTTGGCCCCCCCAATCACCACGGCGTATTGCTCCGGGGCCAGGATGTAGCCTTTGCCCTGAATCGCCCCCTTGCGGGTGAGGTTCATGATGTGCCCGGCCACCGCGCTGCGGCTGATGCCAAGGCGGTCCGCCAGCTCCTGCTGGGGGATAAGGGGGTCCTGACGCAGTATGGTCAGAATCTGAGATTCCCGCTCGGTCATAAACACTTGTCCGGTTAACAAACTTATGTTTGACATGGTGAACCATCGGCAGGAAAAAGGGAAGGGGTATTTTTGCGATCCGCTCTAAAAAAAGGCGATAAAAAAACCCGGCGCAGGGCCGGGTTTTTCTTCATGCATATCTGAATCTTACTTGTGGTAGGGCTCAGACAGCTCGTGAACAGCGCGGATAAAGGCGCCGGCGTTCTCCGGATCCACATGCTGGTGAATGCCGTGACCCAGGTTGAACACGTGGCCGTTACCAGGACCGAACTCTTCCAGGATGCGGGACACCTCGCCACGGATCTTGTCCGCAGGCGCGTACAGCCAGGAGGGGTCCATGTTGCCCTGCAGGGCCACCTTGTCACCCACACGCTGACGGGCCGCCTTCATGTCGACGGTCCAGTCACAGCCGACGGCGTCACAACCGGTGGCAGCGATGTCTTCCAGCCACTGACCACCACCTTTGGTGAACAGCACTACGGGTACCTTACGGCCATCGTTCTCACGGATCAGACCGTCAACGATCTTCTGCATGTACTGCAGGGAGAACTCGCGGTAAGCCGGGCCGGACAGCGCGCCGCCCCAGGTATCGAAGATCTGTACGGCCTGGGCGCCCGCTTTGATCTGGGCGTTCAGGTAGAGGATGACGGAATCGGCCAGCTTATCCAGCAGCATGTGCAGGGTGGCAGGCTCAGCAAAAGCCATCTTCTTGATCTTGGCGAAGTCTTTGGAGCTGCCGCCTTCAACCATGTAGGTTGCCAGGGTCCAGGGGCTGCCGGAGAAGCCAATCAGAGGCACTTCACCCTTCAGCTCACGACGGATGGTGCGAACCGCGTCCATCACGTACTTCAGCTCACCTTCTGGATCAGGAATCGGCAGCTTCTCAATCACCGCCTTGCTGTCGCACAGGGTTTCGAAACGTGGGCCCTCGCCCTGTTCAAAGTAGAGACCCAGACCCATGGCATCTGGCACGGTCAGGATGTCGGAGAACAGGATGGCGGCATCCAGAGGGTAGCGACGCAGAGGCTGCAGGGTCACCTCGCAAGCCAACTCGGCATTGCGACACAGGGACATGAAATCGCCGGCCTCGGCGCGAGTGGCGCGGTACTCAGGCAGGTAGCGTCCAGCCTGACGCATCATCCATACCGGGGTTTTATCTACGGGCTGGCGCAGCAGCGCACGCAAGTAACGATCGTTTTTCAACTCGGACATTTCGCTCATCCCTAACACGCAAGCGGTTCAAAAAGTGGCGCTATTGTAGCACCTGGACACAGCTTTATGACCACGGAGACGTGAGGAGATTCGCAAAATTTGTGGTCAAAAGTTTGAACTGCGACTCAAATTCAATGGGAACTTATTCGTAACAAGCTATTGCACCTCCCCCTCGCCTTTGGTATAAAAATAGCGCGCTAGCAAATAACGCAGAAGCTCGCGGCAAGCGAGCCCTGAAAGACCATATCTTCGGCCCCACAGCATTGCTGTGGGGTTTTTTATTGTACTGCCATCCCAATACACCACAATCTGCCCCTGCCGCTCTCAGTTCTGTTGGACTAGGTCAAAAAAAACATTGATCAACTGCCCTTCCATTACTTAAATTTGAATCAATAGGATCGCAGAACAAGAGGGACAGGCTATGTTAACCAGACTCCAGAATGCGGTAGATCAGTGGGGGGGCAAGAACACACTCATTGACCAGTGGCTGAACAATCGGCGTCAGCTGCTGATCCACTACTGCCAATTGGCTAACCTGCCTCCCTACGACAACGCCCCTCATCTGCCCGACCCCGGTGGGGTCCACCACTTCTGCAACCTGCTGGTCGACTATGTCTCCGAAGGCCACTTCGAGGTCTACGACCAGGTGGTGTCCGAGTGCGAAAAGCACGGCGAGGAGTGCCGCCAGCTGGCCAGCCGCATCGTCCCCCAGATCGCCAAGAGCACCGACGTCGCCCTGGACTTCAACGACAAGTTTGGCGTGCCCTTCGACGATGAAGATGAACGGATGATGGAGCTGGATGAGTCGCTCTCCCGCCTGGGCCAGGCGATGGAGGAGCGCTTCGCCTTCGAAGACACCTTGCTGGATACCCTTCACCGCCACTACAGCGAAGAGCTTCAGCCCCAGTCCTGACCCTGCGATGACCCACAAAAAAGGGCTGTGTCTTATGTAACTGTTGCACCCCACCCAGCAACTTCGCTAAGACACTGCCTTTGATTCAATTGGTACCGGTAGCGGTCCAGCATTCGGTGCCATCCCAAGTAGTTGTGCAGATATTTAGTCGCTACACCTCGAAATCGCACCATCCAACTTTTCAATCGACTGTCGTAGGCGTTCACATTCTGTATGTGGAATGGCCCTCGCTTTCTCGGCCCTGATGCCTTAATCGTTTCATGCTTTATTCCCGCTCTTTTCGCGTACGCAGCGTAGACCGATGCCCTGTCGGTACATAGACAAGCATCCATCGATAACACCGAACTCAGGGCGGCACCGACATGTTTTGCATCAAGTCTTTCCAGCATGAAATCCGCAGTTTGCCCAGACCTGTCTCGCACAATGAGAACAGAAACCTGGTCTTCGCTTCCTCCACCTTTGGTTTTACTTACTCCGCCGCGGACGCGGGCAGGTCGCTCTAACGTTTTCTGGCCTTTGTTCGACTTCAGAAAGAAGGTTTCATCGGCTTCAACGATACCATGCTCTTGGGTAGCTTGTTTGTTGGCAATGAACTTGAGAAACCGGTGGCGCCAGAGAAAGGCCGTGTTCTTGTTTATTCGGCACTCTTTTGCAGAGCGCCGGACGGTGAAGCCATCAATCAAACACTGAGCATACGCCAGCCAATGCTCCTTTTTCCGCAAGCGAGCCAAGGGAGTGCCAGTTAATGGGTTGAAGGTTTTGCTACAGGACTTGCAACGATATCGAGGAAGACCGTGGCTTGAGCCCCAAGGACGCAACTCAACAGAGTGGCAATGGGGACAACTATCTGGATGATTCTCTATGAGAAATGCGCTGGCAGAGGCGCCATCAAAGCAAAGAAGATTGAGTAGCTGTTCGCGCTGGCTTGGCGACAGCTCCTCAATATGGTGAAGCAACTGTGTGAATTGCTGCTGTTTCATACCTGAACTCCCAAAGCGGAGAGGTACCTTAAGTATACGCCTTCAACAGCTAACTAAAACACAGCCCAAAAAAGCC
>NZ_AUGL01000021.1 GCF_000422645.1 Ferrimonas futtsuensis DSM 18154
AAACCTGAGGCTGAATAGTGACGCCCCAACTGCTGTTAATCAGCAATGGTCCGGCGACGTTACCTACTTAAAGCACGGACGGAAATGGTACTACCCGGCAGTGATTATCGACCTGTACTCCAGAAAGGTTGTTGGTTGGTCATTCAGCGATAACCGGACGTCAAAATTGACCGAAGGTGCCTTGGTGAAAGCGCTACGCACGCGGCGCCCGAAAGAGGGCCTGCTGTTCCATTCTGACCGAGGTATTGAGTACCTGAATGAAAATCTACAAGGTTACTACAAGCGCCATGGAATCAGACACAGCTTGAACCGAGCTGGTTGCTGTACTGATAACGCCGAGGTGGAGTCATTTTTCCATACATTGAAAGGCGAAATGTTCCAGGGAGCACGGTTCCGAGGTCATTGGAAATTACGAGACGAACTGGCTAACTACATTGATCAGTTCTATAACCGCCGTCGATTACACTCGAGCTTGGGCTACCAAAGTCCACAGCAGTTTGAGAAACTGGCGGCATAACAAACCCGTGTCCACTTTATCGGGTCAGGATCACCTTTAGTCCGCGCTCCTGCCTCGCGAATCATAGCCAGTCAAAGCGTTCCCGCTGAGTGAAGCACCATATGCCAAGGAGAGTTATGGCCCATCTGTCAGACACACCGAACCCACCCTACTACGCCGTTATCTTTACCTCGATTCGAACCGAGGGCGATCACGGCTACGGTGACATGGCAAAAAGAATGGTCGCGTTGGCGGAGCAACAGCATGGCTTCTTAGGCATGGAGTCGGCGAGAGAAGATGTCGGCATAACGGTGTCGTATTGGTCTGATATTGAATCAATAAAAAGCTGGAAGGCAAATGTCGAACATCTGCAAGCCCAGAGAGTTGGCCGGGAAAAATGGTATGAGTCATTCAAAGTGCGCATTGCCAGAGTCGAGCGGGAGTACGGACTCTAGCGAGCCACCGCAATCCGATTTTAGTCAAACCGATTTTGTTCTACATGCCATGGATTGGCGTGCAGTCTCTCTCCACTGGAATTGGTAACCCGAGCAGGGCAACCCAGCTGCTACCGGACAAGCCGTTTAAGAAAAGCGCCGCAATTGCGGCGCTTTTCTGTTTTTCGGGCCCAACGTTGTTGTGCTAGGGGCGGTAGCCGGGTTTGTCTGCCACCACGTGCACCGTGCTGATCACCCGCTCGTAGAAGGCGCCTTCGCAGTAGCCCAGATAGAACTGCCACATGCGGATAAAGTCTTCGCCGTAACCCTGCTGCCGCACCTGGGGCAGAGACTGGTTGAATCGCTTGGTCCAGTGGGCGAGGGTGCGACCATAGTCAATGCCGATGTCATGGAGGGCGGTGATCATCATGTCGGTATCGCGCGCCACGTGGTGGGCCAGTCGCTCCACCGAGGGCAGGCAGCCTCCCGGAAAGATGTACTTCTGGATGAAGTCGACGCCTCGCCGATAGGCGTCATAGCGCTGGTCGGCGATGGTGATCCCCTGGATCAGCATGCGCCCGTCCGGCTTGAGGCGGTCGCGACAGGTGCGAAAGAAGGTGCGCATGTACTCATGGCCGACGGCTTCAATCATCTCGATGGACACCAGTTTGTCGTAGTGGCCGGTCAGATCCCGATAATCCTGTTTGAGCAGGGTGATTCGGTCAGATAATCCCTCCTCGGCGATGCGGCGGGCGGCGTAGGCGTGCTGCTCCTCAGAGATGGTGGTGGTGGTTACCCGTACGCCGTAATGTTTGGCGGCGTGGATGGCCAGTGCGCCCCAGCCGGTACCGATCTCCAGTAGGGTTTCTCCCTGCTTCAGTTCCAGCCGTTGGCAGATGAGCTCCAGCTTGTGATTCTGCGCCTCTTCCAGGGTGGCGTTGGCCTCGGGGAAGATGGCGCTGGAGTAGACCAACTGCTTGTCCAGAAACAATTCGTAGAGATCGTTGCCCAGATCGTAGTGGGCGACGATGTTGCGTTTGGAGCCGCCTTTGCTGTTTCGGTTGCGCCTGTGGCGCCACAGATCGGTGATGCGTCCTACCCAGGCCAGCTTTTTTTCCAGTTGTTGCAGTACGGCCAGGTTCTTAGACATCAGCTGCACCACAGGGACCAGATCCGGCGTGCTCCAGTCTCCCTGGATGAAGGCCTCCCCGGCACCGATGGAGCCGCCCATCAGGATGCGGCGGTATGCTCTGGGGTGATGGATGCGGATCTCGGCGGACAGGGGACCGGCGTCGCCGAACCTGTGCTGCTCTCCATCCTGAATCACCAGGGTGCCCCCTGTGAGGCCGGGCAGAAGGGAGAACAGGGTGCGTTTGGCCAGGGTATCCAACCAGGCCGGGGCAGGGCGTGTCAGAGTGTTATCCATGGTGCTTCTCCGTGTCTTGCCCCGGGTGGGGGATAAAAGGAATACGTTTGACAACCAGCTTCAGTGCTTGCCAATAGATGGAAAACAGAATTTTCAGGGTCATCATGGGCATGGCGATCACCAAGCCACGGGCAGTGGCGTTGTTGATGGGCTTGTGGGTCATCGCCAGGGTGACATCGAACGCCTTGTGGTCGCTGTGGTTCTCCATGTGCAGCTTCAGACGTTCATTCGGCGTGTCCAACCTCCAGTGGTAGCGCATTGCCATTGGCATAAAGGGGGAGACATGGAACGCCTTGTCGGTCACGCGGGCGCCATCGGCAGGCACCAGGTAGTAGTGACGCTGATTCCAAGGGGTGTTGCTGACTTCAGCCAGCAGATAGGCCAGAGAGCGGTCCGGGCGGAAGCAGTAGTAGAAGTTCACCGGACTGAAGTACAGCCCCAGGCATCGACCCTGACCGACGAACAGCACCGGCCCCTGCTCCCCCTCGCCGCCGAGGCTGGCCACTTTGCGCCAGACGGTCCCCCGGTTAAAGCCCTTGCCCTCCAGGTAATCGCCGTCCCGAATGCTCAGCAGGGCCGCGCGGTTGTGACCCAGCCAGGGACCGCAGTCGAGCTCATCCAGATGGTCCATATCCAGGGCCAGGCTGTACATCCGGTAGGAGAACCGGTGCGCCTTGGGGGTGAAGCGACGATGTCGTACCGACCCCAGGTAGTAACCACAGCCGCCGATCACAGGGTGGCTCCAAAGCGGCTGCACACCTCAAGGGCACTGCGCACGCCATCTTCGTGGAAGCCGTTGTGCCAGTATGCTCCGGCAAAGTGGGTGTGATTGTGACCGCAGATGGTGTCTCGGCGCTGACAGGCGGCCAGGCTCTCCTTGTTGAACACCGGATGGGCGTAGTTGAAGGTGCGAATCACCTTGCTCGGATCGATGTCGTCGCCCTGGTTCAGGGTGACACAGAAGGTCGGTGCGCTCTCCGGCAGGCCCTGCAGTATGTTCATGTTGTAGGTGACCCGCGCCGGAAGGGTGGGGTCTCTGTCCAGGCGGTAGTTCCAGGACGCCCAGGCGCGGCGGTTGTCCGGCAGCAGGCTGGTGTCGTTGTGCAGGATCACCTGGTTGTTTTTGTAGGGGATGGCGCCGAGCACCCGTTTTTCCTGATCGGTGGCGTCGGTGAGCATCGCCAGGGCCTGATCGCTGTGGCAGGCCAGGACCACTTCATCGAAGCTCTCCTTGGTTCCGTTATCCAGTTCCAGGTGCACCTTGTTGTCCAGTCGGCGCACCGCCTTGACCGGCGTGTTCAGTCGAATGCGATCTTCAATGCCCCGCACCATGGGGGCAATGTATTCACGGGAGCCGCCGCTGATCACGAACCACTGGGGACGGTTGCTGATGTTGAGCAGACCGTGATGATTGAAAAAGCGCACGAAGAACAGCAGGGGAAACGCCTGCATCCCCTGAATGCTGGACGACCAGATGGCCGCCCCCATGGGCAGAATGTAATGCCGGGCGAAATAGTCGCTGAACCTGTGAATGTGCAGGAAGTCGCCCAGGGTGTGGTCGGCGCCGATCAACCCTTTATCCAGATGCTGTTTGCACAGTTTGTTGAACTTAAGTACCTCATTGAGAAAGCTCAGAAACTGTATGCTCAACAGGTTCTTTCTCTGGGCGAACAGGGTGTCCAGGTTATGGCCGTTGTATTCCAGGCCCGTGGATGGGTTGTGGACGCTGAAACTCATCTCCGTAGGGTGACTGCGCACTTTCAGTTGTGCCATCAGCCGCTTGAAGTTGGGGTAGGTGCGGTCATTGAAGACGATGAAGCCGGTGTCTATGGCCCAGGTGCGCCCGCTCATCTCCACATCGATGGTGGCGGTGTGGCCCCCCAGGGTGTCACCCGCTTCGAACAGGGTGATGCTGTTGTTTCTGGACAGCAGGTGGGCACAGGTCAGCCCTGAGATCCCGCTGCCGATGATGGCGATGCGTTTGTTCATCGTTTCAGTCCCTTGAGTGCGATCTGCTGCCAGGCTCTGTCTGGCAGACTGCCCAGAAGCTTGAGTAGTCGGGTGAACCCTTTAGGAAAATGGATCTCCTCGACCCCTTTGGCCAACTCTCGACGAATGATCCGGCTGGCTTCGGAAACCTCTACCCGCATGGGCATGGCAAAGTCGTTCTTGTCGGTGAGAGGCGTACGGACAAAGCCGGGGCGGATCAGGCTTACCCCAATGCCGTGTGGACGCAGATCCAGGGCCAGGGTTTTCGCCAGGTACTCGATGGCGGCCTTGGAGGCGCCGTAGGCTTCGGCCCGTGGCAAAGGCAGTGCACTGGCGATGCTGCCCATCAGCGCTACCCGGCTGCCTCTCTCCATCCTGGGCAGCAGCGCCTCCAGACAGTAGCCCACGCCGATGACGTTGGTTTGCATTACCCTCTCCAACATCTTTCCATCAAACTGGCGGGGATGATTGACGTATTCGCAGGTGCCGGCGTTGAGGATCGCCAGATCGAGATCCTCCAGGTTGCCCAGAGAGGCCAGCACCTGTTCGTAGTCACCCGCGTCAAACCCCAGAGACTCGATGCCCATGGATGCCAGCTCCGCCAGGGCTTGCTGGTTACGGCCGCAGCCGATGACCCTGTGTCCTGCGGCAACGTAATCCATGGCCAGCTGTTTGCCTATGCCGGAGGTGGCCCCGGTGATGAGTATTTTCATGACGCCGCCTTCCTTTTCACCGCTTTGACCAGGGTGCCGAGCAGGGGCAGCTGTTCATAGAGCATCTGACCGGCGTCGAAGTAGTCTCTGTGGTAATGGACTAGGGTGCCGAACTTCAGGTGGCTGTGGCCATCCAGCACCACCCTCTGTCCGCCGTTGAGCCTGGAGTGCTCTATCTCCATCGTCCAGTAGAGCGCCGCCGCGGTGTCGGTGACGAGTTGGTCGTGGATGGTGATGCGACACTGTTTCAGGTTCCGGTACAGGCCCTCGAAATAGCGGGTCAGGTTGTCCAGACCGTCGACTGTGTGCAATGGGTCGATGAAGCGGGCCTGCGGGTGATACAGCTCCCCCAACCGGTGCAGTTGGCGGTGGTCCAACTCCTCATAGAGGGCCACAAAACGCGCCACCAGTTCAGTGGCGGTGTGTTCCTGGGCTGGGGTGGGGGCTGGGCTGATCATCAACTGTCCTCTCTCTTCATTACGGCAAAGCGCTCCAAGGCCCGGCGTCGGCTGTCTGACAGGTCGACTATGGGGGCCGGGTAGTCCCGGGGCCGGACCGAGGCCGGCGGCAAATGGATCTCTTTGCCTGATAAGTCACTCAGTTCAGGTAGATACCTACGGATAAAGGCGCCATCCGGATCGAATTTTTTGCTCTGACTGACCGGGTTGAAGATGCGGAAATAGGGTTGGGCGTCGCACCCTGTGCTGGCACTCCACTGCCAACCGCCGTTGTTGGCCGCAAGATCACCGTCCACCAGGTGTTGACTGAACCAGCGCTCGCCCCGTCGCCAGTCGATAAGAAGATTCTTGGTGAGAAAACTCGCCGTGACCATCCTTAGCCTGTTGTGCATCCACCCTGTCTGGGTCAGTTGTTTCATGGCGGCATCCACCAGGGGAAAGCCGGTTCGCCCCTGGCACCATGCCTCGAAGGCAAGGTCGTTGTTTTCCCAATGCACTTTGTCTGCCAACGCATTGAAATTCTCGCCTTTACTGAGTTTAGGCCAGGCGACGAGCAGGTGGCGGTAAAAATCCCGCCACGCCAGTTCATTGACCCAGGTAAAGGGGCCTCCGGGTTGCTCCTGTATCGCTTCCGGAGCCTGGCTGAGCACGGCATGCAAACAGCTGTTGGCAGAGATCATGCCCAGAGAGAGATAGGGGGAGAGGGCGCTGGTGGCCTCCCTGTCTGGCCGGTCCCGGTAGAGGTGGTAGGCGTTGATTCGCTCGGTGATGAACCGGTTCAGTACCCGTTGCGGGGTCCCGGGCGCCACTGGCCACAGAGTGCTGCTCTCCTTGGCGGCGTCAAACTCGATTGTGGCCGGTGTTGCTACCGCCGGCCATCCTGTGGGCGGTGGCAACGGTGACAGATCCTGTCCTCGCAGCCGGGCCATCCAGGCACGGCGAAATGGGGTAAATACCCGGTACCAGGAGCCGTCCTCTTTGACCACCGAGCCCGGGGGCATTATGCAGTGACCGGGGTGCAGACAGAGGGCAAGGCCGGAGTCAATCACCCGCTGATCCCGCCTTTGTTCGTTGAGCTCGGGCTCGGCGCTGGCGTGGATCTGGTCGATGTCATGATCCTGGCAAAACTGCGTCAGAGCCTGAGGGACATCATCAAATCGTGACAGGGCCAGGTGGTGCAGCGTGATGCCGAGCTGCGCCAGTTGCTGTGCCAGGGCGTTGACCGCCCGCTCCATCAGGTCAACCTGGATCGGCGCCATGTTGTGTTCCTGCCACTGAGCGGGCGTACTGATAAACAGTGCCAGCGGGGCCTTGCTACCGGCACAGGCCGCGGTCAGCGCGGGGTGATCTTCGATGCGCAGATCCTTTCGAAACCAGATAAGTTCAGTCATGACGGCTCTCCTGAAACAGGGGATCGTCGTGGTAGAGCGCCGCAAAGGGGCCCACCACAGTCAGGGGGATTCCCCGAGCCTGCAGACGGGCGAGTTGTTGCCGCTCGTCGCTGCGCAGCTTCGCCGGCAGGCACAGGAGCCATGTGCGTGGCGAACGCAGCTGGCAGCCATCCAGGTCCTCTGTGGGCAGCTGTGAGAACTTCTCTCCCTGTTGGGTCAGAGAGAGCGCAGTGATGGCAGCTTCAACGGGGGCAGTTCTGAGCAACATCAGCAGGGCGGGGTCACCGGATAGCTGAGATTGGCCTCTGCTGCAGTGGCCCTGCAGGTAGAGTTGCAGCTGATGCTGGGTCCAGTTGAGCAATAACCGGCCGTCGGCCCGCTCGCCGGATCGCGCCTCAAGGGTGTCCAGCCAGGGACGCAACGCCTTGCACAGTGTCCGCTCGAAGGTATAGAGGGCGGTCAGCTGATCCAGTTCGCGGAACAGCTTGTCTCCGTTCATATCCACAGCCGCCTGGGTCAGCGTTGCCTGATGGACCAGCCAGGGATCGTCCGGGGTGGGGGTACTGGGATCTTCCAGCAACGAACGCACCTGGCTGATGGCCACGCCTTTGTCGAGCCAGGAGAGGATTTGGCGAACCCGGTCAATGTCCGCCTCGCTGTAGAGGCGATGGCCCTTGGGGGTGCGGCCGGGTTTCAGCAGTCCGAATCGACGCTGCCAGGCGCGCAGGGTAACCGGATTGACGCCGGTGATGGCGGCAACATCGCCGATGGGGTAGCGAGGGGTGGTGTCAGTGCTCATAACGCAGTTGCATCTCTTCTGGGTGCGGGTTCAGGTACACCTGATTAGCGATGTAGTCGTTGGGGTAGATGGTCAGGTAGTGGCGCAGCAGAGTGATCGGCGCCAGCAGTGGCAGCAGCCCGGTGCGGTATTTATCGATGCTCTCTGCCAGGGCCTGTCGCTCGGTGCTACCGAGCTGCTTTTTGAAGTAACCCTGGATGTGCTGCAGCACGTTGGTGTGGTTCTTGCGGCTGGCGTGGCGTTTCAGGGCCGCCATCAGCTCGGTTTCGTAGTAAGCCACAAATTCCGGGGTGATCTTTTCTATCTGGCCCAGTGCCTGACCCAGGGAGCGGTAGATCTCCGGGTTGTGAGCCATCAGCAGGTACTTATAGCGTCCGTGGAAGGTGTATAAGGCATTCGGTGTCAGCCCCTGTGCGCACTTGGTTTTCCAGTCGTGATAGGCAAATATCCGGGTGACAAAGTTCTCCCTCAGGTTGGGATCGTTCAGGCGTCCGCTCTCTTCGACGGGCAGGTTGGGGTGGTCTTTCATCACCCGGGCGGCAAAGACGCCGACGCCATCGCGAGAGGCGTTGTTTTTTTCCGGCAGATAGACGCTGACCCTTTCCATGCCACAGGTGGGAGACTTGGCGCAGAACACGTAGCCGCTGAGGCCGGCAAGCGCGGGAGAGGTCTCTTCGGCGAATTGGGTGAGCTTGTCGGTAACATCGAAGCTGTCGTCCGACGCCTTGACCCGGATGATCTCCTCCTGCACCAGGCGAATGGTGGGGCGGGGCACGCCCATGCCGATGGCCACTTCGGGACAGATGGGGCGGAAGCTGACGTATTGCCCAAGGTCATCCACACAGAAGCGACTCTGCTTGTGGCCGCCATCGAAGCGAACCTGTTGGCCGATGAGGCAGGCACTGATGCCGATCTGTATGGTGTGCTGGTCAAACTTGTACATACTATGTCTCCTTGTACAACCTTGAATTCAGCTTAGGCGCGTGTTGTACAAGAAGGCAAGTTTTGTACAAGAATTAAAAAGTGATCCAAAAAAAGCCCGCTGCGTAGCGGGCTTAGGTCTTGTTGGTGAAGCTGTGTTCCCCCAATGTCCTGGGAAACTCGCGTCCGACTCAGAGATTGTCGAAGGCGAACTCGGTCACGTGATGGTAGGTTTCGCCGGGGTGGAGAATGCCCTTGGTGTGGCCGGGCTGGTTGGGGGCGTCGGGCCAGAGGCCGGGTTCCAGGGCGATACCCTGGTGGTGTTTGTAGCACTTGCCGTCGTAGGCGGGGGTGCCGCCCAGATGGTTGCCGGTGTAGATCTGCATGCCGGGCTGATCACTGTTGATGGTCAGCTGAATGCCGGTCTTTTCGGCTCTCAGCACACAACGGGTCTTGACGGCACCATCGTCGTCGGGCCACAGGTAACAGTGGTCGATGCCGCCAACTTGACGCAGGGCTTCCAGAGGCTGGTCCATCATTTCGCCAATGGTGCGCGCTTTGGTCAGGCACAGGGGGTGTTTGCCGGTTTCTTCCAGGGTGACCGGGATGCCGTCTTTATCGGTCATGACGATGTAGGGGGCATCGCTCTGAAGGTGGTAGCTGGTGAGATGGCAGCCCAGATTGAAGTAACTGTGCTGGGTCAGATTGACCGGGCAGGCTTTGTCCACTTCGGCGCTCATCTCGACTACCCAGCTCGAGCCCTTGAGTCGGTAATAAACGTCCAGGTGCAGGTTGCCGGGGAAGCCGGCTTCCCCGTGGGCACTCCACAAACTGAGCTTGAGTCCATCTTCGACCGGGGTCAGTTGAAATACCTTGTGATGGAAGCCCGCCAAACCGCCGTGCAGGTGATGCGGATAGAGGTTGGCATCCAGCTCCAGCTCATAGCCATCCACCAGGCAGCGGGCGTTGGCGATGCGGTTGGCCCAGCGGCCCACCACCGAGCCCAGGCAGGCTTTTTGGGACAGGTAGTCGCCGGCGCTGTCGCAGCCCAGAACCAGGTTTTGCCATTCACCGTTGGGGCGCTTGAGCTCCAGCCGTCGGACGATGCCTCCAAGGGCAAGCACTTCCAGTCTCAGGTGGTCATTTTCCACCTGAAACCTGGGGAGTTCGCCAACGCGGTAGTGTTCCCAGGAGGAGAGGGGGGTGATCTTAACGGACACTATGTGCTCCTGATACGGCATTGATGTTGAAGAAGGTAGCATAAACCCCGAATCGTTGGGCATATTCTTGTGTGACTTGCTCTACGATTGAAGTTTTTCTGGCCTTTGGAATCAACGCGATAACCTCACCTGAGCTAAGAAGCCTGGCGCCTCCCTCCTCTTTGACCAGGTTGTTGAGGCTGCCAACCATGAGATCCGCCGGTCGCGATTCAATGCCAAACTCCCGTTTCAGAGACAGGTGGGCACTCTGCATCAGGGGGCCAATTTCATGGAGGCGTCCGTCCACCAGAGCGTCGGCAAGATTGAGTGCCCTTTGCTGCTCGCTGAGCAGGTGACGGGCACAGCCAAACAGATCTCCGGTCAGGAGGCCACGTGCCCGGTTCAGCTGCTCCATGGTGAGGTCGCGCAGCGTGGAGAGTGAAAAGAAATTGGCAACCTGCCTGGCCTGTTGACGCTTCTTCTGTCTCAGGCCGGCAAACTGTTCACTGTTGATGCCCAGTTCCACCCTGAACAGTGACAGTGTGCTGGGCAGAGGCACCCCCTGCCAGCTGAATCGGCTGTAATCCACCAGGGAGAGATGATCCCGGGTGGCCGCCAGGGCAGCGACTTGTGCACCTCCATCCGCTTCTCCCCGACATGGTGGATAGGCTTGATCGCACAGTTTGACCACACCTGAGACTGACAGGCCCAGGTCCAGGTAGGTGTTCAGGGCATGGGCCAGGGCCATGATGGCGGCGTCTGTGGCCTGGATTGGGTGGCTGGACTCGGGAAGCGTACACAGCAGATGCAGTCCGCCCAGTCGGTATCCCCGGCGCTTCAGAGCGGCCACCACGCCCTCCAGCAATCGTTGCACCTCAACGGGGTGGGAGGAGGACAGGGGGTTACCACGGTGGTCGCACACCTTGATGCGGATGTGATTGTCGCCCCGGGATCCCACTGCGATGCCACTGTACCTGTCCTCTGCGCAGCAGAGCATCATGCCCGTCGACAGCGCACACACCTCTCCCATGAGGTTCAACTGCAGGGGCGACAGGAAACACTGGGATGGATCGAGTCCAAATTGGCGCAGAAATGCCTGTTCGAGAATAGAACGTCCCTTCACTATTACATCCTTTATCCATGAAGAGGGGCTGGCCCAGCCGTTGAACCTGTGGGGTGTTGTTGTTTGCACCCTGGCAGTTGAGGTGTCGCAGAATCTGCCCGATTCAACCAGGGCTCCAGGTCCTTGAAAGGCCCCCTTCCCCTGGGCGCCTCGGCAGTCATGCTCAATTGGCATGTTAATACAATGTTATGTTGGGCTTGGCGGATATTTCAAGTGCGTTCTTAGTTTATCCACGGCGCCCGAGGCCGTTATTGCTGCCGATACTGGTTCAGCTTGCGGATGAAATGGGGCAGAGAGGAGGTCGCATAGCAGGCGTTGTGCTCTTTGACGTCGGGGCGGTTGACCAACACAGTGCGTATTCCCATGCTTCTGGCGGTATCCAGGTTCGCCGGCTGATCGTCGAACATCACCGCCTGTTCGCCACTAAATCCATACTTTTTGCAGATCCTTTCATAGGCGAAGGGGTCTGGTTTCATCTTAAAGTCGGTCTCTTCCACGGAGAACATGCCATCGAAGCAGCCATCCAGCCCCATCTTGTTCAGCAAGCGCTCAGCGTAGGGACGGGCGGCATTGGTAAAAATGTAACATTTTTGTGGCAAATCAAGCAGTAGCTTGGCCAGCTCATCCTGGCGAGTCAGCTTGCTGGTGTCGACATCATGGGCATAGACGCTGAAATCATCGATGTCCACTTCTGGATGGTGTTGCTGAAGCCCGCGAAGGGTGCCGCCGTATCTGTGGTAGTAGCCAAAACACAACTCATTGGCCTGTTCGGGGCTCAAGGCCAGTTTATCGGCCACATAATGCTTCATTCGTGCGCCCACCTGGTCCAGGATTCCGGCATCAGGGTGGTAGAGGGTGTTGTCCAGATCAAACAGGAAAACTTCGCGTTCTAGAAGAGGATTCAATGTGATGTCACTCCGTACTGCGGGGCGCACAGGATAAGGCTTTGCCGCCGGACACTCAAGTATGGAGCGTGTTGCGTTTCAGTACCTTTGCCTACCAGGGCGCTCCGGTTGCTGTGTCGGTGTCATCAAAACCTGCCCTTGTTTCCTGTAATTTTCCTACCTATACTGGCCCGGTCTTGTCGGAGTGCCTTCGGGCTGAGACCGCACTGCGGAATCCGTGGAACCTGAACAGGTTAGAACCTGCGTAGGAAAACAAGCAACAGCCTGAAGGGCGTGATCCGCCTTACAAGTGATCCTGGATCGCCCCGCTCAGGCTGCCTTATTTTCAGGAACCCGTCCGACAAGCAATTTCCCCTTTATCCAAACGGAGATTGCTGATGTCGACCAGACGCCACAACAGAGAACAGGCTCAGGCCTACCTTGACGCCCTCAAGGGCCACCCCTTTCCCAATTCAGAGAAGCTCTACCTCGGCGGCAGCCGTGACGATATTCGCGTCGGCATGCGCCAGATCCACCTGACGCCGTCGGTGATCGGCGGTGATCGTGACCACCCCATCACCCGGGATAATGATGCCATTCCCGTGTATGACACCGCCGGCGCCTACAGCGATCCCGAGTCAGAACTGGATGTGCGCAAGGGACTGACGCCTCTGCGCCGCCAATGGATCCTGGAGCGTGCGGACACCGAGGAGCTGGCGGGCGCCAGTTCCGATTACACCCAGCAGCGACTGGCCGATGAGGGGTTTGATCACCTGCGGTTCGAGCACCTGCCCAGGCCTCGTCGTGCCCACCAGGGGAAAAATGTGTCCCAGTTGCACTATGCCCGCCAGGGGATCATCACCCCTGAGATGGAGTATGTGGCCATCCGGGAGAATCTGGGGCGGGAGCGAATCCGCGATGCGGTCCTGACCCGAGCCCATCCAGGTCAAAGCTTTGGTGCCAACCTGCCTGAGGCCATTACCCCCGAGTTTGTTCGCAGTGAAGTGGCCGCAGGACGGGCCATCATCCCTGCCAACATCAACCACCCGGAAGCGGAACCGATGATCATCGGCCGCAACTTCCTGGTGAAGGTGAACGCCAACATCGGCAACTCCTCGGTGAGCTCCTCCATCGAAGAGGAGGTGGAGAAGCTGGTGTGGAGTTGCCGGTGGGGGGCAGATACCGTGATGGATCTGTCCACCGGTCGCCACATCCACGAAACCCGCGAGTGGATCATCCGCAACAGTCCGGTGCCCATAGGCACCGTCCCCATCTACCAGGCCCTGGAGAAGGTGAACGGCATTGCCGAGGACCTGAGTTGGCCCATCTTCCGCGACACCCTGATTGAACAGGCAGAGCAGGGGGTGGATTACTTCACCATCCATGCCGGGGTGCTGCTGCGCTATGTGCCGATGACCGCAGAGCGGGTCACCGGCATCGTCAGCCGGGGTGGCTCCATCATGGCCAAGTGGTGCCTGGCTCACCACAAGGAGAGCTTCCTCTACACCCATTTCGACGAGATCTGTGCCATCTGTGCCCGTTACGATGTGGCGCTCTCTCTCGGCGACGGCATGCGTCCCGGCTCCATCGCCGACGCCAACGATCGGGCCCAGTTTGCCGAGCTCGAGACGTTGGGTGAGCTGACCAAGGTGGCCTGGAAACACGACGTCCAGACCATCATCGAAGGCCCGGGGCATGTGCCCATGCACCTGGTGAAGGTGAACATGGACAAGCAGCTGGAAGCGTGTTTCGAAGCGCCGTTCTACACCCTGGGCCCCCAAATCACCGACATTGCACCGGGCTACGATCACTTCACCTCCGGCATCGGTGCGGCGATGATCGGCTGGTATGGCTGCGCCATGCTGTGTTACGTCACTCCCAAGGAGCACCTGGGGCTGCCGGATAAGGAGGATGTGAAGCAGGGGCTGATCGCCTACAAAATTGCCGCCCATGCCGCCGACATTGCCAAGGGCCATCCGGGTGCGCAGATCCGCGACAACGCCCTGTCGCTGGCACGCTTCGAGTTTCGCTGGGAAGATCAGTTCAATCTCTCCCTGGACCCGGAGACCGCCCGGGCCTATCACGATGCGTCATTGCCCCAGGAGTCCGCCAAGGTGGCCCACTTCTGTTCCATGTGCGGCCCCAAGTTCTGCTCCATGAAGATCACCCAGGAGGTGCGTGACTACGCCGCCGCCCACCCCGAATCGGTTGAGGGGGATACCCAGGTGGTTGAGGTGCAGAGAAGCATCGAGGCGGGGATGGCCGCTCAGTCCAGGGCGTTTCGCGACCAGGGCGGGGCGCTGTATCACGCCGTGGAAGGGGAGAGCCGCTGATGAGTCAGCCCATTGTCTGGACCATCGCCGGCTCAGATTCCGGCGGTGGCGCGGGCCTGCAAGCGGACCTTTACACTTTCGCCGACCTCGGTTGTCACGGCTGCTCGGTGGTCACCAGCGTGACCGCCCAGAGTTCGGTGGAGGTTACCGCGGTGGAGCGGGTCAGTGACTCGGTGTTTCGCGCCCAGCTCGATGCCCTGTGGCGGGATCTGCCGCCGAGGGCGATCAAGGTGGGCCTGCTGGTGGATGACGCGCAGATTCGGCTTCTGGCCCAGTGGCTGAAGGAGAGACAGATAAGCGTGCCGGTGATTCTGGACCCGGTGCTGGTGGCGTCCTCGGGCGACCGCCTCTCGGGCTGTGATGGCGCCGAACCCAGGTTCGATCCCTTGCTGCCGCTGGCGGCGCTGGTGACCCCCAATGGAGATGAACTGGCTGCCCTGACTGGCCACACCATCGCAGCCGCCTCTGATGTGGCCAAGGCGTCGCGAACGCTGTTGGCGCGAGGTGCCAGGGCGGTGCTGGCCAAGGGAGGCCACTTCGATCAGTTTGACGGTCGCTGCGTCGATCTCTATCTGAGTGACCAGCAGCATTTCCTGCTGGATGGCCCCCGCATCCGCACCTCCAACACCCACGGCAGTGGCTGCACCCTCTCCTCTGCCCTGGCTGCCTTCCTGGCCCAGGATTATGAGATGGAGGACGCCCTGGTGCTGACCCGGGCCTATCTGCACTCCGGCTTGGAGCAGAGCCAGCAACTGGGTCGGGGTCCCGGTCCCCTGGCCAGAACCGGCTGGCCCGAGCGCTTTGACGCCTTTCCGTCGGTGCCGCTGCCGGGCAGTGCCATGGAGCAGGCCTTCGGCTTCGACGGTCCCTATGGTGAGTCAATCGTCCCCTTTGCACCCTGTGATACCCGGGAACTGGGGCTCTACCCCGTGGTGGATTCCCTGGAGTGGCTGGAGAGGTTGCTGGCTCAGGGCGTCAGGACCCTGCAGCTGAGGATAAAGGGTCTCTCCCGGGAGCAGGCAGAACCAATGGTGGCCAAGGCCGCGCTCATGGGGCGTCGCTGTGGTGCCAGGTTGTTCATCAACGATTACTGGCAACTGGCGGTGAAGCATGGTGCCTATGGGGTTCATTTTGGTCAGGAGGACATGCTGGCGGCAGATCTGGCTGCCATCGCCGATGCGGGCCTGCGCCTGGGACTGTCCACCCATGGATATTTCGAGATCATGCGGGCGGCGGCCCTGCACCCCAGCTACATCGCCCTGGGGCACATCTTCCCAACCACCACCAAGGCGATGCCCTCCCGGCCTCAGGGGCTTGAGAGACTGGCGCGCTACCACAGGTTGCTGGCCGGCCGCTGGCCTACGGTCGCCATTGGCGGCATCGACCATCAACGTGCTCCCCAGGTGGCTGAAACCGGTGTCGGCAGCATCGCCGTGGTCCGGGCTGTGACCCAGGCTGCGGACCTGACCCGCTCCCTGGAGCAGCTGTGGTCTGCCTACGAGTCCGGGCATCGTGCCAGGGAGGCCAGCTATGTTGCGTGACCGCGAATTTCTTCGGTACGGCCGCCAGATGCTGATGCCGGGGTGGGGGGAGAGCGGCCAGAGCCAGCTGGGTCAAAAGAGTGTGGCGATCATCGGTCTCGGGGGGCTGGGGGTGCCAGCCTTGGCCAACCTGGCAGGCAGCGGCATTGGCCGCCTGCTGCTGGTGGACGGCGATGATCTGTCACTGAGTAACCTGCACCGACAGTGGATTTACCGCGCCGCGGACGTCGGTCAGCCCAAGGTGCAACTGGCGCGGCGCTGGGCACTGGATCTCAACCCGGGCATCCGGGTGGAGGCGCTTGCCCAGATGGCCGACGAGCGGTTGCTCGACACCCTGCTTGCTGAGGTGGATCTGGTGCTCGACTGTACCGACAACCTGGCAAGCCGCCATCTGATCAATGCTGCCTGTGTTGGCCATCGCACCGCGCTGATCAGTGGCGCGGCCATTGGCTGGCAGGGACAACTGCAGTCGGTGCTGCCCGACGGGCCCTGTTTTGCCTGCTTCTGCCCGCAGGAGCAGCCAGTGGCCCCTCAAGGTTGCCGTGAGGCCGGTGTGGCGCCGCCTGTGGTGTCCGCCATCGGCAGCCTTCAGGCGGCCCTGGCGCTCAAGTGGTTGCTCGGTGAAGAGCTTGATGGCAACAAAGTCCATCGCTTCGACGGCCACACCTTCGAATGGAGCCGGTTTACCCTGGCTCCCAACCCGGATTGTTCCCAGTGTGGAGACCATCATGCACCTGACCATTAATGGCGAGCCACGGCAGGTGGCCAGTAACACCCTGTCTCAGTTGCTTGAGGAGCTGGAGCAACAGGGCGACGCCCTGGCGCTGGCACTCAACGGCGCCATAGTGCCCAGGGGCCAGTGGCCCCAAACGTCCCTGAATCAGGGGGATACCATCGATCTGTTCAGCGTCATTGCAGGAGGGTAGCCATGCTGACCATCGCCGATACAACCTTTGACTCCCGTCTGTTCAGTGGCACTGGCAAGTTTGCTTCCGATGCCCTGATGATTCAGTCCCTGGAGGCCAGTGGCTCTCAACTGGTGACCCTGGCGCTGAAGCGGGTCGACCTCTCAGGGAGCCGGGGGGACATCTATGGCCCCATTCGCGACCTGGGGGTCAATCTGCTGCCCAACACCTCAGGAGCCAAGAGCGCCGAGGAGGCGGTGTACGCCGCCCACCTGGCTCGCGAGGCCCTGGGCACTCACTGGCTGAAACTGGAGATCCATCCCGATCCCCGCTACCTTCTGCCGGATCCCATTGAAACCCTCAAGGCCGCCGAGCGGTTGTGCGCCGAAGGCTTCGTGGTGCTGCCTTACTGTCATGCGGACCCCGTGCTGTGTAAGCGTCTGGAGGAGGTGGGTTGCGCCGCGGTGATGCCCCTTGGGGCGCCGATTGGCTCCAACCAGGGGCTCAAGACCCGGGAGTTTTTGCAGATCATCGTCGAGCAGGCGTCGGTGCCTGTGGTGGTGGATGCAGGCATTGGCGCCCCTTCCCACGCCTGTGAGGCGATGGAACTCGGCGCCGATGCGGTGCTGGTCAACACCGCCATTGCCGTGGCGGGCGATCCTGTGGCCATGGCCGGGGCCTTCCGTCAGGCGGTCGCCTGTGGTCGCAGTGCCTATGAGGCCGGCCTGGGGCAGATCTCCACCCAGGCCAGCGCATCGAGTCCTCTGACCGGGTTTCTGGGGTAGGCCATGAGCTTCTATGAGCTGTGGCAGCAGCAGGATTGGGATCATCTGTCTCTGTGCATCAACGCCTGCACCGACGCCGAGGTCCAGCGGGCCCTGACGGCCCCCAAGCTGGATTGGCGGGGGTTTATGGCGCTGATCTCACCGGCGGCCGCGCCCTACCTGGAGCAGATGGCCGGCCGTTCCCAGGCGCTGACCCGGCAGCGCTTTGGTAACACCATGGGGCTCTATCTCCCCCTGTATCTCTCCAACCTGTGTGCCAACGAGTGTGACTACTGCGGGTTTGCCATGAGCAACCGCATCAAGCGTCACACCCTGACCCCAGGGGAGTTGGACAGGGAGTTGGAGGCCATCAAGGGGATGGGGTTTGATGCCATCCTGCTGGTCACCGGAGAGCATGAAACCAAGGTCGGCATGGACTACTTTCGGCGGGTATTGCCGGTCATCAAGGCACGTTTCTCCACGGTGATGATGGAGGTGCAGCCCTTAGCTGCGGCGGACTACGCCGAGCTTCGTGCCCTGGGCCTGGACGCGGTGATGGTCTATCAGGAGAGTTATCACAGACTCACCTACGGCCGGCATCACCTGCGCGGCAACAAGCAGGACTTCCGCTATCGGCTGGAAACACCGGATCGTCTGGGGCAGGCGGGCATCGACAAGATCGGAATCGGTGCCCTGTACGGCCTGGCGAACTGGCGGGTGGAGGCGGCCATGGTGGCGTTGCACCTGGAGTATCTGCAGCGCCGCTATTGGCGCAGCCGCTTCTCGGTCTCCTTCCCAAGGCTCAGGCCCTGCACCGGCGGGGTCGAGCCGGTCAGTCCGATGGGGGAGCGCGAGCTGCTGCAACTGATCTGTGCCCTGCGATTGTTTGGACCGGAGCTGGAGTTGTCCCTGTCGACCCGTGAGTCTGAGCACTTCAGAGACAATGTGATGACCCTGGGCCCCACCAACATGAGCGCCGGCTCCAGCACCCGGCCCGGGGGCTATGCCGACCCCAGCGAGGATCTTGCCCAATTTTCCATTGATGATGCCCGGTCACCATATCGGGTGGCTCAAGCTGTCGAGGCTGCCGGACTGACGCCGGTGTGGAAGGATTGGGACAGGGCTCTGACCGGCCATTAACAAAAGGCGCCATGGGCGCCTTTTCTTTTGCAGGGCAGAGCCGACGGCTTAGCCCTCAAAACCCTCAAGCACAATCTTGCCTTTGGCGGTGCCAGACTCCAGCAGGGTATGGGCCCGGTGCAGGTTGGCTACCGAGATGGCGCCGAAATGGGCGTCGGCGGTGGTGATCACCGCCCCGGATTCCACCAAACCGGCAACGGTGTTAAGCAGTTGCTGCTGTTTGACCTTGTCCTGGGTGTTGAACAGGGAGCGGGTGAACATGAACTCCCAATGCAGCGAGACGCTTTTCTGTTTAAAAGGCATGATGTCGAGGCTGGGGGCGTCGTCGATCAGTGCCAGTTGACCCTGAGGCTCTATCAGCTTGGCGATCTCCGGCCAGTGGTGTTCGCTGTGAGTCAGGCTGATGACATCGGTGATGCCGTTGATTCCGGCGTCAGCCAGCGCCTCGGACAGCGGCTGGCGGTGATCGATCACCTCATCGGCGCCCAGACGCTTCACCCACTCGGCAGTCTCGGGGCGTGACGCGGTGGCCACTATCTGGATGTCGGTGAGGTGGCTGGCCAACTGCAACAGGATGGAGCCGACGCCGCCGGCGGCGCCAATCACCAGCAGCTTGCGCTGGCTGAGGTCCGCTTTGGGGTCCAGTTTCAGGCGATCAAACAACAGCTCCCAGGCGGTGATGCTGGTCAGGGGCAGGGCGGCCGCCTGGGCAAAACTGAGGTTGGCGGGCTTGCGGCCAACGATCTTCTGCTCCACCAACTGGTACTCGGCGTTGCTGCCTGCTCGGGTCAGGTCGCCGGCGTACCATACCTGATCGCCCACCTTAAAGTCGGTCACCCGATCGCCGACGGCGACAACTTCTCCCGCGGCGTCCCACCCCAGGATCTTATAGCCATTGTTGACCTCCTCCACGCCCCCGGCGCGCTGACGCACCTTGGTGTCCACCGGATTGACGGAGATGGCGTGAATCTTAACCAGCAGGTCTTCGCCTGTGGCGCTGGGCACCGGCAGTTCGATGCTCTCCAGCTGGGTAGTACTGCTCAGTTGATGGGGCTGACGGTATCCAATGGCCTTCATAGTTGCTCCGGATGACTTGGGGTTGCGTTGATTGATGCAGCTACGATAATTTGTAGATGAAAGTTTAAAAACAGCCAGTCTCTTACATCACTTTAAAAAATTATTTGAATATGAAGTCGCTTCAGGATCTGCACCTGTTTATCCACACCGCTCGCCTTGGCTCTTTGTCCGCCTGCGCCCGGCAGATGGATCTAACGCCGGCGGCGGTCAGCGCCGCCATCAAGCGGCTGGAAGCCGAATTGGGGTATCGGCTGTTCATCCGCTCCACCCGAAGCATTCGGCTGACACCGGAGGGGGAGCGGTTTCTCGAAGGGGCCAGTGAAGGGATCAGCCTGATCGAGCAGGCGGCCAGACCCAAAGCCGAAGGTGACAGCGGTTACAGTGGCACCTTGCAGCTGTCAGTCCCCTCTGCCCTAGGTCGAGAGCGGCTGCTGGCGGTGATCGATCGCTTCATGGAGGCGCATCCCGGTCTGGAGCTGAACCTGTCCCTGACCGACAGGCTCAGTGATGGTTTCAGTCAGCCGGTGGATCTGGCCCTGCGCTACGGCGCCTCGGCAGCCAGTGGCCTTATTGCCTTGCCTCTGGTGCCCGACAACCGACGTATTCTGGTGGCCTCGCCGGAGTATCTGGAACGCTTCGGCGAGCCGGAGACGCCGGAAGCCCTGGTGGAGCACCAGTGCCTCTGTTTTGTGTTGGGGGAGCGGCAATATGATCTGTGGCGTTTCTGGGTAGAGGGTCGGTTGCATCAGGTGCGGGTGTCCGGGCGCCGGCGGGGCGATGACGGTGCCCTGGTGCAGCAATGGGCCAGGGAGGGCAGGGGCATCGCCTATAAATCCAGGTTGGACCTGCAGCCGGATCTGGCCTGCGGCGCTCTGGTGCAACTGGCTCAGCACTGGTTGGGTGAGCCTGCCCCGCTTAGCCTGCTGGTAACCGACAGACAGAGCCTGAACCCGGCGGTGAGGGATCTGCATCAGCAGATAAAACAGGCGCTCTGCTAAGGGGATCTCATCTGCAGGGCTATCGGTCAAACCCTTTGCGTTCCTCTCAATGGCGCTTCAGGCACACCACCCTGACACCCGGCCAGCCGATGACCCAAGCCTTTTCGCTATTCGGTGGTGTCATCCTGCGGCGGTTGCGCGCCGGCGGAGGGGACACAGGCGATGTCACCGCCCATGGGGCTGCTGGCACGAATCAGCTCGGCGAAGCGCTTCCCCGCCGGCCCGAGGTTGTCCTCGTCCGGGATGATCAGGTTAATGGGGATCAAGTGCTTATACACGGTGGACTGAAGCTCCACCAGATCCCCCTGCTCCAGATAGGGCCTGGCTTCATGCTCTGGTATCCAGCAGAAACCCACGCCTCGTCGGAGTATGTCGATGGCGTCACGAAACAGGCTGACGGTCCAGCGCTCTTTGGCCCTGAGCCAGCCGATGTCCTTGTCCGGATCCGCCGCCAGGGGGCCGGTATCGCGGATCACGATCTGCAGCTCCTGCTCCAGCCGGGCGGGCTCCACCATGCTCTCCCGGGTCAGGGAGTGGTTGGGGTGGCAGCACAGCACCATGCGGATCATCGCCAGGGGCACGCCCAGGTGGCCCGGAGGAACATGGCCGGAGATCGCCAGATCCACTCGCCTGTTGGTAATGGCGTCGGTAGAGCCGCTGATGATGTTGTCGATCACCGTGACCCGGGTGCCGCGACTCTCAGGGTAGAAGCGGGAGAGGGCATCAAACAGATAGCTTGACGGGTAGATCGCTTCCCGGGAGATCAGCAATTCGTGCTCCCAACCCTGCTCCATGTTGGCGGCCAACTGTTCCAGCTGCTCAATTTGCTGGGTCAGTTGCCGCGAACGCCTGAGCAGCACCTTGCCCTCGTCGGTCAGCTCCGCCTTACGTCCTTTTACCTCCAGCAGCTGAACGCCGAGCTGGGTTTGCAGCTTGGCGACCGCATGGTTGAGTGAACTCTGGCTTTTGTTGAGCGCTTCCGCAGCGTGGGCGTAACCACCGCAGTCGACCACAGCCTGCAGAATCCGCCATTGCTCCAGTGTGGAGTGGGGTCGGTACATCATTCGATTCCTTAGAATGGTTTAGCCGATATTATGCAGTTTTATTTCCATTCTGTGCAATTAATATTGAGGCCAATGACAACGAACTGATTCCAAAGGACACCGAAATGAAAACTCTGTTGATTGTTGATGCCAGCCCAAACAACCAAGGCTCCAACACCCGTGGGCTGACCGCCGCGTACGCCGAGAAATGGCAGAGCGCCAACCCTGAAGGCCGGGTGATCTTGCGAGATGTTTCTGCCGATGCGGTCCGTCCTCTGAGCCAGGCGACCATTGGTGCATTCTACACGCCCGAAGAGCAGCGCAGCGATGAGCAGAAGGCCCTGGTGGCCCAGTCTGACGAGCTGGTGGATGAGCTGTTTGCCGCCGACGAGGTGGTCCTGGGCTCCCCCATGCACAACTTCTCCGTCAGCGGTGGCATGAAGGCATGGATCGATCAGATCTGCCGGGTAGGACGCACCTTCAACTACACCGAAGAGGGCCCCAAGGGCGCACTGGGTGGACGTAAAGCGGTGATCGTCGCGTCCAGCGGCGGCGACTACAGCGAGGGGACCCCTATGGCAGCCCTGAACCACAATGACACCTACCTGCAAACCGTACTGGGCTTTGTCGGTATCACCGATGTGCAGGTGATCAGTGCCGCCGGTGTGGCCATGAACGATCAGGCCGTGGCGCAGGCCAAGGCAAAACTGCTGGAACTGGCCTAATGTCCTGATTGGGTAAGGCGCGCCAGGGAGGGCGAATACCCTTGATGATTGCTGTTAACGAAGATCTCCTCCCATAACTGGGGTCCGGAGATGCGACCAGACCGCCATAGATCCACGAGATCCATGGCGGTTTTTTTTGCCAGCAGATTGCCGTAGAGCAGCGGTCCCTGCTCGACCAGCTTGGGGTAAGCACTCAAGGGGCGCCAGCCTGTCGGGGCGTCGACACCATAATAGTGGCGGAACAGCCGTTGCTGCTGCCTGATCAGCTCTGCAGGATGGTGTAAAGACTGATGCCAGAAGGTCAGCGACAACCTGGCCCGCAGCAGCTCTCCGGGCCCAAAGCCCAGTGGTTCCACCTCCGGCCCCTGCTCAAGCTGGCCAGTAAACCCGGGGTCGGCGCCCAGGGCCAGGCCAATGGCTCGGGGCAGGCTGAGCAGATCCGGTTCCTGCTGTTCGCCCAAGTAATGGGTCAGGTGATGACCGGCAAGGTGATAGAAGGCGCTGGTGATGCTGCCCGCAAGTTCAGACAGGTGCTCTCCGCGCCAGCGCTCTTTCTGGCGGTAGTGGATGCGGCCCATGCCCGGGAAGTGGCCCACCAGGTTTCGCTGCAGCCCTTGGTAGGCATTGCGATCCGCCGGTGCCAGGGAGAGGGTTCCCAGAAATCGCCGTCCATCCCAAAGCTGCCATTGGTCCGCCGCTATGGGCGCCAGCTCCAGGCCGAACAGCCGGGCCAGCTGTTCCAGGGTGGTCAGCGCCAGTTGATGGGCGTCGACATAACTGTACCTTGGGGTGTTGGGCCTCTTCCAGGGCAGCTTGGCCGAGTCGGCGGTCAGGCCGCGAAGGAATTGGTCCACCTGCTGATAATTGCCCAGATAGGCACCGTCCAGTTTCCACGCCAGAGCGTTGTCATAGCCGCGCTCTCTGGCCTGATGGTGGGACAGGGCGAGGATGGTGCCCAGGTGCTGGTCAGCCTGTGTGCCTCCGCGGTTTTGCCAGGCCAGCCACACGGAGCGGGCGCAGCCTGTGTCCGCCGCCTGAAACAGATAGCGTCCGACCGAGCGCTTAGACAGGGCCAGGGTTCGCGCCTGATCCGCCTGGACATCCTGACGCAGACAGGCCTCTCGATTGATCTGTATGGTGCGGCGGTTGTCCTGAGTCATCGCCAGATAGGCGGCTTCGGCGGAGATCAGTGACAGCGGTCGCGCCACCTGACCGCTGTATCGGGCCAGGGCCCGGCTGACCTTGTGGTGACAGTTGGCCAACTGCTCGCCGGGGTAGGGGATGGCCCTCAGCTGGTCCTGCAACTGCACCAGTTGCGCCTTGTAGCGACCGAGGGAGAGGGGGCTGGCCTCCTCGGGCGGGGTCAGCAGCTGTTCGCAGAGTTCGAGGGTCTGACCCTGGGCATGAGTGCCGACCAGGGCCAGAATCAGCAGACCGTCAGGCCATCTGAGTGTCACGGCCGAACCACTCCTTGGAACGTGCGACCCGGGTCTGCACGTCTACCGGGTGGGCGGGAAGCGCTTCCACCTGGCGCAGCCTGGGCAGTAGGCCTTCGCCATTGGCAATCTGAATCGCCAGGCCGGGACGGGCGTTGAGCTCCAGCAGCAAAGGGCCACGCTCGGTATCCAGCACCATATCCGTTCCCAGGTAACCCAGCCCGGACATCTCATAACAGCCTGCTGCCAGGGTCATCAGGCGATCCCAGTGGGGCACCTGCATCATCGACAGATCCTTATTGGTGTCCGGGTGATGGGTGACCGGCTCGTCGAACTGTACCGCACGCAGGGCGCGCCCGGTGGCGATGTCGATGCCTACCCCAACGGCTCCCTGGTGCAGGTTGGCCTTACCATCGGAGGCGGCGGTAGAGAGGCGCAGCATCCCCATCACCGGATAGCCCTTGAACACGATCAGGCGGATATCGGGCACCCCTTCGAAGGAGTAGCCGTCGAAGACGGGATCGAACTGAATCAGGGCTTCGATCACCGCCACGTCATTTTTGCCGCCGAGACTGAACAGCCCGGCCAGGATATTGGAGACGTGACGCTCCATCTCCGGCAGGGTGACTTCGCTGCCTGAAGGTTTAAAGAAGCGGCCGTCGGCGACCTTGGTGATCACCAGGATCCCTTTGCCGCCCGAGCCCTGGGCAGGCTTGATGCAGAAGCCGCCGAAGCCACGGATGCGGTTGGTCAGTTCGGCCACTTCATGCTGCTGGCCAATCACAGAGATGAGATCGGGGATGGCAATATTCCCCTTGAGGGCGATCTGCTTGGTCTTCAGCTTGTCATCCACCAGCTTGTACAGTGAACGGGGATTGTAACGGCCGATGTAGGAGATGTTCCTCTGGTTCATCCCCATGATCCCCTTGGATTTGAGTTTGGAGGGGTGACAGAACAGCATCAGCTATCTCCCGCCAGAGGCCTGAAACGGCGCAGTTCAAGCAGTCGATAACCTGTGTATTGACCCAGCATCAGCACCAGAGCCAGGATCACCAGGTGCACCCCAAGGAAGTTGAACACCCAGTGCTGAACCAGGGGGTTGACCATACACAGGTAGGTGATCACCGCCACCAACAGGCTGCCGCCACCTTGAACCGCCACCTCCTTCGGACCCTCCTCCTCCCAGAGGATGGACATGCGCTCGATGGTCCAGGCCAGGATGATCATCGGGAAGAAGGTGATGGTCAGGCCCTCGGTCAGCCCCAGATTGTAGGCCAACAGGGTAAAGGCGGTGATGATCCCCAGTACGGTGATCACCACCGCGCTGATTCTCGAGATCAGCAACAGGTTGAGATTGGACAGATAGCCGCGGATGTAGAGGCCCACGGCCACAATCAGCAGGAAGCCCACCAGGCCGGTCAGCAGGGTGGTCTGGATGAAGGCCAGGGCGATCAGCACCGGCATGAAGGTGCCTGAGGTCTTGAGGCCGACAATCACCCGCAGGAACACCACCACCAGTACACCGATGGGCACCAGCAGCAGGCCACGGATCAGGCTTTGCTCCTCCAGAGGGAGGGAGTAGAGGGAGAAGGACGCCAGGCCCTTGGCGGTCATCATATCCACCGCGGTAGCCAGGGCAGGGCGGGTGTCCTTGATGATGGAGAAGGTCACCCTGGAATCGGTGGCCCCGGTGATGTCCAGCACCGAGGCACTGGCGCGCTGCCACAGCAGCATATTGTCGGGTCGCCCACTCTGGCCCGTCGCCGGGTCAAACAGGTGCCACTGATCGTTGTCATAGACCTCGACCACGGAGACCAGATTCTGACGGCGACGACCGTCCTCCAGCATCAGCGCGTGACTGACCCGGGCTGGAATGGCGGCGGCGCGCATCAGCTGCACCATCAGTTCGGCGGGCTGATAATGGCCCAGCAGCAGTTCGACGTTCTGCCCCTGTTCCTTGTCGAAGATCATCTTCGCCACCTGTTGGGCGTAGGAGAGATTGCCGGCGCTGCGATCCCAGGCGAGATCCACCAGAGTCTGGGCGGCGGTGTCCACCCCTTCCGCCCACACCACCGGCTCAGGGGCGGTGGGTTCGTTGGCCTCTAGCAGGGTGGCGCCAGCCTTTTGCACCAGGTTGGCGGTGAAGTAGAGCTCCTGGGCACCGGCGGCTTCCCGCTTGGTCCACACCGCCTTGCGGGCGCCGTCCTGGCGGGCCAGAGTCAGGCCATAACCCGGTGAGGCGGCGCTCTCGGACAGAGTGGCGAAGCCGGGGTCTTCTGGCAGGGTCAGGGCGGCTTCAATGGGTTGTCCCTGGGCCTGGAAGGTAACCCTGGCCTCGACGGTCCAGTTGACGGTTTGGCTGCCGGGAACCAGGGGAATGCCGTCGACGCTATGACGGTAGACGGCGGAGCCGATGCCAATACTCAGCAATACAGCAATGAGAAAGTAGAAGGCTTTTTTCGACGCCATGATCACTTGGTTCCTTTGGGTTCAGAGGGGGCTTGCACGTGTTTACGGCTGACGTCCACCACTGCGATGTCCTTGATGAACTTGCGCCCCAGCAGCAGAGGATAATCCAGGTGGCTGCGGTCATTGAGGTTGAGTTCGGTTTCTGCCACATAGTTGCCCAGTTTGAGGCGGGCCAGGATCACCGGACGATCCTGCATGCCGTCGGCGGCGCCTTTTTTGATCTGAGCGATGCGCACCACCCTGGCTTCGACGGTCTTGGCTCCCGCCTTGTCGCCTTCGCGGTTGGAGACGTCGAACCGCACCCACTGTTTGCCATCACGTTCGAACAGGGTGATGTTCTGGGCATCGATGGAGGAGGACTCGGCGCCGGTATCGACCCGAGTCTCGAACGCCATGCCACTCTCCTGAACGAAGACCCGCTCCACTTCACCCAGAACCATCTTGTCTCCGATGGGAGAGGCAGGATTCACCTTGGGGCACTCCACCTTGGCAGGGCGAGGCTTGTTGCGAAGGCCCTGAACCTGTCCTTGAAGCTCTTCAACCTGAGCAGAGAGCGTGGTGATCGCCTGAGTCTGATCCTCGTAACCCAAGCACTGCTGCTCCAGGGCGGCGGTCAGAGCCTGAGTCTGGTTGTTCAGCAGCTGCTCCACATCGGGGCCTGGGGTCTGGGGCTGGCCCTGAAGGTTGGCACAACCGGCCATCAGCGACAGAGTCGCAATGGCCACTGCAGATCGGATCATCTTCATCTGTTTTCCTTAGCCTTGGAAAGGTCGAACTTTGGGTTATTTGGTGGCAACCAGTATGGCGCGTCTTGGCGCAGGGTGCCCCTCCACTGTCTGGGTGGGGTCCGCTGGATCGAGATAGTCTTCCAGTGACTGATGGGTCATCCACTCGGTGCGCCGTTGTTCACCTAGCTCGGTGTCGCTTTCGTCCACGATGCGTACATCTCTAAAATCGCACTTTTCCAGCCATAATTTCAAGGCCTTGGAGGAGGGGATAAACCAACAGTTGTTCATTTTGCCGTAGCGGCCGGGGGGCACCAGGACGGTATTCTCGTCACCCTCTACGACCAGGGTTTCCAAAATGAGTTCCCCGCCTTTATTCAATTGGTTACGCAGTTGAATCAGGTGATCAATGGGGGAGGTGCGGTGATAGAGCACCCCCATGGAGAACACGGTGTCGAAGGCGCGCAGAGGCGGAAGCTGCTGAATGCCCAGGGGCAGCAGGTGAATGCTGTTCGGATCCCCGGCGATGCGCTTGACCGCAGAGAACTGCGCCAGGAACAGGTCCGAAGGATCAATGCCCACCACCAGCTCCGCGTCCTCACCCAGCATGCGCCACATGTGGTAGCCGCTGCCGCAGCCCACATCCAGTACGGTGCGCCCCTTGAGCGGGCTGATGTGGGGCAGCAGGCGATCCCACTTCCAGTCACTGCGCCACTCGGTGTCGATGTGGATGCCGTGCAGGTGGTAGGGGCCCTTGCGCCAGGGATGGAGGAACTTGAGCAGGTTGCCCATCTTGGCTTTCAGTCCCTCATCCAGCTGGTCGCCACTGCCGAACCTCACCTGGGTGTTGATGTCACTGACGTCCAGCTCGATGCTGGGCATCTTGGCCACGACTTTTTCCCACTTCGGAAAATCGCCGTGGGCGTGCAGCTTGCGCCACTGGCTCAGTTGAGAAGGACAGGACTCCAGCCAGTGGCTGAGTTTGGAGTCGGCGATGCGCTGATAAAACTGTTTGAACTCGATCATTTGATGGCCATCAGGGACGCAAAGTTAAGGTGTTGGAACCAGCTGCTGTATTCGCTGAAGCCGGCGTCACTGAAGCGCTGATAGTGCTGCAGCTTGCTGTCCGGTTTCATGACGTTCTCCAGGGCAGTCCGCTTCTGGCTGATCTCCAGCTCGCTGTAGCCATTGGCCCGCTTGAAGTCCAGGTGCATCTCATCCAGCAACTGATGAACCCTGTCGCCTTCAAATCGCAGTTTTTCTGACACCACCACCACGCCGCCGGGCACCAGTCCCCGGTAGATCTTCGCCATCAGCTCGGCCCTGTCCTGGGGCGGCAGGAACTGCAGGGTGAAGTTAAGCACCACCATGGAGGCGTCTTCAATGTCGATGTCGCGAATGTCGGCGCACACCAGCTCCACCGGAGTGGGACTGACAAAGGCATTGAGATGCTCGGCGGCCCGGTTGATCATCGCTTCGGAGTTGTCCACGGCCACCAGGGTGCAGCCGCGATCGTCCAACTGACGTCGCATTGAGAGGGTGGCGGCGCCCAGGGAGCACCCCAGATCATAGATGCGGGTGCCGGGCTGGGCCACTCGGGCGCAGAGGTTGCCGATGCCGTCGACTATGGCGGCGTATCCGGGCACCGAACGCGAGATCATGTCGGGGAAGACCGACGCCACCTGATCGTTAAAACTGAAATCCGGTATATTTGGCTGAGGTTTGGCAAAAATTTTGTCGTGATGTGTCATAGTGACAGGGCTCGTTGGGTATAACCCGCCGATTGTAGTGCCGAGGCCTTTCTGCGGCAAGTTCAGCGGCTTCGAGGCGGCGGGCTTGTCCAGTTTCTGTTCAGGTGACGCAGAACTGACCAACCGGAGAGGCGCTTCTCGCTGTCAGCCTTCTTATGGCGGCAACTTTTCTTTATAATCCCGGTTTTGCCGAATCAACCTTGTGACGGCCTGCCCCAGAGGCAAAGGCGCCGCACAACCAGCAACTTAGATAGGATCTGTCGATGCGCAGCCATTATAGTGGACTCGTTACTGAAGCCCTGGTGGGCCAAGAAGTTACCCTGGTCGGTTGGGTTAACCGCCGCCGTGACCTGGGTGGGGTGATCTTCCTCGACCTTCGCGATCGCGAAGGCATTGTCCAGGTGGTGTACGATCCGGATCTGCCCGAGGTGTTCGAAACCGCCTCCAGCCTGCGTGGTGAGTTCTGTGTACAGGTGAAAGGTCTGGTGCGTGCCCGCCCTGAGAGCCAGGTCAACGCCAACATGACCACAGGTGCCATCGAGGTACTGGGCAAGGAACTGACCATCCTTAACAAGGCTGCGCCTCTGCCTATCGACTTCAACACCGACGTCAGCGAAGAGCAGCGTCTGAAGTACCGTTACCTGGACCTGCGTCGTCCCGAGATGACCGAACGCATGCTGTTCCGCTCCAAGGTGACCTCCGAAGTGCGCCGCTTCATGGATGACGCCGGTTTCCTGGATATCGAAACCCCCATCCTGACCAAGGCCACCCCAGAGGGTGCCCGTGACTACCTGGTGCCCAGCCGTACCCACAAGGGTGAGTTCTTCGCGCTGCCTCAGTCTCCTCAGATTTTCAAGCAGCTGCTGATGATGTCCGGCATGGACAAGTACTATCAGATCGTGAAGTGCTTCCGTGACGAGGACCTGCGCGCCGACCGTCAGCCTGAGTTCACTCAGATCGATATCGAAACCTCCTTCATGAGCGCCGAACAGGTGATGGCGACCACCGAGTCGATGATCCGCACCCTGTTCAAGAAGATGCTGGACGTGGACCTGCCTGAGTTCCCCCACATGAGCTACGCCGAGGCGATGCAGCGTTACGGCTCTGACAAGCCGGACCTGCGTAACCCGCTGGAGCTGGTGGACGTGGCAGACCTGATGACCGAGGTGGAATTCAAGGTCTTCAACGGCCCGGCCAACGATCCGGAAGGCCGTGTGGCCACTCTGCGCATTCCAGGCGGTGCCAGCCTGTCCCGCAAGCAGATCGACGACTACACCAAGTTCGTGGGCATCTACGGTGCCAAGGGCCTGGCCTGGGTGAAGGTAAACGAAGCGGGCAAGGGCATCGAGGGCGTGCAATCCCCGGTGGCCAAGTTCCTCTCCGACGAGATCATCAACGCCATCGTTGAGCGCAACGGTGCCGAGGCCGGCGACATCCTCCTGTTTGGTGCCGACAGCTACTCCGTGGTCACTGACGCCATGGGCGCCCTGCGTCTGAAGGCCGGTGACGACTTCGGCCTGACCACCGACGAGTGGAAGCCGCTGTGGGTGGTGGACTTCCCCATGTTCGAGAAGGTGGATGGCCGCTTCCACGCGCTTCACCACCCCTTCACCGCCCCTCGCGACATGACCCCCGAGGAGTTGGAAGCCAACCCGGCCACCGCCCTGTCCGACGCCTACGATATGGTGCTGAACGGCGTGGAGCTGGGCGGCGGTTCCGTGCGTATCCACGACCAGGAGATGCAGGCCACTGCCTTCCGCATTCTGGGCATCAGCGATGAAGAGGCCCAGCAGAAGTTTGGCTTCCTGCTGGAAGCCCTGCGCTACGGTGCGCCACCGCACGCCGGCCTGGCCTTCGGCCTGGACCGCCTGGTGATGCTGATGACCGGTGCGGCGTCCATCCGTGACGTGATGGCCTTCCCCAAGACCACCACCGCGGCCTGTCCGCTGACCGATGCCCCCAGCCCGGCGAACCCGGATGTGCTGGAGGAACTGGCGATCAACCTGGTGAAGCAGGAGAAAGGCGAAGACGACAACGCCTAATCGCCAAGATTGTCAAAGCTGCCTGCGGGCAGCTTTATTGTTTTAAGACCCGTTTCGAGGACGGGTCTGAAGGAGAAAGAGTAATGGCAGGTCACAGTAAGTGGTCCAACATCAAACACCGCAAGGCGGCTCAGGATGCCAAGCGCGGCAAGATCTTCACCAAGCTGATTCGGGAGCTGACCGTCGCCTCCCGTGAAGGTGGCTCCGATCCTGGTTCCAACCCCCGTCTGCGTGCTGCCATCGACAAGGCCCTGTCCAACAACATGACCCGCGACACCGTCGACCGCGCGGTAAAGCGTGGCTCCGGTGAGCTGGACGGTCAGGTGCTGGAAACCATCATCTACGAAGGTTATGGCCCCGGCGGCACCGCGGTGATGGTGGAAACCATGACCGACAACCGCAACCGCACCGTCTCCGGTGTGCGCAGCGCCTTTACCAAGGCCGGCGGCAACCTGGGTACCGATGGCTCCGTCTCCTACCTGTTCGACAAGAAAGGGGTGATCTCCTACGCCGAGGGCACCGACGAAGAGCAGGTGATGGATGTGGCCCTGGAATCCGGCGCCGACGACGTGGAAACCAACGACGATGGCAGCATCGATGTCTACACCACTCCGGAAGAGTTCGGTGCGGTGAAGGACGCCCTGGATGCGGCCGGGCTGGAAGCGGTGAACGCCGAAGTGACTCAGATCCCCTCCACCAAGGCGGAACTGGATGCGGCCACCGCGCCCAAGTTCCTGCGTCTGATTGACACCCTGGAGGATCACGACGACGTTCAGGAGGTGTATCACAACGCCGACATCGCCGACGAGATCATGGAGCAGTTGGGCTGATATGACCATTATCCTGGGCATAGACCCGGGCTCCCGCCTGACCGGCTACGGCGTCATCCGCAAAGTGGGTCGACAGCACACCTACCTGGGGAGCGGCTGCATCCGTACGCCCGACGGGGAGTTGCCTGCGCGACTCAAGGTGGTGTACGACGGCGTCAGTGAGCTGATTCGACAGTTTCAGCCGGATGAGTTTGCCATCGAACGGGTGTTCATGGCCCGCAACGCGGACTCGGCCCTGAAGTTGGGTCAGGCCCGGGGTGTGGCGGTGGTGGCGGCCGCCAATGCCGGTCTGCCGGTGTTCGAATACAGCCCCACAGAGATCAAGAAGGCGGTGGTGGGCACCGGCGGTGCCGACAAGAGTCAGGTGCAGCATATGGTGAAGAGCATCCTCAAGCTGCCGGCCACGCCACAGGCGGATGCCGCCGATGCCCTGGCCATTGCCCTTTGCCACAGCCATACCCGTGAGAGTATGGTAGCCATGGCAGGCAAGGTGACTGCGCGGGTGCGCGGTCGATTACGATGAGAAAGAGAACGTGATTGGACGATTACAGGGAACCCTGATTGAGAAGCAGGCACCAGAGGTGCTGATCGACTGCGGTGGTGTGGGCTATGAGGTGCAACTGCCCATGACCAGTTTTTACCAGCTGCCCGATGTAGGCCAGCCCTGCACTCTGGTGACTCACTTTGTGGTGAGGGAAGATGCCCAGCTGCTGTATGGCTTTGCCACCCGCTCTGAACGAGCCCTGTTCCGGGAGCTCATCAAGACCAATGGCATCGGTCCCAAGATGGCCCTGGCGATCCTCTCAGGCATGTCCGCCGAGCAGTTCGTGGCCGCGGTGCAGCGGGAAGACATCACCGGCATCACCAAGGTGCCCGGGGTCGGCAAGAAAACCGCCGAGCGTCTGGTGGTGGAGATGCGCGACCGGATGAAGGGGTTTGCTGCCAGCCTGGCAACCCCCCACGCCGACGCCTTCGCCCTGGAGAATCAGGTGGAGAACACCTTCATTACTGCGCCGGATGCGGCGGAGGACGCCATCGCCGCCCTGGAAGCCTTGGGGTATAAGGCGACCGTGGCCAAGAAGGCGGTGGAGAAGGTGCGTTCACCGGGAGCCAGCTCCGAGCAGCTGATCAAAGACGCCCTCAAGGCGATGATGTAGGAGTGACGGATGATTGAAGCGGATCGCCTGATAGCCCCCCAGGAGCAGACCAGTGAGGAATCGGTCATCGACCGGGCCATGCGCCCCAAGAAACTGACCGACTACACCGGCCAGAAAGAGGCGTGCAGCCAGCTGGAGATCTTCATCGCCGCCGCCCGCAACCGGGGCGAGGCACTGGATCATACCCTGATCTTCGGTCCCCCCGGCCTGGGGAAAACCACCCTGGCCAACATCATCGCCAACGAGATGGACGCCGACATCAAATCCACCTCGGGGCCGGTGCTGGAGAAAGCCGGCGATCTGGCGGCGATGCTGACCAACCTGGAAGCCAATGATGTGCTCTTTATCGATGAGATCCATCGGCTGAGCCCGGCGGTGGAGGAGATCCTCTACTCCGCCATGGAAGACTACCAGCTGGACATCATGATCGGCGAGGGCCCTGCGGCCCGCTCCATCAAGCTGGACCTGCCTCCCTTTACCCTGATTGGTGCCACCACCCGTGCCGGGGCGCTGACCTCGCCGCTGCGGGCACGCTTTGGCATTCCGCTGAGGCTGGAGTTCTACAACACCGCCGATCTCACCAGCATCGTCAGCCGCAGTGCCCAGGTGCTCAATCTGGAGATCGACGGTGAAGGGGCCGTTGAGGTCGCTCGTCGCAGCCGAGGCACCCCCCGTATCGCCAACCGGCTGCTGCGCCGGGTGCGGGATTTTGCCGAGGTGAAGTTTGAGGGTCGCATCGATAAGACCGTGGCCGGTGAGGCCCTGGGCGTGTTGGATGTCGACAGTCAAGGCTTTGATTTCCTTGACCGCAAACTGCTGCTGACCATCATCGAGAAGTTTGGCGGTGGCCCCGTTGGGCTGGACAACCTGGCGGCCGCCATCGGGGAGGAAAAAGAGACCATCGAAGATGTGATTGAGCCCTTCCTGATCCAGCAGGGGTTTATTCAGCGCACCCATCGCGGCCGCATCGCCACAGACAGGACCTTCCTCCACTTTGGTCTGGCGAAACAGGGCTGAGTGGCAACAAAGTCTTAGGTCAAACGGTCTGTTTGGTAGGCCGTTTTTTTTAGGAAGGCAAAATGACGTGGATTAAGCAGGGCATTCAGTTCACCGTGGTGCTGCTGGCGGCGCTGTGGCTGGGCAGCTGGGTTCGGGGAATGATGATGAGTCCAGCCCAGGGCAGCGTGCCGGACACCCCATTGCCGGTGATGACCCAGCTCCACAACGACTGGTTTGTTAACGGTGCGTATTCACCACCGGTCGGCGGTGGCAATCGGCTGGTCTATCTGTTCGCCCCCTGGTGTACCATCTGCAAATTGACGTTTCCTCACCTGAAAGAGTGGCAGGAGCAGGGCAGGGCGGTGACTCCGGTGGCGCTGAGCTATCAGAGCCCCCAGGAGCTGACTGACTTTCTCGAGAGCTTTCCCGGGGCCACCGAGCAGGTGTTGATGGGCAACAGCGCCCTGGCTCAGCAGCTTGATGTGCTGGCGTTTCCGACCTATCTCATTGTCGATGACACTGGCACCATACTTTCCAGCCGTGTCGGTTATCTGCCGGAATGGATGCTGGGATTGTATCTGGACTACTACCAAATCTGAGCCGGTTGCCGGCGATTCGACGGGCTAAGCGATTAATGCGCTTCGTGGCCGCAACGGCCCGCTGGGTGATCCATCCAGTCTCGGGCGGCGGTTTGAGCCGCCGTCTTTAACTGGCCGTGAACGCATGGCCCCGATCCTGAGTCAGCAAACCGCCCGTCCCGGACCCAGGCCGGCGGGTACTGGCAGGCATTAGAACTCGTAATGCAGCATCACCGACGGCCCTTCATAATCAAACTGCACATCGATGTCAGAGAAGCGCCGTTTCTCTTTAACTTCCAGCTCGTAGTTCTGCCAGGCCAGCCCCAGGGCCAGGCTGGGTGTCAGGTACCAGAGTGCCTGCAGACGCCAGTCAAGCAGCCGTCCGTCCACGTCGTCGATGGCGAGCTTGAGATACTGGGCGTGGAGGGTCACCAGCCATCGCTCCATGGGCTGCCAACCGAAAACCAGGCCGATGTCCGGCAATGGGGCGGTAACGTCGGCCAGAGCCCGGTCAGCAAACTCCATCTCGTTGCCGGCCTCCCCAATCAGGGTGACGTCGCCGTCGAGGGACGCATAGACATCCATAACGTGTATCCCGAGAGTGCTGAGCAGGGCGTAGCTGTCGCCCTGGATCAGGGTACGGCCATACACCAGCTGATAAATATCCACATCCAGTTTCGTCTTCAGGTTGGCGCCTGACTCCACCCTGTACTGGCTGCCCTCCCATTCAAATTCGAAGCTCTTATTCAGGGAGCGACTTTGAGCCGTGCGGTGAAGCGTCAGGTAATTCAGAGCGAGCACGTTCTTCTCGTCGAAGCGATAGGTGAGCTCCACGAAGGGGCTGAACTTGGATTCGTCGAGCGCCAGATCGGACTCGAAATCCACGCGGATGGGGGTGTCGCCGATGACGGTCCTGGCACCAAAGCTGGAGTCAACATCGGCCCAGAATCCGCCCGCGCGCAGGCTGAATCCACTGTCGAAAGGGCGGGCAAGGGCTGCGGGGGCAAGCAGAATCAACAGTGGCAGATATCTCATCATATTCCCAAGAGTCATTAGTTTGGTGGAACGGCAGCGGCACCGTTGGTCAACTCAGCTGGTATGGCATACCTGATTGCGACCACCGGCTTTGGCCCGGTACAGGGCACGGTCCGCCTTGGTGGTGAGTGAGCTGACGCTGTCGCTGTCGCTAAAGGCAGCAACGCCGAAGCTGATGCTAAGCTGTTTGCTGGTTTCAAACTGATGGGCCACCACCTGTTGCCGCATCCGCTCCGCCAGTTTGGTGGCCTGGTTCAGCTCGGTCTGTGGGCAGATGATCAGAAACTCTTCGCCCCCCCAACGTCCCGCATGATCCGAGCTACGAAGGCTGGACTGAATCAGTTCGGCGATGGTGATCAGCACCCGGTCACCGACCTGGTGGCCGAAGTGATCATTGACCTCTTTGAAGTGGTCGACGTCGCCCAACAGAATGCACAAGGGGGTCTGGTAGCGGCGGGCACGATCGATTTCGGTCTGGAAGGTTTCATCCAGTTTGAGCCGGTTGGCGATGCCGGTGAGCGGGTCGATGTTGGCCTGCATCTCCAGGGCTTTCTTCAGCCGCCACAGTTCGGTGACGTCCGTGGAGATCCCCACCAGTTCATCGATGTTGCCCTGTTCGTCCCGCAGCGGGTGTTTGGTTTCAAGGTACACCGTCGGTTTGCCAAACTCTCGTTCGACGATCACCTCCTCCTGGTTGGCCTCACCGCCCAACACTTTCATGTCGATCGCTTTCAGTTGTTGCTGGGTTTCGATGGGGAAGTAGTGGCCGTCGCTGAATTCCGGGATCTGGGTTTCATCGATTTGAAACAGGTCGAGGCAGGGCTTGTTGGCGTAGGTGTAGTGTTGGTATCGATTTTTGGTGTAGATGAGGGCGCCGGCGTGATCGAGAATCTGCATCAGTCGCTTTTGCTGCAGACGGGCGCTGTCCAGCCGTTGTTGGTAACGGAACAGCTGAATCGCCAACAGGGCGAGGGTAATGATGAGGAATAGAACAAGGCCCGCCATCCAAGGCTCCTGAGTGAAGACCTAGGATGATTGTCACTGAGTTATAAGGAAATGTCCAATGTGTTAAGAGAATGAAAAGGCGGCTATCGCCGCCTCTTTCTAGAATACGCAGTGCTTGGCGTAATCGGTCGCCTCATTGGCGGTCCATTCGCCCTTAGGCTTCTCGTCCATCTTCTTGCACCAGGCTTCACTGCCCACTTCAGGGGAACAGGCGGTGATCAGTGACAGCAGTGCCAGAGCGGCAAAAATCTTTTTCATGGTCAATCCCAAACAGGTAGTAAAGATCAGAGTCACAGGTTAACCCGAAACGACAGCAGTTTGTTAACGTAATTGCTCGAATTGTTGGTGATTGAACAAAAAAGCGGCCCGAAGGCCGCTTGACACACTACTACAGGGAAAGTCAGTTACCGCACTGATGGGGGTAGGGCTGGTTGTCCACGAACTCCGCCGGGCAGCTGGCGTCACAGGGGCTGCACAGGTTGCGTTCGGGGCGCTGCACGTCGTGACAGAAGTAGCAGCCGATGCCGGAGCCCTTCTCTACGTGGTTGTGCATCCGCTCGTGGGTGCGGGGCAGGTTCTTGCTGCCATCGTGACACTGGGCACATACCTGCTCTTTGGGTCCTTTGAGCTTGTAACCCATGGCGTCCATTTTCGACTCGGTGGCCAGGTCCAGATCGGTAGAGTGACACTGGGTACAGTCCGCTACGTCGCTGGCGGGATTCACCCCGTGGTTGATCATCTGGTAGGTATCGGTCTCGATCCACTCGTAGGGTTCGTTAGTTGCATAACCCATGTTGGCCAAACCATTTTCAATCGCCTTGACGGCATCACCGGAACCCTTGAGGTACTCGAAGGTGTCCAGGGCGATCATGCGGCTGTCGGCGCTGGTCATCGGCTGGTTCGCGGTCTTGTACTTGAAGGGGGTCAGCTTGCCGTCATTGACGTTGCCCAGGGGACGGGAGGTCGGGTAGAGGCCGGTCTCCGGATCCACCTTGGCCAGGTCGCCCAACAGGTAGTTGTCGCTCTTACGGTTCCAGAAGCGAATCTCTGGTACCTGGTTCGCCAGCTTATCGGTGTGAGGGTGGCCGGGGCCGGATACGCCGTCTGCTGGGGTACCGTCGTGGTGGAACTGCCAGTCGCGGTGCATCTCTGTGGGCATGTGATTGGCGGCGCCCAGATCCTTGGCGTAAGTCGGGATGTGGCAGGACTGACAGGCTACGCGAGGCACGTGGCGATCGGGCTCGCCGCGACGGCCGGAGCTGGCGTGACCGGTGCCTGAGTCCATACCTACGTGGCAGGAGCTGTTGGCACAGGTGATCTCGGCACCACGCACGATGTCATCAGTGGGACGCAGGTCGGAGCCTTTACCGATCACTCGGTGGCTCTCAAACTTGTGGCAATCCTGGCACTGCAGGTTGGCACCGGTGACGTTCATGTGCACGTCAAAGTGCGCATCGCCGTTGGCCATCAGGGCGGAGGAGAGATCACCCCGCTTCACACCATCGCCGCCACCGGCGTAGGCGTGACACTTCAGGCAGTTGGTGCGCTCAGGGGCAGCGATGTTCTGTACATAACCGTCGAGATCGGCCTGGGCAGTGCCGTCCGCCGGGCCTAAGGAGCCGTCTGACTTGCGCACTCGATTGAGGGCGTAGTCTTTGTTGTGGCACATCAGGCAATCTACGTTGGCTACGGTATCGCCTTCACCGGGCTTGGTGCCCCGACCTGCGTGGCAGGAGCCGCACACAGGCCAGTCGCCTTCGATGTTAATGCAGTAGCTGTTGACCGCGTTGGTCAGCTTACCTTGCAGGGTCCCGCCCTGGTTGGTCATGTCCGGGGTTTCACCTGTCCACTGGTAGTGGGTGGAACCGAACATCTCCTGGTACTGGCTGCCGCCTTCGCCACCATCGTGACAGTTCATGCAGGCGCTGGGGTAGTCTGCCCAGGCAAGGCCGTCATGAGGGCCGACGGCGCAGCCGTTGACGGGCTCCACTTCGCAGACGCCACAAGAGTTCAGTTGCCAGACATTGGCATCGTTGTCGTTACAGTCCTGAGCGGCCTTGACGCCGTCCCCATCCAAGTCGACGGGCTTAGCCGCATAACTTGGTAAGGCGAGCGCGACAGCGAATAAACCCGCTAAAGATATTAGAGTTTTAGAGTTCATCATATTCTCCAGAAATTTTTATTTTGTCCGAAACGAATGTTTTTCCTTTTTCTTCCTCAGTTTTTTGAATCTGTGCGCCAACTCCTTTGGGGCAGCAATCGTTTCGTTGGTGTGTCTGTTTCTTATTGATTTTTTCTGTTTGTCGATCTCCTTTTAATCAGATTATTTGAACAACCTAATTTAGTTATATCTAACATAGCGGTTAATAAAGGATATTCAGTGACTTTTGTCACAAACGCAAATGTTGAAAGAATGTTTTCTGATTTCTAAAAAACCTTTGGTTATAGGGGTTTCCGGGGATGCTGGTTGTTAAATTTGACTCGATTTGATGCCGGGGGGCGTTGAGTGGTTTCAAACGGAGAACACGCCCGACTCGATAATTTAGGTGAATAATTTCCGATAATATCTATTATTTTCGGCTATCTTAGTGGTCTGAAAGACATTTTTGGCGAGACGTCAAACTAATTTGGTGGCGTCAATTTAATGTCGCCGCGTAAGATCGTTACGTAACTTTATAATTGTGAAATAAATTACTGAGGACGTGGAAGAGGGATATTTTCCGGCTTTCAACTGGCTTGGGGGAATTGAAATATATACGCCAGTGTAAAAGCATCGCTGCCGCCAGGCAGTGGAAACGGCGACAGCGATGAAACTCTATTGAGAGATGAAGCGAAGCAGTTCGGTACCGTTGTTGTCCATTAGGCTGAGGGTGTTGCCCTTGATCTCATAAGTGGTGGTCTGGGACAGGTGGGCCAGGTACTCCCTCTCCAGCTCCATTCCCTGTGGACAGGCCATCATGGTGGCGGCCATGGGACCTGCGGCGATCATACCGCTGTCGTCCAGGTATCTGCCGTGGAAGCGGTTACACCCGGAGAATCCCGCTGCAACGCCATCCTGATTGACCACCAGATTGGCCGCTTTGTCCTGCATCCCCAGGGGAGCAGGCTGCCCTTGAATATGGGACAGTATCCAGTGGGTGTCTTTCAGAGGCAGATCCGGTGCCTGTTCGTGGGCCACCAACTGCAACGTCATGTTGTTGCCATCCCCGTCAAAGGCGTTTTCAACTGTGGTATTGATGAACATCAGCTGGCCGTGCGGACCTTCGATGCGGGCACTGAGGGTGTAGCTGTGTCCCGGCTTCAACTGGTCCGCATCATAGGTCAGTTCGAAGGGGTAGGGAGGCGCACCATTGATGGTGTAGACCGCTTCAGCCAGAGTGTCGGCGGCAACATCCTGTTTGGAGGTATCCTGCAGCGCAACCTTGACCACCGAGCCTGGAGGCAAGGCGATGCGCTCGCGATAGCTGACGCTGCCGGAGACGTTGTCTGACTGTGCGTGGTTGGCGCAACCGGTGACCAGAAGGGCACTGGCTACCAGAGCCAAGCCGAAGTGTTTCATGGATAGATACCCCGATTAAAATCAATGCAATTGGTATAATAGCCTGTCAATGGCTTAACCGGGGCTGTATGGCGATGGCAAGGGTGGCTTATTGGCTTCGGAGGAAGGTAACAATTTGCGTCAGGGCGGGAGTAACCCTGTCGGGCTGACCGGCTCTGAGCAGGGCGCGAATCCCCTGAATCTGCAGCACCAGCCAGTGCGCCAGTAGATCCGTGTCGGCGTCGGCGCTGAGATCCTGTTGCAATTTGGCTCCCTCCAGGCTGTGCTTCAGCGCCGCGAACAGCCCGTCAAAGACTTGATCCGACAGGGCGGCCACCTGTTGATCCAGCTGCCTGCGTTCCAGCAGGGCACTTTGCAGGAAGCAGCCATAACCCGGCTCAACCTCCTGGCACATCTGAGCCAGCAGGGTTTCGATCTCTTTCAGTCCCGCGTTGTTGGTCAATAAGGGCTGCAGCCTGGGTTTGGCGTAGGTTTCCTGATAATGCTTGAGGCACAGGTGATAGAGCTGGTGTTTGTCACCAAAACTGTTGTAGAGGCTGAAGCGGTTGATACCCAGGTGTTCCACCAGGTTGGCCACCGAGGTCGCTTCGAAGCCCCGCTGCCAGAACAGGCCCATCGCCTTCTCCAGCACCTCCTCCCTGTCGAAGCAACATTGCCTTGCCATAGCGTCTCCAAAATTCTTGACCGTTCGTTCTGATATGGATAGATTCTAATCTAAACGATCGTTCCGGAAAAGGAGTGTCAATGAAGATCCATCAAACTGCCCCCACCCCAAACTGCCTGAGAGTGTCGTTGTTTCTGGCGGAAGCCGGCATGGAGGTGCCTCGTCAGGAGGTGAACATTCGCGATGGGGAAAATCTCTCGCCTGAGTTTCGACGACTCAGCGCCAATGGCCATGTGCCGGTTCTGGAACTGGATGACGGCGAGGCCATCTGTGAAAGCCTGGCCATCTGCCGTTATGTTGATGCCCTGAACCCCACGGGCCTGTTCGGCAGGTCACCACTGGAGCAGGGCAGGGTGGAGATGTGGACTCGAATCGTTGAATTTCAGGGGCTGGTTCCGGCGTTTCAGGCGTTTCGTAACCTCAGTGGCGTCTATGCCGACAGAGAGCGGTGCGTCGAGGCCTGGGGTGAGGAATCCAGAAAGCGGTTGGATGAATTTCTACCCAGGTTGGAGGCGCGTTTGGGTGAGAGTGTCTACCTGGCTGGCGATCGCTTCTCGGTGGCCGACATCACCGCCTGGTCGCTGTTGGCCTTTATGGAGAGGGTGAAGTTCTCCATGGCGCACTCGTACCCCAACATTGAACGCTGGCGTGCTCTGGTGGCCGCCCGTCCCGCATTCCGTTAACCAGGAGTAATCATGATTGATCTGTATACCGCCGCGACCCCAAATGGCCACAAAGTGTCCATCGCCCTCGAGGAGATGGGACTGGAGTATCGGGTCCATCCTCTGGACCTGATGGCTCTGGATCAGAAGCAGCCTGAGTTTGTCAGTATCAACCCCAATGGCCGCATTCCCGCCATCGTGGATCGGGATAACGATGATTTTGCCGTGTTTGAGTCTGGTGCCATCCTACTCTACCTGGCAGAGAAGACCGGTCAGTTTCTGCCCAAGGACCCGAAGGCGCGCTCCAGGGTCATTCAATGGCTGATGTTCCAGATGGGGGGCGTTGGTCCGATGATGGGCCAGGCCAATGTGTTCTATCGCTACTTTCCGGAGAAGATCCCGGCGGCCATCGAGCGCTATCAGAAGGAGGGGCGTCGGTTGTTTGAAGTCATCGACACTCAACTGGCCAAGACCCGTTACCTGACTGACGAGTACTCCATCGCCGACATGGCCACCTGGCCCTGGGTGCGCACCCATGAGTGGAGCGGCATCCCCATCGACGGTCTGCCCAACCTGAAGCGCTGGCTCGATGAACTGGCTGAGCGTCCCGCTTGCCAGCAGGGGATTCTGGTGCCCCCGCCGTCAGAGATGACCGATGAGGAGCGCGCCGAAGCGATCGCTAAAATGGTCACCAGATAGATCCCTTTTGTGGACCTCTGCGTAGCACCTTGTCTTGAGCTGCTTCCGGAGGTCCCATGCACATACACGCCTACTGGCTCGGCGCCGCCGGGCTGATCCCCTTTATAGCCCTGCCCATGATGATGGTGCTGGGCGCTATTTCTGCGGACACGGCGCTCGTGGGCTTTTCTCAGTACAGCGCCATCATTCTCTCCTTTTTGGGAGGAATCCACTGGTATCAGAGTGTCATCGCCAAAGCGCGTCCCTGGCAAACCTATCTGGCAATGATACCAAGCATTCTGGCCTGGGTGGCCCTGGTGGGGCTGGGCCCAGTGGGGGCTTTGCCCTGGTTGGCGGTGGGCTACCTGCTGATGCTGGTCAGCGATCGCTGGATAGAGGGCCAGCCCCAGGGCTATGGAGGACTGCGCCAGGGGCTGACCGCCGTCGCCCTGATCATGCACCTGAGCTTCTGGTTGGCTTAGCAGCGGCATCGGCCCCGAGTCTGTGCTACCCTTCGCGCTCCCTAATGAGGGGAAGTGATGGAGGAGACCGTCTGTGAAGGAACACCATGCCCTGAGCCAGACCCGCGCCTGGGTGGAGCGGGTCATCATGAAGTACAACCTGTGCCCCTTTGCCCGGCGGGAGGTGGAAGCGGATACCATCCGTTACGCCGAGATCGACTCAGAGGAACTGCCCAGCGCACTGGAAACGTTGTTTCTGGAGTGCCAATACCTGGATCAACACCCGAATGTGGCCACCACGCTGTGTGTCCTGACCCAGGGGTTCGCAGATTTTGACCAGTATCTGGAGCTGGTGGAGCTGGCCAATGCTCTGCTGCAGATGCAAGGTTATGAGGGTGTGTATCAGCTAGCCAGTTTCCACCCGGATTACTGTTTTGCCGGGGAGCCGGAAGCCGACCCGGCCAACTTCACCAACCGCTCTCCCTGGCCAACCATCCACCTGATCCGGGAAGAGAGCATGGCCAGGGCATTGGCGGCCTATGACAATCCGGAGGAGATTCCCGAGCGCAATGTGGCCTTTGCCCGCAAGCGTGGCGCGGAGTTTTTCCTGTCAATGCTGGCTGGAATAAAGAAACAGTAAACAGAAGGGCGCCAAGCGGCGCCCTTTTTGATCACGCTAAAGTGCTACTGCCAGTCCCAGGCTCGTCTGGGCTTTTCATTGGCCACGGAAGTGGCACTGAAGTGGCCGTGGGCCTGATTGGCCATCAGGGCCTGCATGCCGTTGCGGCTGATGCGAATCAGGTGTTCGTGATCGCCTGATTCGAGATAGATGTGGTCCTCTTTGCACAGGTCATCTTCGTAGACGGCCATCAGGTTGTACGGTTTGCCCACGGGGGGCACCGCACCCAGCTCACAGTCACTGAACTGACCCTTCAATTTGGATTCGGGGATCAGGTGCAGCTCCCGCTTAAGCTGTTCGCTGAGTTTTTGAATCACCACCCGGTTGGCGGCCGGAACCACGGCCAGAATACGGCGACCTTCGTTGTCCTCGAGAACAACAGACTTGGCAGTTTGTCTGGCGGGAACACCGGCGTTGGTGGCGGACTGAATGGATGACTGGCTGTGAGCATGGGGAACTAACTGATACTGCACCCCAAGTGAATCAAGGTAGTCAATGACTTTGATGGCGGCGCCCATAGGAACCTCCTTGGTATTGGGTCTCCCTTAAAGTGTATACCAGAGCTGGTGGGTCCGTAGTCAAAGCTGCTGTTCCGGGAGGAACGCAGCAGCACATCCTTCAGTTAAGCGGGTTGGTCGTCGCCTCATCCGACGGCGCGACTTTGCAGATGTAGACGTCGAAGATAACGGTTTTTCCCGCAAGAGGATGATTCGCGTCCAGAGTCAGGGTGTCGCCGTTGATCTCGGTCAGTGTCAGCTCCATGGGACCGTGATCGGTCTCGGCATGAATTTGCATGCCTACCTTAAGCTGCTCGGCGCCCTTAATGATGGCGGCGTCCACCTGTCTGACCATGGCGGGGTCGTGGTCACCGAAAGCCAGATCGGGTGTCAGGGTGACGGTAAGGTGATCGCCGGCTTTGTGCCCCAGAAGCACCTCTTCCAGCCCCTCTGCCAGATCGCCCTTGCCATGAACATACACCAGGGGATCATTGCGTGAGACGACATCCACCTTCTCACCGGTTACCAGTCGAAGGGTGTAAGCGATGGATACAACGCTGTTGTTTTCTATGTTCACTTTCTGCTCCTGTGGAGGCCAGGGCTCCAGCATACTGCATCCCATTGGCTCGCGCATAGAAAAAGGGCACCCGAGGGCACCCTTTATTTTTATCCCATCAGTGGAGCAGGCTTCTGACCAGATACTTGATAATAGGATCCTCGTCACCCTCTGGATGCAACGCGACCAACGAGGTTGGCGCTGTGATCCAGTTTCGTTGGCAAAGTTCCTCTAGCAGGTCAAGGTTTTCCATCGACGCCTTACCTGCAAGCAAGGGCTCCATAGCGCGGTTGCCGGACAGCATCAGAGTCTTCAGGAACCCTGTCAGATACTGATAATCTTTGGTCAGGCCGCCTGAACGGTATACCCTGACAGCCACATCGAAGGCGGCGTCGGTGCTCAATCTGGCTTCTTCAATAAGCCGTTGCATGGTCTGATCAAAGTCATCTTCCACCAGCATCGAATCGACGGCGAGAACCCTGCTGGCCAGTATTTTGAGCCTTTCCAGGGTCAGGGTCCCTCCACAATACTCGGCCATGATAGCCAGGCCTTCCTGGGTCTGATTGCTGCCTGGCAGACCCAGATTCAGAACCTGCAAGGGCTGTCGGCGTCCATTCAGGGTGGTCGCGACATGGATGCCCAGTTCATGAAGCTCCAGCGCTGACAACTCGCGGTCGGTATAGCTGCGGTTCCTGTTGATCAGCAGCGTAGGTTTGCCCCGGCCCGACACCACCATCGCTTTGGCGGCAAGGCGACTGCTCATTTGTACCCGACACTTCAATCCCCAGGCATCGGCGCATAACTGGAGGCGATGTACCGCCTGCTCTGCGTTGATCGCTGGCTGTGGTTGTTCCTCCTCCATAAGGGGGGCGGCCTGAAGGAGAAAACGGGCTTTTTGCACCGCTTCGACATCCGGCCTGCCATAGTAGCGCAAGCTCGCGTAACGAAACTCCTCCTTGCCAACAGAGGTCAGCATATCCACCCTGCGGGACAGGTTGTCGGCAATGCCCTGATACAGGGTGCGTATGGCCGGGTCCGATATCTTCTCGAAAGGAAGCTGATAGAGCTTCTCTTTCAGCAGGAAAGGGTCCACCGCCAGCGGTTTGTACTTAAATCTGGGGCTGAACCGGCGGCAGCCGCTGCGGAAACGGCGGCGCTCCTGTTCAATGTTCAACGGATTCAAGTAGGGTAGGGTTTCCAGTCCCTTTCCTATCGAAGCCAACTGCCTGTCCAAATCCAGTACATCCTGATCAATAAACTGACTCAGCATCTGGTTCTTACTGGTCTTGGTCCTTTTATTGTGGCGTCTGGCAAAGTAGGCCGCAGTCTGGGCGAAGGCTTCCTTCATCCCCAGGCTCAGGTCCTGAACAATGAGTGGAAACATCGTGCCACAATCTTCGTCCATGTAGACCTTCTTTACCTCTGTGGGCAATACCAGGGTGCGATCAAATCGGGCGTTGGTGTGCGCGATCAGGTATCCGCGCCCCTGGAACACCTCATCGAGCTTTGATTCCACCTTGATGTCCGAGAGTTGAATCCGATTAAGTTCACGGTTGAAGCGCTCGACGACCGTACCCCAGCGTTCCATGTCGATCTGGGCGGTGCCGACATTGAACAGGGGCACCTGGCGCTCAATACGCTTGTGGTTGTAGCTGTGAATGTCAAACACCAGCACATTGGGGAACAGCCCCTCTAGCTTGCCCAACAAGGCGTCATACAGCCTATAGAAACACTGGTGTTTCAGGTGACTCCGCACCCGTTGCCTGCTGCTTAACGGTCTTTGCCACACCTGCCTGCTCCAGGCTGAGCGATAATAGGTGCTCAGTGCCCTGGGGCGGTTGAGGTCATACTCAAACCTGGAATCTCGGCCCACCAGAGTGATCGGCTGAGAAGAGATGAACTGGTCAGTCGCCGGATCTTCTTCGTAAAAACGCTCTTTGTCCGACAACAGACAGTTGTCCAGAAGCTCCCGTCGTAATTGTCCCCCCGCGTGGATGGCTGTGGCCACCACGGGCAGGTAGGCATCAATTTTGACTTCCAGGCATCCCTCCACCACGGCGGTGAAGGGCGTTGCGGCTTCGATGAGCTCAATGGCTTCAGTCAGGGATAATGTTTGCATCGAGGATCGCCTGACGGTAATCGGATTTACGTTGCAGCAACAGTTCGCGGCTGTCGATGATGTTCTCCACCCAGTCGATCACCTGTCTCTGCAGACGGGCTCGATTGAGTTTGTTGATCCGGGTAATGCCTCCGGGACTCAGGACATTGACCTCCAACAGTTTGTCACCAATCACATCCAGGCCAACGAAATAGAGTCCGTCCCGAACCAGCTTGGGGCCGACGGTGGCACACAGCTGCTTTTCTTGGCGGGTCAGGGTATGTTTGACCTCCTTGCCACCGGCATGGATGTTGGACCGTACATCCCCCTTGGCTGGAACCCTGCGCATGGCGCCGATGGGCTCGCCATTGAGCATCAGGATTCTTTTGTCGCCCTCTTCAGCGCCCTCAATGTAATCTTGCAGGATCACATAGTTGCTTTTGTCGCCGCTTCCGATGTAGTAGTCCAGCAGGGAGCTGACACTCTGTTGTGCACTTTTTTCGATTACGATGACCCCGTGTCCACCGTAGCCGTTCAGCGGCTTGAGGATCATTTTGCCTGCGTCGTTCTCTTCCAACACCTGCATCAGGTACTCCTTGTTCTTGGAGACATGGGTGTTGGGAATAAATCGACCTGCAGGACCGGACCAACCCGCGGTGTACAGCTTGTTGTTGGCGATGCGCAGTCCCTCCAGATCATTGATGATCAGAGTGTCTTGCTTAATGGAGTCCAGGAAGTTCAGTGCCAGGGTATCCAGAGGAGGGTTGGCTCGCATAAAGATGCAGTCAAACCCGGCCATGGGTAGCTTTACCCTGCGCATCTCAGCAGTCGCATAGAAACGCTCTACTTTTTCAGACACTGCTCGGTTCTTTATGATGACATCGCAAAAGCCATACACGGTGGAATCGCGCATGGTCAGGCTGTTGGGCGTTGTGATCGCCACGGTATGGCCCCGAATGGCGCATTCATGAATAAGGCGCAGAGTGGAGTCAAAGGCAGGGTCGATACGCTGCCATGGGTACATGAGGAAACAGATGTTCATTAAGCCTGTCCAAAATTAGTCGTCATCAATAGGGCTGTTCAGATCCATGCTGACGTTACTGTCGTGCAGCGTGTAGATCTTTGGCTTGCCATTAGCCAATCTCTGGTACTTCAGCCATACACGTTCCAGAGGTGTTTCGGGATCCGCCTTGGCCTGACACACCTGCTGAAAATGGTGCTCTGTGTCAGATTGGGGCTCAAGGTGACCGGCTGCTAACCCCTGCATGGTGGTACCAAAGCTGGTGAGCAGGTGGCTTTCTCCAATGGTGAAGTCACCGGAGCGATTAAATCCTCTGGCATATCTGTTGTTATCCACAAACAGTTTGCTACCGAAGCGAAAATCGACATCAGACATAACAAATCCCAATAAAGATTAAATATTTCAACGTATTGATGGTGTTCACTCAAGGCATGAGATCGCGCGAAAGATAGATCTGAAACTCGATAAAGAAAAACGATAAATTTCTATCGTCTCGACAAAAATTCATTGTTAACATCGGCGCAGAAACCCGTTGGAGTCGCCATGGACGTCAAAGTCTTTAGAACCTTTCTGGAAGTGGCCAAAGAGCGCCATTTTGGCCGTGCCGCCGACAGCCTGAATATCACCCAGGCGGCGGTCAGTGCCCGCATCAAGCAACTGGAGGAGTTTTTCGATGCTTCTCTGTTCGTACGACAACGCAACAACATCCATCTCACCTCCACCGGAGAGAGGCTGGTTCGCTATGCCGAGGTGATGGTCAGTACCCTGCAGCAGGCTAAGGATGACCTGAAGCTGGCCAAGGGGGAGCAGGCGCAGCTGACTCTGGCGGGGAGCCCCAATATCTGGGATGCCTACCTGCAGCATTGCCTTGGGCTGATCACCGAGTCAATGAGCGGCTACGCCTTCAGTGCCGATACCCTAAGCCAGGAGCAGGTGAACCGGGCGCTGTTGCAGCGCACCCTGGACATGGGGATCCTGTTTGAACCGATAAAGTCTGAACTGCTTGAATGCTGCGAAGTGGCCAGGTTGGAGCTGGTGCTGGTGAGCACTTGCCAGGAGTCTGCGGATCAGGCGCTCAGCGGGGAATACATCTTCGTGGACTGGGGGGTGCAGTTTGCCCAGGCCCACGCAGAGTTGCATCTGGGCTCTGTGCCACCGGCGATGCGCACCAGCAGTGCGCGCATCGCCCTGGACATACTTCTGAAAAGGGGCGGCGCCGCCTACCTGCCACTCTCCATGGTGGAGCCTTTCCTGGAGAATGGTCAGCTGTTCAGACTGAGTAAGGGCAGCCTGATGGAGCGGGAGATATACCTGGCCTACCGTCGGGACTCGCCATTGCTGGATGGGATCCTTCGGGTGCAGACCAGGCTGTCTGCTACCTCGCCGACAGGGGGCTATACCCTGCAGGCCGCCGCCGACAACCTTTAGTCGTGAGCCTCGTGACAGCTCAGACAGCTCATGCCTTCGGTGTCCATGTGTTCAGCTTCGGCCATATCCTCTGTGGTATGGCAGCTTTGACACTCGGCGTCGTTGGCGAAGACAGGCGGAACAGCAATCAGCGCCGCCAATATCAGGGGTATCGATAGGACCACGGCCCAGGGAATGGGGCGGGGCATGTATCTGAGCTTACTCATGAGTACTCCTTGGCTTGGTGACGAAATCGGGACTGGCTTCAGCATAACCGGTTGAACCCTGACGGTTTCTGAACGAGCCAACAGAGTGTCTTCGGTTATATCTTCACCAGAATTCGCAGCAACCTCCTTCCCTGCCTACTTTTTCTTTACATTTGCCGCCGGAGGATCCGGCGGTGAATATCAGTTCATCAACGCACAAATTTTCAACGCCGACATCAGGCTAGGATCCTCTGCTGCTGAATGGCTGTTTAACTGGGAAATACCGCTGTTTAGGACAAAAATCGGGTGCCTTGAGCCCTGAGGAGCCTTGTTGATAGGGTAGGGAGGGACAAAACAGATCGGGCCCCGGAAGTGGCCCCGCACAATAATAAGGAAATCGTTTTGCAGGCAATCAATAACTTTCTGTTGACCTTGGACGGGTTTCTCGGTTCCGCAGCCTGGTTCCCCTGGGTGTTGCTGGGCGTCGGCCTGTTCTTTACCCTCTACCTTGGGTTCCCCCAGATCCGCTATTTCGGCCGTGCCTGGAGTATCGTGCGGGGTAAACATGACCACTCCAAAATGGCTGGCGACACCAGCCACTTTCAGGCTCTTTCCACCGCGCTGTCCGGTACCGTGGGAACAGGTAACATCGGCGGTGTGGGTCTGGCCATCTTCTTAGGGGGTCCGGCGGCGCTGTTCTGGATGTGGATGACCGCCTTCCTGGGTATGACCACCAAGTTCGTGGAAGTGACCCTGTCCCACAAGTACCGGGAAAAAACCGACGACGGCACCATGGCTGGCGGTCCCATGTACTTCATGGATAAGGCGCTGAACATGAAGTGGCTGGCGGTGATCTTCGCCCTGGCCACCATTGTCAGCTCCTTCGGCACCGGCAACATGCCCCAGGTGAACAACATCGCCGTATCCATGGAGGCCACGTTTGGCATCGCTCCGGTGGTCACCGGCGGCGTACTCTCCATCCTGCTGGCGCTGGTGATCCTCGGCGGCATCAGCCGCATCGCCAAGGTGACCTCCACCCTGGTGCCTTTCATGTCGGTGATTTACGTCATCGGGGCGTTGGCGGTGATCTTCTACAACATCGAAAACCTGGTGCCTTCTTTTGTGTCGGTGTTCAAAGACGCGTTCACCGGTTCCGCCGCCACCGGTGGCTTCCTGGGTGCCACCTTCGCTTACGCCTTTAACCGAGGGGTAAACCGGGGCCTGTTCTCCAACGAAGCGGGTCAGGGTAGTGCGCCCATTGCTCACGCCGCCGCCCGGGCCGATGAGCCGGTGTCCGAGGGCATGGTGTCCATCCTGGAGCCCTTCATCGACACCATCATCGTCTGTACCCTTACCGGCATGGTGATCCTCTCCTCAGGGGTCTGGACCGAGAAGCACCACAACAGCTTCCAGACCGCCGACGTCGAGTATGTACAGGGCCACTACAGCGATGGCGTCGACGGCGACAAGACCGAGCTGTTTCACTACCTCACCGGTCAGGATTCCAAGGTCAGTGCCTACAACGGCGTCATCGTTGTTCGTGACGGTGTGGCGGTAAATCAGGACTTCACATTGATTGCTGCCCGCTCTGTGGCCGAAGACGTGCGCTATACCGTGAAAGGCTTCCCCTTCAGTGGCAACCTGGAGATTGCCAAGGGTAAGCCGATGGATCTGGATGTGACCATCGAGGGGCGCTCGTTGATTCACTCGGCGGAGTTGACCACCAAGGCCTTTACCCGAGGCTACTTCGGAGAGTATGGGCAGTATGTGGTCTCCATTGGCTTGCTGCTGTTTGCCTTCTCCACGGCCATCGCCTGGTCCTATTATGGTGACCGCGCGGTGACCTACCTGTTCGGCAGTCGCTGGATTCTCACCTACCGGGTGTTTTACGTAGCCGGTTTTATGATTGCGGCGGTGGCAGACACCACCATTGTCTGGAACCTGGCCGCAGTCTCCATTGTCTTGATGACCCTGCCCAACCTGTTCGGCATCCTGCTGCTCTCCAGGGAGATGAAGCAGACGGTGGCCAATTACTGGTCTACCTCCCCCGATGTAAAGGGGCAGGCTGAGGACAAGGCTCAGACACCGACAGAATAGTGCCTCTGTCGGAGTGAAGCGCCGCCTCCCGCAGGCGGCGTTTCTGTTTGTCAGGCTAAACGCTTTGGTCCCGGCCGACGAAACCCTTTACCTTGGAGGTTGGCTCTGTAATAGTGGGCGGCGCAAGACAGCCCCGGCCCGCGCCGGTCAGGGGATAGATGACAAGGAGTGGAAATGGCGTTAATTGATTGCCCCGCCTGTGGCAAACGCATCTCAGACAAGGCGAAAACCTGCAGTCATTGCCAGGTGGTGCTGGATGGTGACAGCGACAAGATTGAATCTGCCCAGCGCATCGCGACCATCAACAAGAAAACCCAACTGATGAATCACAGCTTCCTGGCCCTGCTGGCCTTCGTCGGCGGCTTTGCCCTATGGTTTTGGGGTGGAGAGCAGGCGGCGAACTGGCGCAAGCCTGTGGGTATCGGCATGATGGCCGTGGGTTTTGTCGGCTACCTGGTGACCCGGGTCAGAATCGCGCTGAACAAAAGGGGATAGGCATGGAGTGGCAAAAACTGGCAGCGAATATGGACGCAGAACTGGCGCAGAAGCTGCAAACCGCCGTAGAGATCGGCAAATGGCCTGATGGCACCCTGGTGACCGATGAACAGCGTGAGTCGGCCATGCAGGCGCTGATCCTGTGGCAGTCCAATCATAACCATGAGAATCAGCATCTGACTGTGGGAAAGGATGGGGAGATCAACCACCTCTCCAAAGATGTCCTGAAGCATCAGTTTGATGACAATCAGATCACCCGCCTTAAACCGGAGTAAACCATGAGAGCCTGGATTCTCGCCCTGACGGCCCTGGCCTTGTCGGGTTGCGACAACAACGAGGTGGGGGATGTCTCCCTGGGGCTGTTCACCACCAAGGACATCAAGGTCGAGGTGCTGCAGGACCCGGTAGTGACCGGTGTCACCTGTCACATCTCCAACATCGAAGCGGACCTGGATTTTGCCGATCCCAGCGATATGGGCATCGCCTGTCGACAGACCGGGGAGATCACAGCTCAGATGATCGCGGCCATCGATACCGGCAAGTCTGGCGAGGTGGTGTTTAAAAAGTCTAAGAGTGTGTTGTTCAAGAGCTTGAAGATCAGGCGCATTTTGGATCAGAAGACGCAAACTTTGCTCTACATCGCCTACAGCACCAAAGAGACCAAGGGCAGTTATAAGCACTCGCTCTCCACCGTGCCTCTGTGGGGCACCAAGGCGTACAAACCCGCCGTCACTCAAGACTGAGTTCAGGGACCCACAGGGTCCCTTTTTTATTCAAGCTTGATGGAATGTGCTTGAACCCTATTTGTGTGCTGTGACTGGTAATAATGGGGAATATTACCTTCCTTGTCACTTTTTATATTAGTTTGGCTTAAAACTGAGATCTTCGTACTTTCGATTGCAGAATTCAGAAATTAGAGTTTCACATGAGCTTGGTAGAGCAGATTGCAACTCATTGAAGTTGCACGTGATAGGTAACAATTGAAGGTGCTCTTCAGTTCAGATGCCAAGGATATTGGGCATAGCAACAAGATCAGTTCTGTTTTCTTTGTCACCAACCACCGGACATCTATATGAGCGCCAGGGCAACAACAAGACGCGATCTGGAAAGCGCGCTGCACAAGCGGGAGTTTGAGTTCTACTACCAGCCAAAGGTTTCCATGGTTACTGGCGAGATCTGCGGTGCCGAAGCCTTGATCCGCTGGATCAAATCGGACGGCACGGTGGTTCTTCCCGGGGCCTTCATTCCCCAGGCCGAATCCAACGGATTTATTAACCGGCTGACCCTGTCTATGGTCAAACGTATCATCGACGATATTGGTCAGATCAACAGGGAAAACAAACCGCTTCCCATCTCCTTTAATGTTTCCGCCCATGACTTTCAGAACCGAAAGCTGGTGAAAGTGCTTTTGGAAGGGATTGAACGGGGAGAGATCATCCCGGAACAGCTGGAGATTGAGCTGACGGAAACCGTGGTGCTCAATGAGTGTCCGGTAGTGATAGAGAATCTGAACAAGCTCAAAAGCATGGGTATTCGCCTGGTGATGGACGACTACTGTCGTGGTTTTTCCAACTTGGGGACGTTGGCACGCTGGCCTTTCAGCACCATCAAGATCGACAAGTCGATCATCAGCCAGGTAGAGGCGTCCGAGAAGGAACTCTCTATCGTTCAGTCCAGCATACAGATGGCCCATAACCTGGATCTGGAGATCGTTGCAGAAGGGGTGGAGACCGAGTCGTGCTATCGGCTCTTGCAAAATACCGGCTGCAGTGTGGCCCAGGGCTACTGGATCAGCCCACCTCTGCCACTGAACCACTTTCTCACCTTTCTGCAGGAAGGGCGTCATTGGCCATCTCAGCTGCTGGGGATGTTGCACATGGCCCAACTGGACCATATTCAGTGGCGTAAAGCGGTCATTGACAGCGTCTACAACCTGGGTTTCATCAGTGATACGAGTACGTTGAGTTGGCCCGAAGCCCACCACACCCAATGCCGCCTGGGAAAGTGGCTTTATGGCCCGGGTCGCTGCTTTTCAAACACCATCTGGTTTAACAAACTGCACCAGAGTCATAAGGATCTTCATCAGACACTGTCTGAGCTGATGGTGGCGGTGGACGCCGGGCAAACGGGCAAACCCCTGGTGGACCTGATGCGAAAGCTGTCTCGCCAGTCGGACCTGGTGATGCAGATGCTTCATGAGCTGGAACACTATCTGGTTGAACAGCGTCTTATCAGGGAAGACAGGATCGAGTTTGAAGGGCTGGCGGTGGTGTCGACGGCCAGATAACGCTTTATACGGCGGTCAGGTTGAAACCTGTGTTGAGCTGTGAGTTACTGAGTCCTTCAGTTTACTAGTTCGACAGGACGTCGATATGTCCCAACCTTTTCCTCTGCTTGGCCCTATCGTGGCGCTGATCTCCTGGTCCCTGATGATGTGGCTGTGGATGTACTTCACCCGAATCCCCGCCATCCTCCAAACCGGCATGACCCTCGATCCCAATGTCCCCAGGGGGGAGCAGATGGACCAACTGCCACCGTCGGTCCGCTGGAAGGCCGACAATTACAACCACCTGATGGAACAGCCGACCCTGTTCTATCCCCTGGTGATCGCCCTGGTGTTGATGGAGCAGCAGGGCGGATTGGTGCTGGCACTCGCCTGGAGTTATGTGGTGCTGCGAATAGTACACAGCCTGGTGCAGGCCCTGAACAACAAGATAGAGCTTCGGTTCGCGGTCTATCTGCTGTCCAACATCCCCCTGTTTGCACTGACCGCCATTGCCGTGGTTTCTCTCATGTGACAAATACACTGATTTAATTAAATATATTGAGATCACCTCCCCTTTATCTCACTAGTGGATGCAGGTAGATTAGGGCGCAGAAATTTATTGTCTCCAAATTTGGAGAAGGGATACGAGAGGCCAGATGGAACCTAACTACGACAACTACAGCCTGGACGAACTGATCGATGCCTTGAGCCAGCTGGATGAGAACGCTTTTCCGCAACGGGCCGCCCGCCTCCAGCAGCTGATCGGCGAGAAACATCGGCAGCAGAGCCAGCTGGTTGCCGAGAGAGAGTCAACCCTGAGCAAACAAGCCAAGAAGGCCCCGTTTGAGTTTTCCGGTAACGGTGGCGACTATTTTAAGCTTTGGATCGTCAATCTGCTGCTGAGCATCGTCACCTTGGGGATCTACAGCGCCTGGGCCAAGGTTCGAAATAATCAGTACCTGTTGGGACACACCAAACTGGAGGGGCACAGCTTCCGATACCTGGCCAAGCCGATGCAGATCCTCAAAGGGCGATTGATAGCCGTCGCGGTGCTGATCGCCTTTTCCGTCCTGTCTCAGTTTTTCCCCATCGCCGGCATGCTGTTCAGTTTGGCTCTGCTGGTCGCAACCCCCTGGCTGATTTTGCAGGGGATGCGTTTTTCCATGCGGATGACCGCCTACAAGAACGTGCGCTTCTCCTTCGAGGGCAGCTATTTCGGCCTGTTGGCGACCTTTGTGCTTCTGCCCATCGTTGGCGCCTTTACCCTGTATCTGGCGATGCCCTGGGTGTTCAAGAAGATGGACCAGTATCTCTACAGCCACACCACCTATGGCGGCAAGCGTTTCGAAGTGAACACCTCCAGCGGCAGCTACTACAAAGCCTCCTTCGCCGGTCTGGGGTTGGGCTTTGTGCTGTTCATTGCCCTCTTTACCGTGCTGGGAGTGGGCGAGGGTTTTGCTAGCTTCAACGCCGAAGGCGAGCCGGACTTCCAGCTGATACCCATTCTGATGTTTTACGCCGGCGCCTTCCTGGTCAGCTTTATGGTGCGTGCCCTGTATCAGAGCATTGTGCTGAATCACCTGATTGGCGAGACTCAGATTGAGGGTGTGGTCACCTTCAAGCCCGAGATTAAGACCGGCAGTTATATGAGAATGATGACCATCAATGCGCTGATGCTGGCCTGCACCCTGGGGCTGGCCTATCCGGTTACCCAGGTGCGCAAGCTCAAGTACATGACCAACGCCATTGGCGTCATGCTGCTGCCTGGTGCCGATGCCCTCACCAACACCGTTGGCGAAGGGGACTCCGCCTTCGGTGAAGAGGCGGCGGGTCTGTTTGACCTTGATCTGTCCATCACCTGATAGGCCTGGTCAATGAGCCTTCAGATAGAGGGGGTCTACCTGGCCCCCGGAAGCAGTCAAAGCCAGAAGGGGCGGGTCGAACTGGTTCAGGAAGAGTTGAGTCTCTACCTTGAGGGCAGCAGTGCCCCACACAGGTGCTGCGACCTCGATGATTGTGAGCAGGGGGAAGTGCTGGCCGGGTTGGCGGTGGAGCTGCGCTTTGCCGACGGTGGCCTGTTTACCCCGGACGACGTCCGGTTTCGCTGGCCACAAACCTCCGGCGGTCAGCGAGCCTTGCATTGGCTGGAGGGACACTGGAGCGCAGTGTTGGCCGGGGTACTGGTGGTGCCCCTGTTTTTGTGGGTGATGGTCACCAAGGCTCTTCCGGCCGCGGCCGATGCCTCAGTGTCGCTGTTGCCCGATGCGGTGCCGCGCCAGCTAGGCGAGCAGACACTCTATCTGCTGGACAAGACCCTGATGGACCCCAGTGAGCTCAGTGAGACGCAACAAGAACGGGTACGAGGTCAGTGGCAACACGCGTTGCAGCAGTTGTCATTAGACGGCAGTGGCTATCAGCTGTTGTTTCGCAGCAGCAAAATGGGCGCCAATGCCTTTGCTTTGCCGGACGGCACCGTGGTCGTCACCGACGAGATTGTCACTCTGATGGAGCCGGCGCCCAACGCCCTGACGGCGGTGCTGCTCCATGAAATCGGCCATGTGGAACATCAACATGGCATGAAGCAACTGGCCCGGGCCACCGCCAACAGCATGTTGTTCGCCATGGTATTGGGGGACATCGAAGGGGCTGGCGAGGTGGTCATCGGTGCGGGTTCCAGCCTGATCAACAGCGCGTTTTCCAGGGATATGGAGTCCGAGGCGGACCATTTTGCTCATCAGCAGCTCAAACAGCTTGGATTGTCACCGGGGCATTTTGCCGCGGCCATGCGTTTGCTGGCTGAAGCTAATCATCAGAGCCTGGATGAGGGGGGCTCGGGGCACTGGACCCAGTATCTGAGCAGCCACCCCGAGACCCTGGAGCGAATACACGCGGCAGAGGATGCCGCGGAAAAACAGGACGGGCAGTAAGGCTTTGCCCGATTCACCCTGGCATAACTCAGAAGAGGGAATTTCAATGGCTGAGACCATGTTCGTTGCAACTGAATTTCGTGTAGAGAGCCGAAGCCGCCGTACTACGGCCGAGGACGCCGATGCTCTCTGGGGTGGTCGGCGAATACCCAGGAACCAGGTCAGGCATGAGACTGCAGAGCAGCGCTCGGATTGCCGCATCGACGGCGACGCCCTGGCACAGCGAGTAAATCAGGCGATCGAGTCCCTGCTGGCCAAGGGGTTGACCATCGTTTCGGTCACCCCGGTGATCTCCGGTCGTCATGAGGTGCAGACAAGCCTGCTGCCAACGGACGTAGCCGGTTACGGCTTCAGTTACACCGAAGGCGTGCTGATTGTGGCGATATGACGACCACACCCAATAGACCCCCTTAATGGAGAGATGATGTACCCTTCTTTTATCGCCACTGTGTTGGCCACGGCGATGCTTGTCGTCTTGCCGGCCAAGGCGGACACCCACCTGAAAGTGGCTCATGAGATGCTGGACGCCATGGGCGCGAAGCGCCTCACCAATGACAGTCTGGAGATGGTGCTGGATCTTCAGGTGAGTGCCAATCCTGAGATGGCGCCTTACCGGGAGACCCTCAAGGCGTTTTACTTCAAATACGCCGGGTGGGATAGTGTCAAAGAGGAATACGCCGCGCTCTATCAGGAAACCTTCACCGAGGCCGAGCTTCGACAACTGACCCGGTTCTACCGCACCGAGGTCGGGCAGAAGATACTCAGGTTGCAGCCGCAGCTGATGGAAGAGGCGATGAGAATAGGGGAGCGGCGACTGGACGAGAACCTCCAGGAGCTTCAGCAGAGGGTTCGAGAAAGGGAGCAGCAGTTGAGCCGGTCTCATTGAGTAAGCCTGGGATTTTGGTCGCTTTTCTTTTGATATAAGGGCGGAGCTTATTCTGGGAATGGTTTAGAACAGGATAATTACGCACAGAGTGAAAAAAGATGTTTTACTTATAGTTAGCGACCGGGTTCAGCATCTGTGGCCAGGTTGCGCCTGTAGAGTGAGTTGAGGAGGGGCTTATGGATAAACAGACCGCACGTCAGATGGTCCACAGTGCGATGTTGGCGCCCTCCAGCCACAACAGCCAACCCTGGCGCTTCCGGCTTCACGAAAACGCCATAGAACTGTTTGCAGACCGCTCCCGGGCCTTGCCGGTCAATGACCCAGAGGATCGCGAACTGCACATCAGCTGTGGTTGTGCCCTGATGAACATGAGACTGGCGGCCGCCAAAGCCGGCATTGGCCTCAAGGTAGAACTGCTTCCCCAACCCGACAACCCCGACCTGCTGGCCAAAGTGGTGCAGAGCGCCCCCGAGGAGGAGCAACCGCTCCTGGCTCAGTTGGCCGATGAGATCCCCAGCCGCCATACGGTGCGCAGCGATTATGAACCCGTATCTGATGCCGGCGATCTTATCTCCGACCTGCGTCAATGGGCCAGGCTCGAAGGCGTTCAACTGACTGCGGTGTCCAGTGAGGTCCAGCGCCAGCGAATCGCCGGCTTGGTGGCCCAGGCTGACCAGACCTTGTGGTCAGATCCCGCCTGGCGACGGGAACTGGCACGCTGGATGTTGCCACCGAACCGGGGAGAGGGACTGGCAGTGTCTGCGCTCTGGTCGCCCTTTGTTCGTACCATGATTCGCTGGTTTAATCTTGGCTCTTTGATGGCCCGTAAAAGCACCAAGCTGGTGGACCGGGCGCCGCTGCTGCTGGTGCTGTCCAGTTGCGGTGACGGCCCCAGGCAGTGGCTTGAGACAGGCCAGGCTCTGCAGACGGTGTTGCTTGGCTGCTGCCAGCGGGGATATCAGGGCTCCTTCCTCAACCAGCCGGTACAGGTGCCCACCCTGAGAAACCGGTTGTCCAAGATCACCGGGCTGGCCTCTCCCCAGATCCTGCTCAGGGTAGGGCGCCCGGTTGAAAAGCCGATCGCCTCTCCCAGACGCGCCCTCTCCGGCATGCTGGACCCGGTCTCAAACCGATAAAAAACAGCCCTCGTCCTGAGGGCTGTGTTGTTTGGTGCAACTCGGTCAGCGACTCAACTCGCCTCTCAGGCTCTGCTCCATCGCGTCCAGCCGCTCGTCGAAGGTCATGGGCTGGCTCAGCAGGAAGTGAAGCTTGGCCAGGGCGGCTTCCGTGGTCATATCGAATCCGCTGATCACGCCCGCCTGTGACAGGGCATTGCCGGTGGCATAGCCGCTCATGTTCACCTTACCCTGCAGACATTGGGTCAGGTTGACGATGATCACCTCCCGTTTGCGGGCGTCCTTGAACAGATCCAGCAGCTCAGGGCGTTGGGGAGCATTGCCGACGCCGAAGGAGAGCAGGATAAGCGCCTTGACCGGCTGCTGCAGGATGTTGCGAATCACCTCGGAGGAGATCCCCGGGTACAGGGTGACCACGCCGATCGGCTGAGGGGTGATGGGGTGTACTTTGAGTGGTCCGGCGGATTCCAGCAGAGTCACCCCGGGCCCGCACTGAATGTGAATCCCCGCTTCCAGCAGCGGCGGCAGATTGGGGCTGGCAAAGGCATCGAAACCGTCTGCGTGCACCTTGGTGGTTCGGTTGCCACGGAACAGCTTGTTGTTGAAGAACAGGCAGACCTCGCCAACTGGGTGTCTGGCGGCCAGGTACAGCGCGTTCAGCAGGTTGTGCTGGCCGTCGGAGCGCAGTTCGGCAAAGGGGATCTGCGAGCCGGTCACCACCACAGGTTTGGTCAGGCCTTCCAGCATGAAGGAGAGGGCGGCGGCGGTGAACGCCATGGTGTCGGTGCCGTGAAGGATGACAAAGCCGTCAAACTCGTCGTAGCGTGCCTCGATGTCGTTGGCAATGTGCTGCCAGTCTTCCGGGGTCATGTTGGCGGAGTCCATCAGATCGGCGTATTCGCTGATCTCAAATTCCGGCATCTCCTCCCGTTGAAACTCAGGATTGGCCTTGACCCGCTCGGTGAGGAACCCGGCAGTGGGGGCGTAGCCCTGATCGGTTTTCTGCATGCCGATGGTGCCGCCGGTGTATGCGATGTAGATCCGTTTTTTTGTCATTGTGCTCAAAGGGGTAGGCCAGGATGGCCGGATTATAGGATGTGGGACGTGGGAGTGCAAAAGGGCCTCCCGAAGGAGGCCCTCACATCTGTGTTTTTTGAACGTTGAACCGGCTTAGAGCTCGCTGCACTCCAGGCACAGCATGTAGGCGTTCTGAGGGTCAGACAGTGTCAGTTGCTGCTCGAGGGGACCCAGCAGAGTCTGTTTCACCATGCCCATCAGCTTGCTGCTCTCGGACTGAGGCAGCTCGACGGAGGCGTTTTTCAGGATCTCCTGGATGATCTGCTGCTCCGGGCTGAGCTCCTTCTCGATGAGAATGGTGTCGTAATCGCTGATGCCGGCAATCTCGGCGGCGCCGGCGACGGCGTCATCCAGACTGCCCAGTTCATCCACCAGGCCCAGCTCTTTGGCGGCGGTGCCACTCCAGACCCTTCCCTGAGCCACTTCGTCCACCTTCTCCACCGGGATGTCACGGGCGGTGGCCACCAGGTTGATGAAGTCGGCGTAGCCCTTGTTCAGGTTCATCTGCATGATGCGCTTGAAGGAGTCGGGCAACGGCTTGAACACGTTCAGGCCGGCCATCTCGGTGGTGCCCACACCGTCCAAGTTGACGCCCACGGCCTTGGCGGTCTCTTCAAAGGTCTGAATCATGCCGATGATGCCGATGGAGCCGGTAATGGTGTTGGGCTGAGCGTAGATGCGATCCGCGTTGGCGGAGATCCAGTAGCCCCCGGAGGCCGCCACGGAACTCATGGAGGAGACCACGGTCTTGCCCGCGTCTTTCAGGGCCAGAATCTCCTGACGGATCTGCTCGGAGGCGTAGACGCTGCCACCGGGGCTGTCGACGCGGATCACCACGGCTTTCACCTGATCGTCTTCTCGCGCCTGACGCAGCAACTTGGACATGGAGTAGCCGCCAATGGTGCCCGCGGGCTGGTCACCCGGCACGATGGGGCCCTGGGCGATGATCACCGCCACCTGATCGCGACCTGGCAGGTGGACTTCCGGCATCATCTGGGCGGCGTAGTCCTGCCAGGAGACGCCGTTGAACTTGCTCTCGTCGTCGGATTTGGCACCGAAGCGCTCAAACATCTGGTCTCGCATCTCAACCGAGGTCAGGGTGCTGTCGACCAGGCCGTTTTCCAGGGCATATTGGCTGAAGTCGCCGTCCACTTGCTCCAGGGCGGCTTCCAGCTGGTCCAGATTACGGTCCAGCAGGCCTTCGGCCAGGGTACGGTTGGCGTTGACGGTGGCCTTGTACTGGCCCCAGATGTCGTCCAGCAGGGAGAGGTTGGCCTCTTTGGCGGGCTCGGACATCTCATTGAGGTAGTAGCTTTCGGCGAAAGACTTGTATTTGCCTACCCGAAACAGGTGGGTCTTGACCCCCACCTTGTCCAGCAGGTCTTTGTAGAACAGGCGGTACATGCCCATGCCTTCAATGGCCACGGTACCGGAGGCGTTCAGTTGAATCTCATCGGCGTAGGTGGCCAGCAGGTAGGGACCTTGGGTGTACCAGCCGGACTGGGCAATCACTGGCTTGCCGCTGTCGCGGAAACGGCTCAGGGCCTGGCCCACCAGCTGCAGCTTGGCGGTTCCGCCATAGACGCCACCGGGGCGCAGCACGATGCCGGCGATGCGATCATCCTCTGCGGCGGCTTCGATAACGTCGATGAGTTCCTCGAGGACGATCTCCTGCTCCTTATCGCTGCCGCCGGCAACCATCTCGAACGGATCCATCTCCCTGGGCTGCTCAACCAGTTTGCCCTCCAGATTCAGAATCAGGGCTGCCCCTTGAGGAACCTGAGGGACCTGGTCCTGGCTGATCCCCACCACAATGAGGGCGAGGAAGCCGAAGAACACCAAGTTTAGTATCAGTCGTCGAGTGCCGTTGATCCCTGCCCAAATAAAGCCGAGCAGTCGGATCGGCCATGCGCGTTTCTGAGACATGCGTATCTCTATCCTTAAACTATTGACCTACTTATATTACAGATGCCCTGCATCCATGTCAGATTGCAATTGTAAGGCTTTTTAATCCGCCTCCCAGAACAAGGTTGTGATCTTGATCACTCCGGGGTAATCTGAACACCAGTTTTAAATGGATGTTTAAGGTTTCTGTCATGAGTTTCCCCCACATGCTAGCGCCCCTGGATCTGGGCTTTACCACACTGAAAAACCGAGTGCTTATGGGCTCCATGCATACCGGCCTGGAGGAGGAGAAGGGCGGCTTTGACAAGCTGGCAGCCTTCTACGCCGAACGTGCCCGTGGGGGAGTGGGCCTGATTGTCACCGGGGGGATCTCCCCCAACTTCCGAGGCCGCCTGGCCCCCCATGCCAGTCAGCTGAGCTTCCCCTGGCAGGTGTCCAAGCACCGCAGAATCACGGATGCGGTGCACGCGGAGGATGGCAAGATCTGCATGCAGCTTCTGCACGCAGGTCGCTACGGTTACCACCCGTTCAGTCTCTCTGCCAGTGCCATCAAGGCCCCTATTACACCTTTCAAGCCGCGCCAGATGAGCCTGAGACAGATCCGCGGCACCGTAAAGGATTACGCAGCGTCGGCCAAACTGGCTCAAAAAGCGGGTTACGACGGTGTCGAGGTGATGGGGTCCGAGGGCTATTTGCTGAATCAGTTCCTGTGCAGTCGCACCAACAAGCGTAAGGATGAGTACGGCGGCGACATTCAGGCCAGGGCCAAGTTTCCCCTGGAGGTGGTTCGCGCCATCCGCAAAGAGGTGGGGGAGGAGTTCATCATCATCTTCCGCCTCTCCATGCTGGATCTGGTGGACGGTGGTAACGACTGGGAAGAGGTGGTGCAGCTGGCCAAATGGCTGGAGCAGGCGGGCGTCACCATCATCAACACCGGCATCGGCTGGCATGAAGCGCGCATTCCCACCATCGCCACCAGCGTACCCCGGGCCGCCTTCACCTTCATCACCGAGCGCCTGAAAGGCGAGGTGTCAGTGCCCCTGGTGGCCACCAACCGCATCAACACCCCGGACGTGGCGGAAACCATTCTCGCCAGTGGTCAGGCAGACATGGTGTCCATGGCCCGGCCGTTGCTGGCGGATGCCGAGTTCGTCAACAAGGCTGCCCGGGATGAAGCGGAAGACATCAACATCTGCATCGGCTGTAACCAGGGTTGCCTGGACCATACCTTCTCACTCAAGCGTGCCACCTGCCTGGTGAATCCCTTTGCCTGTTACGAAACCGAACTCAAGCTGGAGCCTGCTAGTTCCGGTAAGAGCGTGGCAGTGATCGGTGGTGGCCCCGCCGGCATGGCCAGTGCCTGCTATGCCGCCGAGCGGGGCTTTAAAGTGACCTTGTTTGAGCGTGACGCCGAACTGGGCGGTCAGTTCAAACTGGCCAGCAAGATCCCCGGCAAGGAGGAGTTCAAGGCGTCCCTGGATTACTTCATACAGCGACTGAACCGTCTTGGGGTGGAGCTGTGTCTGGGCCGCGATGCCGATGCGGACACGCTTCAGGCCTTTGACCACGTGCTGCTGGCCACCGGCGTGACCCCCCGAATTCCCGACCTCGAGGGCGTGGACAACCCCAAGGTGGTGACCTATCAGCAGGTGCTCAAGGGCGAAGCCGAAGTCGGCAAGCGGGTGGCGCTGATGGGAGCCGGAGGCATTGGCTTCGACATGGGGGAATACCTGTCTGAAGCCCATGAGTCTGCCACCTTGCACCCTCAGGTGTGGTTGAAGCAGTGGGGGGTGGACCCCGATTACGTGTCCGGTGGCGGCCTGACCGACAGGGACAGCACCGCCTTCGAATCGGCCCGTGAGATCACCCTGCTGCAGCGTAAGGCCAGCAAGCCCGGCAAGGGCCTGGGTAAGACGACCGGCTGGATCCACCGCACCGTGCTCAAGGATCGTGGCGTCAAGATGCTGGCCGGGGTGGAGTACCTCAAGGTGTCCGATCAGGGACTGCACATTCGTCACGATGAGCAGGAGAAGCTCATCGAAGTGGATACCGTGGTGCTCTGTACCGGTCAGGAATCCAACCGCGCCCTGGTGCCCGAGCTGGAATCGCGCCAGATCCCCTATGTGCTGATCGGTGGCGCCGATGTGGCGGCCGAGCTGGACGCCAAGCGGGCCATTCGACAGGCCGCCGAAGTGGTGGGCAGCCTGGCTTAACCAGAGTCACCAACGATCAGAAATAGGCGCGCACCTGCAGCCGCCATTCGAGGTTGTCCACCCCTTGCTGATCGGTGATGGGGTGGGACAGGTCCATATGGATGACGTTGTTGCTGGAGTGTGAGGCATAGAGGCGCAAACCCAGCCCCACGCTCTGCAACAGCTCATCGTTATCCTGCTGATAGGGCGTGTCGCCATAGGTCTTGCCCAGATCCCAGAACGCCACGCCGCCCACTTCCACAATCTGATACCAGGTGAGCCCCGGGTAGTAGCGCAGTTCGTTGCTCATCAGCAGGCTGTGCTCGCCGTGCTGGAACTGCACCGGATAACCGCGCATGTCGGTGTCACCGCCCAGGGCCACGGGCTGGTCCAGGTACTGGTTGTTGCTCGCCACCGCATCCACCTTGTTGTACCAGCGCCAGCGGCCATTGATGTCGACGAACAGCTCATTGCGGATATTGAGCAGGTAGCGGTAGCTGTCCTCATCCACGGGCTCACTGTCGAGCACCATACGGTAGAACCAGCGGGAGTGGTCGGTCAGGTGATGCCCCTGGGTGAAGGCCCCGGCGAGCACCAGTCCCTGATTCTCAAAATCCCAGCCGGCGCGCAGCCAGGCGGCGACGCCGAAGTTGACGTCCTCCACCTTGTTGATGAGATAGAGGTTGAACACCTCATCGAAATGATCCTCCAGGTACTCCACCTGCAACCAGCCCTGCTGCTGCTTGCGGTTATCCGGGAGCAGGGTGGTCTCGGGAATGGCGCTGAACTGACGGTCCTCATAGGTCAGTCCCACCCGGTATCTCAGCACCTTGTCCCCCTGCAGTCCCCTGGACCAGCCCCAGGAGCCAAGGAGGGCGCGCAGATCCACGCCAAATTCATTGATGTCCTCGCCCCCCTGCTTAATGGTGTCCTCCCGGGTCTCGTTGTCCCAGTCCATGTAGGTGGCCCATTGAGTATTGAGGGAGTAGAAGGGGCGCTCGATGCGCAGGCGGGTGCGTTCGCCGTCGTCGGAGTCCACCAGGGTAATGCGCCCGGTCAGGTGTTTGCCCTGAAACAGGCCGGTTTCCAGGTCGAACACATAGCCGGTACGGTCAGTCTCATTGAAATACGCCAGTTCGGTGTGGGCGCCATAGCCCAGCAAATTGCCCTCAATGATGCCAATGCCGAACTTGGACTCGCCCCCCTGGCGGCTGAAATCGAATTTGGGCAGCAATGTCCAGGTGTCCCAGGTTTCCACCTGCACAACCTGTTCGTCGCTGTCCGCGGTCTCATCCTTGACCGTCACCCGGGCACTGCGGATGTAGGGTAACTCCCTCAGGTGTCGCTCCACCTCGTACAGGCCATAGGGATCGCCGCACAGATCAAAGCCCTGAATCTGGTCTTCAATGGTCACCGGTTTGGTGATGATGTGGAAGCGGTTGGCCCAGTCGTGCAGCCAGGTGAAGCCGGGCTCACCGGGGGAGAATACGTTGTATTGAATGGTTTCGACCCGGGCGGGATGGCATTGATGATCACGTTCTTCTGGTGTTTCCCGGTTTTCTGATGGCGCGGCAACGGCCCCCTGGCCAAGGAGGGCCAGAAACAGCAGGTAGGTGGACACAGGGCGCGGCGTCAAAGGCATCTTCTCCTTGGAGAGGCATGGAATAACTATCGTCGTAAATCGCAGAAATTGCCAAATTTCAGTAGCTTTGTTGGTTGCTTTAGCGCATCTTCAGATCTAAGGCCACCAGGCCCCGGATGACAGTGCCAATGCCTGTTGCAGCGCTGAATGGGCAGATTTTGCACTGACAGAGTCGCCGGATTTCGATACCCTTGAAGGGTTGTAACGCCAATCGGATTTTTTGGGACCGGATTTGAAAACCCTCTTTTGTGTGAAAGGGCAAGACAGCCCCCTACGCTTTGCTGCCATTCTAGGCATGTCTCTGGCCGGCGGTGCTGCCGTAACCAGCCTGTTTCTGGGTGCACCTGTGGTGGGCCGCTACCTGGCGCTGGTACTGGCGCTGCTGCTCTATCCGGTGATTCGCGCCGCCACGGTACGCCGGGCTCAGGAGTGTGCCGCCAAAGGCTGGCCTCTGGTGCTGCCTGTGGCCATGACCCTGGTGTTTATTGCCGCCGTTCCCTATCTTACCAGTGGCGCCGCCATGTTGCTGCTGGTGCTGTGGGCCGGTGCCGTGGCTCAGTTGGCCTTAAGACCGGCCAGCCGCGCCCAGGACAGTGTTCAGGTCAATGGCTATCGCGGTCCCATGGTGCAGTCGGTGGCCACTTCGGTTAACCGTAACCGGGTCGAGCCCTCCCTGGCCGGCGATTCGGCGCCTGCGCCGCAGCAGCCGGTGCTGGCGGAGGAGAGTGACGATCTGCCGGACAGCGTCAGCCTCTATCTGTCTCTGTGGCGTGACAGCATGAACCTGTCCGCCATGCCGATGGCGGCCAAGGGCGCCCTGGTACTGGTGCTGCTGTCGGCCCTGATGGCGCCGGTGGCCCCGGGTATTCTCTCGGCAATGATGGCTCCGGAGCCGCAAGTGGTCGAGACCGCCCAACCCGAAATCGTGGAGCCGCAGCGCCCCCGAGCCGAGGCGATACTGAAGATGCCCGACAGCTACTGGCTGTGGATGACCAAGGGCGCACTGACCATACGTTGGCAGGGGGATGAAACCGCCGCAGGCCAGGTGTGGGATTACGCCACTGCCGAAGGGGACGCCAGTTGCGCCGAGTTGATGTTCAACGACGACAGCGCCTATCGCCCCTACCGTGTGGATGTGGAGGCAGACAGCTACTTCATGGCCAACTTCTCGCCCCTGGACACCCAGATCATCATCAAGCAGCTGGCTCGCCGAGGCAGCTTTACCCTGTGCGGCTACGATTTTAGCCTCAAGGGCTCGACCAAGGCGCTGAAGAGTCAAAGCTACTTCGAGTGGTACCTGAACCAGTAGAGTTGTGATCATGCAGAGAAAAGGCGCCAATTGGCGCCTTTCTTGTAGGGAAAGTCGTCCGACCTATAGCTTTGACTAAGATCACGGAAATCCTGCCCATACAAAAATAGAGTATATACTCTAATTGTTGTTGAGGGCACGGAAGATGAAGGAAGTCGTTAAGGTAAACCAGGTGGATGTCCATGTGGAGGGGGAGGGCGAGGAAACCATAGTGATGATCCATGGCTGGCCCGACACCCACAGGCTTTGGGATGGTCAGGTGGAGGCGCTCAAACATCAGTTTCGCTGCGCCCGTTTTACCCTACCAGGCTACGACCCGGTCCACACTCGCAAGCTGTATACTCTGGAAGACCTGGTGGCCCAAATAGCAGCCATCGTCGATGCCGTCAGCCCGGATAAGCCGGTGACCCTGATGATCCACGACTGGGGCTGCATCTGGGGCTACCAGTACTACCTGCGCCATCAGCACCGGGTCCGGCGCATCGTGGCGGTGGACATTGGCGATGCCGGTTCCAGGAACCATCAACTGCCCGCCAAGGCTAAGCTGTTTGCCTTCGGCTACCAGATTTTCCTGGCGATGGCCTGGCTCATTGGCGGCACCATGGGCGACGCCATGACCCGCAAAATGGCCAGCTGGCTGAAGGCGCCCGGCCACCCAAAGTCGATTCATAGCGGCATGACCTATTCGTACTGGTGGAAGTGGGGCCGCACCTTTCGCAACATCCCTCTTGGGAATCTCCCCCTCAAACTAGAGTGCCCACTGCTGTTCCTCTACGGCTCCAACAAGTCGGTCAGTTTCCACTCCGAGGCGTGGGAGAAGGAGATGGCGGCCAAGCCCGAAAACCGGATTGAAAGCTTGGCTACTGGCCACTGGGTGATGACCGAAGAGCCCGCGCGCTTCAACCAGGTGGTGGTGGAGTGGTTGACTGAGCCAGCCGTTCAGCAGGAGAACCTGGCCTGACCCCAAGGTTTCAGGGGCGCTTCGGTGCCCTTGTGTTCGGTGTGAGCTCTGTCACAATGGTGCTCCGTTCAGAAGCGCTATAGATGAGCTGTAACAAAAGAGTATGGAAACAATAATCGGCAAGGATGGCCTGGAGCTGCACCTGGAAGGACAGGGCGACCAAACCCTGGTGATGATCCATGGCTGGCCCGACAACTACCGCTTGTGGGACCGGCAGGTGTCGGCCTATAAATCCCGTTACCGCTGTGTGCGGTTCTCCCTTCCCGGCTTTGAGCGGGGTCAGCCCAGGCAACTTCTGGACATGAATCAGATGATGGCCACGCTGGACTATGTGATGGAGCTGGCCTCGCCCAATAAGCCGGTGACCCTGCTGATTCATGACTGGGGGTGCTTCTATGGCTATCAGTACGCCATGCGACACCCGGAGCGGGTCAGCCGCATCATTGCGGTGGACGTCGGCGACTCAGGTTCCAGGGAACATAAGCTCACTGCCGGCGCCAAGGCGTTGGCTCTGTCCTATCAGCTCTACCTGGCCCTGTGTTGGAAGCTGGGCAGCTTTCTCGGCAACCCGTTAACCCGGTTTATCGCCAAGGCGATGGGGGCGCCGGCACCCCGGGGCGAGATCCACAGTGGCATGAATTTCCCATACTACTGGCTGTGGAAGGGGCTGCTGACCAGGAAGAAACTGGGGATCAAGCCGGTGGCCATCGACCACCCGATGCTGTTTATCTACGGCAGCAACAAACCCTTCAACTTCCACTCCCAGGCCTGGGTAGACAAGCTCAATGGCACAGAGGGCAGTGGTGCTCGCTCGCTGGAGAGCGGACATTGGGTGATGGTGGAGCAGCCAGAGGCATTCAATCAGATGGTGCTGGAGTGGCTGGAGCAACCCCGGTAAGAGGGCGGTGGCTAATCCCAGTGGCGTCGTGAGGTTTCCGGCGGCGTCTGCTGCCAGAGATCGCCGATGGCGTCGTCCTCTGTCTCCTCGGTCCGTTCGTAGTCGTACACCTTGCGCCGGGGCAGAGGGTCCCAGTTGCGGAACATGAAGGCGCTGACCAGACCGGCGGCGCCCCCGAACAGGTGGTACTCGAAGGAGATCTGCGGATCCCTTGGGAAGATCCCCATCAGCATCCCCCCGTACATGAAAAACGCAATCATCATCAGAGCAATGGAGCGTTTGTCGCGCCTGAGCAGGCTGATGAAGAACAGGTAGAAGAACAGGCCATGGGTGATGCCACTGGCGCCGATGTGAAAACTTGAGCGGCCAAACAGCCACACGCCGGCGCCGGAGCCCAGCCAGATGATGATCAGCACCGGCCAGCGGGAGCGGGGGTAGCCATACAGCAGGATGGACCCGAGGATCAACAGCGCCAGGCTGTTGGCGGCCAGATGCTCGGCGGAGCCATGAAGGAAGGGGGCAAACACAATGCCCAGGGCGCCGAAGCTCTCTCTGGGGTAGATGCCGAAGTGGAACAGGTTCCAGCCGGTGAAGGCCTCAAACACCATCACCATCCACAGGAAGGTCACGAAAAAGGCGCTGAGCTTTAAGCTCTGCAAGATCGAATAGTCTTTGCCCATGTCACCTCCCTTACGACTCTGGCCTGCTTAACAGGACCGGGGGTCGAGTGCGCCTATTTCAGACAAGCCAGTCACCTTAAGTGTAGACTTGGGGGTTATACTGAGGTAAATCAATGCTTTTATACGCAAATCCCATGAAACCGATCACTCTGCTTCTTCAATGGAGTCGCCCATGAGCCAGGTGGTGGACATTCCCTGGTGGCAGCTGGCGCTGTTTCTCAGTGTGTTAGTGGTGCCCCTGTACATCAACCACAGGTTCAAATTGGGCCTCGGTCTTGAGGGCGGGATGGCCGTGGGCCGGATGCTGTTGCAGCTGACTCTGGTGGGACTCTACCTCAATACCCTGTTTGCTTTGGACAGCCTGTGGCTCAACTTGGGCTGGGTGCTGCTGATGGTGGTGGTGGGCGCCCATTCGATCACAGGCAAGAGCCAGATGCCGCCAAAGCGGGTGATGCTGCCGGTCGCCATAGGTCTGGTGCTGGTGGTGGTGCCACTGCTCGGGTTGATGCTGATTGCGCTGATCCGCCCGGAACCGGTGTTGGGCGCGCGTTACCTGATCCCCCTGGCGGGGATGCTCCTAGGCAACAGCCTGGGCGCCAACGTCATTGCCCTGCAGAGGCTGGGAGCGTCGTTCAAGGAGCGGGCAGGGGAGTATGAGGGGGCGCTGGCCCTGGGCGCCAAGCCCACCATCGCCGCAGCGGATTTTGTCAGGGAGTCTCTGGCGGCGGCACAGGGGCCGATACTGGCGACCACCGCCACCACCGGCCTGGTGACCTTGCCGGGAATGATGACGGGTCAGATCCTCGGCGGCGCCGACCCCATAGTGGCGATTAAGTACCAGATGGTGATCATGGTGGCGGTGCTGGTGATGACCAGCGTATCGGCGGCGGTCACCCTGAGCCTGGCGTTGCCCAGACTGGTGACCGACACCGGAAGGGTTAACCTTTGTTCTTAGCGTCCATCATCGCCTTGAGGTTGGCGAATGGGTTGCTGGTGGCCAGATCCTGCTTAAGATCTTCACCGGCTTCCACCGTGGTGCCGTACTGGGCAGCCTGAGTGTACTTCTCGTGCTCGTTGTCGTGGCAGTAGAGGCACAGCAGTTCCCAGTTGGAGCCGTCGTTGGGGTTGTTGGTGTGGTCGTGGTCGATGTGGTGAACCGTCAGCTCACGCAGGTTGGAGTATTGGAACTCACGGGCACAGCGGCCACACACCCAGGGAAACAGCTTCAGCGCCTTGTCTCGGTAGCCCTGCTCCAGCTGTGAATAGTTCTTTGGAATGATCGCCATCTTAATCTCTCCGGGTATGGCCTGATTCGATACTAAGCCCGGATAGTAGCACTCCCTGATCCGCGACTGAAGATAGCCAGTGCACAAAAGGGGAGGGGTGGTCACAAACCGGGCGAGGAGTGGCACCGTGGCGAGATGGGCTTGATCCCTAAGATGCTCGTGCCATCGATTGCTGTGCGTCTCTGTGCCCTGCAAGACCGGGCGGAGTCAAACAGCCCTTGTGCCATCGACTATACTGCCATTTCTATTACACCAACGACACTGTGCTTGCTGTTCCTCGTCATCGACGAAGGGCAACCTTCGAGTGCACCCCAATTAGCCTGGAGTAGAGTCACCATGAAGATGCCACTCTCCCCTGCATTTGTGTTCACCGGTACCTTGGTTTTCTTGCCGTTCCATGGCTCGGCAATGGATTTTGGTGGGGCGACCCCCGAGATCAAATCCGATATATACCGGGGTGAAACCTACTCGCCCTATGCCCAACGTGCCTTCCCGAGCCGGGTCTATTGGGGGGAGACCCACCTCCATACCGGGTTGTCCCTGGATGCCGGATTGTTCGGCAACATCCTTACCCCTGACGATGCCTATCGATTCGCGCGGGGAGAGGAGATCACCTCCTCAACCGGGCTGCCGGTTAAGTTGGGACGTCCCCTGGACTGGCTTGTGGTCACCGATCATACCGATATGATGGGCATCGCCACCGACATTCAGCGGGGAACGCCAAACATTTTGGCGGTGCCTAAGGGAAAGGAGTGGCACGAGGCCTTTAAACAGGGCGGCCAGGCTGCCGGTGAGGCTGCGTTCGACCTCATCACCCATTTCGCCCAGATGAAACTGCCGCCGCGGATGCTCGAGGATTACGCCCCGGGCTCGCGGATCTCCAACAACATCTGGGACAAGATTGTCGATGCTGCGGAAAAATACAATGACCCCGGCAGGTTCACCGCGTTTATCGGTTATGAGTGGACCTCGGTACCCCAGGGCAACAACCTGCACAGAAACGTCATCCTGCGTGACGGTGCCATGCGCGCCAAGCAGGTTATTCCTCTGACGACCCAGCCGCCATACGGCACCACAGATCCACTGGATCTCTATAAGTGGCTGGAGGACTACGAGAAGAAAACCAATGGCCAGGCCTTCGCACTGGCCCACAACGGCAACCTCTCCAACGGATGGATGTTCCCCATCGATGAGACCTACGCCGGAGGCAAGGTCGACACCAACTACGTTGAGCAGAGGGCGCGCTGGGAGCCCCTTTACGAAATGACCCAAATCAAGGGCGATGGCGAGGCGCACCCGGTGTTGTCGCCCAACGACGAGTTCGCGGATTACGAAAATTGGGACAAGGGCAACCTCGACCTGACGGCGCTCAAGGAGGAGCAGATGCTGGCGGGCGAGTATGCCCGAGAGGCTCTGAAGCGAGGCCTTATGCTCGAAGCCCAGCTTGGCACCAACCCCTACAAATTTGGGATGGTCGGCGCCACCGACAGCCACACCGGTCTCGCCACCGCCGAGGAGGAGAATTTCTTCGGCAAATCGGTCAGCGTCGAGCCGTCCAAGTCGCGGATCGGACACCCCTTCATCAAATCTGAGCTTGCCAGCATCGAGGGCTATGAGCCCGCAGCGTCGGGTTATCAGGGCATATGGGCGACCGAAAATACCCGCGAGGCGCTGTTCGATGCCATGCTGCGCAAAGAAACCTATGCGACCACGGGGCCGAGGATCCCGGTCCGTTTTTTCGGCGGTTGGGAGTTTACCGACCAGGACTTGCGCAGCCGTTCTCCTGCCTTTATCGGCTATGAAAAGGGGGTCCCCATGGGCGGCGACCTGACGGTAGCCCCCGAGGGCGAGTCGCCGACCTTTATGGTTTACGCGCTGAGAGATCCGGTCGGCGCCAATCTAGACCGCATCCAGATCATCAAGGGCTGGCTAGATAAAGAGGGGCAGGTCCATGAACGGATCTTCGATGTGGCCGTCTCCGACGGCAGAGCGATCAACGACGAAGGTCGTTGCCTGACTCCCGTGGGTAACACGGTAGACATTGATACGGCGAACTGGACTAACACCATTGGCGAGTCGGAGCTTGCCACCGTCTGGACCGATCCGGAGTTCGATCCCCAGCAGAAGGCATTCTACTACGCCCGTGTTATCGAGATCCCGACACCGCGCTGGGTGCTCTACGACAGGCTTCGCTTCGGCACAGAGATCCCCAAGGAAGCGACCCTGACGCACCAGGAGCGCGCCTACACCTCGCCGATCTGGTACACGCCTGAAGGGTGAGTCTGCGTATGTTATCCAGTATGAGCACGCTCTGGCGTGAACCCTTGCTGCACTTCCTGGTTATCGGGTTCGCGCTGTTTCTCTACTACGAGTGGTCCACTGACAATGCGGCTGCGCCCCCTAAGCGGCTCCATGTCAGTGGGGGGGAGGTGGCCCAGTTGGCGGCCAACTTTGAGCGTACCCGACTGCGCCCACCTACCGAGGAGGAGCTCAGCGCCATGATAGAGGGTTACGTGCGCGAGGAGATCTTCTATCGTGAAGCCCTGGCGATGGGGCTCGAGCAAGATGACCCCTTGGTGCGCCGGCGTTTGCGAATGAAGCTGGAGTTCATGCTTGAGGAGTTGTTGAGTCTGGACCCGAGCGATGCCCTCCTCACTGAATATCTCAGGCGCCATCCAGACCGTTTTCGAAGAGAGGCGGAGCTCTCCTTTCAGCAGGTGTACCTGGATCCGGATTTGCGGCCAGATATCGAGCGGGACGCCGCTCAACTCCTGGTCAGATTGCAACAAGGCGCGGCTCCCGGCCACCTAGGTGATCCGACGTTTGTGCCGCGAGTCTACCGCCAGGTCCGTCAAAGCGATATTGCCCGTGACTTCGGGGACGGGTTTGCCGTTCAGGCGGCCGAGCTGCCGGTGAAGGTATGGAGCGGACCCGTCTATTCCCCCTTTGGTGCCCACCTGGTGCAAGTGGAGTCGCGCATCCAGGCACGAGAGCCAGCACTCGAGGAGGTCTACGACGAAGTGCTGCGTGACTATCTTGCCGAGAAGCGGCAGCACCAGAAGGAGCAGGCCTACCTCAAACTGCGCGAAGGCTACCAGGTTACCGTGGCGCCCTTGACGGCGGCCTCGGTCAAGAGTCCGACCGGCGCGGTCACCGGTGAGGCGCGTTGATGCGAAACGGCCTCCTCCTATTGGTTAGCGTGCTGATGCTGACTGGCATCCTGGCTGGACAGGTGCGTGCCCATGAGCTGCAGCCCAGCTCCCTCGAGCTTCGACAGCTCACGCAGGAGCGCTTTGAAGTGATCTGGCGCGCGCCCCTCTACTACCGCAAGCCGCATCCGGCGCAGCTGCGACTGCCGGAGAGCTGGCAGGCGATCGGTTCGCCCACAGTCAGGTCGATGCCCGACTCGCAGCTTCACCGCCAACTGGTGGCGGTGTCCAAAGGTCGGGCCGATGGGGCGGTGATCCGCTTCGTCGGCCTTGAGTCTACCATCACCGACGTGTTCGTCCGTTTCGTCTGGTTGGATGGCCAGGAAACCACGGCCATTGCCCGACCGAGCCGGCCCTGGGTGGAGGTCGTCGCCCAGCGCAGTGGCTGGCAGATCGCCCAGGATTATGCGGTGCTCGGTGTCGAGCACATCCTGTCCGGATTCGATCATCTGACCTTCGTCCTCGCACTGATGTTGCTGGTCAGAGGTGCCCGCCGACTGCTGATCACCGTGACGTCGTTCACTGTTGCCCACAGCATCACTCTCGCCGCGGCGACGCTCGGGGTGGTGTGGGTACCGGCGCCGCCGGTGGAGGCGGTGATCGCCCTGTCCATCCTGTTTCTCGCCGGCGAGCTGGTCAAAGTCAACCGGGGGATCCCCAGCCTGACCGCAGACTATCCCTGGAGCGTTGCCTTTGCCTTCGGCCTGCTGCACGGTTTCGGGTTTGCCGGGGCACTCGGTGACCTCGGCTTGCCTCAACACGAGGTGCCGTTGGCGCTGCTGATGTTCAACCTAGGTGTCGAACTGGGGCAGTTGCTCTTCGTTGGCGCGTGCCTGGCGCTGCTGATGATGCTCAACATGCTGAGAAGGTGGCCGGCCTGGATGAAGCAGGTTCCAGCGTATGGCATAGGTGGAATCGCCGCCTATTGGTTGATAGAGCGCGTCTCGGGCTTCTAAAACGTCCGTCCGCTGTCCCAGGTTTAATTGGCAGAGCTGCGGCAATGGCCGTAAAGACGGCTCGGCACGGCGTGGCCAGGCTGGCGGTGAGTGCTACAGATGGGAGTTGGCCCGGTTCCGGTATGCAGATCGCGCCCCTTCACGACGGAGTAGGGTGGGTAAGGGTTCTCTGCCGCGCCTCCCATAGATGTTGTTGGAACCTATGGGGAGCAGTAGGGCTGAGGCCCCCACTGTCTGGTCTTTTTCTGTTGTGAGGCGCGGGGGGACCTAGGAGGTTTTCCATGAGCAACGTATGGGCGAAATTGGGTGCAATTACCTACGTCTTGTGGGGCGTATTGCACCTCGAGGCGGCGAGAAGGGTCTTTCTGCTCGGGCAGACCCTCGACGCCGGCATGGTGCAGGGTCGCATCTACCAGGATGCTTGGAACCTGCTGTTCTTCGCCGTATTCGGCATCGTCGTGGCCCTGTACCTCAACTGGAAAAACAGTCGCCTGGGCTACTGGCTCAACTTGATCGTCGTCAGCGCAATCGATGTTGGCTTCATCGCTTTCGTGTTGCTGCCCGGCTACCTGCCTATGATACCCGGGGCACTGGGGCCTTTGCTGTGGGTGTTGGCCGTTTTCTTCTCCACGGTCGCCATCAGGGAAGTCGGCCAAGGTGAAGACGGCCGTTGATAGGGCGAGAGACCCGGCACATAAATATCAAAGACACTCATTGTAAGAATGTCGAGATCTGCCTACTGACTGGTTTGAGTCCGCGGGTGGATTAAAAGCCCAATTTGGCCTAATGAAGGGGGCCCTGCCGCCTTATAGAGGGTTGTTGCTCGGTATTGGCCATTTAGCGGCCACGAATGGGCAGTCGAAGCAATATTGATCGACATTTTGATGTGCTCTGATCGGGCAGGGTCAGGCGAGTAATCATTTACGTACAGAACCACGTGGGTGTGATTGATCATTACGGCAAAGGCAATGACTTCTACCGCAAACACTTGCGCAAGAGACAGCAAGGGTTCTTGAACCCACTCCCGGCGATGTTCGTAAGATTGGCCGGTATACGGGTCTTGGCCGCAGAGGAAGGCGCGCCGGACGCAACGGCTAACGCAGTGATAGTAGCGGGCATCGTCCAAGCTGATTTGCTGGCTTTTGGCCTTAGGCATTGTTCTCGCTCGTTGAGAATGAACACTAAGGGTAGTCATCAACGAAGCCTGGTGTCGTTAGCATGGGTGTCCATGGAAACCACTAAGCGGCAAGCCCACGCTCAACTGGCGAAAAGCCGGCAAGCCGCCTGCATGGGCAAGCCCTAGGCGGCCAGCTTCTAGTTTTTTATACATCTCACTGAAAACATGTAGCGCTTTGACAGGGCCGTGCGATAGATTTCGCCCTTGTGCGGATTCCACCACGAGTGCGCCAGTGTTCGGTTGAATGCATCCTTGTCGGTTTCATCACTGCTTGTCCAAAACTCGCTGTACATTCCCTGGGCGATGTACCAATGCTTCAGCTTTGCGCCTGCCGGTCGTGCGAAGAAGTTGAACCGATTAACCTGCGATTGATTGAATGTTTTAAAGGCGGTGTCCGGCTGTGTTTCCTTGAGCGCGATGGCGATATCGTCATCGCCTCGCCATCCCCTTTTGTCCAGGTCTGCCTCAGACATGCCAAGGGTTCGTTCCAGTTCCTTCCAGTCCTCATCGGATGCCACTCTCCAGCCGACAGGGCAGAGGTTTCTTTCATCTGTTACGTCATGCCAGTCGTACAGCCGACCGTACTTCAACAGGTTTTTGTCGTCATCGTTGGGAATAAAGGCGGTCCTTATCTTCGAACCGTCCTGAAATCGGGTGCTTCGGAGATTTTCCGCCATCCACACCTGGTTGCCAATTTTCACTGTGCGGTAGATGTTTCCCTCTGGGTCTTGAACCACACCCAGTGACTCGTCTGATGCTGTGTACAGGTCGTTAGCGAATGGCGTGGCTGGGTTTAACATCATGATTCCTATGGCTAAAACTATTTTTTTCATCGTATTTACTTTTTATCTGAGAGCCGGCAAGGCTCTGTGGCGTCATCATGGCCTGCGCCGGAAAGGGCGCTTATGGCACTAACCGACGCAGCCCCTGACAGGACTTGAGGTTTAGGCCCTTGGCGCCGATGGCCCCCCAGGCCGGGGGCAAGCCCTGTGGCGAGGGTCGAACTAGATTGGCCAGCTAAAGCCAGTCTCTTTCTCGGAGAGCGCCCACAGCTTTGTGAGCACCTGTTTGTCCAAAGCAAAGGGTTCAAGCCTGCACTGGCCCACCGGGCCGCCGAAGTTCATTCTGCCTGTTGGGCCATAGTAGGCGCGCTGGTTCAGGTGTTGTGCAGTGGCACACATCACTTCGGGATAGGCGCCTTTTTCCGCGGTTTGAGCGAGGCCCATCTTCACCATCAATGACCAGGTCACCCTGGTTGCCAAGCTGGCGCTGTCGCGAATTAGCGAGGTGTTGGATGCGCCCGGGTGGCATACGTAAACCTCGACCTCTTTGTTTGCCTGCTGAATCTTGTCCTGCAGTTCATAGGCAAACATCATCTGCGCCAATTTGCTGTGGCAGTAGGTCTTGTTAGGGTGGTAGTTCCTGTTCCAGTTCATATCGTCAAACTGGATGGTTTTCAGCCCCATCTTGTAACCCTCGCTGGCCACCACCACGATGCGCCCCCTGGACTCCTGAATGCGCTGGAACAGCAGCCCACACAGCAGGAAGTGACCGTAGTGATTTACCCCCAGTTGGCTCTCGAAGCCGTTCTCGGTGAACTCCTGTTTGGCGATCTGGGCGATGGCGCCGTTACACAAGAGCGCATCGATGTGAGGAACCGTTTTTAAGACCTCGGACGCCGCTGCGCGCACGGAGCCCAGCTGTGCCAAATCCATGCGCATGACAGTCACCTTGGCGTTACTGCCAAACTCCTGCTTCAGCGCTTTAATGGCGTCGGCTGACTTTTGCACATTGCGGTTCATCATCACCACGCTTGCGCCTTTGGACAGCAGAAGTCGGGTTGCCTGGAATCCTGTCCCTGCATTAGCGCCAGTAATGACATAGGTTTGGTCGGTCAGATTGTCGAGCTGCTCTGGAGTCCAGCCCTTGGGCCCAAATGGTTGTGCGGCGGTCATAGCTTAAACTCCCGATCCTAAGTAAATTAACCCTTTGCTCTAAGAGCGTTTTGCTTTGCTAACAATCACTCACACCAGCGTAAATCGCCCAACAGGGCGGCGGATGCTGGCCCGCTGGAGAGACTATATGTGTCAGGAATGGGACTCACTAGGCGTTATAGTCGCGAAATAGTGCCTATTTGTATCGATGGGGTTGGGTGGGACGTCTCGTGGTGCTAGTTTGAAGCCATGAGCAGAGACCTAATCAAACAAATCATCGAAAGCAGAGTCAGTGAAGACGGCCTGGTGGACTTCGGTATAAAGGGGGTGCAGCTCTTCCGGGTCACCGAGCCCGTTCGCTGTGCGCCTGCGGTGTATGAGCCTTGCGTCATTGCCATCGTCAGTGGCGCCAAGAAAGCCATCTTAGACGGCAAGGCCTATGACTATGACAGCAATCGTTACCTGTGTTGCACCATGTCGATGCCTGTGGAAGCGGGAGCCCAAGATGTTTCGCCTGACAACCCCCTATTGGGCGTGTACATCTCTCTGGATACCAGAGTGCTTACCGAATTGACCCTGGAGATGGAAAGCGCCGTGGGCGTCATCCAAAAGCCCAAAGGCGACTCACACCCTAAGGGGCTGTCACTCGCTCGATGGGACGATGGGTTTGCCGACTCCCTGTTGCGATTGCTGCAACTCGGGGACAGTCCGACCGATACTGCGGTACTCGGCCAGAGCCGGCTTCGGGAGCTGTACTACGCCATATTAAAAGGAGAGGCCGGGCACTCCGCCAGGCGCGCATTTGGCGTGGGCAACGCCATTGGGCGTGCCATTGACTATCTCGCCACTCGTCTAGGCGAGTCCGTCACCATTGAAGAGATGGCGTCCCAGGTGGGGATGAGCCGGGCGGTGTTTCACCGTAAATTTAAGGCGGCAACCACCATGTCGCCCATTCAGTACGTCAAGTCTATGCGCCTGAATAACGCCGCCATGAAGATAGCCGGTGGCATGAACGTAAACCAGGCAGCGCTGGAAGTAGGGTACCTGAGCACCTCACAATTCAGCCGAGAGTTCAAACGGCTGTACGGGCAGTCCCCTAAGCAGTGGACCCTCTCCCAGCGACTTTCGGGAGCCTGATGATGGATGCCTGCCTTGGCGCCAGCAGCGGTCATTCGGCGCTAAGCCTCACTTCCAGAAAAATCGAACGCCTATGCAAAACCTAATCGTTCTCGCAGAATGGCACTGAGATTGTGTCCAGCCTGTTTTTTCATACAGTTGAATGTGGACGAAAACGAGCCGGCTTGTGTTTTAGGATGCCTCTTGATAGCTTGTCATTTAAACTATTTTTATCAGTAATTTAACGGTGATTTGGATGCTGTTCACAGAAGTGCGAACAAAAGCCCAGGCTCGTTGTTTGAAACAATGTGCCTTGGCTCACTACTAAGCGTTATACGCTAAGCAGGTAGCGTACAAACCATCGAGAATGTAAAATACCGCATCTATTTGCATTCATCTTTTGGAAAAATGTTGTGCTATGGCTGAGATAGACATTTCTAATACCGAGTCATTTAAAACAGAAGAAGACTTCTATGGTTGGCTCAAAAAACATCACAATAATTGCTCAGAACTATGGATTCGAATTTATAAAAAAGGGTCAGGAATAGAATCTATAAACTGGTCAGAATCTGTCAGAGCAGCTCTTTGTTGGGGTTGGATTGATGGAGTCAAAAAATCATATGACGATAAATCATATATTCAACGCTTCAGTCCTCGCCGAAGCAAGAGTTCATGGTCAAAACGAAATACTGAACATGTGGAGTCTCTGATTGACGCAGGTTTGATGCAAGAAACAGGAATGGCTCATGTTCGTTCTGCTAAAGCTGATGGACGATGGGATGCAGCTTATAAAACCAGTGAAATGTCTGTGCCTGAAGACTTTGTTACAGCACTCGATGCCAAACCTCATGCAAAAGAGTTTTTCAACACCCTCACAAAGTCCAGTAAGTACGTCATAGCGCAGGCTTTGCTGAGTGCAAAGAAACCTGAAACACGACAAAGGCGATTTGATAAATATTTAGTAATGCTAGAAAGCAAAACTAAACCACAGTAATTTTGTATTACGCGTATAACAAGTGGGTCCAGGTGACGCCTACGGCGCACCTGACCCAAGCGTTCATTGAAACTCCCAATGACTCCTTCGTGGCGTGCGCTGCCTGTCAACCAGGCAGCGACTCCAGGCTTAGGGCCATGACTCTGTGTTAGCTCGCTTCGGCGCCAATTCCGGTCATTGAAGTCTACCACTCGCGGCGTTGCCGCCTTTTCTGCAGAACAGAGCCGCCTTTCATGTTGACAACGGAACAATCAGTGCGGTTGATCCTTCCTTAATGCACTGATACATTTGAAAAAACATACATGAGCAAGATCCGATATCAAGCAGATATGCGGCAGGTTCGGTCAGGGTGAAAGGCGGCGATTTGACGCATATTAAGCTGCTAGTGCGTCAAGCGAAGCTTGATGCATCTTGCGGGGTGAAAGTCCCCGTCGGGTAAGGCCTAACCAGTCACCCGTATCGAGTGTTGCGCCCAAGGCGGAGATAGGGATTAGCCGATGCTTTTCAGTGGCGCAGCCACAACCAATCGAACAATCTGGGTGAAGCGTACACAGAGAATCTTATAGGCCATAGGGATTGTCGTGATCCTGAAGTGCTGGTATCGCTCCGTTAATTATGAACCTCCTGACTGACGAGGCTGGTAACAGAGTCGAAGTCCAGGCAATTCAACCGCCATTGGTGAGGTTGTTGCGAGTCAGCGGAGTTATCAAGCCGTGGCATGTAAGAAGAGATGCATCA
>NZ_AUGL01000022.1 GCF_000422645.1 Ferrimonas futtsuensis DSM 18154
CCATGGGTTTTACATGTTGTGCTGGGATGAGCTTTACCTGGTAACCAGCCTGCTGAAGCCGCCTTCCCCAATAGTGAGAACGAGCACAAGACTCCATGGCCACCAGCGTACCCGTTGGAAATTCAAGGAGTGTGTGAAGCAGCTTTTCTCTTTTGATCTTGCGGTTCCAAAGGATGGAGCCATCCTCCAGCAGAACGCAAACCTGAAAAACACTCTTGGCTAAATCAATTCCAATGGCTTTAATAGACATGATGGACGCTCCTCTCTGAATTATGTTGTGCAACTTAATTCTGGCGCATTTGACGCCGTATCGTAGGGGGGCGTCCATCACATCACTGGACCCTGACCTTCGTCAGGGTGACGACTGTGCGGGAGGAAGGTAAAGCACTTCGTTGCTGGCCCCTGCGTTATGACTTGATGTGAGTTTGAAAGACGCTGGATCTCGGCGTGCGCCGGGAAGACGATTGTGCTATGAAGCAGCATAGGTACTCTGAAGCTACTCCGTGCGTAGCGACAGGTTCGTGCTGAAGCACTTTAGTACTGAGTACCTGCCCTCTTGCACAGTCACTCCGGCGAAGGCCGGAGCCCAGTGGCTTGGTTCGCACCGTGCTTAAATTCGCGAAAGACACTGAACCCTGACCTTCGTCAGGGTGACGACTGTGGTTATGGAGGGGAAAGCGCTTCGTTGCTGGCCCCTGCGTTATGGCTTGATGTGAGTTTGAAAGACGCTGGATCTCGGCGTGCGCCGGGAAGACGATTGTGCGATGAAGCAGCATAGATACTCTGAAGCTTCTCCGTGCGTAGCGACAGGTTCGTGCTGAAGCACTTTAGTAATGAGTACCTGCCCTCTTGCACAGTCACTCCGGCGAAGGCCGGAGCCCAGTGGCTTGGCTCGCACGATTACTACAATCTGAAAGACACTGGATCCCGGCCTTCGCCGGGAAGACGATTGTGCGATGAAGCAGGATAGATAGTCTGTAGCTACTCAGCGCCTAACTGCAGGTTCGCTCTGAAGCACTATTAATACTCAGTCCCCCCTCCTAAATACAGTCACTCCGGCGATTGTGCGAAATAGTTAACTTGGACAGTTAACTAATTATTGCTGCCCAGCTGTTCAAATAAAGCCGGAATCACCACTCAATTATTTGTTGTTTATCTAAGTGCCCTGGAATGGCTCAAGGGAATTCCCCAAGCAGTTATAAGTGGTGTGGGCAATAACAATATAAGGAAGTGATTTCGTAAGAATTTGTAAGATAGGGCCTATTTCTCAGGACGCTACACCTTGAAGTCGATTTTGTTGTGGATGTTGGTCCACTGCTCGGGGAATTTGCCTTCCAGCATGTAGGCGTAGGCGATGAGCTCGGCCACCACCACGTAGAGTGCCGGGGGCACTTCCTGGCCCACCTCCAGCTTGGAGAGCACCTCCGCCAGCTGCTGGTCCTCGTGCACCAAAATGCCGGCTTCCAGGGCGGCCTGTTCGATGTCGTACGCCTGGGCGCCCTCGCCGCTGGCGATGACCTTGGGCGCGGTTTTCTGGTCGTACTGGAGGGCAACCGCCTTCTTGTCACTCATCGTTTACCTCCCCATGGCGCCGTAGGTCATTTTGCGGGCGGGCTGGGCAATGGAGTCCGGCACCTCGCCCACCTGGCAACGGCTGAAGGTGGCAGACAATCCCTGGTGGGTCAGGCGCTCACCCAAGGCTTCTATACGCTCATCCACCTGATGAGCCAGGGCGCGGCTGTCGCTGACCATCGCCAGCTGCAGCGACTCATCCTGATAGCGAGCCCTTACCAACAGATCCCCCAGTGACAGTTCAAACCGTAAGGTCAGCAGCCAGAACTCCCCCTGTTTCTCCTTGTAGCGAGCCAGGGCCAACTGCAGCTCTCTTTGCACCCGCTCCTGCTCATAGGGCAACGCGTAGTAGAGGATCAGGTTGTCGCCATCCGCCTGGCTGTGGCGGTGAAACTCCGAGGCCCCGGTCAACATCTCCGCGACCTTGCCCCCCAGCAGCGCCTTGAGATCATCCGGCAGAGCACTGAGGGTGCTGCTGCCCTGCCCCGGCCTTCCCTGAAGCTGATACCACAACTTCAGCAGCAGTGGCAGCGCCGGCCCACTGGCCAGGGGAGAGCTGCCCATTAGGGCGCGCAGCATGGAGGGGTCCGCCAGCTTGGCCAGTGAGTTGAGGGTGGTCTGCTCTTGGGCGTCACCAATGCGCCTACCCAGTGCCGCCAGTATCGGGGCCAGCTCGGGTCGGGCACCCAGCAGCTCCCGCAGGCCCGGCGACAGGGACTGGGACATCACCTGCACAGGACTGGCCGCCTGAGTATTGGTAGGAATGGACAGGTTTTTCACATCACCCGGGCGATAAAGAGCGAGTGAGGGCTTACCCTCCTGGGTCTCTACCCGCCCCAGAATTGGGCCGGGCTGCTGGCCGGACAGGCCCTCGGCGATGGGCTTGCCACCGCCCTTGGGAACCAGTTGTCCACGGCTGTTAATCATCAACTCCATCAACTTTGATGAATTTTTAGAAACACCCTGTTCGATATTTTTAAATACACTGGAGTTTGTTAAGTTCTGCACCAGTGTTAAAGTACGGACCTGGTACGATTGGCGCCCGAAACGCTTTAGTGCCACCATGGCCCCCGCAGGCAGATGTGCCTGTGACTCCAGCGACAACATCTGACTGCCCAGCTTCAGGTTCAGCAGCCCGCCAGACTGCGACTGAACCGTAGCCAGCAGAGATGATTGGGTTTGCCCCGATGTCGCGTTCGCCGCCGCCCCAACGGGCGCGGCTGGCATAATGGCCATATACTTATAACTCCAGAAGGAACTCAATAGGTTCCTTTTGTACCCTGTAAGCTAGCGCAGCCTAGGGATAAAATCGTTCAGGTGCTGTACCCGCAGAGGGAGACAGCCACAGAGTGTGACTGCACCTTAACTAGGATATCGACGATTGAACAACTTTCTTAAACGCAAAGGAACCGTTTTGAGACGCTGCCTGCCACTGTGGTTGGCCGCGACTGCTCTGTTCATTGCACCTGCCCAGGCAGTAGAGCCTGATCAGGATATGGCCGATGTTGAGTATAAAGACCCCCGCGATCCCTTCGAATCGGTCAACCGCTGGATCTGGGACTTCAACTACAACGTGCTCGATAAGAACCTCTACCGCCCGGTGACCTACTTCTACATCGACTGGGTTCCCGAAGGCGCACGTATCGGCGTTGAGAACTTCCTCAAGAACCTTGATGAGCCCTCGAGTACCGTCAACAACCTGCTGCAGGGTAAGGTCGTCTGGTCGGCCAATGCCGCCGGGCGCTTTGTCATCAACACCACCCTGGGCATTGCCGGGGTGTTTGATGTGGCCCGAGAAATGGGGCTGGAACGCAAACAGGATGAGTTTGGAGAGGTGCTGGGCTTCTACGGAGTGCCAGACGGCCCCTACCTGATGCTTCCTGTGTTGGGTCCGTCAACGGTCCGCGACGAGGTGGGTGATTATGTGGATGATCTCTACTTCCCCTACGCCAACCTGACCTTCTGGCAAAAGGCCGGTCGCTGGGCGCTGGATGGCCTGGCCACCCGAGCCAAACTGGTGGACCAGGAGCCAATTCTGGACAACTCTCTTGACCCATATGTGTTTGTGAAAGAGGGTTATTACCAGTATATTGCCTACAATCTGTACGATGGTAATCCGCCCATTGAAGAGGACGATGACGAGCTGCTGGAAGAGTATCTCGACGAAATTGAGTAAGTCCTAACTACATTTAGAGCTGCAATAGATGCGGCCAGGAAAGCCATCCTTGGGGGCGGACAACGGGCCGCCCTAAACTCATGGGTCGGACACCGCGCCAGCGGTGCCAAGGATAACAACAATGACGTTAAGCTCTGTTAGAGCCCTGCTGGTTGAGGGCGACGCTGCCGTTTCCGGCAGATTGACGGAATACCTGCAATCACTGGGGTTGACCGTGGACCTGGCCGAAACCGCCGGCCAGGCACTGGGGAAGGTGATTGGTCGTCGCCCGGACATTATCCTGATGGATCTGAATCTGCCGGGCATGGATGGCGTCGGCCTGCTGCGCTCCATGGGCGAAATCGATGAGCCTCCACCGCTGGTGCTGATCTCCAGCAAGACCCTGCTGACCACCCAGGTCCGCTCTCGCTACCCGTTCATCGTGGCCAGCTTCGAAAAGCCCATCCATGATCTGGCCGAGCTGGGCACCACCATCGAAGATGCGGTCACCCCCAAGGATGATCGCCGTGGCAGCCTCAAGGGGGAACTGTCCGAAATCAATATGGACGTCTTCTCCGACCCTGGTGTGGCCATCCTCTCCCAGCAACTGATCTTCCAGGACCCCAAACTGACCCAGGCCGGTGCCCTCACCCGCTATGGTGTCTACAGCAAGGGGCTCATCGCCAAGTGGTTTGTCAGCCACACTCAACTGACCGACGACACCGTCGCCGGTTTTGTGGCCTACATCCCTGCCGAAGACGAGCAGGTGGCCTTCGTCAGCCTGATGCTGCAGACCTACCTCAATGGCCTGCGTCGCCGCCGTCGTCAGGACCAGCAGATCGCCCTGCACGCCGAGGTGATACTCAACACCCTGGCCCACGAAGTGGCCGCCTCGGGACTGAAGGTGCCAATACAGATTGGCTTCTACACCTATCAAAGCGAGGAGCGCAAACTGTCCCTGGCACTGGTGGGCAGCGAGATTAAGGGCTATGTCCGCCAGAACCAGCACCTGACCCCCATCATGCTGCGTTCAGGCCGCTCCCTGCTGGACTCGCCACTGATGTGCGCCGCCGTCACCCGTACTCTGGAACCCGACAGCCAACTGGTGCTCTTTGGCGGCAACTCCAGCCTGCGCAAACAACTGCTCAACGATGAATACCCCGGCTTCCAGGAAGCGCTGATAGAGGGCGGCTATCTGCAGGTGGAGTGACGCGGCTAACTGTCAATGTGCGCCTCTTTTCTGTAATATCTTCCCCCAGTGAAATGCCCTGCTTCCTTCAGAAGCAGGGCCACCCCAAAAATCAACGCCCCCTATTGAACTCACAGGTATACAGCGCACTGTGCTAATAGCGCGGAGCCCCCAGTGGCGGGACAGCAGCGAAGAGTTTGACTATGTCTAGAAAGTATTTTGGCACCGATGGTGTTCGCGGCCTGGTGGGGAAATACCCCATCACCCCAGATTTTGCAATGAAGCTTGGCTGGGCAGCCGGTAAGGTCTTGGCCAGCAAGGGCAGCAGCCGGGTACTCATCGGCAAAGATACCCGCATCTCCGGCTATATGCTGGAGTCCGCCATGGAAGCGGGATTCGCAGCGGCCGGTGTAGACGTCGCTTTTCTAGGCCCCATGCCAACACCAGCTGTTGCCTACCTGACCCGCACCTTCCGCAGTGAGGCCGGCGTTGTCATCAGTGCATCCCACAATGCATACCAGGACAACGGCATCAAGTTCTTCTCCGCCGATGGCACCAAGCTCAACGACGAGATTGAATTGGAGATTGAGTCCTGGCTGGACAAAGAGATGGACTGCGTGGCCTCCGAGCACCTTGGTAAGGCCAGCCGCATCGGCGACGCAGCCGGCCGCTACATTGAATACTGCAAAGCCTCCTTCAGTCGCGAGTTCAGCCTTAAGGGCCAGCGTATCGTGCTCGACTGTGCCAATGGCGCCACCTACCACGTGGCCCCGCCGGTATTCAACGAGCTGGGCGCAGAAGTCATTACCATCTGTAATGAACCCAATGGCACCAACATCAACGACCACTGCGGGGCCACCCACCTTGCCGCGCTGCGTAAGAAGGTTGTCGAAGTTCGGGCCGATTACGGTATCGCCTTCGATGGCGACGGCGACCGAGTAATGATGGTGGATGCTGATGGCAGTGTGCTTGATGGAGACGTGATTCTTTATATCCTGGCCAAGCACTGGAAAGAGAAGAACATCGCCTTTGGTGGCGTGGTCGGCACCCTGATGGCCAATATGGGTCTGGAACTGGCCCTCAACGAGATGAGCGTGCCCTTCGCCCGCGCCAAAGTGGGTGACCGCTACGTGGTAGAGATGCTTAAAGAGAAAGGCTGGTCTCTCGGCGGTGAAAACTCCGGCCACATCCTCTCCTTGGAACACTCCAGCACCGGAGATGGCATCATCGCCGCCCTGCAGGTACTTCAGGTTCTGGCCGACACCGGCAAAACCCTGGGTGAAGCGCGAGGAGGGATGACCTTGCTGCCTCAAGTATTGGTTAACGTGAAGTTCTCCGGTGAGAATGCGCCGCTGGAAGCCGAAACCGTTAAACAAGCCGTGGTTGATGCAGAAACCGCTCTGGCTGGCCGAGGCCGAGTGCTGCTGCGCAAGTCCGGCACCGAGCCTCTTATCCGGGTCATGGTGGAAGGCGAAGACCAAACTCAGGTACAGCAACTGGCCGAGTCCATCGCCGACGTCATCCGGGCTGAAGGCGCTTAAGACACCAGCTTTACCCTTGTCTTCAAAAAGCTCCCTTGTGGGAGCTTTTTTGATTTCTGCTTCAATGCTCTAGGGAAAGACACTGGATCCCGGCCTGCGCCGGGAAGACATTGTGCGGGTGGAATGTGGAGTGCGTTGTAGTTAGCCAAGTTGTTGACCGAGAGGTCGTGCAATAGAAACTTCAGGCTAGCACCGAGTTGATTCAGACCTCCACAGCTCCCCCCTGCACAGTCACTCCGGCGCACGCCGGAGCCCAGTGGCTTTGCTTGCACTGTATCTGGCATAGCCCCTAGAGATTCACGATTGTGCGGGTAGGCTGGAGGCGTGCTTTGACGCCAGACCTGCGACTGAAAGACGCTGGATCCCGGCCTTCGCCGGGAAGACATTGTGCGCATGGAATGGGACGTGCGTTGTAGTTGGCCAAGGTGTTTACCGAGAGGTCGTGGAATAAAAACCTCTGGCTAGCACCGAGTTGATTCAAACCTCCGCAGTCTCCCCCAGCACGGTCACTCCGGCGCACGCCGGAGCCCAGTGGCTTTGCTTGCACTGTATCTGGCACAGCCCCTAGAGATTCACGATTGTGCGGGTAGGCTGGAGACGTGCTTTGACGCCAGACCTGCGATTGAAAGACGCTGGATCCCGGCCTGCGCCGGGAAGACATTGTGCGATGGAGCAGGTTGGGTACTTTGTAGCAATCCGCATGCGTGGCTGCAGGGTCGCACTGAAACACTTCAGTACTCTGCACTCTCCCCTAGCACGGTCACTCCGGCGCACGCCGGAGCCCAGTGGCTTTGCCCGTACAATGCTTGGGTTCATGAAAGACGCTGGATCCCGGCGTCCGCCGGGAAGACATTGTGCGAGAGTATGATTTAGTTCTTTGTAGCAAGCCAAGATGTTTACCGGGAGGTCGTGCAACAGAAACCTCTGGCACCGAGTCAATTCAGACCTCCACAGCTCCCCCCTGCACAGTCACTCCGGCGCACGCCGGAGCCCAGTGGCTTAAGGCCATTGTGCGCCTGAATTCCCAGAGCGCTTCAATACAAGCACAAAAAAGCGGAGCCTGGGCTCCGCTTTTGGATTCGGTATTACCGCCTCTAGGATTTGGGCGCCTTGTGCAGGGTGACCAATAGCTGGGCCTCTGCCATGGGGATTTCGCACTCTTTGACGATCTCGTCGACGCCGGCTCCCAGCTCCACCATCTTCATGGCGCGGCTGTAGAGGCGGGCGTCAGGGTCGTTATGGGACATCTCGTCCTGACGAGCCTGGGTGTGTGCCAGCTGCTCCTCCAGGCCCTTGACCTTACGGCCAACGCCCAGGGCGCCGCTGCGCAGCTCATTGAGTTCCCGGCGCAGGCCGTCCCTCTGCCGTTCCGCTTCCTTGAGAAGCAGTGACAGGGCATCCTGCTTACGTTCAACCCCTTTGATCTTACGGTGACACGTCCAGGCGTACAGCAGTGCAGCCAGGGAAACGGCTGCGGCTGCCGCAGCGAGGATCAGTTCGATCACAGTCCAGCGATCTCCTGCCACTCTTCGTCGGTCAACAGCTTGTTGAGGTCTACCAGGATCAGCAGCTCGTCATCGCGGTGGCTCACGCCCTGGATGAACTTGGCGCTCTCCTCGGTACCCACGTTGGGCGCGGTATCGATCTCGGAGGACTTGAGGTACACCACCTCGGCCACGCTGTCGACCAGGATGCCCACCACCTGATTCTCGGTCTCGATGATGACGATACGAGTGGTATCGGTCACATCCGCCTGAGGCAGGGCAAAGCGGGCACGGGTATCGATCACGGTGACCACGTTGCCACGCAGGTTGATGATCCCCAGAACGTAGTGAGGCGCGCCAGGCACAGGGGCGATGTCGCTGAAACGCAGCACCTCGCGCACCTGCATCACATTCACACCATAGGTTTCGTTATCCAGGCGGAAGGTGACCCATTGCAGCACCTTGTCTTCACCTTCGGTGGACTCACCCACCGCTGCGCGTAATTCACTCATCCTATCAGGACTCCTTAACGGTAATATCCAAACCAGCATCCAGCATGCGGGTCAGCTCAGGGACATCGAGCACCACACACTTCTTATCCCGTACGATACCGGCAAGCCATGGACGCTTCGATGACGACTGCCAGTTCACTTCGGACTTGAGCAGCGGCTCCGCATCCAACAGGGACTCACAAGCCAGGGACCAGGGGGTCTCCCCCAGGCACACTACAAACTTGTAGTCGCACTCGTCGGCGTCACTCTGTGGTCGGTCAGACAGGAACCAGCGGCCGCTGTCCACCACGTTGAGTTTTCCATCCTGGGCATCCAGTTGCACCCCCAGCACCCAATCGGGACTGCCGGGAAGGTGGTTCAGTTTGCCCAGTCTTTTAATACCACCCAGTGTAAGCAAAGGGACGGCGATCACCAAGCCGGCCACTTCGAAGTAGAGGCACTGGAACTCCTCATCCAGCTCCTCCCGCCAATTGTCAATGGAGGGGGGCGCTGTTTCGGTGGCCAGCTCCGATTCTATCTCGGGTTCGGCCACCTCAGAATGTTGTGTTGCTTCAATCGTCTCTTCAACCACGATTGAAGGGGCCACCACCTCGGGCACTTCCGCCACGGGGGCAGGCTGAGGCTCCGAAGCCACTTCCGGCTCCGCCGCCTGTTCCAGCAAGCGGCTGACGTTGGCCTTCTGTACCTCATCCAGCTGCTCCTTGGGAGGAGTCAGCATCACGTCGAAGTACTCCATCAACGCCTTTTCGGCGGCTTTAGACATGGGCCACCCCCTGTTGATCCAGCAAGGCATCCAGCAACTGACTGTAAGCCTGAACCCCACGGGCGCCGGCGTCAAAGTGGGACGGCGGCAGGTGAGCCTGACTGGCGTCGCGGAAGCGGGTGTCCACCGGGATCACCGAGTGCCACAGATCCCTGGGGTATTTCTGAGTCAGGGCGGTCAGTGCCTGCAACGAGGCCCGGGTGCGCTTATCAAACATGGTGGGCACTATGGTGAAGGGATAACGGGTGCCCTTCGAGCGCCCCACCATCTCCAGGGTTCGCACCATTCTATCCAGTCCCTTCAGCGCCAGAAACTCCGTTTGTACCGGAACCACGATGCGGTCACAGGCTGCCAGGGCATTGATCATCAATACTCCGAGCACCGGGGGGCAATCGATAAGAACGGCGTCATAACGATGGGCGACCATGGAGAGGATGCGCTTAAGAATCAGGCCCATACCATCTTTGGTGCCCAGGGTACGATCCAGAGTCGCCAGGGCGGTGCTGGCAGGCAGCAGGTCGAGCTGAGGGGTGCCTGTGGGCACGATCACCGACTCCACCATGGGCAGGTCCAGCTCATCGTGGCCACGGAACAGGTCATAGAGGGAGCCGGGCAGCTCGTCCGGATCCACGCCCAGGTAGTAACCCAGGGAGGCCTGAGGATCGGTATCGACGGCCAGCACCCGGTAGCCGCGCTTCACCAGAAGCCCGGCCAGGGTGATGACTGTGGTGGTTTTACCTACACCACCTTTTTGATTGGATACGGTCCAGACCTGCAAAGAGGTACCCCACTGTTACCGGACGTCGGGTGTCCGGGTGATCTTTACCCCGCCATGGGGCTGGGCAAAGGTGGTGACACCCTTGCCGTTTGTCTCCAGCACCACGGACTCGCCGCTCTCCTGAGCCTCCTGGTAGCGGCGACGGATCTCCCGGCGCTGCTCCTCCAGGTGGCGCCACTGGCGCAGTTCTTCGGCCAGAGTCTCCAGCTGCTCCTGCTGCTGGGCACTCTTGGCCTGCTCATTCACCAGCTGCTGCTGCAGCTCGGCGGCATAGTGGTGCTTATCCACCGCCCACATCAGGCTGATCAGGGCCACGCTGGCGGTCAGTGCCAGCAGGTAGCCCCTGAACTTGCAGCCCGGGCCGCAGCTCATCGGCGCCCCACCTCTTTGAGGATGCAGTCCGCCATCTTATCCAGGGGGATGGAGTACATGGAGATCTGCTCGGCGGCCACCGCCTGAGGCATGCCATAGACCACGCAGCTGGCTTCATCCTGGGCCCAGATGTGCGCCCCTTCCCGCTTGAGCATGCGACAGCCTTCGCGGCCGTCGGCGCCCATGCCGGTGAGGATGACGCCGAGGACGTCACCACTGTAGATGCGAGCGGCAGAGCCGAAGGTCACGTCCACGGAGGGCTTGTAGTTCAGCTGTTCACCGCCGTCGCGGATGGTGAGTTTGGCGGCGCGGTTGCTGCCGTCGATCAGCATCTGCTTGCCCCCTGGTGCCAGATAGGCACAACCGGGTTTGAGCATCTCACCGCCCTGAGCCTCTTTCACCGAGATCTTGCACAGACTGTCGAGGCGCTGGGCAAAGGCCGGGGTAAAAGCCGCAGGCATGTGCTGCACCAGCACGATAGGCAGGGGAAAGTCCGCCGGCAGCTGGGTCAGAATCTTCTGCAGTGCCACCGGGCCGCCGGTGGAGGTGCCGATGGCCAGCAGCTTGTAGCCTTTGCCCGATGGGCGGGTCGGCAGACGCGGCGCCCCCACCTCACTGGCGGACGACCTGGCCGCCGGACGCGCCGAGGAGAACTGGGTGCTGGGCTGGGTCACGCTGCGGGCAGCCGTGGAGGTGGATCGCGGCGCCGGCGCAGGCGTTGGCCGAGACGCGCTCAGGCTGCGACGGGAGGCGATCGCCTTGACCCGCTGCTGCAACAGGGCGATGGCGTTGGCCCGGTCGTTGGCGATGTCCTCGAAGCGCTTGGGCAGGAAGTCGGCGGCACCGGCTTCCAGGGCCTCCAGGGTCGAGCGCGCCCCCTCATAGGTGAGGGAGGAGAACATCAGTACGGGGACCGGGTTGGTGCGCATGATCTCGCGCACCGCTTCGATGCCGTTCATCTGCGGCATCTCGATGTCCATGGTCACCACCTGCGGACGCAGACGGCGCACCTGTTCTATCGCCTCTTTACCGTTCGAGGCGGTGCCGACCACTTCCAGCATGGGGTCGGCATTAATGATTTCTGACACGCGGCGACGAAAGAAACTGGAATCGTCCACCACCAACACTTTAATCGACATACCTATCCTTCAATCATCCCTATGACTACTGACGCTTGGCGTACTGTTTCAGCAGTCCAGGTACATCGAGAATCAGGGCACAGCCACCGTCAGAGGTGATGGTGGCGCCGGCCATGCCGGGGGTGCCGTGCAGCAGGGAGCCCAGTGGCTTGATCACCACCTCCTCCTGGCCGATGAGGCCATCCACCACAAAGCCCACCTGCATGGTGCCGATGTGGACGATCACCACATGGCCCTGGTCTTCGCGTTCCACCCTGCCCGGACCGTGGCACAGCCACTTGTCGAGATAGAACAGGGGAATCGCCTTGTCTCGCACGGTCACCGACAACTGGCCATCCACCACATTGGTCTTGCTCAGATCCAGGTGGAAGATTTCGTTGATGCAGGAGAGCGGCAGGGCAAAAATCTGTTTGCCCACTTCCACCATCAGGGTGGGCATGATCGCCAGAGTCAGGGGAACCTTGATCTCCAGGATGGTGCCCTTGCCCTTATGGGAGTCGATGTACACCGAACCGTTCAACTGGGTGATGCGGGTTTTTACTACGTCCATCCCCACGCCGCGGCCGGAGATGTCGGAAATTTCAGTCTTGGTGGAGAACCCGGGGGCGAAGATCAGGTTATAGGCTTCCTGATCGCTCATGCGAGCGGCGCCGTCTTCGTCGAGGATGCCGCGATTGATGGCGATCCCCTTGAGTTTCTCCGCATCCATGCCGGCACCGTCGTCGCGGATGCACAGCAGGATGTGGTCCCCCTCCTGAGAGGCGGACAGCAGAATGTTGCCCTGACGGGGCTTGCCGGCGGCCTCCCGGTCGTCCGGCATCTCGATGCCGTGGTCGACCGCATTACGCACCAGGTGAACCAGGGGATCGGACAGGGCTTCAACCAGGTTCTTATCCAGGTCGGTCTCCTCCCCTTCCATGGTCAGGGAGATGTCCTTGCTGAGGCTTCGGGCCAGATCGCGAACCACTCGGGGGAAGCGGCCAAACACCTTCTTGATCGGCTGCATCCGGGTCTTCATCACCGACCCCTGAAGGTCGGCGGTCACCAGGTCGAGGTTGGCCAGGGCCTTGCTCATTGCCTCATCTTCGCGCTCCACGCCCAGGTTCACCAGGCGGTTGCGCACCAGCACCAGCTCGCCGACCATGTTCATGATCTCGTCGAGGCGGGCGGTGTCCACACGCACCGTGGTTTCACCGCTGGAGGCGGCCTGTCCCTTGGCGCTCTTGGCCTTGGCCGCGGCTTTGGCTGCCGGCGCGGCAGGCTGAGGCACTGGCGCAGCGGCAGGCTGGGGCGCCGGTGCAGCCTTGGGCGCAGGCGCCGCGGCCGGGGCACTCGCGACGGCCTTGGGGGCATTGCCCTTGCCGTGAAGCTGGTCCAGCAGGGCTTCAAATTCGTCGTCGGTGATCTCATCGGACTCCGGCACGGCGGCGGCAACCGCGTCCGCCTTGCCCGGCGCACCACCTTTGCCGTGGAGCTGGTCCAGCAGCTTTTCGAATTCGTCGTCGGAGATCAGGTCACCGGTGGGGGCCTCGGGCTCAGCTTCGGCCTTCTGGGCCACTTCACCGTTGAACTTACCCTTGCCGTGGAGATCATCCAGCAGCTTTTCGAACTCGTCGTCGGAGATCTCGTCGCTGTCGGACGCCGCGGAGGCTGCCGCACTGTCTGGCGCTGGCAGGGGAGCGCCGTCGCCGTCGAGACCGGACATCATGTGCTCAAACTCGGGCTGAGTCATGCTGTCGATGCCACCGCCACTGAGTGAGACCGGCTCAGGCTCGGGGACAGTTTCCACCACAGGCTCAGGCTGAGGTTCAGGCTCGGCAGCGACCGCAGGGGCATCGAAAGGCGATGGGGTATTGGGATCGGTGATGGCGTGCAGGGTGGCCAGCAGCTCTGGGTCTGCAGGCTCCAGCTCTTCGCCGTTCTGTACGCAGCCAAACATCTCGTTGACCGTGTCCAGAGCCTGAAGGATCACGTCCATCAGCTCCGACGACATAGACAGCTGGCCGTTGCGCAACATATCGAACAGGTTCTCGGCGCCGTGACAGGCGTCTACCAGATGGGTCAGGCTCAAGAAGCCCGCGCCACCCTTAACGGTATGGAATCCCCTGAAAATGGCATTAAGCAGATCCGCGTCGGTGGGGTTGTTTTCCAACTCCACCAGCTGCTCCTGCAAAAGCTCTAGAATTTCGCCTGCTTCGACTAAAAAGTCCTGCAGAATCTCATCATCTATGTCAAAACCCATCGCCTAACTCCTAGGGCCTATTGATCTTTGCTGCACATTTTTGCGCCAAAGTTAAACGGTTACGAAGCAAATACGCATAGAGCTTGCTCAGAATGGTGATTGGCTGAGGCCGCGAGCTATCCACTGCGGCCAAATTCTCACCACCGAAGGTCAACAAGCTCTAGAAACCGAGGCTGGAAAGCAGATCGTCGACCTCATCCTGGCCATTGACCACTTCCGCTTTGTTTTCCGAGCTCACCACCGGACCTTCGGCCGCCGCACTGTCCACAGTCTGGCGGTTGACGTCCGCCTGCTCACCAAATACGGTCAGCATGGACACCAGATTCTCTTCCACTTCACGGACCAGATCGATCACCCGGCGAATCACCTGACCGGTCAGGTCCTGGAAATCCTGGGCCATCAGCACCTGGTTGAGGTGGTCCTTGATCAGCTCTGCGTCATTGACAGAGGTGGTCATGAAGGCGTCCATCTCGTGACACAGGGTCTTGAACTCAGCCAGTTCAATCTGTTTCTGCATCAGCTTGTTCCAACCCGGTTGCAGCCCCTTGATGCGGTTCTGCAGGTCGGACACCTTGGGCATGCTCTCATCCAGAGCATCCATGGTACGGTTAGCGGCTTGCTCCGTCATCTCAATAACGTAGTTAAGTCGCTCTTTTGCGTCTGGAATTTCATGCTTGGCCAGATCGGAGATGCGATCGTCCAGCTGGAAATCCCTCAGCGCGTCATGCAACTGTCGGGTCAGTTTACCCACTTCATCAAACAGCTGCTGATTCAGCGGTGCGGACACCACCTGAATCAGTTGATTGGCCTGTTCTACTTGCCCCTGTTCCAGCATGGTCACCAGTTCACGGGCATCATCCAACGAGATCAAAGCGTCCTGTTGCATATGCGCTCCCAGTGACTATCAGTTGAGGCGTTCAAAAATCTTTTCGAGCTTCTCTTTCAACGTGGCGGCAGTGAAAGGCTTCACCACGTACCCGTTTACGCCGGCCTCGGCGGCCATGACGATCTGCTCACGCTTGGCTTCCGCAGTCACCATCAGCACCGGCAGGTGCTTGAGGTTGGCGTCGGCACGAATGGCGCGCAGCAGGTCGATGCCCTGCATGCCCGGCATGTTCCAGTCGGTGACCACGAAATCGAAGTCACCCTCTTTCAGCATGGGCAGAGCGGTGTTGCCGTCGTCCGCTTCGAAGGTGTTGTTAAACCCCAGATCGCGCAGCAAGTTTTTGATGATCCGACGCATTGTTGAAAAATCATCAACGATCAGAATCTTCATATTAGTGTTCAAAACATCCTCCAACCGGGGTTTCCCCATAGAGCCACTGTTGCAGCGAGCATTATTAATCTAAAACTTATTGTTGCCAACTTGATAAGCGACTTTTCAGGCGCATCATTGCCTGACTGTTGATCTGGCTCACTCGCGACTCACTGACGCCAATGACCTGACCTATCTCTTTCAAGTTGAGTTCTTCGTCGTAATAGAGCGACAAAACAAGGGCTTCCCTTTCAGGAAGGCTCTTGATGGCGGCCGAAAGGGCCTCCTGGAACCGCTCTTGGGCCACCTGCTCGAAGTTACGTTGTGGCGCATCCTCATCAACAAAGCTATCGACCGATACGCCGAGATCTTCAATACCAACCATTCTTCCCATGCTGGCTTCATTCAGCATCTGGTGGTAGTCGTCGATTGGAATATCTAGATAATCAGCAACTTCGTTGTCGCGGGGGTCCCGACCCAGACGCTTTTCCAGCTCCTTGATGGCGTCGGTAACCTGTCGGTAGTTTCGATGAACCGATCGCGGCACCCAGTCTCCGCGACGAATTTCATCGAGCATGGCTCCGCGAATGCGGATGCCGGCAAAGGTTTCGAAACTGGCGCCCTTGGTGGCGTCGAAGTTCCGGGAAGCCTCCAGCAGGCCGACCATCCCCGACTGGAGCAGGTCATCCAACTGGACGCTGGCAGGCAAGCGGGCCATCAGGTGGTGGGCGATGCGCTTCACCAGGGGGGCATAGCGTTCCACCAGGGAGGCCCGGTTATCGAACTGGGTGTAGGCCGCCGCCTTATTCACCAACCGCTTCTCCATACATGTTGCGGCGGACCAGGCGTTCTACGAAGAACTCCAGATGGCCGCCAGGGTTGTCCGGTGTCGGCCAGCTCATCACCTTGTTGGAGAGCCCCTGATAGGCGATGGCCGCCGGCGAGCGTGGGAAGGCTTCCACCACCACCCGCTGCTTACGGACCGACTTGCGTACGTTCTCATCGAACGGGATGGTGGCCACCAACTCCAGGGCCACATCCAGGAAGCGATCCGTCACCTTGGAGAGCTTAGCAAACAACTCCATCCCTTCACGGAGGCTGCGCACCATGTTGGCGACGATGCGGAAGCGGAACACCCCATGCTCCCGCGAGAGAATCTTGATCAGGGCGTAGGCGTCGGTGATGGAGGTGGGCTCATCGCACACCACCACAACCACCTCCTGAGCGGCCCGGGAGTAGCTGAGCACCATCTCGGAGATGCCGGCGGCGGTATCGACGATGAGCACGTCGAACTCCTGCTCCAGCTCGCTGAAGGCCCGGATAAGACCGGCATGCTGGGCTGGGGTCAGCTCCACCATCGCCTGGGTACCGGACGCCGCAGGCACGATGAACACCCCTTGCGGGCCCTCCACCAGAACCTCGGACAGCTTGCACTCACCGGACAGCACGTGGGACAGGTTGTATTTCACCCGAAGCCCCAGCAATACATCCACGTTGGCCAGACCCAGGTCTGCATCCAGAACCAACACCTTCTGCCCCTTCTGGGCCAGAGAGGTTGCCAGGTTGATGGAGACATTGGTTTTGCCGACACCGCCTTTGCCACCGGTTACCGCGATGACCTTTACCATCTTTTGCTTTTGCTGTGCCATCTTTCTTAGTCCGCTTGCCTGATCCTGCAGAAACCATCTATTCATAGCTGCCCGCCACACTCTGTCGTTGCACGGGCTCATCCCACTCCTGCGTCTCCTCGATCACCACGGCACGGCGTGCCAGGTACTCGGGTTCGGCGATCCTCAGGTCCTCGGGAACACGCTGTCCGTCGGTAAGGTAACTGATTGGCAGGTTATTTTGAATCAGTACACTGAGGGCTTCGCCGATGCTGTGGGCTTCGTCGAGCTTGGTGAAAATGCACCCGGCCAGGGCGATGCGGCGGAACTGTTCCACCGTCTCCTTCAGCACCCGGTATTGGGCGGTGGAGGAGAGCACCAGATAGGGGCGAATGGGCAGGCGAGTGGCGGCAACCAGGTTATCCAGCTGCTCCACAAGACGCATGTCTCTCTGCCCCATACCGGCGGTGTCGATCAGTATCAATCGACGGCTACGCAGCTGGTACAGCACATTTTCCAACTCTTTCACGTTACTGGCGGCCCGCACCGGACACCCCATGATCTTGCCATAGGTGGCCAACTGCTCTTTGGCGCCAATACGGTAGTTATCGGTCGTGATCAGCGCAACTTGATCCACTCCGTAGCGGGCGGCATATCGTGCGGCCAATTTCGCTACAGTAGTGGTTTTGCCCACGCCAGTTGGACCGACCAGAGCGATCACACCGCCCCGGCTGAGTGATTCTTCCGTGGCCTGGGTCAGCTCGGCACTGATCAGCCGCGGCAGTTGCCCCAGGGCTTCGTGCAGCGACAGGTGCTCAGGCACCAGGGAGGCGAAGTGGTCTGCCACACTGCGGTGGAAACCGTTCTCCCGAAGCTTGTCCGCCAGCATGGCGCGCACCGGCTCACGGCGGGCCAGGTCCTGATCCATCAGGCCAGCCACCTGATGCTCCAGCAGCTGACGGATGGAGGCCATCTCCTCGCGCACCGACTTCAGCTCCTGGGCGCCCTGGCTGGGACGGACATCGGCGGGGCGGGCCTTGGCCCGGGCAGGCTGCGCCTTCTTGGGCTGCTCCTTTTTGCCAAACGCCTCTTTGGCCCAGTCCGGCAGGGCTTCAGTGCGACCTGAGGCCTGACGGGGTTGCTCCTCTTCGAAGCCGCGCTGCTTCATCCGCTGCTGCTGGCGCTCCAGCAGGCCACGGAGGCTGTCGCCCGGCCCCGGCTCACTGGCGGCGGGCCTGCGGGCTTCGGTGCGCAGAGGCTGGGCCGGACGGCTGGGGCGGGGTTGCCCTAGGGTCACCCTGTCCTCGGCCAGGTCGGTGGAAGAGCGCGGGGCGCTGACGCTGGGCGTCGGAATACTGGCGCCACTCTGGTCATCGAAGTCCACCGCCGCCACAATTTCGACGCCGCCGTTGACCTTCTTGTTGGACATGATCACCGCGTCGGTACCGAGAGTCTCTTTCACTTCGGCCAGTGCAGTACGTATATCCTTGGCAAAAAAACGCTTAATTTTCACTTTGGGTTACTCCCCACTCCTACCGCTTACTGGCCCACGGAATGGACGATTCGAATCTGCTTATCATCCGGTATCTCCTGATAGGACAGCACCCTCAGGGATGGGATCGTGTGTTTGACGAACCGGCTCAGGGTGGTGCGCAGCACCCCTGAGGTCAGCAGGACGGCCGGTTCACCCACCATCTCCTGCTTCTGAGCCATCTCCGACAGAGAGCGTTGCAGCCGCTCCGCCAGACCAGGCTCCAATCCGGTATTCTCGCCGTTACTGGATTGTAATGATTGATGCAATATCTGTTCCAGCTCAGGAGACAAAGTAATGACGGGTATCTCCGGCTCTGCGCCGTTGATCTCCTGAACAATCAGCCGCTTCAGAGCAATACGCACTGCTGCGGTCAACACATCCGGGTCTTTGCTCTTCGGACCATACTCCACCAGGGTCTGCACCAGGGTACGCACATCCCGCACCGGCACCCCTTCATTGAGCATGTTCTGCAGCACCTTGACGATGATGCCCAGAGACAGGGTGTCCGGCACCAGTCCCTCAACCAGCTTGGGCGACTCCTTGGCCAGAATATCCAGCAGCTGCTGAACCTCCTCGTAGCCCAAGAGCTGGGAGGCGTTGTTGGTGAGCAGCTGACTGAGGTGGGTGGCCACCACGGTGGCCGCGTCCACCACGGTGTACCCCAGGGTCTGGGCGTGATCACGACGGTCGGAACCGATCCACACCGCTTCCAGGCCGAAGGCGGGATCCGTGGTGGTCTGCCCCTCCAACTGACCGAATACCTGACCGGGGTTGATGGCCAGCTCGCAGTCGTGGCGGATCTCTGCCTCGCCGACGACGACGCCCATCAGGCTGATGCGATAGGCGTTGGGCGCCAGGTCCAGGTTGTCTCTGATGTGCACCGCCGGCACCAGGAAACCCAGCTCCTGAGACAGCTTCTTGCGCACCCCTTTGATGCGCGCCAGCAGCTCCCCTTTCTGAGCTTTATCCACCAGCGGGATCAGCCGATAGCCCACCTCCAGACCGATGGTGTCCACCTGGTTAACGTCCTCCCAGGAGAGCTCCTTGGTGTCGGATTCCACCCGCTGGGCCACGGCGGTCTCCTCCGCCTCCCTGGCCGCGTCGGCCGCCTGCTTCTGACGGCGCTTATAGCTCCAGTAGGTCAGGCCGGCCCCGGTCAGGCCGAAGCCGAGGAACGCCAGCTTGGGCATCCCCGGCACCAGGCCCATCACCACCAGCACGCCGGAGGTCACCATCATCACCTTGGGGTCATCGAACATCTGAGAGATCAGGGTCTCGCCCATCTTCTGGGCTTCGTTCTGACGGGTGATGATGATGGCGGCGGCGATGGAGAGCAGCAGGCCGGGGATCTGTGCCACCAGGCCGTCACCGATGGTGAGCATGGTGTAGATCTCCACCGCCTCACCGAAGCTGAGCTGGTGCTGGGCCATGCCGATGACAAAGCCGCCGAGGATGTTGATAAACAGAATCAGGATGCCGGCGATGGCATCCCCTTTAACGAATTTGGAGGCACCGTCCATCGCGCCGTAGAAGTCCGCCTCTTTGGCCACCTCTTCGCGACGATGCTTGGCCTGCTCCTGGTTGATCAGGCCAGCGTTGAGATCGGCATCGATGGCCATCTGCTTACCGGGCATGGCGTCCAGGGTAAAGCGAGCGGTCACTTCGGAGATGCGGCCGGCACCCTTGGTCACCACCACGAAGTTGATGATCACCAGGATGGTGAACACCACCAGACCCACGGCATAGTTGCCGCCGATCACCACCGAACCGAAGGCCTCAATCACCTTACCGGCGGCGTCGCCGCCATTGTGGCCCTCGAGCAGTACCAGACGGGTAGAGGCCACGTTCAGCGCCAGCCGCAACAGGGTGGCGATCAACAGAACCGTGGGAAAGGCGGCAAAATCCAGCGGGCGCAGGGTGTAGATGGAGACCAGCAGGACCACCAGCGCCAGGGCGATATTGAAGGAGAACAGCATGTCCAGCAGCAGGGCTGGCATGGGCAGGGTAACCATGGCCAGGGTCGCCAGAACCATGACCGGTGTTCCCACCCCTTTCAGGTAAATGCCATATTTCTGGAATAGATTGTTCGCGCTGGCCTGTAGATTCATCTTCCGTCTTAAAATTGACGCCGTGGAGGGCATGCTACCCAATAAGCAAGGAGTATACCAGCAACCCGCCTCAGAACCGCTACAGTGGTGGATTTACCGTAGAAAAAATCCACAATTCAATAACTCCCTTTGATGGTCATTTGGCTTTTCAGTTTGGCTTATCCCCTGGGTCTATGGTATCTGCGTCGAAAAATGGCCGCTTTATCAAGTTTTCCTGAGAAGGCCTGCAAAAGCCCAGCATTGTGAATGGCGAGTTGGTAAGTGGTTACTTCGCCAAGGGCATAGATGTAAAAGCGACCGCTTGGATGACGAGATAGGGCGACCGCCTTCGCCGAAATGACTGTGCTAGGGGGAGCCGCCGTGGCCTGAACCACTTCTATTCGAACGCTCAACAGGCTCACTGGCACCATCGTCTTCCCGGCGCAGGCCGGGATCCGGTGTCTGTCGCCAACCCTGACATCTCCCCAGAGAAGACGCTGGGCTCCGGCGTGCGCCGGAGTGACTGTGCTGGGGGGAGCCGCCGTGGTCTGAACCGCTTCTATTCGAACGCTCAACAGGCTCACTGGCACCATCGTCTTGCCGGCGCAGGCCGGGATCCAGTGGCTTTGGTCAGGAAGGTGGCTCAGTCTAAAACAACCTAGGCACAGATTACTGCCCTACTCCCGCTCCAGGGGGTTGCCGTCGTTATCCACCTGCAACTCATCGGGAATCGGCATACGATCAGGCAGGGGGATGGGCCGCCGGCCACGGCCCTTCTGGAACTGCTTCAGCTGGAACACGTAAGCCAGCACCTGGGCCACGGCGGTAAACAGCCCGTCCGGGATCTGCTTCTTCAGTTTGGTGGAGTAGTAGATGGCACGGGCCAGCTGGGGGGAGCTGATCACCGGCACCTCGTACTCGCGGGCGATCTCCCGGATCTTCAGCGCCACCTCATCGGAGCCCTTGGCCACCACCAGCGGGGCCCTGGCCTGCTCCTTGTCATATTTGAGCGCCACCGAGTAGTGGGTGGGGTTGACCACCACCACGTCCGCCTTGGGGACTTCGCTCATCATCCGCCGCTGGGACATCTCCCGCTGCAACTGACGAATGCGCCCCTTGACCTCGGGACGCCCCTCGCTGTCCTTGTGCTCATCCTTGATCTCCTGCTTGGTCATCTTCAGCTGCTTGTTGTGGTTCCACAGCTGGTAGGGGGCGTCGATGATGACGATGATCAGCAGCGAACAGCAGAGGAAGGTAAACAGCTTATTCAGCAGGGAAACCGACCCGGCAATGGCGGCGAAGGGGGTGCCGGTGGAGATGGACATGATGTCATCGAAATACAGGCTTAGCAGCATCCAGGCCACCAGGGCCACCACCGAGAACTTGGCAATCGCCTTCACCAGCTCCACCACCGCCTGAATGCCAAACATCCGCTTGAAGCCACTCAGAGGATTGAATTTGTTCATTTTCGGCGCCGCCGCCTTCCAGCTGAAGGTCATGCCCCCCAGCAGGATGTTGCCCACAAAGGCGGCCACGGTCAGGAAGAGGACGAAGCCCAGCACCGGCAGACCCACCTCGGACAGGATGCGACCGAACACCATGGAGATCTCCCCCACGTCAAACACCTGCTTACGACTGAGGGTAAACAGGGAGGTGGCCACCGAGGTGAGGCTCTGGGCCATGGCCTGGCCGAAGATCATCATGGCGATGGCGGCCCCAACCAGTACGAAGGTGGTGCCCAGCTCCTTGGATCGGGGAACCTGGCCCTTCTCCTTGGCCTGCTGTAATCGTTTCGCCGTGGGTTCTTCTGTTTTTTCCTGGTCGCTGCTGTTTTCCGCCATCAGCGCACCTCACATTGCAGTCGGAGCAGGGAGCAGAGGGTCTGCTGGCCGTTGTCCCAGGCCGCCTCGAAGTGGGGCATGAAGCCGGAGAGGGAGAGCCAGAGGATCAGCAGGCCGGAGAGCATGGTGATCGGGAAACCGATGGCAAAGATGTTCAGTTGGGGCGCGGCCCGGGTCATCACCCCGAAGGAGAAGTTGATCATCAGCAGGGCGGTGGCCGCCGACAGGGCCAGGGTCAGAGCCCCGGCAAACATCAGGCTGCCCCACTTTGCCAGCTCCATGAAGTTGTCCGGCACCAGTCCCTGCCCCACAGGCAGGGTGGAGAAGCTGGCCACCATCATCCGGATCATCAGCAGATGACCGTCCACCAGGAAGAAGATCAGGGTGGAGAGCAACAGGAACAGCTGACCCACCAGGGGCACCTGCTGACCGTTGCTGGGATCCACCATGGAGGCAAATCCGAGGGAGGTCTGCATGCCGATGATCTGCCCCGCCAGAATGAAGGTGTTCAGCACCAGCAGGGAGACAAAGCCGGCGGCGACGCCGATGAGTATCTCCTGGGCGGTCACCAGCACCGCCTGGGCGGAGAGCAGCTCGATGGGGGGCGGCGGTGGCAGCACCGGGGCCACCGCGGCGGTAATGGCCACAGACAGGGCCATTCGCACCCGGGCCGGTGTGGAGGAACCACCGATGGTGACCATCACCATCAGCATGGAGCTGATGCGGATCAGCGGCCACAACAGGGCCCTGAGCCAGTCGAAGATCACCTCCAGTGGCAGCTCCATCAGCCGATCACCGAGGGTATCCTGTCCACCAGTTCGAAGGTGAACTCCATCAGGGTGCGCACCAGCCAGTGGCCCAGAAAGGCCAGGGTCAGCAGGGTGACCAGCAGGCGCGGCAAAAAGGAGAGGGTCTGTTCGTTGACGGAGGTGGCCGCCTGGAACACCGCCACCACCAGGCCGATGAGCAATCCGGGGACGATGATGGCGGAGACCATCATCAGGATCACATAGAGGGCGTGGCGAAACAGGTCGACGAAGGCTTCCGGGGTCATGTGCCGACCCCGAAGCTGGTGGCCAGGGTGCCCATCACCAGGCTCCAGCCATCCACCAGCACAAACAGCATGATCTTAAACGGCAGCGACACGATCATCGGTGACAGCATCATCATACCCATGGCCATCAATACCGAGGCCACCACCAGGTCAATCACCAGAAAGGGCAAAAACAGCATGAAGCCGATCTGGAAGGCGGTCTTGAGCTCGGAGGTGACGAAGGCGGGGATCAGCACCCGAAGCGGGGTCTCCTCAGGCGAGTTGAGTCCGGTCACGCCGCTGATCTCGATGAAGGTGTTGAGATCCGACATCCGGGTCTGGGAGAGCATAAAGGCTTTCACCGGGATACTGGCCCGCTCCAGGGCCACCACTGCGGTCACCTGCTCCTCCATGTAGGGCACCACCGCATCTTCGTAGACCCGGTCCATCACCGGGGTCATCACGAACAACGACAGGAACAGCGCCATCCCCAGCAACACCTGGTTGGAGGGGGTTTGCTGCAGGCCCAGGGCCTGACGCAGAATCGCCAGCACCACGATGATGCGGGTGAAACTGGACATCAGTACCACCATGGCCGGCAGGAAGGTCAGCACCGTCATCAGGCCGAGGATCTGCAGCGACACGCTGTAGTCCTGGGTACCATCCGGGTTGGTGGTCACGGTGACGGCCGGGATGCCGGTATTGGCCAGGGCCAGGGCCGGCATCATCAGCGGCAGCAGCAGGGCTGCCCAGGTCAACAGGCGCTTCACGACTTGGACTCCCTGTTCACCCGGGAGAGCACCTTGGCGAAGTCGCCGCCCTGCGGGCTCTCAATGGGGCTCTCCAGCTTGTCCAGCAGCTGGATGCCGCCGGCACTGACGCCGATCAGGTACTGCTGCTCACCCACCTGGATCACCGCCACCCGCTCCTTGGTCCCAAGAGGCAGGCTGGCGATAAGACGAATCTTGCCCACCAGTTTGGTGGGCAAGTTCATTTTGCGGGCGACCAGGGCCAGAACCAGTATCAGGGCCACTACGCCCACCAGGGTGGCGATGGTGGTGGCCAGCTGCTCGCCGGAGGAGACCGGCTCAGCCGCCACGGGCAGGCTGAGCAGCAACAGGGGCAATAGTAGGAATCGCATCTTATTTGAGTTTCTTGATTCGCTCAGTTTGGCTGATCACGTCGGTCAGGCGGATACCGAACTTTTCGTTCACCACCACCACTTCGCCGTGGGCAATCAGGGTGCCGTTCACCATCACGTCCAGGGGCTCACCGGCCACCCGGTCCAGCTCCACCACGGAGCCCTGGTTCAGCTGCAGCAGGTTACGGATGCTGATGCTGCTGCGCCCCACCTCCATGGAGATGGTGACCGGGATGTCCAGGATGGAATCCAGTTTTTTGCGCTCATCATCGCTGATGCCGCTGCTGGGCTTTGGCTCATTGAAGTCCTCGAGCTCAACCTGCTGGACCGCATCATCCTGCTCTGCCAGGGCCGAGGCCCACTCATCCGCCAGGTCGTCCTGGTTAAACAGATCGTCGTCGTTACTCATCGCTTGAGCTCTCTTTCAGTTTTTCCAACATTGTATGGGCCATGTCATTGCCGCCGCCGCGCCCCTGCATCAACTGCAGCTCGGACTTAAAGCTCTCCGGCCGAGGAATGCGTTCGGTGATCTGAATCGCCTTGTGATCGCCGGCGCGCCCCAGGCGTCCGCGGAAGGTGGGCAGGTCCTCCACCCGGACCAACATCTCTTCCGGCATCTCCACCGGGATGACGTCGCCCACCTGCAACTCCATGATGTCATTCAGGGACATCTCGGTTTCCAGCAGGGTGCCGGAAAACTCCACAGGCACGTCCAGGATCTCCTCCTGCAGCGCCTTACCCCAGCGCTGATCGGTGTCCTGCTTGTCGGACTGCACACCGGCGTCCAGCAGTTCACGAATGGGCTCAATCATGGAGTACGGCAGGGTGATGTGGAAGTCCCCGCCACCGCCATCGAGCTCGATGTGGAAGGAGGAGACCACCACCACCTCGGTGGGGCTGACGATGTTGGCCATGGCCGGGTTCACCTCGGAGTCCAGATACTCGAACTCCACGTCCATCACCGGAGACCAGGCCTCTTTGTAATCTTCGAAAACGGTTTTCAGCAACAGCTGGATGATGCGTCTTTCGGTGGGGGTAAATTCGCGCCCCTCGATCTTGGCCTGGAAGCGGCCGTCGCCACCGAAGAAGTTGTCCACCAGGATGAAGACCAGACGGGCCTCCATGGTGATCAGTCCCGTCCCCTTAAGGGGGCGGAAACGCACCATATTCAGGCTGGTGGGCACGAACAGGGTGTGCACGTACTCGCCGAATTTGATCATCTGCACGCCGTTGATGGAGATCTCCGCAGAGCGCCGCATCAGGTTGAACAGGCTGATCCTCAGGTGACGGGCAAAGCGCTCATTCACCAGTTCCAGGGTGGGCATGCGCCCACGCACGATGCGGTCCTGAGAGGAGAAGTCATAGGTCTTGGCATCGGGACCGCCAGACTCCTCTATCTCATCTTCGACCTCATCTACCCCGTGCAACAGGGCATCGATTTCGTCTTGGCTAAGCAGATCGCTCATTCAGACTCTCTTATTGCATTACAAAGCCGGTAAACAGGACCCGTTCCACCACGGGCCTGCCGGTGATTCCCTGTAGGGTGGTCTGCACATTGATCAGTGCCTGGGTGCGCAGCTCCTCTTTACCCTCCCGGGTGGAGAGTTGCTTGGCATCGGCAGAGCTGAAGGTGGACAGCAAAGAGTCCTCAATCAGGGGAATGTGCTTCTTGGCAATCTCCTGGTCCGCATAGCCACGCACCTGGATCTGCACCTTGATCTGCACCAGGTAACTGCGCTTTTCGCCGGGAAGATTGAACAGGAATGGCCGCGGCATCCCCACATAGAGGGCATCCCCCTGGGTCAGCGGGGTGCTGATCTCCACCTGTTCGGCTCGCTCTTCACCGTCGTCGCTGAGGAACATTACTACCCCGGCAACGATGGCCGCCAACAGGATGCCGGCACCGGCAATGATGGCGATCATCATCCACTTGGGGCGCTTTTTCGGCTCGTTCACTTCCAGTTGCAGGGACTCTTCTTCTGCCATGTTGTCAGTCCGTCTTCTCTAAAACCTGTTCAGGGTAACATACCCCGAATTACGCGTAATAATCGATACCGCCATCGGCGTTGCGGCCGGTCATTTGCTGGACAGTGACCAGGGCCTCATCGCTGGCCTCGACCATGCCATCACCGCCCAGGGCCGAACCCTCGCCGGCGGCTTCCCCCTCCTGGGTACCGGCCTGACCACCGCCGCCGTGGCTTACCTGGGTGTCTGCCAGGGTAATCCCCTGCTGCGCCAGCATCTCACGGAGGCGAGGCAGGGCCTGCTCCACCATCTCCCGGGTCTGGGCCTGCTGGGTATGAAGCTGCACCTGAGCCTGGTCACCGTTCATCTGAATCTTGATCTGCAGGGCACCCAGCTCCGGCGGATCCAGACGAATCTCCGCCTGGTTGGTGCGGCTGTTGATCATCATCATCATCCGCTCACGCAGCTCAGGCGCCATCCGCTCTGCGGCGACCGGTTGTCTCATGGCCGCCTGTTGGGCTTCGGCCTGGGCTGGCCGGGCCGCCTCCGGGGTTCTGCCCTGCTGGAGGCGATGGCCAGGGTCCAGTTCCAACCCGTCGCCCTGCTCTGCGCTGGCCGCCACAGGCGCGGCTTCCTGCAGCTGGGCCTGAGGCTGCAGCGTCATCTCGGCGGTGGCCTGAGCACTGCGCAGGCCTGATTCCGCCTTGAGCTGAGCGCCCTGCAGGGCGCTCACCTCTTTGGCCAATTCCGGATCCAACTTCTCAGCCACCAGCTTCTGAGTGCCAGGGGCCTGAGCCATGGCAGCGGTGTCGCCCATGGCCTGACGGGATGCCGCATCCAGCTTCTGTGGCTGGGGCTCACCGTCGAGTTTGGTTTGGACCTCCCGGCTGCCTTGCAGCTGGGCCAGCAACTCACTGCCGGAGAGGGCCTTGGGTTCCTGGTTGGCGTCGCGCTTGGGAGAGGCCTTCCCCTCGCCAATCACGGTTGACTTAGGCGTCTCGCCGGCCTGAGTGGCCAGGGGCGCCGTCAGATCCTGTTTGGCAACTGCCTTAGGGCTGGTTGGGGCCTGGGTCCCCGCTTCGCCTTCAGCATCGGCTGCCTCACCCTCGCCTCCACTCTGGCTCAGCAGGGCAAAGGGGGATGTGTCGGCCTTTCCCTGGGAGGGCTGGCCCGCGGAGTGTGATTCGGCCGGTTTCTCCCCGCCACTGAGCCCAATGGGTGTCGGCGCGGCGGCCTTCTCCTCAGGAAGCCCTGCTTCAGCCTTAGGGTCGGTGAGCCGATCGCCGGCTCGTTTGCCGACAGCCGCAGTGGCGGCCTGTGCCCGGCTCTCCAGGCCCGGTTCAGAAGCGCCTCGTCTTGGCTTGGCGTCATCGGCAACAGCCAGGCCGGGTGCACCTAAGTTCGGCGAGTCGCCATCGGCAACGGGCCGCCCCTTGATGGGGTCAACCTTGTCCACCGGCGGCTGTTTCGGCGGCTCACCCTCGGTCACCTGTGTGACCTTGGCTGCCACCCGTTCGGTTTCCGCTGCGGTTGTCAGTGGGGTCTGCTCGGCGTCCCCGGCAACGGAAACGTCGACATCCTCAGCATTGCCGGAGGCAGATTGTTGCCGCCCCGCTTCTGCCTGAGTTGCCACCCTGGAGGAAACGTCGCCCTGCAGGTCGGCGGGTTCCGCTTCGGTGGTTTGGGGCACCCCAGGTGCGGCGTTGTGCGACGCCATGGCCGGCTCCACCCCATCCTCGACGCCGTCACCGTCCGGTCCCAGAGCGTCGCTTGTCCCCTCGTTCTGAACATCGCCTGAGCGTGGCGCCGTCGACGAATCGGCAAGGGCCTCTGCCTTGGCCGGTTCGGTGCTTTTCTCCGAACTCTCTGATAATGCGCCGGGCTCGCCCTCAATCGCCTGGGGCTTTGCCCCATTGCCCTGACTGGCTTCAGTCGCATCGGCCAGCGCCGCCTCGAAGCCGTCGTCGGACGCGCCCTTTGAAGCGGGGGCGGTGCTGAGCACCGAGGGGGTCTGAGTGACCTGCAGTCGAGCTTCCATAGGTCGTTACAACTCCTGGCTGACAATGGAACCGGCAGAGGCCGATGTCGGCTCTACGTTAATGCCAAGTTATGAGCAAGCTTCGTGCCACAACTTTGAAGCCCTCAGGCGTCCCCCCCAGCGGGTTATGGCTGGCGACGAAGAAACTGCTGCAGGGCGAACTCATCCAGCTCCACCTGCTCCCGTTTGTCTGCCCGGGCACGACGTCGGGCGTGCTCCTTGTCGATAAGCAGGGCCAGGGCCTTCTGCTTTTGCTGAATCTTCTGCCACTGCTGCTGAAACTGACCCACAGCCTGTTCGGCGGCCTGAATTTGCTGATGCTGCTGATCGACCGCCCCGTCGAGACGGGCCACAAAGTGGTAGTACTGCTGATAATGGTTGGCCGCCAATTTATCGCCGGTCTTCTCTGCCGCCTGACGCACGTAGTCCATGCGAAAGGCTTCCAGGCTCCTGAGCTGTTCCCTCAGGGCGTTGACCTGGGACTGGGCGCTGCGCAGCTGCAGTTGAGCCGCTTCCAGCTCCTTGTCCGCCAGTTCCAGTACCTTTGCCAGCTGCTTGGGATCGGCCACGGCTTACCCCTAGTACTTGCAGTTGGCAGCCAGTCGCGCCAGCTGCTCCAGACTTTCGGTGTAATTGGCCGGGCGCCGCATCTCCTGACGCAGGAAGGCGTTGAACGCGGGCTGCATGGCGATCGCCTTGTCCACCTTGGGATCCGAGCCCTGGGAGTAGGCCCCGATGGCAATCAAATCCTGATTCTGACGATAGGCGGACCAGAGCTGCTTGACCATCTGCGCGGCGGTCTGGTGCAACTGCTCGGTCACCATGGGCATCACCCGGCTGATGGAGGCTTCGATGTCGATGGCCGGGTAGTGGCCGCTCTCCGCCAACTGGCGCGACAGTACGATGTGACCGTCGAGGATCGCCCGGGAGGCATCCGCGATGGGATCCTGCTGGTCGTCCCCCTCGGTGAGTACGGTATAGAATGCGGTGATGCTGCCCTGGCCCGGGCCGCCGTTACCGGCTCGCTCCACCAGTTTGGGCAGCTTGGCGAACACCGACGGCGGATAGCCCTTGGTGGCCGGCGGCTCACCGATGGCCAGGGCGATCTCCCGCTGAGCCTGGGCATAACGGGTGAGGGAGTCCATCAGCAGCAGGGTGTTCTTGCCGCAATCACGGAAATACTCGGCGATGCGGGTCGCGGTTTCGCAGGCGCGCAGCCGCATCATCGGACTGTTGTCCGCCGGAGCGGCCACCACCACGGCGCGGGCGCGACCTTCGGGACCGAGGATCTCCTCGATGAACTCCTTCACCTCGCGGCCACGCTCCCCCACCAGGCCGACGACGATGACATCGGCGTTGGTGCCCCGGGTCATCATCCCCAGCAGCACGGATTTACCCACACCGGAACCGGCAAACAGGCCCATCCGCTGGCCCTGCCCCACGGTCAGCAGGGCATTGATGGCGCGAACGCCGGTGTCTATGGGCTGGCTGATGGCCCGACGGGCCATGGGGTTGAGCAGAGGCGCACTGTGGGCGGCGCGATGGCGGGTCTTTAAGGGACCCAAGCCATCGATGGGTTCACCATTGCCGTCGATCACCCTGCCCAGCAGGGCATCCCCCACCGCCAGTCCGCGCCGGCCGCCGATGGGAGTCACCCTGGCTCCGGGAAGCACGCCCTTCATCTCTTCGATGGGCATCAGATAGAGGAGCTGATCATCGAAGCCCACCACCTCGGCCAGGATCTCACCGGACAGGGTATCGATGGAACAGAGGGAGCCGACGGGTGCCCGGCAGCCCACGGCTTCCAGGGTCAGGCCCACCACCCGCAGCAGTTGACCCGACGCCACCGGCTTGTTGCTGGCCACATTGTGGTGCCAGGCCTTCAGGCGCTGGGTCAGACGCTGGCTACGCTGCTCCATGGCCCGGACTCTGCTGGGCTGGGGCAGCCTCGGGGTCAACAGGCTGAGTTGGGGCCTCGGCCTGTGCCGGTGGCTGCGCCGCGTCGCCAGGGGCGGGCGCGTCGGTCACCTCGGGTTGAGGGGGGACACTCTGGAACTGGGGGTAGGCAGGCTCGTCCACGGCGGGGCGAGGCTGATTGGTAAACTGATTGAAGATGGTCTCGATGCGCTCAGGCAGAGGCATGGCCACCTCGGAGCGCTGAGTCAGCACCTTGAGGCTGCCCCGGCCGAGGCTAGGCTCCAGCTCCAGCTGCCAGTGGCGGCGGGCAAGCTCTTCGTCGCCGTAGCTGTCGCGCACCAGTTGCAGATCCTCGGCACCCAGCTGAATGGTGACCGTCTGCTCCCGGCTGGGCAGGGCATCCACTGCCTGACGCAGGGCCAGCAGCAGCGGTTCGGGCTGGGTCTTCACTTCACAGCCAATCACCGCCCGGGCCAGATGCTGAGTCAGCTCCACCAGCTCCTGCTCCACTTGATTATCCACTGCCTGAAGGGGTTCCACCAGTTGGTTCAACAAGGCATCGAGCTGGGCCATCTGCGCCTGGATGCGGGCCCTGCCCTCCTCCAGGCCCTGCTCGAGGCCCTGCTCATAACCCTGGGTATGTCCCTCTTCCAGACCTTTTAGACGGCCCTCTTCCAGCCCCTTCTGGGTGCCCTGATTCAGGCCTTCCTCATACCCCTCCTGATGGGCGTCTTCCCGGAGGGATTCGATCTCTGCCAGGGTCGGAGGGGCGGGCGCCTCCTCCTCCTCGACCTGAGGTTCGGGTTCGCCGCTGGAGATGTTCAGTGCCAGGGGAGAGGGCCCGGTGACCACCTCCCCCACATCGGGAAGTTGCCACTGCTCCGCTTCGCTGGCCTCTAACTGGCCTGCCAGGCGGCGGTTGAATTTGACGCGGGTTTCCTGGCTCATGGATTAGAGGAACTCTTCGCCACCGGCGCCGCCCAGCATGATCTCGCCGGCATCGGCGAGGCGCCTGGCCACCGCCAGCACCTCTTTCTGAGCCGATTCCACTTCGGAGATACGTACCGGTCCCATCGCCTCGAGGTCGTCCCGCACCAGCTCGGCCTGACGCTTGGACATGTTGCCCAGGATCTTCTCCTTGAGCTGGTCGTCGGCCCCTTTGAGGGCACGAATCAGCACCTCCTGCTGCAGATCGCGCAGAATCACCTGCATCGCCCGGTCGTCCATGTCCGCCAGGTTCTCGAACACGAACATCAGATCCTGGATCTGCTGGCCCAGCTCTTCGTCGGAATCGCGGATCGACTCCATCAGCTGGCCTTCGATGCCGGTGTCCAGATAGTTCATGATGTTGGCCGCCGCCTTCAGGCCGCCCATCTTGGCCGCCTGTGCACCGGCCTGGCCGGCAAACTGCTTCTCCATGATGTCGTTCAGCTCCTGCAGGGCTGCAGGCTGCACCTCCTCCAGGTTGGCGATACGCAACATCAGGTCCAGGCGCACCCGCTCGGTGAACTGACTCATGATCTGAGCCGCCTGATCCGGTTCCAGATAGGAGAGCACAATGGTCTGAATCTGCGGGTGTTCGTTCTGAATGATGTTGGCCACCTGACGGGCGTCCATCCACTTGAGGGAGTCCAGACCGGTGGCGCCGTGGCCCATGACAATCTGGTCGATGAGGTTGCCCGCCTTGTCCTCACCCAGGGCCTGGGTCAGTGCCTTACGCACAAACTCCTGGCTGTTGAGGCCAATGGAGGAGAACTTCTTGATCTGCTCCAGAAACAGACGGTGGACCGCAGTCACCTTGTCCTGGCTGAAGTTGTTGATGCCCGCCATCACCATGCCCACCTTCTGGACATGCTTGGGCTCCAGATTCTTCAGAACCTGAGCGGCGTCGGACTCGGACAGGCTGAGAAGCAGAATGGCGGTCTTCTCAATCCCGTTCAGATTGTTGACATCAAAGTCGCCGGCCGGGGTCACCGCCCCGCCTGTGGTCTGTGGCAGATCAGGCATCTTCTTCCAACCAATGTTTAACTACCTGGGTCGACAGCTCGGGCTCGTTGGCCACCAGGGCACGGATGGCCCGCAGCATGTCGTCGTCTTTATGAAGATCCGGCAGCAGAATGGAGCCGTCTTCGGCATAGCTGTAGTCGCCTTCGGTCTGGGCCAGGACGCCCAGGGTATCGGCGGCGTACTGATCCTCGATCTCCGCCAGCTCATCACCAGGCTCCAGGGCCTTGGTCTTGTCGCCGTCGGGGTTGAGCAGGCGGTTGATCAGCGGACGCACCACCACCAGCAGCAGCACCACGATGATGATCAGGCCCCCCCCCATCTTCAGGCTACGCCAGAACCAGGGCTGCTCCCACATCGGCAATTCCGGCTCCTCCAGGGAGATCCCTTCGGCGAAGGGGATGGAGATCACCTCCACTAGGTCACCGCGCTGATTGTTAAAGCCGATGCTGCCCTCCAGCAGACGTTTCAGGCTGGCCAGCTCCTCGGCGGAGCGCGGCTGGGGCCGGGCGGGCTCGCCCTCGGCACCGGGCACCAGGGCATAATCCACCGCCAGGGACACGGTGACCCGGTTGACCACGCCCACCTGCTGGCGCACATGGCTGATGGTGGAGTCCAGCTCGTAGTTGCGAGTGGCCTCGGAACGGTTGCGACGGTTGCCCTGAACCAGGGACTCGTTGACGCCGGCGCCCGCTTCCTGGGGAATGGCCGATTCCATCGGAGGCTGGTTGGTCAGGGCACCGGGGATCCCCATGGAGCCCTGGCCATTCTGATTGTCGGTGACCACCATCTCGCTGCGCAGTGAGGGCAGGTCGGGATTGAAGCGTTTCGAGGTCTCCTCCACCGCGGAGAAGTCCATGGTGACGTCCACCTGGGCGGTGTAGTTGCCCAGCCCCAGAACCGGGATCAGGATGGAGTCGATTTTCTTCAGCATCGCCTGCTCTTGCTGGGATTCCACCTCCAGCTCGCGACGGGCCCGGCTGGAGACGGCGTCCTGGCTGCCGGAGTTCAGCAACCGGCCATGCTGATCGGTGACGGTCACCCGGCTGGGAGACAGGTTGTGCACCGCTGAGGCGACGATGTCGACGATGGCGTCCACTTCGGTCTGACGCAGTTCGGTGTTACGGGTCAACCCCACCACGACAGTGGCGGAGGGCTGGGCCTGCTGACGGGCAAAGACATTGGTCTTGGGCAGGGCCAGGATCACCCGGGCGCGGTTGACGCTGCGCAGCTCTTCGATGGCGCGGGCCAGGGTCTGCTCCTGGGTGTGTTTGAGGCGGGCACTCTCCAGGCGCTGACTGACCCCGAAGCCGCTTTCCTGATTGAGGAAATCCTCTTCGGTGTTGCTTTTCCCCTGCAGGCCGGCACGGGTCATCTGCAGGCGAATGTCGGCGTACATCTCTTCGGGCACGGAGATCACATTGCCCTCGACCCGATATTCGATCTTCTGCTGATCCAGGAAATCCAGGGTCTGAACCAGTTCTCCGGTGTCCATCTTGCCCAGGGGGCGATACTCGGGCTCCTGAGCCCAGAGGAAGATGAAGACCGCCATCAACAGGAACACCGTCAGCGCCAGGATCAACGATACCTGACGCAGGGTATCGGAATTACCCAGGGCCCCTAACGGACTGGCCTTGTTCTCCTCGACGGCACCGCTGCCCTCGCCGCCAATGGCGGGAAGGGGCGCGTCGTTACCGCCCAGGGCCAATTGTGTTGACTGATTCGCCTCTGCCACCGCTACACCTTAAGCCCGTTAGACGGGCATACTCATGATCTCTTTGTATGCTTCTACAATCTTGTTGCGCACCTGAATGGTGGCTTCGAAGGCGACGCCGGCCTTTTCCTTGGCGATCATCGTCTCCGACAGGGTGACACTGGTGTCGCCCAGTTCCATGCGGGTGGCCAGCTCAGACGCAGTCTGCTGCAGGCCATTGACGTGATTGATGGCGTCACCCAACAGGGACTCGAAGTCACCCGTCGGACCCGCAGTGGGCTTGAGGGCATTGGGGTCTGCCTCCAGCGACATCTGTTGCATCTCGCTGATGAGGGGATTAGAGCCGATCTCCATTGTGCGCTACTCCTGGTTACACCTGTTCATCAATCTGTCTACACGGCGGGGGGGGAAGTGTGCAGCCTTCAGGCCGGCAATTCAATCCCCATGTCCCGCATCTTGGCCAATTTGTACCTCAGGGTACGGGGACTTATCCCCAGCTGTTCGGCCACCGCCTTGCGACTGCCGCCATTTTGCTCAAGAGCATCCACAATAATCTGATGTTCCTGAAGTTTTAACTCATCACCCAGGCTGTCAGCCTTGGCCTCGACCTCGGGTTGAACCCTGGGTGCCACGCTGGGCATCTCCATGGTATCGATAAAGAGGTCGTTAGCCCCTATGCTGTCCCCGACACAGAGAATCAGGGCGCGCTGGACCACGTTTTCCAGCTCACGAACGTTGCCGGGCCAGTTGTGGGCCTCAAGCTTCGCCCTGGCGGCGTCATCCAGGCGGGGAACCACCCCCTTAGCCCCCAGGTGACGGCCCAGGAGATGCTCGGCCAGGGGCACGATGTCACCGGGACGCTGGCTCAGGGGCAGCCAGTTCAGGGGAAAGACATTCAACCTGTAATAGAGGTCCTCGCGGAAGCGCCCTTCGGCGACCGCCTGTTTGAGATCCCGGTTTGAGGTGGCCAGCACCCGCACATCCAACTGGATGGTCTTGCGGCTGCCCAGGCGCTCGACCTCTCGCTCCTGCAATACCCGCAGCAGCTTGGATTGGAGGCCGAGATCCATCTCGGTGATCTCATCCAGCAGTATGGTGCCACCCTGGGCCTGCTCAAACTTACCGGCACAGGCGGACACCGCACCGGTGAAGGCGCCCTTCTCATAACCGAACAGGGTGGCTTCCAGCATGTTCTCCGGAATGGCGGCGCAGTTGATCGCCACGAAGGGGGCGTCGGCTCTGGGGGAGCACTGATGCAGATAGCGGGCCAGTACCTCTTTGCCTGAGCCACTGGGGCCGGTGATCATCACCGAGGCATCGGACTGGGCAACCCGCTCGGCCAGGCCAAGCAGTTTGAGGCTGGCTTCATCGGCCACCACAGGCTGATGAACCTCGGCGGCCGGGGCCAGCAGGTAGCGCTCCACCTGATGCAGCAGCACCTCGGGGGCGAACGGCTTGGCCAGGTAGTCGTTGGCGCCGCAGCGCATGGCGTCTACGGCGGCATCGATGGTGCCGTAGGCGGTCATCAGCAGCACCGGCAGGTTCAGGTCCTTGGCACGAATCGCTTTGAGCAGGGCCAGCCCATCCATGCCGGCCATCTGAATATCGGAGATCACCATGGCGGGGCGCTGCTGACCCAATTGGATCAGGGCCTCGGCACCATCGCTGGCCTCCAGGCATTGGTAGCCACCCAATAGCAGGGTGTCCACCAGGGCTTCTCTGAGTCCCAGGTCATCTTCAACAACCAAGATGGTGGGTTTACTCATGCAGTCAGCTCCTCATGCTGTTCGACTCGGGGAAAGGTCAGGGTAAATTGGCTGCCCTGTCCGGGCAGGGAGGCCAGGCTGACGGTGCCGTCGTGGGCCCGGCAGATGGACTGGAGTACCGCCAACCCCAGGCCGGTGCCATTGGCCTTGGTGGTGAAAAAGGGGGTCATCGCCTGGCGCTGCTGCTCCGGGGTCATCCCCTTGCCATTGTCCGCCACCTGGATCACCACCCGGCCCTTGAGTTCGCTGGTGCTGATGCGCAAGGCGGTGGCTTCCGCTTCCAGGGCGTTATTCACCAGGTTCTGCAAGGCGCCCTGCAGGGCATTGGCGTTGGCCAGGATGCAGGCATCAACGTCCACCGCCAAGCTCAGGTCGGCATGACGCTGAGCCAGCACCGCCTCGCAGCTGCTCCTTAGCTCCTCCAGCAGGGCGGACACTGTCACCGGTTCGCTCTTGTGGGTATGGCCGCCACGGGCAAACAGCAGCAGATCGTTGACCCGCTGCTCCAGCTCACCCAGCCTGGCCATCAGCTTCTGCTGGAAGCGGCTGCGGCCGGCCTCGTCCAACTGGGGGCTGGAGAGGTTGGCCCCGTAGAGCAGCGCGGCAGAGAGGGGGGTGCGGATCTGGTGAGCCAGAGACGCCGCCATCTTGCCCAGAGCGGACAGGCGCTCCATATGGGAGACATTACGCTGCAGGGTGCGGGTTTCGGTGAGGTCGGTGAGCATCAGCAACTGGCCGGATTCCGGCGTCAGGGAGCGGGTGGTCAGGCTGACACGGCGACCGTTTTTCAGGGAAACTTCGTGACCGTCGTCGGCCCGGGGGGCAAACGCCGAGTCAATGATTTGACGCCAGGGCCGCCCTTCCAGCTCCATCCCCAGCAACTCCACCGCCGCCGGGTTGGCTTGCTCGATCACCCCCATGTCATTGAGCAGCAGAACGCCTGCGGGCAAACACTGCATCAGGTGGTGCAACCGGCTCTCCGCCTGATTCTCAGGTCTCTCGCGGGGCTCTGGGGTGATTTGGCTTAACGCCATGTAGTCGTCCTGTCAAAAATTCGTAAATGGTCACGCAACGCACAAAATGTGCAGGTTCCATGCCAGATATTGGTGGAGAGTGGCGGCCAGCATACAAAAAAAGGCTTTCCGATCGAGACCGGAAAGCCTTTTTCTGTGATCTGGGTTCAGGACTTGCCGAGTCCGTACTTGCGCATCTTCTCAACCAGGGTGGTACGACGCATGCCCAGCATCTCGGCCGCTTTGGCCACCACGCTGTTTTGCTGCTCCAGCGCCTGGCGGATCATCTCCACCTCCAGGTCTGCCAGCATGTCCTTGAGGTTGACCCCATCTTCGGGCAGTTCGGAGGAGAAGCGCTGTTCCGGCAGCTCCACCGGCTCTTCCCCGGAGAACAGGGCCGCCAGGGCATCGCGCTCCTGCAGCTCTTCCGGATACTCGGGAGAAAACTGGGGCACATCAACATGACGGTATTTCATCGGCAGATCGTTCACATCCACCAGGCTGTTGGGGTAGAGGATCACCATCCGTTCCACCAGATTGGACAGCTCGCGGACATTGCCGGACCAGGGGTGGGCGGTCAGGGACTCGACAGCGCGCATGGTAAAGCGAACGGCGCCCTTGCCCTCCCCTTCCAGGCGGCTCACCAACTCCTGCAGCAACAGAGGGATATCCTCTTTGCGCTCAGACAGGGCGGGCATCTCGATGGGGAACACATTGAGTCGGTAGAACAGGTCCTCACGGAACCGGCCCTTCTCGATCATCTGCTCCAGATTCTGGTGGGTGGCGGCAACGATGCGCACATCCGCCTGCAGAGGCTTGGTGCCACCAACACGTTCGAAGGTTTTCTCCTGCAGCACACGCAACAGCTTCACCTGCATATGAGCAGGCATGTCGCCAATCTCGTCCAGGAACAGGGTGCCGCCCTCGGCCATCTCGAAGCGGCCCTTGCGGGTGCCGATGGCGCCGGTGAAGGCGCCCTTCTCATGGCCGAACAGCTCACTCTCCAGCAGCTCGGCAGGAATGGCTCCACAGTTCACCGGGATGAAGGGACCATTACGACGCTTGGAGAGATAGTGAACATTGCGGGCCACCACCTCTTTGCCGGTGCCGGACTGGCCGGTCACCAACACGGTGGCTTCGGTCTCCGCCACCTGAGACATCAGATGACGCACTTCGGCAATGGCTTCACTGCGCCCCACCAGGCTGCGGAACAGCTTGGTCTGGTTGGCGCTGGTGGGAGCAACTTCATGCCGGGTACGGTTGTACACCTGGCAGTAATGCAGCATCTCGGTCAGTTGGGCGTAACTGAACGGCAGGGCGATCTCGCCGACCAGATTGGCCATCTCCTGAGGACGGGCATCCAGGCACAGGAAGGGCTGGTGAGGAAACTCCCGGAGCACGCCGATGGCGGTCTCTTTGTCTTCCTCAGTGTTGTGCCCAAAGATCACACTTCGGTATCGCTCGGCATCGGAGAGCCGTCCGGGGAGATCCCCCATTTTAACGGCTTCAACGGTTTCACCCAGGAAGTTAAGCAAAAAGTTTAGTTGTTGGAACCTCTCCTGGTTCCAATCCACTAATAATATGCTTTGTTCTGTCTGCATTACTTATCTTCCGACCACAGCTACATCGTGGGAAATCAATCAAGAAGCTGCTTAAAAACAGCCTTTATATCGGGCTCCTCGGCTAATTTCACCTCAATGGGTGAACGCAGGGAGTCCGGTTATTGTAATGGGAAAGTAGGCATTAGCAAGCAACCCATCCTCCTGACGCTTAATAAGCGGTCAGAAATCAAGGTTGCTTAAATGTGATCATGCGGGCTGCTTAATATTGTGATGCTCGGCAGGGATCGCATCCCAGCCCTCTTTCACGGTCTTGAGCAGGTCAATGACTTCGTCTATGGTGGCGGCGTCGGACTCAGCGTTGGCTTCGGCAATGCGACGCAACATGTAGTCGTAGAGAGCGTCCAGGTTAGCGGCGACCTCACCGCCCTTCTGGTGATCCAGAGAGGCTTTCAGGTGGGTGATGATCTCCATGGTGCGACCGAGGAGCTCTCCCTTCTTGGCAACCTGATTGGAGTCCATGGCCATCTTGGCTTGCAGCAGTTTGTCGATGCTGCCACCCAGCAGCAGCTGCACCACCTTATGGGGCGAAGCTTCGGCTTTCTGGCTCTCTACGTTTACCTGGCGGTAGGCTTTCAGGGATCCACGCATGTTACTTTCCTAATTCTACATTCTGATAGACGGAGACTTGCTGACGCCCCTTGCGGTAGCCGCCGAGGGAATCGCGTTGCTTGTCGAGTTGGGCCTTGCCGCGCTTGGCAAGGGCCCGGGTAATATCCAGCTGGAGCTTAATCCACTCCCGATCTTGTGCCAGCTCGGTGTCCAGCAGTTCTCCGAGGCAGGCACGACGCTCTTCGATGCGCTGATTAAGCTGTGGCAGAAGCTCTTCACGGCCATCCACGTCCGCTTCGGCAATCTGCTCAAGCAGACTGGAGATGGTCTGGGTGATCGCTTCCAGTTGCTGCTGACTCATGAGGTTTTCCTGGTGAATCCTGGCAGGGCTTCGAATCTGGAGGCCAGATCGGCACTCTGTGCATTCAAAGAGGCGACCGCCGCATCCATGGCATTGAACTGCTTGTACAGGCGGTTTTCATAACTCTTCATCCTGGTGGCCAGGTTGGTGCGCTCATCGGTGATTCGGTCCAGCTGACTCTTGAGGCTGGTATCCCGTCCCTCGATGATGCCGCCAGACTGGACATAGGCCTCCAGTGTGGTATCCAGCTTAGCCGCCAGGCCGGTGTCCTCTGTGGTGAACAGCTCCATCACCGCAGTGGCGTCGTTCTTCAGGGCGGCATCCAGCTTATCTTCATCGATCTCCAGCTTGCCATACCGGTCCGTGGAGACACCGAACATGGACAGGGACTTGGCACCGTCTGAGGTATCGTAGGTGCTGCCCAGCAAGCCGCGCATCTGACTCTGAATAGAGCGGGGCAAGGCATCCCCCTGGAGGGCTCCGGCCTGCTTGGTGTCGGCGTTGTATCCGCTCAGGTCGGACACTGTGGTCATCATCTCGTTGTAGGCTTCGACAAAGGCCTCAATGTTCTTCTTGACCGCACCCGTGTCGTTGCTGATGGTCACCTTGGTGGTTTCCCCCACTTCCGCCTTTTTCAGGTCCAGGCTCACCCCCTGGATCGCCTTATCGACGGTGTTGCTGGAGGAGGTCACCTTGAGGCCATCGATGTAGACGATGGAGTCTTTGGCCGCCTGAATCTGTGAGGTGGCATCGAATACCGCCGTCAGTCCGGCGTCGCCGGAGGAGGTCACACTGATGTTGTTGGCGGTCCCGGTCTCATCAGACGTCATCACCAGGCGACTGCCGGTGTCATCGGTCACTATGGTGGCGGTGATGCCGGTATTGTCGTCGGCATCATTGATCTTCTTCATGATGTCCTGCATGGAGTCGGTGGCTTCCACAGCAACAACGAAGCTCTCCCCGCCCACATCCAGGGTCAGGGAGCCGGCACCCAGAGCCGCGGTAACGTCGGCCACAGAACCCGTACCCACTTTCTGACTCTCCGCCAGCTGCTCCACCTGAACGTTGTAGCTGCCGGTCACCGCATCTTTGTCTGCCGTGGCCGTGAGGAAGTCCGCCTGGCTCAGTGACACCTTGCGCTTATCGAACTCATCGGCGCTGGCGAGCTTCTCCAAGGAGTCCTGGAAGCTGCTCATGGCGCTCTTAATGGAGCCGATGGCGGAGATCTCCGACTGAACATTGGCCTCTTTCAGGTTCAGAGAGGCTTCCTTTGGCGCCCTCTCTGCATTGACCAATGCACTTACGATTCCGTTGATGTCCAGGCCTGATCCCAAGCCCACTGCGGTTAAGCCCATGCTGTTACCCCTGCTCCGCTCCCGCCCGGGAGAGTGAGTTAAATCGTATCTTTGACCAAGAGCCCACTGGCCTCTGACATGCGGGCGGCAAGTTCCAGCACCTCTTCGGAAGGAATTTGCCGGATCACATCGCCACTCTTTGCCTCAACCACCTTCACCACACTGCGATTGGTGTCTTCATCAATGTGGAAGCGAATGTCCTTATCGATGGAGTTAAAGAACTCGTTCATGCCCCGTGTTGCCTCGGCCACACGCTCATCCATCGCCTCTTTGGCTGCCTCTCCGGCCTTGGAGGTTGCGGTGACCGCGTCTGCGGCCACCACCTCTGTCTGTTGTGCTTTGACCGCCTGTTGCTCGGCGGCAAACTCTGGTTTTACGGAAGATGTAGCAACTGCTGTGCCAACCGCACTCGTGATGGTGCTATCCATGGTCCCGGTTCCTCTTCAGATAGCCTTAAATAAAGACGGCACCTACCGTCCCCTGCCTCTGGCCCTCTCCGTCAATGGTTTGACACCCAGGAAAGGTCCTACCGCTGTCACTGAGGTTATCGGCCAACTTAGCACAAGCTTTAACCCTTTTTTCTCTTTGTAAATTAGAGGCATAAAAAAGCCCGGCAGAGCCGGGCTTTTTCTGAGGTCGCTTGCTGTTACAGCAGGGACAGGGCTGCGGAAGGCAGCTGGTTGGCCTGGGCCAGCATCGCAGAGGAGGACTGAGACAGAACCTGCTGCTTGGACAGCTCGGCGGTTTCCTTGGCGAAGTCCACGTCCTGGATACGGCTACGGGCGTCAGTCACGTTGGTCTGAATGTTACCCAGGTTGTTGATGGTGTGGTTCAGACGATTCTGAGTCGCACCCAGGTCAGCACGTTGGGTGTCGATCATCGCGATGGCGGAATCGATGATGTCGATGGCGCTCTGGGCACCGTCAGCGGTGGAGATGTCTACGCTGTCCACGGAGGTCAGGGTAGAACCGGTGATGGTGGTGGCCGGAGACACGGTGTCGGTGGTAGAAGTGGTGCTGAACGCATCCTGAGACTTCAGCTGAATGGTTCCGCCTACCGTGGTGGAGTCGTTACCAGCGCCGGTCAATGTAACAGTGTTGTTATCATTGCCATCAAAGTCAACCGCAGTGATATCAACAGTCTTGGTGGTACCGGAGTTGTTGAAATCTTCAATCTCGATGTTACCGCCGTCGGCGTCGGTCATCACCAGGGCGCCGTTCTCATCGATGGCCGCGGTCACACCGGTGGTATCAGTCTTGGCGTTAACGGCCTCGGCGATGCCGCTCAGGTCATCCTTGTCAGCCACGGCCACGGAGATACCAGTGCCATTCAAATCGAAGGACACCTGACCTGCGTCACCCAGGCTGTCCATCTTCAGAGTGGTCTTGGCGTCAGCTTCAACACCGGTGGCCGCGGTCTCTTTGTTGATGGCGGCGGCGATGGTCTCGGCGCTGTCGCTCAGGCTAACTGAGATATCCTTAGACTCTGTACCGCTGATGGTCAGGGTGGTGGCGGTCACGCCGTTTACCGGAGAAGTAGTACCAGCGGCAGCTGCAGCACCCAGACCGGCAGAGGCACCTTCCAATGTCTGACTGTTGTAACCGATGGCCTTGGCACCGGTGTTCTTCAGGCTAATGCCGATGGTTTCGTTGGCGTTGGCGCCAATCTGGAAGGACTGGGTGCCGTAGGAGCCGTCCAGCAGCTTCTGGCCACCGAACACGGTGGTGTCGGCGATACGAGTCAGTTCGGTCTGCAGAGCGGAGATCTCTTTCTGCATGGACGCACGGTCTTCCGCAGCGTTGGAGCCGTTGGCGGACTGCAGGGACAGGTCACGCATACGCTGCAGGATGTTGGTGGACTCCTGCATGGCACCTTCAGCGGTCTGGGCGATGGAGATACCGTCGTTGGCGTTACGCATTGCCACATCCAGACCGTTGATCTGGCTGGTCATACGGTTGGAGATCTGCAGACCTGCGGCGTCGTCCTTGGCGGAGTTGATGCGCATGCCAGAAGCCAGACGCTCCATGGAGGTTTGGGTTGCGCTGTTGGCCTTATTCAGGTTGCTCTGGGCCTGCATGGAAGTGACGTTGGTATTTACACTTAAAGCCATGATGTCTTCCTCGTTAACTCGGGCGTTATTGCCTAATTGTCGCGCCGAGTTGTGTGGCGCGTCCTGGTTTCAATTAGGGTATCGGCGGCGTTTTTCAGTCCTTTAGCCCTTTTTGCATTTTTTCCAAAAAAAACACAAAAGAAAGATTACCGTTAATTTTCAATGACTTATTTGCACACATGAAAAAAGCCACTGTAACCAGACACAATCGCGTTCGATTTTGTGATCCAGTTAACAGTGGCTCTGGCGGTCGAGCTCTAGATGAAGTCGAACAGTGTGGTGCTGTTGACCCGGCCAAAGGTCTGAGTCAGGGCATTCATTGCCAGGGTCTGGCGCTCAAACTCGGAGATGGCCGCGGCGTAGTCCAGATCTTCCAGATTGGATTTCACCCCTTCTGACACCAGCTTCATGTCCGAGTGCTGATTTTCGAAGGTCTCCAGGGCCTTCATGCGGTTACCCACCTCGGCACGCACCCCGGTGGCGTGATTGAACACCTCGGTGATGTCACCCAGCAGCTGACCATACTCCGCCTGGGCCTGGGGACTCTTCAGCCCCTCCTCCGACTCCAGCATCTCGATGGCGCGGTTGATGATACTGAAGGGATCCCGGCTCTCCTGCTCCGCCATGGAAAGGCTGTCACCGATGCTGGGATCGCCACTGATGGTCACTTCGATGCCATCGAACGCCAGTGGCTGAGTGGGGTCAAACGCGGTAGGGCCGGTCACCAGAGTGCCGCCATCGTCATAGACCTCGTAAGCCACATTGCCGGCACCGTCATCAACAAAATCAAAACGGTAGCCCGGTGCCTGGGTCAGTGCCGGATTGACCACCTCGGCGCTTTCCACAAAGAACTTCTCGGTCATGGTGGCGCCGGCATAGTCGGCCTGATAGTCACCGCTGGCGATGGGCACATTAAAGAACACCTCGTCACCGGGGTCGTTCACCGGCAGGGTCACTCCGTCGCCGATGGTGGCGGTACGCTGACCGGAGTTGCCCACGTAGGTCACCACGCCGCCCGCATTCACAAAGGGCTGAGTGTCGCTGGCGGTGCCGGCGAACAGATAGTTGCCCGACTCATCCTGACTGTTGGCCAGAGACACCAGGGCATCCAGATTGGAGCGCAGATCGCTGGCGTGAACCTTGCGGCTGTCCCAGGAGAGAGAACCGTCGTTCCCCTCCAGCATAATATCCTTCATGCCCATCACCAGGGTCTCGTAGGAGGCCAAATAAGGTTCCTCCTGTGACAACCGGTTGTTGGCCAGGTTGATGTTGGCCTCGTACTGAGCCAGAACCGCAGATTGCTGCTTGAGGTTCTCGATGGCGATGTTGGCCACAGGATCATCGGCGGCGGTGCTCACCTCTTTGCCACTGGAGAGCTTCTGAAGCGTCTTGTTGTTCTGCGATTGCAAGTTGGTCAGGTTGTTGGTGTTCAGGTTATAGAACTGAAAGGTGGAAACGCGCATCCCCGCCCCCTATCGCAGTGAATTAAAGAGTGTATCGAAGGTTTCCTTGGCCACGGTCATCACCCGGGCAGAGGCCTGGTAAGCCTGCTGGAAACGCATCAGATTGGCGGCTTCCTCATCCAGGTTCACCCCGGACTCGGACTCGACCCGATTCAGGGCCTGGTCATACACCGCCTGGGCCGAGGTCCTGGCCACCTCCTGGGCGGCCGCCTGGCTGCCCACCTCGGTGATGATCCCCTGGAAGGTGTCCGCCAGGGTGGACTTTCCGCCATCCTGCAGCTTGAGATTGGGAATGTTGCCCATGGCCACCGCATTGGCGTTGTCCCCCACCGCAAAGTCCATGTTCAGCTTGAAGCTGCTGGTGGCGGTGGTGTTGTCTTCAATCTTGACCGAAAACCCGAGGGCGGAGATGGTATCCCCGGTATAGACGCCATTGGCCAGAGCATTGCCGTCCTTATCGGTCATGGTGTAGGTGTTCTGCCCCGGAGGCGCAGAGGTCGGATCGTTGGGGGTGATCGACAGATTGACCTCCCCTGAAGGAAACGCCGCGTTGGTCCTGTCGACGGAAACCAGGGTGGCTTCACCGTCACCGGCGGTGGTTTCCTTGGTGTAGCCGGCGGCCGCCAGGGCGCGTGGATTATCAATCTGCAGGCTGAGCCCCTTGGCCGCGTTGGCGGTGGGCATCAATGCCCATTTGTCGCCAGCCACGGGCGCCCCACCACTGGTGTCCTGAATGATGCTGAACCCTTCGGCGGAGACAAAGCGGTTGGCATTATCCGGGTCGGCGGTCAGGGTGCTGGTCTTTCCATACTCGTCGGTCATCTGATAGTTGGCGCCATCCCAGACCAGGGTGTATTTGCCCCCGGTAAGCGCACCCACATCATCAATGTTCACCCCAACCTCGGTGCCGCCGGCGTTGCTGCCCGAACTGGCGCTGCGACCGATGGACATCTCCGGGCTGTTAATGTCGGCAAACAGATCCTGGCCCACATTGCCGTCCAGATCGAAACCGTTGGCCTGGGCCTGGTTCATGGCATCCGCCAGCCCCAGGGCCATCTTGCCCAGATCGCGCTCGGCGGGCAGCAAGACGTTGTCACGGTAATCCATCAGTGCCTGAAGCTGTCCGCCAACATCGCGGCCATCCAGGGTGATCTTGTTCTGGCCGGTGTCGACGGTGTAGCGAAGTTCATGACGCACCGGATCGCCATCGGTGGTGCCCAGTTCCAGCTGGTTGGGGCCGGACACCAGCATGGCGGCGCCGCCCATCATCACACTCTTCACCCCGAAATCCTGCTCAATGACGTTCACCTGGACATAGTCATTGAGCTCGGTGATCAGCTGGTTCTGATAATCCAACAGCTGCAGGTCCTTACCCTCTACCTTCATCAACTGACCGTTGATGTCCGCCAGCTCGGTGGTGATGGCATTGACCCGATCGACGGTCACCTGTACCTGCTCATTGGTCTGACGCAGCTGCGAGGTCAGGCCTTCGGCAACGGTATCGAACGCGCCCTCCAGCTGACCCAATGACACCAGCACGTTGTCCCGGGCACTCAGGTCATTGGGGATGTCCGCCATGTTATTGATCGCTTTGAAGGCGTTGTTCATCGACTCGGGAATGGCATCGCCGGATACGGAGAACACCTGGTTGAGCTCGTCCGCCTTGCGCCAGGACATGTTGGCGTAGGAAAGCTGGCTGGTGGACAGGTGCAGTTCGCGCATGGCGTAACTGTTGTAGATGCGCTTGACGTCGGCCACATAAGTGCCGGAGCCCACAAAGCTGCCGGCGATAAACAGTGACTGAGAAGTACGCTGCTCAGCCACCTGGCGGGAGTACCCTTCGGTGCCGACGTTGGCGATGTTATTCGAGGTGACCTGCATCTGCTTCTGGGCGGCCATGACGCCAGAGCGGCCGATATTCATCAAGTCTGCCATTATTTACTCCCTTGAGAGGAGGACACCGCCCCCTCCATCAAACGCTTCATCACCTGCAGTACCTTATCGGCATACTGAGGATCGGTGGCATAGCCAGCCTGCTGCAAGCCACGGATAAACCCTTCGTCGTTGCCCGCATCCAGCGCATCCTGATAACGCGGCCGGCGAACAAAATCGACGAAGTCCTGAAAACTCTGTTGGATGTTGTCATACACCCTGAACTCGGAGCGCCGTTTCACCGGCACCCCCTGCTCCACCTCGAGGGCATTGATCTTGACGCTGTCGCCCTGCCAGCTGCTGCCCGCCTTGATGTTAAACAGGTTGTGGCTGCTGCCCTCTTTGGAGGGAAGCACCTTACGGCCCCAGCCGGTCTCCAGGGCCGACTGGGCCACCAGCAGCTCGGGGCTGACCCCTAGCTCTTTGGCGGCTCTGCGCGCCTCAGGCATCAGGCTGTTGACGAAGCTCTGTGGCGAAGAGAAGTCCACCGGATTGATGGCTGCGGCCAGAGGCGGACGGGGCGCCTCCTGGGCAGCCTTAACAGGCTGAGTCTGTGCTGCAGCCTCGGCCCCGGATACCGGAGTGGCCGCGGACGCCAGCGGCGCGTGAGGGGCGATGGCGTTGTTGGAGCCGCGCAGCACCGAGGCCGGCGTCAGGTTCTCGTCGCCCCCCAACTGAGCCACGATGAGATCCGCCAGCCCCAGGGTCCCCTTGCCGGCCAGCTCACTGACCAGCTGCTGGTCCTGCATATCCCGGTAGAAGTTGGTGGTCTGGCTGTTAAACGGCGAGTCGGTCTCGAAGGCGCTATTGGCACTGCGCATCTCCTTGAGCATCATCCCGAGGAAGATCCCCTCAAACTGCAGCGCCACCTCCTCCAGGGAGGCATCGGGGTCGGCCTGGGCTTTCTGCCTCAGGTCGTCCATGGCCGCAAGATCCAGGTAGTGTTGATTCTGCTGTTTCAAAGGATCCATATGGCCACCTAGATGATGATCAGCTCGCCGCGCAAGGCGCCGGCCTGAGAAAGGGCTTCGAGGATCGCCATCAGGTCCGAGGGGGCTGCCCCCACCTGATTCACCGCACGCACCAGTTCATCCAGGGTCACACCGGGATCAAACTTGAACATGCGCCGGGCAGACTCGTTGACGCCGATGCTGCTCACCGGGTTGTTCACCGTGTTGCCGCCGGCCAGCATGCCGGGCTGAGAGGTGCTGAAGGCTTCGCTGATGGTCACGGTGAGACCACCATGGGTGATCGCCGCGGGCAGCAGACGCACCTCACTGCCCACCACTATGGTGCCGGTACGGCTGTTGACGATCACCTTGGCAGACTCCTCTGCCGGCTCCACATGGAGATTCTCCAGGGTGGCCAGATAGGCAACACGCTGGGAGCGATCCCGGGGGGCAGACACCTGAATGGAGGTGGCGTCCTGGGCCCGGGCCACACCCGGGCCCAACAGACCATTGATGGTGTCGGCCACCCGCTTGGCGGTGGAGAAGTCGGGGCGATGCAGGTTGAAGGTGAGGAAGTCGCCGTTGGCGAAGGGGCTGGGCACGCTGCGCTCGACGATGGCGCCGTTGGGAATGCGGCCTACGGTCGGGGTGTTCTGAATCACCTTGGAACCATCGGCACCTTCGGCGGAGAAGCCGGACACCACCAGGCTGCCCTGGGCCAGGGCGTACACCTTGCCGTCGGCCCCTTTGAGGAAGGTCTGAATCAGGGTGCCACCGCGCAGGCTCTTAGCGCTGCCGACGGAGGAAACGGTGACGTCGATCTGCTGGCCGGGCTTGATAAAGGGCGGCAGGGTGGCGTGCACCGCCACCGCCGCCACGTTCTTGGTCTTGGGGCGAGTGCCGGGCGGCAGGTTGATGCCGAAGTTGGAGAGCATGGTGGCAAAACTCTGCTCGGTAAACTGCCCCTTCTCACCGGTGCCGGGCAGACCCACCACCAGGCCATAGCCCACCAGCTGGTTGTCGCGGACACCCTGAACATCGGTGATGTCTTTGAGGCGCATCGCCTGAACCGGCAGGGCCAGAACCAGGGCCATCAGTGCGGCAAAGAGTCTCATCCTAGTCGTCTCCTAGAAGGGCCACAGGGGGCCGTTGAAGAAGGCGGCCAGCCAGCCGGTCTTCTGGGATTCAGCGAAGGTGCCGGTGCCGCTGTACTGGATACGGGCATTGGCGACGCGGGTAGACTCCACGGTGTTATCCGGCTTGATGTCCCGGGGGCGTATCAGGCCGGTCAGGCGGATGTACTCTTCACCGTCGTTGATGGTGATCCACTTCTCGCCGCGAATCACCAGATTGCCGTTGGCCAGTACCTGCAGGACGTTCACCGAGATGGAACCGTTGAGGCTGTTGCTCTGATCCGCATCCGCCTCTTTGGAGAGGTCCAGTTTCTCCTTGTAGTTCAGATCCAGGGTCTGGCCGTTGATGGTCACCGGACCGCCGCCAGCGGTAATGGGGTCGAGGGACATGGAGTTGTCCTTCTTCATCTCATTGGTGGCGCTCTTCTTGGCCTTGGTGGCCTCCACCAGCTCTACGGTGATCACATCGCCGACCCTGTGAGCCTTGATGTCAGAGTAAAGCTCGTTGGCGTAGGCGTCCTGGAAGATGGAGCCGGTGTTGACCACCTGGGTGGGGGGCAACTCAGGGTAAACCGGGGCGTAGTAGGGATCATCCGGAATCGGGGCTCCGGGCGAAGTGCACCCGACCAGGGTGATCAGACTAGCGGCGGCAATCCAGTGTCTCATCTAAGGCTCCTTAGAGTTGCTGGTTCAGGTTGGCCAGCATCTGATCCACCGTGGAGATCACCTTGGAGTTCATCTCGTACACCCGTTGGGCTTCGATCATGTTCACCAGCTCCTCGGTCACATTGACGTTGGAGGTCTCCAGGGCACCCTGACGGATGGAGCCCAGACCATCCAGGCCGGGAACACCAGCGATGGGCGCGCCACTGGCGCCAGTCTCGAGGAACAGGTTCTGGCCGATGGGCTCCAGGCCGCTGGCGTTGACGAAGTTGGAGATCTCAATCTGTCCCACCACCACGTTGGCTGCCTGGCCGGGAACCCGTACCGAGACCTCACCTTCGGAGGAAACGGTCACGGACTGGGCGTCTTCAGGGATGACGATGCCTGGATCCAGTACGTAGCCGGAGCCCGGGGTCACCATCTGCCCCTCCTCATCCAGGGTAAACTGGCCGTTTCTGGAGTAGGCCTGGGTGCCATCGGGCATCTGAATCTGGAAGAACCCGGGGCCGTCGATCATCAGATCCAGGCTGTTGTTGGTGGTTTCCATGTTGCCCTGGGAGAAGATGCGCTGAGTGGCCGCCACCTTGGTGCCGGCGCCCAGGGTCAGGCCGTTGGGCAGCTCGGTGTTCTGGGCACTGATGCCCCCGGCCTGGTTGATGGTCTGATAGAGCAGGTCCTCAAACACGGCGCGGCTCTTCTTGAAGCCCACGGTGCTGGCGTTGGCCAGGTTATTGGAAATGTTGGAGATTTCAGTCTGCTGAGCGTCCAGGCCTGTTTTACTGATCCAAAGTGCCGGTTGCATACTCTTTACCCTTTAAATGTCCGTTACACCCGCAACAGTTTTGCGGCTGACCTGTCGTTCTCTTCGGCGGTTTTCATCATCTTCAGTTGCATGTCGAACTGACGCTGCATCTCGATCATTCCCACCAGTTCGTGTACCGGGCTGACGTTACTGCCCTCGATGGCGCCAGCCACCAGCTCCACCTCGGCATCCGCCAGGTAGGCTTCGCCGCCAAGGGCGCGGAACAAGCCATCTTCGCCCTTGGTCAAAGTATTGATTGGCGGGTTGACCATCTGAAGCTGGTCTACCTCTTCCATGGCGTTGGCCGGTGCCCCCTGGGGGCGCACGGTAATGATGCCGTTGGAGGCGATCTCCACCTTCTCTACCGGCAAAGGCAGGAAGATGGGCCCGGCAGCGCCCATGATGGGACGTCCCTGGGCGTTGGTGAGCATGCCGCCTTCGTCAATCTTCAGAGAGCCGGCACGGGTCAGGGCCTCGTTGCCCTGTTCGTCCTCAACCACAAACCAGCCTTCACCCTTGATGGCCACATCCAGGCTTCGGCCTGTGGTCTTGATGCTGCCGGCGTCGAAATTACTGGCCGGACGCTCGGTCATGGCAAACACCCGGGTGGGCAATCCCTCACCGAACGCCTGCATGCTGCGAGCCTGGTGCAGATCCGCTTTGAAACCGTCGGTGCGGGCGTTAGCCAGGTTGTTGGCATGTACGCCCAGGGCGGACATGTTCTGGCTGGCGCCTGACGCGGCGATATAGAGCATCTTGTCCAAGGGTGACTCCCACAGTCGGCAATTGACGTTAACTACCCGAGTTAAATGCAATAGCTATGCCAACAGCGAAAGCGGCAGGAATAGAGCGGTTCAGGGAAGATTCAGAAATGGAACAAGGGGACGAGGGGAAAGGGGTTGCCGCCCCCGGCAGGGGCGGCAATGCAGAGTTAGCGGATCTGCAGGATGTTCTGCTGCAGCTGGTTGGCGATATCCAGCGCCCGGGAGTTGGCCTGGAAGTTTCGCTGAGCGCTAATCAGGTCCACCAGCTCAGTGGTCAGGTCGGTGTTGGACTGTTCCAGGGCGGCAGAGTTGATGGCGCCGAAGGTGCCGGTGTTGGGCTCACCCAACAGTGCCTCACCGGACGCCTGACTCTGCTTCCAGGAAGTGTTCCCCTGCTGGGTCAGACCCTGCTCGTTGGCAAAGCGGGCCAGGGCCACCTTACCCAGGGGCACTTCGGTGCCGTTGGAGTAGGTGGCACTGATCAGGCCATCGGCCGCCACTTCCACGTTGGTCAGTCGACCCACGGTGGAACCGTCCTGCTTCAGCTTGGTCACCTCAAACTTGGACGCATACTGAGTCGGGTTGTCCATGCGAATCTCAACCCGCTGGGTTCCGTCGGCGCCCGGGCCAATCACGCCGGCACCTGTGGTCCCCAGAGCCACGGTCTGAATCATAGTGGGGTTGGTGTTGAGGAAGTTACCTGTATCGTCGAAGCTCACCACCGCAGCGGTATGACCGGCTGCGTTCTGGGCGGCGATGCCCGCGGTATCGGCCACGCCGTCACCGTTGGTGTCCTGATCCCAGGTACCGTTGGTGCTGGCACCGCCGGCATCACCGATGTTCACCGGTTTGTCATCCATGGTGAAGAAGGTCAGCCACTGGTTGTTGTTGTTCAGGGCACCGCCCGGAGGCTTAACAAAGTACTGGGTCATGATGTGCGGCTCACCCAGGGAGTCGTACACGGTTACCGAGGTGGCGTTGTTGTAGGTGGTGGGATCCGTGGGATCGAAGTTGGCCGGGTCGTGAGTGATGTCGCCGGCATTCACGTTCACAGACACGTCCACCACGGCGGTCATCTGAGGCTGACCCGCCGTCTGGGGGATCTGCACCGGTTGGGTGGTGGAGAGGCTCACGGAGGAGACCGAGCCGTCGTCATTCACCGGCAGGGCCATCAGGTAGTTGCCCTGGGAGTCCACCATGAAGTTGTCGTCGTTCAGCTTGAACGCACCGGCACGGGTGTAGTTGTAATCCTGGGATCCAAACTCGGAGATGGTGACGAACATGCCGTTACCGTTGATGGCCAGATCCAGGGCGTTATTGGTGAACTGCAAAGAACCCTGGTGGAACTGCTGAGCCACCTGAGCGGTGGCAACACCGCTGCCTACGTTGGTCTTGCTGTTGGTAAACAAGGAGTTGGAGTAGACGTCGGCAAACTCGGCTCGAGACTCTTTAAAGCCAATGGTGTTCACGTTGGCAATGTTGTTCGACGTAGTATCCAGGTCCTTCTGCGCGGCATTCAGACCGCTGAGTGAGATATTGAATGACATGCTCGTTCCTCGTTAAGAGCCTTCTGCGACCGCCAATACGTCAGACAGCTTGACGCCGCCGACACCGCGCAGGTTCAGGACTGTATCGTAGTTGGCACCGCCCAGGGTCACGCTGCTGACGTGGCCATAGGTGAACACCGGTAGAGTATCGGTTTTGCCGCCAACCAGGGCCTCAGCGGTAAAGCTGTAGGTGCCCTCCGGCAAAGCGTCGCCGTCGGCATTTCTGCCGTCCCAGCTAAAGTCGACGTTGCCGCCATTGCCCACGGGCACTTCGAAAGTTCGGACAATCTGACCTGCCCCATCCTTCACCTTCATGGTCATGTTCTGCGCCCCGGATGGGGTGGAGATCACGCCGGTGACCGGGCTGGCACCGTCCGAAACCGCCTTGTCGGATGGGATCAGCACCTTCTGACCTACCAGACTGCTGGCCTCGAGGGCCTGGCTGGAGTTCATCACGGTGTTCATGTTCTTGATCTCATCGTTCAAGGAGTTGATCCCATCAACGGTGGCAAAGGAGGACATCTGAGAGATCATCTGATCGTTGTCCACCGGCTTGAAGGGATCCTGCATGGACAACTGCTGAGACAGCAGGGAGAAGAAGTCTTCCTGAGTCAGAGCCTGGTTGTTGTCCTTGGTTGTGGGGGTCGCTTCTTGCTGCCACTTCAGGGAGTTTAAGTAACTGTTATCGATGGTATTACTCATCCAGTCCCCCTTTATTTACCAAGTCTGAGAGTTTGCTTGGCCAGGTTCTTGGCGGCGTCTGCCACCTCGACGTTGGCCTGATAACTGCGGGATGCGGAGATCATGTTGGCCATCTCCTCCACCACGTTGACGTTGGGCTTGAAGATGTAGCCCTCTTCGTTCGCCATGGGGTGATCCGGGGCGTACTCCTGAATCAACGGCTTGTTGCTCTCCACAATGCCGGCGACGCTGACTCCCCCGAGGGCTTCCAGTTCCTTGCTGATGCCGGCGCCATGGGGGCCGTGCTGATGGGTCACGAACTCCTGAAGGCGAGCGGCAAACACCGGCTCGCGGGCACGGTAGGTGTCCCCGGAGCTGCTGGAAACGCTGTTGGCGTTGGCCACGTTACTGGCGGTGGTGTTGAGGCGCACGTTCTGCGCCATCATGCCGCTGCCGGCAATGTCGAGAATGTTAAACAGGCTCATGGTTATTCACCCCGCAGCGCTTTGCGCATTCCCTGGAACTTGCCGCCGAGAAACTCGAGGGTCATCTGCTGCTCCAGGTTGTTCTGCATGAAGTTGTTGCGTTCAATGTTGACGTCCACGGTGTTGCCGTCGCCAGTATCCGGCTGCAGCGGCACTCGGTAGGCCAGACCGCCGATGGGCTCTCTGCCGATGTTGAAGTGGTCTTGGTGGGTGTTGGACATGGAGATGCCACCCTGGGCACTCTTGGCCTGGCTCAGAGCCTGGTCGAAGTCCACGTCCTGAGCCTTGTAGCCAGGGGTGTCAGCGTTGGCAATGTTGTTGGCCAGCACTTCGGCACGCTGGGAACGGATCCCCAGGGTGTGTTGATGAATGCCCAGTGCTTTATCGAACGAGATGGCCATCTTTGCCTCCTAAACGCAGTCTTGCCCTAGAAAAGCAAAAGGCGTGCCATTGGCACGCCTTTGTCGATAAAAAGAGAGGCTATCGCTTTCTATGTATGATTCCAGCGGGGAATCTGAGCATTTCGAACTGGTCGGTGAGACCGGCAAGAGACTCGGAGGCCCCCAGCACCAGGTAACCACCCGGGTTCAGGGCGGCAGCAAATTGCCGCAGGATCTTGCCCTTGTCCTCCGCCGAGAAGTAGATGAGTACATTGCGGCAGAAGATCACGTCAAATTTGCCCAGCAAGGCATAGCTGTCCAGCAGGTTGAGCTGACGGAAGTTGACCATGCGTCGCACATCATCCCGCACCTTCATTCCCTTGGGAGAGGGCTGGAAGAACAGGCGGCGGCGTTCCGGCGACAGACCCCGGGTCAGGGCCAGCTCGTCGTACTCACCGGCTTTGGCCTGGTCCAGGATCTGGGTGGACAGGTCGGTGGCGACGATGTCCACCCCGTTCATCAACATCCCCGGACGCTTCTGCCGGGTCTCGTGCACCACCATGGACATGGAATACGGCTCCTGACCGGAGGAGCAGGCACTGGACCAGATGCGGATGGAACGCCCCAGCTTGGCCAGCTCAGGCAGAAGTTCGTCCGCCAGCAACTGGTAGGGGTAGGTATCGCGGAACCAGAAGGTTTCGTTGGTGGTCATCGCCTCTACGACGGCGGTTCTGAGTTTGCTCTGCTCAGGACGCATCGATTGCTTCACCAGGTCGGACAGGCTGTCCAGACCGAAGGATTTCATCAACGGACTTAGGCGGCTACGTACCAGATATTGCTTGTTGTCTCCCAGCACAATGCCGCACTGCTTCTGCAGGAAGGCGGCAAAGGTCTGGTATTCCGTAGGAGCTAAGGTTTTGGTTGGCACCGAATCAGGCCTCTTTCAGGTAGCGATCGATCGCTCCTGCCAATTCATCAGGGTTAAACTTGGCGATGAAGTCGTCTGCACCCACTTTCTTCACCATGGCTTGGTTGAACACTCCGCTGAGGGAGGTGTGCAGGATCACCTTCAAGGAGGTGAGCTTGGGGTTGTCACGGATGGAGGCGGTCAGGGTGTAACCGTCCATCTCCGGCATCTCGATATCGGAGATGATACCACCAAACACCTCGGAGATATCCTCTTTGTCCTTAACCAGATCTTCCAGCTTACGCAGCGCCTCCAGACCGTCTTTGGCCAGCTCGATCTCCAGACCCAGAGGCTCCAGGGCACGAACCACCTGCTTACGGGCAACGGAGGAGTCATCCACCACCATGATGCGACGCTTGCGCTCGGAGATGGGGCTGAGGTTGGCGGCGACATCCTCGCTGATGTCGGTCTTGGCGGGGGTGATCTCATCCAGGATCTTTTCAACGTCCAGAATCTCCACCAGCTCACCGTTGATCTCGGTCACCGCGGTCAGGTAGTTGCTGCGGCCACTGCCTTGTGGCGGCGGCATCACCGAATCCCAGTTCAGGTTCACAATCCGCTCAACCCCGGCGACCAGGAACCCCTGGACGGAACGGTTGTACTCACTGATGATGATGAAGCTGTTCTCCACCTCCTGAGTAGGGCGACCACCCACGGCGGCAGACATGTCGATGACGGAGATGGTCTGGCCGCGGATGTGCGCCACACCCCGCACCAGATTGTTCAGACGCGGCAGGCTGGTCAGCTTAGGACACTGCAGCACCTCCCGAACCTTAAATACATTAATCCCAAAGGTTTGCCGGCCATTGAGCCGGAATAGGAGAAGTTCGAGGCGATTCTGCCCGACCAGCTGGGTGCGCTGGTTCACCGAATCTAAGATGCTAGCCATTGGTGGAGTCCTTATTAAAGCTGAAACAAAGGCACAGATATTGCTGCACACCCAACCGACAAATTGTTGGCACCGGAACTTTTGATATGATGCTGCTGCGTTGTATCAATTTCCCCAAGCGTGTTCAAGTCTAGGTTATCTGGTCGGTGGTTAAATTCCATGAAGCTGTATGCATTCTTACTCTCCCTGCTCTTTAGTGTGTCGGCACTGGGTGAAACTTCTTTAGATATGATCGAAGAGGCCGCATCCCAGTATGTCCTCGGCGTGATAGAGGTGCCGGAAGGGGCCCGTATTCAGGTAACCGCCAGCGAGCTGGACAAGCGCCGCCACTTCGAGAGCTGTGACAGTCCCCTGCAGGCTCAGGCCCCGGCTGTCAAGGGTAACACGCGCTATCTGACCGTTAAGATCAGCTGCGACACCCCCGAGCCCTGGCTGGTGTATGTGCCTGTGCAAATTTCTCTGGAGTACCCGGTACTGGTGGCCAGAATGGCCCTGGGCCCGGACACCCTGCTGGACGAATCCATGGTGGAGCTGAGGTATGTCAACAACAACAGTTTGCGGGGGAATCATTTCAGCTCCCCTGATGAGCTGAATGGTGCCAGACTAAAAAGGCGCGCAGGCGCGGGACAGGTGATCACCAAACGCAACGTCTGCCTGGTGTGTAAAGGGGACCCGGTAACCATCGAAGCCAATAATGATCACCTCTCCATCCGCACCTCGGGCACCGCCATGAGCAGTGGCTCCATCGGTGACGCCATCCGGGTGCAGAACAGCCGGTCTCGAAGAATGGTGGATGCGTACGTCACCGGAGTTGGCCATGTGCGGGTGAAAATGTAAAAATTACCCTAAAGCTTCTGGCCGCGCGGCCGATACCAGTGTCAGAAGAGCCCAAATACACAGCGACGGAGCCACATTATGGCTATCGACATCAACAAACTGAGCAGCGGTACCGCAGGCCTGCAACCGGCCCGACGGGCGGTGACCCAACAAAGCAAGCCCGAAGGGAGCAGTGCTCAAGCTGCCGCCAAGGGGGACGAGGTGAAGCTGACCCAGGAAGCCCAGCAACTGCAGCGGGCGGAGAAGGTGATGCAGGAGACCCCTGAGGTGAACAGCTCCAAGGTGGAAGCCCTGAAGCAGGCGATCTCTGAAGGTCGCTACCATGTTGACCCGGACAAACTGGCTGCCAACCTCTCCCGTTTCGAGAGTGAACTGACTGGTGAGTGAGACCACAATCCACGCCTTGATTGACGCTCAGCAAGAGCGTCTGACTCACCTGCTGCAGCTGCTGCAGCAGGAGACCGAGGCGTTGCTTGAGCGAGATGCCGATAAGATTGAATCCCTGCTCAAACAGAAGCTGACGCTGCTGGACCAGATTGGCGGCGGCGACAAGGCGCTGGAAGCACACCCACACGCAGCTCAGATCAAGTCGGACAACGAGGCGATGGCCGGGGTGGCCCGCTGCCGTGACCTCCTGGCGGAGTGTCAACTGAAAAACCAGCACAACAGCCAGCTGGCCGATCAGTCTCTGGCCAGCCTGGGGCGCCTGCAACAGTTGCTCAACACCACCCGCAACCCCAATGCCCTGACCTACAATCAGGAGGGCACCACCACCACAGGTGGCCGACTGGGCAAGGTGATTAAGGCCTGAGGCAACCCGCTTAGAAACAAAAAGCCGGCGTAACCGCCGGCTTTTTTGTTGCGCAGAGCACATCAGCGCCTGTGTGCCTGTGCCTGCACCATGTCCATGGGCTGCCAGCGAGTGTAGCTGGAGCCTGGCATCAGGGTGCCCACCGCCTGTTCCAACTGCACCTGTTGAATCACCAGGATGTCTTCCGAGTCCGGATCACGATTCCACCACCCCAGCTCACCCTGTTGCCGGTTCTGCAAGGAGACTCGGTCCCCGATGCGAACGCCGTGGCGGCTGCCCAGATTGATGGTCACCCGCTCCTGATCCACCGAGAGCACCCGCCCGTGCAATGGACGGCAATGCAGGGTGCCGTCGATGTCCTGAGCCATGGCCACCACCTGCTGACGGATCTGCCTGCCGTAGTCGCTGTTCCAGAAATGGCTGGAGCCCAGTTCCACCGCGTCACTGCGTTTGAACGGCCAGTCACCCTGGGTACGATAACGCTTGTGCCAGATCATCTGACCGGTCAACCCGTCATAGATATTCAGGTTGGCTCCGAAGTAACGATTCCGGTCATCTTCAAACCAACCCAGGGTGGTCTCATGGGGATCCAGAGTCAGATCATCGATGGAGATGGTCACCACATACTGGCTGTTGTCGTCCCGGCTCATCTCTCTGGCCCACTGGTCACCATACTCCTGGTTCAGCTGGCCAAAACTGACGCTGATGTCGCTGCGCTCATGGGCAAACAGGGAGGTGGCTTCCCCATTGATGGTGTTGGCCAGCAGCCGGGTCAGTGCCGCATCAAACTCATAGAGGCTGCCTGGCACCAGGTGCTGACGATGCACCACATCGGCCCGGGGCAGCGTCAGGGCGAAGCGAAATCCCGCACCGGCACACTGGTTGCCCACCGCTCGGACATCCGCCCTCAGGGTCACCTCAAGAGTGCCGTCACTGATGGATTCTGACAGCAGCTGGTACTCCCCTATCTGAGTCAGCTCCGTGGCCGGCCCCAATACGCCATTGACCATGATTTCGCCCTGACCTGATTTCGCCAGCGCGTTGCGGATCGCCTCCTCACGAGCCTTGGTCAGGTCATCATTGCCTATGGGAGCACTGCCACTCAGGGTCAGCCACTGAGCCGAAACCGGTGCCGCCAACAGGCAGACACTGAGCAGCGCCAGGTGTATGGGGTAAGACATCGCTTTTTCGTCCTCAATGCAGTTGGCGTAGATAATGCAATGACTGTGCCTACATTTGTCACTAAAGCGCCAGGCTTTCTGGCCGATATGATACAGAGAACCGTGAATGCCCAAGCCACTGGAGATAGCGATGAAAAAGGCCATAGGCGTCCTGTGCCTGTTTTTGTGGGGCTGTGCCACCCCGCCGGCAGAGCCACCGCCACAATACAGCGTGAGCGGCAAAGGTTTGCCGCACAGCAGTGCCGTGATTCACCTGGCCCAGCGCATCGCCGAAGATCTTGAGCGCAATCACGACCTGCCGGACAAGACCAAGCTTATCGCCGTCACCACCCCCGTCTGGCTGGATGAACTGGAAAGCAGCGGCAGGCTTGCCCTGCAATTGGGTGACGGCCTGGTCGGCGCCCTGCACCAGAGAGGATTCAACCTGGTGGAACTGAACAGCAGCCAGCAGATTCGTGTCTCCAAACAGGGCAATCTGATCCTCAGCCGCGATTATGAGCGGCTGCAAGCCAGCCTGCCGGTCAGCCAGGTACTGATCGCCACCCTGAGCCGCGACAGCAGCGGAGTGATCATCAACAGTCGCCTGGTGGATATCGCCAACAACCGAGTGGCCTCCACCTCCCAGGCGTTTCTGCCCTGGCAGGAATCCTCCGGCTACCTGGAACAAAGCAACAGCATCACCGAGCAGGGAGGTCTGCTCTATCGGCAGGAGCAGCCAGGGAGAACACCGGTGAGGGAGGTAACCCCATGAAACGATTCGCCGCCGCAGCGCTGATTTTCCTGGCCGGGTGTCAGAACAATGCCTATGTGGAGTATGAACCTGTGCCGCCGCAGGAGTTTCCCATACTCACCGCCAAGGGGATCGCCCCCATCTCAGCCCAGTTGGGCAATAACCGGGATCTGAAGGTGCAGCAGGCGATGCGGGCGGCCAAGCTGGATGCCTACCGGGAACTGGCCGAACAGATCTATGGTGTACGGGTGTCAGGCACGGGCCGGATGGACCAGCAGTTGCTGCAGAGCGACCAGTTTCAGACCCAGGTGGATGGTCTGGTCCGGGGTGCCGAGGTCATTCGCATCTACCCTGTGGGTGACAACTATGTTGCGGAGCTGAAGCTGGACTATAAAAAGGTGTGGCAGCTGTATCAGCAGGCGCCGAGGCAGAGAATCAAAAACGTGATCTATTACTGATAAATTGGCGCTAGACGTCTCATTAGTGAATAAAACTGAAAAGCGGAGGCCGTTGCCTCCGCTTTTTTGTGAGCTGGATCCAACCCGCGCTCAGTGGCGATCCAACCTGTGCCACTCTCCGTTGTCCAGTTTGTTAAAAACTCGTCGGAGCAGTTGCGCCATATTCAGGTAGCGGGCTCGGGCCCCCAGAGGGGCGATCTGCTCCCCCGCCTCGAGCATGCGCGAGCGCAGGTCATCACACCAGGCCACCAGTTGCCTGGGCAACAACTGTTGTGAACGCCAACCCAACCAATACAGGCCCTGAAGGGGCAGGCTCAGCAGGAACAGGGTACTGGCGATGATCTGAGGCAGGCTCTCGGGCCCCAGCCACTGAAGCTGAAACCACAGGCAAAACACCGCCACCGGGGGCATGACCCGAATGGCCAGTTCAGTGGCTTTTATCACCCTGTACTCTGGAAACAGAGGGGCCAGCTGAACCGCTCTGGGCCACTGTTTCATGTAGTGATTGCCACATCTCAGTGTTTCAAAAAAGGTCATGCTTCACTCTCCTTTATACAACGGGAGACGGATCACAGATTCGTTAAGTGTATCACGTCCTGATTCCGCTTCTTCAGAAAAGTATGGGTAAAATGGTCATACCTTTCTAGGAAGATGGTTGAATTTCGGCCCATTAGGGGACCTGAAAATGCGACATCGGTCGCAGATACAGCGGGTCTATACTGTAATTTCTTACCATCTTCGGTCGTTATCGACTTCACCGCCCCAGGGCGCAGTCGGTTGTACGCAAGTAAATCACTTAGGTGTATGAATAATGAGCAAACTTGTTCTCGTTCTTAACTGCGGTAGCTCCTCCCTGAAATTCGCCGTAATCGATGCAACTAACGGTGAAGAGCACCTGTCCGGTCTGGCAGAGTGTTTCAACCTCGAAGATGCCCGCATCAAGTGGAAGCTGGATGGCAACAAGGGCGAAGCCGCCCTGGGTGCCGGTGCCGCCCACTCTGAGGCTCTGGACTACATCGTTGGTACCATCCTGGCCAGCAAGCCTGAAATGGCTGACCAGCTGGTTGCCGTAGGTCACCGTATCGTTCACGGTGGCGAGAAGTACACCAAGTCCATGCTGATCACCGATGACGTTCTGGCCGGCATCGAAGAGTGCGCTTCCCTGGCTCCTCTGCACAACCCCGCTCACCTGATCGGTATCCGTGCTGCACAGGCTGCTTTCGCCGCCCTGCCCCAGGTTGCCGTATTCGACACCGCTTTCCATCAGACCATGCCCAAGGTGGCCTACAGCTACGCCATTCCTCAGAAGCTGTACCGTGACCACGGCATCCGTCGCTACGGCATGCACGGCACCAGCCACCTGTTCGTCTCCGGCGAAGCCGCCAAGGTACTGGGCAAAGAGGTTGCCGACACCAACGTTATCACCTGCCACCTGGGCAACGGCGGTTCCGTAACCGCAGTTCGCAACGGTCAGAGTGTAGACACCTCCATGGGTCTGACTCCTCTGGAAGGCCTGGTAATGGGTACCCGTTCCGGTGACCTGGATCCTGCCATCATCTTCCACCTGGTGAACAACCTGGGTTACACCGTTGAGCAAGTAAACAACATGCTCAACAAAGAGTCCGGCCTGCTGGGTCTGTCCGAGAAGACCAACGACTGCCGCGGCATCGAAGAGGGTCACGCCGAGGGCGACGCTGGCTGCACCCTGGCTCTGGAAGTGTTCTGCTACCGCCTGGCCAAGTACGTGGCTTCCTACACCGTGCCTCTGAAGCGCGTTGATGCCATCGTATTCACCGGCGGCATCGGAGAAAACTCCATGCTGATCCGTGAAACCGTTCTGAACAACCTGGCCATCTTCGGATACGAAGTGGACGCAGAGAAGAACGCAGCCGCCCGCTTCGGCAACGACGGCATCATCACCAAAGACGGCTCTCCGGTTGCTATGGTTATCCCAACCAACGAAGAGTTTGTTATCGCCAGCGATTCTCTGGCTCTGATCTCCTGATCCAATGAAGTACACTGAGCCACGCACGTGGCTCAGTCCTTTTTAAGAGGTATTTTATGTCTCGCTCTATCATGTTGATTCCGGTAGGCACAGGCGTCGGCCTGACCTCCATCAGCCTGGGTATGGTCCGCGCCCTCGAACGTCAGGGTGTCAAGGTCAACTTCTACAAGCCTGTTGCACAGCAACGCCCCGGCGACACCGGTCCAGAACGCTCCTCCACCATTCTCTCTACCTCCCCCACCATCAATCCACCAGAGCCCTACTCCATGGATCACGCCCAGCAGCGCATCAGCGCCGGCGAGACCGATGTGCTTCTGGAAGAGATTGTTGCCCGGGTGAAGTCCGGTGACGAGGGGACCGAGGTACTGATCGTTGAAGGTCTGGTGCCTACTCGCAGCCACCCGTTCGCCAACACCCTGAACAGCAAGACCGCCAAGACCCTGGATTCCGACATCGTGTTCGTGATCAACCCGGGCGCCGACAGCGCGGCCCAGGTGCAGAAGCGTCTGGAGATCATCCTCGATGAGTTCGGTGGTAAGAAGAACAAGCGTATCCTGGGTGCCATCATCAACAAGATTGGCGCACCTGTGGATGAGCGTGGCCGTGCCCGCCCAGACCTGTCTGAGGTGTTCGAGCATGACCAGGTTGTTCGTGGTGACCACGCTGACATCTTCCAGCTGTCCGCCAACTCCCCGATTCCAATTCTGGGTGCGGTACCTTACAACCTGGATCTGGTCTCCCCACGCGCCTCCGATCTGGCCAAGCACCTGGGTGCCCGCCTGATCAACGCCGGTGAGATGCACTCCCGTCGTCTGCGTCGTGTCAGCTTCTGTACCCGCGCCATCCCCAACATGGTGAACCACCTGCAGGCGGACACCCTGCTGGTGACCTCAGGTGACCGGTCCGACATCGTGGTTTCCGCCTGCCTGGCGGCGATGAACGGCACCAAGATTGGCGCCCTGATGCTGACCGGCGGCTATGAGCTGGAACAGCAGGTTCAGGATCTGTGTGCTCAGGCGTTCGACACCGGCCTGCCGGTGATGATGGTGGACACCAACACCTGGCAGACCGCCCTGAACATTCAGAACTTCAACCACGAAGTGCCTGTTGATGATTCTGCCCGTATCGAACTGCTGCAGGACTACGTTGCCGGCCACATCGATCGCAAGTTCATCGAGAACATGGCCAGCGACTCCAAGCGCGAAAACCTGCTGTCCCCAGCCGCCTTCCGCTACCAGTTGACCGAGTTTGCCCGTCGCGCCAACAAGCGCATCGTGCTGCCTGAGGGTGACGAGCCTCGCACCGTGAAGGCTGCGGCCATCTGTGCCGAGCGTGGCATCGCCAAGTGTGTCCTGGTGGGTAACCCAGAAGAGGTTCGCCGTGTGGCTGCCCAGCAGGGCGTGACTCTGGGTGACGGCATCGAGATCGTGGATCCCGAGACCGCCCGCGAGCGTTACGTTGCGCCGATGTGCGAGCTGCGTAAGAGCAAAGGTCTGACCGAAGTGGTTGCCCGTGAGCAGCTGTCTGACAACGTGGTACTGGGTACCATGATGCTGGCAGAAAATCAGGTCGACGGTCTGGTCTCCGGCGCGGTTCACACCACCGCCAACACCATCCGCCCGCCTCTGCAGCTGATCAAGACCGCACCTGGCGCCTCCCTGGTGTCCTCCGTGTTCTTCATGCTGCTGCCTGACCAGGTTCTGGTGTACGGCGACTGTGCCATCAACCCGGATCCAAACGCAGAGCAGCTGGCTGAGATTGCCATCCAGTCCGCCGACTCCGCCAAGGCCTTCGGCATCGAGCCTCGCGTCGCGATGATCTCCTACTCCACCGGCAGCTCCGGCCAGGGTGCAGACGTAGAAAAGGTTCGCGAAGCCACTCGTCTTGCTCAGGAGAAGCGTCCTGACCTGATGATCGACGGCCCTCTGCAGTACGACGCGGCCATCATGCCCAACGTTGCTGCTTCCAAGGCCCCTGACAGCCCAGTAGCCGGTAAAGCCACCGTGTTCGTCTTCCCCGACCTGAACACCGGTAACACCACCTACAAGGCGGTTCAGCGTTCTGCAGACCTGATCTCCATCGGTCCTATGCTGCAGGGCATGCGCAAGCCTGTGAACGACCTGTCCCGTGGCGCCCTGGTCGAAGACATTGTCTACACCATCGCCCTGACCGCCATCCAGGCCGACGCATAAGCCGAAACTCAGGTTTCGACAAGAAGCTGCCCCAAAGGGCAGCTTTTTTTATGTTTGCCTTTCACTGAAGCCCATATTCTCCCCACATCACAACCCCTTTTTGTCAAACTGGATCCAGTGAGCTTTTTCACAGTATCTGCCCTGGAGCTCGCAAAGGAAGCACTCATTTTTTCCGACCAGATCAAAGTTTTCGCGATTTGCTGGAGCAAATTCAAAATAATCCAGCGAATGAAGAAATATATTGATAAAGTCCCCGGTGCCAACATTTGCCTGCAAAAGCTCGTAAAGTTCGGCTAAGGTTTTGAATAGAATTCGACCCCCAAAAAAAGAAAATGAGGATGAGAGATGTCTGACAACAAACAAGGCTCCGCCTGGAGCCGGTTATGGCAACAGCCCAAAGCCAAATGGCTGCTGGGCATCCCAGTAGGTGCTTTCCTGGCTCTGGTCGTGGGCGCCGTAGGTGTATACGGCACCCAGGTTGTGCTGCACGCCACCAGCACCGACGACTTCTGTATGACCTGCCACTCCAACCACTCCCTGCGGGATGAGGTTCTGGCGTCCAGCCACGGCAACAACAGCGCCGGTATTACTGTGACCTGTGCTCAATGTCACCTGCCCCCAGGCGGCTTCGAGTACCTGGTTAAGAAGATCATCGTGTCCAAGGACATCATCGGTTACATGACCATTGATGGCTTTAACACTCAGGAGTGGCTGGAAGCGAACCGTAAAGAGCAGGCTGACCTGGCTCGCGATTATCTGCGTTCCATCGATTCCCGCACCTGTACCAGCTGCCACTCCAACATCTACGAGAACCAGCCTGAGTCCATGAAGAAGATCGCCAAGAAGATGCACGAGCGTAACTTCAAGAAGGCTGAAGACAAGCGTAAGACCTGTATCGATTGCCACAAAGGCGTAGCGCACCCCTACCCCAAGGGTTAAGCCTGAGGACCGGGTCCGATTCTGGGGGTCAGGTGGACACGGTCAAGGTAAGATACACAAAATAAGAATCCGGGCCATAACCGGATGGATGAATGACTAAGCCCGCCTTTTGGCGGGCTTTTTTTGCCTCTATGCCGCTGCTGCGGCTCCTAGCCGCACCTGTGGATGCGCAAGCTCCAGCGCAAGCTCCAGCGCAAGCTTGAGGCCAATTGGGGATAACTGACAGCAAAAAGCCCGCCTGGAATGGGCGGGCTTTTTTTAACCTAAGTGACTTTTTTGGACAAAAGAACCTTTAGATCAACAAGTTACGCATCTGATATTGATCTAATAACAGGCTTGTCCACAGGTTTTGTGGATAACCTTTAAAAAGTCTAATTGTGGAGACTCTGCTGAAGCACCATCTCTGTATAGGAGATTAATCCAATTACCTCATGGTTTTCAATCACCGGAGCCTGATTAATGCCAAATTGTTCAAACAGACGGGCACAGTAGCGGATGTCCATGTCAGGATGCACCGACAATACGGGCTTGGACATGATCTCATAGAGGTTAGCCCGATCAGGCGCCTTATCCCGGGCCATCACCTTCTTACCGATGTCGGAAAGCAGCACCAGCCCATACTCGTCGTTGTCATGGCGTTTGCTGATGATCAGCGCTTCGGCGTGGTGCTTACGCAGCACTTCCAACCCCTCGGACACCGTCTTCAATCCATCGAGCATCACCCACTTCTGGGCCATCACATCCTTAACCTTGATCAGTTCCTGATTCATATCTCGTCTCCAACCCGCTCTGACAGGCTCTCAATCTGGTGGGCGACGCCCACGACATCCTCAATATCCAGTTGCAGCGCAATGCCGGTGCCCGGTGAGCTGTCAAACTCACCCACTTGGGCCAAACGCTCCAGAATGTTGCGCGCCAGGTGTTCCTCCACCACAAACAGGAGGACATCCCGTTGCATATCCAGGTGCAGGCCGAAGAAGGTCTTCTTGGGTTTGAGTCCTTCCCCCCGGGCGTGGTTGATCAGGGTGACCCCGGTGGCACCGGCATCACGGGCTGCCTCAACCAGTTGATCGCTCTTATCGTCCTCGACGAAGGCGATGATCAGTTTAAAGCGCATGCTCTACCTCTTCGAAACTCGTTGAATCAGCGCGGTAAGTTGGGCATAGCCCATCACACTGATCATGGGAAACAGGCTGGCAAAGGCGATGAGGCCAAAGCCGTCAATCATTGGGCTTCTGCCCGGAATGGTGCTGGCCAGCCCCAGTCCCAGGGCGGCCACCAGGGGTACGGTTACGGTGGAGGTGGTGACCCCCCCGGAGTCGTACGCCAGGGGAATGACATTCTTGGGAGCATAGGTGGTCTGAATCACCACCACCAGATAGCCCGCCAGGATATACCAGTGTATTGGGTCTCCCACCACAATGCGGTAGGACCCCAGGGCGATGCCAATGGCGACGCCCAGGGCAACCGCCAGGCGCAGGCCCATGGGCCGAATGGCCCCCCCCGACACCTCCTCCGCCTTGATGGCCACCGCCAGCAGCGAAGGCTCGGCGATGGTGGTGGCAAAGCCGATGGCGAAGGCGAACAGATAGACCCAGTAATAGTCCTGCCAGTTGCCCTGCCCCTCAATTCCCAGGAACTCTGGGTTGGTCAGTTGAGTAGCCATCAACTCCCCCAGAGGGAAGAGCGCACGCTCCAGCCCCACCAGGAACAGGGCCAGCCCCAGGATCACCGCGACGAAGCCCGCCAGCACCTGTTTCAGGTGGGGAACCGGACGTCTTAGCACCAGATACTGAAAGCCGAAAAGCACGGCGACAATGGGCACCACATCGCCCAGGGTATCGAAGAGGGTGTTAACGATGTCGATCAGCCAATCCATGTACGCACCACCCCGAACATCAAGACAAACTGCACCGGCAACAGTGACGCAAAGGCGATCAGGCCAAAGCCATCCAGCATGGGGTTTCTTCCCTTGATGGAGCTGGCCAGCCCCACGCCCAGTGCGGTCACCAGGGGCACGGTGATGGTCGAGGTGGTCACCCCTCCGGAGTCGTAGGCGATGCCAATGATCTCCTTGGGGGCGATCATGGTCAGCGCCATGACGATCACATACCCTCCGATGATCAGCTTATGCAGCGGCCATCCTTTGAGAATACGTACCACCCCCAGCAGAATGGCACAGCCTACGGAGAGGGCCACGGTCAGCCGAAGCTGGGTGGCGTAGCTCTCCTGAGCCTCCTCGGTCTGAGCCAGCAAGCCACCGGCCGCCGCGACTTCGGCGGCCTCATCGGCCACCGCAATCAGCGCAGGCTCCGCTACCGTAGTGCCAAAGCCCAGCAGGAAGGCAAACAGCAGCAGAGGCGCCAGGGCGCCCTTGCGGGCGAAAGCCTGAGCCAGAGTCTCACCTATGGGGAACAGGCCCATCTCCAGGCCAAATACGAAGAGAGTCAGCCCGATGACCACCAGCCCCATTCCTAGGACAATATCGATGACACTGGGCAGCGGCTGTTGCAACACCGCCAATTGAAAGAGAGCCACCACCAGAACGATGGGCAGCAGATCTCGGCAACTTCCTAATAAAGCCAACAACGCTCGATACACGCAAGCTCCTGCATTTCCTATGCTTTATACCAATTTAGCTAAATGTCTGATCACGACTGCTGACTCACATGGTCCCTCTCGGTGTGGTCAGTCTTGCTGTTAGAACCACCAGCAACTGCATCTCACGCCTTGATGGGTACCATGTCTCCGGCGCACCAGAGAGAACACTTACTTAATGAAATTGGTATTGATTATGCTTCGGCCAGAGGGTACCCCAACGAGACGAGAACACAACAACCACTTACATTTTTACAACAAATTCCTTGCCAGTTAAGGAGATATTTGTTGGGAAAGGAGTAAAGGGTGATCTTGATCAGGTTTTCTCACTATTTCAGGAAGTTGGCTTTCTGGAAATGGCGTTGCCTGGTCGCCCAGCCACCAATCTGGGCCGGCCCATGAGCTGCGGCTAGTGTCGATTCCCAGGCGCTGCTATGATGTCTGCTCGCTCCCCCAAGAGGACCCCTGTGCAGATGATCCGATTTACCCTGCTGCTTTTTCTGACGCTGCTGGGTGGCTGTAATCCGTCTACGGGACCGGGCCAGCCTCCTGAAAAAGTGGCCATGGAGTTCTTTGAGGCTATCTATGTTGACCGAGACCTGAACCTGGCACTGCCCATGGTCGATGGCGAACTCAAGGGGCTGTTCCATCACTACAAACTGGCCAGTCAGGTGCAGCGCAACCTGTTTGGCCTCTATATGGAACAGGCAGACGTGGAGCTCTCCTCCACCAATGCGGACTTTTTCCGCCGGCGAAACTCTGACATCCTGGTCACCATCAAGCTCAAGGGACTGGTGAACGGCTACTTAAGGCAGGACCTGAGAGAGATACGTCTGCAGGTTATCGACAAACAGTGGAAGGTCACCGAGATAAAGGATGACCGCTGGCTGACCAACGGCTGAGGCCAATTGCATTGACCAGGCACCTGAGATAAGCGACCAGACATAAAAAAACCAACGCGGAAGCGTTGGTTTTTTTTATGACGCAAGGAGATTAATCCAAGTAGGCGTCTTCATCCAGATCAACGGGCAGTTCGCCAGCGACTTCGTCTTGAACCTGATAATAGGCTTCTTCGTAATCTTGCATTTCCATAAACCCGCCTTACTCCTGAACAGTGAACTCACCACATCTGTGATGTGAGTAGGGTAAGTCTACCACTCAGCCGCTCATTCCACGAACATTTCACCAAAAAACGGCATTTGTAAGAATATTCCTCCATGGCGACCGTTTGCTGACAATTTCACAGAAAGACAGGGCGATTCCGAAGTTTTTTTTCATCATTCTAATCTGTATCTGAACACCTTAAGCCCTTTATCCGGATCAGACTCAGGGAAAGTCACCGGATTGGCCAGCTGTTCAATCAGGGTCAGAGCCGGGGCAAACTCCGCCACCTGCCCCTTGAGGAAATCACGACTGAGCTCCGGCGCGTTGAGACACAGTAGCGCTTCTCCCCCTGACACCAGCAGTTCAGGCAGGCGTCGCAGCACCCGACAGTAGTCCTTGGTGGCAATGAAGCTGCCGTGCTGAAAACTGGGTGGGTCCACCACCACCAGATCATAGGGGCCCAGTTTTTTGAGCTTGCCAAACGTCTTGAACAGATCGTGAGCCAGATAACGCACCCCCTGCCCCAGCTCATTTTTGGCGTGGTTGCGCTTGCCTGTCTTAAGCGCGCCACCGCTCATGTCCAGATTGACCACAGATTCGGCCCCTCCTGCACAGGCCGCCACGGAGAAGCCACAGGTATAGGCAAACAGATTCAGGACACGTTTGCCCCTGGCCTGTTCACGAACCCAGTGTCGGCCGGCGGCCATGTCCAGAAACAGGCCATGATTCTGGCCTCGCATCAGGTTGACCAGAAACTGCTGCTCCCCTTCAAAGATCCAGTGAGGTTCGGGAATCTCACCGGAAACCAGGGTGGTCTGGGCGGGTGAACACCCCCTGTCCTGCCACACCAGATGCAGAGGCTGATCGTCACTGATCTGCGTCCACCAGGCCGCCAGCTGTTGCAACCACAGCTGCAGTTGTGGTTGCTCAGGAGTGGTGAAGGTGGTCAGCAACAACACCGGCGGATAGAGATCCAGGGTCAGGCTTTCCAGCCCCGGATAACAGTGCCCCCGCCCATGGAACAATCGCTGAGCCTGGCCTGGTTGCAGGGAGTTCGGCAGATGTGGAGCCAGATCAATCACTGAGCACCCTCCAGAGGACGGCGAACGGGTTTGCCGGTCATGGTGACCGTGATCGCCAGGCTGCGGGTCTGAGGTTCTCCCTCCAACAGGGCCGCCAGCCAGCGCCCCCCCCGGGTGGCCTCGAGGCCGATCTTGACGATCATGGTCAACGGCACAGACAGCAGCATGCCGACGGAGCCCAGCAACCATCCCCAGAAGATCAACGACAGGAACACCACCAGAGTGGACAGGCCCAGTCCCCGGCCCATCATCCTGGGTTCAATGACGTTGCCCATGAACATGTTCACGGCCACATACAGACCGGCCACGCCGGCCGCACCGCCTGCGCCCAGTTGAATCAACGCCAGGGCGACGGGGGGCACGGCGGCAATGATGGAACCAATGTTGGGGATGTAGTTGAACAGGAAGGCCACAACGCCCCACAGGATGAAATAGTCCACCCCGAGCAGGTAGAGTCCGACCCCGCAGATCACGCCGGTGCCCAGGCTGACCAGGGTCTTGATGGCCAGATAGCGGTTGACCGAGTCCAGGAAGCGGTCAATCTGCTGCATCCTCATGTGAGGGTCGTCGAGGGCATAGTGCAGCTTCCTGGGCAGGCTGGAGGCTTCGAACAGCATAAACACCACGGTGAGCACGATCAGCAGCAGGTTGGCCATCACCGCTCCGATGCCAGAGAGCATGTCTGTGGCCAGGCTCATCAGTTTGCCCGGATCGAACTGCTCCTTGAGCACATCGATGGAGATGGGCACATTAAAGCGCGCTGCCAGATCCGCCACAGCATGGAATTGATCGGTCAACTGACTGCGGTACTGGGGCAACTGCGCGGTAAAGTCATTGATAGAGCTTCCGATCAGGGCGCCAAGCCAGGTGCCTATGGCCAACACCATCACCATCACCATGATGATGGCCAGCCCCTTGGGTAATCCCATGCGGGTCATCAGCCGTACTAAGGGACTGCAGATAATGGCGATGAAGATGGCCAGCAAAAAGGGCACCAGTATGGTGCTGGCGCTTTTGATTCCGGCCAGGACCACCACCAGGGCAGCGCACACCATCAGGCTACGTTGAAAAGAGCTCATAGTAATCCGTTGTCTGGATGAGAAGAACACAGTATATCCTGTTATCTTAAATAGATAACGCCCGATTGAAAGGCTATGGAGTCACCAAGGAGAGAGGATGACGAGCACCAAGAGCCCGCGCCCCGGGTCGCACCGCTACTACTGCAGTTTCGGCGCCAACCTTCAGCCCGAGGAGAATGCCACTGATGCGCTCTCCTGGCTGTGCGAACAGTTCCAACAGGTCACTCTCAGCGGCGTAGTCACCACAGAACCCGAGAATATGGAGTCGCTGCTGCCCTTCGTCAACTTTGCCTTCTGGTTTGACAGTGCGCTGTCGCCCAAACAGGTAAAATCCCGTTTCAACCGACAGGAAGAGAGGCGGGGAAGAGACAGAAGCGACCCGCAGTGCAGCATCAAGGACCGGCCGCTGGACCTGGACATTCTCTCTGTCGACCGAGCCCCGGAGCTGACCACCCAGCCCGACTACCTGATCCCTCTTCTCAATCAACTGCTCAACAATGCACCGCTGGAGGGAGAGACGGTGCCCATTGTCCTGGGTTCGTTAGAGCTGGGCGACACTGCGACCACCATCTACCGGGATGCGCGCACCGGTCATATACGGGTTGTTGATCAGCATCCATAACGCCTTCCAGATGGGCTCCAGCCCGCCCTCCACCTGCAGCAGGGTGCGACTGAGCACCTGTTGCCGATACGCCTCATCATGGTGATCCAGAAACAGAATCGGGCCTGGCTCGATGCTGTTTACCCGAACACCTGGAGCCAGCTGCCTGGCCCAGGACTGAGTGAAGCTGTCCAGCCCCGCCTTGGTGGCACAGTAGAGGCTGTAATCCGCATTGGGGTGATGCACGTAGATATCGGTGAGATTCACCACCGATCCTGACGCCTGTGCGAGGGCCCCCTTGAGCGACTGAACCAGCAGATAAGGGGCCTGGAGGTGGATGCGGTGAAACCGGTCAAGCTGCACAAGGCCATCGGCCACCTCTTCTGCGTCAGGCAGGTACAGGGAGGCGTTGTTGACCAGAAGGTCCACCCGGTCGGCGCCGGAGAGGATGGCCTGGACCCACTGCTGTACCTGCTGAGCGTCGGTGAAGTCCACCCTGGATGCGATGAGGTTGGGATGGGGTGCGGGGCTGGAGCTCAGGTACTGCCCATAGACGCGATATCCCTGCCCCAACAACTGCGTGGTGATGAATTCACCCAAACGGCGTCCGCAGCCGGTAACCACAGCAACAGGTTGCATGAGTTTGAACTCCTTGTGGAAATTGTTCGTATGCTAACTTTGTATGTGTAACACAGATTCGGGAGCGTTGCTCCCGGTCCGAAGGGATGGATGGGAGGCAGGCATGAAGATTCTTGTCACTGGCGGCACCGGGTTTGTTGGCGGCCGGCTGCTGAAACAGTTAAGCGGTGCTCACGAGCTGGTGGTGATCAGTCGTCACCCGGAGCAATCGGGGCAACGGCTGCACCAGCAGGGTGTCAAGGCGGAATGCGTAGGGATCGAAGCGCTGCCCTGGCTTCAGGGGGTGGATGCGGTCATTAACCTTGCTGGCGAGCCCATCGCCGACAAGAGGTGGAGCGGCAAACAAAAACATCTGATCTGTGACAGCCGCTGGCGCCTGACCCAAACCCTGAGCGACTGGATTCTGGGGCAGGAGTCCCCCCCAAAAGTGTTTATCAGCGCCTCCGCCATCGGCATCTATGGCACCGACTCCGACGCTCACATGGACGAAGACACCCCGCTGGTGTATGACGAAAATGATTTTGCCCAGAGGGTCTGCCACACCTGGGAGTATCTGGCGATGCAGGCAGCGCCCCGCACCCGGGTGTGTGTACTGCGCATCGGCCTGGTGTTGGGAGAGGGGGGGGCCCTCAAGAAGATGCTGCCGGCGTTTCGCGCCGGCGTCGGTGGCCCGGTGGGCAGCGGCCGTCAGGCCATGTCCTGGATCCACATCGACGATCTGGTGGCGGTGATCGGCTACCTGATGATGACCGACAGCTGCCAAGGGGTCTACAACGGCACCACTCCCGCACCGGTCAGCAACAAGGAGTTCAGCCGAGCTTTGGGAAGCGCCCTGCGCCGCCCGGCGTTTATGACGGTTCCTGCGACGGCACTGAAGCTGGCTCTGGGGGAGATGTCCTCCCTGCTGCTCAAGGGTCAGAGTGTGCTCCCCAACCGACTGCTGAGACACGGTTTCGACTTCCGCTATCCGGAGCTGCCTGCGGCGCTGCAGGCCCTGCTCGGACGTTAAGGCGTGTTGACCTTTGCTGAATATTTTTGCGCCGGCATCCAGCCACTTAGGCCTCGATGTGTCGACATTGTGCCCAAATTGAATGGGTATCTAGACTGAGCAAAGCGCCCTTCGGGGCCGGACTGACAACGACTACTCTTCGTCGTTCGATTTTGACGTAGAGCAACTATGCCTACAATCGAACTTCTTGATTAGTCGTCGTCATCCTCGGCCAAATTCTAAACACCAAAGATAAACACGCCTTAGCCCAAAATGAAAAAAGGCCGCGTAAACCGCGGCCTCTTCTTTGTGATTTCTCTAACCGCCCCTGAGCAATGCGCCGCATTGGTTGGCCAGCAAACGACGACAGGCCAGCATGCCGATGGAGCCGATAAGAACCGCCCCCAAGACCGGGATCAGGAACCACCACAGGGTGTGCCCGTTTACCACCAGGTTGAAGACCTGGCTCTTCAGCAGTGCCAGAGTCAGCTCGGTGACCACCACAGCCAGCAGGCCGGCTACCGCGCCCAATAACAGGAATTCCCAGGCAACGGCACGTCTCAACAGGCTGCCTGCCGCCCCCAGGGTGCGCATGATGGCCAGCTCCTGTCGACGACTGGCCATGCCTGCCTCGGTCTGGGCAATGAGTACCATGGCACTGGCCAGCACCACCACCAGCAACACTAGGGTCAATGCCAGGGAAACCTGATCGATTACCTCCCTCAACTGGGTAATGATGGACCCGACATCGATCACCGACACCGTGGGAAACTGCTGAATCAGGTCACCCACCAGGCCGGCATCACCCTCGGGATGCTTGAAACTGGCGATATAGGTGGCCGGGAAACGCACCAGATCCGCCGGGGGGAAGATCATAAAGAAGTTGGGCTGCATGGTTTCCCAGTTCACCTTGCGCAAACTGGTGACCTCCACCTCAACCGGCTGAGTATCGATGGTGAAGGTGAGACGGTCTCCCAGGCCGATGCCCAGGCGCTCGGCAACCCTGGACTCTACCGACACCTCGCCCTGGGCATCGCCGGCGAACCAGTTGCCCGCCACGACGGGATTGTTCGGCGGCAAGCTGTCGCGGAAGGTCAGGTTCAGCTCCCGCCCGATGCCAGACGGCCCCTGCCTCGGCGCCGCTTCCCCCTCCTCCTTAGTCACCGGCTGGCTTACCTGCTCACCATTGATGGCAGACAGTCGACCACGGATCACCGGGTAGAAATCGGTGGCCTCCACCCGGTGGCTTGAAAGAAACGCCCCCATCTCCGGCAGCTCATCCAGGCCGATGTTGACCAGGAAGTGATCCGGCGTCCCCTGAGGCAGTTGCTTCTGCCAGTCGGCCAGAATGTCCTGACGCAACGCCAGGATGGTGAGCAGCAACACCAGAGAGACGGAGAACCCCACCAGCTGCACCGCATTATCACGGGCACGGCGCCTGAGCCCGGCAACGGCCAGTTGCAGAGGCGTGCCGGTACGCATCCCCAGCTGGCGTCCCCAGTTCAGCAACAGCCAGGCCACCAGCAACAGCAACAGTGCCAGGGCCGCCCCGCCGATCAGCAGGACGCCGGTCATCATGGCATTGCCACTGTAGATGTAGGCCAACAGGGCCAGGGCGGCCACGGAGAGCACGCCGTTAAGCCAGCCTTGCCATCGTACCGGCCCCAGATCCTTTCGCAGCACTCGCAGCGGCGGAATGGCCAGAAGACGCAGCAGGGGGTAGAGAGTGAAACCGAAACCGGCCACCAGGCCTGTGGCCGCCCCCAAAGACATTGGGCGCATCACCGAAACCTCCCCCTGACTCAGCTCCTGCGGCAGCCAGAGAAGCAGCCCCTCGGCCCCGAACAAGCCAACCAGCAGGCCGATGGCGATGCCCAGCAGGGTCACCAGCGAGAGATGGGTGACAAAGATGCCACGAACCTGGTTGTGGGAAGCCCCCAAGGTCTTCAGCATGGCCACGGCATCATAATGGCGAAGGCAATAGCGCTGAGTCGCGACAGAGATGGCCGCGCAGGCCAGGGCGATGCCCAGCAGGGCGGTCAATAGGAGGAACTGCTCCGCCCTCTGTATGGCGCGGGATACCGGGGAGTCCTGGCTGCGTACATCGACCCACCGCTGTGAGGTGGTAAGACGACCGTTGAGCCAGTCGGCATAACTCTTGATCGCCGCCGTACTGCCCACAAACTGATAACGCCAACTGAGACGACTGCCGGGCTGAATGACCCCGGTAGTTGCCACATCCGACAGATTCATCAGCACCACAGGTGCCGAGGCGAACAGGTTAAAGCCGCCGTCCGGAAGGCGGCGAATGGCCTGATCCAGGCTAAAACTGGCTTCGCCGATCTCGGCCAGATTGCTCTGCTCTATCCACCCTGCCAGCCGGCTGTCCAGCCACAGCGCTCCGGGCTCGGGCAGAGGTGTTGGAGACTGCCCAACCAGATCAATGCTGCCCCGAAGCGGATACTGGGGGGAGACCGCTTTGACCGTCACCAGTTGGAAGCGCTCCTCGGAAAAGAGCATGGACTGAAACTCCAGGGTGGTGGAGACCTCGAGTCCCGCCTCCTTGGCGGCCTCAAGCCAGGCAGGGTCGACCTGCTGTGGAGAGGAGAGGACTCGGTCTGCAGCCAGAAAGGTGCTGGCCTGACGCACTATGGAGGATTGCAGGCGATCAGACACCAGTGCCAGGGCGGTCACCGCCGCCACTGCCAAGATCAGGGCCGCCCCAATCAACCTGAGCTGGCCATGGGCAAGCTCTCGTCTGAACAGCCTCCATGCCAGAGGGAAGATGTTCATAGGGCCTCCAGTCTGCCACTCACCATCTGGACACGGGTCGCGCAGCGCTCGGCCAGCTTAAGGTCATGGGTCACCAACACCAAGGTCGTGTGATGCTCCTGGTTCAGCTCAAACAGCAGATCCTCTACCTTGGCACTGTTGGCTTGGTCCAGATTGCCGGTGGGCTCATCGGCGAACAGGATATCGGGCTGGCTGACAAACGCCCGGGCGATGGCCACCCGTTGCTGCTCACCTCCGGAGAGCTGGTTGGGGAAATGATCCAACCGGTGGGAGAGCCCCACCCGCTGCAGCATATTCTCCGCCTGAGTTCTGGCGTCGGTGTTACCCGCCAACTCAACGGGCAACATGACGTTTTCCAGCGCAGTCAGGCTTTCTACCAACATGAAGGACTGAAAGATAAACCCCACCTTGCGCCCGCGAAGGTTGGCTCTTTGCTCCTCATCCAACCGATGCAGCGGTTCTCCTGCCAGCCAGACCTCCCCAGAGGACGCCATATCCAGACCTGCCAACAGCGCAAGCAGGGTGGATTTCCCGGCCCCAGAGGGGCCGGTGACTGCGATGGACTCGCCCGACTTGACTTCCAGGTCAACGCCCTGAAGGATCTGAAGTTCACCATCCAGGGTTGGAACCTTTTGTTCCAGTCCCTGGACTCGAATGGCTAGCGTAGTGTTTGAATCCGGCATAGTTATGATAATTCGTTCCTTTTTAATGACAGTTATACTGCTTTTTCCGTCCATTGTTTTCGCAAACAGTGTAACCATTCTTATCTTAGGTGACAGCCTGAGCGCCAGTTACGGTATGACCGAACGAGAGGGGTGGGTCCATAAACTTAATACGGACCTGGAGGGAATTCAGCTTATTAACGCTTCCGTCAGTGGCGAAACTACCGGGGGAGCACTGAAGAGACTGCCCAACCTTCTGCAGCAGCATCAGCCTGACTGGGTCTTTGTAGAGCTGGGTGGCAATGATGGCCTGAGGGGTTTTCCGCCGCCGTTGCTAAAGAAAAACCTGGGCAAGATTCTCGATCAGTCGATGGCGGCCGGCAGTGCGGTGATGCTGTCTCAGGTGATGGTCCCACCCAATTACGGCCAACGCTACGCCAATCAGTTTGAGCAGGTGTTCCAGGATCTGAGCCATCAGTACCAGATTCCTCTGATCCCCTTCTTCATGACCGAAATTGCCCCCTACCCTCACTTGATGCAGAGGGATGGTATCCACCCCAACCGACAGGCTCAGGCCAGCATTGCAGACTTCCTTCAGCCCTACTTTGAGAGACATGCCAAGGGTGAGGAATAAAGAGCACGAGCAGAGATGAACAGCCATCGAAAGATGGCTTACCGGGTGAGCACAGCGTAAAGGTGGGACTTGCCGACACGCTTTCTGAAATCCAAAAACGACAAAAGCCACCCGTAGGTGGCTTTCTGTTTGGTGGAGCTACACGGGATCGAACCGTGGACCTCTTGCATGCCATGCAAGCGCTCTCCCAGCTGAGCTATAGCCCCACTATTGCTTTTTCAAGC
>NZ_AUGL01000023.1 GCF_000422645.1 Ferrimonas futtsuensis DSM 18154
TCTCTCGCTCAAGACGGTTAATCCGGGCCTCCAGCTCCTGAATCTTCTGCTGTTCTGGAGTCAGGGCTTTGTTTGTCGGTGTGGTGCCGCCTCTCTCCTCCTCCAGCTGCTTAACCCAGCGCCTGAGGATGGTCTCACCGATATCGAGAGAGCGGCTGGCTTCGGGGACTGAGTATCCCTGGTCGAGTACTAGACTGGCAGCCTCGAGCTTGAACTCGGGCGTGAAGGAACGACGTTTTCTGGTCATGGAACACCTCTTGTTACGGTGGTGACTTTACCACCTTAAGTGGTGTCCGGGATCATTAGACCACTACAATCGCTTCCCATCGCTGACTTGAGCCGCTCATTGATACTGTCATTTAGAAACTGCTTCAGCGCCTTAGTGGTGATCTCAAGAAACTGCGCCTTTACCTTGGCTGTCAGTACTCCTGAGTAAACACGGCTTGCAAAGAAACGAACGAAATCCTCTTCTGGATCCTTGAATTGTTCGGACAGCAGCTTTTTGATCTGATTCAGGTACTTCAGTTCCCCTGCGGCACCCACAACAGATTCCACATCAAAGGAGGACTTTGTCAGTTTCTTAACCTCTGGCACCGCGTGTTCATCAATGTCTTCAAGGTCTAGAGTCAGGAATGGCTTTTCGTCCATTTTGTTCGGGGCATCAAGGTCAGTATAAAACTCATATTGAGCACCATTTGTCAGAATGGCTAATCGTGCCCTCGTTACAGAGAAATACCTGAATAGCTGACTCGCATGCTTTGAAGTTAGCTGTTCACCATATTTCTTACACTCGATCAGGATCTGAACCTCTCCATCCTTCATCAGGGCATAGTCAACCTTCTCCCCCTTCTTCGTTCCTGTATCCGCAGTAAACTCCGGGATAACCTCTGTGGGGTCGAAGACATCATACCCAAGCACCGAGTGAAGGAATGGCATCACCAAGGCGTTCTTGGTGGCTTCCTCAGTTGCCAACGTTTCTTTCACTTGCTCCAGCTTCTTAGCCAGGGCCTGCAAACGATCTATGAAATCCATAGCCATGCTTTACTCCATGTGATGTTCGTCAGTACTTCCGTGTACGTTAATACATGAGAAGTGAGCAAAACTTGCCCACCATCAAAGAATTACAACCTATCTAACATGGCAATCTCACCGATCACTGACAAGTTTTTGTTGGATTTTTACTCAGCCTCGGTCTTGTCTAGGTCATAATCGATAGCTCTTATGAGCGAAACCAGATCCGTTACTCTGTACTCCTTCCCGTACCTATCGAACGTGATAGAGCCATGACTGTGCCCTACCAACCCCGCAACCAGTTCACTGCTAAAGCCGCCCCGCTTTAGCTTCGTCACTACAGTATGCCGCAAGCTGTGAAAAGTCTCCCCTTCTCCCCAGCCCAGCTTTGCCCTGAACTTGGTAAACCATAACGACGGCTTGTGACCGAAGCCTCGCCTGTTACCTGCAGGAATCTCAGGGAACAAACGAGCATGACCCGCGGCCCTACGCGCCTCAGCGAACTTCAGGAATCCCTCTTCAATGAGTTGAGGATGAATCGGAATAACTCGCTCGCTGGAAGGCGTTTTCAATGACTGGTACGGCTGTGTAGCCTGAATATGGATACATGGATAGCCGTCAATCACCTTGAGGTCGTCGAGATAGAGCTGTGCCAGTTCTGCGATACGCGCCCCTGTGTAGGCTCCCAAGAAAGGCAACCAGCGCTTAAAAGGCGTTTTCTGATACTTCTCCTGGTCTCTTGCAGCAATCAGCAGCCTGCGCACCATGGCATCGCTGACAGCCTTTCTCTGGTCCCTTACGCGTCTCTTCTGCTTCAGGGTTATCCCCTGCATTGGATTTTGGGTGCCATAGTACGGGGCCGCCCACTGCAGAAGGTTCTTTACCTTGCCAATCCGCTTGTTGATCGTTGGGATCGCCAGCTTCCCAGCATTCAGAAAGTGTTGCTTGTACTTAAGCGCCACTCTGCCATCGAATCGGCTAAGCCGTATGTCACCCACGATTTTAATCAGTTCCGCATAGGCAAATTCGTTATGCGCTATCTCATGAGGTCGCCATGCCCCCTCTCTGCGCTTCTCTGCTGTGAAGAGCCTAATGACCTCTGACAACTTCGGAGAGTCATCCTGTGGCCTCTGCGCCTTCTGCTGGAGTGGTTCAACCGGTACTTTATGGGAAGGCACTGTGTTGCTCTGAGTGGTGTTTTGAAGCTGCTGTGTCCCTTCTCCTTTTGCATGGCTAGTCAGTTGCTCCAACACCAACCATGACCGCTGCACAGCTTCCCGATAACAGCGGGTGCGCAGCGACTGGCGGATCTCGGACTTTGTGGAGCGCAGTGGAGAGTCTTTGGGAACGACGACGCGGGCATACCAGATGCCATGCCTGGACTGGAAGAGATAGGGCGCCGAATGGGGGTGTTTCTTAGCCTGAACTGATGCCTGTTTTGCACGCAAAATGTACCACCAAGTGTATCACCTGAGGGTCAAATTCAGCTAAGTTATTGATTATAAAGGGGAATTATTGGTGACGCCCCCAGCCACATCCCGGCACATGCGTCACCCGCCTTGGCTGCTCCCTTCCGGGCCTGACCAGGTAAACGAATTAGCATTGCGAGAGGACCGGGGGCATCATAGACATGAGCCCTTAAAGGCAGGCGCATTATTACTGATGCGCCGGAGTGTTGCAAGAAGAAAGGGGCGAACTTGGGCCGTCGCGCGTCTGTTTGCGCAAGCAATGCACAGTCCGCCCCCCAGGGATTACCAGAGAATCAGTGACAGGCCGTAGATAACCGCGATGGCGATGACGTTGATCATCACGCCGGCCCGAATCATCTCGGTCTGGCGAATGTAACCGGCCCCAAACACAATGGCGTTGGGCGGCGTTGCCACCGGCAGCATGAAGGCACAGGAGGCGGAGAACGCAATCACCATAGACAGCATCACCGAGGAGATCCCCAGAGCCTCGGCGATGGAGGCAAACACCGGCACCAGCAGGGCCGCACTGGCGGTATTACTGGCAAACTCGGTCAGCAGCACCACGAACACCGTGGTCGCCAGAATAAACAGGGCCAGGTGGGAGGAGCCAAAGAGATGGGTGACCTGCTCCGCCATAAAGACACTGGTTCCCGTGGTTTTCAGCACACCACTCAGGGTCAGGCCGCCACCAAACAGCAGCAGCACACCCCAGTCGGTGGTATTCTCAATCTGCTTCCACTTTACCAGTCGCAGGATACCCAGGGCACCCACCGCGCTGAGGGCTACGAAGGTATCGAACTTAGCGATGCCGCCTAAGGCCTGGCTCAGGGGTTTGGAGAAGATCCAGGCAGCCACGGTCACTGCAAACACCGCCAGGGTGCACTTGGCATGGCCCGTCAGGCGCCCTTCGCTGGCACGGAAGTTGAAGCTTTGGTTCAGATTAGGCTTAACGAAGAAGTACAAGGCACCAATCGCCAGGGGCCACAGCAGCAGTACCACGGGAATGCCATACTCCAGCCACTCGAAGAAGCTCAGGCCCACTTCGGCGGCAGCAATGGCGTTTGGCGGGCTGCCCACCAGGGTGCCGATACCACCGATGTTGGCGCTGTAGGCGACACCCAGCAGCACAAACACATAGGTCCTGTGGTTCTCCTCTCTGTCCAGTTGAGACAGCATCCCCAGGGCCAGAGGCAGCATCATCGCTGCGGTGGCGGTGTTGCTTATCCACATGGACAGCAACGCCGTCACAGAGAACAGCATCAGGGTAGCCACCGCCAGCTTGCCCTTCGCCATGTTGATCACCTTGCTGGCGATCATCTTGTCGATCCCCTGGGCATTCAGGGCTGCGGCCATAACAAAACCGCCGAAGAACAGGAAAATGATCGGGTTGGAGAAGTTGGCCATCGCCTTAGGCATGGTGAAGATCCCCAAAGCCACCGCCAGCACCGGCACCAGCAGAGCCGTAATGCTGATGTGAATCGCTTCGGTGAGCCACAGGATCGCGATGCAGACCAGCATCGCCAACCCTTTGTTGATCTCAGGGTCAAATGGCAACCAGGCGATCAGCGCTGCAAACAGGGCCACATCGCACAACAGGATAATCATCTTCTTGTCCATCAGCGAGCTCAGGTACCCCTGCTCAGTCGCTCCCTGGGACTGTGTGATTTCGGACATAAATTTCCCTTTAACCAAGTGTGTTTTTTCTTAGGTTACGGGGGAAAAATGAGAGGGCACAAGCTCTCAAATTCAGTAATTTGATACCGAACGCCGCTCAACACGCCACCCAAAACTACCAAACTGAAACCCGCCGGTGGTGCAACTCTCTGCTAAAACAACCGCCCCACCGGGCCGGCTTAGACCAAAGGCGAATGAAGCAAAGTTTCATCCTGAGCGCCGTGGCCGATTTCTGTTTTTTACCCCAAAAACAACATTCGTGACCGCAACCTCACGCCATGAATTGACCCTTGTGATCCCGATCACAACCATTAGTGCCTGTGACGGAAAAGATGACCTGCGACAATCACAAGAAATCACATTGACGCCGCCCACCCTAAACTAACTTCATAGGTGCGCCCCAACCGGGGGCAAGTTGGTGAAACCAAGGAGAGAACACCATGATAAAACACCTGATTCTATGCTCAGCACTGATGTCTGCCCCCCTGTTCGTCCACGCAGGGGAAGCCCCTCAGGCGGCCGCCGAACAGATGCCGGTCAACATCAATACCGCCAACGCCGAACAGATAGCGGCTCAGCTGAAAGGAGTGGGGCTGAGTAAGGCTAAGGCGATCGTCGCCTACCGCGAGCAAAATGGCCCCTTTACCGATCTGGCCCAACTGGCCGAGGTGAAGGGAATCGGCAAGAAAACCCTGGAGCAAAACAGCGGACGGCTTCAGCTCTGACCCAGGCAAGGGCTGACCCGGTCCCTCGGCCAGCCCTCTCCTTCACGGGGCAAACCGCCCTAAAATGAGACGCCATGGCGCTTGACGCAGACCCGCTCTTCTCGACCACCAACCGACATATAACCGGGCACTGACGCCCAACTTGCCCTAATATGCGGCCCAGAGGACCAAAAAATGCAGGGGCCAACCTCATGCACAATCACAGCGTCAAAAAAGCCGTCATCCCCGTTGCCGGACTGGGCACCAGAATGCTGCCAGCCACCAAGGCCATTCCCAAAGAGATGTTACCCGTGGTGGATAAGCCCCTGATCCAATATGTAGTCAATGAGGCGATCGACGCCGGCATCTTAGAGATCGTACTGGTGACTCATGCCAGTAAGAACTCCATCGAGAATCATTTTGATACCAGCTTCGAACTCGAAGCGACGCTGGAGAAGCGGGTGAAACGCCAACTGCTGGATGAAGTCCAGGCGATCTGCCCCAAGGGGGTCACCATCATGCACGTTCGCCAGGGGGAGGCTAAGGGATTGGGGCACGCCATCCTCTGTGCCCGCCCTCTGGTCGGAGACAACCCCTTCGCCATCATCCTGCCCGATGTGTTGATCGACGACAGTGCCGCCGACCCGAAGCGAGACAACCTGGCGCAGATGGTCAGGCAGTTCGAGCAAACCCACTCCAGCCAGATCATGGTGGAGTCGGTGCCGGATTCTGAGGTCTCCAGCTACGGCATTGTGGATCTCGGGGGCACCGAGCTGCTGCACGGCGATACTGCGCCCATTAAGAAGATGGTGGAGAAGCCTGAGCCGGAGGAGTCCCCCTCCAATCTGGCCGTCGCCGGCCGTTACATCCTGTCTGCCAACATATGGCCTCTGCTGGGCAAAACACCACCGGGAGCCGGCGATGAAATTCAGCTGACCGACGCCATCGACATGCTGCTGGACCAGGAACCTGTCTGTGCTTATGCCATGAAGGGGAGGAGCCATGACTGTGGCAGCAAACTGGGCTACCTCAAAGCCAATGTCGAGTACGGCATGCGCCACCCACAGCTTAAAGAGGAGTTCCTAGCTTACCTAAAACACCTTGGCAAGAGTCTCTGAATAGCTGACGAAAAGCAGCGTTCAATGGCGCTGTTTTTTTCTCCATCCCTGACTATTCTTAGTGTGATGTTGAATTCAACTCGTGCTGTATTTTCAGCGGATACGAGTGGAACAAGGGGCTATGAATGGATGTACTCACTTTCTCACCCAGGAGTCGGCATTACGGTCAACCCCTGTTTCTGGGTGCCTTGATCAGTCTGCTGACGTCGCTGGGTTTCGTGATCAATTTTGGCAACCTCTATCCTCTCACCATTGGCTGGGTTCTGGTTTCGGCAGTGGCACTGGCCGTGGCCATGGGACACATCAGACAGGCGCGACACAGCCTGATTGCGGACGACCGCGGTGTTCTTCTTCTCATTGACCAAACCGTCGTCCCCATTCGCTGGGATCAAATTCAACGCATTGACTTTGTGAGTGAACATCAGCTTCTCGGTATTCGACTCAAATCTGATGCCAGAATCTGGCAGCAACTCAGCCCTCGCCAGCTTCGGCGCTGGTGTCGCCTCAGCCAGCATCAGCTGAAACAATTTGGCGTCCCCGCGGTCACCGATGGCCTGCTGGCACAGCCGGACCTGCTGCACCAACAGCAGTATCTGAGCGATCAGCTGGCCCAGAAAAGCGGTTTCCACATCCTGTTGTGTGACAGTGAGTTTGCCACCGCCGTAGATAAAATCAGTTTGGAATTACGACAAGCGCACCAGACCTCCCTGCTACGCCGCGCTCGCCGGGAAGCTACAGTGACGCCCATCGACACCAGAGTAAGCCAAGATACTCATGAAGTGCCCGCTCTGAGGTCTGGAGATTCGAGGCGCTGAACTGCCACCAGGAGGCACCCCGGCCAATAAAATCCGTCGGCGCAGCTTGAGCCTGTACCCCCTGACCGAGAAAAAGCGCCATCACCCTGGGCATATGGGTGGCTGAACTGACCAAGATCACCTCCCTCTCCCCAAATCGCTCCCTGAACAGGCGCGCCTCCATGGCGGTGTCCAGGGCGGTGGGAAAGGTCACGATCTGTTCTGCTGGAACCCCCATGCCCTGAGCCGCGGCTGCAGCCACCTGGGCGTGAGGCAGGGGATCCTCACCACCCCAGCCGCTGAGTACCAGAGTGCTGCCCGGGTACAGCTGCTGCAACCTGACCCCTTCGGTCAGGCGGGCCAGGGCGGTATCCGACAGCTGCTGATGGGCCATGGGACTTATGGAGGAGTCATGACCCGAGCCCAGCACCATGATCACCTCCGCTCCCTGACCGCTCCAAACCGGATACTGCTGCTCCAGGGGTCGAGCCAGCCACTGACTGCCAAAACTGGAGCTGAGAAACAACATCAGTGCCGGTCCCATCAGCACGAAAGCCCTTCCCAGGCGGGAGCGACTTCTGGACAGCCACAGCCCAAACAGAATTAGCAGGACAGCCAGCGGGATGGGAAGCAGCAGTGCCGAGATCCCTTTCTTAATCCAGAAACCGACCATCAGCGTCCCCAGAGCCAGGCGGCACCGCGCACCCCGGATGAATCCCCATGACCATTGGCCACCACTGGCGTGACGCACTCTCGGCCCAGGACATCGGCAGCCAAACGGCGATTCAGCTCTGGATAGAGCTCGTGAACATTGGACATTCCCCCACCCAGCACAATGATCTCCGGATCAAGCAGGTTGACCACATGGGCCAGGGCACGACTCAGCTGATCGCAATAGAGTTCAAACACTGAGCCGGCGGCAGGCTCCCCCTGACGCATGCGGTGAATGATCTGATCTCCGGGAAGGTTGTGAGAAGTCAGTCGGCTGTACTGTCGGCTAAAGCCTGTACCGGACACAAAGGTCTCGATGCAGCCATGGCGCCCGCAAAAGCACTGAGGTCCGGGGTACTCCTGCCGGGTCATCCAGGGCAGCGGATTGTGTCCCCACTCCCCGGACAGGCCATTGGCTCCCTGCAGGGGTCGCTCATTGAGGGCGATACCGGCCCCACAGCCCGTGCCGAGAATCACACCAAACACCATACTCTTACCCTGCCCGGCGCCATCCACCGCCTCAGACACGGCAAAGCAGTTGGCGTCGTTGGCAAGGCGCACTTCGCGGTTCAAGAGTTGGGAGAGGTCCTGATCCAGAGCCTGACCATTGAGACATTGGGTATTGGCGTTCTTCACCCTGCCTGTTTGAGGGGAGAGCACGCCGGGGATGCCAACTCCGACGCTGCCGGTCAGTGTCAGGTTGGCTTCCGCTCGCTGAACCAGGCCGGCAATGCCCTGGAGAATCCCCTGATAATCTCCCTGAGGGGTGGCGATTCTCTCGCGCCACAACTCCTGCCCCTGGTCGCTGAGGGCGATCCCTTCGATTTTGGTTCCGCCCAGATCAATTCCGATTCGCATAACCGTTAATGGCCAGTCTATTGTTCCAATTTAGGTACCGGAATCATAACAGAGTTTGAGCAACGCCCCACCTCAGAACAGCTTAGTCAGCAGTCCGAGAACGGCGGTCGCAAAAAGCAGCACAATCACTATGGGGAAAAACAATCTGTCGGGGGGAGAAAAGCGGTTCCTCCGCCACAAGGCCAGATCAGACCATTTACCTTTATGAACTTTTTCGGAGTGGAGATTGGGCATATCGGCCTCCTTAGAGGTGGGTTGCCGGAGGGGGGGGTACAGATGTCATTCCCTGACTCAAGTATATCAGCCTGCTAGGGGGGCAGGTCCTGGGTGGAGAGAGTTTGGCCGGGCACGACGGTAACCAATCAAGAAGTTCGATTACCGACACCACAGTCCTGCGCTAAATGCGATGGGTGCCGGGTGGGGGTTGTCAGGCCAACCCGATAAGAGTGCCACCTGTTACCTCAGAACCGCGCCACTGAACGGCCGGGCTCCAAGCGATCCAGTGCCACAGCACACCTGCGTGGCGCAAAAGCCTGGATTAATGGTCAACATCTCCTGGTGCCCCCTTGACCCAAATCTCATTGGCTCAGGCAAAAAAAAGCCACCCCAAGTTGGCGTGGCTGTACTAAGAATTCTGTAGCAAAGGAGATGATGATGAAAACAGGCATACCTAAATGCGTTTACTGTTGATTCAGAGTCCCTGGATCGCAAAAAGTTCAGGGATTTTTGAAAAAAGTTGCAGAGTCTCCCTTGCCTCTGAGACCTCCCCTCATTTAGAGTCGGAGTGGGACCCCCAACCGGATTAGGTATCTTTCTAATTAAAAACATATTTCTGGAGTCGCATTATGTACTACCAAACCGATGATGTTCGCATCGACAAGATCAAAGAACTGCTGCCCCCCATTGCGATTCTGGAACGATTTCCCCTGGACGACCGAGCCGCCGAGACGGTCTATCAGGCCCGCCAGTCCATTCACAACATCCTGAATCGTCAGGATGACCGCATGCTGGTAATCATTGGCCCCTGTTCCATTCACGACCCCGAAGCCGCTCTGGAATATGGCCAGAAACTGGCCAAGCTGCGCGAAGAGCTGAAACAGGATCTGGAGATTGTCATGCGGGTCTACTTCGAAAAGCCCCGCACCACCGTCGGCTGGAAGGGGCTCATCAACGATCCCATGATGGACAACAGCTTCCGTCTCAATGACGGCCTGCGAACCGCACGCAAACTGTTATTGGACCTCAACCAGATGGGCCTTCCTACTGCGGGTGAGTTTCTGGATATGATCACCCCTCAGTACGTCGCAGACCTGATGTGTTGGGGAGCCATTGGTGCCCGCACCACCGAATCCCAGGTACACAGGGAGCTGGCGTCCGGCCTCTCCTGTCCGGTCGGCTTCAAAAACGGCACCGACGGCACCATCAAGATCGCCATCGACGCCATCAACTCCGCCAGTGCCCCACACCACTTCCTGTCCGTCACCAAGTATGGCCACTCCGCCATCGTCGCGACCACCGGCAACCAGGACTGCCACATCATCCTGCGTGGTGGCAAACAGCCCAACTACAGTGCCGAAGATGTGGCCACCATCACCGAGCAGCTGCACAAGGCCGCCCTGCCCGCCAATATCATGGTGGACTTCAGCCACGCCAACAGCCGCAAGGAGTTCAAGAGGCAATTGGAGGTCTGTGAGGATGTCTGTGCCCAGGTCGCAGGGGGCGATCACAACCTGTTTGGCGCCATGGTGGAAAGCCACCTGGTGGAGGGCCGCCAGGATCTCAGCCTGACCGAACCCCTGACCTACGGTCAAAGCATCACTGACGCCTGCATCGGTTGGGATGACAGCGCCAAGGCACTGAAAAATTTAGCCAAAGCGGTAAGAAAGCGCCGAAGCTCCAATTGATCTTATTTCCGGGGCCCTCCCGGGCCCCGAAAAAAAACGCCACCTCAATGAGGTGGCGCAAAAGAATGTAGGGAGATGATGAAACCAAATTCGTTACTCCTATATAGAGTACCCGCCTCCGACTTAGTTCCCTCCCTGCCAGATTTTTCTCAACTTTTCCCGGTGTCCGAACCGATCATAAAAAACGCCACCTCACAGAGGCAGCGCAAAATAATTCAGGGAGATGATGAAACTCAACTCGTTACAGAGTTATAGAGTCCCCAGCGACCCGGGAGTTCCCAAGCCCTGCGATTTTTCCCGAATTCTGCTGAGGCAGAACTCCATGAGGGGCGCGTACCCTTTCCAAAAAAAAACGCCATCTCAAGCGGACGGCGTAAAATAATTCAGGGAGATGATGAAACTCAATTCGTTACAGAGTTATAGAGTCCACAGCGGCCAGAGAGTTCCCAAGCCCTGCAATTTTTCCCGGATTCTGCTGCGGCAGAACTCCATGAGGGGCGCGTACCCTTTCCAAAAAAAACGCCATCTCAAGCAGATGGCGTAAAGTAATTCAGGGAGATGAAACAAAATTCGTTACAGGGATATAGAGTCGCCCTCTGCAACTTAGTTCCGTCCTGTCTTGGTTTTTTCTGGTTCAGAAAGACGCAATCTGGACAGGCAATCAAAAAAAACGCCACCTCAAGGAGGCGGCGCAGAAAAATTTAGGGAGATGATGAAACAAAATTCGTTACACAGGTATAGAGTCTGGGCCGGCGACAAAGTTCATCCCGCACCGAAAAAAATCTTCAGCCCGGTGCGCAGGAGCTATTTCGGCGGCTGAATCACCACGAAACCACCCTGCTCCAGAGAGGCAAACCAGACCCCATGATGTACCCAGTAGAGTTGGCCTCTGACTCGAACCTGTCGTTTCGGCTCGGGTAACTGTGACAAAGTCCGGCCCGGCGCGTACCGCTGCTTTGGCTTTTCCTGGGCACTCAGCACCCGGTAGCTGCCTGCCCGAGGGGGGGACTCGAGTCGGTAACTGTCTCCTTGGCGGCGATAGTACTGCCCATCGATCAGCGCGTAGGTGATGCCATCAACAATGATTATCCGGGCAGCCCTGGGCTTCCTGGGGCGATCATCATAGTCGTGTCGCCGGTAATGGCGACCATGGTAGTAAGCGCGAGGATAGAAGGGGGAGTAACGATGGTGGTGACGCCTGTAATCATAATAGTGGCGCGGATAGCCCGAGCCATATCCGACGACGACGGAGATGCCGCTGGCAGTCTCTGCGCCATAGCCCTGGGCTTCAGCCTCGCCAGCCAATGCAAAAACCAGAGTGGGGATGACCCCCAACATCACTGTAGCCCTCATACCCGCCTCCTTCGGTGGCGTTTGATCTAAGTATACAAACGGCAGGAGAGGCTTGAGGTAAAGATAGGTAAACCCCGGAGCCCGGCCCCAGAAGGCACTCAGCGGCACACTATTTCCCTATGGAAAGTGCGTTTAAAACAATCACTTCAGAAAAAAGAGCAAAAAAAAATCAATTTTTTCCCCTTTTTCTTTGAACTTTCTCAAGGGTGGGGGCTCTGAACCTATGTAACAAATTGAACTCAGATTTGTTTCATCATCATCTCCATATTTTCCTGCCACCTCTATTTGGGGTGGTTTTTTTTGCCCTCAGTTGGTCCCTCTGGCCAGGAAGTGGGGATTGAGTAACGAGGGTTTGCCGTTGTAAAGCAGCTCACCGCCCTCCATCAGCGACAGATTTCCACCGGCTCCCAGCAACACCGCATGGGCCGCGGCAATATCCCACTCACTGGTAGGCCCCAGCCTGGGATAAAGATCCGCTTCCCCCTGAGCCAATAGACACAACTTCAGGGAGCTGCCAACCGGCACCCTCTCCACCTCACCCAACGCCTTGAGCCAGGCAGCCAGTTCGGCAGAGGGGTGAGAGCGGCTGCACACCACCCTCGGAACCGCCCTCTGAGGCACCGCAGCAATGGCAGACTTCACCCCGCCCTGAGTCAACCAGGCTCCCAGCCCGGGGCCACCGCTGTAGCTGCGTGACAGCGCCGGAGCCACCACTACCCCCAACAGCGGGCGACCATGCTCAATAAGCGCGATGTTGACGGTAAACTCGCCGTTCTCGGCAATGAACTCCTTGGTGCCGTCGATGGGGTCCAGCAGCCAGTAGCGACGCCAGTGACGCCTCTCCTCCCAGTCTGGTACCCCTGACTCCTCCGAAAGGATGGGCAGTTCCGGCGTCAGAGCACCGAGCCCTTTCACCAATACCCTGTGGCTGGCCAGGTCCGCTTCGGTGAGAGGGGTGCTGTCGCCCTTATACCGGGTCTGCGGATTGCCGTAGTGCACCATGGCCGCCTCGCCGGCCTCCAGGGCAATGGCTTCCATCCCCTCGAGAAGAGCAAGGCGCTGAGTTGAAGTGAAGGTGTCCAGGTTCAAGGGGTAAGCACTCCGTGGCGTTGCAGGTAATCCACTATCTTGTCCACTGCCTGGCCGGTGTCAAGCCGGTCGGTCTGGATGTGGATTTCCGGATCATGGGGGGGCTGATAGTCTGAATCGATGCCGGTGAAGTGGCGGATCTCTCCCGCCCTGGCTCGTCGATACAAGCCTTTGGGATCCCGCTGTTCACACACTTCCAGGGGCGCATCCACAAACACCTCAATGAACTGGCCAGGAGCCATGGCATCACGGACGCGCTGCCTGTCCTCGCGGAAAGGGGAGATAAAAGCGCTCAGACACAGAGTACCGGACGCCACAAACAGCTTACCCACCTCGCCGATGCGGCGAATGTTCTCCACCCGATCCTGATCACTGAAGCCCAGGTCACCATTCAGGCCGAGGCGGACATTGTCGCCATCGAGCAGATAGCTGTGCACCTTGTGGGTCATCAGCCGCTGCTCCAGCGCATTGGCCAGGGTCGATTTACCGGAGCCGCTGAGCCCGGTAAACCACAACAGGGCACTGCCATGCCCCTTGAGCCGGCGACGCTGCTCTGGGCTTACGGTGTGACTGTGCCAGGTTAGATTCTCTGTCATTGTTACCTCAAAACGGAAAGAAACGGGGGATCAGGTAAAGCACCACCAGGCTGTAGAGCAGCGACAGAGGCAACCCAAGCTTCAGGTAATCCTTAAACCGGTACTGCCCCAGACTCATCACCATCAGGTTGGTCTGATAACTGAAAGGACTGATGAAGCTGGCGCTGGCACCATAGGCCACCGCCATCACAAAGGGCATGGCACTGGTACCAAAGGCATCCGCCAGCCCCAGGGCCAGGGGAAGACTCAGGGCCGCCGCGGCATTGTTGGTCATCACCTCGGTCAGCAGCAGTGCCACCAGATAAACGCCGACGAAGGCCACCACCACCCCCTGACCATTGAACAGCAGATGCAGCTGCTCCGACGCCATCAATGCCAACCCAGACTGAGCCACACTGTCCGCCATCGCCAGGGCTCCGGTGATGATCAGCCAGATCTCAAAGGGGAAGCGGGTCCTCACCTCCTGGGCCGACAGGATGCCTGCGGAGAGCATCACCAGCAGCAGCAGGGCCAGGGCCGCCACCAGCTCCACCAGCCCCAGGGCACTCAGGGTCAGGGCGGTAACGAAACCACCAATGGCCAGCCACTCCTGAGAGAGGGTCAACGGCGTCTGCAGCTGGGTATCCCCAACGACAAAGAAGTGGCGGGGTGAGGGCACAAAATCCGCCCCGGGGGACAGCACCAGCACATCCCCCGCTTCGATGGGGATCTGTCCCAGCTTGCCCGAAAGACGAGCCCCCCGGCGTCGCATCGCCACCACGGCGGCATCGAAGCGCCCCCGGAATTCCGCCGACTTGAGTGTCTGGCCAATGATGCTGGAGGTGGGACTGACAATCACCTCGGTCAGTTGCCTGTCCAGGGGTGCCTGCCCCTCGGCAAACAGGGTCAACCCCCGAAACTGGGAAAGCAGAGTCACCCGGCTCACATCCCCACAGAACACCAGCTTGTCCCCCTCCTCCAGCCGGGTGTCCGGCGACACCGGCGAGATCACCTGATGCCGTCGCACCACCTCAGCCAGATAGAGCCGCTCCAGTGCCCGCAAACCGTTCTCCTGGACGGTTCGTCCCGCCAGGGGACTGCCCGGTTGCAGCTTGGCCTCGATAAAGTAGGGATCCTCCTCCTCGGCATGGTCGACGTTATGGGGCAGCAGCGGCGACAACAGCAGTATCAGCCCCAAACCGGCAACGGCCGCCCCCAGGCCCACAGGCAGAAAGTCGAACATCGCCAACCCGGGCTGGCCCGCCTCCAACAGGAAGCTGTTGACAATCAGGTTAGTGGACGTGCCCACCAGGGTCAGGGTCCCCCCGAGAATGGCGGCATAGGAGAGGGGCAGCAGCAGCCGAGAAGGCAGGTGGTCGGCGTTGGCCTTCACCCGCCCCATCAAAGCCGCCACCACCGCCGTGTTGTTCAGAAACGCCGAGGCCGCCATGGTGCCACCGCCCATCCTCAACAGGGTGCTGCGATAGGAGCGACGAAACAGCCGGCCGCTGAGCCAACTCAGTAGCCGGGTCTTCTCGACACCTGCCGAGGCCAGGATCAGCAGCAGCAGGCTGATCACCCCCGGGTTGGCCGCCAGGTTCAGCAGCCTATCCATCTGCAGTTGCCCCAGCATCACCAGGGCGATGGCACCGCCGGAGAACAGCAGCACCGGTCTCAGGCGGGTGAACACCAGCCCGAGAAACAGCGAGGCCGCCAGGGCCAGGAGTTGGCCGTGAACCGCGGTCATCCGTTGGACCCGCCTCCGGTCAGCTTGCTGAGGTCCCTGGCATCCCAGTGAGGGAAATGCTTGCGAATCAGCGCATTGAGCTCGAGTTCAAACGGAGAATAATCGTGTTGTGGCACAGCGCCTGTCCCGGAGGCTTCCTGCACCATGCCTGCCGCGACGGTGCCATTGGTCACCGGGTCGATCAGGATAAAGGCGCCGGTGTTCCGCAGCTGTGCGTAGCTGTCCACAGGCAGGGGTCGGTCCGTCTGCAGAACCACCTGGCCGATGTCATTGAGCCCCAGGGTATCGCTCTCCATCGCTTCCCAACTGCGAATGTCTATGCGGTGTTCCACCTTGCTGACCCTGGCTCGGGCCGAACTGGTGGCCAGCTTGATGCGGTACTCTCTGCCCGGCTCCAGAGGGGTGTCGGCCATCCACACCAGTTTGGACCGCAAGCCCTGGCTCAGGGTGACAGACTCGTCGTCGGCAACCAGCCAGTCGCCCCGGCTGACGTCAATCTCCCGGTCCAGGGTCACGGTGACCGCCTGACCGGCCACCGCACTGGCCAGATCCTTGCCGAATTGGTGAATGCCCGCCACCTTGGCGCGGGTACCTGAGGGCAGCACTTTTACGCCCTGCCCCAGGCTCAGGGTCCCCGATGCCAGGGTGCCGGCAAAGCCGCGAAAATCCAGATTGGGCCTGACCACCAGCTGCACCGGCAGGCGCAACGCCTGGTCGGCGGCGCGGTCGGCGCCGGGTGCCTGCTCCAACAGCTCCAGCAGACTGGGGCCCTGATACCAGGGCATCGTCGGGGAAAGCTGGGCGACGTTGTCCCCCTCCAGGGCGGAGATGGGCAGGTAGTGAATCGCCTCCAGATTCAGTTCCTCAGCCATCTGGGCATACTGGGCCTGAATGGTCTCAAACACCCCCTGGTCATACTCCTTGAGGTCCATCTTGTTGATGGCCACCACCACCTGCCGGATCCCCAACAGGGAGACCAAGAAACTGTGGCGCCGGGTCTGTTCCAGCACCCCGTAGCGGGCATCCACCAGGATGATAGCCAGATCTGCCGTCGAGGCACCGGTGGCCATGTTGCGGGTGTATTGCTCATGACCCGGGGTGTCGGCAATGATGAATTTGCGCTTGTCAGTGGAGAAGTAGCGGTAGGCCACATCGATGGTGATCCCCTGTTCCCGTTCCGCCTGCAGGCCATCCACCAGCAGGGCCAGGTCGGGGCGCTCTCCCGTGGTGCCCTGGGTGCGGCTCTGCTCGTTGACCGCTTCCAGCTGATCGTCATACAGCGCCTTGGTGTCGTGCAGCAGACGGCCGATGAGGGTGCTCTTGCCGTCGTCGACGCTGCCGCAGGTAATGAAGCGCAGCAGCGCCTTACTTTCATGCTGCTTGAGGTACTGCGCCACTCGGAGCGCCACCGGGGTTGGATTGTTGGTCATGGTGCTCTCCATCGGACTAAAAGTAACCTTCTATCTTCTTCTTCTCCATCGACCCGGCGGAATCCCGATCGATCACCCGGCCTTGACGCTCCGAGGTGGTGGCCAGCAACATCTCTTCGATGATCCCCGGCAGGGTGTCGGCCTCAGACTCGACGGCGCCGGTCAGGGGGTAACACCCCAGGGTGCGGAATCGAACACTGCGCATCTGCGGCGTTTCACCGGGCTCCAGAGGCATCCGCTCGTCGTCCACCATGATCAGGCTGCCCTCTCTCTCCACCACCGGGCGCGGCTGCGCCAGGTAAAGGGGCACAATCTCTATCTGTTCGCGGTAGATGTACTGCCAGATGTCCAGCTCGGTCCAGTTGGAGAGGGGGAACACCCGAATGCTCTCTCCCGGATGCACCCGGGCGTTATAGAGGTTCCACAACTCAGGGCGCTGATTCTTGGGATCCCAGCGATGGTTACTGTCGCGGAAGGAGTAGACCCGTTCCTTGGCCCTTGAGACCTCCTCATCCCGGCGGGCCCCGCCGAACGCCGCATCAAACCCATAATGATCCAGGGCCTGGCGCAGGCCCTGGGTCTTCATGATGTCGGTATGCAGGGCACTGCCATGGACAAAGGGGCTTATCCCCATGGCCAAGCCTTCTGGGTTCTTGTGCACCAACAACTCGAAATCGTGCTCCCTGGCCATACGGTCGCGAAATTCGATCATCTCCCTGAATTTCCAGGTGGTGTCCACATGCAGGAGAGGGAACGGGATTTTGCCCGGGTAGAACGCTTTTCGCGCCAGGTGGAGCAGCACCGAGGAATCCTTACCGACGGAGTAGAGCATTACCGGCTTCTCAAACTCCGCCGCCACCTCGCGGAAGATGTGGATGCTCTCAGCCTCGAGGCGATCCAGATGGGTCAGGGAAGGGGACATCCTGTGATCCTAAGTCAGTCTAAGTCAGCGTCTAAGTGAACGTCAGATCAGCGTTAACAACAATTCAACTTGGCACTTTCATATAACCAAAAGTAATCAATTTTCAATTTTGAATGCCATTTTGAAATATGCAGGGTGCCAGGTCTGCTGAATTCCGACGCTGGCAATAGCCGGCCCTCACGCCGCCCCATAGGGTCGTCCAGCCGGAGTCACATCCGTTCGACGCGATGTGATTCGACCGCCCTACGACCCTGGGCTGATGCCGGGAGAGGGTCGTAAAAGGCGCTCCACCACAAGAAACAGGGGCTAAACCAGACTGAAACTGAACAAACCGCCTGATCCCTGAGCGGTTATACCGGTTCGGCTGAAAACTGGGATTGAAGGCTATTAACCCTCTGTGGGGTCGATGGTAAGATGGTCGATTCACTCTGTGACCCGGCTTGATTATTGATGCTTTTATTTCGTCTTGCGGATGTAGAGAAAAACTTCGACGAAGCCACCTTCGCCAGGGGCAAGCGCTATTTCGAAGAGGAGATGGTGCTCCAGGCGGAGCTTGGGCCCGGCGGCGGCACGGTGCATGGCACCACCCTGGGCCGACGCGATAACCAGTACGACACCAGCATCGAGGTGCGCAAAAACGGCAGCAAAGCCTCCCTGGAGAGCTTCTGCAACTGCCCGGTCGGACAGCAGTGCAAACACGCCGTCGCCCTGCTGTTGACTCTTCTGGATCAGCACCATGGTCACCAGGACAGGTATCAGGCCTGGCTGGAAAAATTCAACCAGATCCACCCTCCTAAGGCGGCCGAAGCGCCGGCCGACACCGTTCTGGAGGGGCTGTTTCGCATCGCCCCTACCGTCGCCAGAGACGCCAGCGCCGCCGAGTCCCTCACCGTGGAGGTGGGCAACTGTCGCAGGCTGAAGCGGGGGGGGTTCAGCAAATTTTCCGTCAAGCAGCTGTTTAACGTAGCCACCCATCAGGGTGATGGCTGGGCCAGCGAAGAGGTGGTCACCTACAGCCGTCTGCTTCTGGCGACCCGGGGCAACCTCTGGTACCGGTACGCCCATCTGGAGAGCGAACTGGATCGTTACGCCTTCGAGAAGTTGCTGGAGCGGGGACTGGCTTTCTGGGAGGAGCCCGGCAATACCCTGACCCTGGGCCCACGCCGCCAGTTGCGTTTCCACTGGGAGCAGGACAACCAGTACCAGTTGCACTCCAGCCTGGACTGCGGTGAGCCCTGGGTGCTGGTGCCTTTTGGCTCGCCCTGGTACATCAACCTCAAGGAGTTCAGCGCCGGTCCACTGGAGACCGAACTCTCCACCGAGGTACTGCATCAGCTCAAGCGCCTGCCCGCCCTTCCCAGGGAGCAAGCGGTGCATTTTGGCGATCAAATCGCCCAGCAGTTTGATCAGGCAACCCTGCCCCACCCAATCCAGACCGACTACCGGAGCATAGACGCCCCCTTCACCCCTGTGCTCAAGTTGCTCCCCAGCGATGAGGGGATAGTCAGCTTTTTCTGGTTCGAGTATGGCGAGCTGATCCTCAGCCCCAGCGTGCTGGAGAGGCCACAGCAGACCCGCTTCTCCGATGACCGCGGCCACTGGCAGGTCAGCCGGGAGGGCGACCGAGAGGAGCGTGCCCTGGAGCTGTATCGCCAGCTGCAGTTGTCCGAGTTCGAACACCCTGGTCTGGATGCCCCCCAGCAGTCTCTGGCCGCCTACCTGAAGCTGGCGACCGCCTCCACGGATCTGGCGTTCTGGCAGCGGCTGTTAAGCCAGCATCAGGGGGCCATCGACGGCCAGGGTTGGCGGCTGGAAATTGACCCCAGTCTGCCGCTGCTGCCCCACGAGATCCCCGCCTTCGATCTCAGCATCGAGGAGGGGGACAACTGGTTCAGCCTGGGGATGTCGGTGGAGATCGATCAGAAGCAGGTGGAGCTGCTGCCGCTGCTGCTCACCTGGCTGGAACAGAACTCCGACTGGCGCGGCAATGAAGACCCGATCCTGCTCCACCGTGAAGGCGCCATGCCTCTGCGCATCGCCAACCGCGCCATCCGTCCGGTGCTGGCGGTATTGGAGGAGCTCTCCTCCGCCGACGGCGACAAGGTGCGCCTGCCCACCCATCAGGCTGCGGTGCTGGAACACCTGCCAGGCAAGGCGCGCTGGGTCGGCGGTGAACGGATTCGGGCCCTGGCCCACAAATTGAATCACTTTGCCGGCATCGAGGAGATTGAACCGCCAGCCGGGCTTCAGGCCCAGCTTCGTCCCTATCAGCAACAGGGTCTGAACTGGCTGGCCTTCCTGCATCAGTTCGGCTTCGGCGGCATCCTGGCGGACGACATGGGTCTGGGTAAAACCCTGCAGACCCTGGCGCACCTGCTGACCCTGAAGCAACGCGGCCAGCTGACCGCCCCGGCACTGCTGGTGTGCCCCACCAGCCTGATCAGCAACTGGCGCAGCGAGTCTGCCCGGTTCTGTCCCCAGCTCAAGGTGCAGGTACTCCACGGTCAGGACAGACACCCGCTGTTTGAGACTCTGGGAGAATACGATCTGGTGGTCACCACCTATGGTCTGGTGGGCCGGGACATCGAGCAGTTCCGCACCCTGAGTTTCTCCCTGGCCATATTGGATGAGGCCCAGGCGATCAAGAGCACCAGCGCCAAGATCACTCGGGCGGTGAAGCAGTTGGCTGCCGGTCAGCGCCTGTGCCTGACCGGTACCCCCATGGAAAACCACCTGGGAGAGCTGTGGTCCCTGTTCGACTTCGTGATGCCCGGCTTCCTCGGCAGAGAGAGTCAGTTTGCCCAGCAATACCGTAAACCCATCGAAAAAGAGGGCAATGGCGAGCTCAAGGGGGAACTGATGGCCAGGCTGGCCCCTTTCCTGCTGCGCCGCACCAAGAGCCAGGTGGCTCAGGAGTTACCCGCCAAAACCGAGATGGTGCAGACCATCCCCCTTCCCGGGCCCCAGCGCATGCTGTATGAGGGCGTTCGCGCCGCCATGGAATCCAGGGTACGCGAGCTGCTCAAGAACAAGGGGATGGCCAAGAGCCAGATAGAGTTCCTCGATGCCCTGCTCAAGCTGCGACAGATCTGCTGTGACCCGCAGCTGGTGAAGCTGGAGCAAGCCCAGGGGGTACAGGAGTCCGCCAAGCTGGATTTCCTGATGGAGATGCTCCCCTCGATGCTGGAAGATGGCCGCCGCATCCTCATCTTCTCCCAGTTTACCCAGATGCTGGCGTTGATTGAGCAGCGCATGGTGGAGGCCGGCATCCCCTACAGCAAGTTGACCGGCCAGACCCGCAAGCGGGAGGAGGCGATCAATCGCTTCCAGGATGGCGAGGTACCGGTGTTCCTCATCTCCCTGAAAGCCGGTGGAGTGGGCCTAAACCTGACCCAGGCGGACACGGTGATTCACTACGATCCCTGGTGGAATCCGGCCGCGGAAAATCAGGCCACCGACCGGGCCTATCGCATCGGTCAGGACAAGCCGGTGTTCGTCTACAAGCTGATCTGCGAACAGACCATCGAGGAAAGGGTGATGGAACTGCAGCAGCAGAAACAGGCCCTGGCGGACGCCATCTATGACAAGGAAAACCAGAGCCTGGCCACCGGTCTCACCGGTGACCAGCTGCTGAGCCTGTTTGACGCTCCCCACGAGGAGTAACCCAGACAAAAAAGGCGCCCCATGGGCGCCTTTTTTCATCATATTCAGGCTCAGCTTAATCGGCTCTTCTGATTCAGCTCAGTCACCTTGGAGAGCACACTCTCCAAAGCTTCCGACACGCCCCGGCCGAAACGGTTGGCCAGATTCTTCTTAATCACAAAGGCCAGCTTCAGCACCTCTTTGTCCTTGGCTTTCTGCATCAGCCAGTGATCCGAGGTCGCCAGCTCATCCACCAGTCCCAGCTCCAGGGCCTGGGTGGCAAACCAGTGCTCACCGGTAGCCACCTTCTCCAAGGCCAGCTCGGGACGATACTTGGCGATGAAGGACTTGAACAGGCCGTGGGTCTCCTCCAGCTCCTCCTTGAACTTCTCCCGGGCCTCGTCGGTGTTCTCGCCAAACACGGTCAGGGTACGCTTGAACTGGCCGGCGGTGTGCTGCTCATAGTCGATGTGGCTGCGCTTCAGCAGACGGTTGAAATTGGGCAGCTGGGCAATCACGCCGATGGAACCAATGATGGAGAAGGGCGCCGCCACGATGCGGTCTGCCACGCAGGCCATCATGTATCCGCCACTGGCGGCTACCTTGTCCACGGCAATGGTCAGGGGGATGCCGGCGTCACGGACCCGAGCCAGCTGGCTGGAAGCCAGGCCATAGCCATGGACCACGCCGCCGCCGCTCTCCAGGCGCACCAGCACCTCATCCTGCTTGTCCGCCACGGTCAGCAGGGCGGTGATCTCCTCCCTCAGGCTGGCCACTTCGTTGGCTTCGATGCCCCCCTTGAAGTCCAGGACAAACACCCGGCCCTCTCTGGGCTCATCCACCTTGGATTTGGCCTCCTTGGTCTTGGCCTTCTCCTCCTTCTTATGAGCCTTCTCTTTGGCCTTGAGCTGCTCCTTAGTCAGCAGCATCTCCTCCAGGTGATGCTCATAATCCTCCAGCTGATGGCTGAGGTTGGTCAGCTGCAACTCCCCTTTCTGGGGCCGCTGCTGGCGTCCCATCACTGCGGCAACCACAATCAGCGCGGCGATGGCGCCCACCAGGGTCACCGCCTTGGCCAGGAACAGGCCGTACTCGTATAAAAACTCCAAAATCAAACTCCTAGAGAGGTTTGCGCCCATTCTATACCGAAAAGCAAAAAAAGACCCAGCCTGGGGCTGGGTCTTGGAGTGTCAGCAACCGTGCATCAGGAGCAGGGCTGAACCAGGTCGGCGTTGGTCACCGGCAGGGCCATGCCGTTGGAGGCGGCAAAACCCGCCACTTGAGTCTGCATCTCGGCGGTCGCCGCGGCGGCGCTGCCGTCGGTCACTCCAGGGATCTCATTGGGGGACAGCAGAGAGCTGTGATGCCCCTTGAGGAAGCGCACCGCACCGGAAACGCTCTCTCCCTGAGTGGTGGTATCGATACAGCCCAGCCCCATGGCGGCGATCAGCGGCTCACCACCGGACAGAGGCGCGCCTGCGACAACCGGAGGCAGAGTCTGATCGGGCAGGTTGCCAGCACCGTCTCCGATGATCTCAATCACGTGCACCTTGCTGCCGGTGGCCGCCAGGGCGGCGCCGTGGTTGATGGGGTCCATCGACTCAATCTGAGTCTGAATGGAGAACATCAGAGGTGGAATCAGCTCCTCCTCGGCCTGCTTGGCCAGGGCTTCATACTCTGGCGTGCCAGGTTCAGGCTTGGGAATGCCCGCGGCTTCCGCCAGGGTCCCCACCAGGGCGTCAATCAGGGCAGGCCTGAAGGCCGGGCTGCCGGCAAACACGCCCGCCAGACCGCCGGCCGGGGCCGTCAGGGAACTGGCTTGCAGGGTGAAGGGGTTCATCTCAACAGGCACGCCGGCGATGGGGGTGTTGGCGTAGGTGGTCACATCGGTGCCGGTGATGGCACCCAGACTCAGTCCCTGCAGGGTTACCTTGGTCAGGTCGAACAGCGGAGGCTGCTCATTGGTCACCTGCCCCATCACCAGACCGGTTACCGCGGCACGCAGGGCCAGGTTATCGATCACCGCCTGACGGAAGTTATCCCTGGTGGTGAGGCCGCTGCCGATGTTGACGAACACCAGCCCGCTGCCATTGGCAAAGGGCGCGCCCAGGCTGGGGTCGGTGGCGCTGATCTCATAGACGCCGTCGCCATTGAAGTCGAACCCCCGGGCACCGTGCAGTGGCATATCGATGGCGATGGTGGCCAGGCCAGCAGCAGTCAGGGGGCCCACATTGGCCAGGGTGGTCTCCTTGGTGCCGGACAGGCCGTGCAGGGCCATGCTCAGGGGCCAGCCGGTGGCGGGCACGGACACATCGATGCCCAGCGCCGCCAGTTTGGCAGGATTGGGGATGGTGATCTGCACCGGCATCGCCTGACGGCTCTTGGGCGCAGGCACCGGGTTGAACCGGGTCAGGTGACGGGCAGGATCCGACGGGGAGCCATCATCCAGGTTGATGGTACAGCCGACGATTTCACTGGGGTCCTCCACGGCGGCCACGGGGTCGCGGCCACAGGCCACCATCTGCTCGGAGAACTTCTCCAGAGTCAGGGTGCCGGCCTGCAGGGCCTGGAGCACCGCCACCGGGCTGTCCCCCAGGGCGTTCCAGGTGCTGGAGATGGTGGGGTTGGCCGGGGTCGGCGCGGTCAGGTAGTAGGGCAGCTCGATCTCAGCGGTCAACACATCGGTGGCATCCGCCAGCAGGTAAGGCAGTCCCATCTCCGGTTGCAATCCGAGAATCTGCGCCGCGGTCAATCCGGTTGGGGTCGGCAGCTGTGTCCAGCTTGGCTCGAACGGGTCATGGGCCGGATCCGGAGAGGCCACCAGTTGCTTGGTGGTCTCCAGCACATCAAACACAGACTGGGTGGTGAACACCCCGGTGTAATTGACCGTATCCGGGTCGATACCATGGCCACTGGCCAGGGCCCCCAGGTAGTTGTTGGTCAGGGCCTGCAGATCGCGGCTGGAGCCCTCGGGCAATGGCTTGGTATTAATGTCCAGCTTCAGCTGCTTGTAGGTCTCGGAGGCGTCAATGGAACGGCCGTCAGAGTCCAGCAGCTGGTTGGTGACCACATAGAGGTAGCCACTGGTGGCTGGCAGCGGCTTCAGCGGCTGGGCAATCAGCGTGCTGCCGCTGACCGTGGTGACAAAGTCCACGCCCCAGGTCAGCTCATCGCCCATCTTACAGATGGAGAGAGAGGGTGCGCCGCTGCACTCCGCATCCGGGGAGAGTGCGCCGCCCAGGGTCACCGCAAACAGACGTACAGTGCCTGCCTGAGAGGCACTGGCCATGTCGATGGTGACATCATCCAGCAGCTCAATATTCAGTTGAATCGGCTGAGTCGTGCCCCAACCGTCCAGGGCACCCAGGGCCGCTTCAGGATCGGTGTAGGGCGCCCCGGCCACTTCGGCAGGGATCTGCAGGGTACCATCCGGAGTACCGAGGAACAGCAGATCATTGGGCAGGGGGACCACACCATTGGCGGGATCAAAGCTGACCCGAGCATAACGTTTGATAGGATCGGCCTTATTGCTGTCCTCCTGGTAGCTGTCTCCGCTACAACCGGACAATGCCAAGGCCGACAGGACGGCGGTACTTAACAGCAGTCGTCTCATTTTCTCTCCCCAATCCTTGTTGTACGCTCGCGACCGCCCCCAAGGGATTAAGGGCTTCAGACGGGAAAATGGCCGCCAGCATTAGTTTTGTTTTCCGTAGTGAAATTCGTCACAATAGGCGCGTTTCTGGTGGAAATGCCGCTCTATATGCCCATTGCGACTTCACCCAAAGTAACGCAAAAACCATATGTTAGCTACATTTTTGCAACCAATACCCCATTTCGTGGTACCCAGAATGCAATCGCTTGTTTGAAACGGCTGTTTTTGAGTACTGCAAACTCCCGAATAAAGCGCACTGCAACATAAGGAAGGCGTGAAAGGATGTTGGAATACAGCCCCAAAAAAGATCTTCTCAAGGACAAGGTCATTCTGGTTACCGGCGCCGGGGCCGGCATTGGTCGACAGGCCGCGTTAAGCTTTGCCAGCCATGGCGCCACTGTGATTCTGCTCGGCCGCAGTGTGAAAAAACTTGAGGCCGTTTACGACGAAATTGAAGCCTTGGGCGCTCCTCAGCCCGCCATCATCCCTCTGGATATGCAAGGGGCCACCGAGGAACACTACCGGGACATGACCGACACCATCGAAGGCCAGTTTGGCCGTTTGGATGGTGTGCTGCACAACGCCGGTCAACTGGGCAGCCTCACCCCCATGGACCAGGTCCCGCTGGATATGTTTGAAGAGGTGATGAAGGTCAATGTGACCGCCCAGTTCATGATGACCAAGGCACTGCTGGCTCTGCTGAAGAAGCAGGACAAGGCCTCGGTGATCTTCACCTCTTCCGGCGTCGGCCGCAAAGGACGGGCATTCTGGGGGCCCTACGCCATCTCCAAGTTTGCCACCGAAGGGATGATGCAGGTGCTGGCCGATGAGCTGGACGGCAGCGGCATCCGGGTGAACTGCATCAATCCAGGGGCGACCCGCACCAGGATGCGTGCCCTGGCCTACCCGGCAGAGAACCCACAGACCCTGAGGGCCCCGGACGAGATCATGCCCCTCTATCTCTACCTGATGGGCGATGACAGCCTGGACGTTCACGGCCAGAGCCTGGACGCCCAACCGAAAACGTAAAAGGCTTCAAGCAAAAAGTGCGGTTTTCCCTTTGGTGAACCGCACTTTTCCAGGAAGATCACAGAACTGCCCCCCTTAACCTGCCTCAGAAAAACTCTCAGGTGCATTTATTGTAATGCAATGATAATTTTGTACTTTCTTAACTAAAGTTGAGACAAAACCCAGACGCGTTTTGTACAAAAGCCCAACAGAGATCAGTCAAACCCATGAAATGGACCTTGTCGGTTGACCGACCTGCCTCGCCGCAACCAACGGCCTCAGGGCGAGCGATGAAGATCAGGCGCTACAGCATGCTGATGGCGGCCCTGGTGTTTCTCTTTACCCTTGGGCTGACCCTGAGTGCCACCCAGACCATAGACAATTACGAGGCGGAGAAGCGTCGCGCCAAGGTGTACGATTTTCTGAGCAGCGCCGAGGAGCGTATGGTCTCGGAAGTGGCCAAGATCCACTCAGCCATCTACCTGGCCGCCTCCTCCATCCAGCGTATTCACCATGCCGAGCCGGAGGTACTGAAGCAGCGGTTTCACCGGCTGGCCTATCTGATTCTGCAGAACAACCCCTCGGTGGTTGGGCTGGATCTGGCCCCGGACAGCCGCATCTGGGCGGTCTACCCCGATCAGCCCCACCCCGGCCTGGGCGAGGAGATCAGTGGGCAACACTCCACCCGGGAAGCTGTCCGGCTCAGGCGAGCGGTGATGGGAGGCCCCTATTCGCTGTATGCGGGGGGCACCGGCCTGGTTCTGAGCCAGCCCATCTTCGTCAATGATCAACACCAGCAGAGCACCACCCCGTCAGACGGCACCCGATTCTGGGGGTTCATCAACGCGGTGATGCGCTTTGGCGACAGCAAGTTACTCGACGGTCTCAACCTGCTGGCCGGCGACAGCATCAACTACAGCCTCTACTGCGGCAACCTGATCTCTGAACACGTCTACAACAACACCGGCAAGCCGGTGGAGACGGGGCAGAGCCGCAGCTTTCTGGTTAATGGCCTGCAGTGTCAGCTGAGGGCAGAAAGCCTGGAGGAGGTCAATCACCCCATCTCCTTCCTGTTTATTCTTATCTGTGGCCTGGTGACCTCCTCGCTGATCAGCCTGTGGATCCTGCAGCAGGGCAACATCAAATACCGGCTGGAGCAGCAGGTGGCCCAGAAGACTCAGGCGCTGCTGGACTCCGAGCTGCAGTTTCGGGAGCTCTCCGAACGTTCCCTTACCGGCATCTTCATCATCACCCATGGCCGCTTCACCTATGTGAACCCCAGGGCCGCGGATATGATCGGTTACACCCCCGACGAGCTGCTGGCTCTCAAGGACCTCTCCGAGCTGATCCACTACCAGGACTTCCTGCACATTAAGGACTGGCTGGATGCCCCCAAAGAGACCTCAGAAGAGGCGGGGCTGGGGCCTCACCTGCACCGCCGCATCCGCTGCTTCGCCAAGACCGGCCAGACCAAACACCTGGAGTTCTACTGCGTCACCACAGAGTACAAGGGTGAGATCGCCATCTTCGGATCCATGCTGGATGTCACCACCCAGGTGGCCGCCGAAAAGAAGATCACCTATCAGGCCTACTACGATCAGCTCACCGGCCTGCCCAACCGCGCCTCCTTTCAGCAAAGGCTGCGCCAGAGCATCAGTCACGGCCGAAATGGCCGCATGGCACTGATGTTCATCGACCTCGACAAGTTCAAGACCATCAACGACAGCCTGGGCCATGACTCCGGCGACCAACTGCTGAAGCTGGCGGCCAGCCGGCTGCGCCGCACCCTGAGAAGCCGCGACTTTGTCGCCCGGGTCGGCGGCGATGAGTTCGCCATCCTGCTGGAGCAATATGAGGACAAGGCCCAGATTGAGCACATTGCCCAGCGCGCCATTGAGTCCTTCAAAGAGCCGTTCACTCTTAAGGAGAAGAACTTCTACATCGGCCTGAGCATCGGCATCTGCCTCTACCCCAGTGACGGTGGCGATGCCGAAACCCTGCTGAAGAACGCCGACATCTCCATGTACCTGGCCAAGGGCAATGGTGGCAGCGCCTACAAGTTCTTCGATGAGAGCGAATCCCACCTGTTCTACGGCAAGCTGGATCTGGAGAATGAGCTGCGCAAGGCACTGAACCAGGGGGGACTGCACCTGGAGTTCCAGCCCCAGAACTCACTGGTCAATGGCGACATCGTCGGCACGGAAGCCCTGGTACGCTGGTATCACCCCATCAAGGGGCGCATTCCACCGGTGGAGTTTATTCCGGTGGCGGAGGAGAGCAGCCTGATCCTGGAGCTGGACCGCTATGTGCTCGAACGGGGCTGCCGCCAGCTGGCCCGCTGGCACAGAGAGGGGCTGGACGTCAGGCTGGCCATCAACATCTCCTCCGCCCAGTTGGAGAAGGGGGACCTGCTTGGGCTAGTGCGCCGCTGCCTGGAACAACACGAAATCATCCCCAACCGTCTGGAGCTGGAGATCACCGAAAACTCGCTGATCCGCAATCCGGATGAAGCCGCCGCCACCCTCAAGGGGTTGCAGCAGCTCGGGGTCAGCATCGCCATCGACGACTTCGGCACCGGCTACTCCTCCTTTGCCCTGCTCAAGGACTTGCCCATCAACAAGATCAAGCTGGACAAGACCTTCATCGACGCCATCGAGACCGATGACAAGGACAGGAAAATCATCAACACCATCGGCGAACTGGCCCGCTCGCTGCAGCTGCAATTGATCGCCGAGGGGGTCGAGACCGACACCCAGGTGATGAGGCTGCTCGAATGCGGCTGTTACCAGGGGCAGGGCTTCCTGTTCAGCCGCCCACTGAGCGCCGTAGACTATGAACAGCTGCTCCGGGAAAGTCGGCTTATAGTCTGATCCCGACACAAAAAAACCAGCCTGATGGCTGGTTTTTTTATGGGAAACGCCTAAGTCGCGTTTAGCGCTTGGGACTCCGGCCGCGGCTGTGCTTGTTCACCGCCCGGCGGATCTTACCAGTCTTGATCTTGGCCTTACGACGGGCAGACTGCTTGTCCTTATCCATCAGGGAACGGCTTTCCGGATCCAGCTCCACCAGGGTACGCAGGTAGTTCACCTGCTCCAGGGGCAGCTCAGTCCAGCCGCCACGAGGCAGACCTTTGGGCAGGGTGATGTCACCATAACGGATACGCATCAAACGGGACACCTGCAGGCCCTGACTCTCCCACAGACGGCGCACTTCGCGATTACGTCCTTCGCTCAGCACCGCGTGGTACCAATGGTTCAAACCTTCACCACCGGCAGCAATCAGACGCTTGAAACTGGCTGGACCGTCATCCAGCTCAACGCCGCCGCGCAGCGCACGCAGGTTGTCTTCAGACACTTCACCGAATACCCGCACCGCGTACTCACGCTCCACTTCCCGGGAGGGGTGCATCAGTCGGTTGGCCAGTTCACCGTCGGTGGTAAACAGCAGCAGGCCCGAGGTGTTGATGTCCAATCGGCCCACCGCTACCCAGCGACTGCCCTTCACCTGGGGCAGACGGTCAAAGACCGTGGGACGACCTTGAGGGTCGGTACGGGTACACAGCTCCCCTTCCGGCTTGTAGTAGGCCAGAACCCGGCAGATGACGTCGTCTTCCGTCTGGATGGACACCAGGTGACCGTCGATGCGCACCTGCAGGTCAACGCCGGTTTCAATCCGGTCACCCAGCTTGGCCACGCTGCCGTTCACACTGACTCGCCCAGCCTCAATAACGGCTTCCATCTCACGACGGGAACCGTGGCCGGCACGAGCTAACACCTTCTGTAGCTTTTCGCTCATGAATTCTCTTCTTTAATGTACGGGGTCCTGAACCGCGCCCCCGCTGAGCAGGGCCTCGATGGCACCCTCATCACTCAGTGGTGGCAGGTCACTCAGACTCCCCAGGCAAAAATAATGCAAAAACGCATCCGTGGTGGCATAGAGGGCGGGCCGTCCCGGCACCTCCTTATGACCTACCACTTTCACCCAATCTCTCTCCATCAGGGTGCGGATGATATTGGAACTCACCGCCACCCCACGTATCTTCTCAATCTGTCCCCGGGTCACCGGCTGGCGATAGGCGATCAGCGCCAGGGTCTCCAGCAGTGCCCGAGAGTATCTGGGCGCCCTCTCCTGCCACAGCGCGGAAAGGGGATCACTCAGATCCGTATTGCTCTGGAAACGGTAGCCACCGGCCACCTGCACCAGATTGATGCCTCGTCCGGCATAATCGGACTCCAGCTCATCCAACACCTCATTGATCCGCCCCAGGGTCACCTGGAACGCCGCCAGTACCCCCTGGCGCAGCCCCTTGGCACTCAAGGGAGCGTCCGCCACAAACAAGGCGGCCTCAATCAGCTGCTTAAGCTGGGCATCATTAATTTTGCTCACGCCCTTGCCCTCACGTGGATCTGGCTCATGGGTTTCACCTGTTGAATCTCCACCAGGCTCTCCTTGGAGAGTTCCAAAACGGCCAGGAAGGTCACCACCACACCGGCGCGCCCCTCCCGGGGCTCAAACAGGCTGACAAAGGGCGTAAACCGGTCGGCACTGAGCAGACTCATGATCCGGCTCATCCGCTCCCGGGTGGAGAGGGCTTCCCGCTCCACCTGATGCTGTTCAAACAGTTCCGCCTTGGACAGCACGCCTCGCAAGGCGTCCAGCAGTTCATCCAGGCTCACCTCAGGCGGCACCACGCGAGGCACCAGGTTGGCCGCCCGTCCAGCGTGCGCCACCCAGGTGTCCCGCTCCACTCTGGGCAGGGTATCCATCTGCTCTGCGGCGGTCTTGATCACCTCATAGGCCTGCAGTTGGCGGATCAGCACCATGCGCGGATCCTCCTCTTCGCCCTCCTCCGTCTCCGGCTTAGGCAGCAGCATCCGCGACTTGATCTCAGCCAGGGTCGCCGCCATCACCAGATACTCGCCCGCCAACTCCATCTGAAGATGGTCCATCAGGGCGATGTAATCCATGTATTGACGGGTGATGTCGAACACCGGCAGATCCACAATGTCCAGCTTGTGGCGCCGGATAAGGTAGAGCAGCAGATCCAGAGGCCCTTCAAACGCCTCCAGAATCACCTCCAGGGCGTCCGGCGGGATATAGAGGTCCGCCGGCAGCTCCACCAGGGGCTTGCCTCGGACCACCGCCAGAGGCAGGGGCGGCTGAACTGTCAGTGGAGCTTGGCTCATATCAGGCGGCGCTATTATAGGCGTTCAAGGGTAAAAAGCTAACCATACTATAAAAAGGGTGTGGGGTCGCCCGCGCCTTCCCGGACCAGCTGCACATCATCGTCACTGCAATCCACCACTGTAGTGGGGCTCTCACTCAGGTAACCACCATGGATGATCAGGTCGACCTGGTGCTCCAGGCGATCGCGCACCTCCTCAGGATCGGACTCGGCAAACTCCTTGCCGGGCAGAATCAGGGTGCTGGACATCATCGGCTCCCCCAGGGCTTCCAGCAGCGCCAGAGCGATGGCGTTATCGGGAATCCGGATGCCGATGGTCTTACGCTTCTCGTTCAGCAGGCGGCGGGGCACCTCCTTGGTGCCTTTGAAGATAAAGGTGTAGGGACCCGGCGTGTTGTTGCGCAGCAGGCGAAACGCCAGGTTATCCACCTTGGCATAGAGGGACAGCTCCGACAGGTCGCGGCACATCAGAGTAAAATTGTGGTCACTGTCGATCTGACGGATACGGCAGATCTGGTCCAGGGCCTTCTTATTCCCCAGGGCACAGCCGATGGCGTAACCGGAATCGGTGGGGTAGATCACCACCCCACCGCCTCGCACGATGGCAACCGCCTGATTGATCAGGCGCGTCTGCGGCGTCTCAGGGTGTACATAGAAAAACTGGCTCATTGCTCCTCCAGATACTTATTGTTCTTGGTATAGCTTCTGCCAGACGCCGGGCAGATCCGGCAACTGCAGGTGCCGGCCCAACTCGACCCAGCGGCCCGGCTGATGAAAGTCACTGCCAACCGAAGCCAGCAATTGATGTTCCCGGCACAGCTGTGCCAGGAAACTGCGTTCGTTCTGGGGCTGCTGACACAGCACCACCTCCATGGCATCCCCGCCCACCTCACTGAACAGGGTCAGCAGTTTGCGCAACCACTTGTTGGACAGTTGGTAGCGCCCGGGGTGTGCCAGCACCGCCAGCCCGCCGGCCCCCTGAATGACCGACACCGCCGTGGCAATGTCGCACCAGTCATTGGGCACATAGCCCGGTTTGCCCCGGCCCAGGTATTTGTCAAAAGCCTGCTGCTGAGTGGTCACCAGACCTCGCTCCAGTAATACCCGAGAGAAGTGGCCCCGGCCCACGGTGGCGCCGTTGGCCTTACGCACCGCCTCCTCCCAGACGCCGGCGATCCCCTTCTTGGCCAGACGGTTGCCCATCTCCTTGGCCCGCAGATCCCGGCGGCGGCGCTGTTCGGCCAGCAACTGCTGCAACTCGGCGTTCTCCTCATCGAACCCCAACCCCACCACATGGATGTCAAAGCTGTGCCACTTGGTGGAGATCTCCACGCCGCTGATCAGGGTCAGCGCACTGCTCCGGGCCGCCTCACGGGCCTCCGCCAGGCCGGCGGTGGTGTCATGGTCGGTGATGGCCAGCACATCCACCTGCTGGTTGAGAGCCCGACCCACCAACTCAGACGGGGTGAGGGTGCCATCGGATGCGGTGGTGTGGGAGTGAAAATCAAACTTCATGGGCAGTTGGGTGTTCTCTTGAGTGACTACTGCAGGAATTGCATAAAACAGTCTGTACAGACAATACGATAGCTATATTGTACTTCACTTTGACACCAAGATGGGGGCCAATCTGGCCTCGGGACGCCCAGTGCGACTTTTGCGACGGCAATCACCGGCTGAATCCAGGGTTGACACCATTAGCCGCCTCGGGTTACTGTCCGTGTAAACCTTCTGCGTAAACTTGAAATTACGGACTCTCTAACGTGACTCAGGCAACTCTGTTTAACATTCAGTGGTGGTGGCACATCCCAAACAAGCGGGAAGTGCGCTGGACTGTGCCTGAGTAACAGAGAACAGAAACCAGACAACGAAAACCCGCTTTGTAACCAAAGCGGGTTTTTTTATATCTATTTGACGGAACAATCAGCCATGATCATCATTCTCAAGCCACATGCCAGCAAAGAAGACGCTCAGCAACTGCTGAGCCAGATTGAAGCCAAAGGGCTCAAACCCCTTTACATGCCAGGTGTGGAGCGTACCGTTCTCGGCGCCCTGGGTGATGAACGTGTATTGCAATCTTTACACCTGGAGAGCCACCCCCTGGTGGATGAGGTCAAACCCATCCTCTCCTCCTACAAGCTGGTGAGTCGCGAACTCTACCCCATCGATACCCGGGTCAAGATTGGCCGCCACGCCGTCGGCGGAGAGGGCTTCACCGTGATCGCCGGTCCCTGTGCCGTGGAAAGTCAGGCCCAGCTCGATGGCATCGCCGACTATCTGACCCACCACCCGGTTGCCGCCATCCGTGGCGGGGCCTACAAGCCGCGCACCAGCCCCTACAGCTTCCAGGGCCTGGGTGAGGAGGGGCTGAAGATCTTAAAGGCCACCAGCGAACGCAGCGGCCTGCCCACGGTTTCCGAAGTGGTGGACGCGGCCGACGCCGAGCTGATGGCCCAGTATGTGGATTGCCTGCAGATCGGCGCCCGCAACATGCAGAACTTCCGCCTGCTGGAAGCGGTAGGCAAGCTGGACACTCCGGTACTGCTCAAGCGCGGCATGAGCGCCACCATCGAGGAGCTGCTGCTGGCCGCCGAGTACATCGTCAACGCCGGCAACCCCAATGTCATCCTGTGTGAGCGGGGCATCCGCACCTATGAGACCGCCACCCGCAACACCCTGGACCTGAATGCCGTCGCCTACCTCAAGCGCAAGACCCACTTGCCGGTGCTGGTGGACCCCAGCCACGGCACCGGCGTCCGCGAGCTGGTGATCCCCCTGGCCCGTGCCGCCGCCGCGGTCGGCGCCGACGGCATCATCGTCGAGACCCACACCAACCCGGCCCAGGCCCTTTCCGATGGACATCAAAACCTGGATCCTCAACAATTTGATGACCTGATGTCCTCTTTGAAACCCTTTGTGGAAGCCGCGGGAAGGAGCCTGAAGTGATCGCATCTCTTAAACCGGGTCAGAGCCACACCCTGACCCTCAGTTGCAGATATCAACACCAACCGGCGGATCTGTTCCAGATGCTCGCTGGCGATCTGCCCAACACCATGCTGCTGGAGTCCGCCGAAGTGGACACCAAGGCGGACACCCAGAGCCTGCTGATGCTGGCCGCCGCCCTGCGCATCGAGTGCAACGGCCACAGCATCAACTGCCGGGCCCTGAGCGCCAACGGCAAGAGCCTGCTGCCCCATCTTCAGGCCAGCTTGACGGAGTTCACTCCCCGGCTTGAGGGCGACACCCTGACGCTGACGGTGCCCCAACAGCCCCAGGCCCTGGATGAGGACAGCCGCCTCAAGGCACCCTCCCCCCTGTCGGTGCTGCGCGGTATTCTTGCTAGCGTGGATCACGACGACGCCTGTGCCCAGTCGCTGATGCTGGCCGGCTGCTTCGCCTTCGATCTGGTGGCCACGGTGGAGCCTCTGCCGGAAGTAAAAGAGAGTCCCAACAACTGCCCGGACTACCTCTTCTACCTGGCGGAGCAGACTCTGGTTCTGGACCACCGCCGCCGCTCCGCCCGCCTGATCGGCACCCTGTTTGGCGGTGCCCACGCCGAGATGAGCCAGCACCACCTGAGCCAGTCCCTGGCAGAGCTGGCCCGGCGCATCGATGGCTTCACCGGCGGCAAGGCGGTCTCGGTGGCAGAGCCGACGACCGTCCAGCTCAGCCAGGACGACGCCCAGTTCCGTCAAAAGGTGGAAAATCTCAAGGAACACATTCGCGCCGGTGACATCTTCCAGGTGGTGCCCGGAAGACGCTTCTCCCTGCCCTGCCCCAACCCTGTCGAGGCCTATCGCAGACTGCGCCGGGACAACCCCAGCCCCTACATGTTCGTGATGCAAGATGAAACCTTCACCCTGTTCGGTGCCTCCCCGGAGAGCGCCCTCAAGTATGGCGCCGACTCCAACCAGGTGGAGATCTACCCCATTGCCGGCACCCGCCGCCGCGGCCGCCGCGCCGACGGCAGCCTGGATTACGATCTGGATGCCCGCATCGAACTGGGCCTGCGCCAGGATAAGAAGGAGACCGCCGAACATATGATGCTGGTGGATCTGGCCCGCAACGACATCGCCCGAATCAGTCAGCCCGGCAGCCGCCGCATTCCCGAACTACTCAAGGTGGACAGATACAGCCATGTGATGCACCTGGTCAGCCGGGTCACCGGCCAGCTCCGTGAGGATCTGGACGCCCTGCACGCCTACCAGGCCTGCATGAACATGGGCACCCTCACCGGCGCCCCCAAGGTCCGTGCCGCCCAGCTGCTGCGTGAGGCGGAAGGGGAGCGGCGAGGCAGCTACGGCGGCGCCGTCGGCTACCTCAACGGCCGGGGTGACATGGACACCTGCATCGTCATCCGCTCCGCCCTGGTCAACGGTGGCACCGCCTATGTCCAGGCCGGCGCCGGCGTGGTGTATGACTCCGATCCGCAGTCGGAAGCCGATGAAACCCGCAACAAGGCGATGGCGGTGATCCGCGCCATGGGAGGTAGCCTGTGAACCCCATCATCCTGCTGGACAACTTCGACTCCTTCACCTGGAACCTGGTGGACCAGTTCCGCAGCCTGGGCCACCCGGTGACCGTCTACCGCAACGACATCGATGCCGCACAGCTGGCGAACACACTGCTGAAGGAGCACCAGGACGCGGTGCTGGTGCTCAGCCCCGGCCCCGGCGCTCCCGCCGAAGCGGGCTGCATGATGCAGCTTATTGAGCTGGTGGCGGGCAAACTGCCGATCCTGGGGATCTGCCTGGGGCATCAGGCCCTGGTGGAGCACTACGGCGGCAAGGTAGGCTTCGCCGGCGAGGTGGTGCACGGCAAGGCCAGCCCCATGAGCCACGACGGCGGTCCGCTGTTCCGCGGCATGGCCAACCCTCTGCCGGTGGCGCGCTACCACAGCCTGGTGGCCCATACTGTGCCTGATTGCCTGCACGTGCCCGCCAAGGTCGACGAGATGGCGATGGCCATCGTCCACCCACAGCACCGGGCCGTGGGCTTTCAGTTCCACCCCGAATCCATTTTGACCCTGGAGGGCAGCGGGTTGCTGACCCGCACCCTGACCCTGCTGACCGAGGACACGCCCCTATGCTGACTCCAGTACAAAAGATGATGACCCAGCTGTTTGACGGCAACGCCCTCTCCCGCGAGCAGGCCAAGACCCTGTTCAGTTATGTGGTCCATGGAGAGGTGAGCGAGGTGGAGCTGGCCTGTGTGCTCACCGCGCTGAAGTTGCGGGGCGAGCAGATCGAGGAGATCACCGGTGCCGCCGAAGCCCTGCGCCAAGCGGCCCGCCCCTTCCCCCGCCCGCAAGGTGATCTCATCGACATCGTCGGCACCGGCGGCGATGGCGCCAACACCATCAACATCTCCACCACCGCCACCTTTGTGGCCGCCGCCGCCGGTGCCCGGGTGGCCAAACACGGCAGCCGCAGCGTCTCCTCCCGCTCCGGCGCCTCCGACCTGCTCAACCAGTTTGGGGTCAACCTGACCATGTGTCCGGATCACTCCGCCCAGTGTCTGGACCAGCTGGGGGTGACCTTCCTGTTTGCCCCCCACTACCACGCCGGCATGCGCCACGCCGCGCCGGTGCGCCAGGTGATGAAGACCCGCACCCTGTTCAATGTGCTGGGGCCACTGATCAACCCGGCGCGCCCCAACCAGATGCTGCTGGGGGTCTACGCTCCTGAGCTGATCCGTCCCATCGCCGAGGTGATTCGCTCTCTGGGCGTGGAGCGGGCCATGGTGGTGCACGGCAGCGGCCTGGATGAGCTGGCCATTCACGGCGACAGCCAGGCACTGGAAATCATCGGTGGCGAGATGATTGAGCGCCACTTCTCCCCCGCCGACCTCGGAGTCAATCAGTACGATCTGGCCGCCATCCGCGGTGGCGAACCGGAAGAGAACCGCGCCATCTCCGAGCAGCTGCTTGGCGGTGGCGGCACCGATGCCCAGCGGGCAGCGGTGGCGGTCAACGCCGGCGCCGCCCTCTACCTCGCCGGTCAGGCGGACAGCATGAAGGCCGGCACCGAGCTGGCCATGGCCACCATGGACGCCGCCAAGCCGCTGCAGCTGATCCGCGACTTCGCCCAGCTCAGTCAACAGGAGGCGGTGTAAGTGAGTACCATCTTAGGCAAGATTGTCGACACCAAGGCCCGGCACATCGACCAGCTGGAGCGGCGCTACGGCGAACTGCTGCACAGCCGCGCCGCCCCCAGCGACCGCTCCCTGTATGACGCCCTCAAAGGCGGCAACGCCGGTTTCATCCTGGAGTGCAAAAAGGCCAGCCCCTCCAAAGGGCTGATCCGTCCCGACTTCGACCCGGTGGCCATTGCCACGGTCTACGACAAATACGCCGCCGGCATCTCGGTGCTTACCGACGAGCAGTTCTTCCAGGGCGACTTCGAGTACCTGAAGGCGGTGCGGACTGCGGTCAGCGTGCCGGTGTTGTGCAAAGACTTTGTGGTGGACGCCCGCCAGCTGCGCCTGGCCCGCCACATGGGCGCCGACGCCGCCCTGCTGATGCTGTCGGTGCTGGACGATGAGCAGTACCGGGCACTGGCCGAAGAGGCCAACATCCTGGGGCTGGACATCCTCACCGAAGTCAGCAACGACGAAGAGGTTGAGCGCGCCATCGCCCTGGGTGCCCGCATCATCGGCATCAACAACCGGGATCTGCGCGATCTCTCCGTCGACCTGGCCACCACCGAGCGCCTGGCCCCCAGGATTCCCCAGGACCGGGTGGTGATCAGTGAGTCCGGCATCGCCACCCATCAGGACGTGCGCCGCCTGGCACCCCTGGCGGATGGTTTCCTGGTGGGCAGCCAGTTGACCGCCCAGGACAACATTGACCAGGCCTGCCGCCAGCTGATTTTCGGCGAGAACAAGGTGTGCGGCCTCACCCGCGACGCCGATGTGAAGGCGGTGGCCGAGGCCGGCGCCCTCTATGGCGGCCTGATTTTCGCCCCTAAGTCGCCCCGCTGCGTCACCCCGCAGCAGGCTGCCCGCCTACGCCAGACCGCCGATCTTCGCTTCGTCGGCGTGTTCGTCAACGAATCCGCGGAGACCGTGGCCAAACTGGCCAACGAACTGACCTTGCACGCAGTGCAGCTGCACGGCAGTGAGGATGAGGCCTACATCGACGCCCTGCGCCCGCAACTGCCACACACCCAGATCTGGAAGGCGGTCAAGCCCGACGGCAGCAACCGGGTCAGCAACGCCGACCGGCTGCTGTTCGACAGCGCCAAGGCGGGCCAGTTTGGTGGCACCGGCACCACCTTCGACTGGTCCCTGGTGGGCGAGGACCGCCCCAGCGCCATGCTGGCTGGTGGTCTCTCCCCCGACAACGTTCAGGAGGCTGCCGCCGCCGGCTTCCTGGGACTGGATCTCAACTCAGGCCTGGAGTCCGCCCCCGGCCTGAAACAGCAAGATAAAATAGCCCAGGCCTTTGCCAGCCTGCGCCAATACTGAGGAAGCCCCATGACCATCCTAAACCCCTACTTCGGTGAATATGGCGGCATGTATGTGCCCCAAATCCTGATGCCGGCCCTCAAGCAGCTGGAGAAGGCGTTTGTCGACGCCCAGCAGGACCCCGAGTTTCAGAAGGAGTTTACCGAGCTGCTGAAAGAGTACGCCGGTCGCCCCACCGCCCTGACCCTGACCCGCAACTTCAGCCCCAACCCCAAGGTGAAAATCTACCTCAAGCGGGAAGACCTGCTCCACGGCGGCGCCCACAAGACCAATCAGGTCCTGGGTCAGGCGCTGCTGGCCAAGCGCATGGGCAAGCATGAGATCATCGCCGAGACCGGCGCCGGCCAGCACGGCGTGGCCACCGCCCTGGCCTGTGCCCTGCTGGGCCTCAAGTGTCGGGTCTACATGGGCGCCAAGGACGTGGAGCGCCAGAGCCCCAACGTGTTCCGCATGCGACTGATGGGCGCCGAGGTGATCCCGGTGCACGCCGGCTCCGCCACCCTCAAGGATGCCTGCAACGAGGCGATGCGCGACTGGTCCGCCAACTACGACCACGCCCACTACCTGCTGGGCACCGCCGCCGGGCCCCACCCCTTCCCCACCATAGTGCGCGAGTTCCAGCGGATGATCGGTGAGGAGGCCAAGGCACAGATCCTGGCCAAAGAGGGGCGCCTGCCCGATGCGGTGATCGCCTGTGTCGGCGGCGGCTCCAACGCCATCGGCCTGTTCGCCGACTTTATTGAAGAGACCGATGTGGCCCTCATCGGCGTGGAGCCTGCCGGTCACGGCATCGACTCCGGCGAGCACGGCGCTCCCCTGGCCCACGGCAGCACCGGCATCTTCTTCGGCATGAAATCCCCGATGATGCAGGATGAGCATGGCCAGATTCAGGAGTCCTACTCGGTCTCCGCCGGACTGGACTTCCCCTCAGTCGGCCCTCAGCACGCCCACCTGGCCGCCACCGGCCGGGCCCAATACCCTTCCATCACCGACGACGAGGCCCTGACCGCCTTCCAGCGCCTGTGCGCCTGCGAAGGGATCATCCCCGCCCTGGAATCCTCCCACGCCCTGGCCCACGCCTACAAGATGGCCGAGGCCGCCACCGAGGAAACCCTGCTGCTGGTCAACCTCTCCGGCCGCGGAGACAAGGACATCTTTACCGTACACAACATCCTGGAGCAGGAGGGCAAACTGTGAGCCGTTACCAGAACCTGTTTGACGCCCTGAATGAAAAGGGCGAAGGCGCCTTTGTCCCCTTTGTGACCCTGGGTGACCCCCACCCGGATCAGACCCTGGCGGTGATTGACGCCCTGGTGGCCGGTGGTGCCGATGCCCTGGAGCTGGGGATCCCCTTCTCCGATCCCCTGGCGGACGGTCCCACCATCCAGAACGCCACGGTGCGCGCCCTGAGTGCCGGTACCACCCCGGCCCGCTGTTTCGACCTGCTGGCCCAGGTGCGTCAGCGTTACCCCCAGCTGCCCATTGGCCTGCTGGTGTACGCCAACCTGGTGTTCTCCCCCGGGATCGACGCTTTCTATCAGCGCTGCCGCGACACCGGCATCGACTCGGTACTGGTGGCCGATGTCCCCGTGGAGGAAAGTCGGGAGTTTGCCGACTCTGCCCGACGTCACGGCGTGGCCCCCATCTTTATCGCACCGCCCAACGGCGACGAACAGACCCTGAAGGCGGTCTCCGAGCAAGGAGAAGGCTACACCTACCTGCTCTCCCGTGCCGGGGTCACCGGCACCGAGACCAAGGCGGGGATGCCGGTTGGCCCTCTGCTGGAGAGCCTCAAGGCGTTCGACGCCCCTCCGGCAATCCTCGGCTTTGGCATCTCTGAGCCTCAGCAGGTACGCGATGCGGTAGGCGCGGGCGCCGCCGGCGCCATCTCCGGCAGTGCCACAGTGAAGATCATCGAGAAATATCATGGCGATATTCAGCGTATGACCGAGGAGTTAACCCGGTTTACCCGAGCCATGAAGGACGCCACCCGCAAAGTTGGTTAAAACCCACCCCAAAAGGCGGAGCCCCCTGCGCTCCGCCTTTCCAGTACTTGTGCTATTGGTTAGACTGTCCGCCTGCCCCTGGATGACAGAGACACAATGAAACAGATCCTCGACTTCCTGCCCCTGCTGGTATTTTTCGCCGTCTACAAGTTTTACGACATCTTCCTCGCCAGCGGAGCCCTGGTGGCCGCCTCTGCGTTGCAAATAGCCCTTATCTACCTGCTCTACAAGCGGGTTGAGAAACAACACCTGATCACCTTCGCCCTGGTGGCGGTGTTTGGCACCCTGACCATGGTGCTCAGGGATGACACCTTCATCAAATGGAAGGTCACCATAGTCCAGTTCCTGTTTGCCGGCGCCCTGCTTATCGCCGAACTGATGAACAAGTCTCTGCTCAAGGCGATGCTGGGCAAGGAGATGCCTCTGCCTGACAAGGTATGGCGAAAGGCGGCCCTGGCCTGGGTGATTTTCTTCGTGGCCAGCGGCGTGCTCAACCTTTATATCGCCTTTAACCTGTCCCAGGAGACCTGGGTGAACTTCAAGGTGTTCGGCCTGATGGGGATGACCCTGGTCTACACCCTGCTGACCATCCTCTACCTCTACCGGCATCTGCCCAAGGACTTCAAACCCGAGGACAAGACGGACTAGTCCCTTGGGGGCCTGAATTCCCCCTGGCGGACTAGTTCCCGCCACCAGCCGCGAGGGCCACCTCCAATGCCCCAAAAGCCCGCTCCCATGCGGGCTTTCTTGTCTCCGCATGACTGGATTCCAGACATCTAACTTCCACTAATAAAATGATTTCTTTGCACTAACGCCCCACTTGTACTAGCTCTTTATAGTGAGCCGTGCCGACAGAAACATGGCCGATGACAATGATGACAATGGGGTAAACTATGTTAACAATGGATGTGCCAAGAGTGGTGTTGACCCACTTCTCAGAACAACCCCTGGGACGTGTGCGCCATCAACTGGCGGACGCGCTGCATGTGGAGATACAGCCCTTCAACGAGCTGAAACGAGAGGGTTGCCCCTGCTTGGTGGAGTTCGATGCCCAGAGCGCGGCGGAGCTCAGCCGGGCCCGGGAGCTCAGGCAACAACAGCCCGAGCGGAAGATCATCTGGCTGGTGCCCAGACTCAACATTCCTGTACTGAAACTTGCCCTGTCACTGCAGATAACCCAAGTGTTTGCGTTGCCCCTCTCTCCCGCAGACACGGTGGAGCTCAAGCTGCTGCTCAATGATGGCTTCCAGGCTCCGGGGCACAGCTTGCGTCCCACCCATGAAAAGCTGCGCAATGTTCTGGAGAACATCGAGCAGCGGTTCGAGCAGCCTCTCTCCCTGCAAAAGCTGGCCCATGAGGCGGGGATCAGCGACAGCCGGCTGTGTCACCTGTTTCGTCAGCACCTGGGACTCAAATTCAGTCTCTATCTGGTCTGTCGCCGCCTGGAAGCCGCCCCGGATGCTCTCCAGGACGAAGGGCTGAACATTGCGTCGGTAGCCTACAAGCTGGGCTTCTCCACCCCATCCCACTTCTGCCGGGCCTTCAAGGCCCACTACGGCATGACCCCCACTGAGTTTAAACAGGGCAGCAGCCAGGGCAGACACAGTCATGCGTTTCACCGATACCTCCAGTGTCGTAACCCTGACTATCTGGCCTCGGAGAGCTGATGCGCAGTCTGCTACTGCTCCTGCTCACCCTCTCTTTGCCGCTTCAGGGGCAGACTCTCTGGCCAGCACCAGGCAGTGCCCCATGGGCGGACCATTGGTACCGGATACTGGTGGATCTGGAGTTCAGCCCTGCACTACCGGAAGATGCAACCCAGGCCTTCAGGGCAAGCGAGCGTCTGGTCCGTTTTCAGGCGTCCCTGAGGGGAGTCTCTCCGGATCCCGTTCTGGAAGCACTGGCCCAGGCCAGTTCCCCCGCCGAGCTGCAAACCTGGGTAAGCGGCATTGCCCCAAGCTATCAGGCGTTTGAGCGACTCAGGGCCGCACTCCATGAAGAACAGAAGCTGGCTGACCTGCCAAGACCGGATTTCACCGACATCCGCACCTTCTCACTTGGGCAATCTCATCCAGAGCTTGTTCCTTTGCGCCGCCTTCTGGCGGCCAGGCTTGGAGACACTCTGCCCCCCCACCTGATTAACCGGGATGTGTGGGACCCTCCCCTGATCGATGCCCTGCGCCGCTTCCAGCGGGAGAGCCAGTTGCCCGCGTCTGGTCGGCTGACCGCAGACACCATTGATGCGCTCTCTCTGGACAATGAGGAAAGACTGGCCGCCATCAGGTTCAGCCTGCGCCAGTGGCTGCAACTTCCCCCACAGCTGTCAGGGGACGCCATATTGGTGAACCTGCCCCACTATCAGTTGATGGCCCTAGAAGGCAAGCGGGTCCACATGGTCCTGCCGGTCATCATCGGGGCGCCAGACACGCCCACCCCCAGATTCAACAGCCGTTTCAGCTCGGTGACCCTCAACCCGAGCTGGACCCCGCCCTGGAGCATCATCAAGGGAGAGCTGTTGCCGGCCTACCGGCGGGACAGCAACAGCCTTAAGCGCCAAGGTTTCGAACTTATCGACCCAAAATCGCCCAACTCCCCTCTTCCCTGGAAAAATGTCGCTCCGGGCCAGCTTCCCGGCCTGTTGTCGCAGTACCAGCTTAAACAGAGGCCGGGGAGTAACAATGCACTGGGCAGCGCCAGATTAAACCTGGTAAACAGCAACGCCATATTTCTTCACGACACCCCAAACCAGAAACTGTTTCTTCGTCCCCAGAGAGCACTTAGTCATGGATGTATCAGAATCCAGAATATCGATCGTCTGCTCGCTTATCTGGAGAGAAATATCCCTTTACCTGAACGTCAAAAATTGCAATATGCAAAAAAAAGCAGGGACAGCTTTACCCAAAGCCTGGGCAATACTGCCAAGGTGTATATTGTCTATATGCCCGCATGGCCAAAAGGGGACAATAGTGCCTCCATTGCTGCAGACATATACAATTTGATTTAGATAACTGATATGTTTACCATTTTTTCCACAAACAAATGAAAACAGATGTGTGAATATCCACTTGGCATCATTTAAATGACAGTTTTCGCAACTTCAGGCTAGGCAGAGCTGAATTTTCTCGACTAAGTTTACAACAGTGTCGAGCAACCTCTTACCCTATCGCTCGAACACATTCCTGGGACATTAAACAGGTAATACTAACTGCGCGGAGATTATTGTTATGTTCAAGAAGGCACTCGTTGAGTTTTGGAATGATGAGAGCGGTTTGTCCGCGGTAGAGTATGCCATTGCCGGTAGCCTGGTAGTAGGCGGTATGGTTATCGCGTTTGGTGAGCTAGGGACAGAGGCCACACAGGAGATCTCTGCGTTGTGTGCTGCTGTAGACGCAACCGGTGACTGTGACGGCCAGTAAACACGGACGTTGACATACTTTGTCGCAATGAAGAGCACTGCCTGTCGGCGGTGCTCTGTTTTTTCAGGGGCGTATCACCATGACACTATTACAATGCCAGTACGTACTGACCTCCATCGTCTTCCTTATCGCAGTTGTCACCGACCTTAGGACGGAGCGCATCCCTAACTGGCTGGTTCTTTCTGCACTAATCAGTGGGCTGGGTCTGCAATTCGCCTTTGAGGGTTGGAGCGGCTTGCTGACCTCCCTGGGAGGGGCTCTGGCAGCTGCCGTCTTGCTGATCTTCTTCTATGTCAAGAAGATGCTGGGCGCAGGCGACGTCAAGTTGATGATCGGCATAGGCGCCATTCTCGGCCCCTACATGGTGTTCTGGAATCTCTGCTTCGGCATCATCGCAGGCGGGTTCACCACCATGGGCTTCGCCCTGTTTCGCGTCGGCTGGTACGGGGTGCTGGCCAGCCTCAAGCGTTACTACCAATGCCTGATGACCCGCACCTACTTCAAGCCCAGTCCCTACGAGGCTGCCGGACTAAGAGTGCCTTATGCTCCTGCCCTGGCTATTGGCTGGCTGGTTATCATGTTGGGCCCCACTAATTTACCCGGTCTGTAAATTTTCGATCGCAGACTGGTGCCAGCCTACGCAATTAGGAGAAAGGCCAATTTCATTGCTGTTGTCTAGGCTTGAGTTAGTGCGCAATTTAATGCAACGGAATGAACAGGGGTTAGGGGAATGCAAGAATCAGGGATTAGCGCGTTCTTAAAGGATGAAAATGGACTTTCTACTGTGGAGTACGCCATTGCAGGCAGTCTGGTTGCCGCAGGAATGGTTGTCGCGTTTGGCGAACTCGGAATTGAAACTGCTGGAAGAATATCCGAAATGTGCAGCAACGTAGACGCTGCCGGAGATTGTGACGGCCAGTAATCCGAAGACTCCCCCAGCTCAGATTCCCAAGCCAACTTAATTGTTGGCAGAACTGTCTCGGCTTTAAAAAGGCGAATGCTCGGAGATGGATATCAATAAATTTCAGACAAAGGCGGACGTTACTATTTCTGAGTAAAAAGGCAAGTCAAACACAGGGTATAAATTAAGGACAACTGAAATGAACCAGGCATTAGATTCATCCGCATTACCCTCTTTCCAGACCGGTGTAAACAAGCCAGTTTCACTGAGGGATGTCGGTATCTCCTATCCAATACTCCAAAGCCTGGCTATCAAGCACCTCAGTGATGGTGATGTGCTTACCCTCAATGAGCTGGCAGACCGGCTTTCCCTCCCCGGCAATCTGGTGCAGCAGCTGCTGGACAAATGCAAACAGGAAAGCCTGGTCGAAAACAAGCAAACCTCCAGCGATGGCCAGATGCGTTACGCCCTGAGCCACACCGGCCGTGCCCAAGCAGAAACCGCATTTTTGAAAAGTGGTTACCTGGGCCCAGTGCCCGTTCCTTTAGACCAGTACTGGCAAGTGTGCCGAGCGCAATCAAGCCGAAACGTTGCCATTACCCGTCATCTGATTGAAGCCGCCATGGAGAACCTCGTCCTTCCAGACCGATTGATGGAAGAGATAGGTCCGGCACTTAACTCAAAGCGCCCCGTACTGATCTACGGCCCTCCAGGTACGGGAAAGAGTTACCTCTGCAGGCACTTTAACCTGGTGCTGGGCGATGACGTCTTTATTCCACACGCTATCTGTGTGGGTCAGGCAATTATTCAGGTGTTCGATCCCCAGATTCATGAGTTACATGAATCAATCGAAGATGAGTCAGATAGTCCCCTGCTTCTCACAGAGGGTCACGATGCAAGGTGGCACAGGTGTCGGCGCCCCCTTTTAGTTGTTGGCGGAGAACTCACCAGGGATATGCTTAATGTCCACTATGATCCCAACAGTAAAACCTATCACTCACCTATTGGGCTTAAAGCCAATAACGGCATCCTGCTGATTGACGATTTGGGGCGGCAACAAATAACCCCTAAAGAGATCTTCAATCGCTGGATCGTCCCAATGGAGGAGCGTCGTGATTTTCTTTCCCTACCAAGTGGTGAGCACTTCGATGTGCCCTTTGAGCAGATACTGCTTTTCTCGACTAATCTTGATCCAAACGAATTAGTGGATGACGCCTTCTTAAGACGCCTCGGTTACAAGATAGAATTTTCCGCCATCAATGGAGATCAATACATCGACATCTGGCGGCAAAACTGCGAAGAGTTAAATTTAAACTTCGATCCAAAAGTTTGTGAGTGGCTAATAAATACTCACTACGCCAGGTCAGGGAAACCCTTATTACCCTGCCACCCAAGAGATCTGCTCTCCATTGTGGCGGACCAGATCAGTTACAACCAGCTACCCGCGGCAGTGACTCAGCAGCTAATTGAGCGGGCATGGTCGATCTACTTTGTCAGCTCGGCGCGCTAGGCGCCTGACAGCGGCTAAGGTCAGGAGGAGAGATGAATACCAGGTCAATGTTTTTCGTTCTGTTGTCTCTGCTGTTCGGTGTCGGAGCAGTTCTGCTAGCCCAAAGCTGGCTGAAACAGCGGCAACCTGCAGAGGGCAACCCCAACCAGTCCATCGTGGTCACCATGGCGGTGAATGTCCCCGCAGGTACCGTACTGGAAACCCGCCACTTGAGCATACAAAACATACCCAATGAGTTGGTGCCCGATGACGCCATCACCTCCACCTCGGACGCAGTTGAGATGGTAGCCAAGTTTCCCATGATAAGGGGCGATATCCTGCATCCGGACAAATTGGCCCAACGAGGTGAGGGCAGTGTGCTGGCCAGCCTTATCGAACCCAACAAACGGGCAGTGACCATCCGAGTCAACGACGTGGTGGGTGTAGCAGGCTTCCTGCTACCGGGAAACAGGGTGGATGTTCTGGTGACCTACAAAGTCGGCAACCTTCGCAGTGAATCGGCAGAGTCGGTCACCGATGTTGTACTGAGTAATCTTAAGGTATTGGCGGTTGACCAAAAAGTGGATCAAGAGACCAATCAACCGCTGGTGGTCAGGGCGGTCACCCTGGAGGTTTCCCTTGAAGAAGCTGAAACACTGATGAGTGCCCGCAGCCGCGGCATCATTCAGCTGGCGCTGCGCAACCCCACCGACGAAAGTGAGGCTGAGTTGGCCCAACTCACCCCTGAATCGGAAGACCCCAAGGTGGAAGCCAAGCCTAAGGAGCCTGCTCCCGCAGCCCCAAGGCCAGCCCAATCATCCAAGAGAAAAATTGAAGTGATTCGCGGTACTTCACAGCAAACCGTCAGTGTTGAAAGCTGACAGTTCACAGCGAAGAAGGAAAGAGACGCTATGGCAAGATCCCACACATCGCTTCTCCATCACCTGTTCAGCCTGGGATTCGTGCTGGCAATGGTGATGATGGCTACACCGGTTCAGGCAGGAGGCCCAACCTCACTGCAACAGCAGAGCTTTCCGGTGCCCATATACAAGTCCCGTACCCTGCCCATTAAGCATGAGGCAGCACGGGTGTCTGTCGGAAACCCAGAGATCGCCGACATCCTGATCATGCAACCCACCGAGCTGTATATCCTCGGAAAGCAGCTGGGCAGCACCAATATCCTGGTGTGGGATGAAGAAGATCGCCTGGTCGACATCATCGATATTGAGATCACCCATGACCTCAATGGCCTGAAGGAGAAGCTGTACCGGTTCCTGCCGGAGGAGCTGATTGAGGTACACAGCTCTCAGGGTCAACTGGTGATCGGCGGTCAGGTGTCCAACACCGACAGGATGACCATGGCCATGAACCTGGCCCAGGGTTACGCAGTCGCCGCGGACACCAAAGGCAACCCCAGCTCCGTACTGAACATCATGTCTGTGGGCGGCGGCCACCAGGTGATGTTGGAAGTGACGGTCACCGAGGTACAGCGCGAGCTTGCCCGCCAACTGGACTCCGACTTCCAGATCATCTCCGAGGGCAGTGACTTCATCGGCGGTATCATCGGTGGTGACGGCATCATCAACGACAAGGGCTTCTTCGGCAGCTACGTCAGTGGCGACTTCCTGTTCAACTTTGCTCTAGATGCCGCCAAGCAGCAAGGCCTTGCCCGGGTGTTGGCAGAGCCCAACCTGACCGCCCTCAGTGGCCAGATGGCCGAGTTTCTCTCCGGCGGAGAGTTCCCGGTTCCGGTCCCCAGCCGTGAAGGCACCTCCATTGAGTACAAGAGCTTCGGTGTCGGCGTAAAGTTTGTGCCCACCGTGCTCGACTCCGGGCGGATCAACCTCAACCTGAATGTGCTGGTCAGTGAACTGAGTAACGCCAACTCCGTCGGCGTGATTCCCCAGGGATCCACCACGGCACTGGTCACCCCGTCCATCATCAAACGCAGCGCCGCCTCCACGGTAGAACTTGGGGATGGCCAGACCATCGCCATCGCCGGCCTGCTCAGCAACACGGTGCGCGAAAGCATTGATGAACTGCCTGGCCTGGGTGAGATTCCCGTACTGGGTCAGCTGTTCAGCAGCCAGGAGTACCGCAATGGCGAAACCGAACTGGTGATTCTGGTTACCCCACGCCTGGTGCGTCCCATCATCCGTGATGACCTGGTGCTGCCCACCGACGGATTCGTGTCTCCCTCGGACGTCGGCTTCTACTTGCTGGGTGAGCTGTCTCAAAGACAAGAGTCCGTTCAACCGGATACCAACCCGAACCCGACAGCAGAAGTCCAGGAGCCCATGCCGACTACGGACACTGGTGGCACCCAGAACAAATACGGTCATTCACTCTAAGGAGCGCGTTATGAAAACCATGGTTATCGCTGTTTCCGCAACGCTGCTGCTCAGTGGCTGCGCATCAAGCGTCATGACCCAGTTTGACTTGGGGGGCACCACCAGAAGCATCAAGCAGCAAGAGATTCTGGACCCTGACGCGGTGGCAAGGAATGCCGGCCGAGTAAGCAGCCTGGATGGCCAGTACGGTGTGGCGGTAATGGAAAACTACCGCACCTCCACCTACCGACCAGAGACCGCCCGCAGCGAATTTAAAGAGGCGAATCTGGGAGGTGAAGGTAACTGAGCCAACTATCGGCGCCACCTAGGAGGCCACAATGTTGAGAGCGTCTTTCCAGCCGTCGGGGCAATCGCAGCGTAAGCAGCGGGGTTCGATCCTGGTGCTGGTCACGGTTGCACTGCTGACCATACTGATCATGGCAGCCATGGCCCTTGAGAGCGGGCACCTGCTTCTCAGCAAGACTCGCCTGCAAAACGCAGTCGACTCTGCTGCGCTCAGTGCGGCCATCTCCGTGGTCAAAGAGGGCAACGACCATTCCACAGCCCGGCAGGATGGCATAGCCACCCTGCTCGCGGTACTGGGCAACGTCGATTTCAGCCAGCTTCAGGAGGATATCGACACCGCCAGCCTGACCTACACCCAGAACCAGGTCGCGCCGCAGGTGGCAGTGGAGTTCTCTCTCCAGCCAGATCCCTTCATCGTCACCACGGACACCAGTGCCGAGTATGTGCGGGTGCGGGTCGAGAATGTACAACTGGCCACCTACCTGGGCCAGGCGATCAACATGGATAAGTTCACCAGCGCCTCTGCGGTGGCCGGCCCCAGCCTGCCTCTGGTCAACTGCGCCGAGAACGTGCTGCCGATGATGGTGTGCGAAGGGGATACTCCGGGTGAACCCTTTGGCTATCCTCGCGGCAACATCATGTCGATGAAGATTTCCAGCCAGCAGGACTCCGCCATTGGCGCAGGCAATTTCCAGTTGATTCGCCTTGGGGACAGCTCAGGTGCAGCTGACATCCGCGCCGCCATGGCGGGAGAGAACTCAAGCACCAACTACTGTTTCGGCGGCAGCGAGGGCGTCTCCACCGAGCCCGGCAACAATGTGGGTCCCGTGGCCACCGGGATGAACACCCGTCTGGGTATCTACCATGGGGGAACGGTAAATTCGACGGATCACCCCAGAGATAAGGACATCTGTGTCGGAGAAGAGCTGGATATCAACGACGATGACGAGATCGTATACGCCGACGACGGAGAAGTGGTGGACATTACTACGGGTACCCCTACGCTGTACCGCTACTCCGACTACGCCGACAACTACGTAGACAACACAGTAGATGGCGGCTCCCGTTTCCAGAACAGCTGCGCTGCCACCGGTGACAGCTGGGACAGCAATGGCGGCGCCAAACGCCGGGAGTTTGCCGTCGTCGTGGGAGACTGTGACGGACTGGCCAATGGCCAAAACAACGACATCGTGTTTAAAGGTTTTGCCTGCTTCTACTTTATGCAGGAGGTGATCCAAAAGGGCAACCTGGCCTACGTCATCGGCGAGTTCGTGGATGACTGCACCGGCACAGGCAACCCCACCCAGGACACCTCCGCTGACGATGGACCCTTCACCATAGTCCTGTACCGGGACCCGGACAATAAGGATTCATGATGCTGGCACTGACTCGAGCAACGCGCAGCAAACAGCGGGGGGTGGCGGCCATAGAAGCTATGGTCACCCTCCCCTTGCTGTTTCTGCTCTTTTTCGGCGTGGGGGAACTGGGCAGACTGATGTATCAGTACAACCAGCTCAACTCCGTGGTGCGGGATGCATGCCGCTATGTCGCAGCCAAAGCCATCTCCGCCAACAATGGCGCCAGTGACCTGGTGGTGCAGCCGGAACTTCAAAACACCGCCAAGGCATTGGCCCTTTACGGCAAGAGCAGTGGCACCACACCACTTTTGACAGGCCTGCAAGCCGATGACATCAGCATCACTGTCAGCGGTGGCGATCTCATTACAGTCACCGCCACCTACAACTGGACTTCCATCTTCAGTGGCAACCTGGCGGGGAACTATGGCGAGACCGTGGACTACAACTTCCCCCTGACTGCCACCATCTCCATGAGGGCGATTCCATGAAAATGCTGCGTCGCCAACTCAAGAAGCAGAAAGGGGTGTATGCGGTGGAGTTTGCCATCGTCGCCACCGTAGTGTTCATCGCCCTCTTCGCCTGCCTGGAGGTTTCCCGGTTGATGTTCTCCTATAACGTGCTGACAGAAGCGTCCCGGCGCGCTGCAAGACTGGCGACAGTCTGCTCGCCTGATCTCAGCGCCTCGCCCACGGCTCCGGCAGCGTTGCAGACCCTGGCCCTGTTCGATGGCACCGACTTTGGCCCCAACATCTCTACCGCAAATCTCACTATCGAGTACCTGCAGTTGGATGGCACCGCGGCAACCAGCTTTGACAAGATTGATCTGGTCAGAGCCTCTATAACCAATTACCAGCATACCTTCGTGGTACCGGGACTGACGTTTCAGATCAACTCCCCGGATTTCGTTACCACCCTGCCGAGAGAAAGCTTGGGAAGAACCCGTTTCGGCACCACGGTATGCACATGATTGAGGGTAAGGAGTAACCGAAGATGGATAAATCAAACACTCCGCTTTGCAAGGAGCAATGGAGCGAACAGGAGGGCGGTCAGGGTATTCAAACCCAGCCCCCAAAAGGCCCCAAGGCGTTGCCGGTTCCGGTCAGTGCACTTCTGGTTGCCGCGAATCTGACTGACCAGATGTCCCTGGTTGAGGTGCTGCGTTCGACGCCCAACCTGAATCTGGACTCCTTCCCCATCAACCAGATCAACCGTGAGGTGCTGGACAGCACCCAACTGCTGATCCTGCTGGTGCCCAATAATGACCGGCAGGCGATAACCCTGATTCAGAACTTCGCCGGCCGCTGCACCAATATGCTGATACTGGGCAAAGAGGCCTCTGCTGAGGTACTGCGCACCGCCATGCAATCCGGCGCCAATGACTTCATTCCCCTGGAGTCGGACCCCGAAGAGCTGACCAATGCCATCTACAAAGTGGCCGCTCGCATGGCAGAAAATATGGAGCTGGCCCCCACCATCGCCGTCGTCAACGCCAAAGGGGGAGCTGGAGCCAGCTTCCTGGCTTCCTCCATTGCCGATGAACTTTCCCGGCGCGAAACCCAGAAAAACGTCGCCCTGCTGGACGGTGATCATCTCCATGGCAGCCAGATGCTGTTGCTGGACAGCAAGCCCCAGTACTACTTTCACGATGCTCTGTCTCAGGTGGAGGAGTTGGATGACACCGCCATCACCGGCCTGATGAGTCAACTGGGCAACATCCACCTGCTGCCGGCACTGCCCTTCAGTCAGTTGGACAGCAACTGTTTCCAGTTCCAGAATCTTCCAACCCTGCTATTCAAGATTCGTACTCACTACAGTTCAGTCACCGTTGACCTGTCCCGGGGACCGGATCACTGGTCCCTGCCCATCCTCACCGATGCCCAGCACATCCTGCTGGTAATCCAGGACAGCATCGCCTGTCTGAGGGACGCTGCGGCAGCCATCCGCTTCTTTACCGTACAGCTGGGCATACCCAAGGAGCGAATCCACATCGTATTCAACCGCTATGTCCCCTCGAAGAGTCAGCTCACTATCGCGGATGTGAAAGAGACCGTGGGCATCAACTCAGTCTACACGGTACGCAACGACTTCAAGCGGGTCAGCGTCTGCGTGGATGAGGGCAAACGTCTCTCGGAGTTTGCCGCCAAAGAGGCGATCACTAAAGACATAAAGGCAATCTGCGACGACCTTCTGCCCGTCATGGAAGATGACACCAAAGGCAGCCTATGGGACAAGATCTGGAGACGATAAGCTATGGACGCAACTCAACACGATAATGACATCAGCAAGAAGTTGCTGACAGAACAGGAAAACATCATCAAGAAGGAGCTGCATGATCGCCTGATGCAGCTGCTGGATGTATCCCGGCTGGAAGCCGTGTCCGAGGTGGAAGCCAGACAGCAGATTGCCAAGATCTGCAACGAGATCCTCTATGAGAATCCCCGCCCCATCAATCTCAGCTCCAGAGAAAAAATCATCAAGCAGATCAACGATGAGGTTATGGGGCTGGGACCGCTGGAGACCCTACTGGAAGACCCCACCATCTCCGACATCCTGATCAACAACTACAACCACATCTTCGTCGAGCGCTTCGGTAAGCTGGAACAGGTGCCCATGCAGTTCAACGACGACCAGCACCTGCTTAACACCATCGACAAGATCGTTTCGGGCGTGGGTCGTCGGGTGGATGAATCCAGCCCCATGGTGGATGCCCGCCTTAAAGATGGCAGCCGGGTGAATGCCATCATTCCCCCCCTGGCTCTGGACGGCCCCAGCATGTCCATCCGCCGCTTCACCGTGGACAAGCTGACCGCAGAACAGCTGGTGCACTTTGGCTCCATGACCCAGGCAATGTCCGACGTACTCAATGCGGTGGTCATGGGCAAACTCAATGTGCTGGTCTCAGGCGGAACGGGTAGCGGTAAAACCACCCTGCTCAATATCCTTTCCGGTTACATCCCCTCAGATGAGCGCATCATCACCATCGAGGACTCGGCAGAACTGCAACTGCAGCAGCCACACATCGTCCGCCTGGAAACCCGCCCCTCCAACCTGGAGGGAAGAGGGGAAGTCACCCAGAGAGACCTGGTGAAAAACTCCCTGCGGATGCGGCCGGACCGCATCGTTGTCGGGGAGGTTCGGGGCGCCGAAGCGATGGACATGCTAACCGCCATGAACACCGGCCACGAAGGCTCGCTGACCACCCTGCACGCCAACTCTGCCCGGGATGCCCTCAGCCGTCTGGAGAACATGGTGTGCATGGCCGGTTTCGATGTACCGGTAAAGAACATTCGTACTCAGATCGCCTCCGCCATCGACCTGGTGGTTCAGCTTGAGCGCCAGGAGGACGGCAAGCGTCGGGTGGTCTCCATCACCGAGATCAACGGCATGGAGGGTGAAGTGATCACCATGTCCGAGATCTTCGGCTTCCAGCGCCAGGGCAGAAACGAAGAGGGCCAGATCCTCGGCCAGTACCGAGCCAGTGGCGTGATACCCAACTTCCACGACCAACTGGCCAAGAAAGGGATTGTCCTGCCTTTCGAACTCTTCGGCGTCGACAACAACATGGACATTCTCTAGGAGGCGGCCATGAGCATTGAACTGATCTTCCTAGGCTGTGTGTTTGCCGCCGTACTGCTGCTCTCCCAGGCACTGTTTCTGCCGGTGTATCGCCCTCAGCGGGGTGACACCCGGGTGATCAGAGAGCGCCTGAAGCAGCTTGCTAAGGAAAAAGGCGACGATGAGGAAAACCTGTCTCTGCTCAGGCGCAACCGATTGCAGAAAACCTCGGCCCTGGGCAGGAAACTGGAAAGCTTCGCCTTTATTCAGAACCTCTCTTTCAAACTGGAACAGTCCGGCTCCTCCTATCTGGGGCACCAATATCTGATAATGGCACTGATCACCGCTCTGGTGCTCAGCGTCATCTGCTGGATGTTCACCAATGACATGCTGTTTTGCATCATCACTGCGATACTGACCATAACCCTGTTCCATATGAAGCTCAATCGGGATTTCGATAAACGCATGGAGGCGATAGAGACCCAATTTCCTGAAGCCCTGGACATCCTTCGCCGGGGCCTTCAGGCCGGTTACGCCTTCTCCGACTCCATCAAACTGGTGTACGAAGAGATGGAGGGACCGCTGGCCTTCGAGTTCAGACTGATGTTTGCAGACATCAACTACGGTAAGGACACCAAACGGGCTCTGCTGCGCTTCATTGAGCGAGTCCCTTCGGTCTCCGCAATGGCCTTCTCTTCGGCAGTACAGGTACAGAAGGAGACCGGCGGAAACCTGGCTGAAAACATGAAGAACCTCTCTCGCATCATCCGTCAGAGATTTACCTTCAAGCGCAAAGTGAAGTCCATGTCAGCAGAAGGGCGCATGTCCGCCTGGGTACTGGTATTGATGCCCCTGGGCCTGTTTGCCTTCCTGTTCCTGACCTCACCCAGCTATGCCAGAGAGCTGACCGACAGCCCAGATGGCCACAGACTGATGATATATGGCGCCCTGGGCATGCTCTTGGGTACCTACTGGATTGGCCGGCTGATTCGCATCGAGGTGTAACCATGGACTATCTGTTAAGCCTGATTACCGAACTACTGAATGATCCCACCCAGGCGTTGTACGTGGTTTACGCCATCGCCGCCGCAGCCGGTATCACCCTGGCCTTAGGCATAGGGCAGATCCTCAGTGGACTGTACTCCCCGACGCGCAAGCGCCTGGCTCAACTGAAGATGCAGGAGGGACCACAGATCAGCATGGAGCAGGACTTCGATGAGTCCCTGGAGCATGGCCTGTCCGGCAAGAAGCGACAGGAGTTGATCGGCCGCTTCGCCTTCGGCAACGAGGACACCCGTAAGCGCCTGATCCACTCTGGCTTCCACTCCAACAGTGCGCTCGCCATCTACAACGGCTGCCGCATACTGCTGTTTGTGGGTGCGGCCATTGGCACTCTCTATCTGCTTAAGGCGTTTCCCGATACCTCCAGGACCATCCTGTTCTACGGCATTGCCGTGATGATGGGCATCGCCTTCATTCTGCCCTCCATGATTCTGGACCATCTGGCTAACCGGCGGATGCGCAAACTCAAACAGGGATTTCCTGACGCATTGGATCTGCTGGTGGTATGTTGTGAAGCGGGACTGGGATTGCTGGCCGCCCTCAACCGGGTCGCCACCGAGATTCGCCTCAGCCACTTCCAGCTCTCCGAAGAGCTGCACCTGGTTTGCCAGAAGTGTCGCGCCGGACTGCCCATGAACGTGGCCCTGCAGGAGTTTGCCGAGCGCACCGGCCTGGAAGACATTCAGGGTCTGAACGGCTCCATAACCCAGAGCATGCGCCTGGGTACAGGTATTGCTGAAACATTAAGGGTTTACTCAGACGAGTATCGCGAAAAACGGATTCAGGCTGCGGAAGAGATGGCTGGAAAACTTGGGGTCAAAATGATGTTCCCCATGATCTTCTGTATCTGGCCCTCCTTCTTTATCGTGGCCATCGGCCCGGCGATGCTCAAGTTGGCTGAGGTTTGGGATGTGGCTTTCTAGACAAGGACGCACTATGAAAAGAATAACACTGATAACCGCAATCGCTCTGGCGCTCACCCTGGCTGGGTGCGCCACCGCGCCCAAGCAGACCACACCGCCACAGGCGAATCCGGCAGAGCTGGTGGCCAAGGCAGAGAAGGCCGTCAAACGGGGGCAATTGGACAACGCCCTGTCCCACTACCTCCAGGCTCTGGAGCAGAAGCCCGGCGATCCGGCGATTCTGATGGAGATTGGCGAAATCCAGACCCAGCTGGGCCACACCGAGTACGCCCTTAAAGCCTTCACCGACGTGCTGGAAAAACAACCGGATAATGTCGAGGCCCTCACCTCTTTGGGGTTGCATAAGCTCAATATGGGGGAAAACGAACAGGCACTGATCTATCTCAACAAGGCCGCCGATCTGGATCAGCTCAGATTGCTGACTCAAACTTCACTGGTCGTCGTCGGTGAGACTGCCCCCCTGCAGCCACTGGATGAAAACTCCCCGCTTCGATGCTACAACGCCCTGGGCATCTTGAAAGACCTCAGCGGCGACTACGCAGACGCACGGGAGTACTACCGGCTGGTGCTCAACCGGGCGCCCTCTGCCGCCAATGTGCTGACCAATCTTGGCTACTCCTACTATCTGGATGGCAACCTGCGACAGGCGGAGATCCACCTGAGGCAGGCGGTACAGAAGCAGCCCGACTTTAAACGTGCCTGGAACAACCTAGGCCTGGTGTACGCCCGCATGAAGCACTACAAGCGGGCTCTGGTGGCACTGAAACAGGTTATGCCAGAAGCCGACGCCCTCAACGATCTCGGCTACTTCGCCATGCTTGAGGGACGCTATGGGGATGCCCAGGAATTGTTCTGGAAGGCGATAGACGCCTCGCCAATCTACTTTGCCAAGGCTCAGGACAACCTGGAGAAACTCAGGGAACTCCAGGGTAAAGCCACCGCCGGCGCCAACCATTACCGGCCGGTCAATCTGCTGCTGGAAGCCGAGTACAAGGCGAAGATCAGCGCCGAACCCATCTCTTCATCCGCAAATAATTAGCCTTGCGCCCCCGGTAAGCTGTCCGGGGGCTGACCCACATTCACTTTTCTTCAACAGGGTGAGATCTACCCCTTTACTCAGCCATAAGTAGCACTGATAATCAGGATGATTTTCACAATAAGGAAGGATATGGCTATGTGGTACATGATCTACTCCGAGGACGTTGAGAACAGCCTCCCATTGCGCAAAGAGGCTCGCCCAGCGCACCTGGCCCGACTGCAGCAACTAAAGGAAGAAGGCCGTCTGTTTGCTGCCGGTCCCCTGCCCGCCGTTGACGCGGAAGATCCAGGCGAAGCAGGCTTCACCGGTTCTCTGGTAATCGCCGACTTTGACTCCCTGGAAGCCGCTCAGTCCTGGGCTGACGCCGATCCCTACATCGACGCCGGAGTCTACGCCAAATCCACCATCAAGCCTTACAAGCTGGTACTGCCCTAAACACTCAACAAACGGAATCACCAATGAAGTTCGTGTCATTTAATATCAATGGCATTCGGGCTCGGCTACATCAACTGCAGGCGCTGATCGACACCCATCAACCGGATGTGATCGGACTGCAGGAGATTAAGGTGGACGACCCTCAATTCCCCCTGGAACAGGTTCAGGAGATGGGGTATCACGTCGTCCACCACGGTCAGAAGGGTCACTATGGAGTGGCCCTTCTTACTCGCACCCCTCCTCGAGAGGTGCAGAAAGGCTGGACCACGGATGACGACGCCGCACAGAAACGGATGATCATGGCCACCGTTGAAGGCCCCGGTGGAGAACCGATACGGGTGCTCAACGGCTACTTCCCCCAGGGGGAGAATCGCAGCCACGAGACCAAATTCCCAGCCAAGCAACAGTTCTACTCCGACCTGATGGATCACCTTAGCCAACATCACACGCCGGATGATAACCTAGTGGTTATGGGGGACATCAACATCAGTCCCACTGACCTGGATATCGGCATCGGTGAGGCCAATGCCAAACGGTGGTTAAAGACCGGGAAATGTTCCTTTCTTCCAGAAGAAAGAGAATGGTTAAGCAAATTAGTAGGTTGGGGCTTAACGGACAGCTTCAGATATCTACATCCTGAAATTGACGACCGTTTCAGTTGGTTTGACTACCGTTCAAGGGGCTTCGATGATAACAGAGGGTTACGCATTGATGTGATCCTTACCAGCGAATCTTTGACGAAAAGGTTAATTCAATCGGATGTGGATTATGATCTAAGAGGAATCGAAAAACCCTCGGATCACGCTCCCATCTGGACCACTATTAAGTGATAAGCTGGCCTCCGGGTGAGATTTTCGAGGATATATGCGGAATTTAGATTACATAATAACCGCACCTTATGACTCGGGAAGGCCGCAAAACTGACAGTAAAGGCGCGTTTACGCGCCTTTACTTAGTTAGGGGTTTGTTAACGGGCGTGTTGAATCAAGTTTTAATTATGCTTGAACTTCAGTGAAGATGTATGTCAGATCAAATTTTCATTTTTTAAAACTGGCTATCGAACATATCTGCTGATATCAATACGCATGAAACACCCAATTAAACGCGTATTTATTATAAGAACAACGAAGGTTGTCAAAAGAGCATTGAGCAGAGGAAACACATAACAATGGCACAAGCTCAACTTACGAAACTGATGGACGCTGTAGAGATCTTTCGAGACGTGTACTCCGAGATTCCGCCCCAGACCTGTTTGATGTTCATGCAGGTGTGTCAGGAAGAAGGGTGCTCTATCAAGGATCTGCAAGAACGTTTCGAAATGTCCCAGGCCAGTGCAAGTCGCAATGCGCGACTGCTGTCTGAGCGGGTACATTCCGGACGCCAGGGATTGGGACTGGTTGAACTCCGTATCGATGAGCAGGACTACCGCATCAAGCGAGCCTTTCTCACCGAGAAAGGAAGGGAGGTGAGAGATCGCTTGTCCGCGGTCGTTTAATTTCACCCCTCAAACAGCAATCAACTTTCCGGGCGACCTCGGTCACCTGGCCCTTCAATGCCACCCTACGGGGTGGCATTTTAGTGTGTAACGCCTCAGACGGTGTTCTAACGCACTCCTGAGTCAAACCCGCCCCAACCCTCAAGTAGCGCTTAACAGGCCAATACGCACGCTCTTAGCTGGAAACTGCTAAAGTAATAATCAGGTAGGGAAAACCCAACCTGCGCCGGGCCAGATCGAGGGCTCAGCTCCAAGGTGTGTCCTGGCGACTCATGCCCCAAGAGACAAGGAGCGACGGATGAAAACCAGAACCATAGCGACCGTAACCGGTGCCGACCGCAGCGGACTGCTCAATTTACTGGCCAAACTTACTCGCCAACTGGATGGCGTATGGACTGCCAGCAAGGTCATCCACATGGGAGGCCAGGTGGCGATCATGCTGGACATCACACTGCCCGACTCCAACATCAAAGAGCTGAAGGAACGCTTTGAAGCAGTCCATCGGCTCCACTGCATCTTCAACGATCCCCCAGAACAAGCCCCTCACGAGCACCTGCTGGCGCTGCACGTGGACGCCGACGACAGGGTGGGGCTGATTCGGGACATCACCGCCGCCGTTCACGAGATGGACATCGACATCACCAGCTTCAACAGTGTCCGCTTGGCCGCCGGCGGTATGGGCAACACCGTCTTCACCGCCTCCCTGGAACTGGCCGCTCCCAGCCAGATAGACGCCAAGGTTCTGGTCGACAAAATTGAAAGCCTGGAAGGCAACATCCGCGCCGAGGCAGAAGCCGCCTAATACTGTCAAATCAGAGAAAATCAGCCATAAAAAAACGCAGCCAACTGGCTGCGTTTTTTTCGTGTGTGGTGCCGTTACAGCAGGGCAGGTACGCCAGGCAGCATACCAACAGCCAGCATGGCAGCAACACAGATGATGAAGGCGCCGGCAGGGATTACCATGCGGTCCATGAAGGACAGCTTCTTGGCGCGCTCTTTGTCACCGATCAGACCGTTGTTGTCCAGCAGCATGGTCAGGGCCCAGGCGAACACAGGGTTAACCACGATGGAGGCAAAGATACAGATACCAGCGGACTGAGAATCCTTGGTGTCTTTAACCATCTGCATGCCCGCTTCCAGCAGAGGCAGGAATACACCTACCAGCAGGGCGATGGACATAACAGGACGCCATACGGTGATGTCCATTGGGTAGCCGATGATGGCAACCACAATACACAGGACACCCAGCAGAATCGCACCAGCGGGGATAGGACGCTTGGCGATGGCCGCAGGGATCATGTAAGTACCCCAGGAGGAGGTGATGTTACCGCCACCGAAGCCAGTACCCACCATCTGACGGATGGAGCAGCAGGTCATGGTGTCATCAACGTCCATCAGTACCTTGTCGGTGCCCTTAGGATAGTTCAGTTCCTGGAAGATACGGTGACCCAGGAAGTCAGGAGACCACATGGCTACCGCCAGGATGGCGAAAGGCAGAGAGGCGATGAAGTGCTGCATGTTAGGCAGACCCAGTTGCCAACCGGTCTCGGTGGAGCCCCACCAGTACCATGGGTTCAGGTTAGGCAGACCAGGGGAGGTTACGAACTCCAGGTCCAGACCGGCGCCAAACAGGAAGGCGATCAGCACCGCGGCGATGGAACACAGGGGAATCGCCAGCCAGCGCTTGCCCAGACGGGCCAGCACGGAGTAAACAACGATGTTCACCGCCAGGATCATCAGGGCAACGTGGCTCAGGCTGTAGTCCAGAGCGTGCTTGGCCTGCAGGCCCTCAGCCCAGGTGAACAGAGAACCGATCTGGCCCATGGAGCCCATGGCCCCCAGGTACACCAGCAGACCGCCGGCAACCCCTTCTCCGGTGAGGTTAACGAGTTTCGACCCCCCCTTGAAGTAACTAAGCAGCAGACCGAAAACACCCAGCAGGATCGCCAGGGCCAGAGGGTGAGCACCCGCCAGGGCAATGGCACCAATCAGAGGGATCATGGGGCCGTGGTTGCCGGCCAGGTTCGCTCTGGGGTTCAGGAAACCGGAACCCAGAATACAGAACAGCAGTGCGGGGATCAGCATCTCCACGCGAACCACCTCAATGGCCCACTCGGCGCCCAGGTTTACGTGGTCCCACTTTTCAGTCAGGCCAGAACCCCAGGCGGCCATTACCGCAGAGTACATTACGGTAATACCGATGGTACCGGCGATGGCTGGTACCAGATCTTCCCACTCAAAACGGAAGTCACGACCCGGAAGGTTCAGACCCCAGCGACGTGGCTTCATGATTTGCAGCTCGTGGTCCAGATAGTCTGAACGGCTGTCAAATTCACTGCTAGGCTTGTGCAACTCGCTATAAGTCGAGTTTTCTACGTCCCGCATGCTTATCAACCTCGATTAAAAATCACCTTGGAGCTGTGGTGTAGGCCCGTCGGCCGCCCCCACATTGTTTTCGCCTTACCCCGATGCCAAGGAGCAAATTGGTAAGACCATTTTACTAAAAAGAAATCGCCCGAATTAAACTTCAGCCCCGAATCGATGTCAAACGACGAAACGTTAGCCCGATCACAAGAATAGTGACGCTGCTTCAGTTCATTTTTTAACAAATCAGATAAGTGCTGGTTATAAAAGATAAAATTGGCTTATTGGCGCATTTTAGCAGCCGTACCCAATTAATTGATCTTGAACAATATTGGGCGAGATTTCCCAATTCGGTGAAATTGGAATAATCCTTAACAATCTGTTGACCAGTAATAACCATAGACCATCGTCCGGCAACAACCTGAACCGGGTTAACCCTGATGTGAATTGAGCATATAAAAGCCGGCACTACGCCGGCGTTCATTATGTAACAGGAAGTTGGCCAAACCTCCCACCCTGTAGAGGGCCGTTTACCTTTCCCTGGACCAATTCGAGCGCCCCAGCAGCCCCTGGGCCAGTACAAAAGCCAGCAGAGACACCACCAGCGCGGGCACGATGGCGTGCAGGGTCAGCAGCTTGATCTTCATAAAGGTCAAGGGCAGATAGGTGATCAATCCGGCGACCATGGCGGCCAGCGCGGCCTCCCCCCTGGCCTCCTTCCAGAACAGTCCCAGCACCAGAGGCCAGAGAAACACCACCTGCAGGGCACCAAAGGCGGCCATATTCAGCCAGATGATCATCTGCGGCGGATCCAGGGCCATCACAGTGCAGGCCAGCGCCACCGCGAGCGTGGTCAGCCGGGTCAGCCATTTCATCTGTCTCTGGGTCAGGCTGCGTCCCTGCATCGCCAGATCCCGAACCAGGGTAGAGGTGGTCTGCAGCAACATGGAGTCCACCGAGGACATCACCGCCGCCACCGGCGCCGCCAGCATCAGCCCCGCCATCCAGGCGGGGAACAGCTGAACCATCAGCGTGGGGATGATCTCATCCGGACTGCTGATCTCAGGCACCAGAGGACGACCCAGGGCTCCGGCCAGGTGAGGCATCAGGGTCACCAGGGCGGTCACCAGGGTACCCAGCACCATGGCACGGGCAATCGCCCGGCCATCCCGGGCGGCCATCACCCGAATCACCGTATGGGGCAAGCCTATGGTGCCAAAGCACACCAATACCCAGAAGGAGAACAGGAAGGGCCAGGAGATAAAGCCATCGGGCCCGTGAGGGGCAATCAGCCCGGGATCGATCTGGGCCATCTGCTCCGTGAGAGTGGTCATGCCGCCCCCCTGCCCCAGCACACCGATGAGCAGGGCGAACATCCCCATCAGCATCACCAGTCCCTGAATGGCGTCGGTGTAGCTGACCGCCCGGAACCCGCCCCACAGGGTGTAGATCACCACGGTGGAGACAAAGAGTAATAAGGAGGTGGTGTAGGGGATCTCAGCCACGACGCTGAGCAATCGCGCTCCGCTGGTGAACTGCACCACGATCATGCCCAGGAAACCAGCCACCAGGCTGGCACCGGACAGCCAGAGCAACCAACGGTTCTGATAGCGGTTTCTGAGTATGTCCAGAATGGTAACCGCGCCGGTTTCCCGGGCCAGGTGCCATAATCTGGGACCCAGGACACCTAAGGTCAGCAAGGCCACTGGGACCTGGATCACGGCCAGAAGCACCCAGCCCAGACCAAACTTATAGGCGGCTCCGGGCCCTCCTATATAGGAGCTGGCACTGGTATAGGTGGCCACCAGGGAGAGGGCCAGGATCCCGCCTCCCATAAATTGCCCACCGAGGAAGTGGCTGCGGGAGAACTCCTGGCCGGTGTTGGCGCGGCGTGCAGCCAGGCGGGAGACCAGCAGGGTCGCGGCCAGATAAGCCAAAATGGCAATCAGTATGGGATTCACGTCAGCGGCGCCTCAACAACATCATATAGGCCGCCAACACCAACCCGAAGGGGGCCATCAGGCAGGAGAACCAGAACCACAGCGGCAGGCCCCAGAACTGGCCCGCCCCGTCGAGGAGAAGGGGCCCGGCCAGCCAAAGCAGTACATAAGCCAGGGTCAGACCCAGGGCCTTGGCGGTTAACTGGTCGGGTAATTGTTTGTTTTTCAATGATCTGTCCTTGGGAGACCCATCCCTATACGCAGTTATACAGGGGATAATGCCTCATCAACAGGGGGGATTTCCATTTGCGGTGAAACTCGGGAAAACCTCAAAAAAAGAGGGGGTCACTCTACCCCTTTGAGTCGCAATAATACAAAACTCCAAAGCATTAACCAATAGCAAACAGAACCGCCAAAACTGCGATTATTTGTCGAACATCAAGAGATCCAGATCACAAAAATCCAGAGGATAATCCCGATCAGGTTCGCGCGGACTTTGCAGATTATGAGCACCTTCACAAAGCTGTTCACGATTAGGCCGAAAAGTTGGCAAGGGAGCTAGGCTTTGGAACAATGGTAAAACCAATTGGCTGAATCGTTTTCAAGCCGCTGGGAAACCGGTGATTTGAACTTCGTTACCAGGAGTGTGACGAACAGAGCAATCTGGCGATCGAGTGGCAGCGGCACAGCATGCCACTACCTATACTTAGGGACGAGCTATTATTGGTGCCACCCAGTCCTTTGTGCCCAAAGAGGGTGGTCTGTAAGCCAGAAGAGATTTGCATTTTTGCAACCGGTCCTGCCCTTAAACAACGAAGAGCAGAACCGTAAAATCGCTTCGTCATAGAAGGGACATCCCGACGTGCCGTCGATGACGAAACGTATCATCTTTACTATGTTAAAGGTTAAACACTATGACAGAGAAAACGACTCAGTTTGCAAAGGCTTGGGAAGGCTTTGCGGCAGGTGACTGGAAATCCGAAGTTAACGTACGTGACTTCATCCAGAAGAACTACACCCCCTATGAAGGCGACGAGTCCTTTCTAGCCGGTGCTACCAAGGCCACCGACGACCTGTGGGCCAAGGTAATGGAAGGCATCCGCATCGAGAACTCCACTCACGCGCCTGTTGACTTCGACACCTCCAAGATCTCCACCATCACCTCTCACGACGCCGGTTACATCAACAAGGATCTGGAAAAGATCGTTGGTCTGCAGACCGAAGCGCCTCTGAAGCGTGCCATCATCCCTAACGGCGGTATCCGCATGGTTGAGGGTTCCTGCAAGGCCTACGGCCGCGAGCTGGATCCTATGACCAAGGAGATCTACACCGACTACCGTAAGACCCACAACGCTGGCGTTTTCGATGTTTACACCCCAGACATCCTGCGTTGCCGTAAGTCCGGTGTGATCACCGGTCTGCCAGATGCCTACGGCCGTGGCCGTATCATCGGTGACTACCGTCGTGTTGCCCTGTACGGCATCGACTTCCTGATGCAGGACAAGCTGAACCAGTTCCACAGCCTGCAGGACGACCTAGAGAACGGTAACGGTCTGGAAGACGTACTGCGTCTGCGCGAAGAGATCGCCGAGCAGCACCGTGCCCTGGGCCAGATGAGGGAGATGGCCGCCAAGTACGGCTTCGACATCTCCAAGCCTGCTGAAACTGCTCAAGAAGCGATTCAGTGGACCTACTTCGCCTACCTGGCGGCCATCAAGTCTCAGAACGGCGCTGCCATGTCTCTGGGCCGTACCTCCACCTTCCTCGACATCTACGTTGAGCGTGACCTGAAGAACGGTGTTATCACCGAAGAGCAGGCCCAGGAGATGCTGGACCACTTCGTAATGAAGCTGCGTATGGTTCGCTTCCTGCGTACCCCTGAGTACGATCAGCTGTTCTCTGGCGACCCAATCTGGGCCACCGAGTCCATGGCTGGTATGAGCCAAGACGGCCGCACTCTGGTGACCAAGAGCTGCTTCCGCTTCCTGAACACCCTGTACACCATGGGTCCAAGCCCAGAGCCGAACATCACCGTTCTGTGGTCTGACAGCCTGCCAGAAGGCTTCAAGAAGTACTGTGCGAAAGTATCCATCGATACTTCCTCCATCCAGTACGAGAACGATGACCTGATGCGTAAGGACTTCAACTCCGACGATTACGCCATCGCTTGCTGTGTATCCCCACAGGTTCTGGGTAAGCACATGCAGTTCTTCGGCGCTCGTGCCAACCTGGCCAAGACCATGCTGTACGCCATCAACGGTGGTATGGATGAGCTGTCCAAGACTCAGATGGGCCCCAAGATGGAGCCTATCACTGACGAAGTTCTGGACTACGACACTGTATACGCCAAGCTGGACACCTTCATGGACTGGCTGGCCAAGCAGTACGTGACCGCTCTGAACTGCATCCACTACATGCACGACAAGTACTCCTACGAGGCTTCTCTGCTGGCCCTGATGGATCGCGACGTTGAGCGCACCATGGCTTGTGGTATCGCTGGTCTGTCCATCACCGCTGACTCCCTGTCTGCTATTAAGTACGCCAAGGTGAAAGCAGTACGTGACGAAGACGGCATCGCCACCGACTTCGAGATCGAGGGTGACTATCCTAAGTTCGGTAACAACGACCCACGCGTAGACGAAATCGCCTGCGAGCTGGTTGAGAGCTTCATGCAGAAGATTCGCGCTCTGACCACTTACCGTAACTCCACTCCTACTCAGTCCATCCTGACCATTACCTCTAACGTGGTATACGGTAAGAAGACTGGTAACACCCCTGATGGTCGTCGTACCGGTCAGCCTTTCGCGCCTGGTGCCAACCCAATGCACGGTCGTGATGAGTCTGGTGCTGTTGCGTCCCTGACCTCCGTGGCCAAACTGCCCTTCGCCCACGCGAAAGATGGTATCTCCTATACCTTCTCCATCGTACCTGGCGCCCTGGGTAAGGACGAAGACGGTCGTCGTGCTAACCTGGCTGCCCTGATGGACGGCTACTTCAAGAACACTCAAGTTCGCGAAGGCGGTCAGCACCTGAACGTTAACGTGATGAACCGCGAGATGCTGCTGGATGCCGTTGAGAATCCAGAGAAGTACCCTCAGCTGACCATCCGCGTTTCCGGTTACGCCGTACGCTTCAACGCTCTGACCAAAGAGCAGCAGCAGGACGTAATCACCCGTACCTTCACCGAAACCATGTAAGGTGAACTAACCACGGGTTAAGATAGAGGCTCTGTCACTGACAGGGCCTCTTTTACTTTTTTTCAGCCATAAACCGGCTGCACTTCGGAGAGACAATGAGCGTAGAAGGTCGTATTCATTCCTGGGAATCCTGTGGCACCGTAGACGGTCCGGGGATTCGCTTTATCGTGTTTATGCAGGGATGCCTGATGCGCTGCAAGTATTGCCACAACCGGGACACATGGGATCTGGACGACGGTAAGGTTGTAACCGTCGACGAGGTCATGGACCAGGTTGACTCCTACCGCTACTTCTTCGAAGCCAGCGGAGGCGGCGTAACCGCCAGTGGCGGTGAAGCCATACTGCAGCCTGAGTTCGTCGCCGAACTCTTCCGCCGCTGCAAAGAGCACGATATCGACACCTGTCTGGACACCAATGGCATGGTGCGTCACTACACGCCCGCCATCGATACTCTGCTGGACAACACGGATCTGGTGATGCTGGATCTGAAACAAATTAAGGATGATGTGCACCGCAACCTGGTGGGCGTCTCAAACAAGCGCCCCCTGCAGTTTGCCGAGTACCTCGCCAAGCGCAATCAGCGCACCTGGATCCGCTACGTGGTGGTTCCCGGCTACACCGACGACAACGAGTCCGCCCAGGAGCTGGCGGAGTTTGTGGCGGCCAAGCTGCCCAACGTCGAACTGGTGGAATTGCTGCCCTACCACGAACTGGGCAAGCACAAATGGACCGCCCTCGGTGAGGAGTATGAGCTGGACGGCGTCAAGCCCCCCAGCGGCGAGACCATGGAGCGTATCAAAGGGATCTTTGAATCCCAGGGCCTCAAAGTTAAGTACTGAGCCCAACACGCAAAAAAAGGGAGCCGAACGGCTCCCTTCTCTTTTTCCGGAGCCCAGGTTACGACTGGGATTTAGGCGCTTGCTTGGCTGCCCACACCTTACTGCTGACCATCACCACCGCACAGCAGGCGATGGAGGCAATCAACCACTGGAAGCTGTTGACGCTGGCCACCGAGGCCACCTGCCCCTTGAGCGCGCCACTGAGCAGTGCCGAGGTGATCTGCCCACTGGCGCCCAGCCCCTGAGACAGGCTGTGGGAGTAGTGCTGGAAGGTGTCACTCGCCGGGTTGAAGTAGCTGCCCAGCACCGAGGTGGCGTTGGCCGCCTCCAGGGTCTTCAGCCGGGAGAATTCGGCGATGGAGAGCATCGACCCCAGGGTGCGGAACAGATAAAACCAGGCCACCCCCTGCAGCAGATGCGCCTTGGGCAGGCTTCGCAGGATGTGGATCACCACGGTGACATTGAGAATGCCCACCGCCAGCCCCTTCAGCAGCATGGCGGGCCACAGGTCACTCAACCCACTGGCGGCGCTGCTCGAGGTCAGCAGCACACAGGCGATCACCATCATCAGCACCCCCAGGGGCACCACCTTGTCCGGCTGACCACCGGGGAAGTAGGTCACCCTGACCGCCACCAGCGCCCCCAGCAGCATGCCGCCGAAGCTGACCAGCTCCAACTGGCCCAACTGGGCGTGGCTGTAACCCAAAGTGCCGGTGACAAAGCCGGAGGTGAGCATGGTGGCGCCCATCACCGCAAAGCCGGCCACCGCCGCATTGACCATCCCCACCCGGGCCGAGGGCAGTGCCAGCACCTGGGACTCCAGCAAAGTTCCCCTGCCCCAGCCTCGCCGTATCGCCAGGGCCGCCAGCCCCGCAACGGGCAGGGTCACTGTCGCCAGGGCGGTAATGCGCGGGTCATCAAACCAGTTGTATCTCTCGCCCTTGAGCAGCAGCAGGGTGACCACAGTCAGGGCGCCAGCCAAAAGCCCACCCTGAACCCAGTTGAACCTATGGGTCTCACGCAGCTCCGGCCAGGGCCAGGAGCCAAACCGCACCCAGTAGAGCAGAGCCAGGTAGGGAATCAGCTGCAGGGCAAAGGCCCAGTGCCACAGGCCCGCTTCCGCCAATTGCCCCATCAACATTGGGTAGAGCCCCAATGGAATCAACACCACCACCAGAGACATCACCGCCTGCACCACAGAGATGGCGCTGAAACTCAAATTGCCCAGCACCACCCGGTGCGCCAGCAACAGCAAGGCGCTGGCGCTGGCACCATGAGCAAACCAGGCGGGCCATTGCCACTGGGTCGGCGCCAGAAGAGTCGCCAGGGTGGCCACTCCCCCCACCAAGGCGGCAACGCGCAACAGCTGGCGGCTGCCCCATTGGCGGGCCAGCCAGGCGCTCAGTGGCAGAGACAAAATTTGCCCCAGCATATACAGCACATTCAGCCAGCTGGCTTCATCCGCCGACAGCCCCAGGGCGGCGGCAATCTCGCCGCTGCCGGCGGAGTAGATGCCGGAGCTCAGCCCCTGGGGCAGCAGCAACAGCAGCGCCAGCAGCAGGGTCGGCAGTAGCCGCACCGTCATCAGCCCTGCCCCCGGGTATCCACTTCCACCACCGCCGACAGCCCCGGCACGACGCGGCCTTTCAGCGACTGGGGCAGCTCAAGTACGATCTTCACCGGCACCCGCTGCACCACCTTGACAAAGTTGCCGGTGGCGTTGTCCGGCGGCAGCAGGCTGAACTGGGCGCCGGTGGCCGGCGACACGCTCTCTACCCGGCCATTGAGCGGCTGTCCGGGAAAGCTGTCCAGTACCACGGTTACCGGCTGGTCCGGCAGCATCTGGCTCAGTTGCCCCTCCTTGAAGTTGGCGTCCACCCACAGATTGTCCGTGGGCACAATGGAGAGCAGCGGCGTTCCAGGCGCCACCAGCTGACCGACCCGCACCCCACGATTGCCCACCACCCCGGAAACGGCGGCGCGGATCCGGGTGTCCTCCAGCGCCAGTTCGGCCAGAGTCAGAGCCGCCTGCGCCTGCTCCGCCCTGGCTTGCAACTGCTTCAGGCCACTGCGGGCCGACGCCAGCCCCTGACGGGCCCCCTCCAGTTTGAGTTCGGCGCTTTGCTCACTGAGCCGGGCCAGCTCCATCCGGGTCTTCTGAGCGTCGTGCACCGACGCCGAGGTCAGGTTACGCCCCAGCAGCTCCGACTGGCGCTGCCACTCCAGCTTCTGCAGCTCGGCATCGGTGTGAGCCGATTCGATGCCGGTGGCCGCTTGGTCCACCGCATTTTGCTGCATCTGCACCTGCTGGCGTGCGCTCTCTACCGCCGCCAGGGCTTCGGCCAGGGCGCCTTTGGCCTGGTCACGGCGGGCCAGGTAATCCCGGTTGTCCAGCTCCGCCAGCAAGGCCCCCTGCTCCACCCACTGGTTGTCATCCACGTTCAGGCGGGTGACCACACCGCCCACCTCGGCGCTGATCCGGGTGATCTCACCCTGCACATAGGCGTTGTCTGTCTTCTCTACGCCGACTTGGGGAGCCAGGTAGAGATAGAACCCGGCCAGTGCCGCCACCAAAGCGCCTGCCACAATCATTGGTTTTAACTTGCCGTTCATAGAAACACCCTGCTGATTATCGGTCCAAGAGGTCACCAACCACCGCCTTTATGCCTTCTCCGGCCCTCTGACTGAGTGATCTTCCTCAACACAAAAGATACTGTACTGTACAGTATCATAATGAGTCAGTATGATGGTTGGCAAGAGATCACGGCATAAAACTGTACTAAGGAGTACACATGCGTCCCTCAAGTCTTAAGAAACGTGAGAAGTATCTGGAAGTTGCTACCGAACTGTTTTTGGAGCACGGCTTTGAGGGAACCGGCCTGGATCAGTTGATCACCCAATGCGGCGGCTCCAAGCTCACCCTGTACAACTACTTCGGTGACAAACGCGGCCTGCTGAAAGAGGTGGTCACCGGCGTCACCGAAACTCTGCATCAGCAGCTGGTGTTTGATGCCGATGACACCACTTCCACCGAAGTCCAGCTGCGCCAGTTTGCCGAGCGCTACGCCGCCTTCATCTACCACCCCAGGTTCATGAACCTGTTCCGGCTGGTGATGGAGCGAAGTGACCAGGACCCGGAACTGGCGAGCCACTTCCTGGCGCGGGGCCCCAAGTACGCCCTGCAGGTGCTGGAGCAGTTCCTGTCGGCCCGGGTCGACTGCGGCGAACTCAAGCTGGACGACCCCCAGATGGCCAGCGAACAGCTGCTGGGGGCGCTACGCAGCTCCCGCTACTTCGAAGCCCTGTTGACCCGCACGCCCCTCGGCAAGGAGGAGCTCAACCACTACGCCGATCGCGCAGTGACCACCTTCCTCAAAGGCGCAAGATAGACTGGCCACAGAGGAAAGCGCTAGCTCAATGGGTTACCCTTAATTAAGGAACAAGGAGACGCCCCATTGATGAGTGAACTGCCCACCCCCACCGAAGGCTTGGCCTGGATACTCTGGATCTGGCTGATGATCCACTGCATCCGCCAGGGAGGATTGGTGCAGTCGATTCGTCAGCACAGCTATCTGCTGCATCTGACCCTGGGCACCATAGTAGGACTGGCCGCCCTGTGGCGACTGCGGGCGGGGATCTACGAGGGGCTGGAGCTGCACTTTGTCGCCCTCACCGTCACCACCCTCATCTTCGGCTGGCGCAACGCCATACTGGTGGGCAGTGCCGCCCTGTTGATCCTCACCCTGCTTGGGGTGGAGCAGTGGCAACAGGCGGGAGCCATCGCCCTGCTCGGCGTCGCCACCCCGGTGCTCCTAAGCTTTGGCATCCTCACCCTGAGCCACAACACCTTGCCGCGCAACCTGTGGATCTACATCTTTATCGACGGTTTCCTTAACGGCATCCTCTGCTTTGTGGCCCGAACCCTGCTGCTGGCCGCCTGGTACAGCAGCCAATACGACTGGACACTGATCAGGGACAACTATCTGATTCTGATGCCGCTGTTCTTCTTCCCCGAAGCGATGCTCAACGGTTTCAGCACCACATTGCTGGTGGTGCACAAACCCCACTGGCTGGCCACCTGGCGTGAAGAGCAGTACCTGAAGTAACTGTCACTGCACACCTCACAGGCACAAAAAAGCCGCCCTTCTCAGGCGGCTTCTTGATGCGGCTGGCAGACTAAGCAGCGAGAAACTCGGCCACCCTCAGGGTTTCGCCACTCATGCTGCCGTTGAGCGCGGCCAAATACACCTCGGCAGTCTCGTCGGCGCTACCGATGGTGCCGCTTGCTCCCACAATGAGAATTTTCATCGGAAATCCTGCTGTTTTTGCTGTTATTTTTGGTTGCCACTCGTCCTAATGACGCCCTGTGGCCTAGCAAAAGCATCCGTGATGCGAAGCATTCTGGCCCAAACCTTTCCCTAACACAATAGAGCCACACTTGTCATACCCCTTGAGGCATAGCCGTTACTTACTGATAACTAAATCAAAAAAAGCGGCCATGAGGCCGCTTTTTCACTGAAGCTGATTTACAGGTAATCGGGCACATCCAGGGTCTCGCCGGACATCTGCCCCTCCAGGGCGGCGATGTAGGCCTTGGCGGTGTCCAGGGCGGACACCCCTTGGCTGCTGTCCATGCCCATCATCTCCATGGTTTCCTTGACGAACACCGGGGCCACGGCATTGATGCGCAACTGGGGCAGCTCCATGGCCGCCGCCTTGACGAAACTCTCCAGGGCACCATTGACCATGGTAATGGAGGCGGTGCCGGGGAAGGGCTGACGAGACAGCACACCAGACGTCAGGCTGATGGAGCCTCCGTCATTCACGTACTCGGCGCCATAGCGCACCAGGTTCACCTGGCCCATCAGCTTGTTCTCCAGGGCCAGGGCATAATCCGCGTCGCTTTGCTCAGCCAGAGGACCAAAGGCGGCCACTCCGGCAGCACTGATGATGGCGTCCACCTTGCCCACCTCGGCCAGCATCGCCTTAATGGACTCCAGGTTACCCAGGTCCACCTGCACATCGCCGCCCTTGTGGTTTGCGCTGACAACTTCATGCTTGCCTTCCAGATGGGCCGCAATGGCTTTACCAATAGTACCGCTGGCGCCTACCAATAAGATTTTCATAACTCTGATTCCTTCACTCTGTGACTGTGTTGGACTCAGAATAGACCCCACCCTAAAATAGAAAAATAACCTCGAAATGAAATCAATTTTCTCATGGAAAGAAAAATAGACCTGATCAAGGCGATGCGCACCTTCCTGGTGGTGGTGGAACAGATGAGCTTCTCCGGCGCCGCCCGCCAGCTCAATATCGTGGTCTCCGCCGTCAGCCGCCAAGTGGCCGACCTTGAGAAGCACTTCGACTGCACCCTGCTCTACCGCACCACCCGGGCCATGCAGCTGACGCCTGAGGGGCGCTTCTACCAGGATGAGTTCAAGGCGGTGCTGGACCGGCTCGATGCCCTGGAGTCCACCACTCAAGCCCGGCGTCAGTCCATTGCCGGCCACCTGCGCATCACCAGCGCCTACAACATCGACCAACTGGGGATACAACACCACATCGCCGACTTCCTCAAGCAGCACCCGGAGGTGCGCCTCTCCTGGGTGATGGTCAACCGCTACGTCAACCTGATTGAAGAGGGGTTCGATCTGGCCCTGAGAGTGGGCCAGTTGCCCGACTCCAGCTTCATCGCCCGGGACTACCACACCATAGGGGTGTGCTTCGTCGCCAGTCAGGACTACCTGGCCGAGCACGGTCTGCCGAAACACCCCAAGGAGCTGGTGAACCACAAGATGCTCATCGATGGCTCCAACCGTCAGCCGGGTCGACTGCATTACATCGAAAACGGCAGGGAGCAGCAGGTGAGCGTGCAGGGACAAATCGAGATAAACCAGGGGCCGGTGCTGGGTCAACTGGCCGCCGCCGGCCTCGGCATCGCCCAACTGCCAGATTTCATGGTCAAGGACGCCATCAACCGGGGCGAACTGGTGCCCATACTCGAGGAGTTCAGCCTGCCCAGAATTCAGGTCTCCCTGGTCTACCCGGCCAGCAAACTCACCGACCCCACCCTGCGCGCCTTCATCGACCATCTGCTGGCCGCACAACGGCAGCAAAGCAGCGGCTGAACAGCCAGCCAACAGGGGGTGCCCAAAAAATCCTCAAACAAATCAAAAGGGTTTTCAACCGCCGCTAAACCCGGCTAGAATGCAGAGCATACTCCCTATAGCTCAACAGGATAGAGCAGCCGCCTCCTAAGCGGCCGATCGAGGTTCGAGTCCTCGTGGGGAGGCCACATCACCTCTTTTCCCCAGGTAATTCAATATCCTATTTTTGGACAACATTCTTGTCCCGCCTCTGTCCCGCCCTAGAAACCATCTATCCAAGCAACTTAACCACCGTTGATCTTTCTTTCTAGGTCTTTGGGCCAAGTTTTTGAGTGCTTGATTTTTGCAGCATGGTGCCTGGCCCACACATCCTCTCTCAGCCAACCTTCCGGCATCGACTTTCGGAGTCCTAGGGCATCCAGCCTTTCATCTTCCTCTTTGGTGACAAATGTAGTGGTCAACTAATTCCGGACAGTAAGTTAGACCGATTCTCGGCTTGAACAGGAGTAACGCCATCATTGTGTTGATGGGGCCGCTGTCGGTTGTAGTAGTGCATCAGGTATTCACTGATGTCTTTTCTGGCCTCGGCCACTGATGGGTAGCCCGTCGCGGGTACCCATTCTGATTTCAGGCTGCGGAACAACCTCTCCATCGGCGCATTGTCCCAACAGTTTCCCCGGCGGCTCATGCTCTGAGTGATGCGATAGCGCCACAGTCGTTGTCGGAAGGCCCGGCTGCTGTATTGGCATCCCTGGTCTGAGTGGAACATCAGGCCTTGGGGTTTACCTC
>NZ_AUGL01000024.1 GCF_000422645.1 Ferrimonas futtsuensis DSM 18154
ACCGACAGCGGCCCCATCAACACAATGATGGCGTTACTCCTGTTCAAGCCGAGAATCGGTCTAACTTACTGTCCGGAATTAGTTGACCACTACATGTCGACTAGGGTAGCGATGTGCGTATTCTTAGAACCGGAAATCAGATCCCTGAATAGCCACCACTTCCATAGACACCCCACAGCCAAACAAGCCATAAAATTGTTAGCTCTACACTGGCTTCTATTGAAGTGGGGCCGATTCAATTAGAACAGTGTCGATGCGGCTAAGGGACTAGACTGAGTGAGTGGGATTTAAGCTGTTCACAGGGGGTGATTTATGCCGTGGGTCAATGGTGACCGTGTGTTTCCGTGCGATGGTATGTGCTACGTCTTTGGAGGGGGTTGTGGTTATGCCAGGCGCTTACCGGGTCTGAGCCGGCGATCATCATGAAGGTTGGCGGTAATAAGTCATCCTGGGTGAAACGGGGCCATCCAACTCAACTGCCGAAAGCGCACATCGATTGGGTCACTTATCCGGTCACGCGTTTCGTTAAGCTCGAAGCCTCCGCAGGTTTGGTTCTGTTGTTTTCAACCTTGCTTGCTTTGGCGCTCGCTAACTCTCCCTGGCGTGAGCCATTCGCTGCCGTTTGGCATACCTCAGTTGGGATCAAGTTCGGCACCCTTGTGTTTGAACGGTCGCTGCATGGCTGGGTGAACGATGCCGCGATGACTCTGTTTTTCTTCCTAATCGCGTTGGAGCTCAAGCGTGAGCTGGTGCTCGGTGAGTTACGTCAGCCGCGCCTGGCCATGTTGTCGATCAGCGCCGCGCTGGGAGGCATGCTGTTTCCTGCACTCGTCTATCTGCTGTTGCAGTTTGGCGAGCCCGGTCAGCATGGCTGGGGCACCGTGATGGCAACGGATACGGCGTTTGTGATCGGCTGCTTGGCATTGCTGGGTCCGCGCATTCCCAGAAGTTTACGGATATTCATGCTGTCGCTCGCCGTTGTCGATGACATTGGGGCCATTATGGTGGTTGCCATTGGCTACGGCTCAGAGACCCATTGGCTCCCTATCGGACTGGCTGTGCTGGGTTTGTTGTTGATCCGGCTCATCGGGTTTCTTGGGGTGCGCAGTATGCCACTGTTTTTTCTGTTCGGCGGATTGGTCTGGTTGGCGATCGATGCATCCGGAATTCACCCGACCGTCACGGGCGTGGCGCTCGGTTTGATGGCCCCCACCAATAAATGGGTCACCGAGGACCGTCTGCATACCATCATGGACTGTGTGGTGGCTTATCCACCAGGCGACCATTGGAGTGGGGATACGCCCGGCCGCAGGGTGTTAAAAACTGCGGAAGCGGCGGCGCGTGAAGCGCTTTCTCCGGTCGAGCGGTTGGAAATGCTGCTGCACCCCTGGGTCGGCTTTGTGGTGATGCCTTTGTTTGCCCTGGCCAATGCGGGGGTGCAACTGTCTGATACGACGTTTACGTCTTCATTGGTGATGGCGGTATTTCTGGGGTTGGTGTTCGGCAAGCCGGTCGGAATTCTCTTGTTTAGCTGGCTGGCCGTAAAGTTGCATATTGCGGTTTTGCCCCGGGATCTCAGTTGGCGATTGATCCTCGGTGGCGGCGCGTTAGCTGGCATTGGCTTCACCATGGCGTTTTTTATTGCCGAGCTGGCGTATACCCCAGCGCAAATACAGTCAGTGAAATTAGCCATTTTGCTTGCGTCGGTTGCGTCTGCTCTATTCGGTCTGATTTTGTTGCGTTACCTCACTCCGTCTACGGTTGAGCGACCTGCGCCCCCAACAGGGATGCCACAGGGGCCGCCCGATCGTCGACCCACTGAGGCTAATGACTATGAGATCTAAACAAGCAAAGCAATGGCGCCAACGCTATTTGACCGAGCACGTCAGCGACGGCGAAACGTGGCGTTATTGGTCGCTACCCAAACTGGCGCAGGATCACCATTTCTCACTCGAGGAGCAACCGCTTATCGTGCGGCTGTTTTTGGAAAACGTCATGAGACACAGCCAGGGGGATGACGACCAAGCCAATATCATCCAACAGCTCGGCGCGAGCAACGCGTCGCAGGCGTTTGAGTTTTCGTTTTTCCCCAGCCGGGTGCTGATGCAGGACTATACCGGCGTACCGGCGATCGTCGACCTGGCGGCGATGCGCGATGCGGTGCACGCCAAAGGCGGCGATGCTAAGCGGATCAATCCGCTGTGTCCGGTCGATTTGGTGATCGATCACTCGGTGATCGTTGATAAAGCCGGAACCTCCGATGCGTTGTCTTTCAACCGGCAGCGGGAGATGGAACGCAACCGTGAGCGCTACCAGTTCTTAAAGTGGGCTCAGGGCGCTTTTGACAACCTGACTGTCGTGCCGCCGGGCAGGGGGATCTGCCACCAGGTTAATCTCGAGTATTTGGCTCAGGTAGTGCGCCAGGTGGATGGTGTCCTGTCTCCGGATACGCTGGTGGGTACTGACAGCCATACGACGATGATCAACGGCTTAGGGGTGCTCGGTTGGGGCGTTGGCGGTATTGAGGCCGAGGCAGTTATGCTCGGCGAACCCTTGAGCCTCAATGCACCCACCGTGGTTGGGGTGAATTTGCTGGGGGCGCTGTCCCCGGGCCTGACCGCAACCGACTTGGTGTTAACCCTGACCGAGTTACTGAGAAACCACGGTGTGGTGGGCAAGTACGTAGAGTTTTACGGAGCGGGGTTGGCCAACCTGAGTGTGGCGGATCGTGCCACGATCGCCAATATGGCGCCTGAGTATGGCGCGACCTGTGCGCTGTTCCCCATCGATGATCAGGTCATCGACTATCTCACCTTGACCCATCGCCCCGCCGATCTGGTGAAGCGGGTGCACGATTATGCCCTCACCCAAGGCTTGTTCTATCAGCCGGGCGAACACGCCAGTCCGGTTATTTACTGTGAGAACCTGACGGTCGATCTCGGCGAGATAGTCCCCTGTGTTGCCGGCCCTAAGCGGCCACAAGATCGGTTGCCGTTAGCGGCGATCAAGCAAAAGACCCTGGATGAGATCGCCTTGGCGGGTGAGCACTCGCGCCAACAAGGTGCGGACGGCACTAAGGGTCTGAGCGACGGCGATCTGGTGATTGCCGCTATCACCTCCTGCACTAACACCTCAAATCCGCAGGTGATGGTGCTGGCAGGATTATTGGCCAAGGCGGCGGTGGAGAAAGGAATGACGGTCAAACCCCACGTCAAAACCTCGCTTGCCCCCGGTTCTCAGGTGGTGGCGCACTATCTGGATCAGTCCGGCCTGCAGGGGTATTTGGATCAGTTAGGCTTTCATCGGGTGGGATTTGGCTGCACCACCTGCATCGGCAATTCCGGTCCACTCAAAGATGATCTGGAAGCGGTGATCGCGCAAGGCAAGCTGCAAGTCTGTGGCGTGCTGTCAGGCAACCGCAATTTTGAAGGTCGCATTCATCCCTTTGTGCGTATGAATTGGCTGGCATCGCCTCCGCTGGTGGTGGCGTTTGCCTTGGTGGGGCATACCCGTATCAATTTAGACACTGAGCCCCTGGGTACGGATCGCGATGGCAATGCGGTGTTCCTGAGAGACTTGTGGCCCGATAGCGCCGAGGTTGCGGCGGTGCTGGCGCAGATCAACCGAGCGCTGTATGGCCAGTCTTATGCAAACATGACCATGGGTGACGACACTTGGGAGGGACTCAAGGTCGACAACGCGGTGTGTTATCCGTGGCAAAAGGGATCCACCTACATCCGTCAGGCCCCGTTTGTGGCTTGCAACACGCCTCCCAAGCCGATGGTGGACGGTCGGATCTTGGCGATCTTTGGTGACTCCATTACCACGGATCACATCTCGCCAGCGGGTCCGATCGATCTGCGGACCCCGGCGGGCGAATATCTGCTCAGGCAAGGGGTTATGACCGAGGCCTTTAACAGCTACGGCGCGCGCCGGGGCAATCATGAAGTGATGGTGCGAGGTACTTTTGCCAACCGGCGGCTCAAGAACCGTTTAGTGGAACCGATGGAAGGGGGCTTCACCCGTATTTGGGATCTGGCGGGCGGATCGGCTCCTCAGCACAGTGACCTGAACACAGCGCAGACAGAGCCAGTCTCGATCTACCAGGCCAGTCAATACTATCTCGCTCATCATGTGCCGCTGGTGATCTTTGCCGGTAAGGAGTACGGCACCGGATCAAGCCGTGACTGGGCAGCGAAAGGCTGCTTGTTGTTGAATATCAAGGCGGTGATCGCACGCTCGTTTGAGCGTATTCATCGCAGCAATCTGGTGGGGGTGGGGATCATGCCCCTGTTGTTACCTGCCGATCTCGAACCCAATGCACTGCACCTAAGGGGCGATGAGCTGATCAGCATTACCGCGCCATCGGCCAATGGGTTTGAAGCGCTGGTGCCCCGGCAGACCCTATCCCTGCGGATCGCTGCTGCCGATCCATCGCCGCTTGAACCGGCAGCGCAAACGATCCCGGTGACGCTGGCGATAGAGAATGGGCGTGAGCTGGCGTATTTCTTCGCGGGGGGGATTTTGCCCTATGTGGCCAATCAATTCTGTTCACCCAAGCAGGACCGGGGATGAGAAAGCGCAACAAGCACGTCGCTCGCCGACTTAGCTCTCAGCCTCGTTTCGCTGCCGCTCCTGAGCCGACAAGGGCGGCGGATATTGCGCCGCAGCAGAGCGATGAGCGGCAGGAGGATGGCACGATCTTGTGGGGCAAGCAGACGCGAGCTTCGCTGCGCTATTTCAACATCGGCGAACACCGATTTAGTCCGCGATTTATTGCCGTGTTGGTCACCATTAAGCGTGCCTGTGCGCTGGTCAACCGGCAGCATCGACGGCTAACGACCGAGCACTGTGATGCCATCGTGCATGCGTGTGATGCCATATTGGCGGGCGACCATGCGGCACAATTTCCGCTGCGGATATGGCAAACCGGCTCCGGCACGCAAACCAACATGAACGTCAATGAGGTCATCGCCTCACTGGCCAACAGTTATGTTTCACAGGCTGAGCAAGGACGGGCGCAGCCAGCGCCCATTCATCCCAATGATCACGTCAACCGGTCGCAGTCCTCCAACGATGTGTTCCCCAGTGCCATGCATATCCTGGTGGCCACGCAAACTCAGCAGCGATTGCTGCCTGCGCTGGTTCACATGGAGCGGGTTTTAGCGCAAAAACAGGCTGAGCTTCACCCGATCTACACCGTCGGGCGTACCCACTTGATGGATGCCTTACCCATTCGTGTAGGGTCGATATTCTCGGGCTACCTTAGTCAGTTAACGGCGGCGAGAAACGCGATAGAGCAGAGTCTGGAGGCGGTGTATCCGTTGGCGTTGGGGGGCACGGCGGTGGGCTCTGGGGCCAATGCGCCGGCACCATTCGGTCAGCAAGTGATCGCGCTGTTAGCCGAGCATTATCAGTTACCCTTTAGCCAACACCCCAATTTGTACGCAGCCGTATCGAGTGAGGACGCACTGCTGCGTTATAGCGCGGCGTTAAAGCAGTTGGCGGCCAGTCTGCAAAAAATGGCGAACGATTTTCGATTGCTGGGCAGTGGGCCACGTTGCGGCTTTAACGAGTGGCACTTACCCGCCAATGAACCGGGCAGCTCTATCATGCCGGGCAAGGTGAACCCGACTCAATGTGAGGCGCTGAGCATGGTGTGCCTGCAGATCTTCGGCAACGATCTGACGGTCGCGCTGGCCGTTTCAAGCGGACAGTTGCAACTGAACACCTACCGGCCGGTGATCCTCTATAACCTGTTGGAAAGCATAGATTTGCTGTCCGATGCAATGAACGCCTTTAGCGACCACTGCATTGCAGAGCTGACCCTCAACCAAGCGCAGATCGACATAAACATGCGCAACAATCTATCGCTGATCACCCTGCTTACCCCCGAGCTTGGCTATGATGTGGCCACCGAAATCGCCCGCACTGCACAACAGAAAAACCTCCCGTTATCGGCAGCGGCTGAAGTCTTGGGACTATACACCCAGGAGCAATTTGAATTGCTGCTATTAGGGCGTTTGAATCGGTACTTTTCGACGATAAAGTGAGCGCTACGGAGCGTTGAGAATGGGATCTCGTTCAATAGAGGCGGCGCAAAGGAATGTGGTCCGTGTGCCCGTTGTAGATGAGTGGTTGACCATTCGACCATGCATCGGAGCGAAGATCGAGCAACCTCCCGGCCAGCCGATGTGGTGTTACTTTTCATCACCTCAAATCCTTGCCCGTAACCCTATGCAGGTTTTTGCTTTAGTTGCATGCAAACTTATGGTTCAAAAGTACGGGTAAGTGTCTGACGCTTGGTTGTTGCTTATGCAGACTTATGGTTTAAGCGACAACCTGCCTGATTTTAAAAGAAACTCCTTGTCAACGACCGTAGTGGTACACACGGTGAGACACTTTGGGCTTTTCAAACACGTCTATATCGTACTCAGCACCCTATCTGTTTCAGTCCAGGCATGGCATCTGCTACGCCCGTGTGGTTTTTGCCTCCAGCTCCCCCTGACCCTCTTCCAAGTCTGACATTCATCCGTGGCTGCGTACCTGTCGCTGTCGGAATCCTGTGTCACTCCCTACACATACAGCTTCCATCTGTGGGCGGATGCCTTGCGTAACACCTGTTGGCGTTTTAGCTCTGCCATAGCGCGGCTTACGGACTCTTCACTGATGCCCAACAGGGAGGCGCAGTCTTGGTTGGTCAGCAAGTAGAAGGTGGCTGATTGCTCGGATTGAAGGGACTCAAGAATGCTCAGAAGATTGATAACCCTGCTTTTTACTGGGCCCTGAGTCAGGTGGACGTGATGGTTGTCAGCGCTGAGGCTCTGTTCTTGCCATTGTGCCATCAACCGTCGATAGAGCTCGGGCTGCTGTTTTCCAAGGTGGTGCAGTGTGTTGGTGGGGATGCGGCACAGGTTGGTCGGGCCAATGGCCACCGCGCTGTGCTGATAGTGTGGTTCAAGCAAGGCCTCCAGTCCGATGGCAGACCCGGTACCGAGCAAGCGGACGATCCTGTCGCCGTTGTCTGAAGAGTACAACGACAGTTTTACGCTGCCACTTCTGATGGAGTACACCGCCGCGGCCTGGTGGCCCTCCTGGTAAATCATGGCGCCCGGCTTCATCAGGTAGTGAGCGATCGGTGAGAGCAGGAGCCTGTCTGTCTCAACATCCAATCCGGCGAACAGTAAGCGGTCGCGTATCACGCAACCAGCACAGTCTACCTTCTCCAGTCTGTGCCTGGCGTTGTCGCACCGAGTCGGGGGAGTGCTCCGTTTCATTCTGTGGCTCCTTGCCATCTGCCGGGGCATTGATCCAGTGATCATTGAACTCAAAATTGCGGATTATCAACCGCTTTTCCTCTGGCTTTTCTTAAATCTAGCTATACAAAGGATGAGAGTAAACTCCCTACAGGGTGCCCGGGGTTTTCCGTTGCGGTGTTCTTGATCGAAAGTGAGCGCTTTCAAAGAGTTTCGTTCCTCCTTTCTGTGGCTGTCCGGTGTCTGTGAAATTGTCGCCGAGTTCAGACCTTGTCTTAAATAAAATCAGGTGGTTACGATGAAAACTTTGTCAAAGCGTATCTGTGCGCCTGCGCCGATTGCTCTACTCGTATACTGTTCACTCCTTTCCCTGGCCAGTAACGGACAAGAGCCTGCGGCCGCGTATACCTCTCCGCTTCACACCTTCTCCATGGACGATCTTCTTATCGACTTCGAGGGACGGACTGTAGCTCAAGACCCTGCTGCGATCTGTGGATTGCCGGGCGGCATCAGTTGCCCCGGCGAGATTGATCCTGCGACCGGTCAGCCTTATGTCTATCCAATTGTTGATAAACAGAACATCACGCTCTACCCGGTCGACACCGAGTTTGGCTTTGAGGTGGTGGACTTCCTCGGGGCAGAGGGGAAGTCTCTGGCTTCAAGGGACTATGCCGAGGGGTACGTGGGCAATATTACCGAAGGCGATAAGGTCATCGGCGTCAAGGTGTCAAACGCCAAAACGGACACCTACAAGGTGAAACCCCCGCTGGGTACCTGGTGCCAAGGGCTGGGGGGAACTTCGGTTAAATGTTCAACGGAGCACTATACGGTCTTGGAGCACGCTCTCACTTGTCATGAAACGGTGCCTTACTTGCATGCGGACCCCGAGACGGGCAACCAGGGGGTGCTGATGCTTCCATCAGGAGAGCAATCACAGTGTGCCCTGGCAGGCCTTGATGATCAGCAGGTCATTGTCGGAGAGCAGACGCCGTTGACAGCGTTTTCACAGCTGGCTCCGAACGACAATCTAAGGGTTGATCGGGATATCGCCGTCAGTTCAGATTATTCCATTACCGTTAAAGACGATGGCAAGGCACTGTATCGCTGGGGTGGTTTGATTAAACGTCCGAATGATATTCGCCTGTACGCGAGAATACCTCTGCCTTCGGAATGGAAGGAACCCGGTGCAGAGTACGAAATCAGGAGCGCCAAGCTGGTGGTTACCCACTGGATCACCAATAACCCCAATGATCAACTTCGGCCTGAAGATCTTGAAAACGAAGCGGCCACAGGTCGCAAGCCCGCCTATTGGGTGGACGCAAACGACAATTGGCGTTCGGCCAAGGATTGCTTTGAAGGAGACGGTGACTTCATTGAGGAGAATACCTATTTCCGCCATAAGCCGGACAGCACGTTGATTCCGGCCGGGGATTCGCCGCCACTTGAGACGCGCCTGTCCAAAGATCTCAGTGAAGGTTACACCAATGCCTATTACACCAGTATCGATCGGGATCCATTTCAGTGGTCCTATGTGAACGCCGCCGAGGCAGCAGCCGGGCGCTTTCACTTTCTCGGTTTTGAACATCCACTGAAGGCCGAGGAGACGGTGCAGCAGGGACTGGTTCTGGTTTCCGGCCCCAGGTGGCGGTTAAGAGCCAATAAATTCGGTCAGGATATTCCTGGACTGGAGATCCCACGGTCAGAGTGCACCGTTCCGCCTTATACCCATGACAACATTCGCTACGAAGTGGGAACGCCGGTGACCACAGTGATCAATCTGCTTGACTGGGATGCTGAGAATGGGGCATCTCCCCTGGCAAGCAGCAGGGGCTGGGTCGACGTTGCCAATAATCTGGGGGTTGAGGTTCAGCAGGGTGTGGTCAGCATTCAAAACGGCATCGAGTACCCGGTCTCCACCAATGGTTTGCCCATGACCGAGGACTTTGATCTGGCGGTATACATCAAAGGTGACCGAAAGCCGACGGCATTATTTACTGCGCAGTTACTGATCAACCAGGAGATGTCAGAGCAACCCCTGGCCGATGCCATGAGCATCTACAGGCTCAAGACGCCCAACAAGGTCCGTATCTACAAGGATGACGTCCGCATAGCCGTTACCGTGCTGAACGAGGAGACGGCGATGTCACCCGGAGATGGTGAGCTCGTCATTGTGGCGACCCGTGAAGAGAGCGGGGAGGTGGTGGCTCAATTTACGACCTCCATCGACGGGCTGGAACCCGGGCGCAAGAAGACTTACGACTTCCTTTGGACCAGCCCGGGTGAACCTGGCTTGATCATCTGGACGGCGTCTGTACTGAAAGAGGATAAGGTGATTGCTGAGCTGTCCGATGTGACCCTGGTGCGTTCAAAAGGTCAGTAAGGTATTGCCATAACGCTGTGGCCTGAATCGTTCATGGAATGAGCTCGGCGGTGAGCAGCTGAGGGAGCCGGCAATGGCTCCCTTTTTTGTTGGAATAAGGTCAACACGTTGCCATCAGAAAATTGGCGCGTTTTCGTATTATCCCCCCCTTGCATAGTCCGCTGTAGGCGCGCCGGTGAGCGCCAGATTCTGCCGCTGTGTTTGATGGCACGAACGCGACTGAAAAGTGTCGCCTGAAACAAGGTGAAGTTTGTTGCTTAAAGGGTCGCCTTGTTCAATATGTAATCCATTGATTAATAAGCGCATTGATTGGATTTTGACCAGGCCATCCAAGGCCGGTTTTTGACTGAATCCGAGTCGGCAAGTTTGGGCATATTTGTGCTTTTGTCGGTTTGTGTTTTTTAGGGATTTCTACCTTTGAAATGTCAGTGTTTTTTACGGGTGCAGATGATGGTCTGGCTTCTGTGGTCAATGCTGGCGAGGGTCATAGGGTGTTGTATGATTACCAAACTGGGCTAAAAGTCAGGGTTGTATTCCGCTGCCCAAGCCACATTTTGCCTAAAAATGTTGGTTTATGACCTATTTTGGTGCGCGTTCAGGGTGGGTAAGGCAAATGCGGTTATAATGGTATACACCACTATGATTTGATTAAATTTTTTTTTGAGTCATAATGGGTTTAAGTTTAATGAGCCGAAGCTGGCCCTGACCGGGCGTAAGGAGGAGATGGATGAAATCAGTAATTAAAGAGTTATCTGTACTTGTAGTGCTGTTTGTTGCCATCGCCTCAGTGGGGATGATCGGCACCCCCATGGGTGGTTAACCCTGAGCTACCCTGGGAAGAATGATCCGGCAGGGATTGCCGGACCATTTATCTAGATACGGATTATCTGCCCCTTCAAGCCATAGAGAATGCTCAGTACCTGCTGGCGCGCCTCGGGTCCGATGGCATTTTTATCCAGTGCGTCCAATACGTCATCCACCACGGCCATAAACTCCTGCTCGGAGATGTTCATCCCCTGGTGAGCCGTGATCATATCTTGCCCTGAGTAGGATTGGGGGCCTCCCGAGCCGGCGCAGAAAAACTCCACGGACATCTTTTTGGCCCGCTCGATATTGGCGCTGTGTTGAAAGCGGCTTTGAACGATTGGATTGTTCAGGTGAGCATTGACCGCATCCTCCACGATCTGGGTGATGCCGGCTTCTCTGCCGAGAAGGTCGTACAGGCTAGAAGACATGGGCCCCTCCAAGCGTGGTTCGATGAGCCCAGTCCGGTAGAGTGGGCTCAAGCAGGGTTAACTGCTCAGGTTAGAAGTGCCCCACGGAAACATCAAGCCGTCAGACGGCCCCGACCCTATTCCAGGCAGCACTGCCCTTTAGGGTATTTTCTGTATAGGGATCGGCGTGTTGTGCCCGAGTGATTTTTTTTCGGGGACGCCTTCGAGCCTCCTTGTCCACACTTGTCCCAATGCTTCAATCAGTTATCCAGAGTTGCCCATTCGGCTTCATTGGAACCTCCTCAAAGTCATGAAACTTTTTCAGCTGTTGCCTGTGTGGCCTCGACTACACTCAGTTCAAATCATTTCGGTAAGACCATAAATTTTTTATGGATAAGCCGGGACTTTGGTCTCGATATGACAACGGGTGAAGGCTATGCGCAACTGGTTAGTTTCCATTCTGTTGCTCCTCACGCTGGGAGCCTGGCCAATGGTGGTCTGGCCGGCGCTGCTGGATGATCAAGATTTCACGGAGGAGACGCTGGCCAGGCCGGATGGCCAGGGTTGGTCAGGGGTGGTGGGGCTGGCCTTTTCGGAAGCCGGTGACCGAATCTATGCCTGGGAGCGAGACGGAAGGGTATGGATCATCGATGAGTCCAACCCGGTATCCAGCCCTTTTATCGACATCGCAGATGAGGTGCTGGCTTGGCGGGATCACGGCTTGTTGGGGTTCGCACTCGATCCTCGCTATGACGAGAATGGCCATGTCTACATTGGTTACATCGTCGACCGACACCACCTTCTTCACTGTGTCGAACCTGCCTCTGGGGTGGGGGCCCCCATCTGTGACTCGGAGTATGACCCCAATCTGACCATTCAGGTCACCCAGGCCACCATAGGGCGAGTGGTGCGATACACCGCAATAAAACCTCAGGGGGCCAGTGATTTCTCCGGGGCCACCAGTGTGGATTATGCCAGTCGCAAGGTGCTGATCGGTGAGTCTCCCAGCTCTGGGATGCCGATGACCCATCAAACCCATGGAATCGGGCAGCTGGTGTTTGGTACCGATGGGACTCTGCTGGTGGCCTTTGGCGATGGTGCCAGTTTCTCCTCCACCGATGTGGGCAGTGCTCCAGAGAGTGCCTATCTGGACGCACTGGCCGATGGGATCCTGCGCCCTGATGAGAATGTGGGTGCCTACCGTGCCCAAATGGTGAACTCCCTCAATGGCAAGATACTGCGTATCGATCCGGCCAATGGCGATGGTGTGGCCAGCAACCCCTATTACGATGGTGCGGCGCCCCGCTCTCCCGCTTCCCGAATGTGGGCACTGGGCCTGCGCAACCCCTACCGCATGTCGCTGAAGCCCGGAACGGGCAGCCATAACCCGGATGAGGGCAATCCCGGGGTGCTGTATGTGGGAGATGTGGGACTGAGCCGCTGGGAGGAGTTTCTGGTGGTGGACGGTCCCAACATCAACTTTGGTTGGCCCGCGTTCGAGGGGATGACCATTCAGAGTGGTTACTATTTTGCTTCCCCCAACAGCGCCCAGGCTTCCGCGGCCCTGGGATGCGATGTTGAATTCACCGACCTGATTGTTCAGGAGACCCTGAGCACACCCAGCTTCCCCAATCCCTGTGGTTCTGGCCAGATCACCTCCGTGCCGGTATTCGAACATCGACGCCCCAGCCTGGACTGGTTCCACGATGAACCGCAGACCCGCTACCCCGCCTTTGATGGCAACGGTGCAGCGGTGGCCGTCGGTGTCGGCGAACCGGTACCCGGAACTTCAGACATTCTGACTCAGGGAACGCCTTTTGCCGGTAACGCCTCCACTGGGGGGGCGTGGTATCTCAGTGGTGAATTCCCTGTGACCTATCACAATACCTATTTTCACGGAGATTTCGGTGGTCAGTGGGTGCGCAACTTCGTGATGGATGACAATGACAGGGTCACTCAGGTTCGCCCCTTTGCCTCCGACGCCGGGGGGGTGGTGTTTATCGCCACCCACCCCGCCGACGGTAGGCTCTACTACATCAGCTGGGCCACCTTTATCTATCGGGTCAGCTATGCTCCGGGTGGCAACCGGGTGCCCACGGCGGTGGCTTCGGCCAACCCCAGATATGGTCCCAGCCCACTGACGGTGCAGTTTTCTTCGGCCGGGTCCTCTGACCCCGATAACGACACCCTGAGTTACGCCTGGCAGTTTGGCGATGGCGACAGTGGCAATGGTGCCTCTCCCAGCCACCAGTACACCGCGCCCAACGGCAACCCCATCAGCTTTACGGCCACGTTGACCGCCACCGATGATGGCTCGCCGGCCCAGAGCGACTCCGATACCGTGCTGATCAGCCTCAACAACACGCCACCTCAGGTCAGCATTACCTCCCCGGCCGATGGCACCCTGTATCCACTGGGTAGTGACACCCTCTATAACCTGACGGCCCAGATCAGCGACAATGAGCATGGCAGCGGTGAGCTGAGCTGCGTCTGGCAGACGGTACTGCACCACAACAATCACACCCATGAAGACCCGGTGGACAGCAACTGCGCCAGCCAGGTGCAGATCGCCCCGGCGGGCTGCGACGGCGAGACCTACTTCTACCGCGTCACCCTGACCGTCACCGACGATCACGGGCTCTCGTCCACGGCAGTGTCCAACCTCTACCCCGATTGTGACAGTGTGTCGCCGCCGGATGCCAATGATGACAGCGCGTCGGTGGCCGTGGGGGGGACCGTGGAGGTGGACCTTCTGGCCAATGACAGTGACGACACCGGCATCAATGTGAACTCCCTGACCCTGCTGAGCCAGCCGGCCAGTGGCCTGGTGACTCTGCTGCCGGGCACCGGAAGGGTGCAGTACCAGCCTTCCATCACCACTTCGGGCAGCGTCAGCTTCCAGTACCGGGTGTTAGACGTTGATGGTTTTGTTTCCGACCCTGCCACCGTGGTGATCACCATCACCCTGGTGGGCGGCACCCCGGTGGTGGCGACGCCGGTGATCTCCCCCCCTGGCGGGCAATATACCGCGCCACTGGCGGTCACCCTCAGCTCCTCGACCGCCGGGGTCAGCTTCTACTACAGCCTGGACGGTTCAGATCCGGACCTGAGTTCGCCGACCAGCGACGGCAACCTGACCCTGGAAGAGGGGGCCACACTCAAGGTCTGGGGTTACAGGCAGGGTTATGTGCCGTCCCAGGTGGCGTCTCAGACCTATCAGCTGACACCTCCAGATAATGGTTTCCCCATTAATGGCCTGGTGGGCTACTGGCCACTGAACGAAGCGGGAGGCACCCTCATCGGCGATGCCTCTGGCAATGGTCATGATGGCCAGCTCAGTGGTGCCACCTGGGTCAATGGATGGGACGGCGGCGGTCTGCGCTTCGACGGCGTGGACGACCGTGTGGTGATTCCCCACAGCAGCCAACTGGCGTTCACCCTGTTTCAGAGTTTCTCTTTGAGTGCCTGGGTCCAGCCCGATGGCGGTCAGGGAGGCTGGGCGGGCCTGGTGACCAAGTCCAGAGAGCGCGCACCCTGGTATGGTCTGTGGATCACCTCCTGGGATGCCTGGGCGGCTGGCGGTCCTAATGCCATCTTCGACGGCCCCATCAGCGGCGGCTGGCACCACCTGGCCCTGGTTCAGGATGCCCTGGTGGACAGTCGCTGGCTGTACGTGGACGGGGTGCTGGCCGGTACCCTGGATGCCCAGTTTGGTGAGGGCAGTGGAGAACTCTGGTTTGGCGGCGCGGCCGGCGTGGCCGAGTTCTTCGATGGGGTACTGGATGAGATTCGACTCTATGACCGGGCGCTCTCAGCCGATGAGGTGGGGGTGCTGGCGACCACACCGCCGCCGGCAGCCGGGCCTGTGACCTCTGCGGACTGGGTTCAGATCTCCAGTGGCGCCACGGTGGATATTGACGTACTGGCCAATGACTCGGCCATCGCCGGGCTGGACCCGGCCACCGTCGAGGTGCTGACTTCGCCGGACCAGGGCAGCATCACCTCCATCAACAGCAGTACCGGGGTGATCACTTACAGCCACAATGGTGGCGCCCTGGATGATGGCTTCAGCTATCGGGTGCAGGACACTACCGGTGCCTGGTCGGTGGCCACGGCGGTGTCCATTGCCGTCGAGGCCTATCTGCCCCCGACGGTGACCATCACCTCGCCTCAGGATGGGGCGCAGATAAGCGGTAACCTGCTGGTGCAGTGGCAACTGTCCGGGGACGACTCTCTGTACGACCACATTCATGTGCGCCTGGACGACAACCCCCACGTTACCCTGCATAACACCGGCCTCACCAGCTATGATTTCGGCCAGGTCGACCCAGGCAATCACAGCATCGAGGTCTGGCTGGTGACCCCGGATCATCAGCCCCTGGCCAATCCTGAGGCCAGCGATTCGGTGTCGGTGACCGTGCTGGATCCAAGCGGTGGCGATCCCACCCTGGTGGGCTACTGGGCGTTGGACTCCGGCTCTGCCCAGACGGCGGTGGACAGCTCGGGTAACCAGAACGATGGGGTGATCCTGGGCGCCCAGGTGGTGACCGGCCGCTTTGGTCAGGGGCTGAGGTTCGACGGTGTGGATGACCTGGTTCAGGTGCCTCACAGCAGCGCCTTTGCCTTCGGCAGTGGCGATGACTTTACCCTGGCGTTCTGGGCCCAGGGCATTGGCAGCCAGTCCGGCTGGTCCGGGGTGGTGACCAAGTCCAGGGATCAGGCGCCCTGGTACGGCATCTGGGTGGCCAGCAACCGGCGATGGACCTCCGGCGGGCCACAGAACATCAGCGGCAGCAAGATCAGCGCCGGCTGGCACCATCTGGTGCTGGTGCAAAGTGGTGGCAGCCGTTACCTCTATCTGGATGGTGTCCTCAATGCCGAGGGCAGTGCCCAGCAGGCCAACGGTGGCGGTGATTTGATCTTTGGCGGCACCCTGGGGGTCAGTGAGCACTTCAGCGGTGTGCTGGATGAGGTTCGCCTCTACAGCCGGGCCCTGGATGCCGGTGAGGTGTCCAGCCTGTATAACCTGGAGCCTGGCGGTGTCAGTGTGGTGGCATTGGACGACAGTGCGTCTCTGGGGCAGGGGGAGAGCATCAGCGTCGACCTGCTGGCCAACGACAGTGCCACTCTGGGGCTGGATGCCGGTTCGGTAGAGCTGATGAGCGCGCCGGCCTACGGTGATCTGCAGATTGACTCAGCCACCGGCGTGGCCAGCTATCAGCATGATGGCAGTGCCACCACCGCCGACGGCTTCAGTTACCGGGTGGCGGACCTTCAGGGCAACCTGAGCAACACTGCCCAGGTGCAGTTGATCATAGAGCCGTATGAACCGCCGGCGGTGACCATCACCGCGCCGGCAGAGGGGGCGCAGCTGACGGGCAACCTGGTGGTCCAGTGGCAGACTGCCGGGGATCAGACCGGCTTCGACCACATTCATGTGCAGCTCGATGATCAGCCCTATGTGCCTCTGCACGATACCGGGCTGACCAGTTACGACTTCGGCCCGGGCACTGCAGGCAGTCATGTGATGCGGGTGTGGTTGGTGGACGCCAATCATCAGGCGCTCACCAATCCGGAAGCCTCGGATCAGGTCAGCGTGACCTGGAGTGAACCGGCGGTAGTGAGCCCGCCTGTGATCGACCCCAATGGCGGTGATTACACCTCGGAGGTGACCGTGACCCTGAGTGCCGACTCCGGTGCGGCCATCCATTACACCCTGGATGGATCGACGCCGGATGCCGGTTCCGATCTCTACCAAGTGCCGATTCTGGTGGGTCAGAGTCTGACTCTGCAGGCGGTGGCCATCCTCGATGGGGTCAGTAGCAGCGTCAGTTCTGCCCAGTTCAATCTGGATCTGCCGGGGGACGGCTTGCCCAACGCCGGGCTGGTGGGCTACTGGCCCATGGATGAAACCAGCGGCAGCCAGGTGCTGGATGCATCGGGTTCCGGGCTGGTGGGTGACATCAGCGGCGCAATTCGAGTGCCGGGCTGGGCTGGTAATGGGCTCTATTTCGATGGGGTGGACGACCTGGTGCGGGTGGCTCATGACGCGCAACTGACCTTTAATGCCGGGGCCAGCTTCTCCCTGTCGGTTTGGGTGAGTCTGGATGGGGATCAGGGAGGCTGGGCCGGCGCGGTGACCAAATCCAGGGACGAGGCCCCTTGGTACGGACTGTGGGTGGCCTCCTATGACCGCTGGATCTTTGGTGGGCCCGCCAACATCAAAGGACCAGTGGCGCGAAGTGGCTGGCAGCAGCTGACCCTGATCCAGGATGGCGTCTCTGGCAACCGCAGCTTCTACCTCAATGGTACTCTGGTGGGCACCGGGGCGGCGCAGTCCGCCGATGGGCCTGGAGATCTGCTGTTTGGTGGAGCGGGCGGCGTCGCGGAGTTCATGAGGGGCACCCTGGATGAGGTGCGTCTGTATAACCGGGCCCTGAACGCCAATGAGATTCAGGCGCTGGCAACCCTGGCGCCCTGAGGCTCTGCCTGAGCACAGCCCCGCCGTGCGCGGGGCTAGTGATTCTGTTGACGGGCGATTGGCATGGGCAAGGATTGAAACTGGGTTAACTCAACCTCGAGCACCAGGATCCCCAGACGACGGACCTCAAGGCGTACCAACTGATTGCCCAACTCCGGTGCAAACCAGAAATCGGCCACCCTGGACTTCCTGGGGTGAGTTTGGCGAAGGTGCAAAGTGGTGACGCTCCTGTCCATCAGTGGCAGTGTGGTCAAGCCGAGATTCTCGAAGCGGTAGTGGCGGGTCTCATCGCCCCAGGTGTAGCTGGTGACCACGTCTTGACCCGGCTTGGCCAACAGAGGAAGGTTCTGCAACATGGTGGCGGCCCCCTGGATGGCTGGGGTCATGGTGTCCGGATAGTCGATGAGTTCGCCATCCTCCAGTACCTCCATGGTGCCCTGAGCGCCCGGTTTGCCCCGGTACTCCACCGGGAACCAACCTTTTACCTGGGAGGCAAAGCTGTCGGTGTTCCAGCGCTCGTTAAACCAGCTCATGCGGGTAAGGTTGTTGGCATCGCCGAACAGGCAGAAATCGCCGCTGCCTTCGAGGAGGGCCTGTTGTCCCTCCAGTTTCAGGCTTTGGGTGCCCTGACCGCAGGGCACCCCCTGGCTGCTTGCCTGGTAGTGGGCGGTAAACGGGGCGGTGGGCAGGGGCTCGGCCACTGCTGGCAGGCTGGCCGCCAACAGCAGGCACAGCTCAATCTTTCCGGGGGTGATTTTCAATGTACTCCTGAGCCCGCTCCAGAGCCTGATCCACATTTTTCTGCATGGCGATAAGTTCGTCCATGGAGGCGTAGGCACTTAAGTCCACCCGGTGACGGAAGTAGCGACAGGGAAGCTGATTCAGGGTGAGACAGAAGAGATCGGCCAACTGGTCATCGTCGAACTTCTCCCCCAGTTTGCGTTCGGTGACGGTCTGATCCAACAGGATCTCATAGTAGTTTCTGATTTCAGCGTCCATGTGTCAGGGTCCTCTATCCCAGAGTTAAGGCGGCGCGGAACAGCTGCGCATGGCGCCTGGTCAGGCTGTCGGGGTCGCGGTCGTAGCCGCCGCCGATAACGCAGGCCAGGGGGATGGCGCTGTCCCTACATTTAGATAGTACCAGCTGTTCTCTCTGGCGTAATCCCTCATCGCTCACCTGCAGATGGCCGAGGCGATCATCCTTGTGCACATCCACACCCGCATCGAAGATCACCAGATCCGGGCTGTGCAGCCTCAGGGCCAGGGTCAGAGCCTGATCCACGGTTTGAAGGTAGGCGGAATCGCCCACCCCTTTTTCAACTGGGAAGTCCAGATCTGAGGGGGGCTTGCGGCTGGGGAAGTTGGACTCGCAATGGACAGAGCAGCTGATGATCTCTGGTCTTGAGGCACACAGTGCCGCGGTGCCATCGCCATGGTGGACATCCAGATCGAAGATAAGCACCCGGTCTATCCCTGGGTGGGTCAGGGCCTGTTCGGCGGCGAGGACCAGGTCGTTGAAGACGCAGTAGCCGCTGCCAAAGTCGAAATGGGCATGGTGGTATCCCCCGGACAGGTGCAGGGCCAGGCCATGCTCCAGGGCCAGTTCGGCGGTCAGGCAGGTGCCGGAGACCGAGGCCAGTGTACGGGCCACCAGGGTTTCACTCCAGGGGAAGCCCATGCGACGAATCGCTTTGTCGGACAGGCGGTTCGTCAGGAAGGCGTTGGCGTAGTCGTCGCTGTGGCACAGGGACAGGCGTCGGGGATCCAGGCTGTCGGGACGGTGCCAGAGAAGTCGGCCTGGCGCTACGGTGGTGGTCAGGTGGTCGTAAAGGTGGCGATACTTGGTGATGGGGAAGCCGTGGCTGGGCGGCAGCACCAGTTGCGAGTAGATGGGGTGATAAACGCAGTGCAGCATGGGCGACAGCCGCGGGAGAGGCTCCCGCATCATGGGGCCTGTTGACTCAACAGGGAAACAGGTTCGGCGTCATTTGAGCGCCGAACCTCTGCCCGCAAGCAACAGGCCCGGGGCCTTACATGTTGGAGATGGCCCAGGTCATAAACTCTTTACGAGTCTTTTCGTCGGCCTGCTGCCACCAGTACTTGAGCATCGCCTCTGGGTTCAGCTTAACGTCACCCTGCAGTTGGACCTGATCGGCAGTGCCCTGGCTGGGGGCGGTGGCGGCGACGGCGCTGGTTGCCACAGTCGCGGTGGTCGCGGCAGCCGCATTGGTGGCGCTGCCCGCCGGGGCGGTGGCGGCAATCACTTCCTGCTTATGCTTCTGCTCTGGGGTCAGCTCCTTGGTCAGGGTATCGATGATGCTCTCCTCACGGATGGTGGTCATCTCGATGCTGTACTGAACCTGCTGGCCGCCGGAGTGGGTCACCTTGACCTTGGGATCCTGGGCGAAGGCCTTGGCCTGCTTCAGATCGCGAATGGGGGTTTGTGGGCGCAGTTTGTACTCGCCATCGGCGTCGATGGTGATGTGCAGCAGGAAGGGGTCGGAGTTGACCCGCTGGTGGCCATCACCATAGGGCTCTTCGATGAGATCCTTGTAGACCAGGGCCACAGTGTGCTCGCCTTTCTCCAGCTCAAGCTCATCTTTGTGGCTGAAGAAATTGGATTTTACCTCCTGGCCATTGACGGCGATGAACTCCATGGACAGTGGAATGTTCAGTTCAGCCGCCAGAGTGTTCAGGCTCATGCCTCCGGCGATTAGTGCAGCCATCAGTGAGGCTTTGTTCATCCTGTGCTCCTTAGTGCTTCTGCCCACCCTTCTCCAGGCGGGCGATACGTTCTTCAATATAGGTCATAGCCTGACGACAACGGCCAAGCCGCTTTTGCGTTGCCAGAATCTCATTCTGTAGTGTGATTTTTTCCGCCCCCTGATGCAAATCAAGTTTTTGTTCCAATTCATGAATCTTTTGTTGAAGACGGTTGGCCCAGTTCTGGTGTTTTCTCAGCTCCTCATAGGCGCTGTGGCTGTTCTGCATCACCGAGCGGGCGATCCACTGGTACTTGCTGTCCTGCCGGGGCAGGCCCTTGCGGCGGCTGGAGAAACGCGCCCCTGCCGCCTGTAAGCCGGTGGCGCTCATCGCCTGCATCACCGCCTGATAGCGGTCGGAAAACTGCTGACACACCAATTCAAAGGTGTCACCGGAATCCGGGGCCTGGCTCAGCCGGCTCAGGGTATGCAGATCCTGCTCCAGGCGTTGCAGGCACTGAGCCAGGGAGGCGCCGGTATGGTCAAACAGGGCGGAGTGAAACCTTTGCTGGTGATCCAGGGCCTGGGTGGTGTTGTTGGCCAGGGACTGGTCATGTTGCTGGACCTGACTCTTGAGCTGCTCCAGTCGCTGCCTGAGCAGCTGCAGAAGTTCACTGCGGGCACGAAAACTCATAGCCAGGCCTCCACCGCCAGCTTGCCGGCGATGATCAGTACCACGGAGATGAACACCGGCCGGATAAAGCGGCTGCCAAAGCGGATGGCGGAGTGTGCGCCGATCCAGGCGCCGGCCATCAGGCACAGCCCCATTGCCAGGCCGATGCCAAAATGGACATGGCCCAGGCCGATAAAAAAACCGAGGGAGGTGGCGTTGCTGACGAAGTTCATGCTGCGGGCCAGCCCGGAGGAGAGCAGGATGTTCATCCGGTACAGCACCATGGAGGAGACGGTCCAGAAGGCGCCGGTTCCCGGGCCGGCGAAGCCGTCATAGAACCCCAGTGACACCCCCTGGCTCCACTGCTTGGTGCGCAGGGCCCGGTCTTTTTCCGGCAGCCCCCGCTGTTCATCACAGGGGGAGGGGGCCAGCAGGGTATAGAGGGCGATGATGACAATCACCAACGGCAGGATGCGGTTGAGCAGGTCGGCGGAGAACAGGTCCACCGCCAGGGTGCCTGCTGCGGCGCCGATAAAGGTGGCCAACACGGATCCTCGCCAGAACTGCGGGTTAAACAGCTGTTTGCGATAGAAGGTCCAGCTGGCCGTAAAGGAGCCAAAGCTGGCGGCCAGCTTGTTGGTGCCCAGAGCCAGATGTGGCGGCAGCCCGGCGGTCAGCAGGGCGGGTATGGTCAGCAGTCCACCCCCTCCGGCCACGGCATCGATAAAGCCAGCGGCGAAGGCTACGGTGGAGAGCAGCAGTATCAGGTTCAGGTCGAGACCCAGTTCCATCATCTCAATATTCAATATGGCGGCGGTAGGGAGGCAAAGAATCCAGCAGAGCACTGCCGTAGCGTTTGGTTACCAGGCGACGGTCCAGCACGGTGATTCTGCCGTAGTCGGTTTCGTTGCGAAGAAGACGACCGCAGGACTGTACCAGTTTTTTGGCTGCATCGGGAACCGCCAGCTGCAAAAAGGGGTTGCCTCCTTTGGACTTGATGTATTCGGCGTGGGCCTGCTCCACCGGCGAGGTGGGCACGGCAAAGGGCAGCCGGGTGATGATCAGGTTGGTCAGGTAGTCGCCCGGCAGATCCAGACCCTCGGAAAAACTGCTGGTGCCAAACAGGATGGACACCTCCCCCCGATCAACGCGGGCTTTGTGTTCGGCAATCAGCTCTGAGCGGGCGCCTTCACCCTGCACAAGGATCGGCAGTTTCTTATGCATCCTCAGGGTGTCGGCCACCGCCTCCATTTGCCGGTAGGAGGTGAAGAGCACCAGGCTGGCGGTCTCCTCCTCCAGCAGATCCGGAATGGTTTTCACCAGCATGTCGCCGAAGCGGTCATCCTGGGGCTCTGCGGTCACTTTAGGCAGGAACAGGGTGGCGTTCTGCTGGTAATCGAATGGTGAGGGCAGGGCGGTGTAGCGGGTGCCATCGTCGTTGCGCAATCCCACCTGGTGCCGATAATGATCGAAGCTGCCCAGGGCCATCAGGGTGGCCGAGAGCAGGGCCACGCCGGCGGCCTTGCTCCACAGCATCTCCTCGAGCATAAAGCCGATCTCTATGGGGGAGGTGCTGACATGAAAGTCCTGGCGTTGCTGAAATTCCACCTTTTCTATCCAGCGAGCCAGGGGCGCGCTGTTTTGAGGGATCTCTTTGGACATCATCTGCCACAGCTGGGTCAGTCCCTCCAGCCGCTGCAGGTGCATGCCCACCTCGGCCACCAAGGGTTCCGCCTGCCAGCCCTTGATCTCCCCCTCCTTCACCGACTCCATCAGCATGGTCTGCAGCTTGGTGAGCTTTTTCAGCCCCTGGCCGCAGGCGGTCTTGAGGTTGGTGGCCAGGGTGACCAGCACTTCGGGCAGGGCACCGTTTTCAAATCGGTGGCGCAGCTCCGGATTGTCGAACAGACTTGGGTTGGCTTCGCAGAAACTGACCACCTGGCCGAGGCCGTCTCCGAGGGCCTCCAGGTCTTCGGTGAGTTCCATGGACAGGTTGGTGGCCTTGTCGGAGCGCAGCTCTCTGGCCAGTTTGTGGGCCGATTTCTCCAGCTTGCCCAGCCACTCCACCGTGCTTTTCATGTTGGCACTGGCGGCGGAGAAGTCCCGGGTTACCTGGGGAAGGTGATGGGCCTCGTCGACAATGTAGTACATGGAGTCCGGGTCGGGGAGGATCTTGCCGCCGCCAAGCTCCAGGTCCGCCAGCAGCAGGGAGTGGTTGACGATCAGTACATCCCAGCTGTCCATCTCATCCCGGCTACGGTGAAAGGGGCAGTCGCGGTGCGCCGCCAGCTGCTTATTGCAGCTGTGCTTATCTGAGCCAATCTGCTGCCACAGGTAATCGGGCACCGGCTCGGGAACGCTGTCCACCTCGCCGTTCCATTTCCCTTCGTGGTAGGCCTGATGCAACCGTTTAAGCAGGGCCACATCGGCGCTGGCGGGCTTGCTCTCCCACAAGGCCTGTTGACCGGTTTCCCCCTCACCGGCTTCGCCGGCGAGCAGTTCCAGCTTGGAGAGGCAGGCATACCGCTGCCGCCCTTTGGCCAGGCCAAAGCGAAAGTTCATGCCGCTGTGCTTCTGTACCAGAGGCAGGTCCTTGTTCACCAATTGTTCCTGCAGGGCCACGGTGGCGGTGGCGATGCACACCTTGCGGCCACTGGCCAGCGCCTGGGGGATGGCACCCAGGCAGTAGGCCAGGGATTTACCGGTGCCGGTGCCGGCCTGGACCACCATGATGCGCCGCTCTTTGCAGTACTCACCGGCCAGGGTCTTGGCGATCTCGGCAATCAGGTAGTTTTGCTCCTTGCGCCGGACGAAGTTGGGGATCGCCTCGGCGATGCCGTTGTAGGCCTGGCGGGTCAGTTTCTTGGTCTTATCGCTGAGCATGCTGTGCGTGGGTTGGGGAAAGTAGCTGTACAGAATACCAGTATTTAGGTGAGAATGCCTCAATGACCGAACCCACACACCAAACCGGCTGGTTGCTGAGCCGCAACCAATATGGCGAAGAGCAGGGCATCACCCTGGAGTACTGGCTGGCCACCGACCAGGGGCCAGTCAGGCTGACTGTTCCCGGCCAGGCTCACCAGGGGTTTGTCCCCGTCGCCCAGGAGCAGGCAGTCAGACAGTGGCTCAATCCCTGGCCTCGCAGCCAGTGGCAACTGGCACCGATTCAGGCCAGGGATTTCGATCATCAACCGCAACTTGGGATCTACATTCGCTCGGATAAGCTGTGGTATGAGCTGCAATCCTTCTGCCAGAGTCGTGACATTCCATTGCTGGAGCGTGATGTACGCGCCTGTGACCGCTTTCTTATGGAGCGCCGCATCACCTCGGCACTCTCCTGGCGCAAAGGGGCTCAGGGGGTGCAGGTGCGTGCCTCGGACAGGCTGCCGAACCTGACACTGGTCTCACTGGACATCGAATGCAGCCGCGAGGGGGAGCTCTACTCCATCGGTTTGCACAGTGATATGGATGTCTGCGTGCTGATGCGCGGCGAGCCTCAACCGGAATCTCCTTCCTATATAAGGTGGTGCTTTGACGAGGCGGCACTGATCAACGCGCTGCTTGCCTGGTTCCGCCACTGTGATCCGGACGTGATCATTGGTTGGAACGTGGTGGGTTTCGACCTGAAGCTGTTGCAGAAGCGGGCGGAGCTGCACGGCATCCCCTTTACCCTGGGGCGGGGTGACACCCTGCCTCTGTGGCAACAGCATGCCGGGCCTGGCCGGGGCTATGGTCTCCCCGGCCGGGTGGTCCTCGATGGCATCGACTGGCTGAAGGCGGCCTTCTATCAGTTCGACAGTTTTGCCCTGGATAATGTGGCCAGAGAGCTGCTGGGGGAGGGCAAGGCCTGCCAGGACAGTGCTAACCGCATGGAGGAGATTGAGCATAACTTCCATCACGACAAGCAGGCCCTGGCTCACTACAACCTGATGGATTGTGAATTGGTTCGTCGCATCTTCGACAAGCTGCATCTGCTGCCCTTTGCCTGCCGACGCGCGCAACTGACCGGGTTGCAGATGGACAGGTTGGGCGGCTCTGTGGCCGCCTTTACCAACCTCTACCTGCCCGAGCTTCATCGCGCCGGCTTTGTGGCGCCGGATCTGACCGAGAGTGATATCGCCCCCAGCCCGGGAGGCTATGTGATGGACTCCAGGCCAGGGCGTTATCGAAACGTGCTGGTGCTGGATTTTAAATCTCTCTACCCCTCGATCATCCGTACCTTTCTCATCGACCCCATGGGGATGTTGGCGGCCACCCAGGAGGACGAGACTGAATCGGTCGAGGGATTCAGGGGCGCCCGGTTTCATCGACGCCGGCATCGGCTGCCCATCATCATTGAGGGGTTGTGGCAGCAGAGGGAACTGGCCAAAGCCAGTAAAGATGCCCCGTTGTCACAGGCCATCAAGATCCTGATGAACTCCTTCTACGGCGTGCTGGGGGCGGCAGGGTGCCGCTTCCACGACCCCAGGCTGGCGTCCTCCATTACCCTGCGCGGTCATGAGATCATGAAGACCACCAGGTCCTGGATTGAAGGGCAGGGCTATGAAGTGATCTACGGGGATACCGATTCCACCTTTGTCCACGTTGGCGATCATCTCACCGCCGATCGGGCCAGGGAGATTGGCCAGGAGCTGGTGCAGATGGTCAACAGCCGCTGGCAGCAGAAGCTGCAGGATGAGCTGGCACTGACCAGTGTCCTGGAGCTGGAGTTTGAAACCCACTTTGAACACTTCTTTATGCCCACCATTCGCGGCGCAGAAACCGGATCCAAGAAGCGTTATGTCGGGGCAACCCGGCAGGGGGACGAGCTGGAACTGGTGTTCAAGGGGATGGAGACGGTGCGCAGCGACTGGACACCCCTGGCCCGAGAGCTGCAGCAACGGCTCTACCGACACTGGTTTGAAGGCAAACCGGTGATTCCTTTGGTGCTGGAGCGAACCGAGGCACTGATGCGAGGCGAGTGTGACGAATTGCTGGTGTACCGCAAACGACTCAGGCAGGAGCTGGGGGAATACCGCTCTAAGGGGCCCCACGTTGTGGCAGCGGAGCGGGCAAACCGGCTGCTCGGCAGGCAGCGTTACCGTCGCGGCAGTCAGATAGCCTATGTGATGAGTCGCAGTGGCCCCATTCCCCTGGAAGAGGGGGGCGCTGTACCGGACTACGAGCATTATCTGGAGAAGCAGATCGAGCCCGTGGTGGAGCCGGTGCTTGCCCATCTGGCGTCGCCCACGACCTTGGAAAAACTGATGACTGGTCAGATGGGTTTATTTTAATGAGGGATTGTTAATGCTCTGTAATGATACGGAGTCGAAGGTGGTTATTAAAAAGTAATTTATGCGTTTATGATGCGATTTAATGCATTTGGCCTGACAAAAATGTGAAGTTGATCGTCGTCTGATTTGAACATTTCTTGCTAGTCTCGGTCCCCTTCAGCGGATGAATGTTGCTCGCGATGGATTGGGAGACACACTAAGAATCAGATAGACGAAAAGGTTAGGTTAGATGAAAAAGTCACTTCTTGCAGTTGCCGTTCCGGCGTTGTTGGCTGCCCAAGCACAGGCAGTTGAGTTGTATAACGACGGTGTTAATTCCGTAACCATGGGTGGCCACCTAACCGTACAGCTGGATGACAAATCCGGCGATACCAAGATTAATGACAACATGCCACGCATCAACTTCAGCTTTGATCGTGACATGGGCAACGGCTTCAAAGTCGACTCCCGCATGGAAAGCCAGTTCAACATGGTGAACGGCGGCGAATCCTTCAAAACCCGTCTGGGCTACATCGGCATCTCTCACGACGATTACGGTCGCATCTCCGTTGGTAAGCAATGGTCCGTCTACTACGATGTGGCTGTTGTCACCGATTACGCTTACGCCTTCTGGGCCGACCACCTGGGCGTATACTCCTACGGCGTAGATGGCGGTGAAACCGGCATGGGCCGTGCGGATCAGGCTCTGCAGTACCACAACACCTTCTCCCTGGGCGGTGCCGGTGACCTGACTCTGGGTCTGCAGTGGCAGGGTGCCGAGAACGGCCTGGACGATCGCATGGGCGGCAGCCTGGTGTACAAGGTTGGCCAGGTAAGCCTGGGTGCCGGTTACTACGGCGGTGACGTAGACGGTTCCTTCACCACCCCTAACGGTGTGGTTCTGGAAGATGGTGAGAGCGTTGATGGCACCATCGTATCTGCCAGCTACGGCACCTGGAGCAAGGGCCTGTACGCTGCGGTAGCCTACATGCAGGGTGACAACCAGGAAGACTACCGCTTCACCGGTGAGTCCGAGGGTCTGGAATCTGTACTGAGCTACGGTTTCGACAATGACACCACCGTGTACACCATGCACCGCTTCATCAAGTCCAAAGATGACGTTGAAGCCCTGGGCCGCAAGTACAACGAGTCCGACATCCTGGTGGGTGCAGCAAAAATGCTGAGCAGCAACGTTGAAACCTACGGTGAGTACCGCTTCGGTACCGGCGACGACCTGGATGACAACGCTTTCGCCATCGGTCTGCGTATTTATCTGTAATATACATATAAATTTGTAGAATAGGCCGCCCTCTAAGGGCGGCCTTTTTTATATCTGTTTATTAAGGTCGGCTGACTAGTTTGCGCAGTTAATGATTGTGTGTGTCCGGTTTGTTAATAAAATTAGATCGTCAAACGTGGCGGAAATCCAGTTGTAAAAATTGTGTCAAACCGGTTGTCAATGGCACATTAAACTAAAATACGTTTTTTGGAGTGGGTTTTGTGGATGCTGCTCACTGCTTGAGGTGGGTCGAACTTTGTTTTGGTTATTTGTTGAGCGGTTATTGGTGGTGCATTGACAAAACTCATGTAAAAGAAAGGTTGCATAGCTGTTGCCCCTGTGATTAATATCGGTGTTGCTAAAGGGCTTGCCCTACCGAAGCGTCCTTTATTTGGGATTCAAGTCGCTACGGACAAAACAATAAACACATTGATGTGTCTAGGGAGATAAACATGCAAAGCAGCACAGTCTCAAAAGCTGTTCGACTGTCCTTATTCGCCGGTGCTTCTGCCGCCGCGATGACCGCAGCCCCAGTTTGGGCGGAACAGGAAGGTGTCGAACGTATCGAGGTCACCGGCTCTCGTATTAAGCGTACCGACATGGAAGGCGCCAATCCGGTTACCGTGATTGACCAGGCCTCTATTGAAAAGATGAGCGTCACCAACGTGGGTGACCTGTTGCAGAACCTGAGCTCCTCAGCGGGTGCAGCAGTCAACACTCAGACCAACAACGGCGGTGATTCCTCCGTTCGTTTCTCCCTGCGGGGTATCGGTTCTGAGCGTACACTGGTTCTGATTAACGGCCGCCGCGTTGTGGCCGGTGGTGGCGGTGCCAACGGCTCCGTTGACCTGAACACCATTCCCACCGCCATCATCAAGCGCGTTGAAGTGCTGAAAGATGGTGCGTCTGCAGTTTACGGCTCCGACGCCATCGCCGGTGTAGTAAACATCATCACCAAAAACGATTTCGAAGGCTTCGACGTTAAGTTGGAGTATGGTGAGTCCGGTGAAGGTGACGCTGACAAGAAGTCCATCGACGTAACCTTCGGTGCCGCCAGTGACAAGGGCAACGTGGTTGTCTCACTGGGATATGCCGATCAGGGTCAGGCGCTGATGGGTGACCGTGGTTTCTCCGAGTTTGAGCTGCGTGCCTATCCTGACGGTACCACCCAGCCAGGTGGCTCCTCCGCGCCGCCATGGGGCAACATGGATGGCTACGACGGTGACAACGTGACCCGTGGTCCGGAGTTTGGTGACTGGCGTGCCTATGACGGCTCTACCGACTCCTACAACTACAACCCGGTTAACTACCTGCAGACTCCTAGCACTCGTCGTTACGCCAACGTGTTTGGCAGCTACGAGCTGGGTGAGTTAGGTTTCCTGGGCGAAGTTCGTGCCTTCAGTGAAGTGTCCTACGTAGAAACCAATGGTGAGCGTCTGCTGGCTCCCGAGCCACTGGCACCCCTGGTGTTCTTCGGCTCTCCGGCGCCCTACTCTCCAAATAACTACTACAACCGCACTCAGGGTCCAAAGGATCCCGATGGCAACTCCTTCGTGATCAACGACTGGCGTCGCCGTATGGTTGAGACCGGCGGTCGTGCCAACACCCGTGACTACAAAACCTTCCGCACCGTGGTGGGCTTCGAGGGTGAACTGCAAAACGGCTGGGCCTGGGAAGTGTCCTACAACTACGGTAAGAACGACTCCGTTGAGCGTGGCGAGGGTTACTTCAACCTGGATCGCGTAGCGGAAGCCGTTGGTCCTACCGGCTGGCTGGATGAGAATGGCCAGTTGATCGTAGATGGCGGCGGCAACCCCATTGTCGATGCCCCTAACGGTCAGTCTCTGGTGTGTCTGAACGAAGAGGGCGCCATCATCGATGGCTGTGTACCTCTGAACATCTTCGGTCAGCCAGGCACCGACACCGCGATCACTGCCGATATGCTGCAGTACATCAGTGGTAACTACAACACCACTGAGCTGGGTCAGAACCGTCAGGAAGGCATTCAGGCCATCATCAGCGGTGATGCGTTCGAACTGCCAGCCGGTTACGTGGGCTTTGCTGCCGGTTACGAATACCGTAAAGAGAGCGGCTCCTACACCCCGGATTCCCTGATTCTGCAGGGCATCACCACCGCAGGCTCTGCCGTAGGCACCGAAGGTTCCTACAGCGTGGATGAATTCTTCGCCGAATTCTACCTGCCCCTGGTGAAGGATGCGCCCCTGGTTGAGAGCCTGGACCTGACCCTGGCGGTCCGTTACTCCGACTACTCCACCTTCGGTGACAACACCTCCGGAAGTGCGGGTCTTGAGTGGCGACCTACCTCCGACCTGCTGCTGCGTGGTAGCTATGCTGAGGCATTCCGTGCCCCTAACACTACTGAGCTGTTTGGCGGTGCCAGCACCAGCTTCCCTGAAGCGACCGACCCCTGTGAGGCCGGCCCGGTTAACGCCAACTGTATCGCCACCGGCGTACCTGAAGGTGGCTACGATTCCGGCGGTGTTGAGCAGATCCCCACCAAGATTGGTGGTGCCGACAACTGGACCGACGGTACCGAGCTCAAGCCTGAAGAGGCCGAGATTGTCACCATTGGTCTGGTGTACAACCCCGAGTGGCTGGATGGCTTCTCTGCCACCATCGACTACTGGAACATCGAGCTGACCGACGCCATCTCCACCGTCGGCACCCAGGCTCGTCTGGATGGCTGTTACGAGCGTGGTGAGTACTGTGGCACCATCGAGCGCTTCGGTCTGGATTCTGCCGTTCCAGGTAACATCCTGTTCGTGTATGACTACCAGGTGAACGTAGGTGGTATCGATACCGACGGTATTGACTTCGAGTTCAGCTATGGCTTCGAGACCGGTGACTGGGGTGATTTCCGCGTTGCTCTGGACGGTACCTACCTGTTGAGCTACGAGAAGGAGATCGCCGGTGGTGAGATCATCGACCACACTGGCCGCTTCGAAGAGGGTCACGATGGTATGTTCGCCGAATGGAAGACCAACCTGACCGTACTGTGGAGCATCTCTGACTTCGACACCGCGGTAACCGGTCGCTACATCTCCGGTGTAACCGAGACCGAGTCTGGCTGGTGGACCGATGCCTTTGACCGTGACGTACCGTCCAACACCGTGTGGGACTTCCAGACCAACTGGGCCGCGACCGAAAACCTGACCTTCACCCTGGGTGTGGACAACGTGTTCGACAAGCAGCCTCCGTTCGTGTTCTCCGCCTTCGGCGCCAACACCGACGTGTCTACCTATGACGTAATTGGTCGTTACTACTACGCCCGTGCCAGCATGAGCTTCTAAGCTCACTCGCACTCTATCCATGCCGGCAGCGTCGCTGCCGGCATTTTTTATGCCTATTGTTAAGACGAACCTTGCCTCGACCCCCTTTGCCAGCCGGCATCACGTACCTCACTGTCCTGGGCGAAACATCTTCATTATTTGGATCTTTGCCAACGACATCCTGCATGCATAATCAGTCGCTTCTACCCGCCTCGTTATTCCTCTTTCGGTAAATCCAGTTGAACAGTCAATGGAAGCTCAGGTTTCCAAGTTTCGGTGCAAAGCTTGTGGTTTTTTCGCAGGTCGATCTGTGGGTGACTGATGCTGTGTTACCGGGATGTTTCCAGTTGAATTGACTATTGAGTTATAATGTATGGCAATCTTGAGCCTGTCATAGGCCTTGGCTTGGAGTTAGATACTGGTCAATGCTGTGAATAAACATGAAGAAAATACAGAAAAAAGCGCTGTTTGAATAAAATTTATCCCGTCGGCCGGATTTATCTAATCTTTGCCCTCTGAAGCATTTGGTAACACGGTTGACACACCTTGGCAAACTGTGGAAAGATGCGGGGGCGCTCACCTTCGCAAAGGGAAAGAGAGCAAGGGATATATAACAAATAGACCAATAATGTAGGACTGGCTCCGACAAAATGCATAGGTGTACACACCATAATAATGTCGCCGGAGTCGCAAACTCACAACAAGACTGGTTGGGAACTATGTCCGTGATTAGTAAAAGAACCGCACTAGCAACTGCCTTTGCTGTGGCAATGGCAGGCACCGGCGTTGCGTCCGCCGCTGATCTGGCCGGCATTCAGAAAGCCGACGAACAGATTCAGAAAGACGCCGTAAAGTCTCAAAAGAAGATCAACAAACTGTATGACCAGGCTCAGGACATGCTGTACGACTACCGTCTGGTGGTTGACGAGTATGAGACCCTGAAGTCCTACAACGACTACTACGCCGGTCTGGTAGCAGATCAGGAAGCCAATATCGCTTCCCTGCAGACCCAGATTGGTGGCATCGAGAAGACCAAGCAGGGCATCATCCCTCTGACCTTCAAGATGATCGATACCATGGAGCAGTTCATCGAACTGGACGTGCCTTTCTCCATCGACGAGCGCCGCAGCCGTGTTGCCCGTCTGAAAGAGGTGATGGGTGACTCCAACGTATCTACCGCAGAGAAGTACCGTCTGGTTCTGGATGCTTACCAGATCGAGAACGAGTACGGCAACAAGATGGCTGCCTACGAAGGTAAGCTGAACATCGACGGCAAAGAACTGACCGTAGACTTCTTCCACCTGGGCCGCGTGGTATTCCTGGCTCAGTCCCTGGATCAGAAAAGCGGTTGGGTATGGGACAACAACGCCCGCACTTGGAAGGCTCTGCCTGACGACAACATGCGCAGCGTGGCTAACGCCATCAAGATGGCCCGTAAGCAGGCCGCCCCAGACCTGTTGAAACTGCCTGTTCAGACCGCGGAGGGAGCTGAGTAATGAAAAAGTTGATCTCTACCGCCATGGTAGCCGCTGCGCTGTCTTTCAGTGGTGCAGCCCTGGCCTCCGAGGCACCTAAAGCCGTTTCTCTGGATCAGCTGCTGAACCAGGTGAAGACCGAGCGTCAATCCGAAGCCAAACTGAACAAGAAGCGCGAAGCCGAGTTCAGCGCAGAGCGTGCCGACAAGGCGGCCCTGCTGAAGAAGGCCAAGGCCACCCTTGCTGCCGAGAAGCAGCGTGGTGAAGACCTGGTTCGTCGCTTTTCCGACAACGACCAGACCATCAACCAGCTGAACAAAGACCTGGAAACCGCCAAAGGTGACCTGGGTGAGATGTTCGGTGTGGTTCGTCAGGTGTCCAACGACACCGCCGGTCTGATCGATGCCTCTCTGATCAGCGCCCAGTACCCTGGTCGTGAAGACCTGATGTTCAAGCTGGCTCAAGCCAAAGAGCTGCCGACCATCAAGGAACTGGAAGAGCTGTGGATCTCCCTGCAGACCGAAATGACCGAGTCTGGCAAGGTGGTTAAGTTTACCGCTCCTGTCACCGACTCCAACGGTAACGTAGCCGACCAGAGCGTAACCCGTGTTGGTCCCTTTACTCTGCTGGCCAACGGCGAGTACCTGAGCTACAACTCCGAAACTGGCACCATCCTGGAGCTGCCCAAGCAGCCTGAGGGTTACAAAGTCGCTTCTGTGAAGAAGTTCCTGGGTGCCGGCGCCGGTGAAACCACCGCAACCTTCGTTGACCCCTCCAAGGGCGCGCTGCTGCAGGTTTACACCCAGAAAGCGTCTCTGGAAGAGAAATTCCACCAGGGTGGTACCGTAGGCTACATCATCGCCGGCCTGCTGGGCTTCGGTCTGCTGATTGCCCTGTGGAAGGTTATGACTCTGACCGCGGCATCCGCCAAGATCCGTTCTCAGATTAAGAACGTCGATAACCCTGGCAACAACCCTCTGGGACGTATCCTGAAGGTGTACCAGGAGAACAAAGACGTTGACGTTGAGACTCTGGAACTGAAGATCGACGAAGCGATTCTGAAAGAAACCCCAAGCATCGAGCGTGGCGTACCTCTGATTAAGGTACTGGCCGCTATCGCACCTATGCTGGGTCTGCTGGGTACCGTAACCGGTATGATTAAGACCTTCGAGAACATCACCCTGTTCGGTACTGGTGATCCGAAGATCATGGCCGGTGGTATCTCCATGGCTCTGGTAACAACTGTATTGGGTCTGATCGCTGCTCTGCCCCTGATTCTGGTTCACGCTCTGGTCGCTGGCCGTGCCCGCGCCGTAGTGGACGTGCTCGAAGAGCAAAGTGCTGGAATCGTGGCTGCTCACGCTGAAACAAGGAGCAAGTGATTATGCTTTACCTGATAGAGCTCTGGGAGTCTGTCAGGGACTTCATGGCAACCGGCGGTGACGTTCTCTGGCTTGTAGCAGGTGCCCTGTTCCTGATGTGGGCCATGATGCTGGAGCGTTACTTCTACCTGAGTTTTGTGTTCCCCAAGGTGCGCAAGAAGGTAGTAGAGAACTGGCTGGCCCGCGAGGATAAAACCTCCTGGCATGCCCACCGCATCCGTGAAGCATGGCTTTCCCAGGCCAAGGAACAGTTGACTGCCCGTATGGGTGTTATCAACGCTCTGGTCGCCATCTGCCCCATGTTGGGCCTGCTGGGTACCGTAACCGGTATGATTGCAGTATTCGAAGTGATGGCAGTACAGGGTACTGGTAACCCCCGTCTGATGGCAGGTGGTATCTCAATGGCAACTATCCCGACCATGTCCGGCATGGTGGCAGCCCTCTCCGGCGTATTTTTCAGCACCCGTCTGAATGCGTCCCTGAAGGTGTCTGCTGAGAAGCTCCAGGATAGTCTGTCGCACCACTAGAGAGAGAATTATGGCACGCAAAAAGCATGCAACCCCAGCAGAGGGTGCGGAAGTCGATATGACTCCGATGCTGGACATCGTTTTCATCATGCTGATCTTCTTCATTGTAACGACCTCGTTCGTGAAGGAGTCCGGTATCGATGTGAACCGTCCTAAGGCACAACAGGCGAGCAAGAAGCCTTCGGCTAACATCTTCATCGCCATCAACGAGGCCGGCATCGTATACATGGAGAAGCGTGAAGTGGATATCCAGCGTGTACGTGCTAACGTTGAACGTATGCTGGCTGAATCCCCTGAAGCCTCTGTGATGATCCAGGCGGACAAAGAAGCCAAGCATGGCATCGTAGTTAAGGTGATGGACCAGGTGAAAGCTGCCGGTATCAACACCATCTCCGTAGCAGCGAAGGAAGAGTAATTATGCTGAGATCACTGTTAGCCCTAATACTTGGCGCAGCGGTGACCTTCGCTCTGTTCTCTTTCATGGCGTTTTTGATCGACGGTGGCGCCAAGCGCGCCGCCAACAGTGTCGATCTTCCGCCGATTGAGATCGTGATGGATCGCCAGGACGCGAAGGCACAAAATCGTGACCGTCCTAAGCCGAAGCCGCCGAAGCCGCCAGAGAAGCCGCCAGAGCCCATTGATCTGCAGCCCGAAACCAATGAGGTTTCCGACGCTGTTTCCATCAATGTGCCCAGTGTGGATATCGGTGGTGTCAACTCCGGCATGGGTGATGTCGGCGGCGCAATGATGCGCGACGGTGACGCGACCCCCATCGTTCGGATGGAACCCAAGTGGCCCATGAAGGCTCTCCGTGAGGGCAAAGAAGGGTACGTGGTGATGAAGTTCACCATCAACGAACTGGGTCAGCCTGAAGACATCACTGTTATCGAAGCCGAGCCTAAGCGCCTGTTCGATAAAGAAGCGAAGCGCGCACTGCGTAAGTGGAAGTACAAGCCCAAGATCGTTGACGGCAAGCCGGTTAAACAGCCTGGCATCACCGTTCGCCTGGACTTCAAACTCAACAAAGACCAAGGCTAAGGAGGAGGTATCATGCGCATGAAAAGCAAATTGCTGCCTGCTCTGGTTATGGCGGCACTGGGCGTAGCAGCCCTGCCCCAGGCCCAGGCCGCGGAAGAGAAGTGCCCAATCGACAAGCGTCAGACCAAGGTAATGTCCGAGCGGGTGGGTAAGAAGGTTCAGCGTGCGTTCGAGTTCTACTCGACCGATCAGATGGATGAAGCCCTGAGAGTGATGCTTGAGATCAGTCCCAAGCAGGCGTTCGACAAGGCTTACGTGAACCGCTTCATCGGTAATATCTACGCCGGCATTGAGGGTAAAACCTCTGAAGCCCTGAAGTATCTGCAACTGGCCGTAGACGCAGACGTACTGGGTGGCACTGACCATGCCCAGGCGATGCGACTGCTGGCTGACCTGCGTATGCAGGAGAAGCAGTACAAGGGTGCACTGGCAGATTACGAGAAGTGGATGGCGTTCACCTGTAAGGAAGACAAAAACGTCTACCTGCGTATGGGCCAGGCTCAGTATGAGCTGAAGCAGTACAACAAGGTGATCCCTCTGGCTGACAAGGCCATCGCCCTGGAGAGCAAGCCCAACAAGAACGCCTACGTACTGAAGATGGGTTCCTACTACGAATCCAAGCAGTACCCCAAGGCGGCCAAGGTTGTTGAGACCATGGTTGAGCTGTTCCCTGAAGAGAGCAAGCTGTGGGTCCAGCTGGCGCAGATGTATCTGCTCAGTGAAGACTACAAGAAAGCCCTCTACACCATGGACGTAGCCTACCGTCAGGACCTGCTGGAGAAGCCCTCTCACTACAAGATGCTGGCGCAACTGTACGCTCAGAACGAGGTACCGTTCCAGTCTGCCAAGATTCAGGAGATGTACCTGAGCAAAGGCATTGTAGAGAAGGACGAAACTTCCCTGTCCATGCTGGCCAATACCTATCACCAGGCTAAAGAGGTGAAGAAGGCGGCCCAGTATTACGGCGAAGCGGCCAAGCTGAGCAACAAGGCCAAGCACTACTCCAAGCAGGCAGCGCTGCTGCTGGAAGCCCAGGAGTATAAAGCGGCCCAGGCTGCTGGCAACAATGCTCTGAAGGCTGATGGCCTGACGAACAAGGGTCAGCTGCAGATGGTTCTGGCTCAGGCCTACTTCTACGACGGCAAATACAAACAGGCCTATGCGGCCTGTGAAGCGGCAACCAAAGATAAGAAGACGGCCAAAGCTGCCACGAGCTGGCTCTCTTACATCAAGGACACCGCAGCGCGGAAGAAAGTCCGCATCTAATTGAAAAGCCCCGCTTGCGGGGCTTTTTTCATACTGTCTCTCACCAAAAAAATGGAACAACAAGGAGCACCGAATGAGAGTGGCTAAACTCGCCGTGACCTTGGCGCTGGTGCTGGGCACCGCCGCCTGTGGGCCGGCCCAGGCCCCCAAGGAGCAGAATGCTGACGCTGCCCAGGTACAGACCCAACAAAGCATGGAACAGCAGTATCTGGAGATGGTTGACCAGTACTTTGAGGACCAGCTGGCCCTCAACCCCATCAGTGCTACCTTTGCTGGTCGAAGCCAGTACAACCACCTGTTTGGTAACGAGCTGACCGAGGACTACCTCAAGGCTCGCCATGATATGAACAGCACAATGCTGGACGACCTCAACAAGATTGATGTTGCCCAGCTGTCGGAGCAAAATCAGATTGGCTTCGAAGTGATTCGCTACAACGTTCAGACCGCGCTCAAAGCCGAGACCTACCCCTCTCGCTGGCTGCCCCTCAATCAGTTCTACTCCAAGGTGTTTACTCTGGTGCAGCTGGGCAGCGGAGAATCGGCTCAGCCTTTTGCAACAGAACAGGATTTCGATAACTTCATCGGCCGCATGCAGGGCTTTGCCCTGTGGGTGGACAGTGCCATTGTGCGCATGGACCAGGGAATTGAATCCAAGGTGGTGCTGCCCCGGGTGCTGGTGGAGCGAATGATCCCTCAGATTCAGGCTCAGTTGGTGGACAACCCCGCCGACAGCATCTTTGCCCAGCCACTGGCCCAGTTGCCCGCGAATCTGAATGAGCAGCAGCAGGCTGAGCTCAAGGCCCGCTACGACGACGCCATCATGACGGTGCTGATGCCGGCACTGACCAAGCTCGATGGTTACCTGACCGAGACCTACCTGCCCGCCTCCCGGGGCTCCCATGGTTGGTGGGGGCTGCCCAATGGCAAGGATTGGTACCAGTTCCTGGCGAATGAGAACACCACTACCCAGATGCCGGTGGATCAAATCCATGAGCTGGGCCTTCAGGAGGTAGCTCGGATCCTCAGTGAGATGGACAGGGTGCGCCAGCAGGTGGGCTTTGAGGGCGATCTGGCGGCGTTCTTCGAGCACCTTGGCAGCGACCCCAAGTTCTTCTTCACCACTAAGCAGGACCTGGTGGACGGCTACATGGGGCTGAAGAGTCGCATCGATGCGGTGCTCCCCGGCTATTTCGATGTGTCACCCAAAGCGGATTACATTGTTAAGCCCGTCGAGCCTTTCCGGGAGCGCTCTGCCGCCGGTGCCTCTTACGAAGCGCCGTCGCCTGATGGCACCCGTCCCGGGGTGTTTTATATCAACACCTTCAACCTCAAGGCTCAGCCGAAATGGGGCATGACCACCCTGTCTCTTCACGAAGCGGCTCCAGGCCACCACTTCCAGATCGCCATCAAGCAGGAGCTGGACGGGGTGCCTGAATTCCAGCGCTTTGGTGGCTACACCGCCTTTGAAGAGGGCTGGGCCCTTTATGCCGAGTACCTGGGCATTGAGATGGGGCTGTTCAGCGACCCCTATCAGTACTTTGGCAAGCTCTCTGATGAGATGCTGCGCGCCATGAGGCTGGTGGTGGACACCGGCCTGCATGCCAAGGGCTGGAGTCGGGAGCAGGCGATTCAGTACATGCTGGATAACAGTCCTCTGGCAGAGACCGACGTCATTGCCGAGGTAGAGCGCTATATGGCGATCCCCGGCCAGGCGCTCTCCTATAAAGTGGGCCAGTTGAAGATTCTGGAACTGCGCGCCGATGCCGAGAAGGAACTGGGTGACAACTTTGATCTCAAGGCATTTCACAACCAGGTTCTGACCTCGGGTTCTCTGCCCATGGCGGTGCTGGAGCAGAAGATTCGCCGCTGGGTTGAGACCGCGAGAAGTTAATCCAATTTCAGTGTGATAAAGGGGGACAGACTGTCCCCCTTTTTTTGTGCTTGCGTGATCTGGGTCACATTAGTGCGATCTGGCCAGTTAACTCTGTAAACCCCCTGCTGATGTTTTTGTCACTGGCTTTGGCACTTTAGCAAAGTGATATTCACTTATTTCTAAAGATAAACGCAGCTAAATATTCAGTCGCTCGTGACTCCCCACACAATATGAGATTTCCCCTTAACAAAGGGGTTACCGCAGCATGACATTCCTTTCGTTGACCTTAATTTGGTGATTCATCACTATCCTGGCAGGGAAACCCCAAAAGAGGGGCCCATAACAACGACAATCATAAGAAGGGAGAAAGGGATGAATAAGCCAACCCATCTGGCCAGAGCCGTACATTTTGGGGTAATCGCCGGCGCCATGTTGCCGGTTACAGGTACTGCCGTGGCCCAGGAGCAGTTGGAGGATGTGGAGCGCATTCAGGTCACCGGTTCCCGCATTCAGCGTCAGGACATGGAGACCGCCTCTCCGGTCACCGTGATTGACTCTGCGACCATCAAGGCTGAAGGTTACACCTCAGTTGACCAGGTGCTGCAGTCCCAGCCCTCCATGGCGGGTGCTGCGGTAGGCTCGACCACCAACAATGGTGCCGACGGTGTGGCCCAGGTGGATCTGCGCGGCATGGGCGCCAACCGTACCCTGGTGCTGCTCAACGGCCGCCGCATGGTGAACTCCGGCTCTGGAGCCGACAGCGCCGTGGATCTCAACACCATCCCGGTGGCGATGATTCAACGCATCGAAGTCCTGAAAGACGGGGCCTCGGCGGTTTATGGCTCCGATGCCATCGCCGGTGTGGTGAACATCATCACCAAGACCGACTTCGAAGGTTTCCAACTGGACATCAACGGCGACATGACCGAGGAGGGGGACGGTGAAAACATCGAGATCTCCGCCCTCTATGGTGTCTCCACCGACAGCGCTAACTACACGGTGGGTTTCTCCTACACCGATCGCGGTGAAGTGATGCAGGCGGATCGCGACTGGGTGCCTGCCGGGGCCAGCTCCTTTGTGCCAGGTGGCTCCCTGGGCGGCTATGTGCCCACCGAGGATGGTTGGAAGGAGCGCGACTTCGGTTACGACTATACCGATGACAGCTATCTGCAAACTCCCAGCACCAAGTATAGCCTGTTTGCCAACACCACTCAGATGTTGAACGACGATCTGAATTTCACCGCGGATGTGCTCTACACCCGCCGTGAGTCCAAGCAGCAGATGGCGCCTCAGCCTGCCGACGTGATGCTGGACGTCTGTGGCGAGCCTGGCGTGGACCCGAGCCGCTGCATCACCCTGACCGATGACATGTTGGCTGCGGGCATCTCCGCCGATGAGACCGGTCGCATCAACTACCGTCGTCGTATGGTGGAAGCCGGTCCTCGCATCTATGAGCAGGAGACCGACACCCTGAGACTCTCTGCCGGGTTCAGCGGCTACGCTGACATCAACCAGGGGATGGACTGGGATCTGTCCTATACCTATGGCCGCAACCGGGCGGACACCTGGGTGCACAACTCCATCAATGCGGTGAAGATGGAAGACTCCATCTACGCCAACCAGGATGCCTGGTTCTCCGGCAACTCCGAGGAGATCGACCCCTTCATCAGTGACATCTCCTACCTGGAAACCAACGATGGCGGCAATGACCAGCACATTCTGGCCGGTGTCATCAGCGGTGACCTGTTTGAGGTGGACGCAGGTATGGTCTCCTTTGCTCTGGGCGCCGAGTACCGGTACGAGAGCGGTTTCTACAACCCGGACCCGGTGATTGTGGCGGGGGAGGGTACTGCTGCGCAGCAGGACCCCACCGATGGCGATTACAACGTCTTCTCCCTCTATCAGGAGGTGGCGATTCCCTTCACCGACACCCTGAGTGCCGAGTTTGCATTGCGCTACGATGAGTACAACACCTTCGGCGGCGCCACCACCTGGAAAGTGGGTCTGACCTGGGAGCCGGCCGATGAGTTGATGTTCCGCTCCGTCGTGGCCACCGGTTTCCGCGCGCCCAATGTGACCGAGCTCTACGGTGGTAACACCGGCTCCTACGATTACCTGATTGATCCCTGGGGCAATGCCCAGGACGCGCAGATCCTGGTGAACTACACCTCAGATGAGGAGCTGCAGGCGGAGGAGTCTGACTCCTTTACCTTTGGCGTGGTCTACTCCCCCGCCTTTGCCGATGGCCTCTCCTTTACCGTGGATTACTGGTCCTTCAAGATTGATAACGCCATCGCCCGTATGGATGTGCAGGCGGGACTGGATGCCTGTTATGGCGGCGATGCCAGCGCTTGTGAAACCTTCAACATCACTGCGGACGGCAACCTGGAGAACCTGACCAGCCCGCTGACCAACGTGGGCTACCAGGACACCAGCGGCATCGACTTCAATGCCCATTACCGTTTCGAGGCGGCCGGGCTGGAGTGGCTGATCAACAATGACCTGACCTATCTGCTGGAGTTTGACCAGGATGGTATCGATTACACCGGCACCATTGGTGGCATGTTCGGTGGCTACGCCGAGGTGAAGAACAACTTCACTGTGACTGCGCGTCATGATGATTTTGCGCTGCTTTACTCGGCCCGGTACATCGGTTCCATGGATGAGATCAACACCGGTGAGAAGATCGACTCCATCACCTATCACAACCTGTCTGGTACCTACTACATCAACGAAATGGTGAGTGCCACTCTGGGTGTGCGAAACCTGACCGACGAAGAGCCGCCGATGGTGCCCTATGGCAACGATGCCGGCACCGTACCTGAGGTGTACGAGACCATTGGCCGCACCTACTTCGGTGGTGTCTCCATCCGTTTTTAATCACTCTCCCTAAAGTGATCGCAAGGCAGCCTTCGGGCTGCCTTTTTTGTTTTCTCCAAGTTTGGCTTTCCCTCTTGGGCGTTCGGTGTTTTCTTTTTGAGCGCTGCATCCTGCACTTCCCCCCAATGGGTCGTTCGCCTCAGCGGACAGTGTTCCCTCCGGATGAGATCATTGCCCATATCCTGTTTGACGATGTCGTCGAAAACGCCACGCATGAAAAAGTTAATGGTCTCGATATGACTCAAATTTGTGATGCAGATCCTTTGTGATCAAGCGGAGTTCAAACCATTAATGAATAAGTATTCGCTACGATTAGAGTCATTATACGAGAAATTTATGGATGAGTTATGTAGAGGAAATGTTATCGGAATTTACATGGTTAACGTGTGGCTATTCAGTTATATCGCCGTAATTTGAGACCTGAATAAAATTTGGTTTTAAATTGCACGGTGGGCGGCAACAAGGCATTAACATTGACAACTTTGGCCTTACATTTAACTAGTTGACACAATGTTGTAATCAAGTGCAGCATTAGCGTCGAGTAGCAAACTCGTTATCAACAAAAATGAATAAAATGGCGTAAACAGTAAAGTTTGCGTCACTTTAGGGAGAATTATAATGAGAACCCATACCACAGTTGCGAAGTCTGTTCGCCGTGTAATGCTGTTGGCTGCTGGTGCCACCGCATTTGGCGGATTTGGCGCTTACGCTGCCGAGGAAAATGGCGATGTAGAACGCATTGAAGTGACTGGTTCCCGCATTAAGCGGACCGACATGGAAGGGGCCACCCCAGTAAGCATCATCGATGCTGAAACCATGGTTAATGAAGGTATCTTTACCGCTGCTGATGCTCTGCGTAAGAGCAACTTCAACAGCTTCGGTTCCTTCTCTGAGTCCTCAGGTAACAGCTGGCAGTCTCAGGCCACTGTGAGCCTGCGAGGCCTGGGCTCCGACCGTACTCTGGTACTGATCAACGGTCGTCGTATCCCTGGCTCCCCAACTACCGGTGGTTCCTCCGTTAACCTGAACACCCTGCCTATGGCGGCTGTTGAGCGTATCGAAGTGATGACCGACGGTGGTTCTGCTGTATACGGTTCTGACGCCGTAGCCGGTGTTGTTAACATCATCACCAAGAAAGGCTTCGAAGGCCTGACTGTTTCCGGTGGTGTTGGTGATCGTCAGCACGACGATGGCACCAACAGCTCCGAGTTCTCCATCCTGGCTGGCATGAGCTCCGATAAGGGCAACCTGACCGTTTCCTATGAGCGTCAGCAGCGTGACGGCATCTATGACAAGGACCGCGATTACTCCGCGCCTTGGGCGACTGACCTGAACGGTGACGGCGTCATCGACATCTATAACGAAACCGACGGTTACTCCTACTACGGTGCGACCATCAAAAACCCTGAAACTGGCCTGCTGGAAGCGTCCCCTGATTGTGACAACCTGGCTGCCAACGTAGATGGTTTCTACGGTGAGATGGGCGGTGCTGCCTGGGGCCCTGGTAACGCTGTTTGTGCTTACGCCTACGGCAACATCTCCACCAACAAAGCCTCTCTGGACCGCAACACTCTGTATGTTGATGCCAGCTATGAGATCGCCGAAGACGTTGAGTTCTTCTCTCAGGCGATGGTAAGCCGCGTAGATTCCTGGGGTCGTTTCGCGCCTGCCGCTGCGTCCTGGAGCAACGTTCCTGCCAACAGCACCCACAACCCTTATGACGAAGAGACCAAGGGTTACTTCCGTTGGTACCAGTTGGGTAACCGTAACAGCGACGTGACCGACGTGTCTCACGACCTGCTGGCCGGTGTTCGTGGCCTGCTGGACATCGGTGACGGTGTAGACTGGGAAGTTTACTACCACTACAACAAGGCCGATAACAAGAACGTTGGTAACACCTACCTGAGCTACTCCGGTCTGGATTACAACCTGAACAACGACATCCCTCTGGACAGTGAAGAGGGCGTGGCCAACATGGGTGCCACCACCCTGCAGGAAGACAAGCTGAACTTTAACCAGTTGTATGCTGGTGCCAGCTTTACCCTGGGTTCCCTGCCTGCCGGTGATATCGGTCACTACTTCGGTGCCGAGTACATCGAGTACACCTACAGCTCTCAGGTTGACGCTCAGTCCGAAGCCGGCCTGGTGGGCGGTGGCTCCGGTGGCAGCTCCGCCGGTGAGCGCGACGTAACCGCTGTGTTCTATGAGACCGTGATTCCTGTAATCGACACCCTGGAGCTGAACCTGGCTCTGCGTTACGACGATTACTCCGACTTCGGTGACAACATCGCGCCTAAAGCGTCCATCCGCTGGAATGCCACTGACGACATCGTAGTTCGTGCTTCCTGGGGCCAGGGCTTCCGTGCTCCTGCCCTGAGCGAGCTGTTCTCTGCTGACTCCTTCAGCGCCGAGTACGCCACTGACTATGTAAACTGTCAGAACATTGGCACTGCTCTGGATAAGTGCTCCGAAGTACAGTACGACACCTTCTTCAAGGCCAACCCCAACCTGAAGGCGGAAGAGTCCACCACCTACAACTTCGGTGTGGCTTGGGACATCACCGATTGGGCTGGCATCAAACTGGACTACTACAACATCCAGGTTGAAGACGCCATCAGCACCATCAGTGTGCAGGATCTGATCTGGGCCGAGTTCCTGGGCCAGGAACTGGACATCGAAGGCGTGTCCATGACCCGTAACAGCAACGGCACCATCGAGCTGGTTGAAACCACCTATGTAAACGGTGCTGAGTTCAACGTTGAGGGTGTGGACATTGAGCTGGACCTGAACCACGACACCGAGTACGGTGAGTTCGGTTTCAACATCTCTTCCAGCTACATCATGGCCTACGAAGAGGAAGCCTATTACAACGGTCCTGTTCAGGATACCGCCGGTTGGGCTCTGCAGCCTGAGTGGAAGGCCAACGCGACCTTCACTTACGCCCTGGCTGATCACCGCTTCTCCTGGAACATCAACTACACTGGTGACACCTTCGAGGAGACTGCGCCTGAGTTCGATGCTGAAGGTAACCCAACCGGTACCCTGAAGCCATCCGGTCACCTGCCGTCTTGGACCATTCACAACGCGACTTACGCCTACACCTCTGACGGTTACGGCGAGATCCGCTTCACTGTGAACAACGTCTTTGACCGTGACCCAGTACTGGACAGCGACGGTAAGTACGCCAACAACTTCGACTACCTGTACAACAACTTCGGTCGTGAGTACCGCGTAAACTACAGCTACAGCTTCTAAGCTGAAGTCAGTCGACAAAAAGGCGAGCCTGAGGGCTCGCCTTTTTTTTTGAATTATCGCCTTGATGAATCGAATATTTATGCAGTCACGAGTGAGTGGCTCTGCTAATTCCAAGCCATTACCCTTTATTTACGAAGTTAAGATGACTTTTCTTCAATTATCTCTGGCTCTAACGAAGGGTGAAAATTGCGCAAGATTTCGCTAAATATTCACGATGTTTATTGCAAAATAATTTCTTCAACAGAACAAAAAAGAGACAAACGAAACGCAAATTGTATTTAAATTTGTCATTAAATTAGGTTTGTCTTCTTAAGGGTTAACAAGTTGGCATCATGTTAAAGTTGCTGGTGACTGTGGCTTAGAGGCCTGATTTGTCAGTAAGTGTCAGTTTCTGAATTTACAATGGAGTGACGGATATAACAATATGTTAAAAACTTGAGCGTGATCAATGTCATTGACTCTTGTCGGCGTGAAATGCAGCATCATCGCGAGGTTGGAGCAACCTTAAAATAACAAAACCCCATAAGAATTAGCGAATAGAATCGCTAGAGTGGAGATATTATTCGAATGATGATGCAATCAATTGTGTCACGCGCCGTGAAGGGAGCAATGCTGGGTACTCTGGCTTCCGCGACCCTGATCAGCAATGTGGCTTATGCAGAAGAAGGCAGTGAGAATGAAGTTGAGCGTATTCAGGTAACTGGATCGCGAATCGCCCGCCCTGAATTTACTCAACCAGCGCCCATCGTAAGTATCGGTTCCGAAGAAATTGCAAAATTCGGCAACGTTGACCTGGGCTCTATCCTGGCTGAGCTGCCCTCTGTTGGGGCGACTGACACCCTCGTAGGTAACAACAACAGCAATGCTTCTGCAGGTATCAGCTCTGCTGACCTGCGTCGCCTTGGTGCCAACCGAACTCTGGTTCTGGTCAACGGCAAACGCCACGTAGCCGGCGCGCCTGGTTCTGCACAGGTTGACTTGACCACTATTCCATCGGCTTTGATTGAGCGTGTAGAGATCGTAACTGGCGGAGCTTCTGCAATTTACGGTTCAGATGCCGTATCTGGCGTAGTCAACGTCATCCTCAAGGAAAACTTTGAAGGATTTGAGTTTGACGTAGCTTACGGCGACTCTACCGAAGGTGTTGGAACAAAGGACCATAAAATCAGCCTGCTCGGCGGTGCCGATTTGTCTGATGGCCGCGGTAACGTCACTTTCTTCGCGAACTACGATCGCACGAAGGAAGTGATGTCCAAGGACCTGCGGCAGCTGGATGGTTGGGGTACCATTAAGAACCCGAATGACACTGGTGAAGATGATGGCATCCCAGATCGTCTGCGTGTACCTCGTGTATACTCCGAGATGATCAATGCAACTGGTGTTATCAACCCATTTGGCGGTGCTGCAGGTCGATGGACTTTCGACGACGCTGGCAACCCAATGTTGCAAACTGAGCGTGACCAGTCTAATAGCTTTGCTTTCGGTAATTTCCCGAATGGATGTGATACCTGCTTCGATCCAGAAAGCTATGAGAACTATATTCCTGGTGTTGAAAGAATCACTGTTGGCTCCACTTTTAATTACGATCTGACTGATAACCTTCAGTTCTACAGTGATTTCAAGTATGTAAGCTCTGATATCAAACAGCAGTACCAGCCGTCTTTCCGTTTCGGAAACATCAGCATCAATGTTGAAGACAATGCGTTCATGGACGAAACCCTGCGCAAGACTCTGCTGGATGCTGGTCAAACTACCGTCAGCATGGCTAAGTTCTTTGATGAGCTTGGAAATCGTTCCGCAGACAACCAACGTGACCTGTTTCGCTTCGTAAGCGGTGTTAAGGGTGACTTTACTCTGAGCGAGACCGACTTTAACTACGAGGTGTTCTACGTATGGGGTGAAACCCGCAACGAACGTAAGACACTTAACGACCTGATTCCCGACAACTTTGTTGCCGCTGTTGATTCTGTCATTGATCCTGCAACCGGCGAAGCCGTTTGCAGAAGCCAACTGGCCAGCGCGCAACCTGATGGATATGAGGATCCCGCGTCCGTTAATGGTGATCAGTGCGTGGCTTATAACCCCTTTGGTTTAGGTCAGGCTTCTGAAGCAGCGCGCGACTTTGTGTCTGCAGATGTCACTCGCAACGACAAAATCACTCAGCAGGTCATGGGGGCAACTCTGGCCACAGATTCCAGTGAACTGTTTGAACTGCCTGGCGGACCTGTAGACGTAGTTGTAGGCTGGGAATATCGAGAAGAGACCTCAGCATCCACTACTGATGAGTTTACAAAAGCGGGCCTGGTTGGCAGCGCTGCAACTCCAGATTCCTACGGTGAGTATGACGTTACCGAGTACTTCATCGAGGTTAACTTGCCACTGATTCAAGGCATGACTGGTATTGAAGAGTTGAGTGTAGATGGTGCTTTCCGTGGTGCTGACTATTCCCACGCTGGTAACGCGGATGCCTGGAAGTTTGGTGTGTTCTACGCACCCTTCGATGGCCTGAGTTTCCGAGGTACTTTGGGTGAGGCAGTACGCGCTCCCAACATCGGTGAAGCTTTTGACCCACAATCTCCAGGCTTTGCTCGTGTAAGCGATCCTTGTGATTCAGATAATATCAGTGATGATCCGGATCGTCTGGCAAACTGCACCGCGCTGGGCATGCCCGCAGGCTTCGAAGCTAACGATAATGTGAGTGTAGATACTCTGTCCGGCGGAAACCCAGACCTGAAGTCCGAGACCTCCAAGTCTAAGACAGTGGGTGTAGTTTGGAGCCCAGACTATGTCGAGAACCTGTCTATTACTCTGGACTACTACGACATCGAGATTGAAGATGCGATCGTTTATGTACAACCTCAGAACGTAGTAGATAACTGTGTCGACGCCACAGGTGGCCCAGACGCCGGTTACTGCTCTCAGGTTGATCGTGATCCCAATACTTTTGATATTACTCTGGTTCGCTCCGGTTACCTGAATGCTGCTGCATACAATACCCGTGGCTTCGAGTTCCAGGCGAGTTACTCCATGGAAGTTGGTCCAGGTGAACTGGATCTGAGCTTGGTAGGTAACAAGCTGCTGGAGTTGGAAAAGTTTGAGTTCCAAGATCGTCCTGATGAAGTGAATAATGAGAAGGGAGAGGTGGGTGATCCAGAACTGCAGTTCCGCTTCACCGCAAACTATGAGTGGGATGACCTGACTGTTAACTGGTCTACCCGTTTCGTTGATCGCTCCGTAACTTATGACGTATCACCAAATGGTGGTTCGCCAGAAGATTTGGATCCTTCTCACGTACCTACCATGATCACTCATGATCTGGGCGGTAGCTACCACGTGAACGAGTTTGTTTCTGTAAGAGGTGGTATCCGCAACCTGTTTGACAAACTGCCTCCAGGTTACACCACTAATCCAATCTACGATTTGGTTGGTCGTCGCTTCTACCTGGGCGTAAATGTTCGCCTGTAATAGGTAAAGTACGAGAAAAGGCGCGGTTGTTACCGCGCCTTTTTTACCTCTTCAGAAGTTCAGCGGGTAAGAACATCACACTTGCCATCCAAGTAATCGCATCTCAGCTTCCAATGCTGGCCAGTGCCCTGGTGAGTCCGCAATGGAGCAGGATTGACAGCTCCCCTACTCAGGAATAGGTGCATCGAGGCTTTTAGGCTGATGTGCGCGGCCCAACCGACGTTACTCAAATGCAAGCTAAATGTAACCGCATGACTTTATTCGAATAATATTTTGATTTTGGTCTCACACTCATACGGTTTCACCTAGCCGGTGACTCCTTTCATGAGAAAATAGCCCCCAATTTTTTAGATCGCATCTTTTCTGAAAAGGCTCTCTTTTCGGCCTCTTCGGATGAGTTGCGAACAGACTGATGTTTTATCCGCCATTGTCTGGCGGACGGAGATAATTTGCTGATGAAGCGTTCAGTGGTTTCTCGAGCCGTGGTCTCGGGATTATTCACAACCCTAATTACTGCCACCCTGACCAGTGGCGTGGCGACAGCGACAGAGGCGGAGATAGAGCGCATTACCGTTCTGGGCACCCGCATTGCCCGGGAGGGGACCCTAACCCCGACGCCGGTGACCGTGGTGACCGGGGAGAGCCTTATCAATACCGGGGCGGTGAACATTGCCGAGGCCCTGAACGAGCTGCCAGCCCTGGCCAGCAGCGGTGCCCTGGCCAGCTCCACCGTGGATGTCGGCGGTGGCGGACTGAGCGTACTGGATCTCAGGGGCATGGGCTCGGAACGCACCCTGGTGCTGGTGGATGGCAAACGCCACGTTTCCAGCAGTGTCGGTGACTCCAGGGTGGACATCAACACCATTCCTCTGGAGTGGGTGGAGAGCGTGGAGATCATCACCGGCGGAGCCTCGGCCATCTACGGAGCCGACGCGGTCACCGGTGTGGTGAACTTCCGTTTGAAGCGTGATCTCCAGGGGCTGACCTTGCGAGCCATTGCCGGTAGCGCGGATGACAGCGACTTTAATACCCGAAAGTTCTCCCTCTCCTACGGCCAGGATTTTGATGACGGCCGGGGCAATGCCGCCCTGTCTCTGGAGTACGCCGGTCAGTCCAAGCTGGGCGCCCTGGACAGGGAGGCGACTGAGGACTCCTGGACCACCATGACCGGCACCGACACCGTGGAGCGTTGGGTTCAGGGGGGCTATTACGGGGTTAACAATGCCGGAGTGGTGTTCGGCCCCTGGCACGGCCTTGGCGACAGCTACACCTTTGCCGACGATGGCTCCCTGGTGACCATCGACACCGGCGACGAGGCGGAGGGCCTGAAATGCGGCGCCTCCTGCAACTACTACGAGAACCTGCGTCAATGGGAAACCCTGCAGCCCAAGCTGGACAGCGTCACCGCCAACTTCAAGGGCCACTACGGTCTGGGCGATGAGATGGAGGCCTACCTGGAGGCCAAGTGGTCTCGAACCGACGCCCACTATGCGGGGCCACCGGCGTTCTTCCTCGGCAACCTGCAGCTCCAGCGTGACAACGCTTTCATCGGCGCCGACCTGGGTCAGCTGATGGATCAGAACGGGCTGGGCAGCATCATGCTCAACCGCTTCCTGAACGACCTGGGGCCGCGCAGTGAGGAGAATGAGCGCACGGTTCAACGATATGTGCTGGGCGTGAAGGGGGAGCTGGTCGATGGCTGGGAGCTGGACGCCTTTGGTCTCTTTGGTCAGTCCGATCTGCGCCGGGAGAACGGCAACAACCTGGTCAACTCCAGGTTTGCCAAGGCCGTGGATTCGGTGCTGGTCGACGGTGAAGCGGTGTGCCGTTCCGAGGCCGACCGGGCCGAGGGCTGTGTTGCTCTGAACCTCTTTGGTGAAGGCTCCATCACCCCCGAGATGCGCGATTACATCAGCACTACCTCGGTGATGAATGCGGTGCTGCAGCAGACCGTGCTGGGCGCGTCTGTGACCAATCCGGCCTGGTTTGCACTGCCTGCGGGAGAGGCCGGTTTTGCCGCGGGGGCAGAGTACCGCAAGGAGAGCATGAAGACCCGAGAGGATGAGCTGGCCGCCTCGGGCGATACCTTCTTCCCCGCCTACGCCAACGAAGATGCGCACTACGATGTGTCCGAGGTGTACGCGGAGCTGAGCCTGCCGCTGGTGGCCGATCAACCCGGTGTGGAATCTCTGGAAATGGATCTGGCCGCGCGCTACTCCAACTACTCCAGTTCGGGCGACACCACCAGCTGGAAGCTGGGACTGAGCTGGGTGCCTGTGAAGGACCTCAGGGTACGCACCACCCTCTCCAGCGCCTTTAGGGCGCCCAGCCTGGGTGAGTTTGCCGGGGCGGAGAAAGACGGCTACTACCCCATCAATGACAGCTGCAAGGCGAGCCGCCTCGCCGAGCTGACCGAGGAACAGCGTGCCATACGTGCCGGTAACTGCGCCTCCCTGGGAGTGCCGGCCGATTTTGATTCTGACTATGACACCGTGGACCTCAAGGGGGTTGAGAGCGGTAACGACAAGCTGGAACCCGAAGAATCCCGAAGCTTCACCGCCGGCCTGGTGTACCAACCCGGCTTTATCGACTCTCTGACCCTTACCCTGGATTACTGGGACATCGAGATCACCGATGCCATCGCCAAGGTGGGGGCGCAGAAGATCATCGATCGCTGTCTGGACAACCCCACCGGCACAGACAACCCATACTGCGACTTGCTCAGTCGTGATCCCGTGACACATGAGTTGACCCATCTGGTCAACACCTACACCAATGTGGCCAAGCAGGAAGCGTCAGGTGTGGACTTTGAGATCGGTTACGACACCGCGCTGGGTGAGGGGGACCTGAGCACCAGCTTGGTTGGCACCTACCTGATTGGACGCAACGAGTATGCCTTTCAGGACGACCCGGCGGTCAAGGAGGAGTTCGCCGGTACTCCGGATTACGCCAAGTGGCAGGCGAACCTGATCACCACCTACAGCCTCAGTGACTGGGGTGTCGCCTGGACGCTGCGCTATATGGATGGCGTGGATGTCTACACCCCACAGTTTAATGATGATTTCACCAAACCCTACTCAACCATCATGAGCTACGGCACCTATGTGGTGAACGACGTACTGATGCACTACACCTGGGACAACGGCGTGAGACTGGGCCTGGGGGTCGATAACCTGTTTGACCGTGACCTGCCGGGTCACTCCATGGGCAATGTGACCGGCATGGCTGGGTATGACAACGTGGGGCGCTTCTACTACCTGACCTTTGATTACTCCCTGTAGTCTGCGATTCGACAAAGGCCCCATCTGGGGCCTTTTCTCTATCTAAGCCCGGACTGAATCAGTGGAAAGCTGTGCCATGAAATGATGTTAAATTACATTCGTTTGAGGTTTTGGTGAAAAATGATCAAAAACAAGTCAGTCCAGTCGAAATTTAATCGCGTCGCGCTTCCAAATTTGTAATAAAAGTACATAATCTCCCCCATCTGAATATTAATTCCCAATGACGCTACGCGTCACATGTTTGGCACCGGTCGACGTGCCCCCCGGAGGAGAACGATGAAACTGAACCAGCTGACCATTCGCAGCCGCCTGATGATGATGGTGCTGCTGTCGGTACTGGCATCCACCCTGGTCATTGGCATTATCAGCCAGTGGGAGGCGCGTAAACTGCTGGTAGAGAGGATGCAGCAATCCGAACTGCCCAACCTGGTTCAGCGGGTGCGCAACGCCATCGATCGAGAGATCAGCATGATGAGTGCCATCTCCTACACCATCGCAGCCAACCAGTCCGTCCTCGACGCCCTCGACGGCGGTCTTTCTCCGCAAGAGGAGCGCCATCTGGTGGCCAGCCTCGGCAGTGTGGCTAAACAGTACAACCTGAGTAACGTCAGCTTTGCCGATCGTCAGACCGCCGATTATTGGAATCAGGATGGTTTCCTGAGGCGTCTGAACAACGACAATCTGGATGGCTGGTTCTTCGCCTTCCGTGACAGCGGCAGTGCCTCACAAGTCAGCATCTATACCTACCCCGAGGGCAACAGCGACCTATTCGTCAACTATCAGCTACTGGACGGCCGCGGCGCATCCGGCATCTCTCGCTCTTTCGACGACATGCTCGACTATCTCCGTCAGTTCCGTATCGAGCAGTCTGGCTTTGTCTACCTGGTTGATGGCCAGGGGCAGGCGATGGTTCATCCGGAAAAGAAGCCGGGTCAGGCTCTGTCTCTGGCGGAGCTGCACGGCGATGTGAACTGGTCGCAGTTGTTGAAAAGGCAGTCCTTTGCCTTTGTTGAGGATGATGCGGTGATCATCGCGGCCAGTTATGTGGACAGCCTGGGCTGGTACGTGGTGGCTGAGGTACCCAAGGCGGAGCTCTATGCCGGCCTGAATGAATCCCGCAACTACATCATCCTTTGTGCCCTGGGGGTGCTGCTGGTCTTCGGTGGCCTGGGCGTGTTGCTGGCCAACTCACTGTCGCGGCCGATCAACGCTCTGGCCGGTGTGTTTCAGGAGATGGGCCAGGGCGAGAGCGATCTCAGTCACCGTCTTCGTGACCAGGGCCAGGATGAACTGGCCAGGGTGGGCAATGGCTTTAATGGCTTTATTGGCAAGATTCGTCATGCCATTGCCGATGTGGCCCAGACCTCCAGCCTGCTGCGCACGGCGGCGACCGAGGTTTCTGCCAGCGCCGAAACCGGCCGAGTGGAGAGTGAACGGCAGCGGGATGAGACCCTGGTGACCGCCTCGGCCATCGAGGAGATGGGGCTGACCATTGGCGAGATCGCTCGAAATGCTGCGGAAGCGGCCGACGTCGCCGAGCGTGCCAACCGGGAAACCGGCGATGCCATCACCGTGGTAGAGGACTCCAGCCGTACCATCGCCACCATGGCCGAGGAGATGGAGCGGGCCGGCGAGGTGATTGAGGAGCTGGCCAATCAGAGTGAGGCGATCGGCGCCGTGCTGGAGGTGATCCGCTCGGTCTCCGAACAGACCAACCTGCTGGCGCTGAACGCTGCCATCGAGGCGGCACGGGCCGGCGAGCAGGGCAGGGGATTTGCTGTGGTGGCCGACGAGGTGCGTAACCTGGCACAGCGTACCAATGAATCCACCGAGGAGATCCAACAGATGATCACCTCACTGCAGACCGAAGCACGCCGGGCGGTGGAAGCGGTCAACAGCGGCCGGGCCCAGGCGGGTGCCGGTACCGAAGCCGCGGCCCGTACCGGCGATTCGCTGGCACAGATTGCCGAGCAGATTCGGGCCATCGCCGATCTCAACCTGCAGGTGGCGACGGCCACCGAGGAGCAATCCAGTGTGGTCACTCAGATCACCGACCATGTCACCAACATCAATGACGGTACCGAGCGCGCCACCCAGGCGGCGGCAGAGATGGCGGGGGCCAGTCAGGCTCTGTCCGATCAGGCTCAGCAGCTGGAGCAACTGGTGGGCCGCTTCCGCCTGTAACTCAATCAGTCAGTGACACACCGGGTCCGGCGTTTGCCGGGCCCACATCCGACTCGGAGTCTTGTGCGTATCTTGATTGTCAACATTGTGTGGCCACTGTCACAGTTGGTTACCAATTGAATCACATCTTAAAGCCAACAGTGGATGGCTCAAGCTGGACGGCTTGGTACCCTATAGGGCAAAGCCCCGCAGGAGGGCTGTAAGCAATCAACTAGGCAAGAGATAATGAAAAAAACCATAGTTGCCGGAATCGTTTTCGCGCTGGGCGTGGCGGGGGCGATCTATCACAAAGAGACCAGCAAGGGCGAGGGAGCCCGGGGCAAACCCAGGGGCACCCCCTCCGTGGTGGTGACCCAGGTGGCGGCCGAGTCGATGCGCCGTGAGGTGGAGGCCCTGGGCACCGTCAAGGCCCGTGAGTCTGTGGTGATGTCGGTGAAGGTGACCGAAAAAGTGGAGGCGGTCCACTTCGATGACGGCCAACGGGTGGAAGCCGGCACCCTGCTGCTGACCCTGAGCGACGGCGAGCAGCAAGCCAAATTGCGTGCGGCCCGGGCCAACCTGCAGGAGCAGCAAAGGGAATACAATCGCATCAAGGACCTGGTTCTGGCCAAGACCATTGCCAGCTCCGAACTCGACAGGCTGGCCACCTCGGTCGATGTGGCCAAGGCGACCCTGGCGCAGTACCAGGCGGAACTGGATGCCCGCTACCTGCGTGCCCCCTTCTCCGGTGTCCTGGGGTTTCGTGAAGTCAGCCCAGGTACCCTGGTCACCCCAGGCACCGAGGTGACTACCCTGGATGACATCCAGGTGGTGAAGCTGGACTTCCCGGTGCCTGAGCGTTTCCTGGCCCAGCTCAATCCAGGTCGCAACGTCGAAGCGACCGCGGCCGCCTTCCCCGAGCGGGTGTTCACCGGCACCGTGGTCAGCGTCGACAGCCGGGTGGATCCGGTGACCCGGGCTGTGGTGGTGCGGGCCAACATCGACAACCTGGATCTGGCCCTGCGTCCCGGCATGTTGATGACCCTTAAGCTGATTACCGAACAGCGGGATACCCTGGTGGTGCCCGAAGAGTCGATCATTCCCCTGCAGCAGCGCCACTATCTGTTTGTGGTGACGCCGGACAACCGCATCGAGCAACGTCAGGTGGAAGTCGGCCTGCGCACCCGGGGGCGGGCGGAGATACTCTCCGGCGTCGATGCCGGTGAGACCGTGGTGACCCGAGGCATCATGAAGGTGCGCCCGGGACAGGAGGTGAACACCCGCAGCGGTGAGCCCTTCACTGTGCGGGGTGCCGAGTAATGCTGCTGACCGATCTGTCCGTCAAGAGACCGGTGTTTGCCTCGGTGATCAGCCTGCTGCTGATCGCCTTCGGCCTGGTCTCCTTCGACAAGCTGCCGCTGCGGGAGTACCCCAACATCGATCCGCCGGTGGTGGAGATCTCCACCAACTACCGGGGCGCCTCTGCTGCCGTGGTGGAGACCCGCATCACCCAGATCATCGAGGACCGCATCGCCGGCATCGAAGGGATCAAGAACATCTCCTCCTCCTCCAGGGATGGCCGCTCTTCGGTGACCCTGGAGTTCAACATCGAGCGGGACATCGACGCTGCCGCCAACGACGTGCGCGACCGGGTCTCCGGACTGTTGAACAATCTGCCGGAGGAGGCGGATCCCCCCGAGGTGCAGAAGGCCTCCGGCAGTTCTGAAGTGATCATGTGGCTCAACCTGCAGTCCTCCCGAATGGACACCCTGCAGCTGACCGATTACGCCCGTCGCTATCTGGTGGACAGACTCAGTGTCATCGACGGGGTGGCCAACATCCGGGTCGGCGGCGGCAAGGTGTACGCCATCCGCATCTGGGTGGACCGCCAGGCCCTGGCGGCCCGGGACCTGACGGTGACCGACATCGAATCCGCCCTGCGCGCCGACAATGTGGAGCTGCCGGCGGGCAGCATCGAGTCGGAAAACCGCCACTTTTCGGTGCGGGTGCAGCGCAGCTTCCTGGCGCCGGAGGATTTCTCCCAGCTGGTGGTGGGCCGCGGCATGGACGGCTACCTGATTCGTCTGGCGGACGTGGCTCATGTGGAGCTGGCCTCCGAGGAGGAGCGCATCAGCTTTAGGGGTAACACCGAGTCGATGATCGGCCTGGGGGTGACCCGACAGTCCACCGCCAACACCCTGGAGGTGGCCCGGGCGGTCAATGCCCTGGTGGATGAGCTCAATCCCACCCTGCCGGAAGGGATGGAGATCAAGCGTTCCTACGATGCCTCGGTGTTTGTTCAGGCCTCCATCGACGAGGTGTACAAGACCCTGGGCATCGCCATGTTGCTGGTGATTGTGGTGATCTACCTGTTCCTGGGCAGCGTCCGGGCGATGTTGATCCCGGCGGTCACCGTGCCTGTGTCTCTGCTGGCCACCTTCGTAGTGCTCTATGCCCTGGGGTTCACCATCAACCTGCTGACCCTGCTGGCGCTGATTCTGGCCATCGGCATGGTGGTGGATGACGCCATCGTGATGCTGGAGAACATCCACCGCCGGGTGGAGGAGGGGGAGTCGCCGCTCAAAGCCGCCTTCCTCGGCGGGCGCCAGGTGGCTTTCGCCGTTGTCGCGACCACCCTGGTGTTGATCTCGGTGTTTATGCCCATCGGCTTCCTCGAAGGGGACCTGGGCAAGCTGTTCAGGGAGTTTTCCATCGCCATGAGTGCGGCGGTGGCCTTCTCCTCATTGATCGCTTTGTCACTGAGTCCGATGATGTGTTCCAAGCTGCTCAAGCCCGCCTCAGAAGATCCCTGGCTGGTGCGCAAGGTGGATCAGGCGATGGAGTGGCTCAAGTCACAGTACCGGGACTCTCTCAAGCGCTGGGTGGCTCACCCTGTGCTGGTGGTGGCCATCATCGTCTCCGCCATGGCGGGCAGCGCCTTCCTGTTTACCAAGGTGCCCTCTGAGTTTGCTCCCAGGGAGGACCGGGGTTCCATGTTCATCATCATCAACGGCCCACAGGGGGCCAGCTACTCCTTTATGAAGGACTACATGGATGAGATTGAGCACCGGTTGATGCCCATGGTGGAGTCCGGAGAGATCAAGCGCCTGCTGATTCGTGCCCCGCGGGGCTGGGGTCGGGTGGCGGACTTCTCCGGCGGCATGGCCATCATCAACCTGGAGGACTGGGGCCAGCGTCGCAGCGCCTTTGAGATCATGGCCGATATTCGCAGCCGCCTGTCGGATCTCAGCGGCGTCCGTGCCTTCCCCATCATGCGTCAGGCCTTCGGCCGCGGGGTGGGCAAGCCGGTGCAGTTTGTCATCGGCGGTGGCAGCTATGAACAGCTGGCCCAGTGGCGTGACCAGATCATGGAGGCCGCCAAGGACAGCCCCATGCTGGTGGGACTGGACCACGACTACAAGGAGACCAAGCCACAGCTTCGGGTGGTGATCGACCGCGACCGGGCCGGAGACCTGGGGGTGTCCGTCAGCACCATCGGGCGGACTCTGGAGTCGATGCTGGGTTCGCGCCTGGTGACCACCTTCGAACAGCAGGGCAAGGAGTACGATGTCATCATCGAAGGGCAGAGGGAGAATCAGAATACCGCGTCGGATCTCTCCAACCTCTATGTGCGCTCCGCCTCTTCCGGTGAGCTGATCCCCCTGGCGAATCTGGTGTCGGTAGAGGAGTACGCCGATGCCCCCAGGCTGAACCGCTACAACCGGATGCGCGCCATTACCCTGGAGGCCAACGTGGCCGATGGTTACACCCTGGGGGATGCGCTGGGTTACCTCAGCGGCCTGGTGGATGAGCTGTTGCCGGTGGATGCGGTGGTCAGTTACAAAGGCGCTTCTCAGGACTATCAGGAATCCGGCGATGCGGTGGTGTTTGTTTTTGCCCTGGCCCTGGTGGTGGTGTTCCTGGTGCTGGCAGCCCAGTTTGAAAGCTACATTCACCCCCTGGTGATCATGCTGACGGTTCCCCTGGCGACTCTGGGCGCCTTGCTGGGCCTCTACTTTACCGGCCAGAGCCTCAATATCTACTCTGAGATTGGGGTGATCATGCTGGTGGGGCTGGCGGCCAAAAACGGCATTCTCATCGTGGAGTTTGCCAATCAGCTGCGGGATCAGGGGATCAAGTTTGAGGAGGCGATCATCGAGGCGGCGGTACAACGTCTGCGCCCCATCATGATGACCGGCATCACCACTGCCGCCGGAGCGGTGCCCTTGGTGCTGGCTACCGGGGCCGGCTCCGAAACCCGCTTTGTGATCGGCGTGGTGGTGCTCTCCGGCATCCTGGTGGCCACCCTGTTCACCCTGCTGGTGATTCCGGTGATCTACAATTTGCTGGCCCGCTACACCACCTCGCCGGAGTTTGTCGCCAGGCAGCTGGATGAGGAGCTGGCCCAGGAGGATCTCTACCTGCTCAAACGGCGCAGCGGCGAGTAAGGCAGGCCACCGGCAGCTCGGCGTCATTATCAGCCGAGTTGCCGAGTCCAAAGATGAACAACCAAGCGCCACCGTCAGGTGGCGTTTTCCTTTTCGGTCAATCCTTTAGTTCTTGCCTGGCTATTGCAACAAAAAGGGCACTAAGGTCAGAGGCATAGACTAGCCTTAAGGAAAACAGGAGCAAAAAGGGGAAGGGCATGATCACGAGACTTTCCGGCTTGGCCGGGCTGATGTTGGCGACGACCGCCGTGGTTGCCGAGCCTGTGTCCATGGGCAGCGACGGCCTGTGGAACCCACAGATGGCCGCTGAGCTGGAGACGTTCAGAGCCAACCGGATGGTCACCCCACTGGCGCTGCCCGGCGCCCGGGAGGTGGATATGCTGGTGTGGCTGCCGGATTGGGCTCAGCCCTACCCAAACTATGGGGAACTGCAAGCCATGGTCAACGCCATGGTGTCAGCCACCAACACCTATATGGAAAACTCCCAGGTGGCGGTAGAGATCAAGCTGAAGGGGATCATTCCCCTGAGTACCCTGAGCGAGCAGGGGGCTGCCGACGCTCTGGTGACCGACTTCAGTCAGCTGGATGAGGTGAATGATGCCCTCAATCTCCACTATGGTGCCGATCTGGGAATGCTGCTTGTGCCCGAGATGGACGATGCCGCCGGCATCGCCTTCTTGCCCGGGCGGCACTCCGTGGTGACCTACAACGGGCTGTCCGACAGCATTCGCAACTCTGTGGCGGCCCACGAGATTGGTCATAACTTCGGCGCCGGGCACGAGGGCAACGACAGCGCCCTGTTTCCCTACAGCCATGCTTTCGACTGCGGCTTTGGCCGCACCGTGATGTGGTCCTTCGTTTCCCCCAGTACCTTGCCGAGCTTCTCATCGCCTCTGCTGAGTTCACCTCTGGGCTGTGGCGATGCGGTCGAAGCGGACAATGGCCGTACCCTGAACGAGTCTGCCGAGTTTATCGGGACCCAGGCTGCCCCGGTGGCGATACGGGGTACCCTGGATCTGGACAGCTCTCCTTCGTCCGTAGAGGAGGGGGAAGCGTTTGAGCTTGGGGTCAGCCGCAGTGATACCCAGGGGCGGGCTGCCGCCACCCTGCTGGTGAGCGTGGATGGAAGTGAACGCTTACTGCCGCTGACATTCCAGGCTGGTGTTGAGCGCACTACGGTGAGCCTTCAGGTGGCCCCGGACAGTGCTCAGAGCAATCGCACCCTGACGGCCCGGCTGCTGTGGCCGGGCGGGGTGGCCCTGGGGCGGGATCAGCATTCGGTTCAGGTCATCGACAGCAGTGTTGGTGCCACCGGCACCGCGGTGTTCAGCCAAGCCAGCTATCAGGTGACCTCGGGTCAGGTGCTGGCCATAGTCCTGAACCGGGAAGGGGGCAGCAGCGGTCCCTTGACGGTACAACTTGAGACCCGGGATGGCAGCGCCCAGGCGGGAAGGGATTACACTGCGCTGAATCTGCCGGTGAGTTTCGCCGATGGTCAGTTGAATCGCACCGTGAATCTGGTGACCTTCGACCTGGGGGTGTCCCGAAACCTGACTCTGATGCTGACCGCCCCAGGTGGGCTGACCAGCCAGGCAACGGTGTCCTTGGTACCCCCGGTTAGCGTACCGCCCGACAGTGGCGGTGGCGGCAGTGCATTCGCATTTGGATGGGGACTGGTTATTGCCCTGGCTTGTCTGTGGCGTCGCCGTCGTCGCTAGTGTCGCCGTCGGCGTCTTCGCCTTTGTTGCGGGGGGCCTTGGGCAGGTTGGGCTTGCCAAATTGGGGCATCTTGTAGTTGGCGGTGTACTTGAGCACCATGATGTTGCTGACGATGACGCCGAGGATCAGGGCGATCAGCAGCCAAGCTTGCCATTTTTCCATTAGAGGGTCTCTTGAGTCACGTTCCTTGGTTTAAGTGTACCCTGAATCTGGGCGTACCGGCAGGGCCGGCACGCCGCCTACCTCAACTTTCTGACCAACTGCCTCCGAGAGACTGGTACAGGGCCACCACCAGCTGCCCATGCCGGGTCCTGGCCTGAACCAACGCTGCGTTGGCCTGGTGCAGCGAGGCCCTGGCCTTGAGCAGATCCAGGGTCCCTGCCAGGCCCGAGTCTGTCAGGCTCTGGGTACGGGATACCGCCTGTGCCACCTGGTCCCGGGAGCGGATCAGGGCCTGTAGGTTCTGCTCACTGTAGCCATAGGCGCTGAGCAGGGTCTCCACTTCGGAGAAGGCGCCGAGCAGGGTACGCTGATAGTCCAGGGCGGCGATGTTCACCTGAGACTCGGCCACGGCCTCCATCGCTTCTCTCAGCCCACCGTCGAACAGGGCCCAGTTCATGCCAGCACCAAAGCTCCAGGCGCTGCTGCCATTGGCAAACAGATCGCTGAAGTCGCTGGCCACCACCCCGGGAGTACCGGTGAGGGAGAAGCTGGGGTAGCGGCGGGCCATGGCGACGCCCAGTTCGGCGTTGGCGACCTTCATCTGCCTTTCCGCCAGGCGGATGTCGGGGCGGCGCTGCAGCAGCTCGGAAGGTAAGCCTATGGGGATCACCCGGTGGATCTGAGGCAGGGGAGCGGCTTGCCTGAGCTCGTTGAGCAGGCTGCCCGAGGGTTGGCTGAGCAGGATCGCCAGGCGGCGGCCGTGGACCTCGATGACGCTATCCAACTGAGGCAGCAACGCTGCTACTGCTTCGCGCTGCGCCGCCACCCGAGCGGCTTCAGAGCTGGAGGTGAGGCCGTGGGCCTTAAGGCTGTCGATTCTGGGCTGAATCTGCTCCAGGTCGGCCAGCTGAGCCCTGAGCAGTGTGTGTTGTTCCTGGGCGCTGCGCAGCTGCAGATAGTTGTTGACGACGGCGCTGACCACCATCAACCGGGTGCCGTCGGCGATGATCGCCACCTGCTCGGCCCTGGCATCGCTGGCGTCGATCAGACTGGCGGTCTTGCCGAAGAGATCCGGCTCCCAAGCGACCCCCAGTCCCAGATAGGTGGCGTCCAGATGGCGGGAAGCCAGGGGGAAGCCCAGGGGCTGGCCTCCCACACTGGGGTTACGCAGCGGCCCGCCTATGGGCCCCTGTTCACTGAGTTGTCCGGCCACATAGCCCGCCCCCAGGCCCACCTGGGGTAGGCTGGTGGCGGAGACCGCCTGTCGGTAGCTGCGGGCCAGCTTAACCCGCTCCTGAGCGGCGAGCACCGTCAGGTTGTCGGAGAGCGCTCGGCTGACCAGGTGATCCAGGGTGGGGTCCTCAAACTGGGTCCACCAGTGCAGATCCGCCTGCTGAGCCGAGGTGGCGGCGGATGCCTGCCACTGCGCCGGCTGCCAGCTCGGGGCGTCCGGAGCCTGGTACTGGGGCCCCACGGCGCAGCCGCCTAGCATCAGGGGCAGCAGGGGGAGTAAGTACTTACGCATCGCGTTGTTCCTCTTGGGTGGGCACCTTATAGAGCACCGCATAGATGACCGGCATAATCAGCAGGGTCAGGAAGGTGGCCAGGCTCAGGCCGCCGATGATGGTGGCGGCCATGGGGCCGAACAGCGGATCCCACCAAAGGGGAATCATCCCCAGCACCGTGGTCAGGGCCGCCATGCTGATGGCCAGAGTCCGGTTGAGGGCAGATTCCACCAGGGCATCGAAGGCGGAACGCCCTCTTGCCAACTCCAGGTTGATCTGATCCATCAACACAATGCCGTTTTTGATGATCATCCCGGTAAGGGCGATGGTGCCCACGATGGACATGAAGCCGAAGGGCTTGGCCGACAGCATCATGATGGGAACCACACCGATGGAAGCCAGCGGAATGGTCAGTGCGATGACGGCGGGCTGCCTCAACCCGTTGAACATGGCCACCATCAGGATCAGCATGAAGACACCGGCTTTCGGCAGTTGAGCGAAGATATCCCGAACCGATCTGTCTTCGTCGTAGAACTCGCCACCCCACTCCATGTGGTAGCCCTCGGGCAGGGGTATGGCTTCAATCTTGTCGGCGATTTCCAGCCGGGCCTGGGAGGCGTAAACCCCCTCCACGTCGGCCTGCACCGTCATGGTTCTCTGCCGGTTCCGGCGCCAGATCTGCCCCTCCTCGAACTGCAGTTGGAAGCCGTCCACCACCTGACCCAGAGGCACAACATGGTTGCCCAGCAAAGGGGTGACCGGCAGAGTCAGCAGAGAGCTGAAGTCGTTTCTGCGCACTTCGGGGCTTCGCAGCAGCACCGGCAGCCGGTCACGACCCTGATAGAGGCTGGTGACCATAAAGCCATCGGTGGCCCGCGCCAGGGCGATGTTGACGTCGTTACGGCTAACACCGGTGAGCCGTGCCCTGTCCTGATTGAATATGGGGACCAATACCTTGGAGGGCTGGCGCCAGTCATCCCGGACGTACGTCAGGTTGGGGTGAGCGTTCATGATCGCCTTGGCCTGACTGGACAGCTGGCGCAACACTTCGGGATTCGGGCCGCTGAATCGGGCCTCGATGTTGAACTTGTCCACGGTGGCCAGCTTCAGGGGACGGAACCTGGGCTCGGCATGGGGAAAGTGGGCCTTGAGGTAGGCGTTGCCCCGACGGCGCAGCTGAGGAATCTGCTCATAACTGTCCAGATTAACCAGGATCTGACCGTAGGCGGGATCGTTGGGCTCGGGCTCGTAGGTCACGGTGAACCTGGGGGCACCGCCGCCGATGAAGCTGGCAATGCTGTTGACCTCGGGCTGCTCCAGCAACCAGGCCTCGATCTTGGCCATGTCCGCCGCCGTCTGGTTGATGTCGCCCCCCTGGGGAAGCCAGTAATCCACGAAGGTGATGGCTCTGTCGGAACCGGGCATAAAATTCAGCACTACCTTGGTGCTGAGCACGGCGGTGACCACCAGGGCGCCGCCAATCACGCTAAGCGCGGTTTTGCGGTTGTTGAGGATCCAGGTGATCGCAGTTCGGGCCGTGCCCTGCCAGGTAGGCACCCCAGCGGCATCGTCGGCGGGTTGGTAGAAGGCCCAGCACATCAGTGGGGTCACGGTCACCGCCACCACCCAACTCAGCAGCAGGGAGGAAGCCATCACTTTGAACAGGTCGATGGCGAACTCTGCCGCCGCCGTCTGGCTGAACAGCACTGGTGAGGTGGCCGCCACGGCGATCAGGGTGGCGGCCAGAAGGGGGAGCTGGGTCTCGGTCACCGATTGGGTGGCCGCGACCCTGCGCTCGACGCCGGTGCGAACCTTGGCGATGTAGAGATCGGTGATGACGATGGCGTTGTCCACCAGCATCCCCAGGGCCAGGATAAAGGCACCGACGGAAACCCGGTGCAGGTCGACGCCGGCAATCAGCATATAGACCAGGGTCAGCAGCAGGGTGATCCCCAGGCTGGTGCCGACTATGGTGGCGCTTCGCCAGCCCATGAAGATCCACAGCACCACCACCACGATGGCCACGGCGCTCAGCAGGTTGCCGGTAAAGTTATTGACCGACTTCTGCACCTCATCGGGCTGGAATACGATGGTGTGCACCTTGACGCCGGCGGGCATCCGCGACTCAAACTCGGCCATTGCCTCTTTGAGGCTATCGCCTATGGCGACGACGTTGAGGCCATCTTTGGGGTTCACCGCCAGGGTGATCGCCCGCTGGCCATTGAACCGGTTCATCACCAGGGGCGTCTCGCTGTCGGCTTCGAAGAGGTCGGCGACGTCTCCCAGCTTGAATCTCTGGTTCTCCACGGGGCCGGCTCCGGCGCGCAAGATCAACGCGTTCATCGATTCCACCGAGTCCAGGGTGTCCGCATGGCTGAGGCGAACCCGCTCGTAGCCCAGGGTCAATTGCCCGGGGTGACTGATGAGGCTCTGGCTGTAGAGCTGGTCCAGCAGCTGAGCTGGGGTCATCTGGTATCTGGCCAGGCGGGCTTCATCGATCTCGATAAAGACCGCCCGCTCATGCAGACCCTGGACAGTCACCTTGTTGACGCCATCCACCGCGTTCAGCTGGCGTTGGAACAGCCGGGCGTAGTGGTTGAGCTCCCGGGGTGGAATGCCATCGCCGGTGACCGCGAACATCATGCCAAACACTTCGGAAAACTCATCCACCACCACGGAAATTTGGGCTTCGAGGGGCAGCGCCAACTTGACGTCATTGACCTTGCGCCTGAGCAGATCCCACTGTTGGGGCAGTTGCTCCCCGGTGGTGGTTTCCACCAGATCGACGAAGATCATCGATTGGCCGGGGCGACTGACCGAGCGCAGCTTCCACAGACGCCCCATCTCCTGCAGCTTGCGCTCCATGACATCGGTGACCCTGAGCTCCACCTCCTCGGCACTGGCGCCGGGGTAGAGGGTTACGACCGCGGCGGTTTTGACGGTGAAGGCGGGATCCTCCAGCTTGCCCAGGGCAAAGTAGCCATAGAGGCCCATCAGGCAGAGTAGAGTGGTGATGAAACTGGTGAAAAAGCGCCGGTTGATGGCGATGGAAGCGAAATTCATGCTCGGCACCCTCACAGCTCAACCTGGCGATCACCCAGCAGGACGTCACCCACCTGTGCACCGTCGTCGAAGTAGGGGGCGCCGGATATCATCACCACGTCGCCCTGGTGCAGCGGGCCCTGCACCTGAAGCTGATCGCGCTGATAGCCGACCACCTCGACCGGAGTTCTTACCACCCGGCCATTGTCGATGACGCAGACGTAGACCGCGCCTTCCTGAGACTGCACAGCGCTGCTGGGCAGCAGGAAACCAGGGTGTCGTTCCAATGGCAGAGCCAGGGTCATCAGGCCGGTTTGCTCCGGCCAGGCCCCCTGGGGCTGGCGGTCCAGGGTGGCCGTCACCTGAAAGGTGCGGCTCATCAGGCTGGCGGAGTGGCTGATCTCGGCGAGTTCTGCTTCGAACTCCTCGGGATGATCGTTGAGCCGCAGAGCCGCCTTCATGCCGATGTCAGCGCGATGGGCCAGTTGTTCAGGCAGGTCCAGCCTGATCTGATAGCCGGCTTCCCCATGAAGAGTCAGCACACTCATCGCCGGGATCGCCTGTTCATGGGCCTCGATGCTGACCCGGGACACCACACCGTCGAAGGGCGCGGTCAGTACCGAGTAGCCAAGGGCGTCCTGCATCATCTGAAGTCGCTGCTCGACTATGGTTACCGCTGCGGCGGTTCGCTCCACTGCGGTGTTGGCCCGGTCCAGTTCAACCCGGGCGATGGCATCGTCGTTGTCTGCCGCCGCTACCCTGGCGTGTTCCTGCTGTGCCTGACGGGCCTGGGCCCTGGCTTCCGCCAAACGGGCCTGGTATTCGGCGACCTGCACGTCGAAGTCGTGGGGATCCAGGTGCATCAATACCTCGCCTTTGCGAACTCGCTGGCCCTGGTGAACCAGGACACTCTGCACCGGCCCGGCAACCCGAAAGGCCAGTTCAGCCTGTTCTGCCGGCTCCAGGGTGGCGGGCAGGGAGACCAGCTCCATGGACTGAGGTTGGGACAGCACCACGGCCCTGACCGGGCGTGGCGTTTTATCGGCGACGATAGGGGCCTGTGGGGTGCACCCCTGCAGCAGCAGGCCCAGGCACAGGGTTACCGCGGTGACGGAAGAGGAAGGGCGATTCATCAAAGCCTCGAGTTGGGGGAGTGTGCCGCAAGTCTATGGGCAGTCCTTTCGGGGATGAACCGGCATCAGCCAGAATGACTTTGTCAAAAAATGAGATAATTAGCGCAGTTTGTTACTTGCTGGTGACGTTCTGTTTCGCTTTATCTCAATAATTGGAAGGCGGGATTGCCTCTAACCTCCTCCAGGGCGAAGTCGATGAAGGCGCGTGACAGCAGGCTGGGATGGCGCCGAGAGGGGTAGATCAGCCAGATCTCCTCCGCCTGCTCGTCGTCCCCTTCAAACAGCTCAACCAGCCGTCCCTGTTGGATGAGAGGAATGGCGACGATGCTGGGCAAGAAGCCGATGCCGTGGCCACTGCACACCAGGTCATCCAGCAAGCTTTGTTGATTCACCACGAAGTCCCCTGTGACCTCCACCTGTTCGCCTCCCTGGATCTGCCACTGGTTGTCCAGCCGGCCATTGGGCATGCGAAACAGGATGCAGTTGTGGTGCTTCAACGCCTGTGGGCTGTCGGGACGACCGTGGGTGGACAGGTAATCTGGTGAGGCCACCACCATGCGTCTGAGCTTTCCCGCCAGCCGGGCGACCTCAGAGGAGTCTCGTTGTGGTCCGATGCGCATCCCCAGGTCAAAGCCGTGCTCCAACAGATCCAGCTCCTTGCCCGGAACCTCGACGTCGAAGGTGACCTCCGGGTGGGCCTGCTGGAACTTTTGCAGGAAGGGCAGCACCAGGTTGGAGTCGGCAAACAGCTGCAGTCGCAGCTTGCCGGAGAGTGTGCTGCGCTGCCCTCTGAGGTTGTCAATGGTGGCATTGAGTTCGGTCAGCATTGGCTGCACCTGCTGATAGAATTGCCGCCCCTCCTCGGTGATCCTCAGCTGCCGGGTGGTACGGGCAAACAGGGGGAAGCCCAGTTCTCCCTCCAGCTGGCGCAAGCGGCGGCTGACGTTGGCCACCGGCAGATCGGCGGCATCCGCCGCCTGGGTGATGGAGCCACAGTCGGCCACCAGCAGAAACAGGGACAGGTCCTCGGTTTTCATGACGTTAGATGATGAGTGGACATGCACAGCAGTGTATCACCTCTGCTTGAACCCAAGGCAAACACGCCCCTTGTTTCGTCCCGGTACGGGCGATACCATTCGCCTCAACGAGCGAGCAGCCACAGGGAGTTGGGCCGTGGAGAGAGTACTGGCGCCGGTAATGGCCTTTTTGCATGGGGAGACGCCGGCCAGATGGACAGCGGAAGCCAGGCGGCCCGAGCGTCTGGCGGTGGTGCTGCAGGATCACCTGTTGTGTGAGCTTAAGGCGGCCCAGACCGCGGTGTGGCTGCTTCGGCGCTACGCCCTGGACAAGGCGGGCAGTGAGCGCCTGCAGGGGTGGATTCGTCCCTTCGAGGACAGGGTCTATCGTCCCCATCTGCTGCAGGGGAAGCAGCTCATGGTCAGCGAGGTGACCCCCGCCGGACTCAGCTGTCGCCCGGATGCGCCCCTGGCGGCCCCCCTGGTGGAGAAGATGGTGCGTCTCATCAAGGAGGAGCTGCACCATTTCGAGCAGGTGCGCGAATTGATGCTGGCCCGGGGGGTGGCGATAGAGCCCATTCGTGCCTCCCGCTATGCCGCGTCGCTGATGCAGTTGGTGCGCAGTGGCGATCCTTGGGTGCTGGTGGACCGGCTGATCATTGGCGCCTACATCGAGGCGCGCTCCTGCGAGCGTTTTGCTGCCCTGGCGCCTTACATGGATGAGGAGCTGCAGCGATTCTATCTCTCCCTGCTGCGCTCGGAGGCCCGCCATTATCAGGACTATCTGGCTCTGGCCCAGATGGCCAGCCCTGAGCCCATCGATGAGCGGGTCAGGGAGATTGGCGAGGCTGAGTGGCGGCTGATTGCCGAGCCGGACCCCCTGTTTCGATTTCACTCCGGGGTGCCGTCAGACCTGTGACCAGCAGCATCAGTGCGGCGAAGTAGGTGACAAAGATGGTGGTCATCCCCGGCTGAGAGTGGTAGACGAAGGTGTCGATGGCGATCATCGAATCGGAGATCAGGAACAGGGCGGCACCCAACTGGCTCTGCCAGTTGAGGTTGGCCCGTACCGCCCCCATCACCATGGCGGTCAGCAGCAGGCTATAGAGGGCCAGCAGTGGCGCCCGCCCATCCAGGTAGGGCCAGATCAGCCACAGGAATACCAGGGTGCCCACAGGCAGAGTGACCCACTGCCAGATTGGGCGCCCGGGGGCGTGTCGCCACAGCAGCAGGCACAGACACAATTGGGTAATACTGAAGGCGCCCAGCCCTGGCACCAGGTGGGAGTTGTGGCCAAAGTCCAGGGCGATGTCACCGCAGGCTGCGGCAGCCAGCGCCAGGTAGAGCAGGGGGCGGGGGCCGAGAATATGGCGCCCCAGACTCCACTGCAGCAGCGCCAGTGCCGGCAGGGCTTTGAGCAGCCAGCTGAAGGGAAAGGGTCGAAACGCCTCGAAGGCGGTGTAGGCAATGGCGGTGACCAGGGCCAGGGTCCAGGGCAGGGGTCGGTTATCCATCATCATCCTTGAGTGGAGAAAAGCCCATTTTGCCTTCTTAAATCAAATGCTTCCATTCTGCTGTTTGCTGGTGGTGACAGGATGGAAACCTGGGTGTACGTCCTTGGCGAACCTAAGGTGATGAATTAATAAGTAAATTGCCCTGTTGGCACCATTTTGTGGCCAGCTACGACCTTGGTCCAAATTTGACAAAAAGGTGTCTGAATTAGGCCCCTTTTCCAGTACAATGTGCGCGGCTTCAAGCTCGTACCCGGAAAATAATAATGAAATCAGACATCGTAATCTCTCAATCTGCTGACTTGGCCCCCATCACTGACATCGCTGCCGCCGCAGGCATCCAGCCGCAAGAGCTGGTCCCCCAGGGGCAGTACAAGGCCAAGCTCAACCATCAGCTGCTCAAGCGCGCCAGCGCCGCGCCCCAGGGTAAGCTGGTGCTGGTGACCGCCATCACCCCCACGCCCCTGGGTGAAGGCAAAACCGTGACCACCATAGGCTTGTCTCAGGGACTCAGAGTCATCGGTCAGAAGGTGATGGCCTGCATCCGTCAACCCAGCATGGGACCTGTGTTCGGGGTCAAGGGCGGCGCCGCCGGCGGCGGTTACTCCCAGGTAGCCCCCATGGAGGAGATGAATCTCCACCTGACCGGCGACATCCATGCCGTGACGGCGGCCCACAACCTGGCAGCCGCCGCCATCGATGCCCGTGCCTACCATGAGCAGCGCCAGGGCGACCAGTTTGAGGCCCGCTCCGGCCTGCCACGCCTGGGCGTGACCGCCGAGGGGATCGTCTGGAATCGTGTGGTCGACATGAACGACCGCGCCCTGCGCAAGATTCGCATTGGCCTCAATGAGCCAGGTAAGACAGTCAATGGCCTGGAGCGCGAGAGCGGCTTCGACATCTCCGCCGCCTCCGAACTGATGGCCATTCTGGCCCTGGCAAAGGATCTTAAGGACCTGCGTCAGCGCCTTGGGCAGGTGGTCCTGGCTTACAACGAGCAGAACCAACCGGTGACCGCCGAGCAGATCGGTGTCGCCGGCGCCATGGCCGCCATCTTGAAAGACGCCGCACAGCCCACCCTGATGCAGAGCCTGGAAGGCGTCCCCACCCTGGTGCACGCCGGCCCCTTCGCCAACATCGCCCATGGCAACTCGTCGGTGATCGCCGACCGTATCGCCCTGGGGCTGGCGGACGTGGTGGTGACCGAAGGGGGCTTTGGTTCCGATATGGGCTTCGAGAAGGCGTGCAACATCAAGGCGCGCGCCGCGGGCCGCGGCCCGGATGCCGCCGTGGTGGTGGCAACACTTCGTGGCCTGAAGGCCAATTCGGGGCGCTATGACCTGCGTCCCGGTCAGCCCCTGCCAGACTCCCTGTTCCAGGAAGACCCCGACGCCCTGGCCGATGGTTTTGCCAACCTGAAGTGGCACATCGACAATGCCCGCCGCTACGGGGTGCCTGTGGTGGTGGCCCTCAACCGTTTCCCTGATGACAGTGACAGTGAGTTGGCCTGGTTGGAAGCCCGGGTCAGGGAAGCCGGGGCCAGCGTGGCCCTGTCAGACGCCTTTGCCAAGGGCGGAGAGGGGGCTAAGGCCCTGGCCGAGGCGGTGATGGCCGCCCTGCAGCAGCCCGCTGATTTCCATCCTCTGTATGAGTTGGAGCAACCCCTGGAGGCCAAATTGCTGACCCTGGCCGAGGTGGCCTACGGCGGTGATGGCATCGAACTGTCCGAGCAGGCCCGCAGTGACATCGACCGCCTGACCGAACTGGGCTATGGCAATCTGCCCCTGTGCATGGCCAAGACGCCGCTCTCCATCAGTCATGACCCGGCCCTCAAAGGGGTGCCCAGCGGCTTTACCATTCCGGTTCGCGGTCTCAGGTTGTGCGCCGGTGCCGGTTTCGTCTATGCCCTGACCGGCAACGTGATGACCATGCCCGGCCTGCCGGAGCGACCCGCCTACCTGAGCATCGACATCGACGACGACGGCAATATCACCGGCATCGATGAGTGATTCCGACTTCACCGAGTGTTGACCGCCTATCCGCTGACCTTGGTACGAGAGACGCCCCCGATACCGGGGGCGTTTTTTTATTAAAGACCCTGTTTGTTCTGGGGGCGTTTGGACTGGGGGTCCCCTGTGGTACCCTAGGCCCACTGTTTTTGGTGAGTGTGTGAGTTATGAAATACCAGATTGTGCCCGTCACCCCGTTTCAGCAAAATTGCACCCTGCTGTGGTGCGGTGACACCAACAAGGCGGCGGTGATCGATCCCGGCGGCGACCTGGAGCGGATTCAGGCGGCCATCGACAAGCTGGGAGTCGAGGTTGAGCAGGTGCTGCTGACCCATGCCCACATCGACCACGCCGGCGCCTCCCGCATGTTGGCGGACCAGCTGGGGGTGCCTCTGGTGGGGCCTCACAAGGCGGATCAGTTCTGGCTGGATCAGCTGCCTCAGCAGGCACAGATGTTTGGTCTGGCCCTGTCTCAGGCATTCACCCCGGATCGCTACCTGGAAGATGGCGAGCAGGTGGCGGTGGGTCATGTCACTCTGGATGTGCTGCACACTCCCGGTCATACACCAGGCCATGTGGTATTCCACAACGCCGATTCCGGCCTGGCTTTCGTCGGTGATGTGCTGTTCGCCGGGTCCATTGGCCGCACCGACTTCCCCATGTCCAACCATGGTGACCTTATCGCCTCCATCACCGGCAAACTCTGGCCTCTGGGCGGTGACACCGAGTTTGTTCCGGGCCACGGCCCCAATTCCACCTTTGATCAGGAGCGCCGCTCCAACCCCTTCGTGGCCGATGCGGTACTGGGTGGCTGATCAGAGCCCCGGGCAACGGTAGCCGGCCGCTGGCCGGCTTTTTTGGGCTGTGTTTTAGTTAGCTGTTGAAGGCGTATACTTAAGGTACCTCTCCGCTTTGGGAGTTCAGGTATGAAACAGCAGCAATTCACACAGTTGCTTCACCATATTGAGGAGCTGTCGCCAAGCCAGCGCGAACAGCTACTCAATCTTCTTTGCTTTGATGGCGCCTCTGCCAGCGCATTTCTCATAGAGAATCATCCAGATAGTTGTCCCCATTGCCACTCTGTTGAGTTGCGTCCTTGGGGCTCAAGCCACGGTCTTCCTCGATATCGTTGCAAGTCCTGTAGCAAAACCTTCAACCCATTAACTGGCACTCCCTTGGCTCGCTTGCGGAAAAAGGAGCATTGGCTGGCGTATGCTCAGTGTTTGATTGATGGCTTCACCGTCCGGCGCTCTGCAAAAGAGTGCCGAATAAACAAGAACACGGCCTTTCTCTGGCGCCACCGGTTTCTCAAGTTCATTGCCAACAAACAAGCTACCCAAGAGCATGGTATCGTTGAAGCCGATGAAACCTTCTTTCTGAAGTCGAACAAAGGCCAGAAAACGTTAGAGCGACCTGCCCGCGTCCGCGGCGGAGTAAGTAAAACCAAAGGTGGAGGAAGCGAAGACCAGGTTTCTGTTCTCATTGTGCGAGACAGGTCTGGGCAAACTGCGGATTTCATGCTGGAAAGACTTGATGCAAAACATGTCGGTGCCGCCCTGAGTTCGGTGTTATCGATGGATGCTTGTCTATGTACCGACAGGGCATCGGTCTACGCTGCGTACGCGAAAAGAGCGGGAATAAAGCATGAAACGATTAAGGCATCAGGGCCGAGAAAGCGAGGGCCATTCCACATACAGAATGTGAACGCCTACGACAGTCGATTGAAAAGTTGGATGGTGCGATTTCGAGGTGTAGCGACTAAATATCTGCACAACTACTTGGGATGGCACCGAATGCTGGACCGCTACCGGTACCAATTGAATCAAAGGCAGTGTCTTAGCGAAGTTGCTGGGTGGGGTGCAACAGTTACATAAGACACAGCCCTTTTTTGTG
>NZ_AUGL01000025.1 GCF_000422645.1 Ferrimonas futtsuensis DSM 18154
TCCCCCGTAGGGCGTATGCGGTATTAGCAGTCGTTTCCAACTGTTGTCCCCCTCGACTGGGCAAATTCCTAAGCATTACTCACCCGTCCGCCGCTCGACGCCCAACAAATCATCCGAAGAATCTTTGTTGTCGTTTCCGCTCGACTTGCATGTGTTAGGCCTGCCGCCAGCGTTCAATCTGAGCCATGATCAAACTCTTCAATTAAAAAGTTTTTTGAAATCCGAAAACTCCGACTCAATGAATTACTGAATTAACTTGTTATAGTCACTCAGTGCAACATTGATATATGAGATATCAATCCTGCGCGAGTGCCCACACAGATTGTCTGACTAATTGTTAAAGAGCGTGCCACGATTTTTCTATCGTAGCGGGATGCGAATGATACGCTTCCCAGCACCTAAGTCAAGGGAATTTTGAAATTTTCTTCATAAATCCGATTTTGACTTAGAGTCTTCAGTCAAACCTGCGTTTTCAGCCGTTTGCCCTGTCGACGGAGGCGCATTATAGGGGGTTATTTTATCCTGACAAGCGCTATTATGATGTAACAAACCCGTTTGTTCACAAAACCCCCAGCAAGGACGAGAAAGCAGTCAAACTGGGCATTTAGGGAGCATTTCATGGCAACTAAACCGTTCAACAACATCACTCCGGCAGTACCCGAAACCGCCTTCGTCGACCCCAGTGCAGTTCTTTATGGCGACATCACTTTAGGCGAAGACGTCAGTGTCTGGCCCCTGGTCGCCGCCCGTGGTGATGTAAACCACATTCGTATCGGCGATCGGAGCAACGTCCAGGATGGCTCCGTGCTACACGTCACCCGTAGAGGAGAATCCAATCCCGACGGTTACCCACTGCTTATTGGTCAGGATGTTACCGTGGGCCACAAGGCGATGCTGCATGGCTGCACCGTAGGGGATCGGGTACTGGTGGGCATGGGTGCCATCGTTCTGGACGGCGCAGTCATTGAAGACGATGTCATACTGGGTGCCGGCAGCCTGGTGCCCCCGGGCAAGACCCTGGAGTCCGGTTTTCTCTATGTAGGCAGTCCGGCCAAGCAAGCACGCTCCCTGAACGACAAAGAACGTGCTTTCCTGGCGGTTTCAGCAGAAAACTACGTGAAACTGAAGAATGAATATCTGAACCAGGAATAGGCATCAGATGGCCGGATGCTGTAACCAGATCCGGCCCTGAGCATCAAAGTTCTCCTCTTCGATGAGGGTTTCTGCCTCATCTTCGAGATCAAACCTGTGTTGTTCAAATGCCTGGATCGCCTGCTCCTGAGTGGTGATCTCGGTGTCTGCCAGGTGCGCCAACGCCGGCAGTGCGATGAAGCACCCCACTTTTTGGCCCGCCACCAAAGCAGTGAAGCTCAAGTGATGCTGCTGCATATCCACCTGAAGCTGGTCATTAAACAATATCTGCTGATTCATTGTGCCTCTCCCAGCTGGGCCATAAGCAGATCATAGACCTCATCCGTTGAGGGAGACACCCCCCGCCAAATCTCAAAGCTGACCGCCGCCTGCTCCACCAACATCCCCAGTCCGGCCAGGTTGATGACCGCCCCGGCATCCTCAGCCCAGCGCTGAAACACTGTGGGTTTATCGCCATAGGCCATGTCATAGCAACTGCCTCCCGCCACCAACATCTCCTGCTTCAAAGGAGGCAAGGCAGCCGACAGCGACGCCGAAGTGCCGTTAATGATCACGTCAAAGGCCCCCTGGACCTCCTCGAATCCCCCCCCCTGGACCTGACCCAGATGATGAAACAGTTTCGCCAACTCGCGGGCTTTGGCCGCAGTTCTGTTGGCGATAACCAACTGGCCCACCTGAGCCGCCATCAGCTCTGGAATAACACCGCGCACCGCGCCCCCGGCCCCAAGCACCAATACCCGTTTCCCCGCCAGAGCCACCTCATGCTTGAGCAGATCCCTAACCAAGCCCTCGCCATCGGTGTTATCACCGCACAGCTGACCGTCTCGCCAGAATAGGGTATTCACCGCACCCGCCAGGCGAGCGCGCTCACTCAGTGAGTCGCACAGCTCTGCAGCCTGCTGCTTGAACGGCAGGGTCACATTGGCACCCTGGCCGCCGGCGCTCCGGAATTGCTCGACCGACTCAGTAAAGCCATTCAGAGGTGCTAGAATCGCCTCATAGCTAATCTGCTGACCGGTCTGTGCGGCGAAACGGGCGTGAATCAGCGGAGACTTACTGTGTTTGATGGGATGACCGAATACGGCGTATCTGTCCATTGGCGTCGTCATCTGTAAGAGGGAAAGGAATGCTATCTGTTATACGCCGCCTGGTCGACCGCAGGCAAGAGCCGGCAGAACCCGCCAGCGCTTATGAACTCATTGGGGGCGAACCCGTGGTGCGTGCCATTGCCAATCGCTTCTACCAGTTGATGGAGCAGGAGTCCCGATATCAGCCACTGAGGCAACAGCACCCGGATGACCTGCAAGACAGTGCCGACAAGTTGTTTATGTTTCTGTCGGGCTGGCTGGGGGGCCCTCCGCTGTTCGAACAAGCTCATGGCCACCCGATGCTCAAGGCAAGACACCTAAGCTTCCGGGTTGATAAAGCACAAAGGGATCAGTGGCTGGATTGCATGCGGCGGTCCCTGAACGAAACGGTCAGTCACAAAGAGGGACGTCAGGCCATACTCAAAGCCCTGATCCCCCTTGCGGACCATATGCGCAATGTGAATGAGGACTAACTCAGCTCCGAGATCCAATCACGTGGGCGCAGATAATCGCGGTACAGCGCCGCCTCTGCGCTCCCCTCCTCCGGCTGATACTGATACTCCCAGCGCACCAACGGCGGCATGGACATCAGGATCGATTCGGTGCGGCCGCCGGATTGCAGCCCAAACAGGGTGCCCCTGTCCCAGACCAGGTTGAACTCCACATAGCGACCGCGACGATACAACTGGAACTGACGCTGCTCTTCGGTATAGGGGGTGTCCTTACGGCGAGCCACGATGGGAGCATAGGCGGGGATGAAACCCTCCCCCACGGCCTTCATAAAGGCAAAGCTCTTCTCAAATCCGGGTTCGTTGAGATCATCGAAGAACAGACCACCGACTCCCCGGGTCTCACCCCGATGCTTGAGGAAAAAGTACTCGTCACACCATTTCTTGTACCTGGGGTAGATGTCGTCACCGAAGGGCTGGCACAGATCCCGGGCCGTCGTGTGCCAGTGCAGAACATCGTCATCCTCGGGATAGAAGGGGGTCAGGTCGAAACCACCGCCGAACCACCAGATGGGCGCCGCCCCCTCTTTCTGGGCGATAAAGAAACGCACGTTGGCATGCGAGGTCGGTATATGAGGGTTTCTGGGGTGAATCACCAAAGAGACCCCCATGGCCTGAAAGTGACACCCTTCCAACTCGGGACGCTGCGCGGTTGCAGACGCAGGCATGCGATCGCCAAACACATGGGAGAAGTTGACGCCCGCCTGTTCAAACACCTCGCCCTCGGCCAGGACTCGACTGCGACCCCCGCCCCCCTGAGAGCGTTGCCACTCATCTTGTGCAAAGGTTGCCTTGCCGTCTGCTTGTTCCAGGCTGGCACAAATGCTGTCCTGCAGCGCCAGCAAAAACTGACGCACCTGCTCAATCCGTTGTTCCATGGTTGCCTCGGTCGACGTTAGCCGGCGCGCAGAGTCTCGCCGGTGATGGCATTTCTGATGGTGGATGGGGCAAGAGATTCCCCGATCTGACTATCGACAACCCCATCCAGCAGTCCATCCAGGGCCAACTGAACCTCGGAAACACTCCGGCCCGGCTCTTCACCGGTCAGGTTGGCACTGGTTGACACCAGGGGCTTGCCGAACAGGCCGGCCAACTCGGCCGCCTGGACGTGGCCGGTCACTCGAACCGCCACTGATTGAAATTGGCCGGTTATCCAGTTAGGAGTACCGGGTTTGGCCGGGACCACCCAGGTATAGGGGCCTGGCCAGCTGTCCAATACCCGCTGTCGCTGGGCATCGGTGAGGGAATCAAAGTCCACATAGGGACTAAGCTGGTCAACATTCGCCGCCAGCAAGATCAGCCCCTTCTCAACCGGACGCTGCTTGATGGACAGTAAGCGCATTACCGCGTCCCGATTATCAGGGTCACAACCCAGGCCGAACACCGCTTCGGTGGCATAGGCAATCACGCCACCTTCGGCCATCATCTCGGCCCCTTGCTTGGGGGTAATGCACTTACTCATGGATTAGCGGCCCAGCTTTTCCTGCAAGGCAGCATCCTTGGCCATAACAGCCTCGGCGTTCTTCTGACGATCCGCCTTAACGCGCTCAGCCATCTCTTCGCTGGCAACCGCCAGCATCTGAGCGGCCAGGTAACCGGCATTCTTGGCACCGGCTTTGCCGATGGCAACTGAGGCTACAGGCACACCACCAGGCATCATCACGGTGGAGAGCAGTGCGTCGTGGCCCTGAAGCGGGCCAGCATCGATGGGCACACCGATGACAGGGCGGGTAGTAATGCCAGCAACGGCACCAGCCAGGTGAGCGGCCAGGCCAGCAGCACAGATGAACACCTTGCAACCGCGCTCTTCGGCATCCTTCACGTAGGCGTGAGTTGCCGCAGGGGTGCGGTGTGCGGAGGTCACCTTGACTTCGAAGTGAATGTCAAAGCTCTTAAGGACGTCCAGGGTGGACTGCATTACGGGCAGATCGGAATCTGACCCCATGAGTACAGCAACAAAGGGTGTGGTCATTGTGGTACTTCCTTTTTATACCGTTTTATTATGGGTAGGGTACTTCGCGAGCGATTATATCGCTTTGCCCCGATATTTACAGGTTCGTTGCGGACAAATTAATCTCAATTCGCCCCGGGCACGCTTCTCCACCAGGATACCCCAACCACAATCCGGGCATTTCTGCTCGTGCGGTTGGGCATTTACCACATATTTACATTTAGGGTAGTTACTGCAGCCATAGAAAGGTTTTCCCGAACGACCACTTCGGTGAAGCAGATGTCCTTTGCCGCAATCCGGGCACACCACCTCAGAGTCCTCCTCCTCCTCGCGGACGATGAAATCACACTCAGGATAGCCGGTACAGCCGATGTAGATGCCGTATCGACCGGACTTCAATGCCAGGGGCAGCTCACACTGGGGGCAGGGCTGATCCTCCATCACTTCGATGATGCCCACCTCTTTATGGCTCAGCGGTCTGCTGTAGTCACAGGCGGGGTAGCTCTGACACCCAAGAAACTGGCCGCGCTTGCCATGGAGAATATGCAGCTCGGACCCGCACTGGGGGCAAACCTCGTACTCCCGCTCCAGGGCATGCTCATGGGCATTGAACAAACCGTCATCAATTCTACTCACGTCACACTTTTCCGCTCAAAAAATGAACAATCATCGACACACCTAGGGTGCTTGAATATAGTACCAGTGCCCAAGGCGGGGGGCACGGTGTTTACCCTGAATTGGCTTCTGAAACCTCATTTAGATCTGTATGCAAACTTTTGTAGAGGAGTATCTGGTGATGAAATTGAAGAGTGTCTCTCTTTGTCTTGCCGCGGCAACCCTGCTGTTTGGCTGCGCCGGCACCCAGGAGAACGCCCAGGCCGTCATCACCAACTCCGTGGATCTCTCCCTGGCGAACCGCGGCGATGCCAGCGTCATCAATGATCATCAGCTGGCACGCAGCATTGCAGCCGTCTCTGCCATGGCCGCCGACCCCATCAGCAACCGCCAAGCCCTGTTCAATCACCTTCAGTATCTGCGCGCCTACAGTTACTTTGCCGATGTTGATCTTATCGACGATGCACAGATTCAGCAGCTGCATCAGGGGGTCATCACTCTGGGTCAGTCTCTGGATCGTCGCACCCCAGAACTGCTCGAGCAGTGGGGAGTGTTGGTGTATCGCTACTATCGTCAGGATGGGATGGGCCAGGACCTGGATTCCATTCCAGAGTTGATGGCACAGCAACTGGCTTCCTTCGAACAGACCGGCAGTGGCTCCGCCATCCAGGATTACGCCCTGTGGGAGCTACTGCGAGGTGCCGGCATGCTGCTGGAGTCAGTGCGCCGGGTCCCTGACAGCCCTCTTAAAGAGCAGCTGCTGGAGAGCGATCTGGACAACGCCCTGCTCCGTTTCGCCGCCAGCAAGGGCGCCCAGCGTCCTTCCGGTGACTGGGCCCAGCAAAATGCCTACTGGGCACTGGCCATGTGGCAACTGAACCAACCCGAAGAGATTCGCCTGCTGACCGAGCAGCGTGTGGCCCAGGTGGCCCGTGACGATCAAACCATTCGCGGCACCGAGGCTGGCCAGGCCTTTACCATGGGCTTTCTGGTCAATGCCTTTCTGGGTCAGCAAGCCTGTACCCAGGATTATGGCGACCTCTGTGTTCTGCCTAAAGAGGAGGAAGTTCTGCCCATCGAGCATCAATGCTCCGACAGCCTCTACATTCGCGCTCAGGATCTTACCCAGCATGAGCTGGAGCAGACCTGCCGCCGCCTCACCTCTCAGGAGCAGGACTTCCATCTGCTGCTGGCGACCGATCAACAGCCTGTGGCCAACGACCACAACGACGCCCTGAAAGTGGTGGTCTTCAAGAACTGGAGCCAATACAACGCCTACGGGCAACTGCTCTATGACATCAATACCGACAACGGTGGCATGTACATCGAGGGCAGCCCGGATGAGCAGAGCAACCAGGCCACCTTTTACGCCTATCGCGCCTGGTGGAAAGAGGAGTTCCAGGTCTGGAACCTGAACCACGAATACATCCACTATCTGGATGGCCGTTTCGTCAAATACGGTGGGTTTGGTCACTTTCCGGAAAAGATGGTGTGGTGGGCCGAGGGAATGGCGGAGTACGTCTCCAAGGGCCGCAGCAATGATCAGGCCCTGACCCTGGCCCGGGACTATGGTGTCGACAGCTGGCCTTCGCTGGAGGAGATCTTCTCCACCCACTATCACGATGGCCTGGATCGCACCTATCGCTGGAGCTACCTGGCAGTACGCTACTTCTGCGAGAATGACCGGGAAGCCCTGCAGGCACTGGGGCGCGCTTTAAAGCAAAACGACTTCAGCTCCTATGATGAGGCCCTGCTGGCGTTCGCTGCGGAAAATCAGGAAGGCTTCAATGAGTGGCTAAGCACCCTGGTGGATGCCATGCCCCAGGAAACCGTTCCGATGCAGTTGGCCGACACTCCCGTGCCTCGCAAGGAGAATCACTACAGCTACCGGGACTACCTTAAGCCTTCACATCTGGCTCAAAGCGACAGTCACCTGAATCTTTAACGGACAGAGAAAATAAAAAGAGGGCTGCTGTGGCCCTCCCCTTCCGACGGCGGCGCTTGAGTGCCGCTTTCTTATTCTGGCTTAGTGGATCATCCCCTCGGGCTCTTCGAACACCAGGTCCTCCATCTGACGATAGGCACCTTCGTTGCCGGGGGCGTTAAACAACACCATCAGAACCACCCATTTGAGATCGTCCAGGGTCAGAGGCTCACCATCGAGCTCCATCACACGGTCGATCACCATCTCCCGGGTCTCTCCGCTCAGCACCTGGATCTGCTCCAGGAACAGCAGGAACCCGCGACAGGCGGTGTCCAGTCGGATCTGCTCCGCTTCTGTGTAAACGCGAAGACTGTGGTTGGGGTTAGTGTACAGATAGGGCTGGTCAGTACCGTCCTGCAATGCCGCCAGCTTCTCAATCCAGATTAATGCCTTACCAATCTCCTCTGACTTAAAACCCGCACGACTTAGCTCTTCCGTCAGCTCTTCGCGATCCAACAACAACTCAACATCGCTTTGGACATAGGTCTCGAACAGGTACATCAGTATGTCGAACATGCGCTACCCTCCCCTAAGCCGGATGTAACCGCCGGGCACTTGCGTGACCCGACCCTCTAACTCCAGTAACAACAGTTGCTCTAGCACAACATCTACTGGCAAATCGCTCCGAGCCACCACTACATCTACTGGCGTGGCCTCATAGCCCACACTATCCAACAACCTGGGCAAAGGCAACTCCGGTGCCTGGGGGCGAATTCCTGACTGAGACCGCCTTGGCAGTTGCGGCATCAACTCCTCAAAGATATCGACCGGGGCAGAGACCAGTTTGGCACCCTGCTGAATCAAAAAATGACACCCCTGAGCCTGGGGGTTGTCCACCGAGCCGGGCACAGCAAACACCTCCCTGCCCTGTTCGGCCGCCAGACGAGCAGTAATCAACGACCCGGACTTCACTCCGGCTTCCACCACCAGAGTGGCGTAGCACAAACCACTGACCACCCGGTTGCGCCTCGGAAAACACCCTTTGTGAGGGCGCATATCCGGCCAGAAGGTGGACACCACCGCCCCCTGCCTGGCAATCTCGTTTTGCAGCCTGTTATGGATACGTGGGTAGCAACGACTCAGACCACACCCTGTCACTGCCACGGTTTTGCCACCTGCAAGGGCCCCCCGGTGGGCGGCACCGTCTATCCCCTCCGCCAGACCGCTGACGATGACCCAACCCTCGGCGGCCAACTCCCGGCACCACTGCTGGGTTCGCTCCTTGGCGGCCGGGGTGGCCCGGCGGCTGCCCACCACCGCCAGTGCAGGTCCGGCCAACAGCTGCGGGCTTCCCTCCACAAACAGCAGCAAAGGTGGATCCGCGATCTGCCTGAGCGCCTGGGGATACCCCGGGTGGTCCAGGGTCAGGATCTGCCTGTTATCTCCCTCGGCCCAGCTCAGGGCGAGATCCAGCCGCCGTCGATCCGGATAGGCCAGGGTTTGGGCAAAGTCATGGTGTCCACCGGGCAGATCCCCGGTGAGGGCCCACTGGCGAAGAACCTCAACCGGCGCAACATCCAGCAGGGACAACTTAGCCCCAAGCCCCAACCCTCTGGCCAGTTCCAGGGCCAGCCAATCGGTCAAAGAGGACGCCATCGCCCCTCCGGAGTCACCGCACGGTCAGCCATCTGCAGGGGGTGGCCCGCCCGGGTCACCAGGGCCAGGCACGCCCGCTCATAGCAGCGCACCACCAAAAGCTCTCCACGTACCAACCGGGCTTCAGCCCTTGGCCTGTGCACCGCCGTCAACAGCTGACCGGGTTTCAACTGTTCGCTTCGCCCCAGATACACCAACTCCCCAGGTCCCACCTCACTGGCCTGATTCGGTGCCGCCAACAGCGGCAGGTCAGTACCAGGCTCGGCCGGTCCCAGGGGAAACAGGAGTGGCTCCGCCTCTATGGTGGACAACGCGTAGAGCGACTCGCCAGGAGACACCTCCCGCAGGCTGTGGATCAGCTTGAGGTGCCCCGCCCCGTCGGCAACCCCGGTAGCCGCCAGCACCATCTCCTCCCCCAGGAGGGCGCCACTGTCCGGATCTCTGAGGCTCTGTCGGCGCCGGAACACCCCAAACTCTCCGCCCGCCGGCAGAGGATGGCTGAGGTACAGGGTATCTCCCGCCACAAACCTCAGGGAGTTTCGGCTTCCGGACTCCACCACAGGAGCCTGTTTCAGAGCCTCAGGGCTGAGCACCGCCACATGCTCCAACAGTGGTCTTAGTAAGGCCCTGTCCAGCGTTGGCAGAGGGGAGTGCGATTCGCTCCCTCTCTGGTGCCTCAGCACCGGCATACCATTTTCCAGAGTCAGCCAAAGACGATCCCCGGGGTAGATAAGGTGTGGGTTGGCAATGGCCGGGTTGACGCGCCACAACCTGGGCCAGAGCCAGGGATCATTCAGATAGAGACCCGAGATCCCCCAAAGGGTATCTCCCTGTTTTACCGTATATATCTTTGGAGCCCCAGGGCGCAGAGACAGGCTGGAGGCCCACCCGGGGATGGCGAGGATAAGAAAAAACATCAGAAGAGTTCGGCGCATTCAACATCCTTGTCGACCTATAACCGTTTCGCCTGTGCCTGTTCATGACCTCGGCAAACAGTTAAAATTGAGCCAATGACAACCTAAGTATAATCAGGTTGAGTGTTTTTACAGATTTGAAGACGAGAGAACCATGGCTACTTTGCAAGTCCTGCGTTTCCCGGACGAGCGCCTGAGAACGGTTGCCAAACCGGTGACCGAATTTGATGGCAACCTCCAGCAACTGGTTGATGACATGCTGGAAACTATGTACGAAGAGAAGGGGATCGGCCTGGCTGCCACCCAGGTGGATCGCCACGTCCAGGTGATCGTGATGGACCACTCTGAAGACAAGTCTGCTCCCATGGTGTTCATCAACCCAGAGCTGAGCAATCAAAGCGGTTCCTTCACCAACGAAGAGGGCTGCCTGTCCGTGCCTGGCGTCTATGCCAAGGTCGACCGTCATGAGACCGTGACCATCAAGGCTTTGGACCGGGAAGGTACCCCCTTCACCATCGACGCCAGTGAGCTGCTCTCCATCTGCATTCAGCACGAGATGGACCACCTCAATGGCAAGTTGTTCGTGGACTACCTGTCGCCACTGAAACGCCAGCGCATCCGCCAGAAGCTGGAAAAACAAGCCCGGCTGGATGCCCGCCACGCCTAGGAGACAGCCTTGAATCCCCTGAAGATTGTGTTTGCCGGTACGCCGGATTTTGCCGCGCGTCACCTGGATGCGCTGATCCAGAGCGACCACCAGGTGGTGGCCGTCTATTCCCAGCCCGACCGCCCAGCCGGCCGAGGCAAGAAACTGACCGCCAGTCCGGTGAAAACCCTGGCCCTTGAGCACGACATCCCGGTGTACCAACCCAAGTCCCTCCGTCAGGAGGAGGCCCAGCAGGAGCTGGCTGCCCTGGACTTCGACATCATGGTGGTGGTGGCTTACGGCCTGATTCTGCCCAAGGTGGTACTGGACACCCCCAGACTGGGTTGCATCAATGTCCACGGCAGCCTGCTGCCCCGCTGGCGCGGTGCCGCCCCCATCCAGCGCTCCATCTGGGCTGGCGATGCAGTGACCGGGGTGACCATCATGCAGATGGACGAGGGACTGGATACCGGCGACATGCTGCACAAGGTGGAGCTGCCTATTGAGGCCAACGACACCTCGGCAGCCCTGTATGACAAGCTGGCACAACTGGGTCCCCAGGGACTGCTGGAAGCTCTGAGCCAAATTGCCGACGGCACCGCCAGGGCGGAGGTGCAAGATGACAACCAGGCCAACTACGCCGAGAAACTCTCCAAAGAGGAGGCGCGCATCGACTGGACCCAGAGTGCCGAGTTCATCGCCCGTTGCGTCCGCGCCTTCAACCCCTGGCCAGTCAGCCATTTTGTTGCCGGTGACAACACCCTGAAGCTTTGGCAGGCCAGTGTAGTCACCGGCAACGACAGCCAGCCCGGCACCATCATCCAGGCGGATAAACAGGGTCTGGTGATCAACTGCGGCGACCAAGCCCTGAAGCTGGAAACCATCCAGTTGCCTGGCAAGAAAGCGATGGCCGCCACCGACGTATTGAACGCCCGCAAGGAGTGGTTCGAAACCGGGACTCTGCTGTCATGAGCCAACGCAACACCCGAGCCCAGGCCGCCTGGGTCATCGAGCAGGTGATCGACAAGGGCCAGTCCCTGGCCACCTGTCTGCCCCAGGCACAGCAGTATCTTGCCAACCCCAAGGATAAGGGACTGCTGGCGGAGATATGTTACGGCGTAATGCGCCAACTGCCGGTGCTGGACACCCAGGTACTGGCCTGTCTGGATAACCCGCTCAAGGGAAAGAAACGCATCATCCACTGCCTGTTGCTGGCTGGTCTGTATCAGCTCAAGCACATGAGGGTAAAACAGCACGCCGCGGTCACCGAAACCGTCGAAGCCACCCGCCAGCTCAAGGCCGGAGGCCTATCCGGCCTGGTCAACGGAGTGATGCGTCGCCTCTGCCGGGAGCTGGAACAGGTGCAGCAGCAGCGTTTCAGTGACGACAGCCGCACCTACCTGCACTCCCGCTGGTTTATCGAGCGGGTGCGGCACGCCTATCCGGACAGTTGGCAGCAGATCCTGGAGGCCAACAATCAACACCCTCCCCTGTGGCTGCGCAACAATGCCAGCCAGCAGAGCCGGACAACCTTACTGGATGCCCTGGAGGAGCTGGGCATCGAGGCGGTCGTCGGCCAGAGCCCCAATGCCCTGCGGCTGACTCAGGGAATGGATGTCACCAAGCTCCCCGGTTTCGACCAGGGCAGCGTGTCCGTCCAGGATCACTCGGCACAATGGTCCGCCTACCTGCTGGCCCCCCGTCCCGGAGAAAGGGTACTGGATGCCTGTGCCGCCCCGGGAGGCAAGACCTGTCATCTGATGGAGTATCAGCCGCAACTGGACGAGGTGGTGGCCCTGGACATCGATCAGAAGCGTCTTGAACGAGTGCAGCAGAATCTGGAGCGACTGGGACTGACCGCCACCCTGGTGGCCGGTGATGGCGCCGACCCCGACACCTGGTGGGACGGACGCCAGTTCGATCGCATCCTGCTGGACGCCCCCTGCTCCGCCACCGGGGTGATTCGCCGTAACCCGGACAGCAAATGGCTGCGCCGGGAGAGCGACATCGATACCCTGGCGGTGCTGCAGCAGCAGATCCTGCACGCCTGCTGGAAAATGCTGAAGCCCGGCGGCACCCTGGTGTACGCCACCTGCTCCATACTTCCTGAAGAAAATGTGAACCAGATCAAGACATTTCTTCAGCAGGTGCCGGATGCTATGCTGCTTAGCATCAATCCGGAAGACACCAGTGACCAACCTGGCTGGCAATTGCTGCCCCGCCCCGACGGCGGTGACGGCTTCTACTACGCCAGAATGACCAAAAGGCACTGAATTATTAGATGAAAATCATCATTCTCGGGGCCGGCCAGGTGGGCGGCACGCTGGCCGAAAATCTGGTTGGCGAAAACAACGACATCACCATAGTCGACAACGATCAGGTCACCCTGCGCTCTTTGCAGGACAAGTACGACCTGAGGGTGGTTCATGGCCACGCAGCCCACCCCGGTGTCCTGCATGAAGCGGGCGCGGAGGACGCGGACATGCTGATTGCAGTGACCAACTCCGACGAAACCAACATGGTGGCCTGCCACCTGGCCTACACCCTCTACGGCACGCCGACCAAGATTGCCCGAATCCGTTCAGAGCAGTTTATGGCTCGCCAGGACGCGCTGTTTCAACGCAGCGGCCAGGGCAACGATTGCCGTGGCCGCTTCTTCATCGACGAGCTGATCGCCCCGGAACAGTTGGTGACCCACTACATTCGCCGCCTGATTGAGTACCCCGGCGCCCTGCAGGTGGTGGAGTTTGCCGAAGGCAGGGTCAGTTTGGTGGCGGTGAAAGCTTATTATGGCGGCCCCCTGGTGGGTAATGCCCTTTCCGCCCTGCGGGAACACATGCCCAACATCGACACCCGGGTCGCCGCCATCTTCCGTCAGGGGCGTCCCATTCTGCCTCGGGGCACCACGGTGATCGAGGCGGATGACGAGGTGTTCTTCGTCGCCGACTCCAAACACATCCGCGCGGTGATGAGCGAGATGCAGGAGCTGGAGTCCAGCTACCGTCACATCATGATCGCCGGGGGAGGCAACATCGGATTCGGCCTGGCCAAAGCCCTGGAACCCTACCACGAAGTCAAGCTCATCGAACGCAATGGCGAACGCGCATCCGCCCTCTCCGAGTGGCTGGACTCCACCACGGTGTTCCATGGCGATGCCTCGGATCAGGAGCTGCTCAACGAAGAGCAGATCAACCAGACCGACGTATTTATTGCCGTCACCAACGACGATGAGGCCAACATCATGTCCGCCCTGCTGGCCAAGCGCCTGGGCGCCAAGAAGGTGATGGTGCTGATTCAGCGGGAAGCCTACGTGGATCTGGTGAAGGACGCCAACATCGACATTGCCATCTCCCCGCAGCAGGCCACCATCAGCTCGCTGCTGACCCACGTGCGCCAGGGGGACATCACCAACGTCTACTCCCTGAGGGGCGGCGCCACAGAAGCCATTGAGGCCGTGGCCCATGGGGATGAAAACACCTCCAAGGTGGTGGGCAAGCAGATTCAGGACATCAAGCTGCCCCCGGGCACCACCATTGGTGCCGTCGTCCGCAAGGAACAGGTACTGATCGCCCACGACCGCACTGTCATCGAGGCGGACGACCATGTGATCATGTTCCTGGTGGATAAGAAGTACATCACGGAAGTCGAGAAACTGTTCCAGCCCAGCGCGCTGTTTATCTAGACTTTAATCATGATCAATATCAGGCCACTCTCCTTCCTGCTGGGGCTCTTTCTGGCGGTAGTCGCCGGATTGATGCTGGTCCCGGCAGGGGTATCCCTCTATCACGGCGAAGGATTGGCCGAGGATTTCTTCAAGTCCGCTTCCCTGACCGCCATCGCCGCCCTGGTGGCGGTGAGTAACGGCTACCGCAGCCACCTGACCCTGAGTACCCGGGATCTCTACCTGTTTACCACCCTGACCTGGATCATCGTATCCATGTTTGCGGCGCTGCCCTTCACCTTCTACCACGGCATCAGTTACACCGATGCCTTCTTCGAGACCATGTCAGGAATCACCACCACAGGCTCTACGGTGTTGTCTGGCCTGGATGATACCGCCTGGTCCATCCTGATCTGGCGCTCGCTGCTGCAGTGGCTCGGAGGCATTGGCTTCATCGTCATGGGCGTGGCCATCTTCCCCATGCTCAACGTGGGTGGCATGCGGCTGTTTCGCACCGAATCCTCCGACTGGTCCGATAAATGGATGCCACGCACCCAGCTGATTGGCCGGGGTCTGGTGAAGGTCTACCTGCTGCTCACCGTCCTGTGCTGCATCGGCTATCTGCTGGCGGGCATGACCCCGTTTGAGGCGATCAATCACGCCATGACCACCCTGTCCACTGGCGGGTACTCCACCACAGACAGCTCCATGACCCACTTCAGCACCCTGGCCCACTGGAACGGTACCCTGTTCATGTTCCTTGGGGGGCTGCCCATGCTGATCTACCTGCAGATGGTGCACATGCGATCCTTCAGCGTCTGGAACGATCAGCAGGTGAAGGGATACCTGAGCTTTGTGGTGCTGGCCTCACTGGCCCTGGGCTGGTGGCTGAGCAACGAACAGCAACTGCCCTTCTTCGACGCCCTAACCCTGGCCAGCTTCAACCTGGTGTCCGTGGTGACCACCACGGGCTTCGCCTCCACCGACTACAGTGCCTGGGGACCGGCGGCCTGGGTGATCTTCTTCTTCCTGATGTTTGTGGGCGCCTGTTCAGGGTCGACGTCAGGCGCCATCAAGATCTTCCGCTTCCAGCTGGCCGGAGCCATCCTGCATAAGGCCCTGAAGCAGCAGATTCACCCCTCGGCGCTGTTTCCCCAGCGTTACAACCGACGCACCATCAGCGAAGACATTGTCCGCTCCCTGGTGAGCTTCTCCATCCTGTTTATTGCCACCATCATAGTGCTGGCACTGTTCCTGGTGTTGGTGGGCGTGGATCCGGTATCCAGCCTGACCGGGTCCATTACCGCGGTCACCAATGTGGGGCCTGGACTGGGCGAAGTGATCGGCCCGGCTGGCAACTTCGCCAGCCTGCCGGATTCGGCCAAGTGGGCACTCAGCCTGGGAATGTTGCTAGGAAGGCTGGAGATCATCACTGTGGCCGTGCTGTTCCTGCCCTCCTTCTGGCGCTACTAGGGGCCCAAGCCCCTGTAGTTATTCCGCCAGGGTGATCAGGTGGCGGCCATAAGCCTTCACATCCTCCCAATCGGTGTAGTCGATCACCGAACTCTTGTCCGTAGGGCCATCGGTCATCTTCATGATCATCTGAATCATCAGGGTGTCCAGTGTGCCCCAGGCAGGGTAGTCCACCTTGCCGGCGATGACTTTAAGGTGCTGAGGTTTCCAGGGAGACAACTCCAGGAACTTCTGCATATAGCGGTTACCCTCCACCGTGGCCTTCTCCGGTGTGCGGGCCACCACGGAGAGGTTGTAGAAGCTGTTGGGTTTCGCCTGAATCAGCTCCTGGTGATCGGCCACAAACTGCATAAAGCGCTTATCGTAGTTGCCGTAAAGAACCGGCGCCCCCAGGACCACGGCATCATAGCTGTCCCAGGCCACCGGTTCGTGGGTCGCTTCGACAATATCCATCATGTCGCATTGGTGCCCCTGTTCTCGGATGGTCTCCATGATCACTCTGGCCACCCGTGCAGTATGTCCACCACGGCTCATATACAAAATTAAAAAACGCTTCACTTGGCCTCCGCCTCTATGCGCAAATCTCGACTAATGGATGATATAGGTCTGCCCACCTTCTCATCTATGGAGAAAGATCACACTTTTTTAAGGAAAATTTGTAAGAATTGGTCGAATCGGGATCTGGCACTGCTTAACAAAACGCCGCGTTCGGATTAATATTAGTCTCTCCTAAAGCCGAGGTAGATTATGGCACTGACAATTGACCTGGAGAATATGACAACGAACGCTCAGGAAGCGTCGAAGTTATTGAAGACCATCGCCAACCCACATCGACTGATGCTGCTCTGCCTGATAGGCAAGCAGGAATTGACCGTGGGTGAATTGAATGAGCAGGTACCCCTGAGCCAATCAGCCCTGTCTCAGCACCTGGCCGTGTTACGAAATGAAGGTCTGGTGAAGACCCGAAAAGAGGCACAGCTGGTTTGGTACAGCCTGGACAGCAAAGAGGTCGAGGCAATCATCAATCTGCTGTACGACCTGTACTGCGGCGCCGAACAGTAATCCCTCCCGTAGCCCATCCTGTGGTTACCGGAGCGGATTGCTCCTCTCCTATTCGCCAGCAACCCGATCGGCGAACGCCTCTACTCTGCCCCAGTCGGTAAACTCCTGCACCGTCGACGGTTCCGTTGGTCCCTTGGTGATCCACATGATAAAGCGGATGATGTTGCGGTCCCAGAACCCCAGAGCCGGGTAATTCAGCGAACCCGCAAACACATCCAGCAGTTGGGGCTGCCAGGGCACCATCTTCAGAAACTTGGCCACATAGGGGTTGGTGTCGGCGTTGTTCTTCTCCGGCTTGCGTGCCACCAGATTGACGGAGAAGAACGCACTGCGCTTGTGCTCCAGCAGCCCCTGATTGGCTTTCACAAAGTCGATGACTGCGGGTCGGTATTTGCCGTAGCGGATACTGGCGCCAATCACCAGGGTATCGAAGCCACTCATCTCTTTTGGCGGCTGGTCTATCTCCGCCAGCTGCACCTGATTTTCCGTGGCCTGCAGCCGTGATTGCATCCGCTGGGCTATCTTGCGAGTCTGCCCGTCCACGGTGGAATAGAGAATCAAAATCCGCCTCACAGCCTCTCCTTAGCTCTTCCAGAATGCCGGGGTGAACAGCACCAGCAGGGTAAAGATCTCCAGTCGGCCAAACAGCATGGCCAACACCAGGATCCACTTAGCCACGTCGCCGATGTCACCGTAGTGGGATGCCACCGTCCCCAGACCCGGCCCCAGGTTATTCAGGCAGGCCGCCGTGGCACTGAACGCGGTAATGTCATCCAGTCCTGTGGCCAGCAGTGCCACCAGGCAGATGGCAAACACCAGGGCGTAGGCGGCGAAGAAGCCCCACACCGCATCGATAACCCGGTCTGGTACCGCCTTGTTATTCAAACGAATGGAGAACATCGCCCTGGGGTGAACCAGGCGCTTGAGCTCACGCCCCCCCTGCAACAGCAGCAGAATAAAACGCACCACCTTCATGCCGCCGCCGGTAGAGCCGGCGCAGCCCCCCACAAAGCTCGACAGTATCAGCAGAACCGGCAGGAACAGCGGCCATTCGGAGAAGCTGTGGGTACCAAAGCCTGCGGTGGTGGAGATGGAGACCGCCTGGAACAGGGCATAGTCCAGCGTCGACTCCGGTGAGTCGTAGATGCCGCTGTCCAGCAACACCAAAAAACAGAGCAGGGTCAGGATCAGCTGGAACAACAGGAACACCCGGACCTCAGCGTCACGCCAGTAGTTCTTCAGGTTGATGCCCCGGCGGCTGAAGGCACCGAAATGAAGGCTGAAGTTCACCCCGGCGATCAGCAGAAACACCACACAGATGGTATTGACCAACTGGCTGTCGAAGGCCCCAATGGAGTCATCGTAGCTGGAGAAGCCACCGATGGAGACGGTAGAGAAACTGTGCCCCAGGGCATCAAATGCGCTCATGCCCGCCAACCAGTAGGCTCCGGCACAGGCTAGCGTCAGCGCCAGGTAGATGTACCACAGCGCCTTGGCGGTTTCGGCGATGCGGGGGGTCATCTTATTGTCCTTCACCGGACCCGGGGTTTCACAGCGATAGAGCTGCATGCCACCAATGCCCAGCATCGGCAGCACCGCCACCGCCAGTACAATGATCCCCATGCCACCCAGCCACTGCAGCAGGTGACGATAAAACAGAATCGCCTTGGGCAGATGCTCCAGGCCGGTGATCACCGTCGCCCCGGTGGTGGTCAAGACAGAAAAGGCTTCGAAGAAGGCATTGGTGACGGTCAGATCCGGCTCCGAGGAGAGCAGGAAGGGGATGGCCGCAATGGACCCCAGCACCGTCCAGAACAGAACCACGATCAAGAACCCTTCACGGGCCTTGAGCTCCTCCCTGATATTGCGGTTCGGGTACCAGGCGATCAGCCCTATCACCAGACTGATCACCAGCGCCTGCATGAAGGTGGCGCCCTCTCCATCCTTGTAGATCACGGCAACCAGGGCCGGTGGCACCATGGTGAGGCTAAAAAGCATCACCAACAGGCCGATGATTCGAACTATCGATCGATATTGCATCTGTGTGTCAGCTGTTCTTGTCCGGGGTCAGTCCCACTCAACCTGCAGTCGGCCCTGACTACTCTGGGCCAGTTGTAAAGCGAAGCGCTGCCTCTGTTCCTCGGGCAACGCCAGGCTATAAGTTACTTGTTGTTCAAAATCTTGGGAAATAATTTTGCCATCAAAGTGACCCAGCCAATGTTCCAGGGTGGGCTGATCGGCGTAATCCACCCGAATCCTGCCCTGTACCATGGGCACGTAGGCACAGGTGGGCAATGTGTCCAGGGCCAGTTTCACCCCACCGGAGTAAGCACGTACTAACCCGCCAACCCCCAGTTTGGTGCCACCATAGTAGCGAATCACCACCACCGCCAGCTGACCCACCTCGGCCCCCAGCACCACATTGAGCATGGGCCGACCGGCGCTTCCCGCCGGCTCCCCATCGTCACTGGCACCAATATCTCGGGTATCCCCGGGAGGACCGGCATTGAAAGCCAGGCAATGATGGCTGGCCTCCGGGTGCAACTCCCTGGCCCTTTGTTGCAGCTCACGGGCCTGTCTGCCCTCGGAGACATGGGCCACCCAGGTGATAAAGCGACTGCGCTTAATCACCTCCTCCACCTCATAAAAGCGGGCGGGCACCTGGAATCCGGCGCTCATCAGGCCAGCCCAAGATCCCGGGTCAGGTTTTCAATTCGGTCGCCATGGACCACCACATCATCCTCGATGCGGATGCCTCCGTAAGGACGAAGCTCGTCGATCATCGAGGTGTTGAGCATCCCCTTGGCGCTGGCGCTGAGGCCCGCCAGCAAGGTATCGATGACATAGAGGCCAGGCTCAATGGTCAGCACCATACCCGGTTCCAATGTGCGAGTGCAGCGCAGGGCAGGATGGGCGCCGGGAGCCGCCAGATGGGTTCCCAGCTCATCCTGCATGAAACCGCCCACATCGTGCACCTGCAGGCCGATCTGGTGACCCAGGCCATGAGGGAAAAACGCGGCGGTCACCCCTTCGGCGATCAGGGCTTCGGTGGACCCCGAGGCCAGCTCGAAGCGGCTCAGCAGCTGGGCCACTCGTTGGTGCATATCCAGGTGCAGCTCGGTGTAGGCCATGCCCGGTTTGATGGTGTCGATAATGGCCAGTTGCTGCTCATTCATGGCCGCCACCAGCTCCGCAAAACGGCTATCCGGGTCGAAGGCGTAGGTCCGGGTAATGTCGGACGCATAACCATGGAAGCTGGCACCGGCATCCAGCAGGAAGCTGCGCATCCGCTTCGGCGCCACCCGCTCCAGAGCGGTGTAGTGCAAGATGGCACTGTTCTCATTGAGGGCAACGATGTTGCCGTAAGGCACCTCGTTCTCCCCCTGGGCGGTGGCACTCAGGTAAGCCAACTGAATGTCGAACTCACTCTTCTGACCGAAGAAGGCATCACGCGCAGCCTCATGGCCGCAGACGGCAATCTCACTGGCGATGCGCATGCAGGCCAGCTCATAGTCGGTCTTGTACGCACGGTGATAATGCAGATAGTCCATCACCGGCTGAGGATTCACCTGCTCCATGCCCCACTGCCCCGCCAGCTCCGTCGCCTCTCCGATAAAGGCATAAGCAGACAGGTCATCCGGCAGCAAGGCTCGCGCCTGCTCCGGCTTCTCTATCACTTTGATATCGACCGCCTCGGTCCAGAACCCCTGAGGCAACGGCGGCACCTTGTGCCAGAAGTCCACCGGGCGGTAGAACAGCAGAGCCGGCTTCTGGGATGGACGGATCAGCAACACACAGTGAGGGTTGTCAGTTACCGGTACCCAGTGTTTGAAATGGGGGTTCACCTTGAACGGGTAATCCATGTCATCCAGGAAGATTCTCTGAGGCACACCGGCGTGAATCACCAGCCCTTGCAGCCCATGCCTGTTCAGCAGGGTTTCTGCACGTCGGGTCAGGGTGGCCAGATGGTCCTGATAGAGGGGAGCGAAACGGTCCATGACTCTCTCTGTTGTCGTGATAGTGATCTGTGGCGGCAGTGTAACACAGTCCCAAAGGCAGCTCAGGAACTGAGCCGCCACGGATATCAAACAAGCGTTTTAAATAGGTGTTGCAATTTACTGTGACGCAGGACACACTTTGAGTAATCGGTCACCAATTCGGACGTGACCCCCCGCGGTAAAAAGGAAACCAAGCATGATTTATCAAAGCAGCACCATTAAGGTCAGCTGGCTGGAGCCCGGTATCGCCAACCTCTGTTTTGACGCTGAGGGTTCAGTGAATAAGTTCGACCGAACCACACTGAACGATTTCGATCAGGCCCTCACCGCACTTCAGCAGGAATCTGGCCTTAAGGGGCTGGTGGTCAGCAGCGGCAAGGATGTCTTTATCGTTGGCGCCGACATCACCGAATTCCTCGGCCTGTTTGCCGAGCCGGAAGAGGTGCTCGGCAACTGGCTGGTGGAAGCCAACGCCATCTTCAACAAGCTGGAAGACCTTCCCGTACCCACAGTGGCGGCGATCCGCGGCTTCGCCCTGGGCGGCGGCTGTGAAGCGATTCTGGCCTGTGACCTGAGGGTGGGTGACAGCAGTGCCCGCATCGGGCTGCCGGAGACCAAACTGGGGATCATCCCGGGCTTTGGCGGCACCGTACGCCTTCCCCGCATCATTGGTGCCGATAACGCCATGGAGTGGATCACCACGGGTCAGGAAAACCGCGCCGACGCGGCCCTGAAGGTGGGGGCGCTGGATGCGGTCACCACACCCGAAAAACTGATGGAATCCGCCGTTAAGATGGTGCAGCAATCCATCAATGGCGATATTGACTGGCAGGCACGCCGCCAGCGCAAGCTGTCGCCGCTGAGTCTGTCCAAAATTGAAGCCACCATGTCCTTCACCACCGCCAAAGGGATGGTGGCCATGAAGGCGGGTCCGCACTACCCGGCCCCCCATGCCGCGGTAAAACTACTGGAGCAGGTGGCCGGTTGCGGCCGCGCCGAAGCCCTGCAGGGGGAAGCAGCCGCCTTCATCAAGCTGGCCAAGAGCGACGTCGCCCAGGCCCTGGTGGGCATCTTTCTCAACGACCAATATGTCAAAGGCAAAGCCAAGAGAGCGGGCAAACAGGCGCGTCCGGTCAACAGTGCCGCCGTTTTGGGCGCAGGCATCATGGGTGGCGGCATCGCTTACCAGTCGGCCCGCAAAGGCGTGCCTGCGGTGATGAAGGACATCGCCCAGCCCGCCCTGGAACTGGGGCTCAACGAAGCCGCCAAGCTGCTGGCCAAACAGGTGGAGCGTGGCCGCATGAAGCCCGCCCAGATGGCCGGTGTTCTCAACAGCATCGTCCCCAGCCTGGACTACTCCGCCATCAAGCACGCCGACGTGGTGGTGGAAGCGGTGGTAGAGAACCCCAAGGTGAAGGGAATCGTGCTGGCGGAAGCGGAGGAGATTCTGCGTGATGATGCAGTGCTGACCTCCAACACCTCCACCATCTCCATCAATGCCCTGGCCAAGAACCTGAAGCGCCCTGAGAACTTCTGCGGCATGCACTTCTTCAACCCGGTGCATCGCATGCCCCTGGTGGAGATCATCCGTGGCGAGCACAGCAGTGAAGAGACGGTGTCTACCGTGGTGGCCTACGCCGCCAAGATGGGCAAGACCCCCATCGTCGTCAACGACTGCCCCGGATTCTTCGTTAACCGGGTGCTGTTCCCCTACTTCTTTGGCTTCAACCTGCTGCTGCGCGACGGCGCCGACTTCCAGCAGGTGGACAAGGTGATGAGCAAGCAGTTTGGCTGGCCCATGGGTCCCGCCTACCTGCTGGACGTGGTCGGTATCGATACCGCCCACCATGCGGTGGCGGTGATGGCCGAAGGATTCCCCACCCGCATGAGCAAGACCTTCCGTGACGCCGTAGACATCATGTTCGAGGCGGAGCGCTTCGGTCAGAAGAACGGCAAGGGCTTCTATCAGTACGCCCCGGATCGCAAGGGCAAGCCGAAGAAGAGCGTGGACGAATTCACCCTTGCCGCCCTCAAGGAGGCCTATGGCGACACCAAGGCGTTCGAGGCCGAAGAGATCATCGCCCGCACCATGATCCCAATGATCAATGAAACCGTGCGCTGCCTCGAGGAGGGCATCGTGGCCACCCCGGCAGAAGCGGACATGGCCCTGGTCTACGGCATCGGTTTCCCGCCCTTCCACGGCGGCGTATTCCGCTACCTGGACACCCTGGGACTGGACAAGTTCGTGGCCATGGCTGACCGCTTTGCTCACCTGGGCGAGATGTACCAGGTTACCGACAAACTGCGCGAAATGGCCGCCGCCGGCGACCGTTTCTACCCCGCTAAATAAGGAGATTGGCAATGAAACATGCGGTAGTCGTCGATTGCATCCGCACCCCCATGGGACGATCCAAGGGTGGGGTGTTCCGCAACGTTCGTGCTGAGACCCTGTCAGCGGAACTGATGAAGCAGCTGCTCAAGCGCAACCCCAAGGTGGATCCCAACGAGATTGAGGATGTGATCTGGGGCTGTGTGCAGCAGACCCTGGAGCAGGGGTTCAACATCGGCCGTAACGCCGCCCTGCTGGCTGGCCTGCCCAAGAGCGTGGGCGCCGTCACCGTCAACCGGCTGTGCGGCTCCTCCATGCAGGCGATTCACGATGCAGCCCGGGCCATCATGTTGGACCAGGGCGACGTCTTTATCGTTGGCGGTGTCGAGCACATGGGCCATGTTCCCATGAACCACGGTGTCGACTTCCACCCCGGCCTGGCCAACAACGTGGCCAAGGCCGCGGGCATGATGGGTTTGACTGCGGAGATGCTGGGTAAGATGCACGGCATCAGCCGCCAGGCTCAGGATGAGTTTGGTGCACGCTCCCATCAGCTGGCCCATCAGGCCACCCTTGAAGGACGTTTTGCCAATGAGATCGTCCCCATCGAGGGGCACGATGGCGACGGCACTTTGATTCAGGTGACTCAGGATGAGGTGATTCGTCCGGAAACCACCGCCGAAAGCCTGTCCGCCCTGCGCCCGGTGTTTGACCCGGTCAACGGTACCGTCACCGCCGGCACCTCCTCCGCCCTGTCCGATGGCGCCTCCGCCATGCTGCTGATGAGTGAAGAGAGGGCCAAGGCCCTGGGTCTGCCAATCCGTGCCCGCATCCGTGCCATGGCCATCGCCGGCTGTGATCCCTCCATCATGGGCTACGGCCCGGTGCCCGCCACTCAGAAGGCGCTGAAACGCAGTGGCCTAACCATGGCGGACATTCAGCAGGTTGAGCTCAATGAAGCCTTTGCCGCCCAGTCCCTGCCCTGTGCCAAGGACCTGGGGCTGCTGGATAAGATGGATGACATGGTCAACCTCAACGGTGGCGCCATCGCCCTGGGGCACCCTCTGGGCTGCTCCGGTGCGCGCATCTCCACCACCCTGATCAACCTGATGGAACATCGCGACGTCCAGTTAGGCCTGGCCACCATGTGCATTGGCCTGGGTCAGGGGATCGCCACCGTCTTCGAGCGGGCATAACCGCCAACTCAGACCCAAGGGGAAGCCTGTGCTTCCCCTTTTTTTGTGATCCCTCTGCACAAATTATGTTCAGCCGGCCGCCATCTCTTGCGTCATCACGCCAGCGGCGTATCATTACCGCCCTGTTTATTGAATCTGGTAGACCCCATGTCCGACACCTTCACCGACGCCAAACACACTCTGGATGCCATCGGGCTGCGCTGCCCTGAACCGGTTATGATGGTGCGTAAGGCGGTGCGGACTATGGCTCAGGGTGAGACCCTGCTGATCACCGCCGATGACCCCTCCACCACCAGGGACATCCCCAGCTTCTGTCGTTTTATGGACCACACCCTGGTGGCCAGCCAGACCGACCAGGCCCCCTATCAGTACCTGATTCGCAAGGGCGGTTAGTCCCTGCGCTCCTAAGGACACACTCCATTGCAAAAAAGCCGTTTATCACGGCTTTTTTTGTGCCTGCTCGGCGAATCCTCCGACCCTGCGCCGATTCTGAGCACCATCAATGGCCGTTGAATGCCCCCCCAGAGGATCCCCCTAAAGCGTCAACGACTGGGAAGTATTCACCACCCCGGCCATTCAGTAGACTCGGTCTCCAGCGAATAAAGACAAAGACAGGGAACCCTATGTCAGCTCTCACCCCCCTCTATGCCGCCCTGCTGGCGGTCGGCCTGGCCTGCACCGGACCGGTCCAGGCCAACGAATCCCCCGGCTGGGACGTCAATCAGCCCCAGGGGCCTCTGCAGAAGATCAACATCGATGTCACCCAGGGCACCTGGATGAACCTGGACATCAGTCCGGACGGTAAGACCCTGGTGTTCGACCTGCTTGGGGACATCTATGCCATGCCGATAACCGGAGGAGAAGCCACCCCGCTGATCAAGGGCATTGCCTGGCACATGCAGCCCAGGTTCAGTCCGGACGGCAACTACATCGCCTTCACCTCAGACCAGGATGGCGGTGACAACCTGTGGATCATGAAGGCGGATGGCAGCGACCCTCGTCCGGTCTCCGAAGAGTCCTTCAGGCTGCTCAACAGCCCGGCCTGGAGCCCCGATGGGCAGTATCTGGTGGGCCGAAAACACTACACCGCCGCCCGCAGCCTGGGGGCCGGCGAGGTGTGGATGTATCACATCCAGGGTGGCAGCGGCATACAACTGACCGAGCGCCCCAACGACCAGAAAGACCTGGGTGAACCCGCCTTCTCTCCCGATGGCCGCTACATCTACTTCTCTCAGGACGCCACCCCGGGCAAGACCTTCCACTACTCCAAGGACTCGGTCCAGGGGATCTACAAGATCAAGCGCTACGACCGGGAAAGCGGCGAAATTGAAGTGCTGCTCAGCAGCACCGGCGGCGCCATCCGCCCCACCCCGAGTCCGGATGGCAAGACCCTGGCTTACATCAGCCGGGATGGTTTCCAGTCCAGCCTCTATCTCTATGACCTGGCTTCCGGAGAGAAGCGCAAGGTTTACGGTAATCTGGACAGGGATATGCAAGAAACCTGGGCCATCCATGGCGTCTATCCCACCCTGGCGTGGACCCCGGACAGCGATGCCCTGGTGTTCTGGGCCGGTGGCAAGATCCACAGGCTGGATCTCGACAATGGCGACAGCCAGGTGATTCCCTTCCACGTCAGCACCCAAAAGCAGGTGCAACCGGCGGTACGGTTTGCCCAGACACTGGACCCAGATCAGTTCCAGGTGAAGATGCTGCGTCAGGTTCAGGTGTCTCCAGACGGCAAGCGGGTGGTGTTTGAGGCCCTGGGCAAGCTGTGGCAGCGCAGCCTGCCCGACGGCAAGCCCAAGCGGCTGACCCGGGAAAAGGACGCCTTCGAGCTGTTCCCCCGTTTCTCCCGCGATGGCAAATCCCTGGTATTCGTCACCTGGGAGGATGACAAACAGGGCGCCATCAAGGTGATGAATCTGCGCCGTGGCAAGATCACCACCCTGACCGAGGAACCGGGCAAGTACGTGGAACCCGCCTTCAGCCCGGATGGCAACAGCGTGGTATTCCGTAAGGCAACCGGCGGTTACATCACCTCCCCCACCTGGGACAGAGACCCCGGCGTCTACGCCATCCCGGCCAAGGGCGGCGTCCCCCGCCTGGTCAGCGACAGCGGCAGCATGCCTCACTTCGGAGCCAGTTCAGACCGGCTGTTCCTCACCGATCTGGCAGAGGGCAAACCCGCCCTGGTCTCCATCAACCTCCAGGGGTTCGACAAGCGGGTGCACTTTACTTCCGACCACGCCACCGAGTTCCACGTCTCCCCCAATGGTGATCGCCTTGCCTTTGCCGAGCGATTCAACGTCTTTGTCACCCCTTTCGGCCAGCATGGTGAAACCCTGCACATCGGCCCGGACGGGGGCGGACTGCCGGTAAAGCAGCTGTCCCAGCGAGCCGGTGAGAACATCAACTGGAGCGGCGACAGTCAGTCTCTCTACTGGTCCCTGGGGCCGGAGCTTTACCAGGTGGGCATCTCCGAGCTGTTTACTCTGGGCTTCGAGGGTGACACCCAGGCTCAGATGACCGAGATCGGCTTTCGCTCGGACACCTATGTTCCACGTGGAACCATCGTCTTTTCCGGCGGCCGGGTTGTCACCATGGAGGGAGATAAGGTCATTGAAGATGGCGTGGTGGTGGTGAAAGACAACACCATCATCGCCGTAGGCCAACGCAGTGACGTTCCGGTCCCTGAGGATGCCCAGGTGATCGACATCCGGGGCAAAACCCTGATGCCCGGGCTGTTCGATGCCCATGCCCATGGTGGTCAGGGCAGCAACGAGATCATCCCCAGACAGAACCGCATCAACTACGCCAGCCTGGCTCTGGGAGTCACCAGTATCCACGACCCCTCCAACGACACCACCGAGGTGTTCTCCGCCAGTGAGCTGCAGAAGGCCGGCGAAGTGACCGGGCCCCGCCTCTTCTCCACCGGCACCATACTCTATGGTGCCAATATCCCGGGCTACACCTCTCATGTGGACAGCCTGGATGACGCCAAATTTCACCTGGAACGTCTGAAAAAAGTGGGCGCCTTCTCGGTAAAGAGTTACAACCAACCCAGGCGCAACCAGAGACAGCAGATCATTGCCGCGGCCCGCGAGTTGGAGATGATGGTGGTCCCCGAAGGGGGCAGTCTGCTGCAGCACAACCTGTCGATGATTGCCGACGGTCACACAGGGGTGGAGCACGCCATCCCCGTGGCAGCGGTCTATGACGATATCAAGCAGTTCTGGAGCCAGACCGAAGTCGGTTACACCCCCACCCTGGTAGTGGCTTACGGCGGCATCTGGGGCGAACACTATTGGTACGACAAGACCGAAGTATGGAAGCACCCTCGCCTGTCCAAGTATGTGCCCCAGGAGATTCTCAGGCCCAGGGCCATGCGCCGCACCACGGCACCGGATGAGCATTACAACCACTTCAATGTGGCCCGGGTTGCCAATGAACTTGGCCAGCTGGGTGTTCATGCCAACATCGGTGCCCACGGCCAGCGCGAAAGCCTCGGGGCCCACTGGGAGATCTGGATGTTCGCCCAGGGAGGGATGAGCAACCTGGAGGCCCTGAAGACCGCCACCATCAACCCGGCGATGCACTTCGGCATGGACCATCAGTTGGGCAGCATCGAGCCCGGCAAGCTGGCGGACCTGATCGTTATCGACGGCAACCCACTGCAGGACATCCGCCACAGCGACAGGGTGACCCACACCATGGTAGGTGGCCGGCTCTATGATGCGGTGTCAATGAATGAGCTCAATGGCCGCAAGCGGGAAAGGTCCCCCTTCTACTTTGAAAGGTAGAGGCTCACACTAAGACCAGAGGGCTCATCTGAGCCCTCTCTTTTTGGCTATCTCGCCTGCGTCAGGCACTCCTCATAGGATGGGCAGGTCACCAGATGGTCGTTCACCATCCCCACCGCCTGCATGAAGGCGTAGCAGATGGTGGTTCCCACGAAGTTGAAGCCCGCTTTCTTGAGAGCCTTGCTCATGGCGTCCGATTCCGGACTGGAGGTCGGGTATGGCTGACCCGGCTCGAGGGCGTTCACCAGGGTCTTGTGTCCGGTGAAGGACCACAGAAACTCAGAGAAATCGACCCCCTGCTCCTGCAGTTTCAGGTAAGCCCGGGCGTTCTTGATGATGGAGTTCACCTTGAGCCGGTTGCGGACAATGCCCGGATCCAGCAGCAGCTGTTCGACCCGCTCCTCATCGAACAGGGCGATGCGTGCCGGCTCGAACTGCTCAAACACTTCGTAGTAACGCGCGGTTTTACGCAGGATGATCAGCCAAGAGAGTCCCGCCTGCTGCCCATCCAGACACAACTTGGCAAAGAGTTCTCGGCCATCGGTAACCGGTCTGCCCCACTGAGTATCGTGATACTCGACATATTGGGGGTCCTCTCCACACCAGGAGCAACGTTGCTTATCCATCGATTCCCTATTCCTTACTCAAGACGACAAAAATTAGCCTACATACCCGGCCTCTAGGAAGGTATACTATTGCCCATTTCGCGCAAGTTTCACGCCATTTAGACGTATCCAGGTGATACCCCATGCAAAAGTTTGACGTCAAGACCTTCCAGGGTCTGATCCTGCAGTTGCAGGACTTCTGGGCTCGCCAGGGTTGCACCATAGTGCAGCCGCTGGACATCGAAGTGGGTGCGGGTACTTCCCACCCCATGACCTGCCTGCGTGCCATCGGCCCCGAGCCGATCGCCACCGCCTATGTGCAGCCTTCCCGCCGTCCTACCGACGGTCGTTACGGTGAGAACCCTAACCGGCTGCAGCACTTCTACCAGTTCCAGGTGATCATCAAGCCCTCTCCGGCTGAGATTCAGGAGCTGTACCTGGAGTCCCTGCGCGAGCTCGGTCTGGACACCGAGGTTCACGACATCCGTTTCGTCGAAGACAACTGGGAAAACCCCACCCTGGGCGCCTGGGGCCTGGGCTGGGAAGTGTGGCTCAACGGCATGGAGATCACCCAGTTCACCTACTTCCAGCAGGTAGGCGGCCTGGACTGTCGCCCGGTGACCGGCGAGATCACCTACGGCCTGGAACGTCTGGCCATGTATCTGCAGGGCGTGGACAACGTCTATGACCTGGTGTGGTCCGACGGCCCCCTGGGCAAGACCACCTACGGCGACGTGTTCCATCAGAACGAGGTGGAACAATCCACCTACAACTTCGAACACGCCGATGTGGACTTCCTGTTCACCTTCTTCGACCAGTGTGAGAAGGAAGCCAAGCACCTGCTGGAGCTGGACGCGCCTCTGCCACTCGCCGCCTATGAGCGTATCCTCAAGGCGGGTCATGCGTTCAACCTGCTGGACGCCCGCAAGGCGATCTCCGTGACCGAACGTCAGCGCTACATCCTGCGGATCCGCACCCTGACCAAGTCCGTCGCCGAAGCCTACTACGCCTCCCGCGAGGCCCTGGGCTTCCCCATGTGCCAAAAGGAGCAGTAAGAGACAATGGCTACTGAAACATTTCTGGTAGAGCTGGGCACCGAAGAGCTGCCACCAAAGGCACTGCGACAGCTGGGTGAAGCGTTTCGCGACAACCTGGTGGAACTGCTGGCCAAGGCGGAACTGCCCCACGGTCAGGTTGAATGGTTTGCCTCCCCTCGCCGCCTGGCGGTCAAGATCGCCGAGATGACCCTGTCCCAGTCCGACAAAGTGGTTGAGAAGCGCGGCCCGGCGGTGAAAGCCGCCTTCGACGCCGATGGCAACCCCACCAAGGCCGCCGAGGGCTGGGCCCGCAGCAACGGCATCACCGTAGCCGAGGCCGACCGTATGGTCACCGACAAGGGTGAGTGGCTGCTGCATAAGGCCGAGGTTAAGGGCCAGGGCGCCGACGCCCTGCTGCCACAACTGGTCAAGGAAGCCCTGTCCAAACTGCCCATCCCCAAGGCGATGCGCTGGGGCAGCTCCGAGACTCAGTTTATCCGCCCTGTGCATACCCTGACTCTGCTGCTGGGTAACACCTCCCTGGACGCCGAAATCCTGGATGTGAAAAGTGGCCTGACGCTTAAAGGCCACCGTTTCATGGGCCAGCAAAGCCTGACCATTGCCGACGCTGCCCAGTACCCTGCTCTGCTCGAGGAGCAGGGTAAGGTGATTGCCGACTACGAGGTGCGTAAAGCCAAGATCAAGGCTGACCTGATCGCCGCCGCGGCCGAGATCGGCGGCAATCCGGACATGGATGATGAACTGCTGGAGGAGGTTACCTCACTGGTCGAGTGGCCTGTGGTGATGATGGCCTCCTTCGAAGAGAAGTTCCTCAACGTGCCCGCCGAAGCCCTGGTTTACACCATGAAGGGTGACCAGAAGTACTTCCCCCTCTATGACAACGACGGCAAGCTGATGCCCCGTTTCCTGTTTGTTGCCAACGTGGACTCCAAAGATCCCCGTCAGGTGATTGAGGGTAACGAGAAGGTGGTGCGTCCCCGTCTGGCAGACGCCGAGTTCTTCTTCGAAACCGATAAGAAACAGCAGCTGGTGGATCAACTGCCGCGTCTGCAGAGCGTGCTGTTCCAGAAGCAGTTGGGCACCCTGCGCGACAAGACAGACCGCATCCTGGCCCTGTCTGAGTACATCGCTGGCCAGATTGGTGCCAACACCGAGCATGCCGCCCGTGCCGGCCTGCTGTGCAAGTGTGACCTGATGACCTCCATGGTATTCGAGTTTACCGACACCCAGGGGATCATGGGCATGCATTACGCCCGCCACGACGGCGAGGCGGAAGAGGTGGCCATCGCCCTGAACGAGCAGTATATGCCGCGTTACAGTGGTGACGATCTGCCCGCCTCCGGCGTGGCTCAGGCCCTGGCCCTGGCCGACAAGATGGATACCTTGGTGGGCATCTTCGGCATCGGTCAGGCCCCTAAAGGTGCCGCCGACCCCTTCGCCCTGCGCCGTGCCGCCATCGGTGCCCTGCGCATCATCGTAGAGAAGGCCCTGCCTCTGGATCTGGCCGACCTCATCGCCAAGGCTCAGGAGCTGTTCGGTGACAAGCTCACCAACGACAAGGTGGCCGATGACGTACTGGAGTTCATGCTGGGTCGCTTCCGCGCCTGGTACCAGGATGAAGGCTACCCGGTTGACGTCATCCAAGCGGTTCTGGCGCTGCGCCCCAGCCGTCCCCTGGAGTTCGATCGCCGCGTGAAGGCGGTTCAGGCATTCCGCCAGTTGGAAGCAGCCCAGGCTCTGGCCGCCGCCAACAAGCGAGTGGGTAACATCCTGGCCAAATCCGATGCCGCCATCGCCGACCACATCGACGAAGCCCTGCTGCAGGAAGCCGCTGAGAAGGCCCTGGCTGCCGCCATCAGCGATACCAAGGGCAAGGTTGAGCCTCTGTTTGCCCAAGGCAACTACGGCGATGCTCTGGCGATTCTGGCCGGACTGCGTGACACCATCGACAACTTCTTCGAAGAGGTGATGGTCAACGCCGAAGACCCGGCCCTGAAGGCCAACCGTCTGGCGATGCTTAAGCAGCTGCGCGGCCTGTTCATGCAGGCTGCCGATATCTCCCTGCTGCAGCAATAAGACGGGGTTTTAAAACACAAAAGGGCGCCAGATGGCGCCCTTTTTTTAATTGTTCCTGAACAGGAACTCTGTGTTCGATCGATTTATGTTGTCTTTGGCGTAACTCGACATATAATGTCGAAAACCGGTGCGTACGACCATTTTCATGGGTCAGTGTATCGGTGCACTCCTCAAAAGATCCCACCGATTCCTGTCCCCCAATTTCGTAGTATTCGGGAATCGATCATGCATATTGAAGCAGACATCAAACTGGGTTTTAAAGACGTCCTGTTCCGCCCCAAGCGCTCTACTCTGGCCAGCCGTTCCCAGGTCAATATTGAACGTACCTTTATCTTTAAGCACGCTCCGCAGCCCTGGACCGGCGTACCGGTCATCGCCGCCAACATGGACACCGTAGGCACCTTTAAGATGGCCGAAGCCCTGGCCCGCCATAAGATGCTCTGTGCGGTGCACAAGCACTACAGTGAAGAGGAGTGGCAGCAATGGCTGGCCGATAAGGACAGCGATTTCTTCGAGCACATCATGGTGTCCACCGGTGTGTCCGACAACGACTTCGGCAAGCTGCAACGACTCCTGTGTCAGCACCCTGCCCTGAGGTTCATCTGCATCGACGTCGCCAACGGCTATCAGCAGAGCTTTGTGGACTTCGTGCGTAAGGTGCGTCAGCACTACCCCGATAAAGTGATTGTGGCGGGCAATGTGGTCACCGGCGAGATGGTGGAAGAGCTGTTGATCAGCGGTGCCGACATCGTCAAGGTTGGCATCGGCCCAGGCTCGGTGTGCACCACCCGGGTAAAGACCGGCGTCGGCTACCCTCAGCTCTCCGCTGTGATCGAGTGTGCCGATGCGGCCCACGGCCTGGGCGGCCAAATCATCAGTGACGGCGGTTGCACCTGCGCCGGCGACGTCTCCAAGGCCTTTGGCGGTGGTGCCGACTTCGTGATGATTGGTGGCATGCTCGCCGGCCATGATCAGAGTGGCGGCGAAGCCGTCGAAAAGGACGGTAAACAGTACCGGGCGTTCTACGGAATGAGCTCCGCCACCGCCATGGGCAAATACGCCGGTGGCGTCGCCAACTACCGCGCTTCCGAAGGTAAGACGGTAATGGTGCCATACCGCGGCGACGTAGAAGCCACGGTTCAGGATGTGCTTGGCGGCGTGCGTTCCACCTGCACCTATGTGGGCGCCGCCAAACTGAAGGAGCTGTCAAAGCGCACCACCTTCATCCGGGTCCAGGAGCAGGAAAACCGGGTGTTTAATTGATGTTCCACGTGGAACATTGACCCAGAGCCGGGGGCATATTCGCCCCCTTTTTCATTCTCTTCTCGCCTTGTCGCTCCCAATGTTCCACGTGGAACACCTTCTGGCCAGCCTTGGTATCTGCGCCTGTGTCGACCTATGTGACTTGTCGCCTGGGACGACAGGACGCCGGTTGCCGCCAGGTTTCAAGATGGCTGTCGACACTTTAAGGCAATAAAAAAGGGTGCCATCAAGGCACCCCTTTTCATACTCTGTCGTGTGTGATTACACGTCCAGATTCGCCAGCAATGCGTTCTTCTCGATGAAGTCGCGACGCGGCTCAACCTGATCCCCCATCAGGGTGGTGAACAGCTGGTCACAGGCGATGGCATCCTCAATGGTCACCTTCAGCATGCGGCGGGCCTCTGGGTCCATGGTGGTTTCCCAAAGTTGCTCAGGGTTCATTTCACCCAGCCCCTTATAGCGCTGAATGTAGAGGCCACGCTTGGACTCGGTCATCAGCCAGGTCAAAGCCTCTTCGAAGGAATCCACGGGGCGGTTTCGCTCACCACGACGAACATAGCCGCCCTCTTCCACCAGATCGGCAATCTCGTTGCCCAGGGCGACGATGGCCTGGTAATCGGGAGACTGGAGGAAGTCGTAGGTCAGCAGATACTCGTGATCGATGCCGTGCTGGCGCAGTACCAGCTGCGGCTGCTGGACATTGCGTTCGGCGTCAAACACCACTTCAGCTCGGTAGTAGGAACCATCACTGCTCTTGTCGTTGATCGCTTCGGCGACCGCATCACCCCATGCTTTCATCTCAGACTCAGACTGAAGCTGGGCTTCGGCAACGCCCCCGGCGTAGACCAGGGCACCCAGCAGTTCTCGGGGGAAGCGACGACTCTGACGATCAATCACCGCTTCAACACCACGGTACTGGTTTACCAGAGACTCCAGAGCCGTATCGGCGATACCCGGGGCATCGGCATTGACGTGCAAAGACGACTTCTCCAGGGCCAGAGTGGTCAGGTATTCCGTCAGCGCCGGCTCATCTTTGATGTAGCGCTCCTGCTTGCCCTTCTTCACCTTATAGAGAGGTGGCTGAGCGATGTAGACGTAGCCACGCTCGATCAGTTCCGGCATCTGACGGTAGAAGAAGGTCAGCAACAGAGTACGAATGTGTGAACCGTCCACGTCAGCATCGGTCATGATGATGATGTTGTGATAGCGGGTCTTCTCAGGGTCGTAGTCCTCGCGACCGATGCCGCAGCCCAGGGCGGTGATCAGGGTAGCCACCTCCTGGGAGGAGAGCATCTTGTCAAAGCGAGCCTTCTCAACGTTCAGAATCTTACCCTTCAGGGGCAGGATCGCCTGGGTCTTGCGGTTTCGACCCTGCTTGGCGGAACCGCCGGCCGAGTCACCCTCCACAATGTAGATTTCAGAGAGTGCAGGATCTTTTTCCTGACAATCCGCCAGTTTGCCGGGCAGTCCGGCCAGATCCATGGCGCCTTTGCGGCGCGTCATTTCGCGGGCCTTACGGGCGGCTTCACGAGCACGAGCGGCATCGATGATCTTATTGACCACCGACTTGGCGTCGTTGGGGTTTTCCATCAGGTATTCGCTGAGCTTCTCACCCATGGTCTGTTCCACCGCGGACTTCACCTCGGAGGAAACCAGCTTATCCTTGGTCTGAGAAGAGAACTTGGGATCCGGCACCTTAACGGAGATCACCGCCGTCAGACCTTCACGAGCGTCGTCGCCGGTGGCGCTGGTCTTGTTCTTCTTGTTGAACCCCTCTTTCTCCATGTAGGAGTTCAGGGTCCGGGTCAGCGCGGCACGGAAACCGGCCAGGTGAGTACCGCCATCACGCTGAGGAATGTTGTTGGTGAAGCAGTAGATGTTCTCCTGGAACCCATCGTTCCACTGCATGGACACTTCGACAGAGATGCCATCTTCACGCTCGCTGTTGAAGCTGAACGCCGTAGGATGGATGGGTGTCTTATTCTGGTTCAGGTACTCAACGAACGCCTGAATGCCCCCTTCGTAGCAGAAGTGGTCACTCTTATCGTCACGTTCATCCATCAGCTTGATGGACACACCGGAGTTCAGGAAGGAGAGCTCTCGCAGACGCTTTGCCAAGATATCATAGTGGAACTCGATATCGGAGAAGGTGCCGGGGCTTGGCCAGAAACGGATAGTGGTACCCGTCTTGTCTGTCTCACCAATGGAGTCCAGGGGTGCCTCAGGCTCACCCAGACGGTAGATTTGCTGGTGCACCTTGCCCTGACGGCGAACGGTCAGTTCCAGCTTATCGGAAAGGGCGTTAACTACGGACACACCCACACCGTGCAGACCACCGGACACCTTGTAGGAGTTGTCGTCAAACTTACCCCCGGCGTGCAGTACGGTCATGATCACCTGTGCCGCAGACACCCCCTCTTCCGGGTGAATATCCACCGGAATGCCCCGGCCATCATCCTGGACCGACACAGAGCCATCCATGTGGATGGTCACGATGATGTCGTTACAGTGCCCTGCAAGCGCTTCGTCGATGGAGTTGTCCACCACTTCGAACACCATGTGGTGCAGGCCGGTGCCGTCATCCGTATCACCAATGTACATACCCGGACGCTTACGAACGGCGTCCAGACCCTTAAGGACCTTAATGCTCGAGGATCCGTAACTTTGCTCTGACATACGCTTGTCTCTGGTTAACTATCCTTTGTCGTGACCCTGCCATGTTCCACGTGGAACTTGCGCTGCCAATCTATCATGGTCAGCTGCTCGGGATCGATGGCGGTCACAAAGACCTGGCTGCCGGTCTGCTCCAGTTGCCTGAGCAACAGAGTACGCTTTTCAGCGTCCAGTTCGGAGGCCAAATCATCAACTAAATAAATGCATTGCTTATTGTGCTGTTTACTGAGCAGTACGCCTTGGGCAATCTTTAAAGCACAGACCAGCAGTTTCAACTGGCCCCGGGACAGCACATCTTGTACCGGAATGTTGTTGACCCTGAGTCGCAGATCCGCCTTATGGGGACCGGACACCGTATACCCCAACTGTTTATCTCGTTGGAGTTGCTCAGTAAGTATTTGTTCTATATCGGATTTAGAATCCCATCCCTGGCTGAACGATACACGAACAGGCACCTGGGGTAAAAACGTTCCTATTATACCCTCCAAGACGCCATTTAACGAATTTACCCACGACCGCCGCATCTCGGTCAAGGTCTGGCTGTATTGAGCTAACTGCTTATCCCAAATGGCGATCTGTCTGTCTTCCACCTGGTTCCTCAGCAGTTGATTACGTTGCTTCAACAATCGGCGGCAACGCGCCCAAACAAGGTGAAACTGTGGATCGCTGTGGAAGGCCCCCCAGTCGATATACTCACGTCTGGCCTTTGGGCCATCCAGCAACAGCGCAAAGCTCTCCGGGGTGATCAGTTGCAGGGGCAAAAGCTTGGCCAGTTCCGCCATTCGCTCCGGTCGCTCACCGTTGATTCTGACCTCTGCCTCGCCCTGACGGTTACGCTGCAGTCCTAGCCGTTCATCACCGACGCGGGCAAACAGGGTAAAGGCGTCCTGCTGATACTGAATCACCCTGTGGGACTGAAGGCTGCGAAACGAGCGCCCCAGCCCCAGAAACCAGATTGCCTCCAGCACACTGGTCTTGCCGCTGCCGTTGACGCCGTGGATAAGGTTGAGACCGCCGGCGGGTTGCAGGTCGGCGGACTCGATATTACGAAAGTGGGTTAGCCTGAGCTGACTGAGGGCCATTACAACCGCATCGGCATCACAACATAGAGGGCCTCATCGTCCTCCACATTCTCGAACAGGGCACTGGAGTTTGCGTCACTCATGATCAGCTTTACCTGTTCCCGTTTCAGGGCGTTGAGCACATCCAGGACGTAGCTGACGTTAAAGCCAATCTCCAGCTCACCGTGGGGATACTGGACATCCAGCATCTCCACCGCCTCCTCCTGCTCCGGATTGTTGGCGGTGATCTTCAATTCGTTGTTGTCCAGGTTCAGACGAACGCCCCGGAACTTCTCGTTGGAGAGGATGGCGGCGCGGGCAAAGGCGCTGCGAAGCACCTCTCGGTCCGCGATCAGCACCTTGTCTCCCCCCTGGGGCAGCACTCGCCGGTATTCGGGAAAACGGCCATCCACCAACTTGGAGGTGAATATGGCGTCTTCGGTCACCGCACGAATGTTGCCGTTACCGATGCACAGGGTGATGTCAGCGTCTTCTTCGTTAAACAAGCGAACCAGCTCAATCACCCCTTTTCGCGGCACGATAACCTGCTTTTCGGGGAGGTTGGCATCAATGTTTCGATAACTGACCGCCAGCCTGTGACCGTCGGTAGACACGGTCCTGAGGACGCTGCCCTCGGTCTCGAACAGCATGCCATTCAGGTAGTAACGCACATCCTGGTTGGCCATGGAGAACTGAGTGGCCTCAATCAGCTGCTTGAGCACCCCCTGCTTCAGGGTGAACTGCTGTTCCTCATGCCAGTCCCCCATGTTGGGGTAGTCTTCGGCGGGCAGTGTAGTCAGGTTGAAACGACTGCGGCCAGAGCGGATCATCAGCCGGTTGTCCTGCTGCTCGATCTGAATCTCTACCAGGTCAGGCAGGCTGCGGCAGATGTCGAGAAACTTGCGGGCGGGCACCGTGGTGCGACCGGGGATCACCTCGCCTTCCAGGGGGCACTGACCCACCAGTTCCACTTCGAGATCGGTGCCGGTCAGTTTAAGTAAGTGATCACTTACTTCCATCAGCACATTGGAGAGAATTGGCAGGTTGTGTCGCCGCTCAACGGCTCCGGAAACCAGCTGCAGAGGCTTCAACAGGGCTTCACGGTTAATGGAAAATTTCATCTTTGTCTCTCTGGATTAAGAGGAAAGTGTCCGGATGAGGTTGGCGTAATCCTCTTTAATGTCGTGGCTCTCTTCCCGCAACTGCTCGATCTTGCGACAGGCGTGGAGCACCGTGGTGTGGTCCCGGCCACCGAAGGCATCACCAATCTCAGGCAAGCTGTGGTTGGTCAACTCCTTGGCCAGGGCCATGGCCACCTGGCGAGGACGGGCCACCGAGCGGGAACGCCGCTTTGACAGAATGTCCGCCACTTTAATTTTGTAATATTCGGCCACTGTCTTCTGAATATTGTCGATGGTCACCAGCTTCTCCTGCAAGGCCAGCAGATCACGCAGGGCTTCACGGACGAAGTCGATGGTGATGGGGCGGCCGGTGAAGTTGGCGTTGGCGATCACCCTGTTCAGTGCCCCCTCCAGCTCTCGAACGTTGGAGCGAAGACGCTTGGCAATGAAGAAGGCCACCTCGTCAGGCAGGTGGATCTTGCTCTCCTGAGCCTTACGCATCAGGATCGCCACCCGGGTTTCCAGCTCCGGCGGCTCAATGGCCACGGTCAGGCCCCACCCAAACCGGGATTTCAGCCTGTCCTCCACCCCATCGATCTCCTTGGGATAGCGATCCGAGGTCAGGATGATCTGATGGTTGCCCTCCAACAGCGCGTTGAAGGTGTGAAAGAACTCCTCCTGGGAGCGATCTTTGTTGGCAAAGAACTGGATGTCATCGATCAGCAGGGCGTCCACGCTGCGGTAGTAGCGTTTGAACTCGGCGATGGCGTTGTTCTGCAAAGCCCGCACCATATCCTGAACAAAACGCTCGGAGTGCATGTAGATCACTTTGGCGTTGGGGTTGTTCTTCAGGATGCCGTTACCCACGGCATGCAGCAGGTGGGTTTTACCCAGGCCGGTTCCCCCATAAAGGAAGAGAGGGTTATAGGCACCGCCGGGATTGTCGGACACCTGGGTGGCCGCTGCCCGAGCCAGCTGGTTGGATTTACCCTCAACAAAGTTGTCGAACTGGTAAGTGCGGTTGATGTTACTGCGGTTGCCACCGGCTACGGGGGTTACCTGGGACGGCTCCACATTGCCCACCGCCTGGACGGGCACTGGAGAGGCAGGTTGTACCGGCTTGGGTGCACTGGCCTTGGTGGCCGAGGGGCGACTGCCGATATCAAATTTCAGGGTGGGGGCCTGATCGCCCATGGCCCCCTGGAGATAACTGTTGATCTGATCCAGGTATTTGTCCCGGACCCAGTCGAGCACAAAACGGTTGGGGGCATACAGAGTCAGTGTCTGATCTTCAAATTCAGCCTGAAGCGGACGTATCCACATGCTGAACTGTTGAGCCGGCAGCTCCTCCTGAAGGGTTGCTACACATTGCTGCCAAACAGACAAAGTCACCGTAATTACTCCGAAAAAAAAAGATCACCCAAGGGCGACAATTCTACCCTTCCTAAAGGGTGATCGCCAGCCATTTACCTAAGTTATCCCCAATTTTGATCCTTGATCTTTAACCCAAAGATCTGCAGAAAAGGATCCCGGAGATCTTTGCTCAATTGCCTGAGCCACAAGGACTGGAAAGGGATCGCAAAAAACACTATACTCCGCGTCCGCAGGATCCGATCGCGATCGTGCTGTCTATATCTTGGGGTGAGAACACAGTTTTATCCACAAGACATGGGGGTGAGGAGATTTATTGAAAAATCCCCATCTCCAGATTGACTAAGTAGGTCGACTTTTTGTAGAATTCGGCCTCTTTTTTGAACCGATTCCACCGCCTTGTGCGGGAGTCGAAGCTTAACTAAACGGTAAGAAGCTATGAAACGTACTTTTCAACCGAGCGTTCTGAAGCGTAAGCGCAACCACGGCTTCCGTGCTCGCATGGCCACCAAGTCTGGCCGTCAGGTGCTGGCTCGTCGCCGCGCCAAAGGCCGCGCTCGCCTGTCTGCTTAATCGCTAAGATTATGCAAAGCGCATCAGTGGTGCGTTATACCTTTGAGCGGGAGTTACGTCTGTTGACTCCCGCTCAATTCAAATCTGTCTTTGCTAACCCTGTCCGGGCAGCACATCCCCACATGACCCTTCTAGCTGTAGTCAACGACCTGAACCATCCTCGGTTGGGATTGACTGTGGCCAAAAAGCATGTCAAAAAAGCGTGTCAACGCAATCGTATCAAGCGTATAGTCAGAGACGAATTCCGCTTGCATCAGCATAACCTTCCCGGTGTGGACATTGTTGCCATTGCCAAAAAGGGCGTTGATGACCTGGACAATGCCACTCTCCACAAGCTGGTAGAGAAGCTACTAAAAAAGCTTTCGAAACGATGCAAAAGTTGCTCATCGGATTCATCCGACTCTACCAAAAGCTGCTGAGCCCACTTCTGGGGCAAAATTGCCGCTTTCAGCCAACTTGCTCTCAATATGCGATTGAGGCCATTACTGTTCATGGCTGTTTGAAGGGAAGTTGGTTAGCATTAAGACGAATATTGAAATGCCACCCCCTGCACCCGGGTGGCCGTGACCCCATACCTCCAGCGAAATAAAGGTAGAGCTAAACCGGCCATGGACTCTCAACGTAATTTATTGCTGATCTGTCTTCTGTTTGTCAGCTTCCTGCTCTGGCAACAGTGGAATGCAGATCAGAACCCGCAACCTCAGCCTGTTGCTCAGCAGAGCAGCACCCAGGTATCCAATGAGGTGCCCACCGGCACCGGTGTCGAACCCCTGCCGGAGCAGATCTCCACTTCAGGCAAGCTGGTCACCGTGACCACCGACACCCTGAAGCTGGTGATCGACACCCAGGGTGGCGATGTCATCGAATCCTCCCTGCTGAAGTACCCTGTGACTCAGGACTCCATCGAGCCCCTGAAACTGCTTCAGCGCCACAACGGTTACAACTATGTGGCCCGCAGTGGTCTGATCGGCGCCCAGGGCCCCGATTCTGCCGCCCAGCGTCCGGTTTACCAGGTCAGCGCCGACAGCTTCACCATGGGTGAACAGGGCGAACTGGTGGTGCCCATGACCTTCGTGGACGCCAACGGCATTCGCTTCGACAAGCGCTTTATCTTCACCCGCGGACAATATGATGTCCGGGTTGAGTACAAAGTGGACAACCAGACCGCGAACAATGCCTCCATGCAGATGTTCACCGAACTGCGTCAGAGCATCACTGCCGATGAAAGCAGTATGATGATGCCCACTTACCGCGGCGCGGCGTACAGCACTGCCGAGACTCGCTACAGCAAGTACGATTTCGACGACATGAAGGATCGTAACCTGGGCCAGGTCACCCCTGGTGGCTGGGTTGCCATGCTGCAGCACTACTTCGTGACCGCCTGGGTTCCCTCCGCTGACAGCCAGAACGACATCTACTCCAAGGTGTATGGCAGCAGCGAAGGCGCCATCGGCGTGAAACAGCCTATGACCACCGTGGGTGCCGGCCAGACAGCGACCTTCGACGGTCAGCTGTACATCGGTCCCAAGGATCAACAGGCTCTGTCCGCCCTGTCAGAGACTCTGAACCTGGTAGTGGATTACGGCTGGCTGTGGTTTATCGCCGTGCCCCTGCACTGGCTGCTGACCGCCCTGCAATCCGTTGTGGTGAACTGGGGTATGGCCATCATCGGCATGACCCTGCTGGTTCGTGGCGCCCTGTACCCTCTGACCAAGGCGCAGTACACCTCCATGGCGAAGATGCGTAAGCTGCAGCCCAAGCTGGAGGAGCTAAAGAAGAAGTATGGCGACGACCGTCAGCGTCTGAGCCAGAGCATGATGGAGCTGTATCAGAAAGAGAAAGTGAACCCCATGGGTGGTTGTCTGCCTCTGCTGCTGCAATTCCCCATCTTCATCGCCTTCTACTGGGTACTGCTGGAAAGCGTCGAGCTGCGTCAGGCACCCTTCATGCTGTGGATCACCGATCTGTCGGTGAAAGACCCCTACTACATCCTGCCTCTGCTGATGGGTGCGTCCATGTTCCTGATGCAGAAGATGCAGCCTGCGGCTCCGGGTATGGATCCCATGCAGCAGAAGATGATGCAGTACATGCCGGTCATCTTCACCGTATTCTTCCTGTGGTTCCCTTCCGGTCTGGTTCTGTACTGGCTGGTCGGTAACCTGGTGGCCATTACTCAGCAGTGGTACATCTACCGCTCCCTGGAAGTTCAGGGCCTGAAGTAACCCACCCTCACTCTGAAAAGGCGGCATTGATGCCGCCTTTTTTTGTACAATACAGAAAACCCTTTAAAACCTATCCCAATGACCATCACCACAGACACCATAGTGGCCCAGGCCACGGCTACTGGTCGTGGCGGCGTCGGCATCATCCGCGTCTCCGGCCCCAACGCCGAGGCCCTGGCCAAGGCCCTGCTGGGCAGAGTGCCCAAGGTTCGTCAGGCAGAGTACCTGCCCTTTAAGGATGAGCTGGGCCAACAACTGGATCAGGGCATCGCCCTGCTGTTTAAGGCCCCCAACTCCTTCACCGGAGAAGACGTTCTGGAACTGCAGGGACATGGCGGCCCTGTGGTGCTGGACATGCTGCAACGGGCCGTCATCGCCACAGGACTGGCGCGCTCCGCCCGGCCTGGCGAATTCTCCGAGCGAGCCTTCCTCAACGACAAGATGGATCTGGCTCAGGCGGAGGCCATTGCCGATCTCATCGAGGCCTCCTCCGAACAGGCCGCCCGCAGTGCCCTGAAGAGTCTGCAGGGAGAGTTTTCCGGCAAGGTGACCGGGCTGGTGGAACAGCTCACCGTGCTGCGCATCTACGTCGAAGCGGCCATCGACTTTCCCGACGAGGAGGTGGATTTTCTCTCCGACGGTAAGATCGCCGCCGACCTGCAACAGGTGCAGGATGCCCTGGCCGAGGTGCGCGCCAGTGCCCGTCAGGGCGCCCTGATGCGCGAAGGGATGAAGGTGGTGATCGCCGGTCGCCCCAACGCGGGCAAATCCAGTTTGCTCAACGCCCTGGCCGGCCGGGAATCGGCCATCGTCACCGACATCGCCGGCACCACCCGGGATGTACTGCGCGAACACATCCACATCGATGGCATGCCGCTGCACATCATCGATACCGCCGGACTGCGTGAAGCCAGTGATGAAGTGGAGCGGATCGGCATCGAACGCGCCTGGGAGGAGATCCAGCAGGCGGATCGGGTATTGATGATGGTGGACGGCACAGAAACCAGCGACACCGATCCTCATAGGATCTGGCCCGAGTTCATGGACAGACTCCCCAGGGAGATGGGACTGACCATCATCCGCAATAAACTGGACCTGACCGGGGAACATCAGCTCACCGAGCAGCAACAGGACTACCCCCTGTTCAAGCTCTCCGCCAAGACCGGAGAGGGGATGGAGCCGCTGCGTCAGCACCTGAAGGCCTGTATGGGCTACCAGGGAGCCGGCGAGGGGGGCTTCATGGCCCGGGGACGCCATCTAGAAGCCCTGGCCAGGGCCGATGAGCACCTGATACTGGGCCGCGAACAACTGGAGGTGTTTCAGGCGGGGGAGCTGCTGGCTGAGGAGCTGAGGCTGGCTCAGCAGGCCCTGTCGGAGATCACCGGCGAGTTCAGCTCTGACGACCTTCTGGGGCGGATCTTCTCCTCCTTCTGTATCGGTAAGTAATGGGGACCAGATTCAATCCTAAAGAGGCGCCAGCAGGCGCCTTTTTTTTTCCTTTACTTACCCGGTCATCAATTTAATACCTCACTGCCTTTCCCATCACTGTCCGTATAATGGTCGTCACAGACAACAAGGAAACCCCTATGACCCAACTCGCCCTGATAGTCGGCACCACCATGGGTGGCGCCGAGGCCGTCGCAGATGAACTGGCTGAGAAGCTTCAGACCCAGGGTATCGATGCCGAGATCCACTTGAGTCCGGAACTGGAGACGTTGAAACAGACACCAAACTGGTTGGTTGTCACCTCGACTCATGGCGCCGGAGAGCTGCCAGACAACCTCCAGCCCCTGGCAAAATCCCTGGAATGTGTCGATCTTTCCAGCATTCGATACGCCATTTGCGGCATTGGTGACAGCAGCTACGACACCTTCTGCGGTGCCGCCAAAACCGTGGAAGAACTGCTTCAGCAAAACGGGGCCACCGAGCTTGTGAATAAGATCGAGATCGATGTGCAGAGCCTGGAACTCCCTGAAGACAAGGCTTTGCTGTGGATCGATCAGCTGATCCCGATCCTCAACCCCTGATCCTTATACAGATCTGATCCAAGGTTACCCACAGAAAAGATCTCTATTCACAGGCCTATGTGAATAACTTTGGATCAAACTGGGATCTAACCTTGGATTAATCCACTCCCCTAGCGAGCTCAAGATCTGCCTGTGTATAAAACCCCGATCTGATCCCAGCTTATACGGCAGTAGATCGCGATCTATTCACAGGGATCGATCGCACTTAAGATCCTGATGATCAAACGTAATTTTGGGTTAACCACAGAGATCGGCCTCCCTAAAAAGAGTAATAACAAAGATCTTATATAAAGATCTTTATGATCTATTAGTCTCCAGCCCGATCGCCAAGACTAAAAAATGACCATTTATCTCCGCTTCTGGCAATGCTAGAATGTCGCGCTTTTTCCAGGCCGAGTGACTAAAAGGGGTAGTAAGGCAGATGCAGTCTCAGGATCAATATGACGTCATTGTTGTAGGTGGGGGTCACGCAGGCACCGAGGCCGCGTTGGCCAGTGCCCGCATGGGAGTGAGAACTCTGCTGCTGACCCACAATCTGGATACCCTGGGTCAGATGTCCTGCAACCCCGCCATCGGAGGCATTGGAAAAGGTCATCTGGTGAAAGAGATCGATGCCCTGGGTGGCGCCATGGCTCGCGCTACCGATCGCGCCGGGATCCAGTTTCGTACCCTGAATGCCTCCAAGGGCCCTGCCGTCCGGGCGACCCGTGCCCAGACCGATCGTGCCCTGTACCGTCAGGCCATTCAGAACATCCTGTTTTCCCAGCCTAACCTCACCGTATTCCAGCAAGCTGTCGATGATCTGGTGGTGGAACAGGACCGTGTGGTTGGGGTGATCACCCAGGCGGGTGTCCGCTTCGATGCCCGGACAGTGGTGCTGACCGTAGGTACCTTCCTGGGCGGCCAGATCCATATCGGCCTGGACCACTACCAGGGTGGCCGTGCCGGCGATCCGCCATCCAACGCCCTGGCGCGTCGTCTGCGTGAACTGCCTTTCCGGGTCGATCGTCTGAAGACCGGCACCCCTGCCCGACTGGACAGCCGCACCCTGAACTTCGACGTGATGCAGGAGCAACCGGGTGATACCCCGATCCCAACCGTTTCCTTCATTGGTAAGGCGGAGGATCATCCCCGTCAGATCTCCTGTTTCATCACTCACACCAATGAGCAGACCCATGAGATCATCCGATCCAATCTGGATCGCAGCCCCATGTATGCCGGGGTAATCGAGGGGGTGGGCCCTCGCTATTGCCCCTCCATCGAAGACAAGGTGATGCGTTTTGCGGACAAAAACAGCCATCAAATCTTCGTTGAGCCTGAAGGACTGAACAACATAGAGATCTACCCCAATGGCATCTCTACCTCCCTGCCCTTTGACGTGCAGTTGAAACTGATCCGCTCCATTCATGGCTTCGAACAGGCGGAGATCCTGCGTCCCGGCTACGCCATCGAGTACGATTTCTTCGATCCCAGGGATCTGAAATCCAGCCTGGAAACGCGCTTTATCGACGGTCTGTTCTTTGCTGGACAGATCAACGGCACCACGGGCTACGAAGAAGCGGGCGCCCAGGGGCTGCTGGCTGGCACCAACGCGGCCCTGATGGTGCAGGAGCGTGATGCCTGGTCCCCTAAACGGGATCAAGCTTATCTGGGCGTTCTGGTGGACGATCTCTCCACCCTGGGCACCAAGGAACCCTATCGGATGTTCACCTCCCGCGCCGAATACCGTCTGCTGCTGCGTGAGGACAATGCGGATCTGCGTCTGACCCCCGAAGGGCGCGAGTTGGGCCTGGTGGACGATGAACGTTGGGCCGCATTCAACCACAAGGTGGAGGCCATTGAACTGGAGAAGCAGCGTCTGCGCACCACCTATGTGCAGAAAACCGGTGCCCAGGCGGACGAGCTCAACCCGGTGTTGAAAACCCCCCTGTCCCGTGAAGCCAACCTGGAGGAGCTGATTCGTCGTCCCGAACTGACCTATGCTCAGTTGATGCAGGTAACGGATCTCGGGCCGGGCCTGGCGGATCCCAAGGCGGCCGAGCAGGTGGAGATTCAGATCAAGTACGCTGGATACATCGAGCGCCAGAAAGATGAGATCGCCAAGGCCCAGCGCAATGAGCAGACTTTGCTGCCGGAAGAGATGGATTTCAGTCAGGTGTCCGGCCTCTCCAACGAGGTCGTGGCCAAGCTCAAGGAGCACAAACCTGAGACTCTGGGAGCCGCTTCGCGCATCTCCGGCATCACTCCCGCCGCCATCTCACTGTTGCTGGTTTATCTCAAAAAACACGGTCTGCTGCGAAAAACCGCCTAACCGCCAAACGCGGGGCTTTCCAAGCCCCGCTCATCACCGCATAATACCCTATTCTCTATTTTCCAAATCTGAAGGTACCTACACGTGTTAGCCACAAGGCTGGCCGAACTGGTGGCGCAAACCGATCTGCAGCTCAGCGATAAGCAGATGGGTCAGCTTGTGCAACTGGTCGAGCTGCTGAACAAATGGAACAAAGCCTATAACCTCACCTCGGTCCGTGACCCCCAGGAGATGCTGGTACGTCACATCATGGACAGCGTGGTGGTAGGCCCCCATCTTCAGGGAGAGCGTTTCATCGATGTAGGTACTGGTCCCGGGTTACCTGGTTTGCCTCTGGCGATCTGCAATCCGGACAAATCCTTTGTCCTCCTGGACAGCCTGGGCAAGCGCATCCGTTTCATCCGGACCGTGGTGCACACTCTGGGGCTGGAGAACGTTACTCCGGTGCAGAGTCGGGTGGAGGAGTATCAACCGGAACAGGGCTTCGATGGTGTGCTCAGCCGCGCCTTTGCTTCCCTGTCCGACATGCTGGAGTGGTGCCATCATCTGCCTGCTCCACAAGGACGTTTCTACGCGCTGAAAGGGCAGCTGGACACCGAAGAGCTGGCTGCCATACCGTCAGGGTTCGAGATTCTGGGTCAGCAGGCGCTGCATGTGCCTGAACTGGATGCCCAGCGTCACCTGGTATTTGTCAGAAACCATTCGTAGATTTTTGGGGAACAGTCGATGGCAAGAGTGATTGCGGTAGCCAACCAGAAGGGGGGAGTGGGTAAGACCACCACCTGTGTCAACCTGGCCGCTTCCCTGGCCGCCACCCGTCGCAAGGTGCTGCTGGTGGATCTCGATCCCCAGGGAAATGCCACCATGGGCAGCGGCGTGGACAAGTACGAGGTGGAGTATTCTGCCTACGACCTGCTGGTGGAGGAGACCCCTGCCGAACAGGTGATTGTCCGTGATACCAGTGGCAAGTACGACCTGATCGCCGCCAACGCCGATGTCACCGCCGCCGAGATCAAGCTGATGGAGTTCTTCGCCCGGGAGGTTCGCCTGCGCAACTCCCTGGAGCCGATAAAGGATCAGTACGATTTCATCTTCATCGACTGTCCGCCTTCACTGAACATGCTGACGGTAAACGCCATGGGGGCCGCCGATTCGGTTCTGGTGCCCATGCAGTGCGAGTATTATGCCCTGGAGGGATTGACCGCCCTCATTGACACCATCACCAAGCTGGCTGCGGTGGTGAATCCCGATCTGGTGATCGAAGGGATTCTGCGGACCATGTACGATCCGCGTAACCGCCTGGCCAATGATGTGTCCGATCAGCTGAAACAGCACTTTGGCGAGAAGGTGTACCGCACCGTGATTCCGCGCAACGTGCGACTGGCTGAGGCTCCCAGCTTTGGGGCGCCCGCCATCTATTACGATAAGAGCAGTGCCGGTGCCAAGGCGTACCTGGCATTGGCCGGAGAGATGTTGCGCCGTGCCGAGCGCAATGAGCCGGCCACCGAAGAGGTTTAAGGGGAAAGCATGTCAGCTAAGAAGCGCGGATTAGGCAAGGGACTGGATGCCCTGTTGGGCACCAGCCGATCTGTGGTGGAGAAGCGGGAGCAGCAGGCGCAGAGCGCCCCCCGCCCGGAGCCTGTAGCCCAGACTCAGCAGGATGGTGCTCTGGTGCACCTGAGACTGGAACTGCTGCAGCGCGGCATCTATCAGCCTCGCCGGGATATGTCGGAAGAGGCCCTGGAAGAGCTGGCCGAATCCATTCGTCGTCAAGGGGTGCTGCAGCCTGTGGTGGTGCGTCCCATCGACGGTGGCCAGTACGAGATTCTGGCGGGTGAGCGCCGTTGGCGCGCCTCGCAGATCGCCGGACTGGATACCATCCCCTGCATCATCAAGCCGGTGGCCGACGAAGCCGCCGTGGCCATCGCCCTGATTGAGAACATTCAGCGTGAAAACCTCAACGCCATGGAAGAGGCCATTGCCCTGCAGCGCCTGGCGGACGAGTTTGATATGACTCACGCCGAGGTGGCGGAAGCCGTTGGCAAGTCCCGGACCACGGTGACCAACCTGCTCAGGCTGAACAACCTCAACGACGAGGTGAAGATCCTGCTGGAGCATGGGGACATCGAGATGGGCCATGCCCGGGCCCTGCTCAGCCTGGAGGGGGACGCCCAGACACTGGCGGCACGAGCCGTGGTGGCCAAAGGGATGACGGTTCGTGAAACCGAGAAGCTGGTGAGCAGGCAGCTTGAGCCCAAACCGGCCAAACCGCCTAAGGTGGAGGACCCGGATGTGACCCGGTTGATTAACGAGTTAACCGACCGCCTCGGCGCTCAGGTCGCCATCCAGCAAGGCAGCAAGGGCAAGGGAAAGCTGGTGATCAGCTATGACAACCTTGACCAATTGGACGGGATCATAAGTCGCGTAATTGCAACCTAAGATAAAAAACCTCCCTCGGGAGGTTTTTTTCTGCTTGTGATCATTTGCACAAACTAAATTTTTTTCGTACGGCAGGCGAGAGCAAAAAATCGCTCAACTCACAGAATTTGTCATTTTTTATGCATTATAAAACCGTTAATTCTGTACTTTTGAATCCAAAAACCAGATTAACCTAGCCGGTGGTGGTAGCGATCTGGGTGGTTTTTGATAGGTTATAACCAGCTCTTGTTGATCAATAACAAATATGCCCGGCAACATGTGAGAAGCCTAGGGTTTTCAAGGTTTCACCATCCGTTCTGGATCACAGTTTTCCAACCTCCACTTGGTTGCATCGGCAAGGCAAGTAGGTATACTTTCGCTTGCTTTTAGGCAGATTAAGGGTTTTCGGACCCTCTCTTGAAAGATTACGGAGTCAAGGCGTTGAAACGAGACCCCAGACGCAAAGGCCGAATGACCGCACTGCGGTTAGTGGCCGCTCAAGCAATAGTGGTAGCTCTGATCAGTACGCTTTGTTTCGTACTTTGGGGAGAACAGCTGGCCTTGTCAGCCCTGATGGGCGGCAGTGTGGCGGTTGTCCCCAACCTCGTTTTCGCAACTCTCACCTTCTCCCGTTTGTGGGAAAAGGTAACTGGTAGCATGGTGAATGCCTTCTACCGGGGAGAAGCGATTAAGCTGATGCTGACCGTAACCCTGTTTGTGCTGGCATTTGCGGTAGTTAAATCTGACCCTAGGGCCGTTTTTGGCTGCTACATTTCCGCCCTCATGGTGTTATGGATGGCACCTTTGTTGTTTCAACGAAAACATTTGGGATGAATCATGGCTGCAAATCCGCAGGAGTATATTCTGCACCACTTGCAGAACTTGCAGTATCGCGCTGGCAGTTGTAGCGCTGATGCGAGTGAGTACTGTTTTTGGACTTGGAACGTGGATTCATTGCTGTTTTCGGTTGGACTCGGCGTTTTCTTCCTTTGGTTGTTCCGTTCCGTTGGTAAAAAGGCCACTACTGGCGTTCCCGGCAAGCTCCAGTGCTTCGTCGAGATGCTGGTTGAGTTCGTCGATACCAGCGTTAAGGAATCCTTCCACGGCAAGAATAAGCTGATCGCCCCCCTGGCTCTGACCATCTTCGTCTGGGTTTTCCTGATGAACCTGATGGATCTGATTCCGGTTGATTGGCTACCCGCAGCAGCAGGCGCCGCTGGTGTTCACTACCTGAAAGTGGTTCCTTCCACTGACTTGAACATCACCCTGGCGATGAGCTGCAGCGTCTTCTTCTTGATGATCTTCTACAGCATCAAGGTGAAAGGCGTGTCCGGGTTCGTTAAGGAGTTGACGCTCCAGCCGTTTAACAACAAGTTAATGATTCCTTTTAACTTCCTGCTTGAGATTGTAGGACTGATCTCTAAACCTGTGTCTCTGGGCCTTCGTCTGTTCGGTAACATGTATGCAGGTGAGCTGATCTTTATTCTTATTGCTCTTATGTACACCGGTAACGTGGCTATCGGCGCGCTCGGCGGCTTTGCGCAGCTGGCGTGGGCGATTTTCCACATCCTGGTGATTACATTGCAGGCGTTTATCTTCATGATGCTGACGATTGTGTACCTCAGCATGGCTCATGAAGATCATTAATTTTTAAGACTAAGTAACAAATTAAGAGAAACTGGAGAATACGATGACTGCTATTGCTGTTGCTCTGCTGATTGGCCTGGGTGCTCTGGGTACTGCTATTGGTTTCGGTCTGCTGGGTGGTAAGTTCCTGGAGAGCGTTGGTCGTCAGCCTGAAATGACCCCTGCCCTGCAAACCAAGATGTTCATCATGGCCGGTCTGCTGGATGCGGTACCTATGATCGGTGTAGGTATCGGTCTGTACATCCTGTTCGTTGTTGGTGTTTAAGGCGACCCTTTAATCCAATGTCTTGGAGTTCCGGATACCCGGAGCCGACTTTGAATGGGTTTTGAGGAGGAGCCGTTGTGAATCTCAACGCGACTTTTATCGGTCAGACCATCGCCTTTATTGTCTTTGTCTGGTTCTGCATGAAGTATGTGTGGCCACCTTTGATGGCTGCCATCGAAGAACGACAGAAGGCAATCGCGGATGGCCTGTCAAACGCTGACCGAGCTTCCAAGGATCTTGAGCTGGCACAGGCAAAAATCAGCGATCAGCTGAAAGACGCCAAAGTGCAGGCTGGTGAGATCATTGAGCAAGCGAACAAGCGTAAATCGCAAATTGTCGACGAAGCTAAAGTTGAGGCGGAAGCCGAGCGTGCCAAGATCATCGCTCAGGGCCAGGCCGAAATCGAAGCCGAGCGTAACCGTGCCAAGGAAGCTCTGCGTAAGCAGGTTGCTGTTCTGGCCGTCGCCGGTGCTGAGAAGATTATTGAGCGTTCCATCGACGTTGACGCGCACAGCGACATCGTTGAGAAATTGGCTGCGGAGCTTTAACAGGGGAGAGGGCATATGTCTGAACTGACTACTGTTGCACGCCCCTATGCCAAAGCTGCCTTTGAGTTTGCAGTGGAGCATCAGGCTATCGACAAGTGGCAAGGCCAATTGGACTTTGCTGCCGCGGTAGCTGAGAACGATGCGATTGCTGAGCTGTTGAATGGCGCCATTGCCGTCGATCAACTCGCGGAGATCTTTATCAAGGTCTGTGACGAGAACCTCGACGAGTTTGGCCAGAACCTGGTGAAGGTGATGGCTGAGAATGGTCGTCTGGCTGTGCTGCCTCAGGTTGCCACTCTGTTCAAACAGATGGCCGATGAGCAAGCAAGCCTGGTGGAGGCCGATGTGGTGTCCGCAACAGAACTTAGTGACGAACAGAAGCAGAAGATTGCCGAGTCTCTGGAGAAACGTCTAGAGCGCAAGGTAAAGCTGAACTGCACTGTTGATCCGCAGCTAATTGCCGGTGTTGTTATCAACGCTGGTGACTTGGTCATTGATGGCTCGGTTCGCGGTAAATTAAACCGCTTGGCCGATACGCTGCAATCCTAACGGGGATTTAAGCATGCAACTGAATTCAACCGAAATCAGTGAACTGATCAAACAGAGAATTGAGAAGTTCAATGTTGTCAACGAAGCTCGCAACGAAGGTACCATCGTATCTGTAAGCGACGGTATTATCCGCATCCACGGCCTGGCCGACGTGATGCAGGGTGAAATGATTGAGCTTCCTGGCAACCGTTACGCAATCGCACTGAACCTGGAGCGTGACTCCGTAGGTGCGGTAGTAATGGGTCCTTACGCCGATCTGGCTGAGGGCGTAAAAGTTAAGTCCACTGGCCGTATTCTTGAAGTGCCAGTTGGCCGCGGTCTGCTGGGCCGTGTGGTAAACACCCTGGGTGAGCCCATCGACGGTAAAGGTCCTATTGAGGCCGAAGGCTACGGCCCCGTTGAAGTAATTGCTCCCGGTGTAATTGACCGTCAGTCTGTATCTCAGCCTGTACAAACCGGTTATAAGTCCGTTGACTCCATGATCCCAATCGGTCGTGGCCAGCGTGAGCTGATCATCGGTGACCGTCAGACTGGTAAGACTGCGATGGCCGTTGACGCCATCATCAACCAGCGTGAATCTGGCATTAAGTGTGTGTACGTTGCGATTGGCCAGAAGGCCTCCACCATCGCCAACGTAGTGCGCAAGCTGGAAGAGCACGACGCCCTGAAGAACACCATCGTAGTGGTTGCCTCCGCTTCTGAAGCGGCTGCTCTGCAGTACCTGGCTCCCTACTCCGGTTGTACCATGGGTGAATTCTTCCGTGACCGCGGTGAAGATTCTCTGATCATCTACGATGACCTGTCCAAGCAGGCCGTAGCTTACCGTCAGATCTCCCTGCTGCTGCGTCGTCCCCCAGGCCGTGAAGCCTTCCCCGGTGACGTATTCTACCTCCACAGCCGTCTGCTGGAGCGTGCAGCCCGCGTAAACGCCAACTACGTTGAGCGTTTCACCAACGGTGAAGTGAAAGGACAGACCGGCTCTCTGACCGCTCTGCCAATCATTGAAACCCAGGCTGGTGACGTATCTGCGTTCGTACCTACCAACGTGATCTCCATTACCGATGGTCAGATCTTCCTGGAAACCGACCTGTTTAACGCTGGCCTGCGTCCTGCGGTAAACCCCGGTATCTCCGTATCCCGTGTAGGTGGTTCCGCGCAGACCAAGATCATCAAGAAGCTGTCCGGTGGTATTCGTACCGCACTGGCACAGTACCGCGAACTGGCGGCCTTTGCTCAGTTCTCATCTGACTTGGATGATGCTACCCGTGCCCAGCTGGAGCATGGTGAGCGTGTTACCGAGCTGATGAAGCAGAAGCAGTACGCGCCTCTGAGCGTGGCTGACCAGGCCGTTGTCATCTTCTCTGCAGAGAAAGGCTTCCTGTCTTCCGTACCAGTTAACAAGATTGGTGACTTCGAAGCGGCTCTGCTCTCCTACGTGAACGCCGAACATGCTGACCTGCTGAAGCTGATCAACGAGACCGGAGACTACAACTCCGACATCGAATCTCAGCTGCAAGCTGCTCTGGACAAGTTCGTAGCGACTCAAACCTGGTAACAGGGGGAGATAGAAGATGGCCGGCGCTAAAGAGATCCGTACCAAGATCGCGAGTGTAAAAAACACTCAGAAGATCACTTCTGCCATGGAGATGGTGGCTGCTTCGAAAATGCGTAAAGCGCAGGATCGCATGCACGCCAGCCGTCCCTACGCAGAGAATATGCGAAAGGTGATTGGTCACGTAGCGCAGGGCTCTCTGGAATATAAGCATCCCTACCTGGAAGAGCGTGAGGTGAAAAACGTCGGTTTTATCGTCGTTTCCACCGACCGTGGACTGTGTGGCGGCTTGAACATCAACATGTTCAAGCAGGTGGTGAAAGCCGCGACCGAATGGACTGAGAAGGGCGCAAACGTGTCCTACGCAGCCATCGGTTCCAAAGGCGCAGGTTTCTTCCAGAGCTTTGGTGGTGACGTTGCTGCACAGGCCACTGGCCTGGGCGACGCCCCCAGCCTCACCGACCTTATCGGTTCTGTGAAGGTTATGCTGGATGCCTACAACGAGGGCACGCTGGACCGCCTGTTCGTGGTGTACAACAAGTTTGTGAACACCATGAAACAGGATCCGGTGATCGATCAGCTTCTGCCGTTGCCAAAAGATGACACCCAAAAACGAGCTCACGCTTGGGATTATATCTATGAGCCCGATCCGAAAGCTCTGCTGGATAAACTGCTGGTTCGCTATGTCGAATCTCAGGTTTATCAGGGTGTAGTTGAAAATGCCGCGTCTGAACAGGCCGCCCGTATGGTTGCAATGAAGTCCGCAACCGACAACGCAGGCAACCTGATCGACGATCTGCAACTGGTGTACAACAAAGCCCGTCAGGCTGCGATTACGCAGGAACTGTCGGAGATTTGTGCCGGTGCAGCGGCGGTTTAAGGCAGCGGAAACGAGATAATCAGAGGATTAATCATGAGCACAGGTACTGTCGTTCAAGTGATCGGTGCGGTAGTTGACGTGGAGTTCCCACAAGACGCCGTACCACAGGTATACGACGCCCTGCACATCGACAACGATGGCGCTAAGCTGGTGCTGGAAGTTCAGCAGCAGCTCGGTGGCGGTGTTGTTCGTACCATTGCAATGGGTGCGTCCGAAGGTCTGCGTCGCGGACTGGTAGCTACCAACACCGGTAGTGCAATTAAGGTTCCAGTGGGCACTGCCACTCTGGGCCGTATCATGAACGTTCTGGGTGATCCCATCGACGAGTGCGGTGAGATCGGCGAGGAAGAAACGTGGGAAATCCACCGTGAAGCGCCCAGCTACGAAGACCAATCCAGCGCCACCGAGCTGCTGGAAACCGGCATCAAGGTAATCGACCTGGTTTGCCCATTCGCTAAGGGTGGTAAAATCGGTCTGTTCGGTGGTGCGGGTGTAGGTAAAACCGTAAACATGATGGAGCTCATCAACAACATCGCGAAGGCACACTCCGGTCTGTCTGTATTCGCCGGTGTGGGTGAGCGTACTCGTGAAGGTAACGACTTCTACTACGAGATGGCCGAATCTGGCGTAGTTAACCTGGATGACAAAGTCCAGTCCAAGGTAGCCATGGTTTACGGTCAGATGAACGAGCCACCAGGAAACCGTCTGCGTGTAGCACTGACCGGTCTGACTATGGCTGAGAAGTTCCGTGACGAGGGCCGTGACGTACTGTTGTTCGTGGACAACATCTACCGTTACACCCTGGCCGGTACCGAGGTATCCGCACTGCTGGGCCGTATGCCTTCTGCGGTAGGTTACCAGCCTACTCTGGCGGAAGAGATGGGTGTTCTGCAGGAGCGTATTACCTCCACCAAGACAGGCTCCATCACCTCCGTACAGGCGGTATACGTACCTGCGGATGACTTGACTGACCCGTCCCCAGCGACCACCTTTGCTCACCTGGATGCGACCGTAGTACTGAGCCGTGACATTGCGGCCCGCGGTATCTACCCAGCGATCGACCCACTGGATTCCACCTCTCGTCAGTTGGATCCTCTGGTCATCGGTCAGGAGCACTACGATGTGGCTCGTGGCGTGCAGTCCAACCTGCAGCGTTACAAAGAGCTGAAGGACATCATCGCCATTCTGGGTATGGACGAACTGTCTGAGGAAGATAAGCAGACCGTAGCCCGTGCCCGTAAGATTGAGCGATTCCTGTCTCAGCCCTTCTTCGTAGCCGAAGTATTTACCGGTGCTCCCGGCAAGTACGTTTCGCTGAAAGACACCATCTCTGGCTTTAAGGGCATCCTGTCCGGCGAGTACGATGAACTGCCTGAGCAGGCGTTCTACATGGTTGGTGGCATCGACGAAGCCGCCGAGAAAGCGAAGAAACTGTAATCCGGTTGCGGAGAGGATGAGATGGCAGCTATGACACTTCATTTGGATGTAGTCAGTGCGGAAGAAAGCATTTACTCTGGCCGCGTTCAGTACCTGCAAGTTACAGGTGTTGAGGGCGAGTTGGGTATTATGCATGGCCACACTCCATTGCTCACCGCCATTAAGCCCGGTATGGTTCGCATCAAAAAGCAAGACGACAGTGAAGAGGTAATCTACCTGTCTGGTGGCATTCTCGAGGTTCAACCCGATAATGTCAGCGTGCTGGCTGATGTGGCCATTCGTGGTGAAGATATTGACGTTGAAGCTGCCCAGGCAGCCAAGCGTTCCGCCGAAGAGCATATGGCGAAAGCCTCTGCTGACCTCGACTACGAGGCCGCGGTTATCGAGCTGGCGAAGGCGATGGCACAACTCCGAGTTGTTGAGACCATCCGCAAAGGCGTGGGCAGATAAGCTCCCGCTACACGATGAAAAAGGGCGCCCTAGGGCGCCCTTTTTATGTTTGAATCCTTTGTGTCTATCTGCGGCGATCCAGCTGCAGCAGCATCAGCAGACTGATGACGATCAGCACAACCGCCGGCAACACCCACAGGCTGGGCCAGGGCTTGCCCTGCAGGGTGTTGATCACCAGCACCAGGGCCGGACTCAGCAAGGAGTAGGCGTTGGCGGAGCTGCCGCCCACCACCAGGCTGGCAGACTGAAACAGGAAGAAGGTGAGCATGGTGGTGGCGGTGGCCAGCCACAGGATGGCTCCGCTCTGGGCCAGGGTGGGCCACTCCCAATGGGGCTGGACCAATAGCAGCGCCAGGGTCAGCCAACCGGTACCGGTGATCAGCGACCAGCCGGTGACCGTCAGCATCGGCTCGCCTCGGTGCAGAGCCTTGAGCACCAGCGGGTAGCCCCCCATCAGGACACAGCCGATGACATAGAGACTGTTGCCCACGGGCCAGCCTCCTTGCATCAGCATTGCCAGCTCTCCCTCGGTCAGCACCCACAGGGCCGCGGCGACCCCCAGACACAGCGCCAGAATCCGGGCGGGATGGGGTGCCATGCGGCTGACCAGCCATCCGAGCAGGCAACTGAGCAGGGGGACCAGGGTGGTGAGGCTGCCCATGGCCAGGGCCGAGGCGGTTTCGCCGGCAAAGAACATCAGCAGGAAGAAACTGGTCATCGGCAGACTGATCAGGGCAAAGCGCCCCACCGACCGCCAGCCCGGCCAGTTCAGCTGACGAAACCGGGCCAGCAGCAGGATAAACCCCAGAGAGGCGATGGCAAAGCGACCCCAGGTGGTCCACAGCGGTGAGAACCCCTGCCCCATGAAGGCGGCGATGGGGAAGGAGGTGCTGATCAGCACCGCATAGAGCAGCAGTCCCAGGTGGGCCCGGATGACAGGGTGTTGCGGCATTGGGGGTTCCGGTGATGACAAGAAAACGGCGGAGCCAAAGTGGCTTTCCCGTTGTTATAGCATGGACTCGGAAGCGGTGTTGCTGAAATAGCTGAAATGGAGGAAGAAAGCTGATTGGTTTCCCCTGGCGGCTGTCTCGGATGCCGGAGTTGCCGATGATCAACCCCTCTTCGAAGCGGTCCGGCCGGTGGTTACGCTTCCCTATCCGCGTAGGGCAGCGGCAGCAGAGCTGATTTTCCGGCCACGAGTGGGTATACTTTTGCGCCTTAGCGACCAATCTTGAACGGAACCCCATGACTCTGGAAATCGTCATCCTTGCGGCGGGCAAGGGAACCCGCATGCGCTCCTCTTTGCCCAAGGTGCTGCACGGCATCGCCGGTAAACCCATGGTTCAGCATGTTATCGATGCGGCAGCGACCCTGACCCCGGTAGCCACGCACCTGGTGTATGGCCACGGTGGCGAGCAGCTGCAATCGGCCCTGTCCCACAACCCGGTGAACTGGGTGCTGCAGGCGGATCAGCTGGGAACTGGCCACGCGGTGGACCAGGCCTCCGGCGACTGGAGTGACGACAGTAAAGTGCTGGTGCTCTACGGCGACGTCCCGCTGATTCGCAGCGAAACCCTGGAGCGATTGCTGGCGGTGCAGCCGGACAATGGCATCGGCCTGCTGACGGTCAAACTGGACGATCCCAGTGGCTATGGCCGCATCGTTCGTGATAATGGCCGGGTCACCGCCATTGTTGAGCACAAGGACGCTTCCCCGCAGCAGTTGGTCATCGACGAGGTCAACACCGGTATCCTGGTGGCCCCCGGCGGTGCCCTCAAGCGCTGGCTGGCCAGCCTCTCCAATGACAATGCCCAGGGTGAGTATTACCTTACCGACGTCATCGCCATGGCGGCTGCCGAAGGGGGGGTTGAAACCGCCCAGCCACAGAGCGCCATCGAGGTGGAAGGGGCCAACAACCGGGTACAGCTGGCCACCCTGGAGCGCGCCTTCCAGGCTCGCGCCGCAGAGCAGGCGATGCTCTCCGGTGCCACCCTGGCTGATCCTGCCCGCTTCGATGTCCGTGGTGAACTGAGCGTGGGCGAGGATGTGTTCATCGACGTCAATGTGGTGATCGAGGGTAAGGTGGAGATTGGCAACAAGGTCACCATCGGTGCCGGTTGTGTCCTCAAGGATTGCCGCATCGGCGACGGCTCCGTACTCAAGCCCTACACCCTGGTGGAAGAGGCCAGCGTCGGAGAGATCTGCACCGCCGGTCCCTTTGCCCGTCTGCGTCCCGGTGCCGAACTGGTCCACGACAGCCACATCGGCAACTTTGTCGAGATGAAGAAAGCGACCCTGGGCAAGGGGTCCAAGGCCAACCACCTGGCCTACATCGGCGACGCCAAGGTGGGGGAGAAGGTGAACATCGGCGCAGGCACCATCACCTGTAACTACGATGGGGCCAATAAGCACCTGACGGTGATCGAGGACAACGCCTTTATCGGTTCCGACAGCCAGCTGGTGGCCCCGGTGACCGTCGGCAAGGGCGCCACTGTGGCCGCCGGTTCCACCGTCACCAAGGATGTGGGCGAGGGTGAGCTGGTGCTGACTCGCACCAAGCAGCGCCACATCAGCGGCTGGCAACGTCCGGTGAAACAGCCGAAGTAGCATTTCAGACGGATTAACAAGCGGCCTATAAGGCCGCTTTTTTATTGGGGTCTCTTGCATATTTCGTAACCTAACTTATACTTCGAAACTTTCGTTGCGAAACTTATAGGTTGTCATGTCGAAACGTAACACCCAACAACGTCGCCATACCATCATCACCCTGCTCAATGAGCTGGGGGAGGTCAGTGTGGAAAGTTTGGCCCGGGAGTTTCAGACCTCTGAAGTAACCATTCGCAAGGATCTGGCCACCCTGGAGGCCAGCGGCCTGCTGCTACGTCGCTATGGCGGCGCGGTGCCCGTGCCCCAGGAGATCGTCAGTGACGATCCCGCCCATAAGGTGTCCAAGCGAAAACTGGCCATTGGCCAGGCCGCGGCGGAACTCATCGGTGATCATCAGAGGATTATCATCGATTCCGGCCGCACCACCGCCGCCATGATCCCCCAACTGGGCAGCAAGCGCGGCCTGGTAGTGATGACCAACTCCCTCAACAGCGCCAACGCCATCCGTGAACTGGAGAACGAGCCCACCCTGCTGATGACCGGCGGAACCTGGGATCCCCACTCCGAGTCGTTCCAGGGGCAGGTGGCGGAGCAGGTGCTGCGCTCCTACGATTTTGACCAGCTGTTCATCGGCGCCGATGGCATCGATGTTTCACGTGGAACGACCACTTTCAATGAGCTGATTGGCCTCTCCAAGGTGATGGCGGAGGCGGCACGCGACGTGGTGGTGATGGTGGAGTCCAACAAGGTGGGGCGCAAGATCCCCAACCTGGAACTGCCCTGGGAGAAGGTGAGCGTACTGATTACCGATGATGAGCTGTCCGATGAGGCGACGGCTCAGATAGAGATTCATGGAGTCCGGGTGATCCGGGCTTCCAGCCAAAGTTAATGGAGAAACAATTATGTGTGGCATTGTAGGGGCGGTAGCCCAACGTGATGTGGCGGAGATCCTGGTCGAGGGTCTGAAGCGCCTGGAGTACCGCGGTTACGACTCCGCCGGCATTGCGATCATCAACGACGGCGGTGAGCTGTCCCGGATTCGTCGTGTCGGCAAGGTTCAGGAGCTGGCCAACGCCCTGTCTGAGCAGCCGCTGAGTGGCGGCACCGGTATCGCCCACACCCGTTGGGCCACCCACGGTGAGCCCAACGAACGTAACGCCCACCCTCATCAGTCCAGCGGCGACATCGCCGTGGTGCACAACGGCATCATCGAAAACCACGGCCCCCTGCGTGAGCGCCTCAAGGGTCTGGGATACCATTTTGAGTCTGACACCGACACCGAGGTGATCGGTCACCTGGTTCACCATGAGCTCAAGTCCCACGACTCCCTGCTGGCGGCGGTGCAGGCCACGGTGAAGCAGCTGGAAGGCGCCTATGGCACCGTCATTACCGACCGTCGTGACCCCTCCCGGGTGGTGGTGGCCCGCTCCGGCAGTCCCCTGGTGATCGGCTATGGTGTGGGTGAGCACTTCATCGCTTCCGATCAGCTGGCCCTGCTGCCGGTGACCCGCCGTTTCGCCTTCCTGGAGGAGGGGGATGTGGCCGAGGTGACCCGTCGAGAGGTGAACATCTTCGACACCGAGGGTAACCCGGTTGAGCGTGAGGTGAAGGAATCCGAGGTGTCTCACGAAGCCAGTGACAAGGGCCCTTACCGTCACTACATGATGAAAGAGATCTACGAGCAGCCTCTGGCCCTGCAGCGTACCCTGGAGAACCGTCTCCAGGCCGGCATCGTCGCCCCCGATGCCTTCGGCGAAGGGGCCGATGAGCTGCTGGCCAATGTGAAGCATGTGCAGATCATCGCCTGCGGTACCAGCTACCACGCCGGCATGGTGGCCCGCTACTGGCTGGAGCAGCACGCCGGGGTCTCTTGTAACGTGGAGATCGCCTCCGAGTTCCGTTACCGCAAATCCCACGTGTTCCCCAACAGCCTGCTGGTGACCATCTCACAGTCTGGCGAAACCGCCGATACCCTGGCCGCCCTGCGTCTGGCCAAGGAGATGGGTTATGAGTCCAGCCTGACCATCTGCAACGTGCCTGGCTCCTCCCTGGTGCGTGAGTCTGACATGGCCTACATGATGAAGGCTGGTGCCGAGATTGGCGTGGCCTCCACCAAGGCGTTCACCGTGCAGCTGGCGGCCCTGCTGATGCTGACCGGCGCCATCGGCCGCCACAACGGCATGGGTGAGACTAAGCTGGGCAACCTGGTGCAGAGCCTGCAGTCTCTGCCCACCAAGGTGGAGCAGGCCCTGAGCCTGAACGAAGAGATCGAGGTGTTGGCGGAAGACTTCGCCGATAAGCACCATGCCCTGTTCCTGGGGCGCGGCGATCAGTACCCCATCGCCATGGAGGGGGCGCTGAAGCTGAAGGAGATCTCCTACATCCACGCTGAGGCCTATGCCTCCGGTGAGCTGAAGCACGGTCCGCTGGCGCTGATCGACGCCGATATGCCGGTGATTGTGGTGGCCCCCAACAACGAACTGCTGGAGAAACTCAAGTCCAACGTGGAAGAGGTGCGCGCCCGTGGTGGTCTGATGTACGTTTTCGCCGACAAGGAAGCCCAGTTCGAGTCCGACGACACCATGAAGGTGCTGCCGGTACCACACTGTGATGAGTTCATCGCTCCGGTGATCTACACCCTGCCCTTGCAGCTGCTCTCCTACTATGTGGCGCTGATCAAGGGGACCGACGTGGACCAGCCTCGCAACCTGGCCAAGTCCGTGACCGTAGAGTAAGTCGGATGGTCTGAGAAAAGGCGCCCCTTGGGCGCCTTTTTTGTTGGCTTGGCCGCGGACTATCCTTTGAGTTATGCAGCCAGACCCTCATGCGCCCCTGGGGCGTCACGTCACCCTCCGTTGTTACCGGGAGCTGAATGATTTCCTGCCCGTCGCATCCAGGGAGCGTCGTTTTCCGTTCAGGTTCCGTGGCCAGCCATCACTCAAGAGTGTGCTGGAAGGGGCGGGTGTGCCTCAGGCCGAGGTCGATCTGGTCCTGATGAATGGCCAATCGGTGGCACTGGACCACCCCATTGTCGGGGGGGAGCGGCTGGAGGTGTTTCCTCTCCTGGAGTCGTTGGAGCTCGATTTATTCGCGCCTCTGCGCCCCAGGCCTTTGCCCGATGCCTTTATCGTGGATGTGAATCTGGGCCGACTGGCCAGACTGCTGAGACTCTCCGGCCTGGACTGCCTCTATCGCCGTGACTTCGACGATGAGGAGATAGTCCGGCTTGCCTGTGAACAGGGGCGAGGCATCCTGACCCGGGATAAGGGGGTCCTGCATCGAGGGGCGGTGATTCACGGTTATTGGGTGCGCCATACCGATCCCGAGCGACAGTTGCTTGAGGTGATTCATCACTATCGCCTCGAGGGGCGGCTCAGGTTCTTCAGTCGCTGCACCCGCTGCAATGGCGTGTTGCATGTCATCAGCCGGGATGCGGCTCGCCAGAGGGTGCCTGCAGGAGCCTGGCGGGAACACCATCACTTCTTTGTCTGCGATGGCTGCGGTCAGGTCTACTGGCGTGGCAGCCACTATGAAGCCATGAACCAGACTCTGACGCGGCTGGGGCTGTTGCCGAAGAAGCAGGGGCCAGAGACTGGCCCCTGAAGGGGTTAGGACTTGGGCGCCATCTGGGTACGCAACCAGTGTTGTGCTCTGTCCAGGGCATCCATGGCGGGCACCTTGATGTCCGGCGCGACCCCGGTGCCCTCCCAGTTGAGCCCGCTGGCGGACACCACAGGCTTCATCAGGGAGAGTCGCAGCACCAGACGGTCGGTCACCTCCCGGACCCCGGCGTAGTAGCCAGCGCCTCCGGTGTTGTCGCCGATGACGGTTGCCCTGCCCCCCGCCTGCATGGTGGAGACAAAGAGTTCAGAGGCGCTGGCGGTGTCGTCACTGGTCAGCAGCACTACGGGCATCTTCTCCTGAAAGCGGGACAACTCAACAGGTTCGGCGCTGACCACATTGAGCAGCTGATGGTCACGACCATAGAGGCGCCAGAGTTCGGTGCCCTCCTTGAAGAAGTGACTCAGCAGGTAGCGCGCCAAGTCCGGCGAACCGCCCACGGTGTGTCTCATGTCGATGATCAGCGCGTCGGCCCGGGAAAGAAATCCCAGGGCCTGATCCGCCACCGTTTTGGCGTTCGGGTTGGGATGAAACTTGTTGAACTTGAGGTAGCCGATGTTGCCCCCAAGGTAGCTCACCTGTTCGAAGGCGTAGTTGTGGGTCAGCTTGCCAGGCGGGTGGCTGAGTATGTGGCTGGCCTGAACCTGAGGCTGTTTCACGTAGAGGCTGACGTGGGCATCTCCGGTGATCCGTCTGATCTCCTCCCCCAGGGTCTGGGCAAACTGCTCCAGTGTGGTGATCTGGTCGTAATGACCCGCGTTGCGGCGGGCTTTCAGGAAACTCTCCACCTCGTCCACCCTGTCGGGATTCAGGTAGTGATCCCTCATCACCGTCAGGGTCCGGGTTATCAAGGGATCCATGACGTCTGCGGACAGCTTTTGAGTCGACGCGGCCAAGGCTGGCAGACAGAAGAGGATCATCAGAAACAGTATCAGTGCCCGGGACATCAGCCGGGCGAGTTTTTTATTCAAAGTCATAAGTCACCAAAGTCGTAACACAGATAGAAGGGACCACGCTCTTCCAGGTGGCCAGGGTCCGGGCTGTCGGTGTTCAGACTTCGAAGGTGAGGCGGCTGCGATAGAGCAGGTTGGACTCGCGCCAGCCCGCCACTCTGTTGGGAGGCCAACGGGTGACCTGGAACCAGGGGGGCGGCAGTGGCTGGGGAGCCAGGTAGTGATTGGCGGCCAGGGGCTGAGCCTGCCAGGGGAAAGTGATGGGGAGGGGCTCTGTTCTGTCGAGCTGACGGGGATGAGAAAAGCTCGAGGCTCTGGGTGTTACCGCAGACACAAGCGCCTGTGCCTGCTCTGTTTGCTGCCACTGCTGCGAGCTGTTTATTCCGCTGTGGCCAGCTGTGCCTGCGAGGAACAGGGCGCACAGCAGCACCATCAACATGGCTAGCATGCCGCTGGCCAGCTGCTTCCGAATGCCTGATGCCCTGATCACCATTGCCCATCTCCCTTGGTTACCTATTCAGCATGGGGGTCCACAACCGGATTTTCAATAGCGGGCAGGGTTCGATAGACAGCGCTTATCCTGATCATAAAAAGGTTTCGTTTTACTCTGCGACACTTCGGCCTCACCATGCCGCCGATCGCCGGGAATGGGTCCCGATGGTGGCTGGGTGACGTTGGAGAAGGTTGTGACCGAGTCTGTATTGTCCCGGAAGGGTTCCGGGGTACTGGCTCCCATCGGGGGGCTGTTTTTGTTTGCTGTGGCAACTGGCTACCTGATGAGTATTTTGCCTCTGTCTGTTGCCGGGCTATCTATGCCCGCGGAGATGGCTGCCTGGCTGGCCAGCGCACTCTATGCGGGATTGCTGTTGGGGGCGCTGTGTGTTGAACCGCTGATCACGCGCTTGGGTCATCGTCCAGCCCTGATGTTGTCTTTGTTGGTACTGTCGGTCACGGTTGCGGTGATGGCCGCCCTGCCCCATCCACTCCTGTGGCTGGCAATGCGCCTGCTGGCAGGCGTTGCGACAGCCGGAGTCTTTGTGGTGATCGAGTCCTGGTTGCTGTTGGTGGAGGATGAACGTCAGCGAGCCGGTCGGCTCGGTCTGTATATGGCGGCGCTGTACGGGGGGAACGCCCTGGGTCAGTTGATGATCAACCTGCTTGGGGTCGGGGGAGCCTGGCCGTTGCTGGTGGTGATGGGGCTGATGTTGCTGGCGGCAGTGCCGCCTTTACTGAGTCGGGCCGGAGTTGTCTCACCCTTAGGGGCAGAGTGTCACAGCGAGCCCGTCTCCCTGAGAAGCATCAGCATGCCTGCGGTCCTGGGGTGCGTCATCTCCGGGCTGGTACTCGGTCCTCTCTATGGACTGATGCCGGTATTCCTTGATCAGCAGGAGTCGGTTGCCGATCTCACCGGGGTAATGATGGCCCTGGTGGTACTAGGTGGGATGGCGGTACAACCTCTGGGCAGCTGGATGTCTGCCCGCGTCGGCAAGACTCTGCTGATGGCTCTGTTCAGCCTGGCGGGTGTCATGGCGGCGGTGATTCTGGTGCTGGCGTCCACTCCTCTGGAGTTTGGTCTGGGGATGCTGTTGTTGGGGGCTTCGGCGTTTGTCCTCTACCCGGTGGCCATCAACCAGGCCTGTGAGGGCAGAGCCTCGGCTCAGATCGTTCGCATCACACAGCTGATGCTGATCAGCTACAGCCTGGGGTCGGTAGCCGGTCCGCTGCTGGTTCAGGCTATGGCTGCCCTTGCCATCGGGTTGCTTCAGTATCTCGGGATAGTGTTCCTGGCCACCTCTCTGTACATGCTGGTCAGTGCACTGCGACGGGCTCCGGCACTTCTGGAGCCGCCGGCGGGAATGGAGTGACCGATACGCTGTTCTGTCCTTGACTTAGGTGCTACCGTGGATGAAGCAAACCCATGGCAGAGACAGCGTATGACCAAGCTGCATAAGGCGTATATCGGTGGCCAGTGGCTGACGGGCAACCGGGGAAGCTTCGAGGTGGACGACCCCGCCACAGGGGAGAGTGTGGCCAAGGTCGCGGATGTCAGTCTCGATCAGGTCGAGCAGGCCATTGACGCAGCCAACCAGGCGTTTGAGTCCTGGCGCCGCCTCTCCGCACAGGAACGCGCAGACGGGGTACTGGCCTGGTACGACAAGGTCCGGGAGAACCGACAGCGGCTGGCGGAGATGATCACCCGAGAGTCGGGCAAACCGATCGCCGAAGCTCTGTCCGAGGTGGATTACGGCGCCAGTTATCTGCGCTGGTTTGCCGAACAAGGGGTGAGAGCGGGCGGTCAGACCCTCCCTACCCTGCCCGGAGGTCGGCGCCCCTTGACGTTAAAGCAGCCTGTGGGGGTGGTGGGCGTGATCACGCCCTGGAATTTTCCCCTGGCGATGATTGCCCGTAAGGCGGCGCCGGCGTTGGCGGCAGGCTGTACCCTGGTGATCAAACCGGCGGCGGAAACGCCTCTGACAGCCCTGCTTCTGGCCGAGCTTGCCGAGCAGGCGGGGCTGCCTGCTGGGGTGATCAATCTGATTCCCGGCACCGATGCCGCCGCCATAGGAAAGTGCCTGTGCACGCACTCCAAGGTGCGCAAACTCTCCTTCACCGGGTCGACGGCGGTGGGAAGAGTCCTGATGGCCCAGAGCGCCCAGAAGATCCAGAGGTTGTCGCTGGAGCTGGGGGGTAACGCCCCATTCCTGGTGTTCGATGATGCCAATTTGGAGGCGGCGGTGGAGGGGCTGATCGCCTCCAAGTTTCGCAACAGCGGTCAGACCTGCGTCTGTGCCAACCGCATCCTGGTTCAGCGTGGCATCTATGACTCGTTCATTGCCCGGTTGAAGACCCGCATGGCCTCGCTGACTCTTGGGCCAGGCGCCCTGCCTGGGGCCGATCTGGGCCCCTTGATCAGCGACAGGGCCATCGCCAGAGTCGAGTCTCTGGTCGAGCAGGCTTTGGAGGCCGGGGCCGTGCAAACCTTGGGGGCCGGTCGGGTTGGTGAGGGCAGCCGCTACCACTCCCCTACTCTGCTGGAGTCGGTGACCCCGGAGAACCCCATCTGGTCTCAGGAGATCTTTGGTCCAGTGGTGAGTGTGACCCCTTTCGACAGTGAAGAGGACGGAATCACCCTGGCGAATCACACCGAGGCCGGACTGGCCAGCTATCTCTTCAGTGACTCCCTGTCTCGGGCGATACGGGTGGCGGAATCTCTGGACTATGGCATGGTCGGCATCAATGAGGGAATCATCTCCAGCGCCACTGCCCCCTTTGGCGGCATCAAGAGCTCCGGCCTGGGTCGTGAAGGGGGTCAGGAAGGGATGGATGAGTACCTGGAGACGAAATATCTTTGTCTCGGCGGCATCGGGTAAGTGTGATCCAGCTAACACTTGCTCCACGTACCTATCATACCTTGGTCTCAATTAATAATGGTTTGTTAGAGAAAACTGATATAATCCGCACCGAGTTGTAAACATGGAAAGGTTTTGCAGTTATGGCCCCTCGTAATAGCGATGCGCAAGCCAAGCCCATCAAGGTGCAGGCAGCGGATCCCCGCAAGATGGACAGGTTCAACCCCGGCAACCGGATCTACGTTCGAAAATCCCTAGGTCAATGGACCACCTTGCGCCGTCAGATGGGCTGGGTGTTCATGATCCTGTTCCTGGGCCTGCCCTGGCTTCCCTGGGGGGATCGACCCGCGGTGCTGTTCGAGCTGGCCCAAAGAAAGTTCTATGTCTTCGGTCTGGTGATCTGGCCCCAGGATCTTCTGCTGTTGGCTTTCCTGTTTATGATTGCCGCCTTTGCCCTGTTTTTCTTTACCACCTACCTGGGCAGGGTGTGGTGTGGCTATACCTGTCCTCAGACGGTGTGGACCTTCATCTTTATCTGGATCGAGGAGAAGATGGAGGGGAGTCACAACAAGAGGATGAAGCTGGATAAGGCGCCCTGGAGTGTCGACAAGGTCAAACGCAAAGGCGCCAAACACGGGTTGTGGCTGCTGGTATCGCTGATCACCTCCCTGACCTTTGTCTCCTACTTCTATCCAGCCACCGAGCTCTATCTGGACTTCTTTACCGGCAACGCCAGTGGCGGCGTCTATTTCTGGGCCGCGTTCTTTACCCTGGCCACTTACGGCAATGCCGGTTGGATGCGAGAGATCATGTGTCTGCACATGTGCCCCTATGCCCGTTTCCAGTCGGTGATGTTCGATAAGGACACCTTCTCTGTGGGCTATGACGCCACCCGAGGTGAAAAGCGTGGCCCCCGGGGTCGTAAGCAGAAGCCCAAGGAGATGGGGTTGGGAGACTGCATCGACTGCAATCTCTGCGTCCAGGTGTGTCCGACCGGCATCGACATCCGTAATGGCCTTCAGTATGAGTGCATCAATTGTGGTGCCTGTGTGGAGACCTGCGACGACGTGATGGCCAAGATGGGGTACGACAAGGGACTGATTGCCTACACCACCGAGCGTAAGCTTGAAGGGGGCAGCAGTAACGTCATGCGTCCCAAGCTGATTGGCTATGGTATCGCCATGGTGGTGATGTGTGTGGCCTTCGGGGCGATGGTCAGTGCCATCAAACCCCTTGAGGTGGACGTCATTCGCGACCGCAACATGCTTTACCGTGAAACCAATGAAGGGCTGATCGAAAACGTCTATACCCTCAAGATGCTCAACAAGAGTGAGGCACCGGTAACCTTTAACTTGGATGTTGAGGGGTTGGAAGAGTATGAGTGGGTTGGACCTCAGCAAGTGGTGGTGGGGGGCGGCGAAGTCGCCAGTGTTCCCGTAGCCCTGTCGGTTGACCCCTACTATCTGAAAGATGCGGTTGTCGATATCGACTTCGTCGCCCGTGGAGACGTAGACCAGGCAGTGGTTACCGATATCCAGAGCTCGCGTTTCATCAGTGTGAGATAAAACGGTTAAAACTGTAAGAAAACGGGCCTTGTGCCCGTTTTTTATTCGAAAGGAATGTTTTTATAATTTTCCCCTTGCGTAACGAACTCAGCTCCCTATAATGCGCTCCCTGTCGACGGGGCAAAGCGGGTCATCAAACACCGCGCTGAGCAAAACATCGACACCCGGAAAAACCTTTGAAAATAGGGGTTGACGGGGGATGAGGAAAGCGTAGAATGCGCAGCCTCAGCAACGAAAACAACGTTGCACTGCTCTTTAACAATTAGTCAGACAATCTGTGTGGGCACTCGCGCAGGATTGATATCTCATATATCAATGTTGCACTGAGTGACTATAACAAGTTAATTCAGTAATTCATTGAGTCG
>NZ_AUGL01000026.1 GCF_000422645.1 Ferrimonas futtsuensis DSM 18154
GTCTCTCATCGAGACAGGAGGCGCATTCTACGCGACTCCCAGCTTTCGTCAAGTACTTTTTTCTCGTTGCCGGTAAAAAAGTTTGCTCGGGTAACACTCCGTAGAGTATTCACAGGCCACATCTCGAAAGCGGACGATCATCATACTGCAAACCGCTGAGCAGTCAAGCGTTTGATGCCATGATCCCTGAGACCGGCATGAAACAACTTGGTCAGAGCGGTGCCTCGCGCCATCTTCGTCGCCAAGGAGGTTCCTTAAGACGGCGAGGCCAATGAGGTATTGCTGCAGACTTTCAAGTGTAGACCAAAGATCCTGGCCAGCGCCGGAAAGGTCTATAACTCTTGGTTCTAAATCGTCTAAAAAGACAAAGGGACCCTCCTAAAGGGCCCCTTTGGGTCTCACCACTTACTGAATGAAGCTGAAGCCCTGTTCGCCTTTCTCTATGGTGATCTCCTTGCCCGGCAGCAGCCGGCCACTGAGGATCTCCTGAGCCAGCGGGTTTTCCAATCGGTTCTGGATGGCCCGCTTCAGGGGGCGAGCACCAAATACCGGATCAAACCCAGCCTCGGCAATCAGTGCCAGGGCCTCTTCATTCACCTCCAGTTGATAGTCTCTCTCCATCAACCGCGCCTTGAGCATCTGCAGTTGAATCCGGGCGATGGCTTTGATGTGTTTCTGAGCCAGAGGGTGGAACACCACGGTCTCATCGATGCGGTTGAGAAACTCCGGTCTGAACGCCTGGCTCAGTACCCCCATCACCGAGGACTTCATCTGCTCATACTCTTCGCCAGCTTGCTGCTGAATCAGGTCCGAGCCGAGGTTGGAGGTCATGATCACCACGGTATTGCGGAAGTCCACGGTTCGGCCCTGACCGTCGGTCAGGCGACCATCATCCAGCACCTGCAGTAAAATGTTAAAGACATCGGGGTGCGCCTTCTCCACCTCATCCAGCAGAATCACCGAATAGGGCTTACGTCGAACCGCCTCGGTCAGGTAGCCCCCCTCCTCATAACCCACGTAACCTGGAGGTGCCCCCACCAGCCGTGCCACCGAGTGTTTCTCCATAAACTCCGACATATCGATGCGAACCATCGCCTCGTCGGTGTCGAACAGGAACTGGGCAAGCGACTTACACAATTCGGTCTTACCCACACCTGTGGGTCCCAGGAACAGGAAGGAACCGATCGGACGTTTTGGGTCTCCCAGGCCAGCCCGGCTTCGGCGAATGGCATTGGACACCGCCAATACCGCCTCCTCCTGGCCAATGACACGCTTGTGCAGCATCGATTCCATGTGCAGCAACTTCTCCCGCTCCCCCTCCAGCATCTTGGCCACCGGAATGCCTGTCGCCTTAGAAAGAACATCGGCAATTTCGTTGTCTGTCACCTTGTTGCGCAGCAGGTTCATGTCCTGCATCTCAGCCTGGGCGGCCAGATCCAGCTGCTTCTCCAGTTCCGGGATACGGCCATACTGCAGCTCAGACATCCGGCTCAGGTCGCTGGCCCGCTTGGCCACCTCCAGATCCTGGCGCGCACGCTCCAGGGCTGACTTAATGTGCTGGGTTCCCGCCAGGGCAGCCTTTTCCGTCTTCCAGACCTCCTCAAGCTCGAGGTATTCCCGCTCCAGGCCGCTAAGCTGGTCGGTGAGGATCTGCAATCTTTTACGACTGGCCTCATCCTCCTCTTTATTGAGCGCTTCCTCCTCCAGCTTAAGCTGAATGATCTTGCGCTCCAGCCGGTCCAGGGGCTCCGGTTTGGAGTCGATCTGCAGACGGATGGAGGACGCCGCCTCATCGATAAGGTCGATGGCCTTGTCCGGCAGCTGACGGTCAGACACATAGCGGTGAGACAGGGTGGCCGCCGCAACGATGGCCGGATCGGTGATCTCCACACTGTGGTGAAGCTCATAGCGCTCCTTCAGTCCCCGCAGGATAGCAATGGTGTCCTCGACGCTGGGCTCTTCAATCAGCACCTTCTGGAAACGGCGCTCCAGGGCCGCATCCTTCTCAATATACTGACGGTACTCATCCAGAGTGGTGGCACCGACACAGTGCAGTTCCCCCCGGGCCAGCGCAGGTTTGAGCATATTACCGGCATCCATGGCTCCCTCCGCCTTCCCGGCACCCACCATGGTATGCAGCTCATCGATAAACAGGATGATCTGCCCCTCTAACTGGGACAGCTCATTAAGCACCGCTTTCAGGCGCTCCTCGAACTCACCGCGGTACTTGGCCCCCGCCAGCAGGGATCCCATGTCCAGGGAGAGGACCTTTTTCCCCTTGAGGCCTTCGGGGACCTCACCATTGATGATCCGTTGCGCCAGTCCCTCTACGATGGCGGTCTTACCCACACCGGGTTCACCGATCAGCACAGGGTTGTTCTTGGTGCGGCGCTGCAGCACCTGGATGGTACGACGAATCTCATCATCCCGGCCGATGACCGGATCCAGCTTACCCGCTTCGGCGCGCTCGGTCAGATCGATGGTGTACTTGGCCAGCGCCTGACGCTGGTCCTCGGCGTTCTGATCCTCAACAGTCTGGCCTGCCCGCAGTTTGTCGATACTGGCCTCGAGGCGCGATTTGTCCGCCCCCATCTGTTTCAGGGTCTCACCCAGGGCGTCGCCGCGCTCAATCACCGCCAGCAGGAACAGCTCACTGGAGATGTACTGATCCTTGCGCTTCTGCGCCAACTTATCGCACAGGTTGAACACCGCCACCATGTGCCTGGACAGCTGCACGTCACCGCCGGTGCCGGTCACCTTGGGCAGTCGATCCAGCGCTTCCGTCAATTTGGACCTCAGGGCATTAACGTCGATCCCTGACCCGGCAAGCACAGGGCGAACCGTGCCTCCATCCTGGTTGAGGAGGGCCAACATTAGGTGCTCAGGCTCTATGTACTGGTGATCCCGTCCCAATGCCAGGGACTGGGCATCGGAAATAGCCAGTTGGAACTTGTTGGTCAGTCGGTCGAGTCGCATACCCTAAACTCCCACAATTCATCTAACACAGAGAATAGATGGGTATGCTTAACAGGGATTTCAAGTCCGTTTAACGGATCCAGATAAGAGACGCCATGCGGCCACAGCGGCCATCACGACGGTAGGAGAAGAAATTTTCGGGATCGGAAAAGGTACAGAGTCGACTCCGGGTGACCTGAGTCAACCCCAGAGCGAACAGGCGCTGAAGCGCCAATTGCGGCAGGTTGGCCAGGAATTTCTCGCCCCGGGCGACGAAGGCGGACGCCGCCTTCGGGTCCTGGGCGACAAACTGCTCCCTGATCTCGGGCCCCACTTCAAATGCCTCGGCGGAGATGGCTGGCCCAATCCACGCGAGAAGATCCGATGCCTCTCCGGAGAATCGAGCCACCGTCTGCTCCAACACCCCATCGCAAAGCCCTCGCCAACCGGCGTGGGCCGCCGCCACCTGAGAGCCATCCCGGTGGCACAGCAGAACAGGCAGGCAATCGGCAGTCATGATGGTACACACCTGACCCGGGGTGTGGGTATAGGCGGCATCGGCCTGGGGAATCGGCTCACCGCAGGGCAGAGTCACCACCCGGGTGCCGTGCACCTGCTCCAGCCAGGCAGGCTCACTGGGCAGTCGCAACCCCAGGCGCAGCGCCTCCCTGTTGAGGCGAACCGCATCCGCCTCATCACCGACATGAGTCCCCAGATTAAAACCGTCAAAGGGCGGCTTGGAGGCCCCCCCCACCCTGTCGGTGCTGGCCGCAGCCACCCCTTCAGGCAAACTCCAATCCGGGGTGAACCACATCAGTAGTCCATGCCTCGCTCGGCGGTATCCTGACGCAGCGCCTCGGTCAGCTTGACCATATCCTCAGGCACCGGCGCATGCCACTGCATCCATTCACTGGTCACAGGGTGGGCCAGCTCCAGCTTGACCGCGTGCAGCGCCTGACGACGGAAGCCTTTGAGTACGCTCTGCAACTGCTCACTGGCCCCCTTGGTGGGACGGGGACGTCCCTGGTAGAGGGGATCGCCCACCAGAGGATGCTTGATGTGGGCCATGTGCACCCGGATCTGGTGGGTACGACCGGTCTCGAGACGCAGTCTCAGCCTGGTATGAGCACGGAACTTCTCGGCAATACGGTAGTGAGTCACCGCTGGCTTGCCAATCTCGGTTACCGCCATATGGGTACGCTTTTGCGGGTGGCGGCCAATGTTGGCATCCACGCTGCCGCCGGCGGTCAGGGTGCCATGGGCTATCGCCTCATACTCCCGGGTGATCTCCCGGGCCTGAAGCTGGGCCACCAGATGGGTTTGCGCCGGTACCGTCTTGGCCACCACCATCAAACCTGTGGTGTCCTTATCCAGCCGGTGAACAATGCCCGCCCGGGGCACATTGGCGATCTCCGGACAGTGGTACAGCAGCGCATTTAAGATGGTGCCGTCGGCGTTGCCCGCTCCCGGGTGCACCACCAGGTCCGCTGGCTTGTTGATCACCAGGATGTGTTCATCCTCGTAAACGATATCCAGCTCAATATCCTGAGGTTTGGAGCTCACCTCCTCCTCAAGGGTGGCCTGAATCGCCACCTGCTGATCCACCAACACCTTCTCCCTGGGTTTGGTGACGGTTTCTCCGTCCAGAGTCACCTGACCGGCCAGGATCCACTCCTTGATTCGGCTGCGCGAATAGTCGGGGAACAGATCGGCCAGAGCCTGGTCTAACCGCATACCTAGGTGCGTAGTATCAATTACGCCATTTAATTCAACGTGTTGGGTCATATACTCTCGATGCAGCTGTAAAAGCTCGAAATCACTCGCAGTTCTGATAGAATCGCTCCAGCCGCAATTTTATCTCTTTTTGCAGCAGAACTTCACGATAATGATAAGGAATTGGTTCAAACAATGCGTAAACTAGCAGGCCCTTTGCTTCTCGCCTTGGCCGGCACCCTGATGATGGCCGGTTGCTCCTCAACCAAAGAGGGCCCTGATGCCTACGTCGTCGAAGACCGCTCCCCGGAAGCTCTGTATGGCGATGCCCGCCAGGCCATGGAAGCCGGCAACTTTACCAAGGCCTCAAAGGTTCTTGAAGCCCTGGACTCCAGATATCCCTTCGGCACCTACAAAACCCAGGTGCAACTGGACCTGATCTACGCCTATTACAAGATGGCTGACACCGCCAGCGCCCTGGCCAACATCGACCGCTTTATCCGCCTAAATCCTACCCATAAGGATATCGACTACGTGTACTACATGCGTGGTCTGGTGAACATGCAGGCTGACAGCTACCTGTTCCACGAGCTGCTGGATATGGATCGCACCGACCGCGATCCCGAGAATGCCAAGGAAGCGTTCAAAGATTTTGAGAAGCTGGTTAAGACCTTCCCGGACAGCCGCTACGCCACCGACGGCCGCCAGCGAATGATCGCCATTAAAAATCGTCTGGCCGAATACTCTCTGCGCGTGGCCGAATATTACGTCAAGATCGAGGCCTGGATTGCCGCCGCCAACCGTGCCCAGCAGATCCTGGAAACCTACGCCGGCACCCCCGCAGTAGAGGGCGCTCTGGAGGTGATGGTTCAGAGCTATGAAGAGCTGGGTCAGGAGAAGCTGAAGCAAAACGCTTTGACCGTTCTCAAAGCAACCTACCCGGACAACAGCCTGGCTGACTGACACCGGCTCAAGATCAAAAAAGGCGCCCTCTGGCGCCTTTTTTATGGGTTCCCTGCCGAGCGGGAAGGCATCAAATGGCGTCTTCGTTCTCTTCACCGGTGCGGATACGAATCACCCGCTCGACGTCAGTCACAAAAATTTTGCCATCGCCAATCTTTCCGGTACGGGCAATATCGACGATCGCCTCGATCGCCTGATCGACCAGTTCATCGGCGATCACCAGATCAATCTTCACCTTGGGCAGAAAATCCACCATATACTCGGCTCCACGGTATAGCTCGGTGTGTCCTTTCTGACGACCGAAGCCTTTCACTTCCTGAACCGTCATACCATTCACACCAATCTCACCCAGTGCCTCCCGAACATCATCCAGCTTAAACGGCTTGATGATCGCTTCAATCTTTTTCATCTGCCCTACCCTTGTGCGCTACCCGCGCCATTGCACAACCATGCCAGCCAGTTGCCAGCTAAACTGATAAGAGTGTAAGCGATTCAAATCGGGATAGGGAAGCCTGAAATGTTGCCAGGACGCTACGAGCTGGGGTTAACCCTGGTTGAACTTATGATCGCATTGGCGGTTGCCGCCATTCTGCTGCTGTGGGGCGCTCCCTCCATGCGCACCCTGTTTGCCAACGCCAGAGCCGAAGCGAAGGTCCACGCTCTCTACCATGACCTGGCCCAGGCCCGTCACCTGGCTCTCAGCTACCAGGCGATGGTCACCCTCTGTCCTCTCTCCTCCGGCAACCAATGCAATGGTCAGTGGCGAGAGGGTTATCAGATCTTTATTGATGCCCCCCCACTGCAATCCCTGGGCAGCGACGACCTCGTCATGGTCAGCCGCAACCGGATCAACTCAGCGGATCACCTGACGTACAGCGCCACTGTCAATGCGATCCGATTCGATCCTGAGGGGTTTACCGGCCAGAACGGCAGTTTCTACTACTGCAGCGACCAGCAACTGGTCAGCCACCCGGTGAAAGTGGTGATCAGCCGCACCGGTCGGGTAAAGCTGGAGGATCATGACGGAACCACCAATTGCCAGTGATCATCTGGGCGTCAGTTGCTCCAAAGCCCGGGCTTGGGGGGAGCGAAACCTCTCACGCCCCGGCTGACACTCCATCACCCGCATGATCTCTGCCGGCTCATCCGCGAGGACTCGCCCGGGCAATTGCTGCTGCTCCTGGCGGGCACGGTTTGGATGCCAGAGGAAAAACAGAATCCTCTGATGTCCCTCGCTGTCCTCCAGCCAGCACTTGTACTCCAACCTCACAGGCTGATTGAGCATAAGGGGTAAAACCATCCACCACAGCTTCATTGCCAACACTCCAGAGGAGTGCGTGCCCCGGAGTCACTCAAAGTGATGACCGCACAACCGGGATCGACGGAAGCCTGGGCTCCCTGGGCCGTCGCCTTAAGCACAAAGCTGTCGCTGCCTGCCGACTGAGCATCTAAGCTGAAACGGCCGCTGTCCAGCTCCCAAGGGTCTGTGCTCATGCCCAACTTGGTCATATCATCGGTGTAGGTCTGGTGATGCAGATAGTAGCGCTCCTGAAGATTGGCCAGCTTCATCAGGGCCGCCACCGACTCGCTGCGGTACCCTGTTGCCAGCTGTCCCTGATAAGAGGGCAGGGCCAGAGTCAGCAACACCCCCAGGATGGCCACCACCAACATCAACTCTATCAAGCTGATACCCCATTGATGCTTCATCGCTCGCCCCCCTGATAGTAATAGAGATACCTCGGTGCCAACACCTTGTCCGGATCGCCACTGCCACTGCCGCTGAGGCGTATCCCCTCCTCACCCAAGGTAAACCCCTGCCCTACTCCCACCAGAAACACCTTGGGATTCCAATCTGGATCCGCGCCGTCCGCCGGAGGCGGCACCACAACCTGGGGCGTATCCGGCAGACGCGCCCCCAGATTCAGATATCTGTGCCGATAACGATTCAGCCCCAGGTGCAGATCCAGCACATAGAGCCGCCCCTGCCCCGCAGAAAGGCAGCTGTCAGCCTGGTTCTGATTACCGGGTACAAAGGTGGTGAAATAGGCATTGCCATTGAGAATGGTGGCCGCCGACAGCGCTTTCTCATTCTGACCCAGGCTCACTCGCCAACCCAGTTTGCTGCCCGCCAGCAGCTCCTGTACCAGGCGCGCGTCTTCACCATCGGCCTGGCCAATGGGATCGGCAGTAGCGTCAAACAGCTGATTCCAGTTGATGGCCTCAGGCACCTCGCTGTGTCCAGGCTCCGCCCTCCCATCAAAACTCTGTGGATAGAGGTTCAGATCTCTCAAGACAAAGAGCCCATCCTGGGTCCCAGAGGCATTGGGGTGGGCACGATTGCCGCTGCCAACCACCACGGCATCATAGGACCGCTCCGTGGTCACCACCCGGGTGACACTCTGGCCATCCCGGGTTTCAGTCAGTGACTCTTTCAGCAGAATCTTGGTCTGGGCTACCGCCACCTCATGGTGAAAACGGCGATCATCGGCCTGAGTTGCCCCCCCAAGCTGAGCAAACTTGAAGCCGGTCCAGGGGTGACTGCTGCGCGCACCAGGAAGATCCAGGCGCCAGATGTTGCCGCCGGTGTCCGCCGCGTAGAGGCGATCCGTCAGCCCATCGCCATTGCCATTGCCATCCAGCATCGCCACCCGTCCGGGGATGCTGTCTGAAAATCCCACCTGGGTGTGCCCCGCTTCTCCGCCCTCGGCGGAAAACCTGTGCACCAGCTCACCGCTCTGGGCATCCAGCACGAACACCGCCCTCCCCAGATTGTCGGGGGAGCCAACAGTCTCCAGATCGTTGTTGGTGTCGTATCCACCGCCGACGATCAGCACCGGCCTGGCAGACGCCGCTGACAGGTTGCCCAGAGGGTGATCCGGTATCCTGGTGATGACAGGTTCAGACCAACTTTGCCCCAGCAAAGACATTCCGGGGTCTGCAGCACTGCGAATCCACATCAGCGACGGCTCATCGGGATTGCTCAGATCCAGGGCATAGTAGGCCCTCCCACCCCGGCGCAGACCGAAGAATACCCAAACCCGCTCCCCGCTGGCGGCATCGATCTCTCCGTCACCGTTGCTGTCATCCACAAAGGCCACCGGTGAGCCGTCCACACCGTAGACGCTGTGTCCTCCGGTCCTGGGGTTACTCCTTAAGGTGGGTTGCAAGCCCAGGAATCTGTGAGGGCGGAAGCTCCAGCTCTCGGAGAGGGTGTCGCCTGCATCCTGGAACATGTGCAGCACACCGCCATTGGTGCCCATGACAATCCTCACCCCCTTCTGCTGACCATAGTGGATGGCCAAGGGCTTGGAGTGCAGCGGATCGCCCATCAGATCCGTCCGGGTTTCGGCGGTCACCCCATCGTCATCCTCATCATCCACATCCTGGCCGGCTAGCCAGGCCAGGGTGCCCGCCAGCTCGCCGGCACCGATCCCCAGCTCCGCCAGCAGGGCTGCACTCCCGCCTGCCCTCGCTTCCAGAGCAGACTGACTCAGGGGCACCAGGGGACCGCTGCCGGACGCTGGCTCCACCAGAGTCCGGCGCAGAGTCTGAGCCACCAGACTTTCCGCAGCGCCGCCCTCCTCCACCGAATTGCCATCACCGCCACTGGACGCCAGAGTGCAGGTGGCTGCCTGAGTCCAGAAGCTGCACGCGGTCTCAGCAATATTGCCCGAACTGTCTATGCCCGGCGCTCCCTTGGCATCGACCACCTGCCCGGATGCGAGGATCTTCAGCTTCTTCAGGTTACCGGACCATCTTGGGCGATCCGAAGGCAGAAACATGGAGTAGTACACCGAATCCAGTGTCTGGGTCCGGTCAAAGCTGTTGGCGGCGATGGAGGGGGAGGTGAAACTGGCGTCCACCGCCAGTATTTCTGAAAACACCCGCTGCAGCGCATTTTGCAAGGCCTGGGCACTGGCCGCTGGGAAGTACTGGCCACCTCCCCGCCGGGCGGTTTCTGCCAGCAGGGCACCGGCCTGATCGATGGCGTCCTGGGAAAAGCCTATGGTGTAGGTGACCACACTCTGGCGACCACTGACCGAGCCATTCAGATCCTGAGTATGCAGATACTCGGCCAGGGCAGGCAGGTAGCTGTCTGCCCAGTCACCACTGCCCAGGGTACGATAGGGGTCATACACCGAATAGGCCTGGGAACCAGCCAGTCCCAGCTCACTGCGGATGCGGCTGTTGAGGGCCTCATCCTTGGTGGGGGAACCGTCGGTGATCAGCACCACATAGGCCTGGGGCTGGCAACTGGCAAAGGGGCTGATATAGCTGCTTGCCGTAGCGAAGGGCTGACCATACACCGCCGTACCGCTGCCGAACATCAGCCCCCCACCACTGAAGTAGCGATATGCCTCAAACAAGGTTTCACACAGAGGTGTCCAGGTACTGGCGGTCAGCCCCTCCACCGTGTTGATCAAATTGGCCTTATTGAGAGTCGACATCTCCTGTATGCCACTGAGCAACCGCCCCCCATGACTACCGCTCTGGTACTGATCATCGCCACTGTTGACGTTGAACACGGCCAACCCAAAATCCACCCCCGGGGTACTCTCCACCATAGAGGTCACCACCTCCTTGGCAATGGCCAGGCGACTGCGGCGTACCGATTCGGCAGTGAGCAGGTAGTAAAGGTAGTTCTCGGTGTAGAGGGTAACGCTCTCCGCATTGGCAAAGCCGGTCTGTGTCAGCGATGCCTGGGCGGCGGCTTCCAATTGAGCGCTGCTGAGTCCTGCATGGCTGCCGTCGTAGGGCAAATCCTGCTGCAGGTCCTGGGGGAAGCCGCTCAATTGCAGGCTGGCGCTGGTGTGTCCGGTGGCATTGATCAGGCTGAGGTCATGAATGTCCTGAAGACAGTCAAAACCAAACCCCTCTATGCTGCCACGATCATGGGCCCACCTCAGACTGGAGGGGAATCGGCGCCAGCGCCACTCGGGATCCCGCCGTCCCCCCTTACGGAAGTTGAGCATGGAATCGGTGAAGAAACCGGTGTGATCGATAATAGCTCTGGCCCCGGGGTCTCCCGGATTCATGGATGCTACCGCCGCGGCACAGCCATTGAGACCCCGGTCGAAATACCGGTATTCATTGTTACTTCTTGGGTCAGGCAGATTGTTGTTCACCTGACCGCGCACGTAATAGAAACGCCCTCGGTCATTGCCTCCCGTGTAGTCATGGGCGGGGTCGAAGGGGGGCGGCGCTTCCTCCTCCTCGGTCTTCATCGAACCTGAATTATCGAAGATGATCAGTACCTGGGGACGGCTGTCCGACGTCAGGGAACCACCGTACACATAGAGCTCGGTATCATCGGCCCAAACGGTGCCCACTCCCCAGATCAGCATTGCCACAAACAGAATCCGCATCATCAGTTCCCCACCAGCAGCACCTGCTGCTCTATCCCTGTGGTCACACTCAGGCTGCCCAACGCCCCTTTTCCATACCTCACCTGAGAGCTAACCTGGTTGGTTCGGCACACAAAGCTGCTGCCCGCATCCGCCAGCGCCGTTCTCTTGCACGGCGCCTCGCCGATAAAGCCGATGCTGTGTTCGGCGGCGAAGAGGGTATCTGCCTGGGTCTGGGTGCCACTGTTGGTGAGCAGCAAGCTGTTTTGCCTGGCCAGACGCTGGCGCTCGACAAACCCCTCCTGGGCCCCCCTTGCCTGCTGCAACGCCAGCTGACGCGCCGCCGACGCCGCCGAGCCCATCAGGGTCACTCGGCTACCCCCAGCCAGCGACAGCCCCAGAACCATCAGCAGCACCAACAGGAAGATGCTGACAACCAGCACGGCACCTCGGTGGCGTGTCATAACTGCCCCCTCAAAGCGAGTACCGGATTGCGCAGCATCACCGTGGCGGTAAACAACCGCCTGGGAAGACCATCATCAAAGCTCAGAGTCCCCCCGGGCAGGGTGAGCGCCAGGGCTTGCCGCGCCAACGGGTCCGCTTGCGACCCCCTGACCACCAGAAACAAGGATACTGAGACCAGGGTCAACGCCCCCTCCCACTGCTCGTGAGTCAAAGACTCAGGCAAGATATAGCTGTCCACGGCCCCATCTCCGGTTGAGTCCACCCCCAACCTCAGCTGCAGGGCCTCCACGCCCTCCACCAGTTCCTCCTCCACCATGCCACCATTGACATACAGCTGACGCCACTTGAGCACCGGCACCCCGTCATTTCGACGTTCCACATAGAACACCCGGTGCTGAAACTCCCAGTAACGCCCCTGAGTCAGGGTGGGCACCGGCAGAGTATCGCCGGCGAACAGGATCCCGCGGGATCCGTTGGCCAGCAGGTAGTAACGGTTGCTGTCCAGGCCCGAGGCATCTTGTGCCGGCCCCATGGCACGCTTAATCTGCAGTACATGACTGCCCACCAGGGCCTGCTGGCTGCAGGTCATCTTGGGTGAGGAGGTTTGCTGGTAGGCCCACAGGAAGCGAAAATGTCCCCGCTGCCCCGGCATGGACCCGTTGTTGTCCCCCTCTCCCAGGCAATCATTGCCCACCGCCGCCAGCACCTGGACACTGCCCAGATTCAACGAGTCTCCGGTGAGCTCTCCCCAGAATCCCGCCTGTGCGACCTCCTCTCTCATCAGCCTCAGGGCCAGCCGTGCCGACTCCTGCAACTGATTGTACTGACCGGTGCGGCTCACCGAAGAGGAGGAGGCCACAAAGACGCCCAGTACTGAGCTCAGCACAAAGAGTCCCAGCACCATGGCGATCATCAGCTCCACCAGTGTCATCCCCAGAATCCGTTTCATAGGGGCACCTTGCTGCTGTTCAGGTAGGCCTGTCTCCGCCGGGAGCCGCCGCTGCCACACCCCTGACGCCAGCTGTCTCCCGAAGTGGCGCCATCCTGAGTACCGTGGCGACTCTGCCAGCTGACCACCACCTCGACCCTGCTGCCCTGGACTCGGATGCAGCCCCGTGCCTGCGCCAACCCCCGGGCTTGACCACCTTTGCGTTCCCCGTCGCCCCGCAAGGCCATGGCCCATTGGTAGCCATCCCAGTCGAGCATCTGAGTCGGGGTGCAGGGGGTGATTACGCTGCTGGCAGACACACAGCCAGGTGAGGGAGGAGAAGGCGCAGAGTCGCCATAACTGCCTTGATAGGCAGCCAGTTGAGAGGGGTTGAGTCGTATCCGCTCCAGCATCGCTTCCGCCAGGGTCAGTGCCCTGGCGTGCTGGAAGGACTCAAAGCTGCTTCGCTGAGCGACAAGGTGCAGTTGCAGGGTGCCCAGCAGTCCCACCGCCAGCACCACCACCGCCACCAGCACCTCGATCAGAGTGACCCCTGACTGGGTAGAAATAGCCATAACATCCTTGTTGGCTCGGTGTCGATCCCTATGAATCTAAGCTTATGCCAGCATAAAAAAAGCGCCACCCAAGAGGGTGGCGCCTGTTATACCGAAACAGAAGATGCTTATCTCAGCTCAATAGGCACTTGGAAAACCACGTTTTCTTCTCTTCCCTGGGCCTCTTCAACGTTATCGGCACCCAGATTCTGAAGCTCGGCGACCACCCCTTTCACCAGGACTTCCGGTGCAGAGGCGCCCGCAGTCACACCAATATTGGCGGCCCCTTCCAGCCAGGCGGCATCGATATCTTCGGCACCGTCCACCAGGTGGGCGCGGGCCCCGGATTTCTCCGCCAGTTCACGCAGACGATTGGAGTTGGAGGAGTTCTTGGATCCCACCACCAACACCAGATCACAGCGGGAGGCCAACTCACGCACGGCATCCTGACGATTCTGAGTGGCGTAACAGATGTCATCTTTGCGGGGGCCGGCGATGGAGGGGAAGCGACTCCTCAGAGTCTCGATGATCTCTGCAGTATCATCCACCGACAGAGTGGTCTGGGTGACAAACTGCAGGTTGTCCGGATCCCGGACCTCCATCTTGAGCACATCTTCTGGAGATTCAACCAGATAGATCCCACCGTCGGTGTTATCGTACTGGCCCATGGTCCCCTCCACCTCAGGGTGTCCCGCATGGCCAATGAGCACACACTCCAGACCCTTGCGACTGGCTCGGGTCACCTGCATGTGCACCTTGGTCACCAGAGGACAAGTCGCGTCAAACACCTTGAGGCCTCGGTTGTCCGCTTCCTGGCGCACCGCCTGGGAAACGCCGTGGGCACTGAAGATGACGATGCTGTTATCCGGAACCTCATGCAACTCGTCCACAAACACCGCGCCCCGCTGACGCAGGCTGTCCACCACATAACGGTTATGCACCACTTCGTGACGCACATAGATGGGCGGCTCAAACAGCTCCAGGGCCCGCTCTACGATGCTGATGGCCCGGTCGACGCCGGCGCAGAAGCCCCGGGGGTTTGCCAGTTGAATCTGCATGCTCAATCCTTAACGATGATGTCCAGCACTTCCAGATCGAAGATCACCATCTGCCCGGCCAGGGGATGGTTGAAATCCACGGTCACAGAGTCCCCGGCCACCTCTCGGATGATGCCCGGTACCTGGTTACCGTCTGGAGTGGAAAACGCCATGATGGTCCCCTCAGTCAGATCCGCGTCGGCGGCAAACTGAGTACGATCCATATGGTGAATGTTGTCCGGGTTACGCTCGCCAAAGGCGTGCTGAGGGTCCAGGGAAAAACGTCGGGTCTCCCCTTTACCCATGCCGCGAATCGCCGCTTCGAACGCTCCGCTGAGGCTGCCGTCACCCAGAGTCAGCCGGGCGGGCTTGCCATGGGCCCGGGTGCTGTCGGCGACAGTGCCGTCGGGCAACTCCACATTAAAGTGAACGAATACCTGGCTGTTATTGCCAATCACTGGCTCTGTCATGACGCCTCCTTGACCTTACGGCCGTCCATCAAGCTGTCGAGGATCATCAGCACCGCGCCAACGCAGATGGCACTGTCGGCGATATTGAAGGCTGGCCAGTGCCAGCTCCCCACGTAGAAATCGATAAAATCCACCACGTAGCCATAGGCAACCCGGTCGATAACATTGCCTATGGCACCGCCGATGATCAGCGCATAGGAGAGGTTCAGCCGCCACTGGCTGCTCTCCTGGCGGCGCATCAGCACCAGCAACACCGTGGTCACCACCAGGGCAAAGCCGGCAAAGGCCCAGCGCTGCCAGCCGCTGGCATCCGCCAGGAAGCTGAAGGCGGCACCGGTGTTGTGCACATAGGTCAGATTCAGGCTGGGGATCAGGGCCACACTCTCATAGAGCTGAAAGCTGTCCATCACCGCCAGCTTGGTCGCCTGGTCCAGGACCAGGGCCACCAGCGCGACCCAGATCCATCGCAGGCCGCTGTTGTTCCACTGTAGTGCCATTGTCGCTCCGTTAGGCAAACTGACGCTGCTCTCCATCACCATCAACGTTGGTGACACAGCGGCCACACAAGGCCGGGTGCTCGGCGTGGCTGCCCACATCTTCACGGTGGTGCCAGCAGCGCTCACACTTGGCGGATTCGGACAGGGTCACACCCACCTTGATACCGGCCAGAGCGGTCTCAGCCAACTCACCGGCGTCAGCCAATGGCGCCAGCTTAACATCACTGGTGATCAGCACGAAGCGCAGCTCGTCACCCAGGCTGGCCAGCAGCGGCGTCAGCACGTCATCGGCATACAGGGTCACACTGGCATCCAGCGGGTTGTTAATGCCTTCGGACTTGGCCTCTTCCAGCGCCTTACGAACCACACTGCGCACCTCCAGCAGCTGCTGCCACTGGTCATCGCTCAGGGTGCCCGCTTCACGGCTCAGGCCGTCGAACCAGGTCTGGGTAAACACAAACTGGTCACGCTCGCCTGGCAGCAGCTGCCAGATCTCGTCGGCAGTAAAGCTCATTACCGGCGCCATCCAACGCACCATGGCTTCCAGGATCAGGTACATGGCACTCTGGCAGGAGCGACGGGCGTGGCTGTCCGCCTTGGCGGTGTACTGACGATCCTTAATGATGTCCAGGTAGAAGCTGCCCAGCTCGATGGAGCAGAAATGCATCAGCTTCTGGGTAACCTGCAGCAGGTTGTAGCTGTCGTAGGCTTCAATCAGCTCTTTTTGCAGGTCATAGGCACGGGCCACCATCCAGCGATCCAGCTCCACCATCTCAGCCGGGGCCACCATGTGCTGGCTGGGCTCGAAACCGTTGATGTTGGCCAGCAGGAAGCGGGCGGTGTTACGGATACGGCGGTAGGCGTCGGCGCTGCGCTTGAGAATCTCGTCGGAGACGGTCATCTCACCGGTGTAGTCGGTGGAGGCCACCCACAGGCGCAGAATGTCGGCACCCAGCTTGTTGACCACCTGCTGTGGGCTGATGACGTTACCGATGGACTTGGACATCTTGCGGCCCTTGCCATCCACGGTGAAACCGTGGGTCAGTACCTGCTTGTAGGGGGCCTTGTCCTTGATGGCCACACCGGTCATCAGTGAGGACATGAACCAGCCACGGTGCTGGTCGGAACCTTCCAGGTAGAGATCCACCTCGGCGCCACCAAACTCGTCGCGGGCATCCACTACGGAGGCGTGGGTCGAGCCGGAATCAAACCATACGTCCAGGGTGTCCATCACCTTGTCGTACTGTTCCGCTTCCTCACCCAGCAACTCGGCGGCGTCCAGATCCCACCAGGCCTGGATACCGGCCTCGGCAACCCGATCCGCCACCATGTTCATCAGGGCTACGGAGTTGGGGTGCAGCGCCTGGGTCTCTTTGTGGACAAACAGGGCGATGGGCACACCCCAGGTGCGCTGACGGGAGATACACCAATCGGGACGACCGGCCACCATCCCCTCGATGCGGCTCTGACCCCAGTCGGGGATCCACTGCACATCCTTGATCTCCTCCAGGGAGCGCTCACGCAGCTTGGCCTGGTCCATGGAGATAAACCACTGGGGCGTGGCACGGAAGATGATTGGGGTCTTGTGACGCCAGCAATGCGGGTAGGAGTGACGGAAAGACTCGTGATGCAGCAGGGCCCCCTTCTCCTTCAGCACTTCCACCACGGCATTATTGGCCTTGAATACGTGCTGACCGGCAAACAGCGGGGTGTCAGGCAGGTAAACACCGTTGTTGCCCACAGGGTTGGCCACCTCCAGGTTGTACTTCAGGCCCACCGCGAAATCCTCCTGGCCGTGGCCAGGGGCGGTGTGCACCACGCCGGTACCGGACTCGGTGGTCACGTGGTCACCCAGAATGGCCGGTACGGTCATCTCGTAGAAGGGGTGATTGAACTGCTGCATCTCCAGATCCTGGCCCTTACAGTAACCCAGGTTGTGGTAGTGCTCGATGCCGGCACGGTCCATCACATCCTTCACCAGGTCAGCGGCCAGAATCAGGCGCTCAGGGTGGTCACCCTCAACCTGAACCAGGGCATACTGCAGGTCGGCGTGCAGACACACGGCACGGTTGGCAGGCAGAGTCCAGGGGGTGGTGGTCCAGATCACTACGGAGACAGGACCCTGGCCAGTGTGGCCTTCGACACAGTCAAACTTGTCTGCCACCAACTTGGCGTCCACGGCGCTGAAACGCACATCGATGGAGGGAGAGGTCTTATCCTCATACTCCACCTCGGCCTCTGCCAGGGCAGAGCCACAGTCTGTGCACCAGTGAACCGGTTTGGCGCCCTTGTGCAGATGGCCATTGTCGATGATCTTGGCCAGGGAGCGGATGATCTCCGCCTCGGTACCGTAGTCCATGGTCAGGTAGGGCTTGTCCCACTCACCCAGCACACCCAGACGGATGAAGTCGGCCTTCTGACCTTCCACCTGCTTGTGAGCGTACTCACGGCACTTCTGACGGAACTCGGCAGCAGAGATCTTCTGGCCAGGCTTACCCACCTTGCCCTCTACCTTCAACTCGATAGGCAGACCATGACAGTCCCAGCCCGGCACATAGGGGGCATCGAAGCCGCCCAGGGTCTTGGACTTGATAATGATGTCTTTCAGGATCTTGTTAACAGAGTGACCAATATGAATGTCGCCGTTCGCATACGGAGGGCCATCATGCAGAATGAATGGCTTCGCGCCCTGACGGCTGGCACGAATCGCTTTATACAGCTCTTTCTCGTCCCAGCGTTTCAGCATCTCAGGTTCCCGCTTGGCCAGGTTGCCACGCATGGGGAACTCAGTTTCCGGCAGGTTTAGCGTTGATTTGTAGTCGCTCATCGATCCTTTCACCATAGTTCAGGTAACACCAACTATTTAATGCCCCTGGTATAAAGCAGTTTAAGACGCAGACAGCAGGGTCTTGGCCTGCTGAGCATCCTTGATAATCTGTGATTGCAGAGCCTCGAGAGATTCGAAAGCCTGCTCTTTTCTCAAGTGACTCACCAGAGCCACCCGCAAATGTTCTCCATAGAGGTCACCGTCGAACTCGAACAGGTGCACCTCCAACTGGCAGCGCGTTCCCGACACCGTGGGTCTGTGACCCACATTGGCCACCCCCTCATAGCAACGGTTGCGCTCATCATAGACCCGCACCGCAAACACTCCGTTGACGGGCACCACCCGGCGCTTCATCAGGATGTTGGCGGTAGGGAAGCCCAGAGTCCGCCCCAACTTGCGGCCATGAGCCACCCGGCCGGTAATCTGGTAGTGGTAGCCCAGCATCCCATGGGCCCGGTCCAGATCTCCGTGCGCCAGGGCCAGGCGTATCAGGGTCGAGCTGACCCGCTGCTGAGCCATCATAAAGCTGGCGGTGGGCACCACCTGAAAACCATGGTGCTCGCCAGCCTGCTCCAGGGTCTGGAAGTTCCCCTTGCGCCCTTTTCCGAAACAGAAATCGTCCCCTACCACCAGGTAGCGAACATCCAGCTTATCCACCAGCAGCTGATCAATAAACTGTTCACTGGTCAACTCGGCAAACCTGTGGTTAAAACTGATGCACAGCACCCGGTCCACCCCAAGCTCCGTCAGCCGCTGCAGCTTATCCCTCAGCAGGTTCAGACGTGCCGGAGCACGATCGCCGGCAAAATGCTCCTGAGGCTGAGGCTCAAACAGCATCACCGTGGTGGGCAAATTCAGCTCTTTGCCCTTTTCGACCAAGGAGTTAATCACCTCGGCGTGGCCCCGATGGACCCCGTCAAAGTTACCTATGGTCAGAACGCACCCCCGGTGACGGGGACGCAGATTATGTATACCTCGGATCAGCTCCATCGTATTGCCAGGGCTTTTTACTGTCGAAAATCGCCGGATTATACCTCAGAGTGACGCCGGAATCAGCACTCAGGCTGCACGCAAATGACGAGGGCGGATCCCGGACACCATCAAGATCACCAAATAGAGTGCCCCGCCTCCGCCAATCAGCGCCGCCAGGGTCAGGCAGCGCGCGGCAAAGGTCATGGCCACCCACTCACTTTCCGCGGGAGACAGTTGCAGCAAAGTCACCGCCATCACCACGGCAGCCACAATCACCCTGGCCACGAAACCCAGGGTCTCGCCACTCAGGCAGTAAACCCCCTGACGGCGCAGGCCAACGTAGAGCAATCCGGCATTGAGAGTGGCAGAGGCTGCGGTGGCCATGGCCAGCCCCACATAGCCGAAGGGGATAGCCAGCATCACATTGAACACCATGTTGCTCACCATGGCGATGATGCCATAGCGCACCGGCGTCTTGGTATCCTGACGGGAGTAGTAGCCTGGCGCCAGCACCTTCACCAGCATAAAGCTGAGCAAGCCACTGCCGTAGGCCATCAGGCTGTAAGAAGCCATCTGGCTGTCTGCCACAGAAAACTGACCGCGCATGAACAGCACCATCAACATCGGCTGAGCCAGGGCAATCAACCCCGCCGCCGCCGGCACGCCGAGCACCACCACTGAGCGTACCCCCCAATCCATGGTAGAGGCAAACTCACCCCCATTGTCACTCACATGCTTGCGGGACAGGGCGGGCAGAATCACCGTGGCGATGGCAATGCCAAACAGCCCAAGGGGAAACTCCAGCAAGCGATCCGAGTAGTAGAGCCAGCTGATGGATCCGGTCATCAGGAAGCTGGCGATAAAGGTGTCGAACAGCAGGTTGATCTGGCTGACCGACACCCCGAACATCGCTGGCAGCATCAGGGTGCGAATCCGCTTAACCCCGTCATCGTTCCAGCCCCAGCTGGGCCGCACCAACACCTTGGCCTTGAGAAGAAAAGGGATCTGAAACAGGAACTGAATCAGGCCGCCCAGGAACACCCCCCAGGCCAGGGCCAGTTCAGGGCGAGCCAACTGGGGGGCCAGCCAAAGGGCACAGCCGATGATGGCAATATTCAGGAATACCGGGGTAAAGGCAGCAACGGCGAAGCGCCCCAGAGTGTTGAGAATGGCTCCGGACAACGCGGTAAAGGTGATAAACCACAAATAGGGGAAGGTGATCTTCAGCATCAGGCTGGCCAGTTCAAACTTGGCCCCGGCGGGCTCGTCATTGAGCCAGGCCACGAACCAGCCGGTGCCAAACAGCGCCGCCAACACCGGCGAGGCCACCACCCCCACCAGGGTGACGATGGTCACCAGGGTGCCCAGGGTGCCACTGACCTTGGCAATAAGGTGGCGAACCTCCTCATCGCTGCCCTTCTGCTTATATTCGGTCAATACAGGTACAAAGGCCTGGGCGAAAGCGCCCTCGGCGAACAGGCGCCGAAGGAAATTGGGAATCTTGTTGGCCAGGAAAAAGACATCCGCCGCGGCACCCGCCCCCATGAGGTTGGCCACCACCACATCCCTAACCAATCCCAGAACACGGGAGATCAGGGTCATGGCACTCACCACCGCCCCGGAGCGCATCAACTGTTTACTCAAAGGAAATTGCTCTACTTTTCACTGCCGAGGCGCCGCAAAGAGGCTGGGGTGAGAAATATCCCTCACTGCCCCTGTCGCCCGACAAAAAATGCTGCTAGAATTGCGCCCCATCTTAAACTAGTTGGCCCGAAGAATGCCAAAGTTAGGAGTTTCTCCGAACTTGGTGTCGCTAATTTGCGCGGCGTGATTGACATTGCCCCATAAAAGCGGTATTTTCCACGGCCTTTGAGAATACGACAGCACCGTCTTTTAGGAGTTTGACCTTGGCTAACATCAAGTCTGCTAAGAAGCGTGCAATTCAGTCTGAGAAGCGTCGCCAGCACAATGCTAGCCGCCGCTCCATGTTGCGCACCTATCTGAAGAAAACCGTAGCTGCTATCGCCTCTGGCGACAAAGCTGCTGCTACCGAAGCTTTCAACGCCGCCGCGCCGATCCTGGATCGCATGGCGACCAAAGGCCTGATTCACAAGAATAAGGCTGCCCGTCACAAGAGCCGTCTGAACGCTCAGATCAAAGCTCTGTAAGCTTCTGGTTTCGTGACGATAAAAAACCGGCCTAGGCCGGTTTTTTTTATGCCTGAAATTCGGTGTCCCGCCCTTTCGCTTCTTTGCCTGGCCCCATCCGAATCTGCTACATTGCCCGGCCATGGAAAAATCACAACCACAAGGATCCCCATGCGTCTGCCCCTGACACTGCTCGCCAGCCTGCTGGCCGCCCACTCCACACTGGCCGCCCCCTTTACTCAAGAGGTCCTGGACCAGGGTCAACAGCTGCGCCAACACGCCACGGTCAGCAACCAGGCCTGGAATCTGCTGGAATCCCTGACTACGGAAGTTGGTCCACGGCTGCCAGGCACCGAAGCGGATCGCCGTGCCGTAGCCTGGGCCAAAGCCAAGCTGGAGACCATGGGATTCGACAAAGTCTACATCGAACCTGTGACCGTGCCCCACTGGCACCGAGGAGACGCCAAGGCCAGCATCACCGCCCCCTTCCCCCAACCCCTGGTGGTCAGTGCCCTGGGTAACACCATAGGAACAACCGCAGAGGGCGTCGAAGCCCAGGTGGTGGCCTTTGACAGCCTCGAAGAGCTGAAGAGCGCCGACGCCGACCAGGTGACCGGGAAGATCGTCTTCATCAACCATAAGATGGAGCGATACAAGGATGGCCGCGGCTATGGCCCTGTGGTCAAGGCCCGGGGCAAAGGCGCCGTGGAAGCGGCCAAGAAGGGGGCCGTGGCCATGCTGCTGCGCTCCGTGGGCACAGACAGCCACCGCTTCGCCCATACGGGTATGATGCGCTATCAGGATGGCATCGCCCAGATCCCCGCCGCCGCCCTCTCCAATCCGGACGCGGATCAGCTGGCCCGCCTGCTGAAACGGGGCCAGCCCGTCAGCCTCAACCTGACCCTGGGCAGCGAAACCCGTACCGAGCAGACCAGCCACAATGTGATCGCCGAGATCACCGGCAGCACCCTGCCAAATGAAATTGTCCTGATCGGTGCTCATCTGGACTCCTGGGATGAGGGCACCGGCGCCCTGGATGACGGGGCTGGCGTCGCCATGGTCACCGCGGCTGCCAAGCACATCATCGAGCGCGATCTTAAGCCCAGGCGCACCATCCGGGTGGTGCTGTTTGCCGCAGAGGAGATCGGCCTGGTCGGCGCCAAAGCCTACAAACAGGCGCACCTGGATTCACTGGACAGCATCTATATTGCCGCCGAGGCGGACTTTGGCGCTGGCCCCATCTATCGCCTGGACTCCAGGGTCAATGACGCCGCCCTGCCGATGATGGAGGAGGTTGCCAAGCAGCTGGCCTCTCTCGGGGTAGAGAGGGGTCACAACCGCACCTGGGGCGGCCCGGATGTCTCCATCCTGCCGGACGAAGGGGTGCCGGTGGCGGGCCTGTCCATGGACGGCACCGACTATTTTGACTTCCACCACACCATGGATGACACCCTGGATAAGGTGGATCCTGACGCCCTGCGCCAGAGCAGTGCCGTCTACACCCTCTACACCTGGCTGATGGCCAACGCCGAACAGACGCTGCGCCCGATTCCTCTTCCAAAAGAGTGACCCTGAAACACCCGCACAAAAAAGGAGGACCCGCGTCCTCCTTTTGTGTCTCTGCCGGACTCTACGCCGGCTCGTCCCGCAGGAACACCAGGGTCTTATCGTCGGAGTGCTCGGCGCTGTAGTAGTAACCGCCGTAGTTGAATTGCTCCAGCTGGGCCAGCTCGGTCACCTGCTCCTTGGCCATAAACCGAGCCATCATCCCCCGCGCCTTCTTGGCGTAGAAGCTGATGATCTTGTACTGGCCACTCTTAAAATCCTTGAATACCGGGGTCACTACCTTGGCGTTCAGCTCACGGATCTTCACCGACTTGAAGTACTCGTTGGACGCCAGGTTCACCAGAATCTGGGTCTGCTGCTCAGCCAGAGTCTGGTTGAGCCTGTCGGTGATCAGCTTGCCCCAGAATGCATACAGGTCCTTGCCCCTGGGATTGGCCAGCTTGGTGCCCATCTCCAGGCGATAGGCCTGCATCAGGTCCAGGGGGCGCAGCAGACCGTAGAGGCCGGAGAGAATCCGCAGATGCTGCTGGGTGTACGCCAGCTCCTGCTCATTCAGACTGCCCGCGTCCAGGCCGGTGTAGACATCGCCATTGAAGGCAAACAACGCCTGCTTGGCATTGTCTGCGGTAAAGGGAGCGCTCCACGCCTGGAACCTGGCCACATTCAGCCCCGCCAGCTTATCGCTGAGCTTCATCAAAGAGGCCAGATCCGCCGGAGTCAGCTTACGGCACACCTCAATCAGCTCGGCGGCCTCATCCAGCATCTGCGGCTGGGTGCTGACAGCAGTGGGGGCGGGGGTGTCGTAATCCAGATTCTTGGCGGGGGAAATAACGGCCAGCATGGCAGGCTCCATCCTTATTCAACAGTAGTGCAGCCATGATAGCACCGGCGCCAAACAAAAAAACCACGCCGGATGGCGTGGTTTTCGATAGGGGTAATCGGCTTACTTCTCCCAGACGCCCGGGGCCAGTTTGCCCTTGAGCTCGGGGAAACGTGCGGGATCGAAGCTGGGGGTCTTACCCGCATCCAGCTGCTGCACGTAGTCCTTGGCCAGTTTCACCGCCAGACCGGAGAGACCCAGGATCGCCACGATGTTCACCAGCGCCATCAGACCCATGGAGGCGTCGGCCAGGTCCCAGACCACAGCCACCTTAGCCAGAGAGCCGAACAGCACCATACCCAGTACGGCGATGCGGAACAGCATCAGCCCTTTGTGGGTGTTGCCGTTGAGGAACATGATGTTGTTCTCGGCGTAACTGTAGTTGGCGATGATGGAGCTGAAGCTGAAAAGGATGATGGCAAAAGCCACGAAGTAGCTTGCCCAGCCACCCAGTTCATTGGTCAGAGCCAGTTGCAGCAGGCCAATGCCCTGGGCATCACCCGGGTTGTCCAGCACGCCGGAGAGCAGGATGATGGCCGCCGAGGCGGTACAGATCACCAGGGTATCAACGAAGACACCGGTCATCTGGATGAAGCCCTGGGAAGCGGGGTGCTTGGGGTTAGGGTTGGCACTGGCCGCCACGCTGGCCGCCGAACCCATACCCGCTTCGTTCGAGAACAGCCCGCGCTTGGCACCGATGATCAGCGCACCCAGTGCACCGCCGGCAAACTGCTCCAGGCCAAAAGCACTCTCGATGATCAGCGCCAGAGCCGCAGGCACCTTGCCCAGGTTCATGAACACCACCACCAGGGCAACCGCCAGATAGACCACGGCCATAATCGGCACGATCACCTCGGAGGCGTGAGCCACCTTCTTCATACCACCGACAATGATGAAGGCGGTCGCGGCGACCATCACCAGGCCCAGCATCAGCTTATCGAGGCCGAAGGCATCACCGATGGCACCGGCAATGGTGTTGGCCTGAACGGCGTTGAACACAAAGCCGAAGGAGATGATCAGGAAGATGGAGAACAGGATGCCCATCCAGCGTTGACCCAGGCCCTTCTCCATATAGAAGGCGGGGCCGCCACGGTAGAAGCCTTCATCGTCCTCAACCTTGAACAGCTGAGCCAGGGTGGCCTCAACGAACGCGGTGGACATGCCAAGCAGGGCAATGACCCACATCCAGAAGATGGCGCCTGGACCACCACCGACGATGGCCACGGCAATACCCGCCATGTTGCCGGTACCCACACGGGCGGCCATGGAGGTACAGAACACCTGGAAGGAGGAGATGCCGTGTTCGGTCTCACGACCATGCATCACAGAGCGGAAACCATGGCCCAGGCGGCGGAACTGGATGAAGCCCAGGCGTACGGTAAACAGGAGGCCTGCAAATACCAGCAGGTAGATCAGGATGTGATTCCACAGTAGACCGTTTACGGCGCCGGTTGCCGAAGCCAGAACGTCGTTCACGGCTTCCAGGGCAGTGGCCCCGGTGACTGCTGTCATATTCATATTGGAATTCTTCTTTGCTGAGTGAAAAAACCCGGTGTCATTCTGACCGGTTCACTATTAATGGGACTGTCCCTAACCACAAAGTGCGGCCTTGCCTGGCCTTTCGCCCCGATTTAGGGTTGTAATTGAACAAAAGAGGGCAACTTTTAGGCACCTCTTTCGGGCGATGGGGGGGCACGTTAGCATAGGTTTTTCAGAACAGCGCGTGAGGCCGCTCACAACACAACACCCCGCTATCCTGGGCGCAACCAAAGCATTACCCAAAAAGCCACCCTCGGCAGCATTTTTTTAACCTGAAGCCAATATTTTACCCATAATCGTCGTGGCAAACCCCGGCCTGACGACTACCTTTTTCTATAGGCCGGAGATGTAGACCTGCGGCGACACTCGACTCTGATGACTTTTCACTCACCCATGGATGGAAATTGGCTCTGTTCCATGAAAAACCCGGTGAAAATTGACTTATATGGGTGAACCCAGGTGTCGCTTTGATCTAGACTCTCTGATTCTGCTCGAAAAAGTAGCCTGAAATCATTGAGAAACAAGCACCTTTTTCTATGCGGAGCCTGACTCTTGCCTCAGCTCACGGCTGGAGAGGGGGAAAGAGACCAAAGGGAATTCACTCCCAAAATGAGCGATTGGGTCCCTGAGGCTGGCGATTCACTGTAATTTTATTACTTTATTGTTGGCAAATAATACAAAATCGCATTTAATGGTGGGCTAATTGCCCAGAAAGTTGTAACGGAAGAACATCTATGTCTAATGCTCTAAACCAACTGAAAGCACTGACGACCATAGTAGCCGATACCGGTGATATCGAAGCGATCAAACGCTACCACCCGGAAGACGCCACCACCAACCCCTCTCTGATCCTGAAGGCCGCCCAGATCCCTGAGTACGCCCCCCTGATTGAGGAAGCGGTCGCCTGGGCCAAGGCGCAGAGCAGCGATCCTGCACAACAACTGGAAGATGCCGCCGACAAACTGGCGGTCAACATCGGCCTGGAGATCCTCAAGATCGTTCCCGGACGCATCTCCACCGAAGTCGATGCCCGCCTCTCTTTCGACACCAAGGGCTCCATCGATAAAGCCCACAAGCTGATGCGCCTCTATAATGAAGCGGGAATCAGCAACGAACGCATCCTGATCAAGCTGGCCTCCACCTGGGAAGGCATTCAAGCCGCCCGCCACCTGGAGCAGGAAGGGATCAACTGCAACCTGACCCTGCTGTTCAGCTTCTCCCAGGCCCGCGCCTGTGCCGAAGCCGGCGCCTACCTGATCTCTCCCTTTGTTGGCCGGATTCTCGACTGGTATAAAGCCAGCACCGGCAAGGAGTACAGTGCCGCCGAGGATCCTGGCGTACTTTCCGTCAGCAGCATCTACGACTACTACAAGCGCCACGGCTATCAGACCGTGGTGATGGGTGCCAGCTTCCGCAACACCGGCGAGATTCTGGAACTGGCAGGCTGTGATCGCCTGACCATTGGCCCGGGCCTGCTGGAGCAACTGGAACAGAGCAATGTTCAGGTAGAGCGAAAGCTGAGCTTCAGCGGCGACGTGGAATCCCGCCCGGCCCCCATCACCGAAGCCCAGTTCCGTTGGGAGATGAACCAGGATGCCATGGCCACAGACAAGCTGTCCGAAGGCATCCGAAACTTCGCCATCGACCAGGACAAACTGGAAGCGATGCTCAGCGAGCAGCTGACCGGCTAACGCGATTTTCCGGGCTCCCCCTGTGGGGAGCCTGACTGTTTTATAAGGATCTGTCATGAGCACCCTGACCTCCCTGCCTGCCTGGAAAGCCCTGGCGGAGCACGCCAAAGAGATTAAGGCCACCCACCTCAGAACCCTGTTTGCTGACGACCCAGCCCGCTCCCAGCGGTATCTGGCGGGGGCCGCAGGCCTGCAACTGGATTTCTCCAAGAACCGCATCAATGATCTGACTCTCAAACTGCTGGCCCAGCTGGCCGAAGAGTCCGGCCTGAGTGCCAAGATCGACGCCATGTTCGGTGGCGACGCCATCAACCACACCGAGAATCGTGCCGTGCTGCATACCGCCCTGCGCAGCAACAGTGATACCCCGCTGATGGTGGACGGTGAGGACATTCGTCAGGAGATCGCCAGCACCCTGAGCAAGATGGAAGCCTTCGTCAAGGCGGTTCACCAGGGTGAATGGCTCGGCTACACCGGCAAGAAATTTACCGACATTGTCAGCATCGGCATCGGTGGCTCCTTCCTGGGCCCCAAAATCATGGCCGAGGCGCTCAAGCCCTACTGGCATAAAGATCTCAATTGCCACTACGTGGCCAACGTCGACGGCACCGCCATCAGTGAAAAGCTGAAGAAGGTGGATCCCGAAACCACCCTGTTTGTGATGTCCTCCAAGTCATTCACCACTCAGGAAACCCTGACCAATACTCTGACCGCCCGAGACTGGTTCCTGGCCAAAGGAGCGCCGGATAAAGCCATTGGTCAGCACTTCGTTGCCGTAACGTCCAATGTCCCTGCCGCAGTCCAGTTTGGCATCGACGAAGAGAACATCTTCCCCATGTGGGACTGGGTGGGTGGCCGCTACTCCATGTGGTCTGCCATCGGCCTGCCCATCGCCCTGCAGATTGGTTTCGACTCGTTCCGTCAGTTGCTCGGCGGTGCCGCACAGATGGACCAGCACTTCCAGAGCGCGCCTCTGGAAAAGAACCTGCCGATGCTGATGGGGCTGCTGGCGGTGTGGTACACCAACTTCTTTGACTCCGCCAGCCATGTGATTCTGACCTACGACCACTACCTGCGTGGTCTGCCCGCCTACGTCCAGCAGTTAGATATGGAGAGCAACGGCAAAGGGGTCAACGCAGACAACAGCGACGTGGACTACCACACAGGTCCGGTAATCTGGGGCGGCGAAGGCACCAATGGCCAGCACGCCTACCATCAGTTGCTGCATCAGGGCAGCGGCGTGATCCCCGCAGACTTTATCCTGCCGCTGAACAGCCACAACCCCCTGGGCCGTCATCACGCCATGCTGGCCGCCAACTGTTTTGGCCAGACCCAGGCGCTGATGGCCGGCAAAACCCTGGAGGAGGCCCGCCGTGAGCTGGAGCAGAAGGGGATGGACGCCGACGCCATCGACGCCCTGGCTCCCCACAAGGTGATGCCGGGCAACAAACCCAGCAATACCCTGTTGATGAACAAACTGACCCCCGCCACCCTGGGCGCACTGGTTGCTCTCTATGAGCACCGCACCTTCGTCCAGGGAGCGATCTGGCAGATCAACTCCTTCGATCAGTGGGGGGTTGAGCTCGGTAAGGTGTTGGGCAATTCCATATTAGATGACCTGGAAAGCGATACACCAAAGCTGGATCAGGATGCCTCCACGGCCAGGCTGATTACTATCTTCCATAAAGGAGAGATCTAGTCGAGTAATCCCCTTCGGCCTCAGTAACCTTTATGCAACATTTGAGTTGCATACTGAAATCCGGCTGTGATATACCGATATTACTGAGGCAAAGCTGAGGAGGGGACCTATGGAAAGGTTGGATTACGGCTCACCATTAGGAAGCGTGGTCGAAAAGCCGACCCGTTCACGGAGCAGCAGCAAGAAGCGCAAGTGGCGGGAAATTGAAGCACTGAAAGAGCGTCATCGCTTGGAAAAAGAGCTGCAAGATATCGATTTCAACTACGAGCCCGACTGGGACCTCATCGAAGCCTGACAGAATTAAAAAAGCCCCGCACTCGCGGGGCTTTTTGTAGTGCAAGACTCGATGATCAATCTTCGACGTCGGCCAGGTAGTTGCGCAGATCTTCAAACTCCTGTTCAGAGGCACTGCCAAACAGGGGGTCCTCGACCAGTTTGCTGGCCACCAGTCGGTCCACCTGCTTCCAGTCATCCTCATCAAAAGTCGCTTCCAACAGGGGCAGTACCTTGCCCTCTTCATACTTGAGATGGTTGATCTGCATCTGCACAAAGGCTTCCACATCGTGGATCAGCTTCTCTCTGGGCACCACGGCATCGTTGAGAATCATCCCCAGGGTGTCCAATAACTCCTCGGTAGAGACATGCAGAGACTGGTGCTCCTTTTCCAGCTGACTCACCTCCCCCTCTCGCCCAGTCTTGTCCAGATAGTGACGATAGAGGATATCCTCCATCGGGTGGTGGCTGTGGTCGGCGTACTGCATCAGGTAGTGCACCACATCCCGGATCAGGGTCAGGTTAACCTCCTGCCCCTCTCGCAGGCTCTTCGCCTTTCCGGAGAGAACCCGGAGCAAAGTCAGAATGTGTTTGTGGTCGGTATGAATCCTGGCCAGCATGGCATTCCCCTTAAAAACGTACGTCGTTTAATCATAGTTAAATTTAAGTTGCCACCAAAAAACATTTTCTGTTCAAGCCTCTAAGCTTTGACAGAGATCAAGGGCGCCAATCGATCGGGGACTCCCCCCGCTGCTCCAGCCATTGATTTGCCATGGAGAAATGGCGGCACCCGAAGAAGCCACGATGGGCCGATAACGGGGACGGATGGGGTGCAGTCAGCACCAGATGGCGCCGGTCATCCAGCTTGGCCCCCTTCTTCTGAGCATGTGCGCCCCACAGCATGAACACCGCACCAGGATGGCGCTGATTCAGCTCATCCAAAAGCACATCGGTAAACCGCTCCCAGCCAAACCGCGCGTGGGAGTGGGCTTTGCCCCGCTCAACAGTCAGTACTGTATTGAGCAGCAGGACCCCTTGCTCGGCCCACGACTGCAGATAACCGTGGCCTGGAATCTCAAACCCGGGGATATCCTGAGCCAGCTCCTTATAGATGTTCTTCAGAGAGGGCGGGGTTGCCACCCCCTGTGGCACAGAAAAACTCAGGCCGTGAGCCTGGCCCGGGCCGTGGTAGGGATCCTGCCCGAGGATCACCACCTTGACCTGTTCGAAAGGGGTCTGGAAGAGCGCGTTGAACACCTCTCCACTGGGGGGATAGACCTCGACACCACTTTGCCTGATGTCGGCGATGCGGTGAGCCATCTCCTGAAAATAGGGCTGCTCCCGCTGCCTATCCACAATGCCCTGCCAGCTAATATCCACGGTTTCTCCCGACTCTGCTCGAAAAGAGGCACAGCATAAACAACCCAATGATTCAGAGCAATTGATCCCAGCGCCCGGACTCCCTAGGATCCCCCTGTTACAGAAATCAGGAAATGCACAGATGAGACGAATCGGAGCCCACGTCAGCGCCTCAGGCGGCGTAGAGAATGCCCCTCTGAACGCCCGGAAGATTGGCGCAAAATCCTTTGCCCTGTTCACCAAGAATCAGCGTCGCTGGCAGGCCAAACCCCTTACAGAGAAGAGCATCCAGGCCTTCAAGGAGAACTGCGCCAAGGTGGGCATCGCCCCGCAGCATATCCTGCCCCATGACAGCTACCTGATTAACCTGGGCCACCCGGACCCCGATGCCCTGGCACGCTCGCGGGAGGCCTTCATCGATGAGATGCAGCGCTGTGAACAGCTGGGTCTGCCACTGCTTAACTTCCACCCAGGCAGTCATCTGAAGCAGATCGACGAAGACCACTGCCTGAAGCTGATCGCCGACTCCATCAACCTGGCCCTGGACAAGACTCAGGGGGTGACCGCAGTGATCGAAAACACCGCGGGACAAGGCTCCAATATGGGACACCGCTTCGAACACCTGGCCCGCATCATCGAACTGGTGGAGGACAAAAGCCGGATTGGGGTCTGTCTGGATACCTGCCACACCTTTGCCGCCGGCTATGACCTGTCCAGCTACGCCGCCGCCGAGGCCACCTTCGCGGAGTTTGACGCAATCGTAGGACTGGAATACCTCAAGGCGATGCACCTCAATGGCTCCAAATCCACCCTGGGCAGTCGGGTGGACCGTCACCACAGCCTGCAGCAAGGGGAGATGGGGGTCGACGCATTTGAATTTATTATGAACCATCCCTCGACACAGGAGATCCCCATGGTCCTGGAGACCATTGATGAAGATCTTTGGGCCGAAGAGATCCGCTGGTTGTACAGCCTGGAGAGAGATTGAGCCCGGAAGACAGGCAAAAAAAAGGCAGGCCATCAAGGCCTGCCAACAGTAAAATAGCAAAAGGGACTGACGTATTGAGAAGCTCCGACACAAAAAAACTTCTCGGCCCCATTTGGCAAAATAACTGGATGAAACGAAAAACACTCACACACTGAGATGGCACAAACCTTGTGCCTATACCCTGCGGCGATCATTGACCTGGACTCTGACTCCTGAATCAACGAGGTGTTCAATTTACCCCCAATCCAGGCCTGGCACAAACGACGAAAAATACTCCTCGAATTAATTTCGCTCATGTGAAATGGCGATATCGCTCCCATTAACCGATCTCTACAAATCAGTAACTTCATGCAACCTGACCATTGCTGTGACCCATGCCACAGCACAGAGTCCGGTATCAATGCAAATAAGTGTCATTAATAAACCAAACTGATAGAGTGTGGCCTCCACTCTCCACAGAAAATCAGGAACTGCGATGATCGATTTCCGCTCCGATACGGTAACCCGCCCCAGTGAAGAGATGCGCCGTCTTATGGCCGACGCTCAGGTTGGGGACGACGTCTACGGCGATGACCCCAGCGTCAATCGACTGGAGGAGTACACCGCGGATCTGGCCGGTTTCGAAGCAGCCCTGTTCACCAGCTCCGGCACCCAGGCCAATCTGCTGGCCCTGATGAGCCATTGCCAGCGGGGAGACGAATACCTCTGTGGTCAGCAGGCACACAACTACCGATTCGAAGGGGGCGGCGCCGCCGTTCTGGGATCCATCCAGCCTCAACCGGTGGAGAACAACCCAGATGGCACCCTGCCTCTGGATACGCTTGCGGCCCAGATAAAGCCCGATGACATCCACTTCGCCCAGACCCGACTGCTGAGCCTGGAGAACACCATCGGCGGTAAGGTACTCCCCCAGGAGTATCTGGCTCGAGCCCAGCGTTTTGCCTTCGATCATGGCCTGAAGATCCACCTGGATGGCGCCCGGGTATTCAACGCAGCGGTAAAGCTGCAACTGCCCCTGTCCGCCATCGCCCAGCATTTCGACTCCCTGACCATCTGTCTGTCCAAGGGGTTGGGGGCACCTGTGGGCTCGCTGCTGGTCGGTGATGAAGCCCTTATCAACAAGGCTCGCCGCTGGCGCAAGGTGCTGGGCGGAGGCATGCGCCAGGCTGGCATCCTGGCCGCCGCCGGGCAATACGCCCTTGAGCACAATGTGGCGCGCCTGGCCGAGGATCACGCCAACGCCCTTCACCTGGCCAGTGAACTGAGCCAACTTGAGGAGTTTGAAGTTGACCTGGCCCAGGTCCAGACCAATATGGTGTTTGCCCGCCTGAAGGGACAGGATCCGAGGGCTCTGCAGCATCACCTGGCTCAGCGGGGTATCGTCATCTCCGCGGCCAATACCCTGAGACTGGTGACCCACCTGGATGTGGATCGAGCCGGCGTGGATAAGCTGGTCACCGAAACCAAAGCTTTCTTTACGAGTAACAGATAATGAGCAACACACGCACTCCCAAGGGCCAACTGCTGCTGCGTACCCTGGCCATGCCCGCTGACACCAACCCCAACGGCGACATTTTCGGCGGCTGGATCATGTCCCAGATGGACATGGCAGGCGGTCTGCTGGCCAAGGAGATCGCCCGAGGACGTATCTGCACAGTGTCGGTAGATGGCATGAGTTTCCATACTCCGGTCTCGGTAGGAGACGCGGTGTGCGTTTATGGCCAATGTACCCGAGTTGGCACCAGCTCCATGACCATTACCCTGGAGGTGTGGGCCAAGCCGGTACTCAAAGGAGAAGATGAGCGTCATTGCGTGACAGAAGGCACCTTTACCTATGTGGCCATCACCGACTCCGGGAAGCCAAGGCCAGTCCCAGCACAGCGCTGACATCAGGACATCTGCCAAAAAATGGGGAGCCAATGGCTCCCCTTTCTCTACCTGCATCATTCACTGACTGAATATCAATGCAACTTTAACTCAGGCCGCATCAGACGTTGCAACCCATTGAGGGTCATCAGCAACAGCCCTCGCCAAAGCCCATGCAGGGCGATCAGGTGTCGGCGATAGAGGGTGGTATACACCCAGCGTGCCAGCTTCCCCTTCACCGTCATTCCACCTCCGACACAGGAGAGCAGATTGCCCACGGTATGGAATCTGGACATGTTGATGAAGGCACCCAGATCCCGGTAAACATACTCACCCAGGGGGGCGTTGGAGTCCTCCATCAACTTCTGAACGTTGTCACCCACCAACAGAGCCATCTGCCGGGCAGTCTGCCCCCTCGGCGGCACCCAGGAACCATCCTCCTGAGGGCAGGCGGCACAGTCTCCGAAGGCAAAGATGGCCGGATCGGTGACACTCTGACAACTTGGGTGCACCAGGATCTGATCCGTGTTGCTGGTCTCCAGCCCCAGAGTGGCAAGCATGGGGTGGCCTTTTACCCCAGCGGACCAGATCACCATATCTGACGGGATAAACTGGCCACTACTGGTCAACATGCCATCAGCCTTTACTTCGCTGATGCGGGTATTGGTCATCACATTAACCCCCAGTTTGCCCAGCTCTCGGCCTACCGCATCGCAGATGTGCAGTTTATCGATCCTCGGCAGTACCCGGTTGGACGCTTCTATCAGGTTGACCTTCAGCAGATCTTCCTTGATGTCATAGCCGTAGCCCCTCAGGGTATTGGCCGCATGGTGCATCTCCGCCGCCATCTCAACACCGGTTGCTCCGGCACCAACGATGGAGATCTGGAAGTGCTCCGTCTCCACATTATGCTCCTTGGCGTACTGCAGGAATCGGTTGCGGATCTTGCGACGCAGCTGCATCGCCTCCTCGGTCAGATCAAGAAAATCACAGTACTGCTGCACGCCGGCAATCCCAAAATCGTTGGTGACCGCCCCCACTCCCAACACCAGGTAGTCATAGTCGATGCGCCGCTCAGGCAGGATCTCCCTGTCCTGGTCATCCTTCATGGGAGAGAGAATCAGCTGCTTCGCCCCCCGGTCGATGCCATGCAGCATCCCCTGCTCGAACCGATACCCATTCCGTGCAGCATGAACCCGGTAATCCAGGGCATTGAGCCCCTCATCCAGACTGCCCGTGGCCAGCTCATGCAACAGAGGCTTCCAGATATGGTGATCACAGCGATCCACCAGGGTGATCTCCGCTTTTCCCTTCTTTCCCAATTTCCTGCCCAGCTTAGTCACTATCTCCATGCCGCCGGCTCCGCCGCCGACGATCACTATCTTAGTCATTGCTCCACTCCAGGTTGGACTCTTAGGAAAACACTTGGCGGGTGACTCCCGCCATCCGGTAAAGTACCGGGTTAACAACGGCTTAAGCAAAAGTTGATCCAGTGAAGATCGGGGCGAGTCTAACAATGGCCAAGGTGCTCAGCAATTAGCCAAAAGGATAGGAAAAAAGCTTTTATGATCAGCAACTAAATAAACCAGAAATGAAGATGGGGCGCACATCTAATGCGCTGATTATCGAAAGTTTTCTTGAAAAAATAACCAATTGACCAATTGAGCTTTCGATAATCTTGAAAAGTTACACTTTTATGCACCAAAGCTGTGCAAACATTGAGAATGACGCCCAGTAATGATGTTTGTTCTCCTTGGCTTCTCAGAAAGTTTCACAGACTCCCCCCCAGGGTCCAAGGGTAAGACCAGGTCAATGGGCAAGGGGCTCCACTTCCAGGACTTTACCAAACTCCACAATGGGCATGGGCTTGCCGTGCAGATAGCCCTGCATCAGGTCGCAGCCATGGCGGGCCAGCCACCTCTGCTGCTCTGCGTACTCCACCCCCTCGGCAACCACAGTGAGACCCAGGGTGTTGGCCAGTGACAGCACCGCTTTGGTGATTTTGCAGTAATAGGGATCCCGGGGGAGATGACGCACAAAACTGTAATCGATCTTGAGCACATCAAAGGGAAGCTGGGACAGGTGGGCCAGTGAAGAGTAGCCGGTTCCGAAGTCATCGATGGCAAAGCAGATCCCTAAGGCCTTCAGCCTGAGCATCACCTCCTTGCCCCGCTCCAGGTTCTCCATCATCATCGACTCGGTCAACTCAAACTCCACCATCTCCGGGTCCACCCCGGTGCGCTGGATCACCGACTCCACCCTCTCAACAAATTTGCTGTCCATCAGCTGGCGGGCCGAGATGTTCACCGCCACCCCCATCTCTCCTCCCTGACCATTCCAGCTGCACACCTGAAGGCAGGCCTGTTCCAGCACCCACTCCCCGATGTCCAGTATCAGGCCAGTCTGCTCCGCCAGGCCGATAAATTCATCAGGGGGGACCAAACCCAGTTCCGGGTGCTGCCAGCGCAACAGTGCTTCGGCCCCGACAATCTGCCCATGATGGTTGCACTGCTTCTGGTAGTAGACCTGCAGTTGATTCCGCTCCAGGGCATAGCGCAGATCCTGCTCCAACTGCACCCTGCGACGCTCCATGTCACCCTGCTCAGGAGTATGGATACAGAGGCGGTCCCCTCCCTGGGCCGCGGCCCGCCCCGCTGCGCAGTCCGCATCACGCACCAGGCTGTCCACATCCCGCTCGGACAATCCCGTTGCCGCAAACCCCTGGCTCAGTGTGAAATGAAAACGCCGGTTGGTCCTGACGCACACCACTGGCGACGCAAACCCCCGCCGGATCCGTTCGGCCAACGCCTTCACCCTGGTGCGTTTAAACGGGGTCACCCAGAGCATGGCAAACCGGGTAGACTCGAACCGGTAGAGGGAGAGCTGTGCATCGGGATCCGCCTCCTTATTCAACTGGTTCCTCAGCAACTCTGTGGCCCCCTTGAGCACAGAATCCCCCCCTTCGAAACCGATGGCGGCGGTCACCCTTTGAAAGCGGTCCAGGTGCAGCATACCCACCACCACATCGTGCTGAGACTCTTTAAGCCAGAACTTGAGATCCCGCTCGAACTGGCGTCGGTTTGGCAGGCCAGTGAGAAAGTCATGGTTAACCTGATGCTCCATGTTCTTCTCTACCCGGCGAGCCTTGGAGATATCCTTGAGATGGAACTGCACCTGGGACAATGATTTGAGCAACACCATGCGCACCAGCAGGGTGCGGTTGCCCACCTCCTGCTCCCTCTCCAAAAGCTCATCACCCTGCTGAATCAGCTGCTGGGCGTCAGGCTTAATCTGTTCAAGCAGTGTTGCCGGGCCGGACAGCCCCAGCAAGCGGCACAGACTCAACGCCGCAGGATTGGCGTATTCCACCTCCAGGTTCAGGTTGCTCGCCATGACAGGATCCGGGTTGCGCTTGGCAAAACTGGTCAGCCTGAGGCTTCGCCTGTGTTCTTTCGTGTAGAGTCGCAACAGATAGATGACGGCGCCAACCAGCAACCACAGGGCCAGATTGGCCCCCATGGCCATCTCCATGGCTTGCTGATTGAGGGCTCGCACCGTATCGGGATAACTCTGGCCGCTGAGCATCAGCTGTTCAGACATGGAGGAGAGCTCACCCTGAACCCGTTCCGAGACAGACAGGGTGGCAGAAAAAACGGATTCCAGGCGCTCCCCCTGACTCAGCCCTTCGCCGTAGAGGGCCAGCAGTTCATCCAGGCGGCCTGCCCCCTCCTCCAACAGCCGCACCAAAACAGGAGAGTGGCGCTCCAGGGCACCGGTGGAAACCATGTCGAGCACGCGCAATCTGGCCTGGGTCAGGGACTGGAGCAGAGAGGGAGTCAGCCCTTGATGCCTGAGCGCCATCAACAGCTTCTCTATGGATACGACCTCGAACTGCAGCCGATGCACCTGGGCCAGGCTGGGCAGTTGCTCATTGACCAGATGGTGGCTGGCGCCATCGAGCTCGACACCATGCAGATGGATGCGCCAGGCACCCAGTCCACCCAATGAGAGAATAATGAGAAAGAGCACCACCAGCTGTGCTCTGATAGACCATGCGGAGTAACTGCGCATCCTTGCACCTCTAAACCCAGAGAGTCCTCCCGACTCCAACTTTAAAGTTAGTCAGAATGGACGGTTCCCGCTAGGCCCAGGTGCAAAACCAGGGTGTCGAGTTAGCAGTCTCCTGGCACAAAAAGCTATTTGGTCAGATAGTTGCCCCAGAGTCACCACCAAACATTTCCTAGAAATCCGGGCGGATCACTCACAAGTGGATGAGTCACTTTCTCGCAGCAGTCCCGCTTCCAGCAGGGCCAGGTTGTGCTCAGCCAGGCGTTCGATGAACTCTTCATCCAGAGTAATGCCATGAAGCTGGAGCATTTTCGGCGGTGCGACAAAAGGAAACACCATCAAGCTCATCAGGCTCAGTCTGGCCATGGTTGGGTCTATACCGGGCTTGAGATCACCATTGTCTGCCATGGCCTGCATCAGCGGCTTTTCGCCCAGCCCAAGTCCTTTCTCAATCATGGAGTAGGCATGAACGACCTGACCATCCCTGCCATCCATGGAGAGCAGTCGATACATCAGCTTGGGAAAAGAGGGGCTCTTGGACATCACCCGATAATAGGTACGAAACATCTCAGACAGGGATGAGAAGTCCTCCCCCTGCCTGGCCTTGATCGCCTTGTCGAACACAGGCTGAACCGTCTCCTGCATCATCGCCTCAAACAATCCCCACTTGTTGGAGAAGTAGTAGCGAATCAGCGAAGCATTCACCCCGGCCCGCTCGGCCACCTTACGGGTGGACACCTTTTCGTAGGGCAATTCAGAGAACAGATCCCGGGCTGCTTCTATCAACAGCTCTCTGGCATTGGACTCCCCGACTGGCCGCCCCAGTTTATTGGCCATGGATTCCGTCACCCCTGCGTACTCTAGTCCAGTTCAATGGTGACCCCTTCCAGGCTGCCCGTTGAGCCCCCCTCACTGGCCTTGAGTTTGATCATCAGTCTCAGGTCATTGGGGGAATCGGCGTAGTGAAGGGCATCCTCATAGCTGATCTGCTTAGCCATGTAGAGGTCAAACAGAGCCTGGTCGAAGGTCTGCATCCCCTGCTCCCGACTGGCCGCCATGGTCGCCTTCAACTCATGCAGTTCACCCTTGGCAATCAGGTCCGCCACCCTGGGGGTGTTCAGCAGCACCTCGATGGCCACCCTGCGGCCATTGCCCTCCTTGCAGGGCACCAGTTGTTGGGCCATCACCGCCTTCAGATTCAACGAGAGGTCAAACAGCAGCTGCCGGTGCTTCTCCTTGGGCACCAGGTGCATGATGCGATCCAGTGCCTGATTGGCGTTGTTAGCGTGCAGTGTGGCCATACACAGATGGCCGGTTTCCGCGAAGGCCAGGGCAAACTCCATGGTCTCCTGACTGCGGATCTCACCAATGAGGATCACATCCGGAGCCTGGCGCAGGGAGCTCTTCAGGGCCGCTTCGAAGGATTCGGTGTCCAGCCCCACCTCCCTCTGGGTCACTATGCTTTTGCGGTGCTTATGGACAAACTCCACCGGGTCCTCGATGGTGAGGATGTGCCCCGCCTGATGGGCATTGCGGTGTCCCACCATGGCCGCCAGCGAGGTGGACTTACCCGTGCCCGTGGCCCCCACCATGATCACCAGGCCGCGCTTGGCCATCACCACGTCCGTCATCACCCGAGGCAGGTGCAACTGCTGGGGCGTGGGGATCTCGGTCTGAATGCGACGCAGCACCATGCCTGCCTGCTCCCGCTGCCAGAATGCAGAGACCCGGAAACGCCCCAGAGACTCATCAAAGCTGTAGGCGAAATTGGCCTCGCGATGCCGATGAAACTGCGCTTTGGTGTCCGCAGTCATCACAGACTCCACCAGGGACAGAGCCTGCTCAGCGGTCAGTGGCGCCTCACCAAGGGGAGTCATCACCCCGTCAACCTTGGCACTGGGGGGAAAGTCTGCGGTGATAAACAGGTCACTGGCCTGGTGGCTGACCATCTGGGCCAAAAGCCGATTGATCTCCATGGGGGCTCCTAGAGGGAAGGCTTATTCAGCTTGGACAGCATATCCTGACGGCTGATGACGCCCTGGTTGGCCAGCTTGGTCAGGCTCTGCTCCAGGGTCTGCATACCATGGCTCATACCGGTCTGAATGGCGGAATACATCTGCGCCACCTTGTCCTCACGGATCAGGTTACGGATGGCCGGAGTGCCCATCATGATCTCATGAGCAGCCACCCGGCCTCCCCCCACCTTCTTCACCAGAGTCTGGGAGATCACCGCCTGCAGGGATTCCGACAACATGGTGCGCACCATATCCTTCTCCGCCGCCGGAAAGACATCCACCACCCGGTCGATGGTCTTGGCCGCCGACGTAGTGTGCAGGGTGCCAAACACCAGGTGGCCGGTTTCTGCCGCAGTCAGAGCCAGGCGGATGGTTTCCAGGTCCCTGAGCTCCCCTACCAGGATCACATCGGGATCCTCCCGCAGGGCGCTGCGCAGGGCATTGTTGAAGCTGTGAGTATCCCGGTGCACCTCCCTCTGGTTGATCAGGCAGTTTTTCGGCTTGTGGACGAATTCAATGGGATCCTCAATGGTCAGGATATGATCGCGGCGATCCGCGTTGATGTAATCCACCATGGCCGCCAGGGTGGTACTCTTACCGGAACCGGTAGGGCCGGTCACCAGCACCAGCCCCCTGGGGAAGGAGGCGATCTGACGGAAAATGTCCGGGGCATCCAGTTGTTCCAGAGTCAGCACTTCGCTGGGGATGGTACGGAACACCGCGGCGGCCCCCCGAGACTGGTGGAAGGCGTTTACCCTGAAGCGTGCCAGATCCGGCACTTCGAAGGAGAAGTCGATCTCCAGTTTCTCTTCATACTCCTTACGCTGCTTGTCATTCATAATGTCGTAGACAAGAGCCTGGATGGTGGCGTGATCCAGTTCCGGAACACTCAGACGGCGAACCTCGCCGTCCACCCGAATAAGAGGTGCCACGCCGGAAGATAGGTGCAGATCGGAGGCGTTGTGTTTTACACTAAAAGCAAGAAGCTCAGTAATATCCATTTATCTGACATCACATAACCCAAAAATTATGACAACCATAGCAGACCAGCTGAGTCTGGCCAAAGCGCAGATTGCACAGTCTGCCGCCGCCGCCGGACGAAATTCAGACGAGATCACCCTGCTCGCCGTAAGCAAGACCAAGCCCGCGTCCATGCTCAGAGAGGCCTATGAGGCGGGTCAGCGCCATTTCGGAGAAAACTATCTTCAGGAATCGCTGGAGAAACAGCAGCAGCTGACCGATCTGGGGATCATCTGGCACTTTATCGGCCCCATCCAGTCCAACAAGACACGCCCCATCGCCGAGCAGTTCCACTGGGTTCACAGCGTGGATCGCATCAAAGTCGCCCGACGGCTGGCGAAACAGAGGCCGGCTGAGCTGGCCCCGCTGAACATCTGCCTTCAGGTGAACATCAGCGATGAGGAGTCCAAATCCGGCGCCAGTGCCAATGAGGTGCTCGCCCTGGCTCGGGAAGTCAGCCAACTGCAGAACGTCCGTCTGCGCGGACTGATGGCCATCCCCATGGCCACTCCGGATCCCGCACAGCAGAGGGCGCAGTTTGCCAAAGTTAAAAAGCTGTTTAATGAGCTAAAATCTGAATTTAGCGATATAGATACCCTTTCCATGGGGATGAGCGGCGACCTAGATGCCGCCATCGCCGAACAGAGCACCATGGTCAGGCTGGGAACGGCCATTTTTGGGGCAAGGACCTAACAGTGACACAGATGCAACAGCCAACCCTGGGCTTTATCGGGGCCGGCAACATGAGCCACAGTATCATCAGTGGCCTGGTCAAGGGCGGCTACCCTGCCAGTGCCATCATCGCCAGCAATCCAAGCAACCCGAAGCTGGAGGAGCTGCAAAACAGATTCTCCATCCGCACCAGCAACGATAATCTGGATGCGGCGGCCAGCGAGGTTGTGATCCTGGCAGTGAAACCCCAGATCCTGAAACAGGTCTGCGAAACCCTAAGCCACATCGATTTCAGCAACAAGCTGGTGGTCTCCATCGCTGCCGGCGTTACCTGCGCCAGAATCGCCGAGTATCTGGGTCAGGAAGTGCGGGTGGTACGCGCCATGCCGAACACCCCATCCCTGCTCGGGCTGGGTATGACAGGCCTATACGCGGCAAAGGGGTGCAGCCAGGCAGATCGGCAGCTGGCCGGTCACCTGATGCAGGCGGTGGGAGAGATCACCTGGGTGGAGCAGGAGTCCGGCATCGATCAGGTGATCGCCTGTGCCGGCAGTGCCCCCGCCTACTTCTTCCTGATGATGGAAGCCATGGAGCAGAGCGCCGTCAACAGCCTGGGGGTCAGCCGGGAGCAGGCCAGGGAGATGATCCAACAGACCGCCATCGGTGCCGCCGCTATGGTAAAACAGAATCCCGATCTGTCCCTGGCAGAGCTGCGGAACCGGGTCACCTCCAAGGGAGGCACCACCGCCAAGGCGATAGAACATTTCGAACAGCAGGGATTGCGCGACACAGTGGACGGGGCCATGAAGGCCGCGGTAAAACGGGCCGTAGAGATGGCCGAACAGTTTTAATTTTTTTATTAGGGTAACCATTAACTATGTCATCTGCCTTTCTCTATCTGATCAGCACGGTCTTTAACCTCTATCTGATGGTGGTCATCCTGCGTGTCTGGCTGCAGTGGGCCCGCGCCGATTTCTATAACCCCTTCAGTCAGTTCATTGTGAAGGCCACCCACCCTTTACTGGCCCCTCTGCGACGGTTCATTCCCGCCATCGGCAGCCTGGATCTGGCCGGAGTCGTGCTGGCTTATCTGGTCGCCCTGGGCAAGTGGGCGGTGCTGATGCTGGTACAAAGCGGCACCTTTGACCCCATCGCCTTCTACCTGGGGGGGATCACCCTGGTGAAGGAAACCGGTATGCTGCTGTTCTGGATCCTGATCATTCGCGCCATCATGAGCTGGATAAGCCAGGGCCAGAACCCCATCGAGTACGTGTTCATGCAGCTCACCGAGCCGATGCTGGCCCCCATCCGCCGGGTCATTCCTGCCATGGGCGGCCTGGATTTCTCCCTGATGGTGGTACTGATTGGCCTCAACTTCATCAACCTGTTCCTCTATGACCTGATCCCTCTCTGGGGCGCCATTTGAGGCCAGTAGAGCAGCAGGGGGAATCCCTGCTGCTGAATCTCTATATTCAACCCAAGGCCAGCCGAGACCAGATAGTGGGTGCTCACGGCGAGGAGTTGAAGATAGCCATCACCGCCCCTCCGGTAGACGGCAAGGCCAACGCTCACCTGACCAAGTACCTGGCCAAGCAGTTCCGGGTGGCCAAGGGTCAGGTATCCATACTCAAAGGGGAGCTGGGCCGTCACAAGCAGGTACGCATTGATGACCCGGTGCAGATCCCTGAACCCATTGAGCAACTATTATAATAGTGACAGTGGCCCTGTGAGGCGGGGCCATACCAACGCGCAACACACAGAGAAGGAGTTCGTTTATGTTCAAACGTCTATGCGCCCTGCTGGCGCTCAGCCTGTTCCTGGTCCTTCCCGCCCAGGCGGAGCAGAAGGTTCAGGTGGGGGACTACGCCATCCACTACGTCTCCTTCGGCAGCACCTTTATCCCCCCCTCCATCGCCAAGACCTATGGCATCAACCGCAGTCGCTATGTTGGCCTGGTGAATGTGGTCATACTGGACACCTCCAAAGGTGATGAGGGAGAGGCGGTCGCCGCCAGCATCAGCGGCAATGCCCAGAACCTCTTGGGAAGCCAGAAGTCCCTCAAGTTCAAAGAGATTCGCGAAGGCACTGCCATCTACTACATCGCCGAGGTGAACCATAGGAATGAGGAGACCTTCACCTTCACCCTGGACATCTCCAACGGCACGGACCTGGACACCAACCTGCAGTTCAAACAGAAGTTCTACGTAGACTGATATCGCACTCAGGCCGGGGCTCGGGTAGAATTCCAGCCCCTAGCCCTGGTTTGAGTAGATGCCATGAAACAGATTGTCCTGGCCACCGGCAATGCCGGCAAGGTCAAAGAGTTCGCCACCCTGCTGGCCGACTTCCCCATTAGCGTTTCCCCCCAAAGCGAATTTGAGGTTCCCGAAGCCGTTGAAGATGGCCTCACCTTCGTAGAAAACGCGCTGATTAAGGCGCGCAATGCCGCCAAGGCCACCGGCCTGCCCGCCATCGCCGATGACTCCGGCATCGAGGTGGATGCCTTGAACGGCAAGCCTGGCATCTATTCAGCCCGCTTCGCCGGCTTACCCTCCAATGCCGAGAACAACTGGCGCAAACTGCTGGTGGAGATGGACGGCAAAGAGAACCGCGATGCCCGCTTCCAGTGTGTTCTGGTGTTTATGCGTCACGCCGAAGACCCGACCCCAATCATCTGTCAGGCCAGCTGGGAGGGTGAGATCCTTACCGAGGCCCGCGGCGAGAAGGGCCACGGCTATGATCCCGTGTTTCTGGTGAAGGGGGACTCCCGCACTGCCGCCGAACTGGATGCTGACGAGAAAAATGCGCTGAGCCATCGTGGCAAGGCGATGGATCTGCTGCTGGCCCAGCTGACAGAGAAGGGCATCATCTGATGATGCAGCTGCCGCCGCTCTCCCTCTACGTCCACATCCCCTGGTGTGAACAGAAGTGCCCCTATTGCGATTTCAACTCCCATGGCCGCAAAGGCGCCATTCCGGAGGAGGGCTACATTGATGCCCTGCTGGCGGATCTGGACCGGGACAGGCACCTGGCCCAGGGACGCGCCCTGCGCAGCATCTTTATTGGCGGCGGCACCCCATCCCTGATCTCTGCCGAAGGGATTGGGCGTTTGCTGCAGGGCATCGAGCAGCGGCTCCCCTTTGTCCCAGGCATTGAGATCACCATGGAGGCCAACCCCGGCACCCTGGAGGCGGGCCGTTATCAGGGCTACCGCCGTGCCGGCATCAATCGCCTCTCCATAGGGGTACAAAGCTTCCAGCCACAGAAGCTCAAGGTGCTGGGGCGCATCCATGACGATGCCCAGGCGCTGGAGGCTGTGGCCAGCGCCAGAGAAGCGGGCTTCGAGCGCATCAACCTGGATCTCATGCATGGACTGCCGGACCAGAGCGTGGAAGACGCCCTCTATGATCTGCGCCAGGCCATTGCCCAGGACACGGTTCACCTCTCCTGGTACCAGCTCACCATAGAGCCCAACACCCAGTTTGCCTCCCGGCCCCCAGCATTGCCTGAAGAGGAGGTGCAGTGGCAGATCTTCGAAAAGGGGCGGCAGCTGCTTGTGGCCGCCGGCTATGAACAGTATGAGATCTCCGCCTGGGCCAAACCGGGCTACCGCTGTGAGCACAACCTCAACTACTGGCGTTTCGGCGACTATCTGGGCATCGGCTGCGGTGCGCACGGCAAGATCACCCAGCCTCTGACCGATCAGGTTCTGAGAACAGTGAAGGTGAAGCACCCCACCGGATTCCTGGACCCAAACAGAGAGTTCATGGACAGCTGTTCAAGAGTCGAGCAGGAGGACTTCGCCCTGGAGTATTACATGAATCGGCTGAGGCTGATGGAAAGCATGCCTGTGTCGGAACTCACGCAGCGAACCCCGCTGACACTGGCCCAGGTTCTGCCACAGCTGCAGCAGGCCAGGGACCGGGGACTGATCCATCTGGATGATGAAAGGATGGGGCTGACCGAACAGGGTCATCGCTATCTGAATGAACTGCTTGCGATGTTCCTGCCTGACTGATCCTGAGGCCAACTTCCCGGGCAGGCTGTCGAAAGCCCTCGACACTTGTTCACCTCAGCAAACAATAGTTGGCCCATCTCAACAGATGTTGACGCACAGCCAAAGAAAAAGGGAGAGCCTTTCGGCTCTCCCATCTCTTGTTATTATGCTGGGCTCAATTATTTTGTTTTTGACGCTGCCCATCGCCCGGCTACCGCTCTCCAAGGCTCTTTGGCCTTTATTTGTAGGGTACGGAGGAGGTATCTTTGCCGCTGAAAAATGCCCCGGATACTGCCGGGGCCAAAATTCCAGATGATGGATTTCAATAATCCTGTGATGGAGAACCGCGAGGTGACTCGCCACCACTCGGTGAGGTCAAACGGCTGGCTTAATGGAGGGGTCAATTCCAGAAAGCTTTTAACCTCAACCGATGTGGCCATTGTATTCATATCAGAACAATTGACAAGGCCTCGCCCGTTAACAATTCCACCATAACGCAACATTTCTGCAAAATCAGGTTCAGGATTAAGCAGGCGAGATCTTAAAAATCAACAGGTTAGCTATCAGGGGTCCAGCAAACCACGGCTGTGTTCCTTATTGAGAACAATGTTTTCGCCAGGAACTACAATAACAGGGCCAATTTGCGATCCCAGCGTGGCACTTCGCCCAGGCTCTCCTTGACGAAATCGGTGAAGGCACGCACCTTGGGGGCCAAATTCTGGCGTCTGGGATAAACCGCCTGCAGGGCCAGAGGGTGGGTCAGGCTCCACTCGGTTAAGATAGGGATCAGTTCCCCCTCCTGCAGTTCGTTGTCCAGCAGGTAGGTAGAGAGATAGACAATGCCCAGCCCCTTCTTGGCGACCTCTTTCAGTGCCGGGGCGTCATCTACCCTATAGTTACCCTTTACCGGGATCTTCTTCTCGTCGGCACCGCGCTTAAACTCCCACACCGCATGCTCATACCACTCGCTTTTGTAAACCAGGCAGTTATGCTTCACCAGATCATCAGGCGTAGAGGGAACACCGTGTTTGGCCAGGTAGTCAGGAGACGCCACCAGAACGAAACGGCAGTCCATCAAAGGCCTGGCAACCATCCCCAGGGGCAGCTGCTCTGACATGGTAAGCAGCAGGTCCAGCCCTTCATTCACCACGTCCACCTTGTGATCCAGGAAGCTGATCTCCAGCTCCAGGTTGGGGTAGCGAGCCATAAAATCAGGGATAAGAGGCATCAGGTGCATGGAGCCAAAGGCCTGGGTAATGCCCACCCGAAGCACGCCACGGATCTCATCATGCAGGCTCTGAACGTTTGCCACCGCAGAGTCCACCTCACGGATGATGGACTCGCCATGACGATAGAGGGTTTCCCCCGCTTCGGTCAGGCTCAGAGAGCGGGTGGTGCGCTGCACCAGTTGAACGCCAAGTTGCTGTTCCAGCTGACTTACCTGGCTACTTACCTTGGATTTTGAGATGCCCAGACGGCGGGCGGCGGCAGAAAAGCCCTGGGCACGCACCACATGGGTATAGATAACTATGGGTTCTAACAGCTCACGCATATCACTCTCCGGTTAACCCATACATTGAACCCTTTTAGAAAACAAAAAAAAAGCGGCAAATGCAGGTATGCCGCAAAGAGTGGAGTTTGGATCAACTTTTCAGGGAGTAGATTGTCCGCTGTAGCGAACTGAATTTAGGGGGCAGACTGCCAGCCCCCGTTCAAAGCTCAGTACCAGCGGTATGCCAGCTTGTCTGCTTTCACATCCAGCTGGTCAAAGGGCTTGAGTTCGGGGATCTGCTGCAGCAGCTGATTTTCCATCTCGTCCAGTTGCTGCCAGCTGCGACACAGCTGCTCGGCCTGGGCTTCCAGAATCTGTTCCTGGCCGGCGAAGCGTTGCTCCAGCTCTTCGCCCATACGCTCCATGCGCTCGCCAAAGGCTTCCATCTTGGCTTCGAAGCCTTCACCCTCACTGTTCATCATGGCGGAGCCCATCTGCATCATGATCGCCCCCATGGACTGGGTTATCGCCGTCTCCAGCTGACGCTCGAACTCCTGATCGAACTGGTCGCCGAATTGATCGAAATCACCGCTCACCAGGCGATAGGAACCATCATCCATGGCAATCTTCTCGCGCACCGACTGGGCCAGGGTGTCAGCCACATCACGCAGGTTGTCCATATCCACACCCAGCTCGGAGAACTCGGTGGCGACCGCATCCATGGCGATGCTCGCCATCTCCAGCGCCTGTTCAATCACCGCCATGGTGGCGGGCATCTGGTTGTAGACCGCCAACTGGAAATCATTCATGGCATCCTGCTGGCTGCCATCCAGAGAGACACTGTCTCCCTCAACCCACAGTCGGCCATCTTCAAACAGGTACAGGGTGCGCCCCTCCTCCATCACCTCCAGCTTGGTGTCGCTGATCACCAGATCGTGGTTGAAAGAGAAGTCACACTGCTGGTTTTCGGCCAGGGCGGCACCTGAGGCCAGAGTGGAGGACAGCATCACGGCGGCGGCAACTTTGGACAATGACATTACTCAGCTCCTTTGAATTGGATTATGTCTGGATAATGCCAATATCGGGCCACATATGTAAGCTGCTGATATGGAAGAAATTAAATAAAAGGTAGCGAGGCGTTGCTAGGGGTGTTCACCAGAATGTGGTGAGATTCACCATCAGAAGATGGAACGCTCCAGCCGCTTGGCCAGCAGCTCCAGCATCCGGGTACCCGCCAGGGAGTTCCCCGAAGGGTCGAGCTCGGGGGACCAGACGCAAACACTGAGTTCGCCAGGGACTAGCGCCACAATGCCGCCGCCGACGCCACTCTTGCCAGGCATGCCGACACGATAGGCGAACTCTCCTGCCCCGTCGTAAAGCCCACAGGTCGCCAGCAGGGCGTTCACCTGACGGCTTTGGCGCTCACTGATCATCCGCCTGCCACCCAGGCAGACCCCCTTGTTGGCCAGGAAGAAGAAGGCCCGGGCCAGATCGGCGCAGCTCATGCGGATGGCACAGTGGTTGAAGTAGCTCTTCATCACGTCATCCACGTCGTTGTGGAAGTTGCCGAAAGATTTCATCAGGTAGCAGATCGCCGCATTACGGGCCGAGTGTTCATACTCGGAACGGGCCACCACCTTGTCGCAGACGATGTGCGGATTGCCGGAGAGCTCGCGCACCAGCTCCAGCATCCGATGCTTGGGGGCACTCAGCCTCCCCTGGAGCATGTCGCTCACCACCAGGGCGCCTGCATTGATAAAGGGATTTCTGGGAATGCCGTGTTCAAACTCCAGCTGAACCAGGGAGTTGAACGGGTTTCCCGAGGGCTCCTTACCCACTCGCTTCCACAGCTCCTCCTCCTCATACAGGCTCATGGCCTGAATCAGGGAGAACACCTTGGAGATACTCTGAATGGAAAAGGGCTCCAGGTAATCACCGGCCCCCAGCATCTCACCATCCGCGGTGCAGATGGCGATGCCGAGGCGGGTGGCAGGCACCCCGGCCAAAGCCGGAATATAGTCCGCCACCTGACCCTGCCCGATAAGGGGCAGGGCTTCTTCATGGATGCTTTGCAGCAGAGCCAGGTCGGGCATCAGCCCCACCAGATGTCGTACAGCTCGGAAGCGTTAACCTCAGTCACCGGCTTGTCGGCAAAGAACTTCTCTACCGCCTGACGGTGCTCCTCGGTGCATTTGCCCAGTTTCTGGGTACAAACGATGCCGTCCCAGGCCTTGTGGCCGCCACCGCTGTAACCCAGCTTCAGAGGCTCGATCACCTCCTCAATCAGCTGATCCACCAGGGCGTCGATCTGCTCTTCGGTCACATCGTCGTTAAAGCGCCAGCTCAGGTCGAAACCCAGCTCCTGGAACTCGTCTACGCGCAGCTTCTTGCGCAGGCGGCGGCTACGGTTCTTGGCGGTTGGAATGGTGGTCATACTGCTCTCCTATTTGCTTCGAGCAAAGATAAGGTCCCAGACACCGTGGCCCAGGCGATGGCCACGGGCTTCAAACTTGGTCAGGGGACGGAAATCGGGGCGGGGCACAAAGTCCTTGTCGGCGGTGTTGGTAAAGCCCGGGGCTTCATTCATCTCCTCCAACATATGCTCGGCATAGTGCTCCCAGTCGGTCGCCATATGGAATACGCCGCCCATCTTAAGCTTATTGCGTACCGATTCAATGAATTCCGGCTGAACAATGCGGCGCTTGTGGTGACGCTTCTTATGCCAGGGGTCTGGGAAGTACAACTGTACCCGATCCAGGGAGGCATCAGGGATGCAGTCGCCCAGTATCTCCACCGCGTCGTGTTCATAGACGCGCAGGTTCTTTACACCCAGCTCTTCGGCGTACATCAGGCAGGCACCCACGCCAGGGCCGTGTACCTCGATGCCGATGAAGTTCTTCTCCGGCTCGGCGGCGGCCATCTCGACCAGGGACTTACCCATGCCGAAACCGATCTCCAGCACCACAGGCGCCTCACGACCGAATACCTGGGTCAGATCGATCCTGCCCATGTCGTGCTCCAGGCCCATGGTGGGCCAGTAGACCTCCATAGCCCGGGCCTGGCCCTTGGTCATGCGCCCTTCACGCTTTACATAGGAGCGGATCTTGCGGATACGCTTGCCCTCAGGCAGATCCGGCTTTTGCTCTTCAGTCATCTCAACCTTCTCGCTTATAGCCCTAAGGCGTTACACTGTGACGCCAAAAAGCGGCAATTGTAATTTAGGTGAATAGTTGATGGAAGCGAGCAGGAGGTCATTTTCTGACAGGGTGATTCAGTGGTACCGGCTCGCTGGACGAAAAACCCTGCCATGGCAGCAGGATAAAAGTCCCTACAGAGTATGGATCTCAGAGATCATGTTGCAACAAACTCAGGTCGCAACTGTGATTCCCTACTACCTGAAATTCATGGAGCGCTTCCCGACGATCAAGGATCTGGCCGAGGCCCCCACGGATGACGTGCTCCACCACTGGACCGGGCTGGGCTACTACGCCCGTGCCCGCAATCTGCACAAAGCCGCCAAGGCGATCATGGCCGAGCACAATGGCGAGTTCCCTCAAACCCTGGAGCAGGTGATGGCCCTGCCCGGCATTGGTCGCTCCACCGCCGGCGCCGTGCTCTCCCTCTCCCAGGGACAGCGTCATCCCATCCTCGACGGCAACGTCAAGCGGGTGCTGGCCCGTCATCAGGCCATCGACGGCTGGCCAGGGCAGAAAGCGGTGGAGAACCGCCTGTGGCAAGCCACCGAAGCGGTAACACCGGCAGACGAGATCCAGGCCTACAACCAGGCGATGATGGACATAGGCGCCATGATCTGCACCCGCACCAAACCCAGGTGTGGCGAGTGCCCGGTGGGAGACGACTGTCAGGCCCATGACCAGGGCAGCCAGACCGACTACCCAGGCAAGAAGCCCAAGAGAGAGAAGCCGGTGCGGGCCTGCGTCCAGCTGATGCTGGTGCATGACGGTCAGGTTCTGCTGCACAAACGCCCCCCCAGCGGCATCTGGGGCGGCCTGTGGTGCTTTCCCCAGTTCGACACCGAGCAGCAGGCCAGACAGTGGCTGACAACCCAGGGCATCGACACAGATTGGCACCCTTTCGAACCATTTCGCCACACCTTCAGCCACTATCACCTGGATATTCAACCGGTGAAGCTGGAGCTGGGACGCCCGCCTGGCCAGGTGGGGGAACTGGAGCACAACTGGTTTGCCCTTGAGAGCCCCATCCAGGTGGGTCTGGCCGCCCCCACCGAAGGGCTGCTGAGGAGCCTGGTAACCGGCCGTCGGGATTAGAGTTCTAGGGCCGCATTTGGTATAACTGAGCAATCCAATCTGGTAAGGACCCGATCATGGCACGCACCGTATTTTGCCAATACCTGAACAAAGAGGCTGAAGGCCTGGACTTTCAGCTGTACCCCGGCGAGCTGGGGAAGAAGATCTTCGACAACATCTCCAAGGAAGCCTTCGGCCTGTGGCAGAAGAAGCAGACCATGCTGATCAATGAGCACAAGCTCAACATGATGAATCCCGAGCACCGCCAGATGCTTGAGGAGAAGATGACCGGCTTCCTGTTTGAAGGCCAGGACGTGGAGATTGAAGGCTACCGTCCGCCCGAGGAGAAGTAAGCCTGTTCCACGAAAAAGCCCGCCAACTGGCGGGCTTTTTGTTGTCTGTCAGACCCTTTTGCGCTTGAAGATCTGCCAGCCGGCAAACAGGCCGGCGGCGCTCCAGGCGAACATCAGCAGCAACATCAGCCACAGGTTAGAGTTCTGGGAAGTCACCAGGGAGAGTACGCCGCTGACCGACTGATGCTCCACGTACACCAGGTTGGAGAGGCGGAACAGATCCACCGGGTTGGCCATCATCAGCGCCCTGACCCAGGACTCGCTGCCCTCGGCCACAATCAGTCCCAGCAGTACCAGGTCGTAGAGCAGCACCAGCACAAACCACAGCAGCAGGCAGATGGCCATCGCCCTGCCCTTGGTGCTCACCGCCAGGCTCACCAGATAGCTCACCAGCAGGAAGGTGCAGGCCAGCAAAGCCGAGCTGAAGATAAACAGGGCGAAGGCGGCGGTCAGCTCCAGCAGCTGATCGGTGCCCACCACAAAACCCAGAGCCACGGCGGTGACCCCGAACCCGATGAGGCAGGTGGTGGCCAGTACCGCCCCCTGCCCGAGGAACTTGCCCAGCAGCAGCTGCCAACGGCTGATGGGGTAGGAGAGCAGCAGCAGCAGGGTGCCCCCTTCGAGCTCCCCCACAAAGCTGTCGTGGCCGAGAAGCACCGCCAGCAGGGGGATCACCAGGGCCGCCAGGGTTGCCAAGGCGGAGATGGTGGGCGCCAGCTCCGGGGTGCTCAGCTGGCCACTGACCGCCGAGCCAAGAAAAGCCACCGCCAGGGATAGCAGTGCAAAGCTGAGAGAGGCAAAAACTACCCAGCGGTGGCGAAAACCGTCGATAAACTCTTTGTGGGCCACCAGGGCCACCGGGTTCAGCATGGTAACTCCTCCAGTTGCGCCCTAAGCTGGCAGCTCTGATACACCTCAGGCAGCGATGGGGGCAGGACATTGAAGTCGAAAATCTTATGGTGGGCGGTCAGGTGCTCAAGCAGCTGTCGCTTCTGCTCCTGGCCGACCATAAAGGCTTTGCTTTGAGGGTCATACATAGCCGCCAGCAACATATCACGACTGGCCAGCAGCTCTGCTCCGGCCACCTCCACCTTGGTGGGAAGCTTGTGCTCCTGGCGCAACTCCTCGATGCTGCCCCGGGCCAGCTCGCGCCCCTTGGCCAGGATCAGGGCCGAGTCCAGATGGCGATCGATGAGGGTCAGCTCATGGGTGCAGATGATCACCGCGGTGCCATTGTTGCGCAGGGCGGCCACCAGTTCGTAGAACAGGGCGCTGGCCTGGGGATCCAGGCCCACGGTGGGCTCATCCAGGATCAACACCCTGGGCTCAGCCAGGATCGCCTGAGCCAGCCCCAGGCGTTGACGCATCCCCTTGGAGTAGGTGCGCACCTTGCGGTCCCTGGCGTAATCCAGCTGCAGCCTGGCCAGCACCTCCTCCACCCGTTCCTTGCCTACCCGGCGTAGGCCGGCAAAATAGCCCAGCAACTCTCCGCCACTGAGGTTGTCATAGAGGCTGACATGCTCAGGCAGGTAGCCGATAGACAGAGAAGCCCGGTGTTCGGTCCGGCCCGGATCCCTGCCATTGACCCGGATCTGGCCACGATCCGGGGTGCTCAGGCCGAGGATCAGTTTGATCAGAGTGGTCTTGCCGGCACCATTATGGCCCAGCAACCCCAGCAGTTCGCCGGGGCGCAGAGACAGGCTGACCTCATCCAGAGCCTGAACCTCGCCAAAGCGCTTGCTCACCTGTACCACTGAGACTGCCGATTGTGTCATAGGTTACTTCTTTCAATGACGGGAGAGATTAACGGTCGGCTGTCGGTAATGCCTTCCGCCTGGGGCGGCAACATCTGCCGCTCCAGCCAACGCAGAACCCCCACAACCGGGGATTCCATTAAAAATTTTGCTTCCGGGTAGACCCAGAACAGCCTATCCAGGGCATCATTGGGGCGATAGGGAAGATCGCCGATGCCATCTCGGTCTGTGTCCCAGCCGCCGTAGCTGCTCCAATAGTTGCCCCGTCCCTGGTGGCTCCACTCCAGCACCACGTCCCCGACGTAACGCACCTGCACCTGATTGGCGATGAAGTCGTTAGCGAACACCTGGTTGCCCTCCCCTCCCAGCGCCATGGCGATGCCTATCTGGCTCTGGGCGAAGCGATTGCCTGAGATGGTGTTATCCTGGGCGCCATAGACGTAGATCCCCTTGCCTTCGCCATCAAAAACAGTTGCAGCATCAGGGTTATGGATGCGGCTTACCAGATTATCCTGAACCCGTACGCCACTGCTGATATTGAGCAGGATGCCGAACTCTACCGCATCCTCCACGCGGTTGCCCAGTACTGCTCCCCCTTCGGAACCCATAATTGCGTAGCCGCCCACGACATTGTGACTGGTGTTGTGACTGGTGACCGTCTCCCTGGCATACATATAGTGCACCGGATACTGCTGATCGCTCATGGTGTTGGCGTCGATCACCACCTCCGCCACACTCTCCACATAGACGCCATCACGACCGCCACTGAGACGGTTGCCGCTGATGACCGCCTGGCGGCTGCCCTTGAAGTAGATGTTGTCTCCCCGGGCAACCACGGGTCGGCTGGTGTTCCCCTCAATCAGATTACCGAGGATCTGAAACCCCTCCCCGGCATCGAAGCGGATACCAAAGCCGTCACCGCGCAGGGTGTTGTTGGCAATCAGCACTCGGGAGACGCCCTGTTCACCGCGAATGGCGGCGTCCATCTCCGGCAGCTCATCCCCCCAGTTCTCCACCGTCAGTCCGTGAAGCTCGATGCCGTCGGCAGCAAGCAGGATGGCGGTCCCCCGACCGCCGCCATCGAAGATCACCCCAGGCTGGCCTCGCAAAATCAACGACTGACCGATGCGCCAGTTGCCAGGGTAGAGACCGGGCTCAAGCCGCAGCTCATCACCGGGCCTGGCCGCCTCAAGCCAGTGGGCGAGCTGTTGTGGCCCCTGCACGCTGATGCTCGCCCCCTGACACAGCAGGGGCAGAAACGTCAGTAGAAACAGCAGCCCTCTCAACATCTGGACTCCGTCAGTGATGCTTGTGCTTGTGGTGACCACCCTTGCCCAGCATCTCCAGGGTCAGCTGGTCATAGGCACGAACCTTACCGCCATAGGAGTTGGCAAAGGCCTCCGCCATATTACGGGAGCTGAAACTGGCCAGGGTGGGGCCCATGGCACCGTGTCGGGAGGATCCCACCACATACCAGGCCCGGTTCGCAGGAATAAAGGCGCTGTCGGAGGGCTTGTCCCAGTCGGTCTGGGCCAGGTCATGAACCCAGGCCTGTTCCACCTGGCGCCGATTCTGGGGCTGAAGGATAAACTGGAACAGGTCGCTGGTAGAACAGAACGCGGTATCTCCAGGTTGTCCCTTGACCCGGGCGACCCCCTTAGGACCCGGATAACGGGTAATGAACATGCCACACTGGTGGCAACGTCGCTCGTCGGTGACCTGAATGCTGTGGGTCTTGGGGCCGGCCACCGGAGTCGTGTCCGCTACAGATTGGCCGCAGCCGGTCAAAACCAGGGGCAGAAGGAGCAACAGGAGGTTACGCATAGTCTTTCTCTTGGTTGTGGGGAGGACCAGCCTCCCCGGTACTCATATCAGATGGTGTAGATCTGCCCCGCGTAGAGCAGGAAGAGTCGCAGGCACATCATGCCGCAAATCACACTGCCCCCCGTGAGGTAGAAGGCTCTGCCCGAGTGGGCAAACTTCTGACCCAGAGCGAAGTTCAGCATCAGGGGAAGAACGAAGCCGAGGCCGATGACCCCGCCCCAGAACAGGCTGGACCAGCCTCCCTGAGAAAACGCCTGGGTGGCCGCCTGGCTGGGTCCGGCGCCGAAGATAAGGCCGCTGAACAGCATGAACAGGAACATCGCCTCAACCGCCATGATCGGCCATTCGGCGCCGTGCAGCAGGGTCATATCCTGGGAGTGCAGAGACTCACCAAACCACTTCACCGCCACCATCTTGGCCATGGCCGCCCCCGCGGACAGGCCGGAGACGATGAACAGCGCCGGCAGCAACGAGGTATTGATGATGGGGAAGCGAATCAGCGCCGAGATCAGGAAGCCGGTGTAGGCGCAGACGGAGACCGCCAGCACCAGGGTCAACCACTCCAGGGGAGTGCGCAGGGTAGCCAGCCTCTCCAGCCAGGGCATCAGCGACTTCAGCTGGGGGAAGCGGGCCAGTTCACCACGCAGGGCGATGGCGGCAATCACCGCGGTCAGCGGAATGTAGAACAGCAGTACGATAACGCCCAGGGACATCACCGAATTCAGGTTGTAATAGAGCAGGATTTTCCAAAAGAACAGTGGGTTGGAAAGATCCAGCACCAGGCACAACATCCCCAGACAGATGGTGACAAAAGAGACGACACCCGCCGCCTTGAGCAGCGGCGTATCCTGGGTCTGCTTCTTGTAGATCCGCATTAACAGGGCAATGGCCAGGGCGCCACCGGAGATCCCCGCAAAGAACAGGTAAACCGCAATGGGCCAGGGCCAGGCGATGGCGTCGCCAAGACCGGTGGAAAAATCGATTCCGTTCATCTTGTTACACCTCAGGCTTGGCAATAGGGATGTAGTGAACACTGGGCTCGGTGCCCAGGTGTGGCTTCACCCTGGCGGTGTTCTTGACCGCCAGCAGTCGGGCGACGTAGGACTTGGGATCGCTGGCATCGCCAAACACCAGGGCGTCAAACTTGCACTGACTGACACAGGCCGGCAGCTCACCTTTGGCCAGTCGGCTTTGCAGACAGAAGTCGCAGTTCTCCGCCACCTTGGTTTCACTGTTGATAAATCGCACCTTGTAGGGACAGGCGGCGATGCAGTATTTGCAGCCGGCACATTTGTCGCCGTCCATGGTGACGATGCCGGTTTTCTCATCCCGGTACGCCGCCCCTGTGGGGCACACCATCACGCAGGGGGCGTTGTCACACTGTTGGCAGGAGACCCGCACATATTTGCGATCGCAATTGCACTCGGTCTTGCCACAGCGGGGACATACCGCACCCGGCACCCGGTCGCTCTGACGCTCCAGGGTCAGGCGGGCAACGCCCTCCGGCAGGTTGTTCGCCTGGTTACAGGCATCTTTACAGCGGCCGCAGCCCACACACTTGGTCTGGTCAAACAGCAGCACATAGTTGGGTCCCTCACCACCTCCGGCGGCAGGATCGGTGGAACCGCACCCTCCCGCCAGCATGGCTACCGACCCCACGCCCAGGCCCTTCAACAGGCTGCGGCGCGGTAACATCACATCGTTCACATCATCCTCCAACTCTCTCTGTGTTATTGCGGCGTGGCTGCCGCTTTTATCCTTGCTTTAGCCCGTTCCACAGCCCGTTGGATGGCTGCCTCCCGGGTACCGGCTGCGCCGCTGTCCAGCAGCACCTGCCAATGTTCCACAGCTTCCTGATACTGCCCCTGCCGATAGGCATGGGACGCCAGCAATTCACGGCTGGTGAAATCGGTGTTATCAAGGCTCAGAGCCCGGGAAACCGCCGCCAAGGCGTCGACTCCCAGGGCCCGGCCCTGTTGGTAGTAAAGGTATTTGGCCTTCAGGCCCAGCAAGGGGGCAGTTTCCCCCTGCAGCGCCAGGGCCTGATCGAGGGCGTCCACCGCCTCACCATAGTGACCTCCGGCCGCCTGGTCCTCTGCCAGGGCCAGCCAGGTGGTGGCATCGTCGGGGCGGCGCTCGGCCTCCATCATGCTTTGGTTGATCCTGCTCTGAAGCAGGTAATCGACCCGGGTTTCGGTGTGTTGCTGTCGCCAGCCGGAAAAATGCCCCAGGCGGGAGTAAGCAAGCAGGGAAATGAGGATGAGGAAAACCAGCATCAACGCTGGAGCCCACCACCCCGCCCTGGGCAAAGAGGGGCCCTCTCCCAGCGCAGTCTCCCCGGCGGCCCGGAGATAACCTCTGTGACCGCAAGCCAGGGTGAATGCCGCGGCCAACAGTGCCAGGGAGATGCTTAGGGAAAGGGTCATCATGCTGAATACAGCTCCTAACTGAAATCCGGATCGAACCTGTTACTGCTGGCCGAACATCTGGGACATGGAGCCCATGCCCATGGCGCCCATGCCCATGGCGCCCATTCCCATGCCCATACCCATCTCTTTGTGGGCATCACCGGGCTTGTTGGCGTCAATAAGCTCAATCTCAAACACCAGGGCAGAACCCGGGGGAATGGCTCCCATTCCCTGCATGCCGTAGCCCAGCTCGGCAGGAATGGTGAATTTGTAGGTGGAGCCCACTGGCATCAGTTGCAGCCCCTCTTCCCATCCGGCGATGGAGTTGATCAGAGCCACTTGGCGGGGCTGGGCGTTACTGTCGGCACGGGTATCCTGAAACACGGTGCCGTCCACCAACTGGCCCTTGTAGTGCACTGTGACGGCGTCTTCACGGGCGGGCATCTTGCCCTCGCCCTTCACCAGCACCTCATACTGAAGACCGGATTCGGTGACGGTTACCCCCGGCTTGCCGGCATTGTCAGACAGATAGTCGCGGGAGGCCTGGGCCACCTCTTTCATACGGGCGGCTTTGCGCTCATCCTTACGGGTATTAAGCAGCTGGGCCCTGGCGTTGAGGGCGTCGATCAGTGCCTCCTTATCCAGGGAGGATTGACCTTTAACGGCATCCTCGAACCCTTTGAGTACCTGCTCCAGATCGGCGCTGAGGCCAAACTCTTCCTGCATAGCCAGCTGGCCATTGAGGTAGTTGCCCAGAGAAGCGCCAATGGCGTAAGACTCAGTGTTAGCGTCGGTTTGCGCCTGCTGCGCCAAGGCGGGAGCGGATGCGAAGGCCAGGGCGATGATCAGGGGTTTGATTGCGGTTTTCATGAGTATCTCTCTTCTAATCCAGTTAGTACCTAAAGGCTCAGGGCTTCTCGGTTGGGCGCCCTGACATCCGCCATCCGAAGATGCCATCAGGCATCTGGCGGACGTTGGTGTAGCCCATCTGCATCACCGAATAGGCCGCGATCTCGCTGGCGTTGCACAGGCGGTTGGCGCAGTAAAAAATCATCTGGGCGTTCTTGTCCTTGGGCAGCAGCTCTTTCCAGTTTTCTGTGAAGAAGTGCACCGCCCCGGGAATGAACCCCTGAGCCCAGAGCTCCAGGGTATTCACGTCGAAGAAGTAGACATCCTTATTGCCTACCAGCTGTTCTGCTTCCTGCATGCTGATGTAATTCAGTTCCATACGATATTCATCTGCCGGCCGAATCTCGTCGGCGCCGCCGGCCTGAACCGGGGCAGCCATCAGCAGGGACAGAGCCGTGGCAGCTGCAATGGGGTAACGCATGGTGTGTGCCTCTCTCATTTGAATGGCCCCCGGTTGCCCGGGGGCGCTTAGGGTTGGTTACTCTTTGTCGTAACCGGCGTCATCCATGATGGCCTGAGCTTCCTGAACGTAGATCCAGGCGTCGTTCATCATGCGCTGCGCCATGGAGGGTCCGTGGACACCCCAGGAGCCGTCTTTCTCGATCTTGGCGGCGGACTCACGGGCCTTATCGACCATCATCAGTACCTTGGCCTTCTCGGAAACGGACAGGCGGGTCACATTCATCAGCTCGTCGATACGCTGAAGCTGTTTAACCACCTTGGCGTGAGTCTCCTTAACGGGCTCCTGCCACTCCATCACTTCGCCGTAGATCTCCATCTGGTCTTCGAAGTGCAAGCCTTCGTCGAGCTCAGACTGGAACTGGCTGTGACAGCCTTTGCCACTGACCACAGTACGGTCCAGGGCAGAGGTGCGGGCACAGGTCCACATCAGATCCAGATAGGAGTAGCCATCCTCATCCTGAGCCACAGTCCAGCCCTTGGTGGCGGAGGTGCGGGGCTTGCCTTCCGGCGGATTCAGGGTCTTCTTGGTGGGAGAGACCTTGATGTTCCAGATGTGGGAAGCACGAACGTTGTCGAAGCCAGCCTCATCGGGGAACTGGATGGCGGTGAACTTCTCGCAGCTGCCCATGTTGGGCATGTGGCAAGAGGAACACTCGGATTCGCTGTGAGGCTTGGAACTGGCGTGGAACTCGGCCTGAGTCTCGTGACAGTCGGCACACTCCTTCTTGATCTTGGTCTTGGTCACGTGGGACAGGTAACTGCCGTCGGTAACCTCGTGAGGATCGTGACAGGTGGTACAACGCATGCCCTTGTCATAGTGAGCAGAGTTGAACATCTGACCACCTTCGGTACCGCAGGATGGGCAGGCACCTTTCATCTTCACGGTGAAGGCATCTTCAGGCTTGGCGTTGGGGCCTTCGGCCATCTCTGCCACGTAATTGAAGCGCTGGTGACAGCGTTCACAGTTGGACGGCATGCCGCCACCTACGCCACCATCGAGGTGGGCACCGGCACCGTGACACTCTTCACAGGCAATACCCTTGGAGATGGTGTGTTCACGCAGCTTCCTGGGGTCACCCAGGGCGTCGAAGTACTCCTGCTTGTTCTGGAAGTCGAACTTGAAGGTGTGGCACACCTCGCAGTAAGAGGACGCGGGCTGGAACAGGAACATCTTGTCCTTCTTGGCGCCGTAGGAGTTCACCCCCCACACGTCAGATCCGGAGTAACCAAACTCTTCCATCACTGCCGGGAACTCAGGGATCACCTCCTTGATTTCACGAGCCTTCTCAGGCGTCAGGAAGGTCAGCCAGTTCACAGAGAACTGGTTACCACCGGCGTGCAGAGTGCCTGTGCCATCGCGCAGCAGACCATCTTTTACGTGGTAGGAACCGCGAACCAGCCAGGCGTCAATAAAGCCGTACTTGGTTCTGGGAGTACCGATAACCGCGTAGATGGCGTCCTCGGTAATGCCCTGAGGCAGGATCGGCACGTCGGTACCGAACATCCCCTTCTTCAGGTCACCGCCGGTTTCCACCATCTCCTCGGGGAAACGCACAGTCTTGGCGTGACGGGAGCGCTTCCACTTCTCGTACTGGACGCCGTGGCATTCGCCACACTTCTCGGGGCCAATAAACTTGTTGGGGTAATCCAGAATGGACTTGGCGCCCAGGCGATACTGAACCGCCATGGGACGACCAATCTTGTCACTGTAGTCCTCTGAGTTACCCGTGTGCAGATACTCCTCGCCACGGTCGGAGATGTGGGGCTTACCCACCATCCGGCCCTCAGGGGCATAGGTCTTAAACACAGGGTGGTTCTCAAACAGGAAGTCCCACAGCTCCTTCTCCTGGATGATGTAATCATGCAGGGTCTTCACCCCCTTCGCCTCTTCAGTCCCGTCAGGGTTGGCGAAGATCATCTGGGCCTGGGGGGACTGCTTATAGCCCTGGTCACTCTGGGCGGCGTCTGCCGCAACCGCTGAACCAGTCCATACACAGACCAGGGCGGCCAAAGACGCCTTTATTTTCCAGCCTTTCATCATTATCTCCTACAAAAGGGTTTTGTATTTCTTGCCTGGCATTGCTTTTTGTGTCCAAGCCTGAAGCCAATTAGGTTGGTAATTGCAAGAAACGCTATAGATAACAACAGAAGAACGGCCGTAAAAAGTGGATTTCAAGCACAAATCGGGTTCGCTTTATGGCCTCAATGCAACCACCCCTGACAATTACCAAAAAATACCCACATGAGCAGCAACTTAGCCAAAATCGACCCATTTGTGATTTAGAGTTTTCGAGCCATTTTCAGGAGATAAAACAGATAAAAAAAGATAAAAACAGAATATTTTACCTAGGAATAAATGGTAATTGTCACCGAGATCACAGACAGCCACCAGTTGACAAATCATCCATAAAAAACCAATTCAACAACAAACATTCCCGGCTCACAAAATTAATTCTTGCCAAGAGAAAGGACTATTTATAGGTGATAGAGTCATATTTAAACCCATGACAAAAACCTAGCCCCCTTAGGTTTACCGGAGGCTGACTGTGATCCCTGAGATAGGCCACTTTCTACTGATACTGGCAACGGCAACCTCGTTGTTGACCGGTCTGTTCCTGCTGCTTTGGGGCAGATCCGCAGAGCTCTATCTCAACCACTTTGTCCGGCCACTCTCTTACTTGTGCGCCTCACTGGCCCTGGGATCCACAGTCATCCTGGTGTACAGCTTCCTGACCGATGACTTTTCCGTCGCCTATGTGGCCAACCACTCCAACAGTCACCTGGCCTGGTACTATAAGGTTGCCGCACTCTGGGGCGGCCACGAGGGCTCCATGCTGTTCTGGGCCCTGGGACTGGCTCTGGTCACCGCCGTAGTGGCCGCACGCCCTCATCACCCTCACCGCTTCGCCAGCCGCACTGCATCAATACTGGCCTTGCTGAGTTTTGGCTTTCTGCTGTTTATCCTGCTGACTTCCAACCCCTTTGATCGACTGCTGCCCGCAGTGCCCATCGAGGGGCGGGACCTCAATCCGATGCTGCAGGATATCGGCCTGATTCTGCACCCGCCCATGGTGTTTGGGGGCTATGTGGCCCTGGCGGTGCTGTTTGCCGGTGCCGTAACCGCCCTGGGGCGAGGCCATATAAAAGGCGCAGAACTGGCCTGGCTCAGGCGTTGGAATCTGCTGGCCTGGTTTATGTTGACCCTGGGAAATCTGTTTGGCTCCTGGTGGGCTTACAACGAACTCGGGTGGGGAGGGTGGTGGTTCTGGGATCCGGTGGAGAACGCCTCCTTTATCCCCTGGCTGCTCAGCACCGCCCTGCTTCACACCCTGCATCTGGCCCGAACCCAGAATGCCCTGGTGTTGACCTCACTGGTCCTCAGCCTGGGCGGATTCATAGTCAGCCTGATCGGCACCTTCCTGGTTCGTTCCGGCATCATTCAATCTGTGCACGCCTTTGCCTCAGACCCACAACGGGGCAGTGGCGTGCTCATACTGCTGCTGGCCACCGCCCTACCCGCCCTGACCCTGCTGGCCTGGCAAGCCCCCGCCATGGCCCGTGGCCAGGCTCTCAACGGCCAGAGTCGTCACTGGCTGGTGATGGTCGGAGCCCTGTTACTGGTGGTCGCCGCCCTCTCTGTACTGCTGGGCACCTGCTACCCCTTTATCTACGCAGCCCTGAATCTGGGCAGCATCTCGGTGGGAGCGCCTTACTTCAATACCGTGTTTATCCCCATGGTGCTGCTGGCGGCCCTGCTTCTAGGTTGGGTGATAACGCCTCCCTCGACCCCCACAGGGTTTCGAGTGGCACTGCTGCTTTTGTGCGGCGGCGGTGCCACAGCTCTGACTCTGTATGCCAGCAGCGAGCGACCAGACTGGATGTGGATGGGACTGATGTCTGCCTCCTGGCTGGTTCTCACCCTACTCCTCTGTGGTTATCACCACTGGCAGCAGTCCAGGTTTAACCTTTTCCTGGCCCCCTGGCTTGCCCATCTTGGGGTGGCGGTGTTTGTGTTGGGCGCAACGGTACTGACCCATTACGAGGAGGCGGTCATGGTGCGCATGGGACCGGGCAACGGCCGCACCCTGGCCGGCTATACTGCGGTGTATGAGCAGACACTGAGCGTCCAACAACGCAATTATCAGGCAAGCGAAGCCCTCATTCGGCTTGACAACTCAAGTAAGCAAGCACTCACATACATCCGTCCCCAGAGACGCACCTACCTGGATGATCGCAGTGAGGTCTCCATCGCCGGGGTGTACCACTCCCCACTGTCCGACCTCTATATCTCCATGGGCCCGTCCATCAATGACAATCAGTTTCTGGTGCGAATCAGTCACAAACCCTGGGTAAGACTGCTCTGGCTTGGCGGGCTGCTGACCGCCTTTGGGGGCTTGCTGGCCTGGCGGCGCAGCCGCATCACTCACTACCAGGAGTACAACGGATGAGAGTTATTGTTCTGCTGTGCCTATCGCTTTTCTGTCTGCCGCTCAGCGCCGCCTCAGACAGCAGTAACCTGAGCCAGCGGGCAGAACGCCTGGCAAGCACACTGCGCTGCCCCGCCTCGGTCAACCAGACCCTGGCTGACTCGGAGGCGGCCATCGCCTTTGAACTCAAAGGACTCATTGCCCAGCAACTCAGGGCGGGCCATCAGGAGGAGCAGATTGTCCAATACCTGGTGGAACGCTACGGCGAACAGATCCGCTACCAGCCTGGCCTCGCCGGGGCCACCGCCCCCCTGTGGCTGATGCCTCTGCTGCTGGTCGGCTTGCTACTGATGGTGTTGATCTGGCCCCGTATGCTGCGCCGCCCACCAGGACTAGGAGAATAAAGATGAAAGCCCTGACCCTGACCGCCGCCCTGTTCACCTCCCTGATGCTGCCGTCCCAGGCAAGCGCCTCAAACCTGGAGAAGGTGTACGGGACCGGTGCCCCCATCCCAAAACCGATGATCATGAATAAATTTGTGGAGTTCACCAACGCCCGCAAGCCTCCCGAGCTGGTGTTCCATGGCCGGGACGGCGCCCCGGTCTCCATGAATCGGTACAGGGGCAACCTAACCCTGATTAACATCTGGGCCAGCTGGTGTGGTCCCTGTCTGAAGGAGTTACCCGCCCTGGAGCAGATGGAGCGGGACTACCAGGGGCAACCTCTGGCTGTGGTACCGGTTTCCATCGATGAGCAAAGCCCGGATGAGGTGTACGAGATCCTGGCCAACTACCAGCTGGAGAAGATAGATACCCTGTTTGATGCTGACCACAGCATGCATGGAGTGATGCCGGTAAACGTCGTGCCCGCCACCTATGTGCTGGACGGCAACGGTAATATCGTTGGTTTTGTCCGCGGCTATCTGGACTGGGAAGACCCGGATGTCGCGCCCTATCTGGACAAGCTTATCGCCAAATACAGCGCAGCCAGGCCCCAGGATTAAATCCGCGGATGCAAAAAGGGCGGCCCTTGGCCGCCCTTTCTCTAGGTGAGCAAGTCAGATTCGGCGAAAGCCAACTACATCGCCATGGTGGACTTCTTCATCCAGGCCAGCGAGTAACCGTAGAAGGGGATCACCCAGGCGGCGGAGTGCTCATCCTGATAGAAGCGGTAGAAGTAGAGGGGCTCTTCGGACAGGCTCTGACGGCGCAACTCCCGATAGAAGGGCAGCGCGGCCTGGGTTACCTTTTCCGGCTTCAGCAGGTTACGCGACTGGGTTTCAATCTTGAACACATCCACCTTATGGCCGCCAATATCTGCGGTATAGCGGGTGAACTCCCCCTCAAAGTTGTACTTGATGGGCGAGGTCAGGCAGTCCTGATCGGTCACGCAGAATGACGCAAAGAACAGCCCTTTGGAGTCATCTTTGTAAACCAATGAGATGTTGTGATCGACCCGCACCAGCAGTTGGTCATTTCTGGGGAAGTAGACATCGGCACTGTACATATGCTCGGTCAGCTCCCCCTGATGATAGGGAACCGTTGGCAACTCAATGCGGTTGTACCTGATGCGCTGCTCCATGATCTTCGCCAGTTCGAAGAACACCGGCAGGTCCATCTTCACCTTCTCAGTGGTGGGGAAGTTGATATTGATGATGTCCTTTCCGGCACAGCCACCATCGAAGCCGGGGCAGATTGAGATGGAGTCGGTTTTGCCATCAGTCAGGGCAAACGCCCGGTAATCCTTGATGATCGCCCGGGTGGAACTGGTGTCAAAATGGCGCTGCCAGCGGGCCAACTCAGGCCTAGCCTGGTCACTGGACGCCAGCAGTTCAGTAGGACCGGTTTCGCTTCCGATTCGCAGCTGCCCCTGCTCTATCCAGGTCCAGTCACTGACCGAGCTGCTGGCATAGAATCTGGGCAACAACAGATACACCAGTGCCGCAATCACCAGGGTGACGGCCATGGCAGCGACTGCGATCAAAGGCTTTCCTCTGCGAAGCACAGGCTGCTGCTCTTCGGCCTCGCTCATGGATTCAGCGGGCGACTCTTCAGCCGCAGGGCGGACACCGGCAACCACCACCTGATAGCCGCGACGAGCCACAGTCTTTAAGTTAACTTCCGGGAAGGGTTCCAGTTTCTTGCGCAGAGTGCTGACACATTGAATCAGCGACGAGGGTGCCACCACCCTATCGGGCCAGCCCTCCTGAAGCAGCACCTCCTTGGTGCAGATCTCATCCTGGTGCTGCATCAGATAGTTGAGTACTGCGGCCTCGGCAAAGGACAACTTCATCTCTTCGGAGGATCTCGTATCTATCAAGCAATGATGCTGATTATCCAGTACAAGATAAGGGGTTATCTGTATTGTTTTCACTGTGCTTGCCTGGTTTGAGTTTGAGATTCGCTCTCGGGCACCAAAGGCACCCCAAAATGTTTTTACAATCAAGCACTATTATGCCGTTTACCCCCTGCTGTTCCTGTGATGATTTTCGCAGAAACCGAGTCGTTACTCGGGCAGTTGGCCGGGGTGTGAACCCCGTTGGATTGAGGGGTTTGACATACGCCTCTGCACCACAGGCAAATGCCTCTTTTTTCGGCAAACGGTACACTTTGAGCTAAAATCGTTTGACCTTTTTGCCGGACCGCCGTTTAATAGCCGTCCACCGCCTCGATAGCTCAGTTGGTAGAGCAGGGGATTGAAAATCCCCGTGTCCCTGGTTCGATTCCGGGTCGAGGCACCATCTTAGAGAAAAGCGCTAACCGCAAGGTTGGCGCTTTTTTCGTTTCTTCGGACTGTTAAAGTTCGTGCTAGGTGCCTAACCCAGTAATCGAACGTCGCTTCGCTTGGTTCGATGACTTCGCCCTTCGGGCCATCGCAAGCGATGTTACTCCGGTCGTCCCTCCCTACGTTGCCGGGTCGAGGCACCATATTGAAGAGCCCTGAACGCAAGTTCGGGGCTTTTTCGTATTAGCCGTTGTGCCAACGGCGTGTCCCTGACCTGGCCGGCCGCGTACGATTCCGGGTCGAGGCACCATATTATGAGAAGGCTCTGATGGAAACATCGGAGCCTTTTCTCGTTTCTTGGGGCTGTTGAAGCCCGAGCAAGGTTCCTAACCCGGTAATCTCACGTCGCTTCGCTTAGACTAGGCGTCCCCGTCCGATGACTTCGCCCTTCGGGCCATCGCAAGCGATGTTACTCCGGTCGTCCCTCCCTACGTTGCCGGGTCGAGGCACCATATTGAAGAGCCCTGAACGCAAGTTCGGGGCTTTTTCGTATTAGCCGTTGTGCCAACGGCGTGTCCCTGACCTGGCCGGCCGCGTACGATGACTTCGCCCTTCGGGCCATCGCAAGCGATGTTACTCCGGTCGTTCCTCCCTCCGTTGCCGGGTCGAGGCTACGAAGATCTGTCCCCAATCCTTGCACAATCGTCTCCCCGGCGAACGCCGGGGTCCAGTGACTTTTCCGGGCTTTTCCTGAACAAGGCCAAGCATCAGTAATCACAGACTCAGGATTCACAGCTATGCGGAAAGGACTATGAGGTAAATTCGCCGGACTGGAGAAAATTGTCGCCCGGCCTCTCACAAAAGTCAGTTGCAAGCACAATCAATGCAGATAGGTGACAAATTAGCTTTTTAGCCGCCAACTTCTGGAATCTCCAGGATCTGTGGTTTATGACCTACCAGGTTCAGGAAGCGCTCTACGTTGGCCTCGGACAACACCAGAGTCACCGTATTAACCAGTGGGTGGCACTGATACGCCTGCCCATTGCAGATATCCGCATCGAGCCACAGCTCCACTTGATGCTCTGGGTCATTCACCAGGGCCAGCAAAGACACATGCCCCGGCATTACCCCCAGGAATTTCCGCATACGCTCAGCAGAAGCAAAACCCAGGCGGCTGATCTTCAGGTCCCTGGAGAGTTGCTTGAGATCCACAGCCTTGTCTGCGCGAGTGATCAGCAGGAAGTGGCGTCTTCCATAGTTATCTCTTAAAAACAGGTTCTTCAGACGCTGACCCGGTCGATGCAGCCTCAACCTGTCAGCGTCAGTGCAGTTCTCAAGAGGGGGGTGTTCATAGCGCTCAAACTCGATGAGGTGTTGACGCAGAAGTACCTCAATATCCATCGCATCATTCGATTGGGAATCCAGGCCTCAACCTTAAAGATCTCCTGCCCGGGAGTCCAGACTCCATCGTTATGCACAATTTTGCAGCAGACGGGTATAGCGAAAAAAAAAAACGGTTGACTCCCCTGCCCTAAATCCGTTTAATACACCCCCGTTGCCTCGATAGCTCAGTTGGTAGAGCAGGGGATTGAAAATCCCCGTGTCCCTGGTTCGATTCCGGGTCGAGGCACCATCTTAGAGAAAAGCGCTAA
>NZ_AUGL01000027.1 GCF_000422645.1 Ferrimonas futtsuensis DSM 18154
CAGGGATGCCAATACAGCAGCCGGGCCTTCCGACAACGACTGTGGCGCTATCGCATCACTCAGAGCATGAGCCGCCGGGGAAACTGTTGGGACAATGCGCCGATGGAGAGGTTGTTCCGCAGCCTGAAATCAGAATGGGTACCCGCGACGGGCTACCCATCAGTGGCCGAGGCCAGAAAAGACATCAGTGAATACCTGATGCACTACTACAACCGACAGCGGCCCCATCAACACAATGATGGCGTTACTCCTGTTCAAGCCGAGAATCGGTCTAACTTACTGTCCGGAATTAGTTGACCACTACAAACGTAAAAGCAGCCACCAAGCCATTGACTGCTATTAGGAGGGTTACAATCGTCTGATAGAAGCTACTTTCGAAACCCCACAGATCCCTAAGGCTTATCAGGGTTCCCTCTTGTACCATCTCCCCTATGACCCTGGCTTGATCTGATGAATCTAAGGTCTTGCCTTCGGTCAAAACAAAGGCATTTGCGATATCCATATATTCTGTAAAAGTCGAGGTAGTCGCGCTTGAGAAAAGGAAGAGTACCAAAAGGGCTACAACTGATGCAGCAAGACCACCTATCAGTAGACTCATGAGCCACAGCTGTCGTGAAGTCAGTTCAATTGACTGCTTTCCAGAAACCATATATCAATTAGACTAAAAATTTGGGTAACAGAAAAACTAAGATAACTGAATTAGCTAGCTTTTTGTACTTCTAAATAACCCGAACAACTGTAAGAATTCGACTTCTTTACTCGTTGAACAGTTGATACGCTCACTCCCGTAATTGCAGCCGTCCTGCGGATGCTAACCCCCTTTAGTAGCTCCTCAACCACCCTTGGGTGCATAGCTAAGTCCTTCTTGCGGTCTTGGTATTTCTCCTTCAACTGAACTTTAGAGAGTGCCTTGCGGCCTGCCTCAGCACTAGCCAATCGAGCCTGTCTGTACTTAGTGGACAGCGGCACCTTCTACAACTACGACGGCATCGAACTGCCCTGGTAAGACTCATTGTTAACAGAGTGTGTCCAAAGCTGGAAATCCTCCGGTCCCGGCATTAGAGTAATTGAGTCGTGTCAGTTAGGAAGAGAGAATGGAACCCCGTCGTCCCAAATCCAGCAACATCCCCAAGATTATCGGGCTGATCCTCGGTGGCTATGCCCTGTTTGCCGCCCTGGTGATCGCCTTCTACGACCCCGCCCCCGCCACAATCGCGGATATGGACTGGGATGATCGCCAGGTGTTCAACCAGAACACCATTGCCACCCTCTCTCTGGGAGACGGTAAAAAGCAGGTAATGGAAGCCCTGGGCGCCCCCAACTTCAATGACGCCCAGATCATCGACGGTGTGGAGATGCAACTGGTGCGCTACCGTACCCATCACGTCAAGAGCGACGGTGAAACCACCCCGGATGAGTGCACCCCATTGCTGTTTGTCTCCGGCAAGCTGGTGGGCATAGGTGACCATGCGGTGGACACCTACATGAGCAACGGCCTGCCCAAGCTTCAGCAGGTCAGCGCCTCCAACTGATTGCATCAACACAAATAAAAAAGCGCACCCTGGGGTGCGCTTTTTTGTGGTGGTTCACTCCAGCCGGTTACTCTTCGGCCTTGCTCTTGAGGTAGGGCACGCCCTCACTCCACCACTTGGGCGCCTCAGCCCCCTTGAGGTAGTGGTCGAAGAACTGCTTCATCTTGATGCTGTAATCCAGTTTGTTGGGGTACTTCTTCAGGTGATGGGGCTCCCCCTCATACTGCAGCATCACCACCGGCTTGGCGGCCCGGCGCATCGCCATGTACAGCTCAATACCCTGAGGATAGGGCACGGCGTCATCCTCGTCACCGAACATGATCACCAGCGGGGTATCGATGCGATCCACGTGGAAGATGGGGCTGTTCTCGATGTAGAGGTGGGGCGCCTCCATCAGGGTCTTGCCGATGCGGGACTGGCCGGACTCATACTGGAACTGACGGGTCAGGCCGGTGCCCAGACGGATGCCGCCGTAAGCACTGGTCATGTTGCTCACCGGCGCGCCGGAGACCGCCGCCGCAAACAGGTCGGTCTGGGTGATCAGGTAGGCGTCCTGATAACCGGCCCAGGAGTGGCCCTGGATGCCGATGGCATCCTGTTTGGCGATGCCCATGTCGATCACCTGCTGCACTCCGGGCAACATGGAGGCCAGGGAAGACTGGCCGGGATGGCCCACTTCGAAGCGGATGTCCGGCAGGAACACCGCGTAGCCGTCATTCACATACTGGGCGAAATTGGGCCTGTGGTTCAGGGCCATCTGCGGGAAGTTGTGCAGACGCTGACTCATGAAACGGTAGAAGTAGACCAGGGTCGGCAGGGGGTTGTCCCCCTTGTAGCCTGGCGGGGTGATCACCACCCCCGATAGGGGCTTGCCGTCGTTGGAGCGCCAGTGCACCAGCTGCGCCTGCCCCCACTCCAGCTCCTTGAGCTGGTCGCCGAGACGACTGACCGGCTTGAGGCTCTTCACCTGACTGCCGGTCACCAGCAGATCCGGATAGAGGTCATAACGCTGCTTCTTGAACAGCAGGGTATCGGCATCCTCCGCCTTGGCCACGAAGCTCAGCTTGTACTCCCCTTGCTGGGCGGGCTTAAGGCTGGCACCGGTCAGGTGATACACCCCTTCCCGCTTGTCGAAGTCATTGTAACCGTGCACCAGCAGAGGCGTGGCGGCGTCCACCAGATCGCTGCGCTCGTCGGTATCGATCACCCGGTACTGCCAGTTGTCCGCCCGCCCCTGAGTCAGGGCATTCAGCTTACCACTGCCGTCCAGGCGCCAGATATCAAACTTGTCGTACACCAGCACGCCGGAACCATCGCTCAGCCAGGGACCAAAGCCGTAGCCCGGCGCCGGCGAGGGGTAATCATGATCCTCGTTGGCAAACCCCGCCTTGGGACCGCCGGCCACCTGGGTGGTGCTGCCACTGGCGATGTCGTATTGATGGAGCTGGCCACGCACATACCAGGCCACCGCATCATCCAGTGGCGACAGGCTGGGCTGATCATTGCTGCCGGATTGAGTCACCAGCAGGCGCCGCTCGCCGCTGTCCATGTCCACCAGGTACCAATCCTTGTAGAAACCGGCCCAGGAGATCATCTTCAGATAGGGCTTGTCGCTGCTGGCCAGCAGATAACGGGCGTTGTCGCCCACTTCGACGTCCGGCACCCTGGCGTCCGCCAGCTGCACGAAACGCTTGTCCTCGAGGTGCCACACCCCGACGTAGTTGTGTTTACGGGCCTTGGAATACTGGTTGATCTCGTTGGTCTTGATCCGCGGGTCATCCCCATGCCAGACATTGAGCTCCACCCGGGACAGCAGCACCTCCATATCCTGGAGGTCGCCGTCGGTCTTGAGATCGCGGATCACCCCCTCTTTGGGCAGGGGCAGCTGCCGTCCGACAAACAGACGCTGGCCGTCACGACTGAAGTGCAGCTTGCTGTGTTCGGTAACCAGCATGCCATCCTCCGGCAGAGGCAGGGCATCGGCGGGCCTGGGTCCCTGGCTCAGCCACAGCTCATGAATCAGCTGATGCGCCTCACCGGGCTTCAGGTAGGCGGTGGTGAAGGCCACAGCGCCGCCGGATTCACTGATGGCCAGCGTGGCGGCCCCCCAATCCTGGCGCTGCCACAGCACGGTGTCCTGCCCCGTGTCCAGATACCTCAGGGTCACGCCATTGGCCACCCCATCCTGATGGCTGGTGGCATAGACCAGGACATTGGCATCCCGGGCCAGGGCAAACTGAGTCACAGACTCCAATGCCAGCTCGGTGCCACTGTTCAGATCCAGCAACAGGGCCCGGCTGCCCAACTTGTCGGCATCGATCGCCGCCTCATCCGCCTCCTCTCCCTTCTCCTTGTCGACCTCCTCGGCCTTGAAGCTCAGCATCAGGAAGCGGCCATCGGCAGAGAAGTCTGCCTTGGTCACCGCCTCAAATACCCGCTGTTCGCCGGTGGCGGTGTTCACCAGGATGCGATCCACATCCATCTTGGCCGCCTTCTTCTTGCCGGCGTTCTCCTGCTTCCACAGAGGCGCTTTGCGCTCGAACAGGGCATAGGCGCCGTTGGCACTGAGCTGAGGCTCTACGCCGCGTTCCACCTGCCACAGACCGCCGTCCAGTCCCCGGACCAGCCCCCGGGGTTCACCCCGATCCGGCTGAGCCACATAGGCCACCCACTGGCCATTGTCGGCAATGACCGGATCTTTAAGGGTTTCAAAATTCATGATCTGCTGCAGGGATAGGGGCGCCGCCGTAGCGGAGGCGCAGGCCAGCCCGACCAGGGCGGCAAGGGGATGCCAAATCCTCAAGAGTGACTCCTTAATAGTAATTATTCGCGCTTTCGACCTTTCTCTATCTGTAACCACAGCGTTAAAAAAGGTAAGATGGCGCCCGACTATGCTAACAAAGCCCCCGATAAGAGTCACAAAATAGAGGGGCAGGATCATTAAGACCTATGGAAGGATGTATCCATGTCTAAACGCAATATTACGGTAATTCCCGGCGACGGGATCGGTCCAGATATCGTCGAAGCCACCCTGAAGGTCCTGGACAAGGCCGGGTGTGATTTCAACTATGAATTCGCCGATGCGGGGCTGATGGCTCTGGAAAAGCATGGCGAGTTGCTCCCCCAGAAGACCCTCAACCTGATTGAAAAGAACCGGGTCACCCTGAAAGGTCCTCTCACCACCCCTATCGGTGAAGGCTTTACCTCCATCAACGTTACCCTGCGGAAGAAGTTCAACCTCTACGCCAACGTACGCCCCGTGTTGTCCCTCAAGGGCACCCAGGCGCGCTACGACAACGTTGATATCATCACCATCCGCGAGAACACCGAAGGGATGTACTCGGGGGCCGGCCAGCGGGTCAGCAACGACGGTGAAACCGCCGAGGCGATGAGCATCATCACCCGCGAAGGTGCCGAACGCATCTGTACCTTCGCCTATGAGCTGGCTCGTAAAGAGGGCCGCAAGAAGGTGACCGCGGTCCACAAGGCCAACATCATGAAATCCACCTCAGGCCTGTTCCTGAAAGTGGCCCGTGAAGTGGGCGAGCGCTACCCGGACATCCAGTCCGACGAGATGATCGTCGACGCCACTTGCATGAAGTTGGTGATGGATCCCAGCCAGTTCGACGTCATTGTCACCACCAACCTCTTCGGTGACATCCTGTCTGATCTGTGCGCCGGCCTGGTAGGCGGTCTGGGCATGGCCCCAGGCGCCAACATCGGTAAAGATGCCGCCATTTTCGAAGCGGTTCACGGCAGTGCCCCCGACATCGCCGGCCAGAACCTGGCCAACCCCACCGCCCTGTTGCTGGGTGCGGTGCAGATGCTGGAATACCTGGGCATGGCCGACAAGGCATCTCGCATCCGCGATGCGGTCCGTGACACCATCGCCGCCGGCGAGCATGTTACCCGTGACCTGGGCGGTGAAGCGGGCACCACCGAGTTCACCGACGCCATCCTGGCTCGCCTGTAATTCACAGCAGTTCCAGGCTAATGCCATAAAAAAGGGGCCAATAGGCCCCTTTTTATTGTCTGTCCCTCAGATGCGGTACAGATGGACGGTGATCTCTTCCCTGTCATGGTAGAGATGCTTGGCCTGCAGCCCATAGCGAACCCCCGCCTTGCGCAGCATGGCGGTCATCTCACCGAAGCACTCCGCCACCGCCTGATAGCGCTGTTTCATTGGCAGCTTCAGGTTGAAGATGGTCTCCTTGCACCAACCCTCGATGATCCAGGTGGCCATCCGCGCCGCCACCTTGTGGGGCTGATCCGCCATGTCGCACACCATCCAGTGGATGCGGGGATCCTCAGGCACGAACTTAAAGCCATCCTCGGCGAAATGGGTCACCTGACCGGTCTCCATCAGGCTCTCGGCCATGGAACCGTTATCCACCGAGGAGACAAACATGCCGCGGCGCACCAGCTGATAGGTCCAGCCTCCCGGACAGGCCCCCAGGTCCACCGCATACAGGCCGCCATGCAGCCGCGCCTCGGTTTCCTCTTCGTTGAGGAACACCAGGAAGGCTTCATCCAGCTTCAGGGTGGAGCGGCTTGGCGCGTCGCTGGGGAACTTGAGCCTGGGGATCCCCATAAAGAAGGGGGAGCCGTTATCGGAGCGGCTGTAACCCACGTAACCGTTCTGATTGTCGGTGAGAAACAGGTGGATGCGGGGCATCTTATCCCGCTCCTGGACAGTCAGGAGTCCCTGCTTACGCAGCCCCTGACGCAGTGGCACGGTCAGTTTCTTACAAAACGGCAGCACCTGACGGTAGGCATCGCCATCGGCGGACTCTACCCACAGCTTACCCGCCTTGGGCAGCGCCTTGGCATGAGCCAGCACCGCGCCGACACGATCCCCCAGGGGCATGTCGGTGAGCTGTCCCACCACACAGAACCAGCTACGGGCGAAGATAAGCCGGTGAAAGTCCAGCTCATGCATCAGCTTGTCGGCGTCACCGTTCTGGTAACACTCGAACAGTACAAAGCCCGAATCCTTCTCCAGACGTGGAAAGCCGAACACCTCCAGGGTGGCGGCACTGTCCTGGATCTCTGCGGCACACTCCTTCTCGAAACCGGGACGACAATGCAGCAACAGGGTATTCATGACACTCTCTCCCAGCGCCATACGGCGGCAAACATCAACATCCAACCCACCATCAGCAGAATGCCGCCCATGGGGGTAATCATCCCTATGCCCTTGGTGCCGAGCAGCACCAGCGCATAGATGCTGCCGGAAAAGCCCAATATCCCAAGCACCACCAGGCTACCGGCCCAGGCCAGCAGTCTGGAGCTGTTGGAGCGCATCCACAGGGCCACCGCCATCAGCAGCAAGCAGTGGAAAAACTGATACATCACCGCGGTATTAAAGCTCTCCACCAGGTGAGGCGGTGCCACCTTGGTGAGGCCGTGGGCACCGTAGGCTCCCAGGGCAGTGGCCATGGCACCACCAAAGGTGGCCAGGGCCATAAAGGCGCGTTTCATCATGGTTCTAATCCTAAAATAAAGGCCCGGCAGGCTGCGGCGGCGTGTTGGAGGTTCTGTTCCTCGGTCACGCCACTGGCCTTCCTGGGCTTCAAACTGTGGTCACCATCGGTGACGTACTGCAGACGCACATGGCCCGGCAGGGCGATACCTTCAAGTTCGCCCCGATTGCCAAAACTGTCCCGTTCCCCCTGAAGGACCAGAGTGGGTACCCGCCCTTCGGTCAGAGGCTCCAGTCGCCATTGGTCCGGTTTGCCCACCGGGTGAAAGGGGTAACCCAGGGCGATGAGCCCCGCGACCGGATTGTCCAGGGCCCAGGTGGCACTGACCCGGCCGCCCAGGGATTTGCCACCGAGCACCAGAATGCGGTCATCACGGCGATACTCCTCAACCAGGTCGCCAAGGGCGTCCAGCAGGCGCGGCATTCTATCAGGGGGGCGGCGCTTGTTGGTAGCCCGAATGGTCTGCATATAGGGAAATTCGTAGCGCACCACGCAGAGATCCTTTCCGGCGATGGCCCCGGCCATGGTTTCCATGAAGGGGTGATCCATGCCGGCACCGCTGCCGTGGGCCAGCAGCAGCCAATGGTGGGCATCCCGGTTGCCGTCGATTCTGACCATCACAACTCCTTAAATATCGTAAGCCGGCGCCGGGATCGGGTCCGACTCATTCTCCAGACGGAAGGTGTCGACCATCCACTCGCGAAACGCCGAGATCTTGCCGAGGTCCGCCTGACTCTCCTGGCACACCAGGTAGTAGGCGTTCTTGCTGGGCAGCACCTTGTCGATGGGGCAGATCAACCGGCCCGCTTCGATGTCCGGTCTGGCCAGCACCGAGTAACCCAGGGCCACACCATGACCGTGGATCGCCGCCTGCAACACCAGGGAGGAGTGGCTGAAGATCGGCCCCTGGCTGACATTGGGCAACTCCACCTCCGCCATCTTGGCCCAGGTCTTCCAGTCGCGGCGGGACATGTCGTGCAACAGGGTGTGGAGTCTCAGGTCCTCGGCACTTTTGAGAGGTTTGGGACCGGCGAGCAGCTGAGGAGAGCACACTGGCACCAGGGATTCCGCCCTGAGCATGTCCGCCCTGAGCCCTGGCCATTTACCCCGACCGTAATAGATGGCCACATCCACATCGTCGGACAAGGATCCCTCATCCATATCCACCGCCTTAATCCGAACATCCACGTCGGGATGAAGCTCGGAAAACTTGGCCAGACGGGGCACCAGCCACTGAATGGCGAAGCTGGGTGCCATGCTGACCGTCAGTGAGCCGCTGGCACTCCTGGCCAGCAACCGTTCGGTGGCGTCACTCAGCTGAGTGAAGAGGTCCTTGATGTCCAGAAAATAGCTTTGGCCCTCTTCGGTGAGCAGTAAGGAGCGGTTTCTGCGCCTGAAAAGTTTTAATCCCAAAAACTCTTCCAGTGCCTTTATCTGGTGACTGATTGCGGCCTGGGTCACAAATAATTCTTCTGCTGCCCGCGTGAAGCTGAGGTTGCGGGCGGCCGCTTCAAAGGCCTTAACGGCGTTGAGCGGGGGCAGGCGGCGGGACATAGGGTTACCTCAAGGTTACCGGATAAGATTTTCTAATACCGAATATTATATTAAATCGTTTGTTATCACTATCCCGTCCGGCTATTTTTCACCCCGTAGACGCACTGTTTTTAACCTTCTTCCTGAGATCGATGAGGCCCGACATGACCACTTTAAGCCTGCTTATCCCCACCGTAGTTGCCGTTGCCATGCACAACCCCCTGGCCCAGCCGGAGGCGGTGGAGTTTAACCTCAACGAGATTCATCAACAGATCGAACTACAGCTGGAGCAGCAAGTTCAGCGGATGCAGGCCGAGCAGGCCACCATGGAAGTGAGCGAGCCTATGGATGTTGCGACTCAACCCGCTCCGAAAGCCACCCTGTCTGACTAAGATTCGCAAGGAAGAAGCCCTGTCGCCAAGGTCGGGCGACAGGGGCGAAGTGTCAGGGCGTATTCACCCTCATCTCAGGAGATGGCCAAGTCAGGCTGAGACTTGATCAGGTCATCCAGGGCTTTCATCTGAGCCAGGAAGGGCTCCAGCACCGCCAGAGGCAGGGCGCTGGGACCATCGCAGCGGGCCTTGTCGGGGTCCGGATGCGCTTCCAGGAACAGACCCGCCAAACCGGTCGCCATACCCGCCTTCGCCAGCTCCACCGTCTGATGACGACGTCCGCCTGAAGCCGCACCCAGAGGATCACGACACTGCAGGGCGTGGGTCACATCGAAGATCACTGGCAAACCACCGCTGCACTCCTTCATGGTACGGAACCCCAGCATGTCCACCACCAGGTTGTCATAACCAAAGTTGCTGCCACGCTCACACAGGATCACCTTGTCGTTGCCACACTCGTTGAACTTGTCAACGATGTTCTTCATCTGTCCCGGGCTGAGGAACTGAGGCTTCTTGACGTTGATCACCGCACCTGTTTCGGCCATCGCCTGCACCAGATCGGTCTGACGAGCCAGGAAGGCGGGCAACTGAATCACATCCGCCACCTCGGCCACCGGCACACACTGATGAATCTCATGGACATCGGTGATCACAGGAACCTGAAACTGCTCCTTGATCTCCTGGAAGATCTTCAGCCCCTCTTCCATACCCGGTCCACGATAGGAGTGGATGGAACTGCGGTTGGCCTTATCGAAGGAGGCTTTAAAAACGTAGGGAATGCCCAGCTTGCTGGTCACCTCGACGTAGTGCTCCGCCACCTGCATCGCCAAGTCACGGGACTCCAGCACATTCATGCCGCCAAACAGCACGAACGGCTTGTCGTTGGCAACCTCCAGGTTACTCACTTCAATAGTGCGATTTTGCATAACAACTCTCTTCATTAATGGGGTGGTTTACCCACCCGCCAATACTTGCAATATCTGTCCGCTGAACCAGGCCATGTAGGTGCCCACCGCGTAACCCAGCACCGCCAGCAGCACGCCCACCGGCGCCAGGCTGGGGTGGAAGGCACTGGCCACCACCGGAGCACTGGCCGCGCCCCCTACGTTGGCCTGACTGCCTACGGCCATATAGAACAGCGGCGCCTTGATCATCTTGGCCATCCCCAGCATCAGGGAGGCGTGCACCAGCATCCAGATGCCGCCCAGCAGGAAGTACACCGGGGAGTCCAGAATGGCCTTGATGTCCATGTGCATGCCGATGGTCGCCACCAGCACATAGATAAAGGCAGACCCCACCTTGGAGGCGCCCGCCTCCTCAAGCTTAGCCACTCGGGTCAATGACAGAGCAATACCCACGGCAGTCGCAATCACGATCAGCCAGAAAAACTTGGAGTGCAGGCTGTAGCGTTTCAGCTCCGGGAAGTTATCAGCAAACCAGGGGCTGAGGACGTCTGCGCCCAGATGAGCCAGGCCGGTGACACCGAAGCCGATGGCCACGATGAAGATCAGGTCATTGAGATGAGCCATACGCGCATTGTTGGCCTCCCAGTGGGACATCTTGTCTTTCAACGCCTCGATGGCGGAGGCATCGGCCCCGTTGGCGGCGTCGATCTCTTTCGCTTTGCCCGCCATAAACAGCAGTACGGCCATCCAGATGTTGGCCACTATCACATCCACGGCGATCATGGCCGAGAAGATGTTATCGCCCACGCCGTAGATCTCCTTCATCGCAGTCTGGTTGGCACCGCCGCCGATCCAGCTTCCCGCCACCGTGGTCATGCCGCGCCATACTGCCTCAGGGCCGTGGCCACCGAGCAGTTCGGGGAAGATGGCCGAGGTGACCAGCAGGGCGATGGGTGCGCCGATGACGATCCCCAGGGTGCCGGTGAAAAACATGATGATCGCCTTGGGCCCCAGGCGGGCGATGGCGCGCAGATCCAGCTTCAGAGTCAGGAGCACCAGGGCGGTGGGCAGCAGGAAACGAGAGGCGACGTAGTACAGCGTCTTGTCGTCGCCATCGATCACCCCGAAGCTGTTGAGCAACGACGGGATGAAATAACACAGCAGCAGAGCGGGAACGAATCGGTAGAACCCCTGCCAGAAGGGGTGGCGGCTCTGGTGGGTGTAGAACACCGCCCCCAGTACCAGCATTAAAATACCCAGCACAGTGGCCGGGTTGGTGAACATTGCCTGTTGCATAACTTCCTCGAATTATTATTGTCACCGGTCTTAGCCGGCGTACTTTTTTATTCTCTGGCCCCGGGGACCAAGTAAAGATGGCGCCTCCGGCGCCATCAAAATCAACCCATCAGGATGGGAGTCTTGGTCATGGCCACCTTGGCGATCATGCCCAGCCATCCCAGGGCGCCAAAGAAGGCCAGAACTCTCAACAGCTTGCCCTTGCTCTTCATGGCAAAGACGCCGAGCAGTATGTAGGCCACCAGGCTCAGCAGCTTCTCGGTCAGCCAGGGGCTGGAGCCTGGGTACTGCGCAATCAGGAAGCAGAGGGCGGCCCCTGAGAGCAGCAGCAGGGTATCCACCACATGGGGGAACACCTTAACCCAGCGGCGGTTCATGAAACGGGAGCCGCTCATGCTCCAGATGAATCTCAGGGTCAACAGGGTCACGCTCATGCCGATCATCAGCATGTGGAAATGTTTGACTCCAGGGTAGAGTGCGTCCATTAAATCTCCTTGGTTGCCGCAATCAGACGGCCAAAACTGAATCTTTCCCTTCCGGCCAGATCCTTGCCGGATCCAACCTCGGTGTAACCGAAATGTTCAAACAGGGCTCGCACCTGAGCAGCCTGATTGTAACCGTGCTCTAACACCATGGTGCCGCCATCATTGAGGAATTGGCGGCCATTTTCAACAATATGGGTAATATCCACCAACCCATCCTCTCCGGAGGTGAGGGCGGACAACGGCTCGAAACGCACGTCACCCTGGCTCAGGTGGGGATCGGCCTCCTCGATATAGGGAGGGTTGGAGATCACCAGATCGAAGCGTCGCCCTTCGAGAGAGTCGAACCAACTGCTCTGCATAACCTCCACATCCAGTCCCAGGGCATCCCGATTCTCCCGGGCCAGCACCACCGCCTCCTCCTTGAGATCGACGGCGGTGATGCGCCAATCGGGGCGTTCACTGGCCAGTGCCAGGGCGATGGCTCCGGTACCGGTCCCCAGATCCACTACGCGGCTGCCCGGTTTCAGATCCCTCGCCAGGGCAAACTCCACCAACGCCTCGGTATCGGGCCTGGGGATTAACGTGCTGGGATTGACTTTCAGCGGCAGCGACCAGAACTCCCTGACCCCGGTGATGTGGGCCACGGGCTCTCCGGCGCCCCGGCGGCTCAGCAGAGCATCAAACTGAGCCTGCTGCTCCGACGTCAGCTCCCGCTCAGGCCAGGTGTAGAGATAGGTTTTGGGGCGTTCCAGCACAAAGCAGAGCAGTAACTGGGCATCCAGCCTTGCCGACTCCCCCCCCTGCAGGCGACTGGCGCCATGGGCCAGAGCCTGATCCAGGCGCACCCTTACTCCTCCGCCAGAGCGGCCAGCATGTCCGCCTGGTACTCCTGGAGGATGGGCTGTGCCAGGGCATCCAGGTCCCCTTCGATCACCTCGTTGAGGCGATACAGGGTCAGGTTGATGCGATGGTCGGTCACTCTGCCCTGAGGATAGTTGTAGGTGCGGATACGCTCGCTGCGATCACCGGACGCCATCAGGTTGCGACGGGAGCTCTGCTCCGCGTTGCGACGCTTCTCATCTTCTGCAGCCTGCAGGCGGGCAGCAAGGATGGACATGGCCCGGGCACGGTTCTTGTGCTGGGAGCGCTCATCCTGGCACTCCACCACCACCCCGGAGGGAAGGTGGGTAATGCGGATGGCGGAATCGGTTTTGTTGACGTGCTGACCACCGGCACCGGAGGCGCGGAAGGTGTCTACCTTCAAGTCAGCAGGATTGATCTCAATCTGCTCCGCTTCCGGCAGCTCCGGCATCACGATCACGGTACAGGCGGAGGTGTGGATGCGTCCCTGAGATTCGGTGGCCGGTACCCGTTGAACCCGATGGCCACCGCTTTCAAACTTCATCACCCCATAGGCGCCGTCACCGGACAGCTTGGCGATCACCTTGGAGAACCCGCCATGCTCACCCTCGGCGGCGGACATCAGTTCAATGCGCCACCCCTTGGTTTCGGCATAACGGCTGTACATGCGGAAGAGATCACCGGCAAAGATGGAGGCTTCATCGCCGCCAGCGCCGGCGCGAATCTCGATAAAGGCATTGGAGTCGTCCTTGGGATCCCTGGGCAGCAGCAGGATCTGCAGCTCATCTTCCAGTCTCTCGCGAACGGACTGGGCCTCTTTGAGCTCCTCTTCCGCCATCTCTTTCATGTCGGGATCGTCGAGCATCTCCTCGGCAGTCTCGATATCTTCGCCGGCCTGACGGTAGGCACTGAACGCCTTCACCACCTCTTCCAGCTGGGAGAACTCCTTGGAAAGAGCACGGAATCGATCTTGATCGGAGATCACATCGGGCTCGCCCAACAGCGCCTGAACCTCTTCATAACGCTCGAGCAAGCCCTCTAGTTTTGCAATAACGGAAGGCTTCATCTTTTCAACTTTAACAAATAACGCTGGCGCTAATTGTCGTTGATGCCAAGGGCCTTACGCAAGAGGTCTAGGGAATTCAGGTCGCCGGAACGTGCGGCCTGGGACAGGGCCTGGGTTGGAGAGTGGATCAATCTGTTGGTCAGTTTGTTGGCCAACTCACTCAACACCTGCTCCGCAGAGGCCCCGGATTTCAGCTTGGCCAGGGAGCGCTCAAGCACCTCATCCTTGGTGGCCAGACTCTGATCCCGGAACTGTTTCAGGGTATCGATGGAATCCAGGCTGCGCAGCCAGTCCATAAACTCTTCGGACTGCTGATCGGCGATCACCTCGGCCTGCTCGGCGGCCTCGAGGCGGGATTCCATGTTCTTCTGAACGATTCCCTGCAGGTCATCCACAGTGTACAGGTAGGCATTTTCCAGCTCTCCCACCTCGGCCTCGATGTCGCGAGGCACCGCGATGTCCACCAGCAGCATCGGCTGCTGACGGCGCTGCTTCAGGGCGTTTTCCACCATCCCCTTGCCCAGGATCGGCAGTGGTGACGCGGTGGAGGAGATGACGATGTCCGCCTGGGGCAGGCACTCGGGGATCTGAGGCAGGGTAACGACCCTGGCGCCAAACTCCTCCGCCATCCCTTCAGCACGGCTGACGGTGCGGTTGGCCACCGTCATGGTGGTCACACCCGCCTCTTTGAGGTGACGGGCCACCAATTCGATGGTCTCACCGGCCCCGACCAGCAGTACGTTGGACTTGGACAGGTCATCGAAGATGTGCTTGGCCAGGTTCACCGCGGCGAAGGCTACGGAGACCGCCGACGAGCCGATCTCGGTTTCGGTGCGGATCTTCTTGGCCACCTTGAAGGTGTGCTGGAACATGCGGTCCAAGGTGTGGGACACGGTACCGTGTTGCTGGGCGTTGCCAAACGCCTGCTTGATCTGTCCCAGAATCTGAGGTTCTCCCAACACCAGGGAGTCCAGCCCGGCAGAAACACGCAACAGGTGTTTGACCGCCGCCTGGTTTTCGTGAAGATAGAGGCTGGCTCGCACCTCATCTTCGGGCAGGTTGTGGTACTCCACCAGCCAGTCCACCAGGGCTTGGCTGTCTGCACGGTTGATGTAGAGTTCGGTGCGGTTGCAGGTAGACAGGATCACCGCTTCGCCAGTCGGCGTCAGCCTGGACACGCTCTTGAGGGCATCGCCCAGGATGTCCGGTCCAAATGCCAGTTTCTCCCGCAGAGAGACACTGGCGGTCTTGTGGTTGATCCCAATTGCTACTAACGTCATGGTTCTCCAGCTTAAACCCGAAATTTGAACATGGGTCGAGATTTGCGCAATTCTATGCGCAAAAGCGCAACCTTGAAAGACGGTTGTCGACTCTAAACAATGGTTATGTTGCTGATTGTGGTACAGTGCACAAAACAGGTAATTTATGCTTAAACGCCGATCTCACCCTTATTTCATACTCTTATTTTTAATGTGGTTGTCCGGCTGTGCCACCGCTCCCCCTGCATCCAGGGACTCCGCCTCACCATCAGATTTAACCCGTTGGCAACTCAAGGGAAAGCTGGCCATTATCCAACCGGAAGAGCGACTTTCCGTCAATCTTCACTGGCAGCATAACGGCAACCGCGACGATCTTAGACTGACCAACCTGTTTGGCTCAACCCTGATCACCCTACAGGCTTCGGAAAATGGGGCCAAGATCCGTTACCAGGACAAAACCTATTCAGGCAACAACGCTTCTGAGCTGTTAGGACGCCTAACTGGCTGGGCAGTTCCCCTGACTGATCTTTCTCGTTGGATTCTTGGGCAGGGATCACAAGATGAGGGGCAAACCCTGCTGGATGACAATGGCTGGCCGTCTCAGGTCACGCTGATATTGGATCCCAATCAACCGCCCTGGCAGATGAAATATCAAGGTTGGCAACAAATTGAGGGTTATCGCATCCCCAGAATGGTCAGCTTGCGCCAGGGGGACAACAGGTTAAAATTGGCGCTTTCTGACTGGCAACCGGAGCTTCCAAGGTAATGCCAAGCACAAGCCGTAACTGGCCCGCCCCCGCCAAACTCAACCTCTTCCTTCACATCAACGGTCGTCGGGACGATGGCTACCATGAGTTGCAGACCCTGTTCCAGATTCTGGATTTCGGCGACACCCTGCATTTCACCATCACCGAGACCCCGGAGGTCACTCTGACTCCGGCCATCGAAGGGGTGGCCGATGAAGACAACCTGATTGTTCGGGCAGCCCGTCTGCTGCAGAAACACACCGGCTGTACCCTGGGCGCCCGGATAACGCTGGAGAAGCGCCTGCCCATGGGCGGCGGACTGGGAGGAGGCTCCTCAGACGCGGCCACCACCCTGGTGGCATTGAACGCTCTGTGGGGGCTGAATCTTGATGAAGATACCCTGGCAAATCTGGGACTGGGACTGGGTGCCGATGTCCCGGTGTTTGTCCGAGGCCGCGCCGCCATTGCCGACGGCGTCGGCGAGAAGTTGCGCCCGGTTGAGGTTGAAGAGCCCTGGTACCTGGTGATCGCCCCCGGCGTGGAGATCTCCACCGCCGAGATTTTCGGCCACCCCAGCCTGACCCGGGACACCCCGAAATTGGCCCAGCCGGAGTGCCGTCCCAGCCAATGGCACAATGACTGCACCCCCGTGGTGTTGCAAAGCCATGGTCAAGTTGCAAACGCCTTGGGCTGGTTGATACAATACGCGCCGTCTCAAATGACCGGCACCGGCAGCTGTGTTTTTGGCACCTTTTCCACCCAGGAGGAGGCGCTGAACGCCTATGCCGATCTGCCCAATGAGTGGCAAGGGTTCGTTGCTCGTGGCTGCAACCGCTCCCCCTTGATGGGACGGTGCCAACAGCCCCTGTAAGAGCAGCAACCGGCGACTCCACACCCAAAACAAAATAAGCCTAGCCTGAGGTTAATACTGTGCCCGACATCAAGCTCTTTGCCGGCAACGCGACTCCTGAACTGGCCCAGCGTATTGCCAACCGTCTCTACTGCTCCCTGGGCGAGGCCGACGTAGGTCGTTTCTCCGATGGCGAAATCAGCGTCCAGATCAACGAGAACGTTCGTGGTGCTGATGTCTTCATTATTCAGTCCACCTGCGCCCCTACCAACGACAACCTGATGGAGCTGGTGGTGATGGTGGATGCCCTGCGCCGCGCCTCAGCTGGCCGAATCACTGCTGTGATCCCCTACTTCGGCTACGCCCGTCAGGACCGTCGTGTTCGCTCTGCCCGTGTGCCAATCACCGCCAAGGTCGTCGCCGACTTCCTCTCCAGCGTGGGTGTTGACCGCGTGCTGACCTGTGACCTGCACGCTGAGCAGATTCAGGGTTTCTTCGACGTTCCTGTGGACAACGTATTCGGCAGCCCAGTGCTGCTGGAAGATATGCGCGCCAAGAACCTGGACAACCCCGTAGTGGTTTCCCCGGACATCGGTGGCGTAGTTCGCGCCCGCGCCGTTGCCAAGCTGCTGGACGACTCCGACCTGGCCATCATCGATAAGCGTCGCCCCCGCGCCAACGTGTCTCAGGTGATGCACATCATCGGTGACGTTCAGGATCGTGACTGCATCATCGTCGATGACATGATCGACACCGGCGGCACCCTGTGTAAGGCTGCCGAAGCCCTGAAAGAGCGTGGTGCCCGTCGCGTATTCGCTTACGCCACCCACCCAGTTTTCTCCGGCAACGCCCCGCAGAACATCACCAACTCCGTGATCGACGAAGTGATCGTCACCGACACCATTCCTCTGACCGAAGAGATGCGTGCCACCGGTAAGGTGACTCAGTTGACCATGTCCTCCGTGATGGCCGAAGCGATCCGTCGCGTCAGCAACGAAGAGTCCATCTCCGCGATGTTCGAGCATTAATCTGCTCACAAATTTCTAATCCGACAAAGGCGTTCTTCAGGAACGCCTTTTTTATTGTTTCTACAAAAATATTATTTAATTACCTTTCACCCTGCGATCTTATGCGCACATTTCGCCAAGTAATTCAGTTCAACAACAAGTGCGACTGATTGTCACATTACTGTAATGATACATTAGTGTTTCGGAATTCTTGCGAGTGTGATCTTGATCACCCAAGCGCGAATGCCATTAGTGATACCTTCCCACCAGCCAAGGTGGCGGAAAACTCATAAAATAAATCAATCGAGTATCCAGTATGATGAAATTGCAAAAATCCCTGATCGCGGTCTCCCTGCTGGCAGCCCTGTCTGCCTGTTCTGACTCCGACAACGACAAGCCGGCTCCCGAAGTCTGCGGCGCCGACAACTGCACCAAATTCACCATCCTTCACACCAACGACAACCACGGTCGTTTCTGGGAAAACGGCTACGGCGAGTACGGCATGGCTGCCCGTAAGACCCTGGTCGACCAGATCCGCGACGAAGTGGAAAAAGATGGCGGGTATTCGCTGCTGCTGTCCGGCGGCGACATCAACACCGGTGTACCAGAGTCCGATCTTCAAGACGCCAAACCCGATTTCATCGGCATGAACATGATCGGTTACGACGCCATGGCCGTGGGTAACCATGAATTCGATAACCCTCTGGATGTACTGGAAAATCAGCGTGACTGGGCTGACTTCCCCATGCTGGCTGCCAACATCTATGACGCCGATGGTGAGCGCTACTTCCAGCCCTACAAGATCTTTACCCTGGGTGAACTGCGCATCGCCGTGGTGGGCCTGACCACCGAAGATACCGTGAAGATCGGTAACCCCAACTACATCTCTGAGCTGACCTTCACCGATCCCAAAGAGGAACTGAAGAAGGTTATCGCCGAGATCGAAGAGAACAAGAGCGCCGACCTGGTGTTCGCCACCACCCACATGGGTCACTACGCCAATGGCGACCACGCCTCCAACGCCCCGGGTGACGTCGCCTTGGCTCGCGCCATGGAAGAGGGTCAACTGGCTGCGGTAATCGGTGGTCACTCTCAGAACCCGGTATGCATGAGCGCCGATGGCAACAGCTACGACGCTGATTTTGCTCCCGGCAGCGACTGCAAGCCAGATCAGCAGAATGGCACCTGGATCATGCAGGCCCACGAGTGGGGCAAGTACGTTGGTCGTGCCGACTTCGAATACTACGGCGGCGAACTGCACCTGACCAGCTACAAGCTGATGCCTGTTAACCTGGCCCAGTACGACGGCTGGCGCGTAGTCAAGGACGAGCAGGGCAACGTGGTTCGCGTGGCTGAAGAGATCAAGCCTGACTCCTTCGTAAAAGAGACCCTGCGCCCCTACCAGGAAGCCGGCCAGGCTCAGCTGGATGTGGTTATCGGCTCTACCGACCAGACCTTCGTCGGCGGTGACCGCGACGTGGTCCGTGCCCGTCAGGCGGCCATTGGTCAGCTGCTGATCTCTGCGCAGCGCACCCATCCTCAAATCAACGCTGACTTCGGCATCATGAACGGTGGCGGTATCCGCGCCGACATCGCCGCCGGTGACATCAGCTACCGTCACGTACTGACCGTCCAGCCCTTCGGCAACGTGGTATCCCGCGCCGCCATGAGCGGCAGCGAGCTGACTACCTACCTGGCCTCTCTGGCCACCATCGAGGGCGCCGGTAAGAATGGCGGTTACGCCCACTTCAGCAACATCGAAATGACCGTAGACTGCGGTGAGAAGACCGTAGAGATCGCCAAGATCAACGGTGAGAACTTCGATGCCGGCAAGGAGTACACCTTCTCCATCCCGGACTTCAGCGCCGCTGGCGGTGACGGCTACCCAGTGATCGACGTGATCAACACCGGCCTGGTGGACGCAGACATCCTGAGAAACTACGTTGAAACCAACTCCCCGCTGAGCTGGGCCGACTACGAGCCTCAGGGCGAAGTTGAGTACGTCAACAACGAAAGCGGTTACACCGGCGGTTGTGGCGCGGCTCCAGCAGCTGACTAACCTCAGCGTTTAACTCGCACCGATTAAGGCGGCTCCTCGAGCCGCCTTTTTTGTTGCCTGTGGCGATAAATTGAGAACACCGGGGTCAAAGTGGTACACTGCGCTGCCTTTGCCCCCAGGCCGGTCCCCGGCAGGGTCATCGACTGAAGGTGGAAGGGTTCATCTCCCTTTCTCAGGCAGCTCCCAAGGTTTATTAGTTAAAAGAGTCCAAAAGACAGTGAGTAACGACATTAAGTTGATCGTCGGCCTGGCCAACCCAGGGCCGGAATACAGCAATACCCGTCACAATGCCGGCGCCTGGCTGGTGGAGGAGCTGGCCCGCATGCACGGTGTCAACCTCAAGGCGGAGAGCAAGTTCTTTGGACTCACAGGTCGAATTCAACAGGGAAGTGCCGATCTGCGCCTGCTGATCCCCACCACCTTTATGAACCTCTCCGGCAAAGCTGTCGGTGCCATGGCCAACTTCTATGGCCTGACTCCGGAGCAGATCCTGGTGGTTCACGATGAGCTGGACCTTCCCCCCGGCGTTGCCCGTCTGAAAAAAGGCGGCGGCCACGGCGGTCACAATGGCCTGAAAGACACCATCAGCAAACTGGGCAACAACAAAGAGTTCTACCGCCTGCGTATCGGCATCGGCCACCCGGGCGATAGAAACAGAGTGAGTGGTTACGTATTGGGCAAAGCGCCCGCTGCCGAGCAGCGTGCCATTGATGAAGCCGTGGACGAAGCGTCCCGCTGCATCGACATCCTGCTCAAAGACGGCATCACCAAAGCAATGAATCGACTCCATACATTCAAGGCCGAGCCGGCCTGAACGTAAACAGAAAGGTTTTCCATCATGGGTTTTAAATGCGGAATCGTCGGCCTGCCTAACGTGGGCAAGTCCACCCTCTTCAATGCACTGACCAAAGCCGGTATCGAAGCGGCCAACTTCCCCTTCTGCACCATCGAGCCGAACACCGGCGTGGTGCCCGTGCCAGACAGCCGTCTGGATGCCCTGGCGCAGATCGTCAACCCCCAGCGGGTGCTGCCCACCACCATGGAGTTTGTGGACATCGCCGGCCTGGTAAAGGGGGCCTCCACCGGTGAAGGCCTGGGCAACAAATTCCTGGCCAACATTCGTGAAACCGATGCCATCGGTCACGTGGTACGCTGCTTCGAGAACGACAACATCGTTCACGTGGCCGGCGGCGTGGACCCGGGTGCCGACATCGAGGTGATCAACACCGAGCTGGCCCTGGCCGATCTGGACGCCGTAGAGCGCGCCCTGCTGCGTCTGGGCAAACGCGCCAAGGGCGGTGACAAGGACGCCAAGTTCGAAATCACCGTACTGGACAAGGTCAAGCCAATTCTGGAAGAGGGCGGCATGGCTCGCTCCGTAGAGCTGGACACCAATGAGAGAAAGGCGATCGACTACATGGGTCTGCTGACGCTCAAGCCCACCATGTACATCGCCAACGTCAATGATGACGGTTTCGAGAACAACCCCTACCTGGATCAGGTACGTGAAATCGCCGCCAAAGAGAATGCCGTGGTGGTTGCAGTATGCGCCGAAATCGAATCGGAGATCGCCGAGCTGGATGACGAAGAGCGTGACGAGTTCATGGCGGATCTGGGCATCGAAGAGCCCGGCCTGAACCGAGTCATTCGTTCCGGCTACGAACTGCTGGATCTGCAAACCTACTTCACCGCCGGTGTGAAAGAGGTGCGCGCCTGGACCATCCCCGTGGGTGCCACCGGCCCTCAGGCTGCCGGTAAAATTCACACCGATTTCGAGCGTGGTTACATCCGCGCCGAGGTGATCGCCTACGACGACTACGTCGAACTGGGGGGCGAAAACGCCGCCAAGGAAGCCGGTAAAAAACGCTCCGAAGGTAAAGACTACATTGTTAAAGATGGCGACGTTATCCACTTCCTGTTTAACGTCTAACCCCCCCGTCTGACAAGGACACTCTGAACGCCCCGCAGCAGCGGGGCGTTTCTTTTTTCCGGCCATCCTCGGCTACACTTTCCCTCTGATTCGGTGGCGCCCCTGGTTAAGGAGCATTCGCAACTCGACCAGGGGAAAACCGAATCGGTCATTTTGCAGTCGAACGATGCTTCTGGGCCCAAATCCGTGGAAAAAAGCGGTTGACCCAATCCACGGTTCTACGCATAATACGCCCCGCTTCCCACGATGGGGAGAGAAAACAAAACGATGGCTACGTAGCTCAGCTGGTTAGAGCACAGCACTCATAATGCTGGGGTCGCAGGTTCAAGTCCCGCCGTAGCTACCATCTCCTTTTCGAGATGGATAGAGACTTCTCTTAACGTTTGTTTTCATCTGTTGGGCTATCGCCAAGCGGTAAGGCAGCGGGTTTTGATCCCGCCATTCCCAGGTTCGAATCCTGGTAGCCCAGCCATTTTTCGTGGCTATGTAGCTCAGCTGGTTAGAGCACAGCACTCATAATGCTGGGGTCGCAGGTTCAAGTCCCGCCATAGCCACCATTATTTCGTTGCCCGCAACGACATAACTCCTGTGCGGGAGTGGCGGAATTGGTAGACGCGCCAGATTTAGGTTCTGGTATCGCAAGGTGTGAGAGTTCAAGTCTCTCCTCCCGCACCATTTAATTCAGTTGGGCTATCGCCAAGCGGTAAGGCAGCGGGTTTTGATCCCGCCATTCCCAGGTTCGAATCCTGGTAGCCCAGCCATTTTATGATGAGATGGTTAGAGACAACGGGTTTTACTCCCGGCGTCGGCGCCCAGGTTCGCAAATCCTGGTAGCCCAGCCATCTTTCAAGTGGCTGCATCTGGCACCCATTTAACAATTTGTTGGGCTATCGCCAAGCGGTAAGGCAGCGGGTTTTGATCCCGCCATTCCCAGGTTCGAATCCTGGTAGCCCAGCCATCTTTCAAAGAACCAGCCGAGTGCTGGTTTTTTTGATCCCGGCGTCTACCCCCAGGTCCGAACCGGGTAGCCCAGCCATAAAAAAGAAAAAGCCTGCTTTCGAGCGGGCTTTTTTGATCCCGGCGTCAGCCCCAGGTCCGAACCGGGTAGCCCAGCCATCTTTCAAAGAACCAGCCGAGTGCTGGTTTTTTTGATCCCGGCATCTACCCTCAGGTCCGAACCGGGTAGCCCAGCCATAAAAAGAAAAAGCCTGCTTTCGAGCAGGCTTTTCTTGTTCCGGCGTTTGCTCCCAACAACAAAGGTCCGCGTCTGTGCGGGCCGCCTCTACTGTTTATCCGGTGCTGGCCTGGCGGCAATGGCCAGCATCTGCTGGTAGCGTTCGGCAATCAGATTGAGCTGATAGAGCACAAAGCCGGTCCTGTCGACTCTGCCCTCCTCCACCAGTCGGTACAACCGCTGTCGCTCCTGCTCGACAGACTCGGGCCACTGGCCACTGCCCTGCCCCTCCAGCGCCTGATTCAGGGCAGCCACCGCCCCGGTAAGCACCCGGTGGGCAGTCTGAGACTGCTCCTCAGTCAGCTGGATACCACGCCGCGCCGCGGGAGCCAGGGCATTGAGATGGGACTGCGTCTCCTTATAGAGCCGAATCAGCTCTGCCGAATCACGGTGACGACTGTAACTGGGCTCCTGACGCATCTGTTCGAAGCTGCTGGTCAGGGCCACCCCCTGCTCATAGGTATAGCGGCGAGCCCGTGCCAGAGACAGAGAGGTGGCCTCCTTCCCCTCAAATACCGACAACACCAGCAACAGATAGTGATTCAACCGTCCAATTGCCTGTCGCCTCAGCTCAGCCTGGCGGCCACCCTGCCACTGCGGCCAGAGATATCGGTACCCCAGCAGCACCACAGCACAGCCAATAACGGTTTCCAGCAGGCGCAAAGGCATCACGCTCATCCCCTGTCCGGCGATGTACTCGAACACCATGATCAGAATGATGGTGCCCAGGGTGCAGGAGTAGCCGTGGTGCACAGGGATCAGCGAGAGGGTAGGCGGCACCAGTACCAACCCCAGAGCCAGGGCCCAGTTGCCGGTCAATCCCAGCGACAGCGCGCTGGCCGCCAGCCCCAGCCCCACCAGGGTACCCCAGATCCTCTGCCAGGCCCGCTGACGGGTATCGACGATGCCACCCCGGACCACCAGCAGGACGGAGAGCAGTGCCCAATACCCCTTGTCCAGATGAAAGTACTGGATGATCCCCATGGTCATCGCCAGCAGCAGTCCCTGGCGCACCGCGCCGCGGAAGATGGGCGAGGACCAGTTCAGGTGCTGCCGCCAGCGTTGCCAGTGATCCATGACCGGCTCCTGACCTATCATCGGCCGGCGGTAGAGCGGCGCCACCCTCTGGGCCAGACGGCTTATCCGCCTCGCGTTGGAGACAAAATAGGGCGCAATGCTAGCGAAACGGCCTCGCTGCAGCGGGGTCAGGGCGGTCAGCAACTGCTGCTCCACATCCGCCAGTCTCGGGTCCTCCCCCAGGGGGTGGACCGTCACCAGGTGGTCCGCCACCTGGCGCAGGCGCCGGCTGGTCACCGCCACCCACAGGCGATAGGCGGGCAATACCCCTGGCTGGGCAAACAGGGCACGACTGAGTTCGGGGTTGGGGATCGCCTGCAATCTCTCCTGCAGGTCCACCGCCGCCACAAACGCCTGATACAGCTCCGGCGTCAGCCGCTGTCGGGATTTGGCCACCGCCACATAGCGCCGAACCAGGGCCAGCTGCTCAGCCAGCGGCAGATCGAATCGGGCCCCCAGAGAGGGGTCCTCCAACCAACGTAGCCGGCTGGCCAGGATCACCGCCAGCCGTCGATAGCTCAGGGCCAACGCCTGGCGCAGCGGATACTCCCTCTGGGCACGAAACCACCAGTCGGAAAACAGCACCACCCACAGGGCCGCCAAAGTAGTGCCTAGGGCAAACTGCCAGGCCGGGATCACCCCGGCCGAGACCTGGGACATGGCCGCCATCACCAGCGCGGCAAGCCCGGTCCTGCCCGACAACTCACCAAAGGCGGACAGGGTAGTCAGCAGCACGCCGGCCAGCAGCAGGGCCGGTACCAGCGAAGGAGGCCACCAGGCGCCCAGGGCGCCAAACACCCAGGCCACGCCACCGAGCAGGGGGATGGACCAGGCCAGACGCTTGCCCCAGCCCGGAGAGGGTTGATCTATGCCGGAGATAAATACGCAGGGCAGGGCCAGCAGCGACAGCAGCCCCAGCAAAAACAGGTCCAGGGTCCAGGCCAGGGCCAGCCACAGCATGACCGCCGTGCTGAGACGCAGCGCCAGATTGATGTGACCGTTGAACCACCAGCGCCGAAAGGAGAGCAGCACTATTACAGACCCATGGCGTACTGCATCACCTTACGCTTGATGGGGCCAGAGTGTTCCGCCAGAGTCAGCCCAAGATTTCGCACCAGTTTCAGAGGCAGGTGGTCGTTGCTGAACATCAGGTAGAAGGCATCCATGGCCGATTGCATCGCCAGGTTGTCCGGGTGACGGCGACGCTGGTAGCGCTTGAGGACAGACTCGCCGTGAATGGGCTCATCCCGCTCCATCGCCTCACGCAGCACTTCAGCCAGCACCGCCACATCCTTGAAGCCCAGATTGACGCCCTGTCCTGCCAGGGGGTTGATGGTGTGGGCCGCGTCGCCCAGCAGCACCATGCGTCCCTTGAAGTAGGCCTTGGCATGCTGCCGGGTCAGGGGAAAGCTGGCCAGTTGCTCAATCTCAAACTCCCCCAGGCGATCGGGGAAGGCGGCAACGATGGCGCGTTTGAGCTCGGAAGGACTCAGACGCTTAAGCTCGGCAACCGTCTGCGGGGCGTCATACCACACCAGGGAAGCGTGATTGCCCGCCAGGGGCAACAGAGCCCTGGGGCCGGTCGGGGTAAACTCCTGCCAGGTGCCCTGTTGCTGAGGCTCCTGGGTGCGGATATTGATGGCCAGACAGTGCTGACGGTAGTTCCAGCCGCTGACCCCGATCCCCGCCTGGCGACGCACCTGGGACTGGGCACCGTCGCACCCCAGCAGCAACTGCCCCTGGTAGAAGGTGCCATCGGCCTCCAGCCAGGCGCCCTGATCATCCTGCCAGAAACGCTCTGGACGGACGCCGGTGATCAGGCGGATGCGGCTGTGACGACGCACCGCCTGCCACAAAGAGAGTTGCAGAATGCGATTTTCAACAATATGACCCAGATGGGACAGCCCAAGCTCATCGGCGTCGAAACAGATGCGGCCCCCTTGCCACTCCCAGGTTTCCAGGGTCCGATAGGGGGCACTGCGCATGCTCTCCACACCGGCCCAGCCTCCCAGGCTCTCAAGCAGTCGCTCCGATGCCTGACTGATGGCACTGACGCGAAGGTCCATGGGCTGCTCGGCGTTATAATCAGCCGGCTCCCGGGCTTCAAACAGAGTGACCTCCAGGCCCAGGTCCGCCAGGGCCAGGGCACTGGCCGCTCCCACCATGCCGCCACCGGCAATCAAAATATCGCTCTGCTCCATCCCATCCTTCCGGGCTCCAACGAAGATGGGGCCATCATATCATGACCAATTCTTACCGGCTGTAACTGAGTGTGTGTTTCCCGGCCATTCCACACACTCCTTTACAACCCTTCCCTGGCAGCTTCAGAGCAGCTCCTACACTTAGCTTGCGAAAGCCACTCTGGACCTGTGAGGTGAGTTATGAAGGCCCCAACGACAATGCTGATGTTTGCCCTGGCCCCCCTGCTGTTAACGGCCGCCCCGAGAGCCGATTACACCATGGAGGTGTATGCCCCCCTGCCGATCGTGGCCCAGGCCCAGTTTGAAATGGAGGAGCAACTCAAAGACGATATTCTGGCGCAGTCTCGCCAGGCCCTGATGGCCAGTGGACTGGAGCTAAGCGAACAGTTTGCCCAAGCAGAAGAAACAGATACCCAGCGCTCGGCGCCCATAAAAGCCACTGCCGGGCCTCAAACCCTAAGCCCCCAATGATGGTTAACACTGTGCAGCAACTAGCCAGATGGAGTTTTCGGGTTTAGAATAGCCCGCTATTTTTTCATTAGGTAATACGAGCGGCACAGTTTGATGAGCAAAAAACTGCACATTAAAACCTGGGGTTGCCAGATGAATGAGTATGACTCCGACAAGATGGCGGGTCTGCTCGAATCCTTTGGCAACTACTCCCTGACCGAGGACGCGGCACAAGCCGACGTGCTCCTTCTGAACACCTGTTCCATCCGTGAGAAGGCGCAGGAGAAGGTGTTCCATCAGCTGGGTCGCTGGAAGCCTCTCAAGGAAGCGAACCCCAACCTGGTGATTGGCGTTGGCGGCTGTGTGGCCTCCCAGGAGGGGGACGCCATTCGCGAGCGCGCCGCCTTCGTGGACATCGTCTTTGGCCCCCAGACTCTGCATCGCCTGCCGGAGATGATCACCCGCATCCAGCAGGGTGAACACGGTGTGGTGGATGTTTCCTTCCCTGAAATCGAGAAGTTTGACCGTCTGCCTGAGCCCCGCGCCGAGGGTGCCACCGCCTTCGTCTCCATCATGGAAGGGTGCAACAAGTACTGCAGCTTCTGTGTGGTGCCCTACACCCGGGGTGAAGAGGTGAGCCGTCCCCTGGACGACGTCCTCTACGAGATTGCCCAACTGGCGGAGCAGGGAGTGCGTGAGATCAACCTGCTGGGCCAGAACGTCAATGCTTACCGCGGTGCCACCCATGACGGTGAGATCTGCAGTTTTGCGGATCTGCTGCGCTATGTGGCCGCCATCGACGGCATCGACCGCCTGCGCTATACCACCAGCCATCCGGTGGAGTTCACCCAGGACATCATCGACGCCTACGCCGATGTACCGGAGCTGGTGGACTTTCTGCACCTGCCGGTCCAGAGCGGCTCCGACCGCATCCTGACCCAGATGAAACGCAACCACACCGCGCTGGAGTTCAAATCGATCATCCGTCGTCTGCGCAAGGTGCGCCCGGAGATCCACATCAGTTCCGATTTCATCGTAGGTTTCCCCAACGAGACCGACGACGACTTCGAGCAGACCATGAAACTGATCCAGGAGATCGACTTCGACCAGAGCTTCTCCTTCATCTACAGCCCCCGCCCCGGCACGCCGGCGGCGGATCTGCCCGATGACGTGACCGAAGAGACCAAGAAGCAACGTCTCTACATCCTGCAGGAGCGGGTCAATCAGCAGGCGATGCAGTACAGCCGTCGCATGCTGGGCACCGTTCAGCGCATCCTGGTGGAGGGCACCTCCAAGAAGAATGTGATGGAGCTTCGCGGCAAGACCGAGAACAACCGCACCGTAAACTTCGAAGGCGCCCCCGAGATGATCGGCAGCTTCGTCGATGTGGAGATCACCGAGGTTATGCCCAACTCATTACGTGGTATAGTGGTAAGGACCGAGGATCAGATGGATCTGCGCCGTCAGTTGCGCCCTTCTGAGATTCTCGCCAAGCGCCCCGCCGGCGAACCAGACGAGCTGGGCGTTGCCACTTTTCAGCCGTAATCGGAGACCGGCTTGACCAACAAATTAGTGACACACGATGTGTACCTCGAGCCGGCTGAAAGCAGCCGGCTTGCCGCCCTGTGCGGCCCCTTCGACGATAACCTGAAACAACTGGAGCGCCGACTCGGCGTAGAGATCAGCTACCGCAACAACCACTTTCAGGTGGTGGGTCAGCTTCAGTTTGTTCATGGCGCCATCGGCATCCTCAAGGACCTCTATGTGCAGACCGCCCCGGTACGCGGCGCCATGCCGGATCTGGAGCCCGATCAGGTGCACCTGGCGATTCAGGAGTTCGTTGCCCTCGAAGCGGAACAGGATGAGAGCGCCTTGGGCAAAGAGGTGTTCTTCAAGACCAAGCGTGGCATCCTCAAACCCCGCAACCCCAACCAGGCGCAGTACATCCGTAACATCATCAGCCACGACATCACCTTCGGTGTCGGTCCGGCCGGTACGGGTAAGACCTACCTGGCGGTGGCGGCTGCGGTGGATGCCCTGGAGCGCCAGGAGGTGCGTCGCATCCTGCTGACCCGCCCCGCGGTGGAAGCGGGTGAGAAGCTGGGCTTTTTGCCCGGCGACCTCTCCCAGAAGGTGGATCCCTACCTGCGTCCCCTGTACGACGCCCTGTTTGAGATGTTGGGTTTCGAGCGGGTGGAGCGGCTGATTGAGCGCAACGTCATCGAAGTGGCCCCGCTGGCCTACATGCGTGGCCGCACCCTCAATGATGCCTTCGTCATCCTGGATGAGAGTCAGAACACCACCACAGAGCAGATGAAGATGTTCCTGACCCGTATCGGCTTCAACAGCCGGGCGGTGATCACCGGCGACATCACCCAGGTGGATCTGCCGCGCAATGTCCGTTCCGGCCTGCGCCACGCCATCGAAGTGCTGCGCGATGTGGAATCCATCAGCTTCAACTTCTTCCAGAGCGGCGACGTGGTCCGTCACCCCGTGGTGGCGCGCATCGTTGACGCCTATGAGAAACATGACCAGGAGCAACACAAGCTCAAGGTCGAGCGGGAGAAAACCCGCCAGCAGGAGGAGGCCAAAGAGGATGGAACTGATTCTTGATCTTCAGCCTGTAGCCGAAGGCTTTGATCTGCCAAGCGAAGCCCAGTTCCAAAGCTGGGCCGAGGCCGCCCTGGCCCAGGAGCGCGACATTGCGGAGCTGAGCATCCGTATCGTCAGCGCCGAAGAGAGCCAGGAACTCAACCGCGACTACCGGGGCAAGGACAAACCCACCAATGTGCTCTCCTTCCCTTTTGAAGCACCGCCGATGATCCCCACCGACCTGATCGGTGACCTGGTGATTTGTGCAGAAGTTGTTGAAAAAGAGGCAAAAGAGCAACAAAAAACTGCCAGGGACCACTGGGCCCACATGGTTGTACACGGTTGCCTGCATCTGATAGGTTATGATCATCTGGAGGATGAGGAAGCGGAGCAGATGGAAACTCTGGAAACCCGCATTCTCCATGGACTGGGCATCAGCGATCCTTACACGGAACGCTGAGCCTTTTTTGCTGTTTTAACGACGAGAAGTTATGAACGAAGACAACCCTCCGTCGAGCCAGGGCTCTCCTAAAAAGAGCTGGCTTGAGCGCATTTCCCAGCTGTTTGGCGGTGAGCCGAAAAACCGCAAAGAGCTGGTCGACGTGATCCAGGACGCCGAAGAGCGGGATCTGATTGACCAGGACACCAAAGAGATGATCAAAGGGGTGCTGGAGGTTTCCGACCTGCGCGTCCGTGACGTGATGATTCCACGCTCCCAGATTATCGCCATCGAAAAGAATCAGGACCTGGGTGCCTACCTGTCCACCATCATCGAATCCGGCCACTCCCGCTTCCCCGTTGTGGACAAGGATAAGGACCACATCGAAGGGATCCTGCTGGCCAAGGACATGTTGCCCTACGGCTTCAGCGGCGACGCCAGTGAAGTGGAGCTGGAGTCTATCATGCGCCCCGCGGTGGTGGTCCCCGAAAGCAAGCGGGTGGACGTACTGCTCAAGGAGTTTCGTCAGAAACGCTACCATATGGCCATCGTCGTCGATGAGTATGGCGGCGTATCTGGCCTGGTCACCATCGAGGATATCCTCGAGGAGATCGTCGGCGACATCGGCGATGAGTTCGACACCGATGAGGATCAGTCCCAAAACATCCGCAAGGTGGGCAAACAGGTGTGGTCCGTGGCCGCCCTGACTCCGGTCGAAGAGTTCAATGAGCACTTTGGCTCCGAGTTTTCCGACGAGGAGTTCGATACCATCGGCGGCATCGTCAGCCACGCCTTCAACCACCTGCCCATGCGCGGTGAAAAGGTGGAACTGGCGGGCTTCGAGTTCAAGGTGGTCAACGCCGATACCCGGCGGCTGCTGCAGCTGCAGGTGCGCAACCTGGAGAAGCAGAACCCCCAGACCGAGGATGAGTCTGCCGCCTGATGTTGTCCCGGCCCTCCTCCAAACTCCGGTTGATGATGGCGCTGCTGTGCGGCGCCCTCTCCCCCTTTGCTTTTGCCCCCTATCACTTCAGTCCGGTGCTGCTGCCAGCGCTGATGGGTCTGTTATGGCTCAGTGAAGCACAGACAGCCAAACGCAGTGCCCTGCTGGGCTGGAGCTTCGGCTTTGGCCTGTTTGCCCACGGCATCGCCTGGGTGCATGTGAGCATCGACAATTTCGGCGGCCTGCCCCTGCCGGTGTCTCTGCTGCTGATGACCCTGCTGGCGAGTTATCTGGCGCTGTTCCCTGCCCTGACCCTAGGGCTGCTGGGTCGATTCTGGCCCGAAGCCAGCGGTCGCAGGGTGCTGGCCTTCTCGGCATTGTGGCTGCTAACTGAGTGGCTCAGGGGTAAGCTGCTGACCGGCTTCCCCTGGCTGTGGCTGGGCTACAGTCAGGTGGAGGGCCCCCTCGCTCCTTTGGCCAGCTCTCTGGGTGCCCTGGGCCTGGGCTGGCTTATCGCCCTGCTGGCCGGCGCGCTGCTGATGCTGCTGCGCCGCCGCTGGCTGTGGCTGCTGGCACCGGCCTCCACCGCCCTGGCCCTGACTCTGCTGCCCACTCTGAACACCATAGAGCGCAGTGGCGAAACCTTCTCAGTGGCCCTGGTTCAGGGCAACATCCCCCAGAGTCTCAAATGGGAGCCCGAGCAACTTTGGCCCACCCTGCTCAAGTACCAGGACCTCAGTCGCCCCCATATGGATGCGGATCTGGTGGTGTGGCCGGAGGCGGCGGTGCCCGCCCCGGAGATGATGGTGGACGACTTCCTCAACAGCTTCGATCATGCGGCCGCTTTCCGGGGCACCCATGTGATCACTGGCATCATCAGCGCCGACAGTGTCACCCGGGAGTTCTTCAACTCGCTGCTGGTGCTGGGAGACGATGATGGCCCCAGGCGCCACCAGCCCGGTGACGATAACCGCTACCACAAGAGCCATCTGCTGCCCATCGGCGAATTTGTGCCCCTGGAATCAGTGCTGCGCCCCCTGGCCCCCCTGTTCAACCTGCCCATGTCCTCCTTCACCCGGGGCGACAGGGTGCAGCAGAACTTGCGGGCTGGCGAGCTCAACCTGGCGCCGGCCATCTGTTACGAAATTGCCTTCCCCGAGCAGCTCAGGGCCAACATCACCGACGACACCGATCTGTTGCTGACCGTCTCCAATGACGCCTGGTTTGGTCACTCTACCGGCCCGCTGCAGCACATGGAGATCGCCCGGATGCGCTCCATGGAGCTGGGTAAGCCACTGCTCAGGGTCACCAACAATGGCGTCACCGCCATTGTGGATGAACTGGGAAGGATGCAGGCAAAGCTGCCTCAGTTTGAGGAGGGGGTACTCACCGGCGATGTGGCCCTGGTTCAGGGCAGCACGGTGTTTGGCCGTTATGGCCAGAACAGCGCCTGGTTACTGGCGCTGCTGGCTCTGGTGGGTGCCTGTATCAGGGTGCCAGCATCTTCCGCGAGAAGAAGCGATGATCGCACTCAGGACAGGCCGGCAGAAGATCAGGCCGATTGAAGGTCATCTCATGGCCGCACTTGTCGCACACCAGGATCCCCAGGCCGACCACCTCACCGGCTTCGTAGGTTCCCTGGTGGCGCAGGTCTTCGCCCAGTTCATGCCACTCCAGCTGGCTCTTATCGGTGATCTCCGCCAACCACTGCCACAAAGTGTTCTCCAGCCCCAGGGTAAACAGGCTTGAGGGCTGCTCCACCTGATCACCCGCGTGCAGGACAAACTCAGCCAGGTCCCGGCGCAGAAACTGCTCCACCATCTCCAGCTCGCCCTGAGACAGGCTCTCCTTAAGCTGAAGGTAGGCACTGCTGTCTGTCAGAACCTGACTGAGCTGGCTCAGAGTCAGGTCCGGATCCTCCTGATAACGGCGCTCCATCTCCCTCAGCAGCGCCTCGTAACGTTCAATCAACCGACTTTTTTCTTCCGCCATGGCCATCTCCATTGCAGCTGGGTCAGACAGTACCGGCGAAGCCGCCAGCACAATTCGTTGATATCTTTGGTATAACACATAATCCACTCCGCCGACATCCCTTGTACTTAAGGGGCCACACTCCGGGTGAGACTGGCGTTCGTCCGGCAGTGGCACCTGGGATGCAGCCAGCGGATAATCGGGAAAAATCGGCCCCTCCCATCATTGGTATTAGCCGCCCGCTGAGTTATTCTATGCAGATCTTTTTATGAGCCATAGTTGGCTCGAAATCAAAATATCAGTCGTGGATCCTATCGTGTCGATGCAAGAGCAATACAACCCCAGCGATATCGAACCCAATGTGCAGCGCCACTGGGAACAGCAACAAACCTTCACCGCCGTTGAGCAAGAGGGCAAAGAGAAGTTCTATTGCCTCTCCATGTTCCCCTACCCCAGCGGCCGTCTACACATGGGCCACGTGCGCAACTACACCATCGGTGACGTGATCTCCCGATACCAGCGTATGCAGGGCAAGAATGTGCTGCAGCCCATCGGTTGGGACGCTTTCGGCCTGCCTGCCGAGAATGCCGCCGTAAAAAATAAGGCGGCACCGGCCCCCTGGACCTACGAAAACATCGATTACATGAAGGGTCAGCTGAAGATGCTGGGCTTCGGTTACGACTGGAATCGTGAACTGGCCACCTGTAAGCCGGATTACTACCGCTGGGAGCAGTGGTTCTTCACCGAGCTCTACAACAAGGGGCTGATCTACAAGAAGACCAGCTCAGTAAACTGGTGTGATAACGATCAGACCGTGCTGGCCAACGAACAGGTTATCGACGGCTGCTGCTGGCGCTGCGACACCCCGGTGATCCAGAAGGAGATCCCCCAGTGGTTCGTGAAGATCACCGACTACGCCGATCAGCTGCTCAGCGACATGGATCAGCTGGACGGTTGGCCAGAGATGGTGAAAACCATGCAGCGCAACTGGATCGGTCGCTCCGAAGGGGTAGAGATGACCTTCGACGTGGATGGCATGGATGAAAGCTTCACCATCTACACCACCCGCCCCGATACCGTGATGGGTGTGACCTACGTCGGCATCGCCGCCGGCCACCCATTGGCTGCGGTCGCCGCCCAGAACAACCCTGAACTGGCGGCCTTTATCGACGAGTGCAAGAACACCAAGGTTGCCGAAGCGGAGCTGGCCACCATGGAGAAGAAGGGGATGGCCACCGGCCTGTACGCCATCCACCCCCTCAACGGCGCCAAGGTGCCGGTGTTCGTCGCCAACTTCGTCCTGATGGATTACGGCACGGGTGCGGTGATGGCCGTTCCTGCCCACGATCAGCGTGACTACGAGTTTGCCTCCAAGTACGGGCTGGAGATCAAACCGGTAATCAAACCCACCGACGGCGAGCTGGACATCAGCGAGCAGGCCTACACCGACAAGGGCGTCCTGTTCAACTCCGGCGAGTTCGACGGCCTGGACTTCGACGGTGCCCTGAACGCCATCGCCGCCAAGCTGGGTGAACTGAGCAAGGGCCACAAGACCACCAACTTCCGTCTGCGCGACTGGGGTGTGTCCCGTCAGCGTTACTGGGGCGCCCCGATCCCCATGGCCACCCTGGAGAACGGTGAAACCGTCCCGGTGCCCGCCGAAGATCTGCCGGTGATCCTGCCGGAAGATGTGGTGATGGATGGCGTGACCAGCCCCATCAAGGCGGACAAGGCCTGGTCCCAGACCACCATCAATGGTGAGAAGGCCACCCGCGAAACCGACACCTTCGACACCTTTATGGAGTCCTCCTGGTACTACGCCCGCTACACCAGCGTCGGTACCGACGACGCCATGCTGGACCCCAGCAAGGCCAACTACTGGCTGCCGGTAGACCAGTACATCGGCGGCATCGAGCACGCCAACATGCACCTGCTCTATTTCCGCTTCTTCCATAAGCTGCTGCGCGACGCCGGCCTGGTAAGCTCCGACGAGCCCGCCAAGCGCCTGCTGTGCCAGGGCATGGTGCTGTGTGACGCCTTCTACTACACCGGTGACAACGGTCAGCGAGTCTGGGTTGCCCCCACCGAGGTGACTCTGGAGCGTGATGCCAAGGGTGCCATCGTCAAGGCCACCGACGGCGAAGGCCGTGAGCTGGTGCACTCCGGCATGACCAAGATGTCCAAGTCCAAGAACAACGGCATCGATCCCCAGGAGATGGTGGACAAGTACGGCGCCGACACCGTGCGCCTGTTCATGATGTTTGCCGCCCCGCCAGAGATGACCCTGGAGTGGCAGGAGTCTGGTGTAGAAGGCGCCAACCGCTTCCTCAAGCGCCTGTGGAAGCTGGCTTACGAACACCTCAACCTGGGCACCGCCCCGGCCCTGGACCTGACTGCACTGAGCGGCGATCAGAAGGCCCTGCGCCGTGACCTGCACAAGACCATCGCCAAGGTGGGCGATGACCTGGGGCGCCGCCAGACCTTCAACACCGCCATCGCCGCGGTGATGGAACTGATGAACAAGCTGACCAAGGCACCCAGGGAGTCCGAACAGGATCGCGCCCTGATGCAGGAAGCCCTGGAAGCCGTGGTTAAGATGCTGGCCCCCATCACTCCCCATGTGTGTTTCCACCTGTGGAACGCCTTGGGCATGGACGGGGACATCGACACCCAAGCGTGGCCTGTGGCGGACAAGGACGCCATGGTCGAAGAGGAGAAGCTGATCGTGGTGCAGGTGAACGGCAAGGTTCGCTCCCGCATCACCGTGGCCGCCGACGCCACTCAGGAGCAGGTCCAGCAACTGGCCCTCTCTGAGGAGAACGTCAGCAAGTTCACCGACGGCAAGACCCTGCGCAAGGTGATCTACGTGCCCGGCAAGCTGCTCAACATCGTAGCCAACTAAGGAGATCGGAGTGCTGAGACACGCTCTGACCGCCCTGCTGGCACTGACCCTTCTGGTCAGTGCCGGTTGCGGCTTTCATCTCAAGGGGGATTATCTGATCCCCGAACCGCTTCAGACTCTGCAACTGGAGAGTTCTGATGAGTATGGTGAGCTGCACCGCCTGGTGGGCGAGCGTCTGCGCCTCTCCGACATCGATGTGGTGGAGAACGACTCCGCTCCCCGGCTCTGGCTGGGGGACGACAATCTGGAGCGCTCCACCCTCTCCCTGTTTCCCTCAGGCCAGGTGGCGGAGTATGAGCTGATCTACTCAGTGAAGTTTGCCGTGGGTTTCCAGGGCAAACCCTCCCAGAGCTTCGATCTGGAGATCCGCCGCGACTACCTGGACGATCCCCGCACCGCCCTGGCGAAAAACCGCGAGCTGGATCTGCTGCTCAAGGAGATGCGTGCCGAAGCGGCTGATCGCATCATCCGCACCCTCTCCAGCATCAAGGTTCAATAGATGCGGATCTTTGTCAGCCAGCTGGGGCAGCACCTGACCCAGCTGCCTGCCATCGTCATGGTGTTTGGCGACGACCTGCTGCTGCGGGATGAAGCCAGGGACCAGATCCGGGCTGCCGCCCGTGACCAGGGGTTCAGCGAACGCCTCTCCCTGGTTCAGGAGTCTCCCTTCAACTGGCAGGACCTGGCCCAGGAGTGCCAGTCCCTCTCCCTGTTTGCCAGTCGCCGCATCATCGAACTGGAGCTGCCCAACAGCAAACCCGGTGCCGATGGCAGCGCAGTACTGACCGAATTGGCCCCCCGGCTTCAGGACACCCTGCTGCTGCTCCATGGCCCCAAACTGGGCAAGGAGCAGACCAACAGCAAGTGGTTCAAAACCCTGGAAGCTGCTGGCCTCTATGTTCAGGCCCTGACCCCGGAAGGCCCCCATTACCAGCGTTGGCTGCAGGGGAGGCTTCGCCATCATGGGGTTAACCTACAGCCCGATGCCCTGGCTCAGTTTGGCGAGATGTTCGAAGGCAATCTGCTGGCCGCCGACCAGGCGATGGCCCAACTGGCGCTGCTGGCCGGCAACCGCAGCATCGGCAGCGATGCCCTCTCCAAGCTGCTCTCCAACCAGTCCAGATACACGGTTTACCAGCTGACGGACCTGTTGCTTCAGGGGCAGTGCGACAAGGCGCTGACCGTGCTGGGGCAGCTCAAACTGGAGGACACCGCACCTGTACTGATCAACTGGGCCCTGATCCGGGAGCTGCAGCTGTTGCTGGAGCTGCAACAAGGGGTGAGCCGGGGAGAGAATCAGGCTGCCCTGTTCAAGAAGCTGAAGATCTGGCCCAAGCGTCAGGCCCTCTATCGGGGCTGTCTGCACAGACTGCCCCTGGCCCGCATCGCCTCCCTGCTGGGGCGCTGTGGCGCCCTGGAACAGCGTATCAAGGGTGAAGCCGAGTCTCCCTGGACCGAACTGAGCGAAGTCTGCCTGGGCTTTGCCCAGCGCTATCAGGAGTTCACACCATGTCACTGAGGATGCTCGGCCTGCTGGGGGGCACCTTCGATCCCATCCACAACGGTCACCTGCAGATGGCACTGGAGCTGCACCGTCGCCTGGGGCTGGATGAGCTGAGGCTGCTGCCCAACCGTCTGCCGCCTCACAAGCCCGGCGCCCACGCCGACAGCGAGCAACGCCTGGCCATGGTGAGACTTGCCTGTGCGCCACACCCTCAGCTGTCCGTGGACGACCGTGAACTCAAGCGTCAGCAGCCCTCCTATACGGTGGACACCCTTGAGCAGCTCAGACAGGAGCACCCTGACGATGCCCTGTGCTTCATCATCGGCATGGACTCCCTGGTCAGCTTCAACCAGTGGTATCTGCCAGAGCGAATCCTGGAACTGGCCAATCTGGTGGTCTGCCGTCGTCACGGCATCGCAGCGCCGGAGCTGGGTGCGTTCAACGAGGCGATCACTACGGATCCACACACCTTAAGCGAGCACCCCTGCGGTCAGATCCTGCTGACGGACCTGGAACCTGTGGGTCTCTCCTCAACCGCCATTCGGGCCGCCCTGGCGTCAGGCCAGCTGCCCCGTGACCACATTCCCGCCGCCGTTGCCGACTATATCGACCACAATGGCCTCTATGACCATGGAGTCGCCCCCGGCGGCAGGGTATAATGGTCCGCTTTGCATATTAACCTTGGGAGCCGACAGTGACCCCCGTAGAACTGAAAGACTTTGTAGTAGAGAAAGCTGAAGAGCTGAAGTGTCGTGACCTGGTGGTCCTGGACATCAGCGACAAATCCACCGTGGCCGAATTCATGGTGGTGTGCAGCGGCACCTCCAAAACCCACGTTCGCGCCATCGCCGAGAACGTGGCCCTGGAAGCCAAGCGCATCGATCAGGCCCCTCTGGGCGTTGAAGGCAAAGAGTCCGGAGAATGGGTTCTGGTTGACCTGGGTGACGTGATTCTGCACTCCATGCAGGAGCAGACTCGTGACTTCTACCAGCTGGAGAAGCTGTGGTCCGCTCATCCGGAGCAGAAATAACCGATGAAGCTGAAGCTGATCGCCGTCGGCACCAAGATGCCCGACTGGGTTCAGAAGGGGTTCGCCGAGTATCAGCGGCGCTTCCCCCGGGATCTGCCTCTGGAGCTGATTGAGATCCCCGCGGGTAAGCGCGGCAAAAATGCGGACATCCCTCGCATCCTGGAGAAGGAGGGCGAGGCGATGTTGGCAGTCTGTCAGGGGTGTCGTATCGTCACCCTGGATATCCCCGGCAAGCCGTGGGACACCCCCCAGCTGGCCCAGCAACTGGAGCGCTGGCAGATGGACGGGCGGGATGTCGCCATCCTTATCGGGGGTCCTGAAGGGCTGGCACCCGCCTGTAAGGCCGCGGCGGAACAGAGCTGGTCCCTCTCCAATCTGACCTTGCCTCACCCCCTGGTTCGGGTAATCATGGCGGAGAGCCTGTACCGGGCCTGGAGCATCAACAACAACCACCCGTATCACAGAGAGTAAATGCGTTTTTATCAGCGTACCAAGATCCGCGACGATGCCGCCGAGGCCGCCCTGTTCCGCAGACGGGCCGTGGTCTCACTCTTTGGCGTTCTGGCGCTGATCGGCATACTGCTGAGCAATCTCTACGTCATTCAAGTGGTCGACCACAGCGAATACCAGACCCGCTCCAATGACAACCGTATTCGGGTGGTGCCCGTGGCCCCCAACCGCGGACTCATCTATGACCGCCATGGGGTACTTCTGGCAGAAAATCAGCCGGTCTACTCCCTGGAGGTGATCCCTGAACAGGCGAAGCACCTGGAGCAGAGCCTCACCGAACTGGCCCAGTTCTTCGCCATCCCAGAGAGTGACCAGCAGGAGTTCCTCGAGCGGGTGAAAGCCCGCCGCAGCTTCAAGTCCACCACTTTGCTCAGCAAGCTCAGTGAAGATCAGGTGGCCAAATTCAGCGTCAACCAACACCGCTTCCCCGGATTTCAGATCGTCGCCGGACTGAAGCGAAACTACCCCTTTAAAGACAGCCTGACCCACGCCCTGGGCTATGTGGCCCGCATCAACAGCAATGACGTGGCCAACCTGGAAGCGGAGGGCAAAGCCGCCCTCTATGCCGCCACCAAAGACATCGGCAAACTGGGGGTGGAGCGTTTCTACGAGCAGGAGCTCCATGGAGTGCCGGGCCTTCAGGAAGTGGAGGTCAACAGCCGGGGACGGGTGGTGCGCACCCTGGACACCACCGCACCCAGGGCGGGGGATGACCTCTACCTCAGCCTGGACCTGTCACTGCAACAGAAGGCTCAGGAGCTGCTGAAAGATCACCGGGGCGCCCTGGTGGCCATCGATCCCAGGGATGGCGGCATCCTGGCCATGGTCTCCAACCCCAGCTACGATCCCAACCTGTTTGTTCACGGCATCAGTGGCAAGGATTACCGCAGTCTGCTCAATGACCGCTCCCGACCGCTGATCAACCGGGCAACCCAGGGGCAGTACGCCCCCGCCTCCACCGTCAAGCCGATGCTGGCGCTGGTAGGGCTGGAGGAGGGCAAGATCACCGTGAAAACCCGCATCTGGGATCCAGGCTGGTGGCAGATCCCCGGCGTGGAGCGCAAGTACCGCAACTGGAAGCGCTGGGGTCACGGCTGGGTGGACGTCTACGACGCGCTGATCAAATCCAATGACACCTTCTTCTACCAGTTGGCCTACGACATGGGCATCGACACCATCAGCCGCTATATGCTGGATTTTGGCTTCGGCCAGTATTCTGGTGTCGACCTCAAGGAGGAGTCCGCCGGCATCATGCCTTCACGGGATTGGAAGCAGGTGCGCTACAAGGAACCCTGGTACATCGGTGACACCATCTCCGTAGGCATCGGTCAGGGTTACTGGACCACCACGCCCCTGCAACTGACCGAAGCACTGACGGTACTGATCAACAGAGGCCGGCATTTCACCCCCCACCTGCTGCGCGCCAAGGGACAGGAGGGGCAGATGGCACTGACCGAGCCCTCGGAACGCCGCCCCCTGGTCCTGAAGAACGACAACGCCTGGGAGATCGTCCACGACGCCATGGTGAAAACCGCCGAGGGGCGCTTCGCCGACGCCTCCTACACCGCCGCCATCAAGACCGGTACCGCCCAGGTGTTTGGCCTGGCAGAGGATGCCAAGTACGAGAAGGACAAGATCGCCGAACACTTGCGGGATAACGCCCTGATCGTCGGCTATGCCCCGGCTGACAACCCCACCATTGCCCTTACCGTGGTGCTGGAGAACGCCGGTTGGGGTGGCGCTAACGCCGGCCCCATCGCCCGGGCACTGCTGGATCACTACCTGGAACCCAAGCCTGACTCAACCAGCCAGGAGGTCGCCAAGACCAATGAACACTAGAGTACGCAAAGGCCCCAACCTCTGGGTGCGGCTGCATATCGACCTGCCTCTGCTTCTTGGCATCCTCACCCTGATGGGCTTTGGCCTGATGGTGCTTTACGCCGCCAGTGGCCAGAGTCCATTGATGCTGGAGAAGCAACTGGTGCGCATCGGCCTGTCCCTGACCGTGATGTTCGCCATTGCCCAGATCAATCCCGAGGTGTTTCGCCGCTGGGCCCTGCCCATCTTTCTGGTGGGGATCGCCCTGCTGGTGGCGGTGGAGCTCTTTGGTGAGGTCAACAAAGGCGCGCAGCGCTGGCTCAACCTGGGCTTTATGGAGTTTCAGCCATCGGAACTGATGAAGCTGGCCTTCCCCATCACCATGGCCTGGTACATCAGCCGCTACCCCCTGCCACCGAAAAAGCGCTACCTGGCAGGCGGTGCCGCCATCTTGCTGGTGCCGACCCTGCTGATTGCCTCCCAGCCTGATCTGGGCACCTCCATTCTGGTGGCCGCCTCCGGCGTGTTCGTGCTGTTCCTGGCCGGCATGAGCTGGGCCGTAGTGGCAGGCTGCGTCTTGAGTGTGCTGGCCTTCCTGCCGGTGCTGTGGTTCTACCTGATGAAGGACTATCAACGCACCCGGGTTCTGACCCTGCTGGATCCGGAGAAAGATCCCCTGGGTGCGGGCTACCACATCATCCAATCCAAGATCGCCATCGGCTCCGGTGGACTCTCCGGCAAGGGCTGGCTGGGGGGCACACAATCCCAGTTACAATTTCTTCCCGAGCGCCACACCGACTTCATCTTCGCGGTGTTGGGGGAGGAGTTTGGCCTGATCGGCGCCCTGGTGCTGCTGGCCATCTACCTGTTTATCGTCGGTCGCGGCCTGGTGATCGCCTCCAGAGCCCAGACCCCCTTTGCCCGCCTGCTTGGCGGCAGCATCATCCTGACCTTCTTTGTCTATGTGTTTGTCAACATCGGCATGGTCTCCGGCATCCTGCCTGTGGTCGGCGTTCCCCTGCCCCTGGTCTCCTATGGCGGCACATCCATGCTGACATTGATGGCGGGATTTGGCATGCTCATGGCTATTCATACCCACAGACGCTTTAACAGCAGATAGCCGGGAAGCTAATAATGACCAAATGGTTACTCCTTTCGGCACTGGGTCTCTCCAGTGCCGCCTTCGCCATGACGCCTCAGCAGCAGTTTGTCCAGGAGTGGACCGCCAAAGGCCTGGAGCGCAGCTACATCGAACAGGCCCTGGAGCAGGCCAGCAAGAATCAGAAGGTGCTGGATGCCATCTCCACCCCCTGGGAAGCCAAACCCTGGTATCAGTACCGTCAGCTGTTCCTGACTCAAGAGCGGGTCGAGGATGGCATCGCCTTCTGGCAGGAGCATAAAGAGACCCTTGAGCGGGCCGAAGCCCAGTTTGGCGTGGATGCCTCGATGATCGTCGCCATCATCGGCATCGAAACCCGCTATGGCCGCCACACCGGTACTTATCCGGTATTGGATGCCCTCTATACCCTGGGGTTCTACTATCCCAAGCGCGCCAAGTTCTTCGCTTCCGAGCTGGGCCACTACCTGACCCTGGCCCAGCAGGAGGGCTGGACTCTGGGTGACACCAAGGGCTCCTACGCCGGTGCCATGGGCTGGGGCCAGTTTATCCCTTCCAGTTACCTGGCCTACTCGGTAGATTTCGACGGCGACGGCAAACGGGATCTGTTGAACAACCCGGTGGACGCCATCGGCAGCGTGGCCAACTACTTTGCCGAGCACAAGTGGTCCCACCAAGCTCCGGCCGCCGCCGCCATCGATGCCCCCACCAATGAGCCTGCCAAGGCGCTGATGTGGAACGGCAAGCCCCTGACCGCCACCGTGGGTCAGCTCAAAGCCAGTGGCGCCCGGGTTCAGGGGGCGAATGCGGACAAGGCGGCGCTGCTGGCACTCCAGAGCAATGAAACCGACACTCAGTACTATCAGGTGTTCCCGAACTTCTACACCATCACCCGGTACAACCGCAGCCCGCTCTATGCCATGGCGGCGGTCGAGTTTGCCAAGAGGCTTCAGGATGCCTATGACCAACCTTAAGCTCGCCCTTGCCGGACTTTTGACCCTGGGGCTGCTGGCCGGGTGCAGCAACGGCCGCTACCACATGTCCCAGGACAGGGCCCCGAGCAACGCCCCGGATGTGAGCCAGCTGGAGCAGCCCAAACCCAGGTATGAGCCCCCCAGTAAGCAGGGCAACAAAGACTACATGGTGTTTGGCCGCAACTACCAGGTGAAGAAAAGTGCCTCAGGCTACGTTGAGGAGGGCACCGCCTCCTGGTACGGCGCCAAATTCCATGGCCACCTCACCTCCAATGGCGAAACCTACGACATGTACGGCTTCAGTGCCGCCCATAAGAGTTTGCCTCTGCCCACCTATTTGCGGGTTACCAATCTGGATAATGGACAGAGTGTGGTGGTGCGGGCCAACGACCGTGGCCCCTTCCACGGCAACCGGTTGATCGATCTTTCCTACGCCGCCGCCTTCCATCTCGGCATGCTGAAGCAGGGAACGGCCAAGGTGCGCATAGAGGCCCTGGCCACCGAACCCAACCCCGCGCCCCTGCTACCTCAAGCCCAAGTGAGCCAGTACCTGCAGTTGACCGCCTCCTCCAACGAACAGGCGCTGCAACAGTTGGCCGTTCAGTTGGAGCAGACTTATGGCGTCGGCAGCCGCCTGCTGAGGCAGGGTGGATTGTACAAGCTGCAGCTCGGGCCCATCGAGGATCCCTTCCGCAGCCGGGAGATGCTGGACACCATAAAGGCCGCTGGCTACCCGGGTGCCTTTACGGTTTATGAAAGTTCGGGTGCGCCGGAAACTTTTGTCCGGTAAAGGGAACCAAGTGATATACTCCCCTTTCGGTGTTAAGGACACACGACTAACATCAAACGCACAGGATTCCAGTCTAGTCATTATGAAAAATCTGAAGCACTCGCTTTTGGGCCTGTCAGGCCTGCTGTTTGCCGCCTCCGCCACCGCCATTCCAGCCGTGGTGCCCAATCCCCCGTCGGTAAACGCCACCTCCTATGTATTGATGGACTTTCAGACCGGGCAGATCCTGGCTGAAGAGAACGCTTACGACCGTCGGGCGCCTGCCAGCCTGACCAAGATGATGACCTCTTATGTACTGGGCCAGGAGTTGGCCCAGGGCAACGTCAAACTCACAGACAAGGTCAAGATCAGCAAGAACGCCTGGTCCAAGAACTTCCCCGATTCCTCCAAGATGTTCATCGAAGTGGGCAAAGAGGTCCTGCTGGAGGATCTGAACCGGGGCATGGTGATCCAGTCCGGTAACGACGCCTGTGTCGCCATCGCCGAGCACGTCGCCGGCAGCCAGGGCGCCTTCACCGACCTGATGAATGCCTGGAGCACCCAGCTGGGGATGATGGATACCCATTTCGCCAACGCCCACGGCCTGGATAACGACGAACACTACACCACCGCCTACGACATGGCGCTGCTGGGACAGTCGCTGATTCGGGATGTGCCGGAAGAGTATGCCCTGTACGCGGAGAAGGAGTTCACCTTCAACAAGATCCGTCAGCATAACCGTAACGGCCTGCTGTGGGATCGCAGCCTGGGTGTGGACGGCATCAAGACCGGCCACACCAGCAACGCCGGCTACAGCCTGGTGGCTTCTGCCAAGCGCGGCGACATGCGCCTGGTAAGCGTGGTAATGGGCGCCAAGAGTGCCTCCTCCCGCGAAGCCGAGAGTAAGAAGCTGCTGAACTACGGCTTCCGCTTCTTCGAAACCATTACCCCTTACAAGGCCGGTGACCAGTTTGTCAGCCACAAGATCTGGTACGGCAGCCAGCCCGAAGTAAGCTTGGGCGTGCTGGAAGACACCCCGGTGACCATCTACCGTGGTCAAGCGGAAAAGCTGGAAGCCAACTTCGAGCTGACCGAAGAGCTGAAGGCGCCCCTGTCCAAAGGCCAGGTTGTGGGCAAGCTCTACTTCCAGCTGGACGGCAAGGATATCGCCGAATACAAGCTGGTGGCGCTGCAGGATATCGAAGAGGGCTCCTGGTTCTCCAAGCTTGTCGACTACATCAAGCTGCTGGTGATGAGCTGGTTTAATTAAGGTTCCCCCCTTAGCCGGAGCAACCAACCCAGTGAAGGCCTGCAACAGCAGGCCTTTTTCGTTGGCGGCGATTGAAATTTGATACACTAACCCCCATAACGGCTGCAGCCGAACCAATCCTGTTGGAGTAATCATGGATACCAAATTTGACGAGCTTCTGGAGTTCCCCTGCCGTTTTCCGTTTAAGGTAATCGGTCACGCCGATGAGTCCCTGCCTGACAAGGTGGTGGCGGTGATTCAGACACACGCACCGGGAGACTACCAACCCGCTGTGCGCCCCAGCAGCAAAGGAAGCTACCACTCGGTGACCATCAACATCACCGCCACCAGTAAGGAGCAGCTGGAAACTCTGTATACCGAACTTGGCGCAATCGACGGCGTAATCCGGGTTCTATAATGTGATCCATCTGGCATTTATGCCTTGTGCAGGTATAATGCGGCCTATCTCTTCCCACAAGGCGTGATAAAGGATTGGTCGCAAAAACTCTTATCGTGCGTCGCCTGGGGCTACAGCCCTATGAGCCCGTCTGGCAGGCGATGCAGCACTTCACCGACACCCGAACTCAGGACGATGCCGACGAGCTTTGGCTGCTGGAACACGCCCCGGTTTTTACCCAGGGTCAGGCAGGCAAGGAGGAGCACCTGCTCAATACCGGCGACATTCCTGTGGTTCAGGTGGACAGAGGCGGTCAGGTGACCTATCACGGCCCGGGACAGCTGGTGGCCTACCCACTGCTGAACATCAAACGATTGGGCATTGGGGTTCGCCAGCTGGTGACTCACATCGAAGAGAGCCTGATTGAACTGCTGGCTCCCTACGACATCACCGCCTATGCCAAGGCAGACGCCCCCGGTGTCTATGTGGACGATCGCAAAGTGGCCTCCCTGGGCCTGAGAATTCGAAAGGGGTGCTCATTCCATGGGCTGGCCCTGAACGTCGACATGGACATCAGCCCCTTTATGAGAATCAACCCCTGCGGTTACGCAGGGATGGAGATGGTCCAGACCTCCCACCTGGGTGGCCCCAAGAACGTCTCCGCAGCCGCCGATGAGCTGGCACAGATATTCTATAACAAACTGGGATACACCCAGTTGACCCTGAGTGAAGGATTGCCCCATGAGTGAACGCCCACAGCGGCTGGTTCCCGGCGTCAAACTGCGTGATGCCGAGAAGGTCGCCCGCATCCCCGTGAAAGTGGTACCCACAGATCGGCAGGAGATGCTCCGCAAGCCCGACTGGCTGAGGGTCAAGCTGCCCGCTTCCAGTCAGAAGATCGACGAAGTTAAAAGCGCCATGCGCAAGCACGGCCTGCACTCGGTCTGTGAAGAGGCCTCCTGCCCCAACCTGTCCGAGTGTTTCAACCACGGTACTGCCACGTTTATGATTCTGGGGGCAATCTGCACCCGCCGCTGCCCCTTCTGCGACGTGGCCCATGGCCGTCCGCTCAAGCCGGATCCGGAAGAGCCACTCAAGCTGGCCAGAACCATTCGTGACATGAAGCTCAAGTATGTGGTGATCACCTCGGTGGATCGGGATGATCTGCGTGATGGCGGCGCTCAGCACTTTGCCGACTGCGTTCGCGAAATCCGCGCCCTGTCGCCTCACATCAAGATCGAGATCCTGGTACCCGATTTCCGCGGGCGCATCGACCGCGCTCTGGAGATCCTGGCCACCGAGCCACCGGATGTGTTCAACCACAACCTGGAAACTGCACCCCGCCTCTATCGTAAGGCTCGCCCGGGTGCCAGCTATCAGTGGTCGCTGGATCTGTTGAAGAAGTTCAAAGAGATCCACCCTGACGTGCCCACCAAGTCCGGACTGATGATGGGGCTGGGTGAGACCAACGAAGAGATTCAGGAAGTGTTGCGGGACCTGCGTGCTCACAATGTTGAGATGCTGACTCTGGGGCAATACCTGCAACCGAGCAGGCACCACCTGGCCGTAGAGCGCTACGTGCCGCCCGCGGAGTTTGACGCACTGAGAGACTACTCGCTCGAGCTGGGCTTCACCCAGTCCGCCTGCGGCCCGCTGGTCAGGTCCAGCTATCACGCCGACCTTCAGGCCCAGGGCAAAGAGGTGAAATAGAAAAAAGGAGCCGTCGGGCTCCTTTTTTTATTGGTGCGAGATTACTCGTCCAGGGTCAGTTTCATGATCACCGCGTCTTCTCGGCCGCTCTCCCCCTGGTAATAGCCTTTACGGACAGCCAGAGGCTCAAAGCCTATTTGCCGGTACAGGCCCAGGGCGGGCGTGTTGCCAGCCCTGACCTCAAGAAAGCAGCATTCCGCCCGCTCACTCCTGAGCTGCTGCAGACAGCGATGCAGCAGGTGCCTGCCCAGCCCCTGCCCCCTGAGCTCCGGCAGTATGCAGATATTCATCAGGGTCGCCTCGCCCACCACAGTCTGGGTAATGTAATAGCCCACAACTCGGCCTCCCCAGAGCAGTGCCTCGCCCCGATAGCCGCTGCCGATGCAGCTCTCCAGTGTAGCCCTGCTCCAGGGAAAGGAGTGACACAGCTGCTCGATGGCAAACAGTTCATCCAGCTCAACCGACGCCATAGCTACAAACCGATGACTCACGCCACCTTCCTCAGCACCGACCAGAGACGGCGCTTGCCCTCTGAAGACCCGAGTTCCTCTGCTGTCAGGGCAAGATGCACCTCTCCACCCTGGCGCACCTCAAGATTGCGTCCATCGCCGCACTGGACCCGGCACTCTCCCAAGTCCAGTTCCCGCAGCGCCAGTCTGATATCCTCATCCAGAGCCTCACAGAGCCCCGGAAGAGTGATGGTCAACTCAGGATGCTGCGGTACACCTTCAGAGCCAGCAGAATCGCTTTTTGAGCCCTCTGAGTACTCTTCCCGGAGCGTCCACTGAGAAAACCCCAGGGTTGCCAGATAGCGCGCCCTTTGCCCGGTATCGTCCTGCATCACTCCACTCCCTCATACCTTGCCATCAGGATCGCGTCCTCCACCTGACCATTGCGAAAAGCAAACCCCTTCATCCGTCCCTCCTCGCAAAAACCAAGATTGCGATACAGGGCAACCGCCCCCTCGTTGGACGCAAACACTTCAAGCTCGATGCGGCTGATCCCCAGCCAGTTGTCACAAGTATCGATTAACTCTCGAAGTAGGCCGGATGCCACCCCCTGCCTCCTGTGTTCCGAGTGAACCACCACGCCAAGGCTGGCAGCATGACGGCGCCTCGGTTCGGACCCGAAGGTAATCAGGCAAGCATGGCCCAACACCTTTTGCTGGCGAACCGCGACCAGACATTGAAGGTCATGCCCCATCTGCTGAAGCCTTGCCCGCCATTCATCTTCTGACATAAACGGCGTATGCAAAGAGTTCTCGACGCAACTGCGCTGGCGATAAATCTCCGCCACGGCAGCCAGGTCACTTGCCACCATAGGGCGTATGGAAACGGAAGACATCAACAAACTGTCCAATGGATTTGATGGCTCAGTGTATACCAGCCGGAAACAGCGTGGGAGGGTAAACGCAAAACGGCCCGCAGATTTCTCTGCGGGCCGTCTGGAATGTGGCAGGGGTGGCAGGACTCGAACCCGCAACCATCGGTTTTGGAGACCGCTGTTCTACCAATTGGAACTACACCCCTAGCGAACGAGGTGAATTATACGTCCCCAGGTTGAAAGGTAAAGACCTTTTTCATTGAAAAATAGCCGACTGACCAACTAACCAGCAATGACCGTCAATTTTAGACAGTTTTATCCTCTTGCCACTTCAGAGCAGTGCTTCTGCAGAGAATCACCATCAATTTCTGAACCATAGGAATCTTCGAGTACGGCGACCAGTTGCCGACCCAGGTTACCGGAACGCCAGTTCTCACGCTCATTAAAGCCTTCGGTACCATTCTCAGGAGTCTTATCAAATTCGTTCATACTCTACCTCATTCCGTTGTCTGTTCTGGGATACTGCGAGTCAGTGAGTGAAGGTATATCACTTCCTCTCAGCTTAGACTATTTGACCAAAGTCTAACTCCGCCCCTACCTCTGTTTGAACCCGGTCACTGAGCAAAGTTCAGCCTGTCAGAAATTGGCAAACACATAGCTCAGAAGCTATTGATAAAGCAAAATTTATTTTGATCATGTCGCCTGCGAGCAGTTCGTTAAAGTAGGTGTGATTGGAATAGCACAGATCGATAGGGAATAGGATTCGGGCAGGTGCAGCAAGATAACCATCGATTTCAATCATCCTCGATTAACACTCCATCGATTAACAGCCACAGGCTCCTGGGTTCTTCTGAACAACCACAGTGTACTTGGCTCAGTAAGTGATCCCTTCCTTGCTCAAACCATCATCATTCCCGCTGCCCAACCAAGACCAGGCGGTCCGTCATGCCGGCGAACGCCGGTATCCAGAGTCTGCGGTTTTGTAGGCTAACGTAGGAAAGCCACTGGACCCTGGCCTGCGCCAGGGAGACGATTGTGCATGTGGGTTGGGGAGTGCTTTGTTGCTGTATCAGGGGGTATTGGCTAGCGAAGTCCTTCTTCGCCTTGGCACCTAGAGTCTAAGTCCTCCTGTCAGAGCAGCTGGCACACGGGGTGCCAAATCCAACCTAATGCTGCTTCCCCTAGCACCGTCATGCCGGCGAAGGCCGGTATCCAGAGTCTTTGATTTTAAAGGGGCAAAGCAAAGCCACTGGACCCTGGCCTGCGCCAGGGAGACGATTGTGCGTGTGTTGAGGGGAGTGCTTCGTCGCCCTTATCGAGCAACCAGGAAGCACTAAACAGCAGAAACGAAAAAAGCCCGTAGCGTTAGCTACGGGCTTTCTCGTATTTGGTGCCTGACGATGACCTACTCTCACACGGACTCTCTCCAACACCGCCACACCACCATCGGCGCTACTGTGTTTCACTGCTGGGCGCCGGCGGCGGGAATGAGCGCATGGGATCAGGGGCCTGATCTCATGCGTGCTTTAGGACCTAAAACGAAAAAAGCCCAACCTTGCGGTTGGGCTTCTCTCTGAATAAGTGCCTGACGATGACCAAGTCTCACACGGACTCTCTCCAACACCGCCACACCACCATCGCGCCGATGGTAGCTGAAAATGAAAAAGCCCGTTGCGTGAGCAACGGGCTTTCTCGTATTTGGTGCCTGACGATGACCTACTCTCACATGGGAACTCCCACACTACCATCGGCGCTACTGTGTTTCACTTCTGAGTTCGGCATGGGATCAGGTGGGACCACAGCGCTATGGTCGTCAGACGAATTTGGAACAATTCGCACAAGCTGTTTTCTCGTTTGCATTTTCGCAAGCGCTTTTCTATCTGGGATTTCAAAACCCATTGGGTGTTGTATGGTTAAGCCTCACGGGTCATTAGTACAGGTTAGCTCAACGCCTCACAACGCTTACACACCCTGCCTATCAACGTCCTAGTCTTGGACGGCCCTTTAGAGACCTTAAAG
>NZ_AUGL01000028.1 GCF_000422645.1 Ferrimonas futtsuensis DSM 18154
AAGTGGGTCGTTAGCTCAGCTGGTAGAGCAGTTGGCTTTTAACCAATTGGTCGAAGGTTCGAATCCTTCACGACCCACCACTTTCTTCTCTCTCCCTTTCTCTTGTCATTGCATCTAATTGCCGCACTTTTTGTGTGGATTTGTCGTGTCTGTCCTACACTGAATCTGGTTTTACGTTCGTCCTGTCGAACGACGTTGTTCGTGGTCCATCAGAGTGGGAGTCAGCATGATGATCTGCAGAGGCGTTGCGGTCGCCACCTTTCTGGCGCTGTTGGTTGTTCCAGGCACAAATGCACATGACAATCTTGTTGAAAATCCGAAGTTTGAGATAGGAGTGCCGACCGGCTGGGCCACAAGCTCGTTTCGGGCGGAAGGGGTTGAGTATGCTTGGTCCCAGGCTCAGAAGACCGTCTCCATCCACATCGATCCGCACAGTCCCAATGATGCCCGCTGGCAGCAGGTGGTGGTGGTCAAGCCCAACAGCCGCTATCGCCTCTCCGGCTGGGTTCGGGTGCAGAAGATCACCCCCACCATAGATTCGCTGGACGTGGGCGGCAACCTGTCGGTGCTGGAGCCTTTGCCGGAGCTGGGCTCCTTTACCCACACCGAGCCGATGTTGGGGTCACAAGGCTGGCGCTATCGTCAGGTGGAGTTCGATACCGGCGAGCGCACCTGGCTTACCATCGCCCTGAGGCTGGGGATGTACTCAGGCCAGACGACGGGCAGCGCCTGGTTCAGATCTGTGCAGCTTACTGAGCTGGAGTAGCCCCGGGAAGCTGGCTGAGGAGCTTGTCCATCACCTTCTGGGTCTGCTCGGCTCGCCACTGGGCGTCCGCCTTACCCTTGAGTTTGAAGCCATCAGACGCGCGCCACACCTGGCGTTCGCCGTCGAACAGATCCAGGCGAATCTTCCTGTAATCCGCTTCTGTGGGGGTGACCGGGATGGAGACGCTGCCGCCTATGGCGGTGTTGCCGCTGCTGCGGCCGCCGCCGATCCCTATGGAGAAACCGGAGTCATTGGCCTCTGTTTCACGCCACAGACTGATTTGAAGCTTGTGGCTAGATTGGTCCACCAGTTGCCACCCGGTTGCCGCCAGGGCCTCTCTGAGCGCCTTTTCGGAGCGCTCGGCCGCCAGGGGTTCATCCTTGTGACGACTGGGCAACAGCTGCACCTGGTTGACGGTGGTGAAGTCGAAGCCCGGATCGTAATCCACGTCGCTCTTGGCGGCGCAGCCGGCTAGCAGCAGCAGAAACAGTCCTGTTATTGTTCTCATCTCCCCTCCATGGAATGGGTACTGGTGTCAGGTATTTACCGCCTTTTGCGGGCGGGCTTGCCCCAGGGAAACCACCCGGCTGCGACTCAGCTCGTCGGGGTGATTGAGTGCGGTGTTCAGCAGATCGAGCTTATCATGCATCATGCGCGAAATCTCAACCATGCTCTGATAGGGGTTGCTGGCCCGATGGCGGGTCAGATCGATGCGGTGTTGCAGGGCCCTGAGTGCGCCTCGATTGCACCCATTGGCCTGGCTGATGGTCTGGTCGATGGCGGCCTGACGAATTCGTTCCAGCTTATCCGGGTCGGTTTTGGCCAGGTGCATCATCTCGTCGAACGTGGGCAGCTCAGTCATGTTTCCCTCCGGCGAAAAAGGCAAACATCCTCTGTCTGGCGTACCACCACTCCTTGGCAAGACGTGTGTCGGGGCAGCTGTCGTTCTCCCCGAGCGACAGAGTAAATATTGACCTGGATCACGCTTTGGTCAAATGGGAAGGGAAGGAAGATGAGCGGTTTAGCTGCGACAACCAAAGAAAACGCGCCACCGGGGCGCGTTTCTCTTTAACCTATGGGTCGGCCCCGTTATCCGTTCCTGCTGTCGTAGAAGTAGGAGATGCGCTCCTTGGGACTCAGGTACTGGAAGGCTTCCGGTGTCAGCGCCGACGCGACGATGCTTCGCTCGATGGTCAGACCCTGGGTGTCGATGGCGATGGCCGCGGCCTCCTGGCGAGGGATGGCCGGATCGTAGACCAGCACCCTGGGGTAGAGCAGCTTCTCGGAATCCACCGAGGTTACCAGGCCGAACTGACCGCTGGAAAGCTGCACCACGCTGCCTGGGGGATAGACGCCCATCATCTTGATGAATTGCTGAACATAGTGATTGTTCAGTTTGTCCTTAAAGATCTTATACAGCATCCCCAGCACGGTGCCGGGCGGGCGGGTGCGGGTCTTGTCTCTGGGGTGACAGAGATCGTCATAGGTGTTGACCACCGCAATCAGCTGAGCCAGAGGTTCGATGTCGTTGCCCTTGAGTCCCTTGGGGTAACCACTGCCGTCGAGGAACTCATGATGCTGGCTGATCATGGCGGTGATGGAGCGGGGCAGGTGGCTCTGATTGCGCAGTAGCTCCTGGCCTAAAATGGGGTGGCGCTGCATCTCGCGCAGATCCGCCTTGGAGGGTTGCTTCTTGGACAGCAGAGACTTGGACAGCAGCAGCTTGCCACAGTCGTGAAGCAGTCCGCCCTGACCCACTACGGCGATCTCCTCCTCGCTCATGCCTACCCGCTTGGCCAGCATCATCGCCAGAACGGTGACGTTCAGGGCGTGGTAGGAGGGATCATCCGGGCGGATGTCATCGTTCATCAGGTGCAGGGTCACCTGACTGCCGGCACTGAGGCTGGCAGCCATCTGCTTAATCAGCTTGGAGCTGAGCATCAGGCCTTCCATGGGTTTCATGGGCAGGCGGTTGTTGATGGCTCGCAGCTGGGCCAGGGAGTCAGCGTACTCCCGTTCGTGTTTCTTGTATTCGCGGCGGAACTCCTTGAGTTCGCTGATCCCCTGCTGCTTCTGCTGCAGCATCTGCTCCTTCATCTTGTCCAGATCCGGGACACTGTCCGCCAGGTTGGGGATGGCGGGGGCGTTGAGCACGCCAGCGTCACTGCGCTTGAGATCCACGACGACGTGGGTCAGGCGCAGCTTCTTCAGCAGCTGGATCTGATCCCGGCTGCGAATTTTAAAGCTGTTGAACATGAAGGGGTGTTCACGCCAGGAGATGGGGAGACGAATGTAATTTCCCACCTGAAGCTGTTCCACCGCGACTTTTTGGAGGGTTTTGCTCATAAATGCCGGTAACTTCTTACGCTACCGGCATTTTATTCGCTTTGTGTTTGCACTGTCTAGAACTGATTGCCTGCCAGACCGGTCTGGTTGAGCAGTTCGGTGTGGGATCGCAGGCCATGTTCTACCCGATTTTCAGCGTCATCCATCAGGGTGAAAATCGGATCATTAGCCAGCATTTGCCCCTGCTGATCGGAGTAGGCGGCGGGGGCGTCCAGGAAATACTCTTCATCGCCCATGGCATTGAAGGTGAGCTGATGCAGCTCGGATCGGATGAACCAATGGCTTTCGGCATCCTGTTCAAACAGGCTGTCATAACGGACGGTGACGTTGTTCACCCCCTGGTTCAGATTAATCTGGCTGGCATAGGCGGGGACGCTCTTGCCGTTGATGGACACAACCCTGACATTCTCGCCCAGATTCAACGTGGCGGCGGATACAGACAGGGACAGGGCAGTGGCGCTAAGCAGAATTAAGGTTCTCATCGTTCTCTCCTCGTAACTGTTTTCTCCTTGCCCCAAAAAAGACCGGCCCAGGGGCCGGTCTGTTTCAAAAAAGTTGTCGAAATATTGTGCAAAAGTGTCTTTATGCCGGTTTCGGCGCCTCAAAGCGCAGCACAATGGCCGCCCCCTGAAGAGGAGATTCCTCGATGGTCATGGTGCCGCCGTAACCCAGTACGATGTCATGGACCACGGCCAGCCCGATCCCCTGGCCTGGGTTGCGTCTGTCGGCGCGCACACCTCGCTCCAGTACGGCTTCGCGCATCTTGGGTTCGATGCCCGGACCATCGTCCTCCACGATGATGGTGAGGGTGTCGTCCTCCACCGAGGCACGGATTCGCACCTGGCTGATGGCAAAGCGGTAGGCATTCTCCAGCAGATTGCCCATCATCTCCATCAGATCATCCTGGTTGCCTGGGAAGCGGGCTTCCTCTTCCAGCTGCAGATCCACCCGTACCTGTTTCTCCCGGTAGACCTTGTCCAGCATGGCGGTGAGCTGTTCCAGGGTGGGGGCGATGCTGACCTGTTCGCGGGTCAGGCCCTGGCGACCAGAGACCGCCCGGCGCAGCTGATACTGAATAATCTGATCCATCTGCCCCAGCTGGGATAACATCTCCTGCTGACGTTGGCTCTCATTGAGGTTGGCGTCCTCCATGATGGCATTGGTGGCCGCCAGCCGGGTCTTGAGGCTGTGGGCCAGGTCCTTCATGGCATGCTGATAGGTCTGACGTTGATGCTTCTCTTGAGAGATAAGCTCGTTGAGGGCCTTGGTGACCTCATCCAGCTCAGAAGGGTAGCCCTGACTCAGCTGTTCCCGCTCGCCGCTGAGGATCCCCTTGACCTCTTCGGAGAGGCGCCTTAAAGGGCGAAGTCCCCAGTAGCCGGCACTCACCAGCAGCAGGCCGGAGAGGGGGATGAACAGGCCTACCCGGAAATAGGTGGCGCGACGGGCACTGTCGAGTCGCTTCTGTACCTGCTCGGCGTTGCGCAACACCAGCAGGTCATACTCTTTGTTGTTGATGCTCACCGGCATGGGCACCACCGCATAGAGCTGGCTGTCAGCCAGGGTCACCATGTAGGGGGGCGAGGTGTCGCGTGCCAACTGGCGAACCCGGTCGCAGCTGTCCTGCAGGCCGCGGCGGCGTGCCTCCACCGAAGAGGTGTAGTGGTCGCGCATGCCGTTGACACAGGTGATCAGCAGGTAATCACTGGCGCGCCGGGCATGATCCGAGGCGTCCGATTCCAGCACCTCATTGCTTTTGGGGAGCATCCCCTCCAGCCGCAGCTCGGTGGCGATGGAGGGCAGGCGGGCGATGATGTCATTGGTCTGGTTGACGTAGAAGTCCTGGACCTTCTGCTGGTTGATCACCTCGGCCAGGGCCAGTGAGGCGACGGTGATGATCGCCAGGGAGGTGAGCATCAGCCGCCGCTGTAGCCGCGGCTGTTTGCTGAAGAGGATGGGGATCAGCCGCATACCAGATTGAACCTGTAGCCCTGACCACGGATGGTCACTATGGGGTTCTCCAGGCCACCCTGGCTCAGTTTCTTACGGACCCGGGAGATCATCACTTCGATGGTGTTGGGATCCCCCTCTTTGTCCTGATAGAGGATGTCCAGCAGACGCTGTTTGGAGATCACCTGCTGATGATGGCGCATCAGGTATTCCAGGATCTGGTACTCGAAGGCGGTCAGTTCCAGCTCCGCCTCTCCCAGGGTCGCCTGTTTGGCGGCCATGTCCAGAGTCAGGTGTTCGCACTGGATCACCGGCTTGACGAAACCGGCACTGCGGCGCACCAGGGCGTTCAGTCGGGCGATCAGCTCCTCAACCTGGAAGGGTTTCACCAGGTAGTCATCGGCACCGGCGTTGAGGCCGGCCACCTTGTCTTTCCAGTGATCCCTGGCGGTGAGGATCAGGATGGGCTGACGGAAGTCATTGTCTCTCAGGTGCTGAATCAGATCGATGCCGTCCTGATCCGGCAGGCCCAGATCCACCACGGCGATGTCCACCGGGTAGTTCTCAGCCAGATAGCGTCCCTCTCCGGCCGTTTCCGAGGCCATGACCTGGTTGCCCATCTCGGTCAGGCGGACCTTCAGGTGGTGGCGCAACAGGGCATCGTCTTCAATCACCAGTATCTTCATTGTCACCTCGGGTATTTGGCTGAAAGGGGAGGGCAGTTGCCCGGTGCCACTAAGGATAGTGCCTTTGCTCTGAATCTTTCCTGAACCATAACATAGCAAAGAAAAACTAACAGAGTATCTGATGGTTACACAGTTTCTCAGCAAAGCATACTTGACCGGTATCAAGGGAAAGGGCCGAGGGTCTGTATTTATATACAGTGTTGGGGTAGACTGGCGCAAAACTAGTCGATTGGGGGAGCCGAAATGGCAGTCATCGTTAAATACGTGGTTGAGCGGGATGGAGTGGAGAAAATGACCTTTGCCAGTAAAGCGGAAGCCGATGCTTATGACAAGATGCTGGATATTGCCGACGATCTGGAAGCGATGATCCAGGGCAGTGGTCTGGTTGAGCAGGAGGAACTGGTCGAATCTCTGGCACTCTATCTGGCAGAGCATAAGGAGGAGGTGGCCACCATCCTCAAAGGCAAGAAGAAAGCCCCCGCCCAGTCCGCCGCGAAGAAGCCCGCCCCCAAGGCTGCCGATAAGGCCGCCTGAGCATAAAAAAACCGGCTCGAGGGAGCCGGTTAGCAAAACCTTGCAGGAAAATAATGATGATACTCTGCCCATTTGCTGGCGAGTGTCGCTATTTTACCACTTTGGTCTAAAGGCCTGCTTACCCCCTAGGGGGTATTTTGCGGTCAGTTATTGCTGGAATTTTGTCCTGATCCGGTTCGCGCTCCAGGCGATCAGCAGGTTACACAGCATTACCGTTCCCAGAATCACGGCCATCCGCATCCAGGGCTGTTCGAAGGCGATGCGCATGGAGATCAGCCTGTGGGCGGTGGGCAGCCACACCAGCAGGGTGGAGAGCACCAGGCCCACCTGGATCACCAGCACAGACCAGGGACGACGGGTGAGCAGCAGCGCCGGAAGCAGGGCTACGGGCACCGCCACCAGGGCATTGCCATAACGCAGGAAGTGGGCGCCCAGCACCAGGTAGGCAAGGATGATCAGCAAGATTCGCCACCACATTTGGGGCCTCCGGTACAACTAAAGGAATTCGGCCCCTATTGTCCTACGTATTCAGTCAGTTAATCTGCGACTTGTCTCATAGTAACGGGTTTATTAACTACCTCTAAAGTAGTAAATGTCGCGTCGGTAGTCAGTGTGCTACTCGATATCGAAGCTGTAGTAGATATCCAGCGAGTCCTTGAGGGTGTTATTGATCCCCTCGATCCACAGGCGATTCTTCAGGTAGTAGCGTACCGTCACCTCGGTAATGGGCTCGAAGATGTTGACCCCGTACTTGAGGAAGATCTTCTCGCCCAGGTAGCCGCTGATGGCCACCTGAGTGTCGTCTCCATCCCCTTCGGTGCCGACCCGGACATCGCTGAAGCCCAGCTCTTCACCCAGGGAAGTGAGCATGCCGCCGGTCTGGGCCAGGCCGAGATTCACCGCCGCTGAGGCCCACAGGGCGTTGCCATTGTCTGTGCCGCCGAGCCCCCGGCCCTGGGTGATGTAGGAGAGGATCTCCTGCTGCTCCATGCTGGGGTTGGAGAACAGGGTCATGGTGGGCTCGGTAACCACTCCGGAGAGGCGCACCCCGGCGATGACGTTTTCCGACTTGATCTCCCTTATCGCTTCCACATCCAGGGTCGGCAGGCTGGGGGGACCGTTGAACAGCACTTTACCCCGACGTATGGTCAGTTGTTGGCCAAAGGCGCGGAATTTGCCCTGGTGAAGGCTGATGTCACCGAACAGCTGGGGCGTCTGATACGCATTCTGCCTCATGGTGAGTTGGCCGCCGAGCCTGCCGCTGATCCCCAGCCCCTCGACGGTGACCTCATCGCCGACATTCAGCTGAATGTCCATGGCGAAGGGCGCCGGTGGTTCGGCCTCGGTATCGGGGCGGTTGTCGACAAACTGAACGTCGTCGGTAAGGGCAACCCCCCCTTCGGGCAGCTGGGACAGGGTCAACGCCGCCTTGGGGATATCAATGCGGCCGGTCATTGCCATTGCGTTATCGTCCTTGCGGAACCTCAGGGTGGGAGAGGCTTCGGCAATCAGCAGGGGCGGCTGCAGAATATCCAGTCTGTCGCCAAGCACCTCGATGTCTGCATGGAGGATCTCCTTGCTCCAGTCCAGCCAGCCAGTGGCCTGGGCCGGCCCATCGCCCACCATCAGTTCGGCGCCAATGTCGGCTCTCTGACCGGAGAGATCCAGCTCTATCTCGATCTCACTGAGTTCTGTGGGGTTGGTGAGTGAGGCCAGCCGACCCTGTCTCAGATCCAGATCGCCATTGAGCAGAGGCGTGGTCAGATCCCCTCCCAGACTCAGGTTGGCGGTCACCAACCCCTCCAGAACCGCGATGCGGGGCAGGGCTTTGGTCAGGGGTGACAGATCAAAACTGTCGAGGACCAGCTCCCCGCTCATGGCATAGGGGGCCTGTGGCTCCAAATGCAGGCGGCTGCGGATCAGCGGCGCATCATCATCCAGTTCCAGGGTCAGGTCCAGGCCGGTATCGGAGAGGGTGGCATCCAGGTCCAATCTCTGCCAGGGCAGTTGCACCTCGGCCCGGCGTGGATCGGCCTTCACCATGACCGTGCCCTGGTCACTGTGCACTTGTGCCCTGAGCTGGGGCAGGTGTCCCGGCTGCCAGGTGGTGTCCAGTTCGGCGGTCAACTGGGTGTCCAGCGAGAGCTGAGGTGGCAGCAGGGGTTGTGCTGTCCTGGGCAGATCGGCGGTCAGGGCCATCTTCACCGCTCCCCCGCTGCCGACGTTGGCCGGAATCGGCAGACACAGGGTGGCCGCCGGTCCCTGCCAGCAGTGTTCGCTGATGACGAAGGCTTTACTGGCGAAGGAGAAGGTCACCGGTGCGGCCTCCTGTTGCTGCCACAACCCGAGAGGCGTAGTGACCTTGGCACCGGACAGCACACCTTGCCACCAGGTGAAGTTGGGGTCCAGCTTGCCCGCCATGGCCAGCTCTCCTCCCCAGGGGGTGGTGTCGCTGCCTTCCAGCCCAAGGATGGCGCTCTGTTCGGTGAGGTCACCATCGCCATCCAGGGTGAGCAGGCTGAACTTCTCACCCACCAGGTCGAGTTCGGTGGCGGAGAGATTCAGCATAAACCCATGGTTTTCCCTGGGCTGGTACCACCCTTTGGCCATCAGCCGGTTCAGGCGCTGGCTGTCGAACGCCAGTTGCTGACCCTCTACCTCCAGCTGGATCTTCGGCTGTTCGGTGGCGCCGCTGACCGAGAAGTTGACTCGTGCCTGTCCCTTGAGCCTGGGATCCCAGCGCTCCAGATCCGCCAGTGCCAGCATGCCCTGCATCTGCCACTCGGGCTCGCTGCCGCCGTCGGCGCTCAGCTGGCTGCCCCGATAGAGCACTTCCAGCTCTTTCGCCCGCGCCTTACCGTCGCTGCTGGCGGCCAGGGTGCCCTTCAGGGTGAAGGGGTCATTGTCGAAACTGCCCTCAAGATTGGCCTGACTGAGGCTGACCGACCAGAGTGCGCCGTCCCAGGCGCCTCGGGTCACCCCCTGGCCGCTGACCACCAGAGGCAGCCGGGGGCTTAGCGTCGACAGTTCCAGTGCCCGGGTGTTCAGTTGTGCCTGCCATGAGAGCAGGTTTCCGTATTGAAGCTGGCCCTTGAGATCGCCGCCGCCCCGCTCGCTCTCCAGGCTGGCCTGGTGCACCGTCAGCAGCCCGGGTTGATGCTCAAACTCTCCGCCGAGCCTGAAGGCGGGGTAATCCCACAGTTTACTGGCCCCTTCTATGGTGAGCCGCTGATGCTGCAGATCTCCTGAACTGCTGAGTTTGACGTCACTGACACGATAATCCGGAGTATCGCCAAAGGGCCAACTCAGCCGCTCACCGCTGAGCTGCAACTGGTAGTCGAGTTTGGGTGAGGCCAGGGAGATCTCCCCCGAGGCCTGGGCTTGCTGCTGGCCGGTGGCTGCGACATCGAATCTCAGCTCGCCCAGGCTGCCAGCTGCGGTGAGCTGCAGCGCCTGCCCTTCCAGGCCAGGTGTCCAGGGCAGCCTGGCAATGGTGCCCTTGGCTTTGGCGTCCAGAGGCCAGGGCCCCTGGAAGTCGAGACTGCCATAGAGGCTGACATTGGCCCACTCGTGTTCGGCGTCCAGCTGGTCCACCTGCAGCAGGGTGCCGTGCCAGTTCGCGTCGAACTCCCCTCTACTGAGCCGCTGAACCAGATCCCCGATGGTCACCAGGCCACGGCTCAGCTTGATGTTATTGGCTTCGATGGGGAAGGGCAGGGCCACCCTGGGCAAGGCGGCCATCGCCCAGGCGTCATCGCTGGCCTTGGCCTCTGGTGTCGGCTGTTGTGCGTCTTCCGACTGGGGAGCCAGGGGGATGTAGACCGCAATCTGGGTGGCATTGAGCCGGTTGACCTTGAGTTGGTTGGGGTCGAACAGGGCAGAACCGGAGAGCTGACCGACGGCAAAGTGCATATCGTTGACCCGGACCCGTACCCGGCTCAGTTCCAGCAGTTTGGCTTCAATGGTGAAGGGCAGGGCGAAGTGAGGGTCGCCCTGGGGGGCGGTCTCGGGTTGGGGCTGTGGCACGGTTTCACCCCCCAACAGGGCGGTGTCGATGTCCACCGCCACGCCATTGGCCATCAGGCGGTTGCTGCACAGAGTCTTGTGCAACAGGCAGCTGGGACGCCAGTCCAGGGTCAGGTTATCGACGGTCACCGTCAGCCCGTCGAGGCCGCGGTAGGCTACCTGGCTCAGGTGCAGATCCCGGTTGAGGCGTCCGCTGGCTTTCTCAATGGTGAGTCCGGGCACCAGGGCATCGGCAGCGGCGACCACCAGTGCGGTGCCGCCATGGGTGCCCACCAACAAAGCCAGAACCACCAGGATGGCCAGGGGCACGCCGAGGAGTATGCTGAGCAGACGCCGCCAGGTCATAGATCTGCTCCTATGGTGATGTGGATGCGCCAGGGCGGATCGTCTTCGCTGATGCCGTAGCCCACATCCAGTTTGATGGGGCCCACCGGCGAGATCCAGTGAAGTCCGGCACCTACCGAATAGACCGGAGTAAAGTCGTTGGTATTAAAGGCGTTACCGCCGTCGACAAAGGTCGCCAGGCGCCAGGACTCATTGACATAGTACTGGTATTCCAGGCTGGCGACGGCCAGGTAGCGCCCCCCAACCACCGCTTCATTGGTGTTGCCGTCGTCATCGGTTACCTCCACCTTGGGCCCCAGAGACTGATAGGAGAAGCCGCGGATGCTGGTGTCACCACCGGCGAAGAAGCGCATCGAAGGAGGCACCAGGGGCAGATCGGCGTTGTCCACCTTAGTCAGGCCGCCATCGAAACGGAACACAAACCTGTGGTTCTCCCAGGGGGTGTCTACCCATTTGAACTGGCCCTTTATCTGGGCCAGCGTCACGTCGGAGCCGGCACTGTCGGAGGCCACCTCCAAACTGTAGATCTGGCGAAAACCCCGCCGGGGATCCAGGGGGGAGCCCCAACGCTTGGTCTTGGACCAGCTGATGCCGGGAAGAATCAGGCTGGACTCGAAATCCCGTCCGCCCGTGCCCCAACGCTCCTCCAGCCAGCGCAGGTAGTAGTTGCGCATCCAGCCGTCGTCCAGGCGTGTCTGTCGGCCTACCCTCAGGCTGTACTGGTCGCTGTCAATGTTGCCGTACTGATCCCGCTCCACCAGGGCGTTGATCACCATTACATCGTCCAGGGGATGATCCAGCGGGATGCGGTAGTTGAAGTTCATCTGCGGGTTTTTGGAGAGCTCAAAAGTCAGCTCCTGGCTGTGGCCCGCCTGGTTGATTCTGGGGGTGCGCCAGGTCGCGGTGGCCCTGGCTCCGGTGTCGGTGGTGAAACCCAGACCCAGGTCCACCGTGTGGCGGGCAGCTGGGGTCAGTTGCACCTCAAGGGGCACCTGGTAGTCCACCGCCTTGTCGGTCTGGGGCAACACCCGCACGTCGCCGAAGTAGCCGGCGGACAGCAGGTTGGAGTTGAACTTGGCCAGGGTTGTGGCGGCATAGGGGGCGCCGGTCTCGAAGGGCACCATGGCCTCCAGAAGCCCGGGTTCCAGCTCGAACGGGGAGAAGTTCACCTCACCCAGTCGGTAGCGGGTGCCGCTGTCATACACCAGATACAGGTCAGCCACATTGGTGTCCCGGTTGACCTCGAGTTTGGAGACCGAGAACTTACCGTCGAAGTAGCCGCGCATCAGTCCCTCGGAGAGGATGCGGTTTTTCAGCTGTTGGTAGCGGCCGTGGTGCAGGACCTGTCCCGGCCTAAGGCGGGCGTTTTCCACCAGGGTGGTCATCGCCGGGTCGACCTTGGCATCCCCTTCCAGCCACAGCATCACATAGCGATAGCGTACCGGCTCTCCGGGATCGACCGTCAGGGTAACCGGCCAGATCGCCTGTTCCCGATCTATGGTTACCTTGATTTGGCCGTTGTAGTATCCCAGGGCAGCCATTGCCTCTTGGGCCCGCTCCTCCAGGGTAAACACGAAGGCGTTTCGCTCGGCACTGGAGAGGGGAAGCGGAGTCAGGTAGAGCTTAATATTGCGCCTGAGCGGCTCGGGCGCCCCGCGAACGGTCAGATCCACCAGCGGCTTATCACTTTGTTGCCGTTCCTTGAGTAAACGGAATTTACGTTTACGCTCGCCATCGCCCTCCTGATCGGCGGACGCGGAGTCACTGTCCAGGCCCAACAGAGGAAAGGTCAGCAGGTTGCTGGCCTGCGCCGGCAACGCGGCGCACAGCAGCAGCCACAACAGCAGGGTTGCAGCTCTCATCGAACTCTCCGCAAAAACGGGAGTGGGCATCGAGGGTACATTCCGGACGGGGACACGCTCATGGTAACCGGTAGTTAAAAGATAGCCTTGGCCGATAACAATTGGAAAAAAATCAGAAAATTAAGTCTGTGTGACACTCCTCTCATGATACCCGGCTCCAGGCTGATCAGGCCAGAAGAAAAGGCCGGTAGGTGAGTCAGTTGTCGCCTGTGTATCCAATGGGGTCAGAAACTCGCGATGATGGTATGGTGTGAAGCCCAATTGGATCATCACGGAAGAGCATACCCATGAGAATCTCACTGTTGGCGGCCGCCCTGTGTCTGTGCAGTGTCCCCGTCCTGTCTGCGCCCCTGGCCATCGCCATTCACGGCGGTGCCGGAACCATAGACCCCAATAAAATGAGTGCCGAGACCCAGGAGAAGGTGAGAGCCAAGCTTCAAGAAGCGGTGCGCTCCGGGTATGCCGTGTTGCAGGAGGGGGGAAGCAGCCTGGACGCGGTGCAGCAGGCGGTTCAGTTGCTGGAAGCCAGTCCGCTGTTTAATGCCGGTGTCGGTGCCGTCTACACCTATGAGGGGGCCCATGAGCTGGATGCCTCCATCATGGATGGCCGCACTTTGGAGGCCGGAGCGGTGGCGGGCGTGCGTCAGGTGAAAAGTCCCATCGAGCTGGCCCGGCGGGTGATGACCGATTCTCCTCACGTGATGCTCTCCGGACAGGGGGCGGTGGAGTTTGCCCTGGAGCAGGGGCTGGAGCTGGTACCCAACCACTACTTCGATACCGACAACCGCTACCAGAGCCTGTTGCGAGCCAAGAAGAAGATCATGGAGAACCAGCGGCACACTCAGGACTACAAGGCGGCAGTGGACCGCCTGGATCCGCGTTACAAGTACGGCACCGTCGGGGCGGTGGCCCTGGATGGTGATGGCAACCTGGCGGCGGCCACCTCCACAGGCGGCATGACCGCCAAGCGCTGGGGCCGCATCGGTGACTCTCCGGTGATCGGCGCCGGCACCTATGCGGACAATGGCAGCTGTGCCGTTTCCGCCACCGGTCACGGTGAGTACTTTATTCGCTACAACGTGGCGGCGGACATCTGTGCCAGGGTGAAGTATCAGGGAGTCAGCATCGACCAGGCGGCGTCGGAGGTGATTCACCAGGTGCTCAAGCCGGTCGGCGGCACCGGTGGGGTGATTGTGGTCAGTCCGAAAGGGGAGATTACCATGCCCTACAACACCGGCGGCATGTACCGGGCCAGCATCGACAAAGAGGGGCAGGTGTCGGTGAAGATCTGGGATAAATAGCGAAACGGGCCGGTAACATACCGGCCCTCTTAAGTCTTAGCCCTGGGCCTCGAAGTCGTCTTCGCGCAGCAGCGCCTTGCCATCGCCACCCACCACCCTGAGTTCACGGTGTGGAGCGATCAACCGCCCCGGCACGGCCGCAGACGATGGCTGAGGCGGACAAAGGGAAACCCGCTGAAGGACCGTCAAGCCAATCGTACAAGCAGATTACGTGAATCTTTTTTCTCCCCAAGGCAAAAACCGCTTTGAAGCACTATGGTTACAGGGAGTCACCATACTTGAAGGGGAAACAATGGAATCGGTAAAAGTACAAGACTATATGGAGCGTCATCCCGTATGGCTCTCCCCGGACATGCCGCTCTCTGTCGCCGTGGATACCCTGCTGGAGGCCAAGCAGCCTGGGGCGCCTGTGGTGGACGCCGACCACCATCTGGTTGGCTTTGTCTCTGAGCAGGATTGTCTGTCGGTATTGCTGGCGAGCAGCTACCACTGTGACATCACCGCCACGGTCGCCGACTGCATGCGCAAAGAGGTGTTGACGGTGACGCCCGAGGATTCGGTGCTGAGTCTGGCCGAATCGATGCTGGGACAAAAACCCAAGATCTACCCGGTGCTGGATGAGGACAAGGTGGTGGGCATCATCGATCGCAGCCGGGTGCTCAGCGCCATCAGTACTCACCTTAAAAGCTGCTTCCGCAATGCCGTTTAGCGGCTGTTTGCAGACATACTCAAGGGGCGCCGCAGCGCCCCTTCTCATTTTCACTCGCCGCCGGTTGCGGGATAACGCTTTGTAACAGTTGGCCGTTTGTTTTTTCACCGCTCACTCTGGCGAGCTGGCCAACAGCTGGTAGTCTGGTCAGACTCCCTGTTTAAACAGAGCCAAAAACAATGAAAAACCCCCTCTGTATCCTGGCCCTGGCACTGAGTTGTCTGGCACCAGCACACGCTTTCGACCGGGTGACCGGCCATCACTTCGCATCCCGCTCCGAGGTGCTGGCGCAAAACGGCATGGCCGCCACCAGCCAGCCCCTGGCCACCCAGGTGGCATTGGACATTCTAAAGCAGGGTGGCAGTGCCGTGGATGCCGCCATCGCCGCCAACGCCATGCTGGGGCTGGTGGAGCCGACAGGCTGTGGCATCGGCGGCGATCTCTTTGCCATCGTCTGGGACGCCAGCAGTCAGAGACTCTATGGCCTCAACGGCTCGGGCCGCAGTCCAAAAAGCCTGACTCTGGATCACTTTAAGTCGCTGGGTCTCACCAGCATTCCGCCTTACGGCCCCTTGCCGGTGTCGGTACCCGGCACCGTGGATGGCTGGTTTGAGCTCCACGGCCGCTTCGGCAGACTGCCGATGAAATCGATTCTGGCGCCCGCCATCGATTATGCGGAGAAGGGCTTTCCGGTTTCCGAGCTTATTGCCTATTACATGAACCGCAGCGCACCCCGCCTGAGCCTCTATCCCGGCTTTAAAGAGACCTTTATGCCTGAGGGCAAGATGCCGCAGAAGGGGGAGATCTTCCGCAACCCCGATCTGGCCTACAGCTACCGGTTGTTGGCGGAGAAGGGGCGGGATGCTTTCTACAAGGGCGAGATAGCCAGGCGCATCGACACATACATGCAGGAGAACGATGGTTTTCTCAGTTATGAGGATCTGGCGTCTCACCGCAGCGAGTGGGTGGAGCCGGTGAAGGTGAGCTATCGGGGCCACGAGTTGTGGGAATTGCCGCCTAATGGCCAGGGGATCGCGGCTCAGCAGATACTCAAAGTCCTGGAAGGCTATGACATCCGCAAGATGGGGCTGGACAGTGCCGAGTATGTGCACACCTTTGTGGAGGCGAAGAAACTGGCCTTTGCCGATCGGGCCAAATTCTATGCGGATATGGAGTTTGCCAAGGTGCCGGTGGAGGGGCTGCTCTCCGAGGCGTACGCCAGTCAAAGGCGAAAGCAGATCGATCCGAACCGGGCAGCCCGAAGCGTTGATGCCGGCAATCCGGCTCTGGGCCACGGTGACACCATCTACCTGACCACCGCGGACAGTCAGGGCAATATGGTGTCGCTGATTCAGAGCAACTATCGCGGCATGGGATCGGGGATGACCCCTACCGGCCTGGGTTTTGTGCTGCAAGACAGGGGACAGCTGTTCAATTTGACCCCGGGGGAGGCCAACAGTTATGCCCCGGGCAAGCGTCCCTTCCACACCATCATCCCCGCCTTCGTGACCAGGGAGGGGAAACCCTGGCTCAGCTTCGGGGTGATGGGCGGGGCGACTCAGCCTCAGGCCCACGCTCAGATTCTGGTCAATTTGCTGGATTTCGGCATGAACCTGCAGGAGGCCGGGGATGCCCCGAGGATTCTCCATACAGGTTCCAGTCAGCCTACGGGTGAGACCATGGTCGATGGCGGTGTGGTTTCCCTGGAGAGTGGGTTCTCCGCCGCCACCCGCCGCAGCCTCATTGAGAAGGGGCATGTGCTTCAAGAGAACCTGGGCAGTTTCGGCGGCTATCAGGCGATCCTCTGGGATGAGAGCAATCAGACCTACGTGGGAGCGTCAGAAAGCCGCAAGGATGGTCAGGCGGCGGGCTATTAAAACAGAGTAAAATTCACTGGGATTTCATGCTTTGGCAGATATACTGCCGGGCATAAAGACAATCCAAGCAGTTTTGGGGGAAGTTCTATGACTCTACGTATTCGCACTGCGGCCCTGGGCCTCAGCGCTCTGGTGGCCATCAGTGGCTGCACCACCCTGGATCCCTATACCCGGGAAGAGAAGACCGCCAACGCCACCGTAGGGGCCGGCATTGGCGCCATCACCGGTGCCATCATCGGCGCGGCGGTATCCAGCAAGAGTGACCGGGCCAAAGGGGCATTGATCGGCGCAGGCATCGGTGGCTTGGCCGGGGGCTCTGTGGGTTACTACATGGACCAGCAGGAGATGAAACTGCGCCAGCAACTGGAGGGCACGGGCGTCAGCGTGACTCGGGTCGGGGATCAGATCATCCTCAACATGCCGGGCAACATCACTTTCGACACCAACCAGGACCAGCTCAAGGCGCAGTTCTATCCGACCTTGAACTCGGTGACCCTGGTGCTGAAGGAGTTTGAGAACACCCTGATCACCGTGGCCGGGCACACCGACAGTCGCGGTGAGGCGGACTACAACCAGCAGTTGTCTGAGCGCCGGGCAGCCAGCGTCGCCAGCTACCTGGTCAATCAGCAGATCCCCTACCAGCGGGTGGCTGCCGTAGGTTATGGCGAGAGTCGCCCCGTGGCCGATAACATCAACAAGGCGGGGCGGGCTCAGAACCGTCGGGTGGAGCTCACCCTGGACCCCATCGTCCGCTAAGACCTTCAAAGACAAGCCCGGCAGATGCCGGGCTTTTTTTAGCGAATCTTTTCCAGCCAGTAGCGGTTGGCGTTGAGCCCTTCGATGACTTGGGCCTGGTTATCCAGACGCTGCAGCCGGTTTTCCGTGACCCGGTAGTGGGCAGGGGCGGCTCTGTCCCTGGGAATCATGATGCTATTGCCCGAGTTGTGCCATTGGAATTGCCCTTTCAGATCACTGCCGTTGTTGCGGCGTCCCAGATAGATCTGTTTGAGGTGGTAGCGACCATCGGCGAACAGGGTCAGTTCGGTGACGATGCCGTCGCAATCCGGGCAGGGCAGGGTACCGCGATAGGTGCCGCTCCAATCCAGAGCGTTGTGGGCGTTGTGGCCGTCAATGACCGTAGGCGGAGGTGTGGTTTTGGTGACATTCACCGGGCGCTGTTCCGGGGCGGCGCAGCCCACTAAAAAACACGCGGAAGCGAGTAGTATCAAGGCTTTCATCAAGCCCTCCGAGGTTATCCTTAACCCCTTTAAGCTGAAACAGATGGCCGAGGAAATCAAGGGCGAAGATCAATCCTCCGCCCGAAATATCAGTTATCCAAACAGTCCCAGATAGAGAGCCCGGGTGATGGCGATGTTGGCCATGGTGTCCAGCACCACGATGGCCCATTTCAGGGCGGGGTGTCTCTTTTGCAGGATAAAGGAGGGCACGGCCACGGTCAGAGGCAGCATCACCAGGCCCAGAGCCAGGAACAGCAGTCCGCCCAGGATGCCGGAGGGCACGCCTGAACCGTAGATCAGCACCAGGAAGATGGCGATAAAGGTAAACATGACGCGGCGGGAGGTTTTGGTGGCCGCGGTGCGCTGCTCGGGGTCCTGCAACAGCTCTTCAATGGGAGTCATACCCGGTTCTCACTATAAAATGAACTGTCCGTACCCTATGCAAAGGCGTGGGCTATTTCAACACCGGTGGAAAGCAAAAGGGTTGTCTGATCACGTTTTCGCCACATTTCGGGTGGTGACGGCGCCGATCTGTCAGAGGGGGAACAGCCCCCGCCACAGGGGCATCAGGTTACGGCCACCCAGCCAAAGCCATTCCACCAGCAAACAGGCCTGGACCAGGCCGATGGTCCAGAAGGCGACCTGGAAAGGACGCTTGCGGGTTTTATGGCGCCAGAGCTGTTGCCCCAGTAAAGCCCCGGACCAGCCCCCCAGCAGGGCCACAAGGTGAAGTGTCATCTCGGGAATGCGCCACTGTCCGCGGCGTGCCCGCCGTTTGTCCAGGCCATAAAGACACAGTGCCATCAAGCTGGCTGTGGCCCACCAAAGCGCGGGCCAGGGATGGATGCGCAGGACAGGCCAGAGTATCAGCAGTGGCAGGGCGGCGAGGGTCAGGGTCAGTCCCGGGGGCATCGTTCTCTCCATGGATTCAAAACTCAGGACTCGGCAACCCTAACCCTGTCGACGGTGCAACTCAAGAACTGGCGGCTTTTTAAGCCGTTGGGCGTCAGCCTTTTCAACAGCCCATTGGGCGCAGCCCCCGAAACTGCTAAGATCCGTCGATTCACATCAGCCACCGGGATGTCCAACTTGAGTAACCCCTTTTCGCCACAGCAACTTGCCCTGTGCATGCAGCAGGATGCAGCCACCATTCGCCGCCGGTTGAGCGGCATGAAAAAGCTGAAGGATGCCGGTAAGCGCCAGGCCATCCAGGAGCAGCTGCAGGGCCTGCTCGAGACCAGCCAACAGCGGGTGACAGCCCGTCAAGCAGGTCTGCCAACCATCGACTATCCGGAGTTGCCGGTCAGTGACCGTCGCGACGAGATAGCCGAGGCGATTCGGGATAACCAGGTGGTGATCGTGGCCGGTGAGACCGGGTCAGGCAAAACCACTCAGTTGCCCAAGATCTGTCTGGAGCTCGGAAGGGGAACCCGAGGCCTGATTGGCCATACCCAGCCGCGTCGTCTGGCGGCCCGGGCGGTGGCCAGCCGCATCGCCGATGAGCTGCAAAGCCCCTTGGGCAACCACGTGGGATTCAAGGTGCGGTTTGCCGATCAGACCAGCGGTGACAGCTACGTGAAGCTGATGACCGACGGTATCCTGCTGGCGGAGATTCAGCATGACCGTCGCCTGGACCAGTACGACACCCTGATCATCGATGAAGCCCACGAGCGCAGTCTCAACATCGACTTTATCCTGGGTTACCTGAAGCAATTGCTGCCCCAGCGCCCGGATCTCAAGGTGATCATCACCTCGGCCACCATCGATGTGGATCGCTTCTCCCGTCACTTCAATGATGCCCCGGTGATCGAAGTGTCTGGCCGCACCTACCCGGTGGAGATGCGCTACCGCCCGCTGGTGCGTGACGATGAGCGGGATCTCGACCAGATGGAGGGGATCTTCCTGGCGGTGGACGAACTGTGTGCGGAAGGGTTGGGGGATATCCTGATCTTCATGAACGGTGAGCGGGAGATCCGCGACACCGCCGACGCCCTGCGGCGGCGCAATCTGCGCGATACGGAGATCCTTCCCCTGTTTGCCCGGCTCTCCCATTCGGAGCAGGCGAAGATCTTTGCCTCCCACACCGGGCGGCGCATCGTGCTGGCCACCAACGTGGCGGAAACCTCGCTGACGGTGCCCGGCATCAAATACGTCATCGACCCGGGTACCGCCCGCATCAGCCGCTACAGCTACCGCACCAAGGTGCAGCGACTGCCCATCGAGCCGGTATCCCAGGCCAGTGCCAACCAGAGGGCCGGTCGCTGTGGCCGGGTCTCCGAAGGCATCTGCATCCGCCTCTACAGTGAGGACGACTTCAGTGGCCGCCCTGAGTTTACCGATCCGGAGATCCTGCGCACCAACCTGGGCTCGGTGATCCTGCAGATGCTGGCCCTGGGACTGGGTGACATCGCCGCCTTCCCCTTCGTACAGCCGCCGGACAACCGTCACATCAACGACGGCATGCGCCTGCTGGAGGAGCTCTCCGCCATCGAGGTGCACAAGCACCAGCCCAAGATGACCAAGCTGGGTCGGCAGCTGGCACGGTTGCCCATCGATCCGCGCCTTGCGAGGATGATCCTGGCGGCCAAGCCCTATGGCTGCGTGCACGAGGTGATGGTGATCGCCAGCGCCCTGTCCATTCAGGATCCCCGCGAACGCCCCATGGACAAGCAGCAGCAGGCGGATGAGAAGCATCGCCGCTTCGCCGACAAGGAGTCGGATTTCGTGGCCCTGCTCAACCTGTGGGACTACCTCAAGGCGCAGCGCAACGAGCTGTCCACCAACCAGTTCCGCCGCATGTGCCGCACCGATTTCCTTAACTACCTGCGGATTCGCGAGTGGCAGGATCTCTACAGTCAGCTGCGTCACTCCCTCTCTGAACTGGATATGAGCATCACCATAGGTGAGCGTGCCGGTTACGAGCAGATCCACCGCGCCTTGCTGGCAGGCCTGCTCTCCCACATCGGCTCCAAGGAGCCTGAGGGGCATTTCAAGGGGGCGCGCAACAGCCAGTTCCACATCTTCCCGGGTTCGGCGCTGGCGAAGAAGTCCCCCAAGTGGGTGATGGCCGCCGAGTTGGTGGAGACCAGTCGGCTGTTTGCCCGGATGGTGGCCAAGATTGATCCCCTGTGGGTGGAGCCCCTGGCCGAACACCTGGTCAAGCGCAGCTACGCCGAACCTCACTGGGAACAGAAACCCGGCTCGGTGATGGCTTTTGAACAGGTCTCCCTGTTCGGGGTGATAGTGGTGCCCAAGCGCAAGGTGCAATATGGCCCCATCGACCCGTTGGAGTCGCGCAATATCTTCATCCAGCAGGCGCTGGTGGGGGGGCAGCTGGGGTCCAACGAGGCGTTCCTCAAGGAGAACCTGGCCCTGATTACCGAGGTGGAGGAGCTGGAACACAAATCCCGCCGCCGGGATATCCTGGCGGACGATGCCACCTTGCAGGCGTTCTACGAGGAGCGCATTCCCGAGGGGATCTACACGCGTCAGCTGTTCCGAGGCTGGTGGAGCAAGGCCGCTGCCCAGGACAAGGAGCTGCTCAACTTCTCCAAGGCGCTGCTGATGAAACGGGATGCCGGACACGTCGGACAGCTGGACTTTCCGGATCATTGGTACCAGGACGGTCTGGTTCTGCCGGTGACCTATGCCTTTGAACCCGGAGAGCTGGATGATGGCGTGTCGGTGCACATTCCCCTGGCCCTGCTGAATCAGGTGCAGGAGCAGGGGTTCGATTATCTGGTGCCCGGCCTGCTTCATGAGAAGCTGGTGGGGCTGATCAAGAGTCTGCCCAAGGCGATGCGGCGCAACTTCGTGCCGGCCCCCAACTACGCCGATGCGGTGCTGCAGGTGATGGAGCCTCATCAGATGCCCCTGCTCGACGCCCTGTGCAAACACCTGCTGAGGATGACCGGTGTCCGGGTGGCTCCGGACGCCTTTGACCTGTCTGCCCTGGATACCCACCTGGTAGTCAACTTCAAGGTGGAGGATCACAGAGGCAAGGTGCTGGCCCAGGGGCGGGATCTTCATGAGCTCAAGCATCAGCTTAAGGGCCAGGTGCAGACCGCCATCGCCAAGGTGGCGGACAAGGGCATCGAGGCCGAAGGGTTGACCCAGTGGGACTTTGGCGCTCTGCCGCAAAGCTATGAACGCAAGCAGGGCAACTACAAGGTCAAAGCCTATCCGGCCTTGGTGGACAGCGGCGACAGCGTGGCGATCAAGCTGTTCGATGACGAGTCACGGGCGGCGATGGCCAACCGGGCCGGTCTGCGCAAACTGCTGCTGATCAACGTACCCAATCCGGTGAAGTACCTGCAGAAATCCTTGCCCAACAAGGCCAAGCTGGCGATGTACTTCAATCCGTTTGGCAAGGTGGATCTGCTGATTGACGACTGCATCCACTGTGGCCTGGATCAGCTGATCGACGGCCACCCGGACGCGGTGCGCGATGCGGATGCCTTCGAGGCGCTCAAGGAACAGGTGCGCGGCGAGCTGGGTGACACCGTGGTGGCCATCGCCATCAAGGTGGAGCGGGTGATGACCCTCAGCCATCAGGTGAAGAAGCGTCTCAAGGGTAAGATGGATCTGCAGACCGCCTTCGCCATGTCGGACATTCAGAGTCAGCTCGATGGCTTGGTCTACAAGGGCTTTGTCCGCGACACAGGCTGGCAGCGGCTGGACGATCTGGCCCGTTACCTCCAGGGCATTGAGCGCAGACTGGAGAAGCTGCCGGTGGACCCCAACCGGGACAGGTTGCACCTGCTTAAGATTCAGAAGGTGCAGGAGGCCTACCAGGGGGCGCTCAACAAGTTGCCCAAAGGGGTGGCACCGTCCTCGGAGCTGGCGGAGGTGCGCTGGATGATTGAAGAGTACCGCATCTCCAGTTTCGCCCAGACATTGGGGACCAAGTACCCCATCAGTGACAAGCGGATCATGATGGCGATTCAGGAAGCCGGTTAATCCGCTCTTGAGACTGAAACAGCAAAGGGCGCAGACCATGGTCTGCGCCCTGCTTGATCTTTGTCGCCTCAGAAGGGCTGTTGTTTGGCCAGATTCAGGGCCATCTGCTGCAGGTATTTTCTGGCATAGCGGGCAGCGTTCAACTCATCCTCTTTTGCCTGAGGTTGGGGTTCTTGCGGTGCCAGAACCCCCACGGCGTGACCCAGCTTCTCCAGCTCCTGCAGGCTCTCTACCCGCCCCTTGCGCAAGGCGATGGAGAGCTGCATCCAGCACACGGCGTTGCAGTGATCACCTCGGGCCTGACAATCTGCCGCGCGTTTCATGCAGTCGGCGGCGATGGTTATCCTCTTCATGGGCACGTCCGCTATTGTGATTATCCGGCCTGAATGCGACACCTCCTGTTGTCGCCGGACCATGTTGCCAAGCCTCACTCCCTTGAGGCCTTTTAGTTTAGGCGATCTTTACCCTCCCTGTGGCCGCGATGCGGCATGTGTGATGTCAATGAGTTCCAACCTACTGAGCGGTCAATGATTGACCATTGGCTCATTCTGTATCAGAGTGGATTTTGCTGTTGAATCTAGAGTCTGTTGTTGAGGCCGCCCCGGTCCGATTCGACCGGGTCCGGCGCCAGATGGAGGAGGCCAGGATGGCCTTTGAGTGGGTAACAAACAGGGTGTGCCACAGACACCGAATCTCCACAGAACGCATCAACCAGGGCCATTGTTATGAGTGGGCTTCCCTGGCCACTCAGCGCTGCCCCAGTGCCCAGGTTTTCTATGTCCGTCGGCTGATGCCCCATGCCTTTATCTATTTTGCCGGATTGTGGTTTGACGCCGATGCCCCCAAAGGGGTGCGCGACTGGCGTGCGCTGCCGCTGTTTAAAGGGTGCCGCGGCCTGCTCAGGGAGCAGGGAGTGATACGCTGGGTGCCGGGCGATCGTTTTTGGCTAAACTCAGTCTCAGAGAAACGCGGGCAGGACTTCAGGGTGACTGGATGAAATGGTATCTGATGGCATGGCAGCGTTGCCTGCAGTTCAGCGGGCGGTCGCGCCGCACCGAGTACTGGATGTTTTTTTTGATCAACATTCTGGTGGCCATCGCCATTGCCCTGATGGACCTGATGTTGGGCACTGTCGATGAGCAGACCCATACCGGCACCTTCAGCACCCTCTACTCCTTCATCGTGATCCTGCCGACCCTGGCGCTGACCGTCAGGCGGTTGCACGACACCGGGCGCACGGGTTGGTGGGTGCTGATCAGCCTTATCCCGGTGCTGGGGGTCATCGTGTTGCTGGTGTTTATGGCCCTGGATGGTGAGCCGGGAGGCAACCATTATGGAGCCAGTCCCAAGGGGGGGATGGCTTTTTGAATCTCATCGCCCAACATGAGGAGGCGCAGATGAACAGGTTGGTGGCCGTGTTTCTGGTTGTGGTGTGTGTGTGGAGCAGCGGCACTGTGGCTCAGGAGGAGCGACGCCATGGCGAGGTGGACAGAACCATGTCGCCCTGGCAAGTATGGAACGGTGACCTCGGCAGCTGGACGTCGCTGGAAGCGTTCTGGCTGGCACAGGCCGCCAAAAACGGTGGCCTGAGTTGGGGCCGGGGAAGCGATTATCCCGAGTATGACCAGGTTCAGGAGTACGACACTCTGATCATTGAGCTGTCCAGCGGCCCCTGTATGATGGAGTTCTTCCACAGCCGCTGGCGGCGGGCCAATGATGTGCGACGCTGGGACCCGGCCTTCAACGACTATGGGGGTTGCCCTGACGTATTCAAGTAGCGTCGGACCGCCGTCGCTCTCATTGGTCAAAGCCCTCATCAGGAGTTAGACGGTGTTTCACCCCCTCACCACATCACGCACCAAAATCCGCATGTTAACGGCGGAGGATGGGTTTCTGATTCAGGACTACTACAGGGACAATCGCGACCACCTTCGAGCCTGGGAGCCCCAGCGTAGCGAGAGTTTCTTCCACCTCAACCACCAGTTGGAGCTGATTCGGGTGGCGCAACTGGAGTGGGAGGACCGTCGCTCCCTGAGGTTGGTCGCACTGGCGCCTGACGAGCAGGAGATACTGGCGGTGGTCAATCTCACCAATCTGGTGTTTGGTCCCTTCCAGGCGGCTAATTTGGGTTATTCGGTGTCTCATCGTCATCAGGGAAAGGGGGTGATGCGAGAGGTGTTGGTGCCTGTGCTGGCCTTCGCCTTCGGCGAACTGGGGCTGCACCGGGTGATGGCCAATTACCAACCCAACAACCGTCGCAGTGAGCAGTTGCTGGCCGGGTTGGGGTTTACCCGAGAGGGGTATGCCAAGGACTACCTGAAAATAGATGGACAGTGGCGAGACCACGTTCTGACCGCCCTGCTTGCCTGCTGAGATGGGGCAAAGACGAAATTTGTGTAATACATCACCCATAGGAGGTCTTGGCAGCTTGCCCAAAATCTCTCCTGTGTCAAAATCAGGAGACTGTGACCACGGAAGTGTCACAAGTAATTGAAACAGGGAGTGTTATTATGGACAGCGTTGGTTTTATTGCTCGAAACTTGGGGGTGGCGTTAATCGGTGCCATCCTCGGTATCAGCGTAATGCAACTGGCTCAATCCCAGAAAGACCATCCCCTGGCGCTGATCAACGCCGATGTTCAGCAGGTGTCTGATGACGTCATCAGCAGTGCCACCGCATTGCAGGATGAACTGGACCGATTGAAGACCCTGACCGCCGATCAGCAGCAGCTCTCTCTCGTGGTGGAACACATCGACTTCATCAGCCGGAGCCTGATCTCCGATCTGGGGCAGATCAGTTACTACTCACAAGCCATCGAAAGCAACTTCCTGTGGCTGGCGGAGCGAGAACGCCTCTCCTACATCAATACCCTTCCCGATTTCGTGCTGCCGCTGAACAAGGGCGCCTCCCTGTGTGGAGACGGCATCACTTTTTCCGTGCTGGGGGAGCTAGAGGATCGCATCGAGACCCGGCTGGCGGGTCGCCGCATCCACTTTAAGGTGGGGGATGAGCGCATCTTTGAGATCGATGGGGAGCGGGCCAAGGTCGCCTACCTGGGGCGCTTCGACCAGTACTATCAATTCCGCCTGCTCTGCTCTCTCGTCTAGCTCTGCAACTGCGTCGCCACCCACTCGCCCAGGGCCAGCGATGCGGTGAGACCGGGTGACTCAATGCCGGCCAGGGCCACCACACCCTTGATTCCCAGCTCGGCAGGCCCGAGCAGCGCAAAATCGACCCCGGGTTCTCCGGGACCGGACAGCTTCGGGCGGACCCCGGCGTAATCCGGCGTCAGGGTGCGCCCCGCCACCTGAGGCCAGTAACGGCCTATCGCCAGTTTGAACTGCTCCTCCAGCCCCGGAGTGACCTCAAAGCTTGCCCTGTCACACCACTCTACGTCCGGACCAAACCTGGCGTTCCCCGCCAGGTCCAGGGTCAGGTGGACGCCCAGACCACCGGGCTCTGGCACAGGGTAGATGAGGTGGCTGAAGGGGGCGTTGCCAGAGAGTTTGTAGTAGTTGCCCTTGGCCAGGTATTGCCGGGGCAGGGTCTGGCAGGGCAACCCCTGGATGCGGCCAAGCAGGGAAGGGGTCGCCAGCCCAGCTGCCAGAACCAGTTTCTGGCACAGGATCGGCCCCTGATTGGTGGTGACGGTCAGCCCGGCTGGACCGGGACGGATGGCGTGCACCTGGCAGCCGAGGGCCAACATGGCGCCCAGGTGTTCCGCCTCGCCCTGCAGGGCCAGCATCAGCTGATGGCTGTCCAGGATGCCGGACTCCCGACTCAGCAGGGCCCCATGGCAGTGCAACTGGGGCTCCAGGGCTCTGGCCTGAGCGTCGCCAAGCAGGCTTATCCCCTCGACGCCGTTGGCCTCGGCTTGTTTTGCCAGCCGCTGCAACTGCGTCAGCTGGGCATCGCTGGTGGCCACCACCAGCTTGCCGCAGCGGCGGTAAGCAACCCCGGTTCGCTTCAGAAAGGGGTAGAGCAGGGCGCGCCCCTGGACGCACAGGCGTGTCTTGAGCCACTCTCTGGGGTAGTAGAGTCCGGCGTGAATCACTTCACTGTTGCGGCTGCTGATCCCCGTCCCTATGGCCGGCTGTTGTTCCAGCAGCAACAGTTCCACTCCCCGGGCAGCCAGGGCACGTGCGCAGGCCAGTCCTATCACCCCGGCGCCCACCACCAGGGTGTCTATCCTATCCATAGATCGCTCTCCCTCTGTAGGAGGGAACAGCATACCGGGTCACAATCCGCTGACAAGGGGCCCCTGGTTCAGCAGGTCCACGCTCTGAACCACCCGCTCTATCTCCTGGTCACTCATGCTGGGGAACAGCGGCAGGTTCAGGATGCGTTTGCTGATCCGCTCTGACACCGGGCAGGGCAGATGGCGGCTGGGCGCCTCCCCCTCCAGATAGACAGGCTGGCGGTAGAGTGGCATGGGGTAGCAGATGCGGGTGTCGATCCCCTGCTCCTTGAGGCCGGCGGCAACTTGATCCCGCTCGTCCAGCAGAATGGCGTAGAGGAAGGGGGCGGCCAGGGTGTCTGGCTCCGGATTGCTGAGGATCTCTATGCCCAGCTGTTCAAAGTGATGATCATAGGCCTGACATACTCGTCGGCGTCCGGCCAGGTAACGGTCCAGGTGCTTAAGCTGGTTCAGGCCGATGGCCGCTGAGATGTCGGTCATGCGGGCGTTGTAACCGAGCTTGCTGTGGATGTACTTGTCCGACTCCCCCTGGTTGCGGTAGAGCCTCAGAGTGTGCGCCAGTTCGTCGTCGTCGGTGAAGATCATCCCCCCCTCGACACAGGTCATCACCTTGGCCATATGGAAGCTCATGGTGGCGATGTTGGCCTGGCTGCCCAGAGGCTCTCCCCGGTAGAGACCACCCAGTGAGTGGGCGGCATCGTGCAGCAGAAACAGCTCGTGGCGCCGTGCCAGTTCATTCAGTGCCTGGAAGTTGGCGGGCAAGCCGCCGTAGTCGATGTAGACGATCCCCCGGGTCCTGGGTGACAGGGCGGCGTTCAGGGCTTGGGGGTCCAGGTTGAGGTTGTCCGGGCAGACGTCCACAAAGACGGGCGTGGCCCCGACCCGTGAGACCGCTGCCGCGGTGGCGAAGTAGGTGATGGCCGGAACGATCACTTCGTCGCCCGGAGTCACCCCCAGGGTGCGCAGGGCGATATCCAGGGCCACAGAGCCACTGCTGACGGCGATGGCGTGGCGCCGGGCCAGGCGATTGGCCATCGCCTCCTCAAACTGGCCAGCCCTTGGCCCCATGGTCAGCCAGTCATCATCGAAGGCGCCAATGATCGCCTTCAGGTCCTCATCACCGACTTCGGGGCGGGACCAGGGGATGGATGGGTTCATCGGCAGTCTCCTAAAGGTGCGGTGGTCATGGCCTAAAAGTTCCTGTAGATGGAGAAGGGTTTCATCAGAGGGCAGACCTTGAGCAGCTCGGCAATTCCCTGATCCAGGGTGACGCTGGCGCCAAACCCCAGTGCTTTGATTCTCTGATAGCTGACGGCGTAGTCCCGCTTGTCCAGATCCTCGCCGAACTCGGCGCAATGCAGGTAGTAGTCGTACTGCGCCTGAATTCGCTGAGCCACCTCCAGCTTGGTGTAGTTCAGGGCTTCATCCCCTACGTTGAAGGGCTGTCCGCTCATCTGGTCATAGTGGTCCATGGCAAATAGGATGCTGGTGGCGGCGTCCACCGCGTGAATAAAGGTGCGGCGTGCATGGCCCTCATACATGACGAAGGTGCGGTTATGCACCACCTGGTGGACGATGTCGTTGACCAGCAGGTCCAGACGCATCCTGGGCGAGACCCCGAATACCGTGGCAAACCTCAGGGGAACCCCACCCACCTTCAGGGCGTGCTGCTCCGCTTCCGCCTTGGTTTCGCCATACAGGGTCAGGGGATTGATCGGGGTCTCTTCGGTACAGACCCCGGCAACGGCGCCGTAGGTTGAGCCGGTGGAGGCCTGAATCAGTTTCTGCGACGGGCGCAGGTGGCCGGCGATGGCTTCGATGATCCCGACATTGGTCTCTTTGGCCGTGGTGGGGTGGTGCTGGCAGGCGGGGTAGCCGACGATGGCCGCCAGGTTGACGATCACATCCGCTTCGTCCACCAGGGGCCTCAGCTGTACCGCGTCTCTGGCATCGGCGTGAAACACCCGAAGATTGGGGTGGCCCATGATGGAGAGCAACGGGCCAATGCCCCACAGCAGCTTGTCGATGATGGTGACACTGTCTCCCCGCGCCAGCAGCTTGGGGACCAGTATGGATCCAATGTAACCGGCTCCGCCGGTGACCAGCACCTGTTGTGGCATGGCTAACTCCTCTTAGCGTGTTTGGGCTATCTGGGGCGTTCCATTGCCTGGGTGTCCAGAGGCGGCTCCCTGCCGCCCAGCATCTCTTTGTAGATTTGAATCATGGTGTGGCTGCACTGCTCGAAGGAGAAGGCGCCGCAGGCACGGGTCGCCTGGCGCCGATATGCGGCGTACTCGTCAAGCACTGCATTGACCTGCTCATGGGTCTTCAGCGCCCAAAGCTCAGGGTCGTCAAAACTCAGGCATTGCCCCACCCCAGTGGCGTCCACCACCCGCTGAAAGCTGGGAATGGGCGAGGCCAGAGGGAAGAGACCGGCGGCCATCCCCTCCAGCAAGGTTTGGCCAAAGCCTTCATATTCGGAGGCACTGACCACAAAGGAGTTGTGGCCGGTCAGGCTGGTGAGCTGGTCATCGGTCAGCCCCAGGTGCAGCTTGACCCTCTGCTGCAGCCCGAGGCTGTCTATCTGACGCCTGAGCCTCACCAGGTTGTTGTCCCAGTCGCGCCCGGCGATGTCCAGGTGATACGCCTCGTCCAGCTTCGCCAGGCAGGCAAAGGCGATCAACAGCTTGTCCAGGCGTTTGTTGTCGGAGAAGCGCCCGATGAAGATGAGTCCCCGGGTAGGAATACGGCTGCCTCCGCCGCGAAACTTGTCGATGTCCGCCCCGTTTTCCACCAGCTTCAACTTCGGCGGCTGGCAGATCTGGGAGAAGGTTTCATAGTCGCCCTGGCTGATGGCCAGAATGTGGCCGTAAGCCTTGCAACTGAGCTGGGTAATGGTGCGGAAGTAGGCGCGCTTCAGGCGGGCGGCAAACTGGGTATGGAAGAAGCCGCCATGGGTGCTGGCTACCAGAGGCTTACGATGCAACGAGCGGGTCAGCGCCAGAAAATCGAAGAAAAAATCGATGCCATGTACGTGAACCAGGTCAGCGGGGGCGATGGCCCGCAACACCCCGGGGGCAATGGGGTACTTATAGCTGCCCACATAGTGAAGGCGTCGGACGGGGATCCCTTCGACGACCTCTGTGGCAGGCAGCGTCTGGACCCTGGGTTGATGAAACAGGCGATTGAGGGTCACGACTGATGCCTCTATGCCCGCCTCCCGTTGCGCTTCCACCAGGGCCTGGACAAACTTTTCCAGTCCGCCGACACCGGGATGAAACTGCCGTACCACGTGAACAACTTTCAGCGAACTGTCTGGCATCGGTCCTGGTTTCCTGTAGGGGGAAAACCATCCTGGCTTCGAGAGGCATCCTTGCCCGGCCGTGTATCGGCTTAGGTCAGGCTAAAAAGATAGTTCAGATTCTTCGACCAAGGGGAAGGAAATTGGTGGCCAACTCGTCGGGGCGGTTGAGCCTTGGGGGATAGTCTGGACGAGAAAGACGGCAATCCATTGGGCCTGTGGCTCCCACCGAGGGAGTCACGCCTTTTGAGAGAGCCCCGGGCTGGAGTGGTTGCCGTCTGCCCCGAAGGCGCAGCGCGCTGCCCGAGTCCCTGGTCAGATCATCCAGGGCCCGGGCGTCTAGGGTCCAGTGGGGCCAAAAGCTGATGCAAGGCGATTGGCACGGAACACCAGCTTTGGCCAGCGCCTGGGGTTAGGCGACTTCGGCGGTTTCCTGAGGTGCTTGCTGCCAGGGCTCGTCGGTAAGCGCTGCCAGTACGCCACGGCGTTCAATCACCCCGGCCAGGCGGCCTTCCCGGGTGACCACCACCAGTTGACTGCCCTGGGGGATGGCGTTCATGGCACGTTGCTCCAGGTTGTCCAGGTTGAAGCTGGTGAGGTAGCCCGCTTCACTGACCGGGTAGAGGGTCTTTTCATCGACCGCCAGGCTGCAGGCCAGTCGAGTCAGGGGCTCGCTGATGTCACAGCTGAAACGGATTGGTTGCATCACCTTACTGACCGGCATCAACTCGGTGTCTTCAAACTCGGTCAGGTAGTAGGCGCGCAGCAGATCCTGGTCATCGACAAAGCCCAGAGGCTTATCGTTTTCGACCACAAGGGCCGCACCGCAGCCGCGGCGAAGCAGTTGCTGGGCTGCCTGAGTCACGGGGGTGTCGGGGCCGATGGTCAGGGGCAGGGTGTGGCACAGGGTGCCGGCGGTCAGTTTGGTGTTGATCATGATCTTTTCTCCTTGAGCAGGGACGGAACTGGATTGAGTCTGAGTGCGGCCGTGAATCCACCAGTGGGCGAGGCCCACCATGGCGGCACCGCCGATGATGTTGCCCAGGGTCACGGGCAGCAGGTTGTTCTTAAGAAAGCTCGCCAGGGTCAAATGGGCGAAGTGGCTGGGCTCCAGGCCCAGGCGCAGCCAGTCGACCGCTTCCTGGCTGTGACGGATGGCGATGCCCAGGGGCACCAGAAACAGGTTGGCAATGCTGTGCTCGAAGCCGGTGCTGACGAACATGGCCACAGGCAACATCAGCAGCAGGGCCTTGCCCAGAGGATCCTTGGTGCTGAAGCTCATCCAAACCCCAAGACACACCAATAAGTTACACAGGATCCCCAGGGCGACCGCCTGCATAAAACTGTGCTCCAGTTTGTGCTGGGCCAGGTTCATCACCGACAGACCCCACTGGCCGCCGTACAGATCCCCCTGGTTGGCCAGCATCAGCAGTCCCACCAGAGTCAGCGCCCCGGTCAGGTTGCCCAGAAACACCAAAGACCAGTGTCGGAGCATCTGGCCGGTGGACACCCGGCCATTGGCCCAGGGGACCACGGTCAGCACGGTGCTGGTGAACAGCTCCGCGCCGCAAAGTACCACCAGGATCAGGCCCAGGCTGAAGACCAGACCTCCGGCCAGACGGGTCAGTCCCCAGGATTGATCGACGGCACCGGTTACCACGGTGATGTAGAAGGTGAAGGCGATGCCGATGTACAAACCGGCCATGATCGCCAGGGCAAAGGTTTTGCCCCGGGTATTGGCCAACTTGCCCTGGCCAAAACGCTCGGCGGCGGCGATAAGCGGGTCGGATTTGGGCAGCGAGGGAACTGGGGTCAACACGGTTCACCTCCTTGATGGCTAAGTGGGTGTGGCGTCACAAAAAACATGATGGCGCTCCTTGGTTCACATCTGGTTGATATTGCAGTGGTTCATCGTCACGTTACGGCGCCGCGCCGTAAAAGAAAAATTGATCTTTTTCCTATGTTTAATCAGTGAAATTGATGAGTTCGGTGGTCGGGTGTCGTGAAATTCGGTGGCGAGAACGGGTGGGTTTGCGTGATGCGGATCTCTTTCTGAGGCGGGTGGTGGTGACGCGGGTCACCTAAATGCGGCGTTTGGGATGGAGGTCGAACCCCGTTTTGCTTTTTGCGGAAGTGGATGGGTCAGGGGAGGCGAGCGGCGGCGATCGGAGGCGATCATAATGATAGGAACCATTGATATAAATTCAGATTATCAGTTATCCGGGTGATGGATGCCTGTGGTTGGTTCGGGTGATCGGGCTGTGACCCTAGTGCGGCACACGATTTTGCGCTTGGCTGAGCGGGCCGGGGGTTGATGAGGCCTGAAACGCTCAGGTATCAATTATATTGATGAGGGTAAGCAAAAAGATTTGCGTATCTGTTTTTTATGGTGTGATAAGGGCGGGATAAATCCCCGCCCCAGCGGACTAAAGTTTACCAATCTCATCCTCCCAGACAGTGGCTGCGGCGTCGGTAAAGTCAAAGTGGTCGCGGATGTAGTTGAGTGTCCTCATTTCGGTCGGGGTAACGGAGTGGCCATCTCGGGCGCTGTTGATCAATGCCTTCGCTTCATCCCTGGAGATGCGGTGCTCGCCGACTCCTTGAGTATGGGCCTGAGCCATATCCAGCAGGGTTTTCTCATACTGCACGCCGTTGATACTGACATATGCCATGGTGAACTCCTCGTCAAAAACAGATAGGCGGGGGCACTCCCCGAAGACCGCAGCCTGAGCCGCAACAGCAAGGTTAGCAGCGACCCACAGACCCGGTGACTGACGCTGCGCTTGAGTCGAAGATTGAGATTTAGATGGGCTGATCTTCAGAGATTAGCCATATAGAATTTTCAAGCCGGAGAGTATATTAGGGCCCGCCGGACTCCGCTGGTACGCCTTAACATCCGGTGACTTAAAAGAAAACGATCTAAGGAGCACCGCATGCAGATGGAGTTGCGGCCACTGATGACGGGAGGGGGCTATGAAGTGGTCACCTGTTGGTACCGTCCTGACGGTGACGCCGTCGCTACCCTGATACTCGCCTCTGCCTTGGGTGTTGGCCAGGACTACTATAAGCCCCTGGTGCACTGGCTGGTGGAACAGGGCTTCAGGGTCATCACCTTCGATTATCACGGTCTTGGCGCGTCCCGCCAGGGGCCATTGCAACAGTGTCACGTCAACATTCTCGACTGGGGCCGTTTCGACTGTTCGGCGGTGATCAACGCGGCTTATCGGCACGATCAGGCTCATCCGCTGGTCTGGCTTGGGCATAGCCTGGGAGGCCAACTGCCAGGAATGACGCCCAACTCTCATCTTCTCGACAGAATCATCACGGTTGCGGCGGGCAGTGGCTACTGGCGCGAAGTGCCTCCCCGGCTGAAACGTCGGGTGTGGATGCTGTGGTATCTGGCGGCGCCTCTGGTCACCAATGTGGTGGGGTACTTTCCGGGAAAACGGTTCAATATGGTGGGGGATCTGCCCGCCGGGGTGATGCGCCAGTGGCGTCGCTGGTGCTTACATCCCAACTACGCCGTGGGTGTGGAGGGGGAGCCGATTCGAGCGGGGTTTGCCTCGGTCCGCTGCCCCATCACGGCCATCAGCTTCGAGGACGATGAGCTGATCTCGGCCAGGAACGTGGAGAGACTGCACCTGGATTACCGCCGTGCCCCTGTCACCCTGATGCATCTGACCCGTAAGGAGTGCGGTGGCGCAATCGGACACTGGGGGTTTTTCCACCCCAGGCAGAAAACCCGGTTGTGGCGGGACGTGCTACTGAGTGAATTGCACCCCTATCCCCGCCGACAGGCTGCCGGTTAGCGGCCTCACCGGCCTAACGGGCTGAGGTCCAGGTAGTGGCCGATGTCGCCGCCGCTCTCCTGAAGATAGGGGATGCGGCCCAGCAGCGGTGCCCCCAGGTGCTGGCGCAGATAGTCCAGGTTCTCCTGCTGGCAGGCGGCATTGGGATCCACATTGTTGGCTATCCAGCCCGCCAGCTTCAGGCCATCGGCTTCGATCACCCGTTTGCTCAGCAGGGCATGATTCAGGCAGCCCAGACGAATGCCCACCACCAGTATCACCGGCAGTCTGTGTTCCATCACCCACTGGTTGAGGCCCTCGGTGTGGGACAGGGGCACCAGCCAGCCTCCGGCTCCTTCCACCACCACCACGTCCGCTTTCGCCTGCAGTTGCGCCAAGCCCTGCGTCAACACCGCGGCATCGATCTCTACCTCGTCCATGGGCGCGGCCAGGTGGGGCGACAGCGGCTGAGTCAGGGCATAAGGGTTAACCTGCGGGTATTCCAGGGGGAGCGACGAGGCTCCTTGCAGGGTCAGGGCATCACTGTTTCTGAGCCCCTCGGCAGTGGCGTGGCATCCGGCGGCCACCGGTTTGTACCCAGCGGTACGCCGGCCCAGGGCATTGAACGCCTGAAGCAGGCCTTTGGCCGCCAGGGTCTTGCCGATGTCGGTATCGGTACCGGCAACGAAGAAAGTCTCAGTCAAGGGTAAACACTCCGTAGCAGACACGGTAACTCAGAGGCAGTTGCCCGGGGTGGGCTGCCAGGGCCTGATAGGCCTGTTCAAGGGCCGTCAGGGTATGACGGTTTAAGCTCCTGTGGCCGTCACCCTGGTGCAGATGGGTAGCGCCGACCCCCTTGAGGGCGCGCATCACCGCCAGGGCGGAGTCATAATGCAGGGTCACCGTGTCAAAGCTCAGCTGCGCCGGATTGAGTCCGGCTGAGGCGACGGCGATGCGCAGCGCCTCCTCGCTCATAAAGCGGTTGACCCTGGGTTGGCGGTCCACCTGATTCCAAGCCTGGGCCAGTTCATTCAAAGAGCCGTCGGCCAGGGTACTGATCAGGATGCGACCGCCTGGACGGACCGTGCGCCTGAGCTGTCTCAGGGCCTGGGTCAGGTCCTGGCTCCATTGCAGGGCCAGGCTGGAGAACACCATGTCCACACAGTCGCTGCCCAGGGGAAGGGCGTCGGCGTCGCCCTGCAGGCACAGGACTTCGGGGCAGCGCAGGCGGGTGTGCTCAAGCATGGGGGAGGCCAGATCCAGGGCGATCAGTTGATGCCCCTGACCGGCCAGTTTTTCGGTGAAATGGCCGCTGCCGCAGCCCAGGTCCAGCACCCTGCCCAATGGCAGCGGTCCGGCCAGGGTAAGCAGGCGCTCGCCCACCAGGCGTTGCAGCTGGGCATGGCTGTCATAGCTGGCGGCGGCGCGGCCAAAGGTGCGGCCGATGGCGTCCTTATCGTGTGGCTCCAGGGCCTTACTCGGTTTCGGCTGCATGCCACACCTCATTCAGGGCGTCTGCCAGTGCCAAAATCTGCTGTTCGCTGTGCTCGGCGCTCAGGGTCAACCGCAATCTGGCCTGACCGGCGGGCACCGTAGGTGGGCGGATGGCACTGATCCAGAAGCCTCTCTCTTTTAGCTGAGCGGACAGGTCCAGGGCACGCTGGCTCTCTCCTACCATCAGTGGTTTGATGGCAGTGGCGGTACTCATCAGGGGCACCTGGGTGCCCAGGTTGGCGGTCAGCAGGTTTGACAGGGTGTGCAAGCGCTCACGTCGCCATTGTTGATTCTGAATCTGGCGTACCGCTTCGGTCAGGGCACAGGCCTGGGCCGGGGGCAGGGCGGTGGAGTAGACCAGGTGACGGGCAAACTGGGTCAGATACTGGGCCAGGTCACCGCGGCACAGCACCGCGGCGCCACTACAGCCAAACGCCTTGCCGAAGGTGACCACCAGGATATCCGGCTGAATCTGGTCAGCGGCACAGCTGCCGCGCCCTTGTGGCCCCAATACGCCGCAGCCGTGGGCGTCGTCCACCATCAGCCAGGCACCGTGGTCATCGCACAGCTGACGCATCTCGGCCAGTGGCGCCTGATCCCCATCCATGCTGAATACCCCTTCGGTGACCACCAGCTTGGGGCAGCCTCTGGGCGCGGCTTCGAGGCGGCGAGCCAGATCGGCGCTGTCGTTGTGGGCGAAGCGCTTCAGGGTAGCCGGAGACAGATGCCCCGCCTCCTGAAGGGAAGCGTGATTGAGTCTGTCCTGAAGCAACAGGTCACCTTTTTGCATCAGGGCGTGGATCACCGCCTGATTGGCGGCAAAGCCACTGGAGAACAGCAGGGCGGACTCGAAACCCAGCCAGTCACACAGCTGCTGCTCCAGCTCATGATGGGCCTGGTGATGGCCGGTGACCAGCGGAGAGGCGCCGCTACCGGCACCAAAGCGGCGCAGACCATCCTGCCAGGCGATGCGAATGCTGTCGCACTCGGCCAGGCCCAGGTAGTCGTTGCCGCAGAAGTGGTGGTAGAGCCTACCATCCACCTTTATCATCGCCCCCTCCTGCCTTTGAACCGGCTGGCGGTGGCGTAGCAGACCCTGAGAGTGCCTGTCGGCCAGGGCCTGACGGATGCGCGCCTTGAGCGGATCAGCGGCTGGCATCGTAGAACAGATCCTCATCGCTGGGGCGGGAGGCGATGTTGTGGCTGACCCGGGCCATCAGGGCGTCTGCTTCGGCTACGTCGGGGCGCTGGGACTTCTGTTCCGAGTTGATGCCGAGCTTGTTGAACAGCAGCAGATCCTTGTCTTCGGACGGATTGGGGGTGGTCAGCAGCTTGCAGCCGTAGAACACCGAGTTGGCACCGGCCATAAAGCACAGGGCCTGCATCTGTTCATTCATGTTCTCCCGGCCGGCGGACAGGCGCACTGCGGACTGGGGCATCATGATTCTGGCGATGGCTATCAGACGAACGAAGTCAAACGCCTCCACATCTTCGGCTTCCTCCATCGGGGTGCCTTTCACCTTCACCAGCATGTTAATGGGCACACTTTCCGGGTGAGTGGGCAGGTTGGCCAGCTCCACCAGCAGGCCAAACCGGTCGTCGGCGCTTTCGCCCATGCCGATGATGCCGCCGGAGCACACCTTCATGCCGGCGTCACGGACGTGGGAGAGGGTATCCAGCCGGTCCTGATAGGTGCGGGTGGTGATGATGTTGCCGTAGTACTCCCTGGAGGTGTCCAGGTTGTGGTTGTAGTAATCCAGACCGGCGTCGGCCAGCTCTTTGGCCTGGTGGGCATCCAGCATCCCCAGGGTCATACAGGTTTCCATGCCCATATCCTTGACGCCGCGGATCATCTCCACCAGGTAGGGCATGTCGCGCTCTTTGGGGTTTTTCCAGGCGGCACCCATACAGAAGCGCTGAGACCCGGCGGCCTTGGCCTTGCGGGCAGACTCCAGCACCTGCTCCACCTCCATCAGCCGCTCCTTGTCGATGTCGGTGCGGTAGTGGGCACTCTGAGGACAGTATTTGCAGTCCTCAGGGCAGGCGCCGGTCTTGATGGAGAGCAGGGTGCTGACCTGCACCTTTTTGGGATCGTGATATTGGCGGTGCACCTGTTGTGCCTGGAACATCAGTTCCATAAAAGGCAGGTTAAACAGGGTGTCGACCTCTTCCCGGGTCCAGTTATGTCGCAGCTCCACGGCGGCTCCCCAATCTGTATGTGGTTATAGGTAAATGCTTGGCTAGTCTAATCCAAGTCGATAGACTGTCAACCAACAACAGGTTTAACCATTGACTATTGACTAAAAAATGACCATCGACATTCAGTTTGACCAAGACCATGTCTGGCACCCCTACACCTCCACACTGGACCCCTTGCCCTGTTACCCGGTGACCCGCGCCGACGGGGTGGAGCTGACCCTGGAGGATGGGCGACGGCTGATCGATGGCATGTCCTCCTGGTGGTCGGCCATCCACGGCTACAACCACCCTGAGCTGAACCAGGCCGCCGCCGCCCAACTGGAGCAGATGTCCCACGTGATGTTTGGTGGCATCACCCATAAACCGGCGGTGGAGCTGTGTCGCAAGTTGGTGGCGATGACGCCTGAGCCTCTGGAGAAGGTGTTCCTGGCAGATTCGGGTTCGGTGTCGGTGGAAGTGGCACTGAAGATGGCCCTGCAGTACTGGGCCGCCATAGGCGAGCGTCGGGCCAAGTTCCTGACTCTGCGCCACGGCTACCATGGCGACACCTTTGCCGCCATGTCGGTGACCGATCCGGATAACTCCATGCACAGCCTCTATAAGGGGTTTCTGCCGGAGCACATCTTTGCCGACTCTCCCGAAGGCGGCTTCTTCGACCCCTGGAACCCGAACGACTTCAGCGACTTCCACAGCAAGTTTATGGCCAATCATCAACAGCTGGCGGCGGTCATTCTTGAGCCCATAGTCCAGGGGGCCGGGGGGATGCGCTTCTATCATCCCGAGTTCCTGCGGCTGGTGCGCCAGCTGTGTGACCAGCATGGGGTGTTGCTGATCTGCGATGAGATTGCCACCGGCTTTGGCCGCACCGGCAAGCTGTTTGCCTGCGAGCATGCGGGCATCAGCCCGGACATCCTCTGTCTGGGCAAGGCGCTGACCGGAGGCTACATGACCCTGGCGGCGACCCTGACCACCAAGCATGTGGCCGATACCGTCTGCTCCGGTGCGGCGGGGTGCTTCATGCATGGCCCCACCTTTATGGGTAACCCCCTGGCCTGCGCCGTGGCCAACGCCAGCCTGACGCTGATTGGCGAAGGGCACTGGCAAAACCAGGTGGCGCAGATTGAAACGCAACTGGCGGAGCTTTTGCCGCCTCTGGCGCAGCTGGAGAAGGTGAAATCGGTGCGCTGGCTTGGCGCCATCGGGGTGGTGGAAACCCATGAACCGGTGAACGTTGCCGAGATTCAGAAGGTGTTTGTGGAGCAGGGCGTCTGGATCCGCCCCTTCGGCCGTCTGGTGTACATCATGCCTCCCTACATCATGGAAGCGGCACAGCTTCGCCAGGTGGTCAGGGCGATGGAGGTGGGCCTCAGCGGCTGATGCGCCTCTTTAGCCTTGCGTGTGCTTGTGCCCGTTCTTTTGGTGTCAGGGACGGCAATATCTGCTTTTCGCACACTTTAGCAGGGCTAAAATCGATAAATGTTCGATAAAGCGCCTCAGATTCTGCTCAGGATCAAGATTGAGGTTCGATCCTTTCTCTAGCATGGAGATTGGCGTCAGTCTCAGGGAGAGCAGTGTGTGGGCGCACTATATCGACGGACTCAATTCAGCGGCATGATGGTGTCGGGGCTCACCGCCCTGTTGATCACCCTGTGGTGGGCAGGCTGTGACAGCTTACCGGTTCTGCTGCTTTCTACTCTGGTACTCATGGTTGGAGCCATGCTCAGCTCCCTGACCATCGAAGTGCATCCCGCTTTCGTTCGCTGGTACTTCGGCCCCCGGGTGTGGCGTCGGCAACTCTCTCTATCAGAAATTGACCAGGTATCGGTGATCGCACGAAGTGAAGATGGCCGATGGCCGGTTCATCTGGGGCGCAGTGGCTGGGTATACCAGGTCTCGGGTCACTATGCCGTCGAACTCAGGCTGCATTGCGGTAAGATAATTCGCCTGGGTACCGATAACCCAGATGAAGTGGTGGCTGCGATCCGTCGCCATCAGCAAAACCTTTCCTAACCACAGCGGAGGTGATCATGGACCAACAACAGGTCAAATCCTACCTGCTGGCACGCCCCTGCTGCTTACTGGATACCCCTTTCGGGCCAGAGGTGGCGGTATTTAAGGTAAAGGGCAAGATGTTCGCCACCCTGGCACTTGGCCAGGATAGGCGTCATTACTGGATGAACCTCAAATGTGACCCCGATGAAGCCCTGGCACTGAGAGACATCTTCGATGCGGTAATTCCCGGGTATCACATGAACAAGAAGCACTGGAACACGGTGATTCTGGACGGATCCATTCCCAATGGCGAAATAGAGCGGATGATCGACAACTCCCACGCCCTGGTCGTGCGCTCGCTGCCCAAGCGGGACCGGACGGCCGTGGAGGTTCACCTCTAAAGCCTGATTGCCGGGTAGCGATAACCTGACAGGCACCGAGCGGGGTCGTCTGCCCGCTCATCGCCTGCCGTTGTAATGACTTTTCCTTTTTTGCCAACAGTGTCGAATAACCTCATTGTTCAGGTCGAACACTTTGTGGTTATTTCTGATAAATTGCACGCGCCAGAGAAATGATTTAAATCATGTTCGTCGAGCCTTATATTATTATTTTATCTATGGTTAGAACATTGGCCAATTATAAATGATTCATATATTGGATTGGTTTTACCCGGCCAAATTTGTTTTTTGGATAGATTGATTCCCGCGCGATTTTATTGGTGGGAAGTATAAAATATTGTCGAATGGTGTTTGTTTATTTGATCAATACCCCTCTACCTCTTTATGGGTACTACCAAAGGGGTATTTGGCAATATCTTGTTCACATTTTTAAATAATCGCAAAGATCTGGGATTGCCGTTTTATTAATCGCGGTGATTAAATCTTTAACGCAATGGGCCCGTTGCAACACACTCTAAAAAAGTTTTCAGAGGGAAATGATGAAAATTAATAAGTTGCTTGTTGCAGTTGCCGTATCGGCGGTGCTCGTCGGTTGTGATGATGATGATACCACGGTCGTAAACGTTGAATGTGGGGAGGGCTCTGTCCTTAACACCGAAACCAATGTGTGCGAAGTGGTTCCCGTAGAGCCACCACCAGCGGTGGAGTGCGGTGAGGGCACAGTACTGAACACTGACACCAACACCTGTGAAATGATTCCCCCAACAGGCGCCGTTGATTTCTACAACAGCGATAACTGGGCCGAAAGCTTCCCGGATCAGCACGCCTCCTGGGCCAAGACCGAAGAAAACACTCCGGATGAGGGAGTTACTGATCTTCTGGAAGAGAACCCCAACCTGGTCGTGACCTGGGCGGGCTATGGCTTTGCCAAAGACTACAACCGCGCTCGCGGTCACCACTTTGCGCTGACGGATGTGATCTCCTCGCTGCGCACCGGCAGCCCCATGATCGTCGACGGCGTTGTTCAGGGCGAAGCCATGGCGGCCAGTTGCTGGTCCTGTAAATCTCCGGACCTGGCCAGAATGTACGATGAGATTGGCGAAGCCAACTTCACCGACAACTCCTGGTCCACCTGGGGTCATGAGATGGCCAACACCATTGGTTGTGCCGACTGTCACGAGCTGGGTGAAGATCAGCTGCGCCTGTCCCGCCCCTATACCGAGCGGGCCATGACCACTGTAGGTCTTACCTTCGGTGCTCAGGATGCCACAGAGCAGGGTAGCCAGGTGTGTGCCCAGTGTCACGTCGAATACTACTTCGATGGCACCGACCACAAGAAGGTGAAATACCCCTGGGACTTCTGGGTGCCCGGTGTGAAGACTGACTACGCCTCACAGGCGGGTTACGCCGGCGACGATGGCCTGTATGACGGCTTTTCCGCCGAAGCTCAGCTGGCTTACTTCGATTCCATCGGCTTCAAGGACTGGACCAATGCCATCTCCGGCGCGCCTAGCCTGAAGACCCAGCACCCCGAGTACGAGAACCTGGCAGACCGCACCAGCCACGTGATGTCTGGCCACCTGGACTTCAGCTGTGTTACCTGTCACATGCCCAAGTCTACCAACGACGACGGGGTGGAGTACTCTAACCACAACGTTCGCTTCGATGCGGCCAGGCTGCCCAGCAGCTGTCAGGGTTGCCACAACCCCGACACCTTCGAGACCATCCTCAGTGGTCGCAAGGACGAGATTAAGGCTCTGCGCTTTGGCGCCAATGGCACCGATGCTCGCCTGACCGAGCTGCACTTCAAGGCCCAGGCCATCTGGTCCGCCAACGGTGTAGAGGGCCTCAAAGAGGGCAAGACCATCGGTGAGGCGAAAGCCAGCTACGAAGGCGCGCTGAAGGCGGGTAATGAACTGGCCGGCGAGATGAACAGCCTGCTGACCAAGATCCGTAACGCTCAATGGTTCTGGGACAGCGCCACTGCATCTCACGGCATCCACGCCCACAACAAGGCAGAAGCGGTTCGCTTGCTGGAGAAATCCAACGGCATCATCGATGCAGCCCTGGTAGAGGCGGATGCCCTGCTGGCGAAGTATGCCCCGGACTATGTCTTCGACATTACCGCGGTAGACACCAAAGCTGAGGCACAACCTCTGGCGGGTCTCGACCTGGAGAAGATGAAAACTGATAAGGCCAAGTTTATCTCTGAGCGAGTAGAGAAAGAGTGGCCACACGAGCTTAAGAAGTAAAGGTAAGCACGACGGCGGCGTAGGCTGGAGTTTCGGCTCCGGAATTCATCTCATCCCAATGTCGCCGTCACTGTATTTCAGAAAAATTTGAAATACAGGCTCGCCGTTCTTAAGGCCATGGCATCCCTTCTGTATATTCGTCTTCTGACGGGAGGGGTGCCTTTTTTGTTGTGGTTTTAATATTGATGCTCAGCGGGTGGAATAATGTCGCCCGATGGTAACAGGCGGCAGTTGGCCTGAATCAAAAACTTGTTCCAAACAGATTGGCAAGCAACTAAACCCTCAGCTCTGCTATTTTCTGGGCTGGCCAATGAGTCGTAACACTGGCAGCAATCCAGGGGGGCGGGCCACCTAGGGGGTCGCCATCCTCACGAATCTCCTCACTTGACTCCAGAGTTTGATCTGGAAAATTGTTTAACTCTGATGGCTGGGGTAGAGTAGCCTCTTACAAATCGACTAATCCCTTAGTTTTCAGCACCTTTGACTAGGTCGCCGAATCGGCGGAGCTATGTCTGAATCCAATAGGTTGTACAAGTGTTAATCTAATGTTTTCAATGGCATATAGGTTTGCACTCACTAACATTGTTACCGCTGTGGCCTAAATGACTCAGCGGGCTCTGAACACCATCCGCCCCCATCTGCAATACATGGGTGTAGATTTGTGTGGTCCTCAAATCCCGATGTCCCAATTGTGCCTGTATGGTGCGAATGTCGGTGCCCCTCTGTAGAAGATGGGTGGCGAAGGAGTGGCGCAGCGTATGGCAGGTCACCTGTTTGGTGATTTTGGCTTTTCTTGCTGCCATCTTCACCGCCTTTCGAAGGCAGGAAGGGTGGAAATGATGCCGCCGTAATGCGCCACCGGCCGGATCATGGGACAGTACCTCTGATGGAAACAGGAACTGCCAACCCAGTTCAAATGGGCCGTTTGGAAACTTACGTTCCAGCGCAAATGGCATGTTGACGCCACAATACTCCGGATGCTGTAGATCCTGTTGCAGCAGATGCTGTACTCGGGAAATCTGGCACCTCAGGGCGTCGAACAACTCCCTGGCTAACGTCACACGGCGATGTTTACCACCCTTGCTGTCCCAGATCTGGATACCGGAATAATCAAAGTCGAGGTCTTTGACTCTCAAGCGGTAGGTCTCACTCTTGCGAAGACCACTGCCATACATCAGCTGCATGGCCAATCTGTAGCGAGGCACTGCGCTGGCCAGGAGGGCGGACACCTCTGACTGGGTGAGAACCACCGGCAGTTTGGGCTGGCGCTGGGAACGCTGGAACTCCAATGTCAGTGCCAGTGGCTGATTGACGATCTCCTTATAGAGAAACACCAGCGCATTAAGAGCGATGGCCTGGGTACTGGGCGACAGATTGCACTGGGTAGCCAGGTAGGACAGGAACCGCTCAGCCTCGCAGTGGCCCAATTCAGAGGGATGTTTCTGACCACAGAAGTTGATGTATCGCCTTATCCAGAGCGAGTAGGTGCGTACCGTGTTTTCACGGTATCGCATGACGCGCATCCTCTCGGCCAGATGCTGAAGAAATGGAGATGTCATTGATGGCCCTTGATAACTGTATAAATATACAGTTATAGGTCAAATCCGCCTTTCCGCAAGCAAGATCCGCCTTACGCTCAAAACTGCCTTTCAGGAAAAGGGGGCAGATGATCGCTAAGCCTCTGATGTTAAGATGATTATGATGGAAGCCGGTAATCTCACCATTTGTGGATAGGCGGCGAGATTTTAATGAGTGATAGGCGGCAAGTCGCCGCATAATAAGCTGTTAGTGCGTCAAGCGAAGCTTGATGCATCTTGCGGGGTGAAAGTCCCCGTCGGGTAAGGCCTAACCAGTCACCCGTATCGAGTGTTGCGCCCAAGGCGGAGATAGGGATTAGCCGATGCTTTTCAGTGGCGCAGCCACAACCAATCGAACAATCTGGGTGAAGCGTACACAGAGAATCTTATAGGCCATAGGGATTGTCGTGATCCTGAAGTGCTGGTATCGCTCCGTTAATTATGAACCTCCTGACTGACGAGGCTGGTAACAGAGTCGAAGTCCAGGCAATTCAACCGCCATTGGTGAGGTTGTTGCGAGTCAGCGGAGTTATCAAGCCGTGGCA
>NZ_AUGL01000029.1 GCF_000422645.1 Ferrimonas futtsuensis DSM 18154
TGTGGGCGATTAGCTCAGTTGGGAGAGCACCTGCCTTACAAGCAGGGGGTCACTGGTTCAAGCCCGGTATCGCCCACCACCTTAAAAGAAAAGCGAGTCTTCGGACTCGCTTTTTTTGTTTCTCCGTTTTGAAGTCAATCCACACCTGCCCCCATTAAAAATCATCTGGCGATCTGCACTCTTCGTACTAGGTTTATACCAAGAGCATAGGAGAGTGACGATGGCCGATATTTCTCAATCAGCCTCCAGGAGCAGCATTGCGGAGTACCTGCGTCATGTTCAGGGGCTAGATTCCACGTCCGCCGATCGGGAAGCCGGCGTGATTATCGACAACTTCGAGCGAATGAAGGCGATGGGGTACATCAAAGGGTGGTGTTTCGATGAAGGGGGGCACCTGGATCTGATCCCCACCGATGAGATTGCCCACCTTCTAGGAGAAGAGCAATAGGCTCCTCCCTGCAAGGAATGCGCGAACGATCAGGGGGGCAGCCACAGTGCTTGCCCCCCAAGGGCCGGTTGTTTACTGATAGCCCACAACCGTTGCTATCACCATCACCAGGGTGGCCATTGCCATCATCATCAGGGTGAAGCGCCAGATAAAGCCGACCCACAGCGGCCACTCCAATCTGGCCACACCCAGGCACCCCACCAGGCTGGCAGAGGTTGGAATGATGATGTTGGTCAGGCCATCCCCCAACTGAAATGCCAATACTGCCACCTGGCGAGTCACCTGCAGCATATCGGCAAGAGGCGCCATCAATGGCATGGTCAAGGCTGCCTGACCACTTCCAGAAGAGACCAGTACGTTGAACAGCGACTGGAACCAGAACATCACCACGGCGGCAGCTTGAGTGCCCAGCCCTTCGAAGGCGTTGCCTGCGCTGTACAGCAACGAGTTCAGGATCGAGGGCTGTGCCGGGTTATCCCCCCCAAGGAGCAGGATGATGCCTTTCGCCAGGGCCACCACCAGAATCGCCGGCATCAGGATGGCGGCGCCATGGGTAAACTGGTCACCCAGTTGATTGAGGGAGGTAAAACGGCCACCTAGGCGCGCCATGATGCCGATGATCAGGCCGATCACCATGAACTGGGCGGCGATCTGCGGGATGTAGTACCCCTTGGTGATGACCCCCCAGGTGACCCAGACCAGGCCCAGCACCAGAGCCAGAATGATCCCCTTATCCAGATTGTCCATGGACTCGGCCTGGTTGCCTTGATCACTTCGATCACGCCAATACTGATCTGATGAGTAGCTGGGAGACAGCTCGGGCTGACGGCGGATACGGCGACCATAGCGGTAGAGATAGAGCATGCCAGCAAGGGTAAAGAGTGACCAGATCGCCATTCGCAGTGGGGCACCAGAGAGCACGGGCACTCCGGCGATCCCCTGGGCAATGGCCACACTGAACGGATTCATCCAGCTGGTGCCGAAACCCACCTGAGTCGCCACATAGGAGCAACACACCGCGGATAGACTGTCGTAGCCCAGGCGCACCATCATAGGCACCAGGATGACGCAGAAGGCCACCGCCTCCTCCCCCATGCCAAAGATGGCGCCCCCCAGGGAGAAGAGCAGAAACAGAATCGGGGGCATCAAATCCTGATAGCGCGCCGAGCGGTGGATCATGGAGACGATGGCCCTGTCCATGGCGCCTGTGGCCATGATGATGCCAAAGGCCCCGCCGATCACCAGCAGGAAGGCAATGATGCCGATGGCGCTGCCCCATTTGGAGCCGGAGACCAGGCCTTCAAAGAGTACGTTGGTCAGGCCGGAGCCCCCCTCTTCGGAGAACCAGGGCATGGCCAGGGGCTCCTCAGCGTAACGGAAACTGCCCTCCACCAACAGGGTACGATCACCCACCTGGTGAACATCAAACATCCCGGCCGGCACCACCAGGGTGGCCAACCAGGCAAGGATCGCGAGGAAACTGAGCAAGACCAGAGCATTGGGCACTCTGGCAGCGAGGGGGCGGGACATGACTTCTCCTACTGGTTATTTTTCTCTGCCCGAGGTCTACCCGAGCTCAGGCGGCCACTACCTTATCCTGTGACCGGCGCCAAGTCAGGCCCGATAGAGAAATTTGCGGCCATGGCTTTACAGATGGGTGAATCACCCTCAATATATAAATCATTAGCTTTACATAATGGATGAGAGATGGACGCTCGCCCCTACTACACCTTTGGCATCACCCTGCTGATCACCTTGATCAGCGTGAGTGGCATCGCCCTGCCCTACCCGATCCTGGCTCCCCTGTTCCTGGACCTGGGGCACCCGGTCGGACAGTTCCTGGGGCTGCCGCCCAAGTTGCTTCTGGGCGGGGCTCTGGCCATCTACCCTGTGGGTATTCTCATCGGTGGGAACTACATCGGTGCCTGGTCCGACAGGGCGGGGCGCAAACGGGTACTGGCCTGGACTATGCTGGGGGCCGCATTGAGTTACGGCCTGACCGCCTGGTCCATCAGCCTGGGCAGCTTTTCCCTGTTCGCCCTGAGTCGATTGCTCACCGGGCTGTTTGAGGGCAATCTGTCGGTGGCACGGGCCATTGCGGCAGACCTGCACCCCAGAATCGACCGCACCCGCGCCTTTTCTTATCTGAGTGCCATGGGCTATGCCGGCTATCTGGTGGGGCCCCTGGTGGGCGGCATGTTGCTGCCCCTGGGCGCCAGCCTGGCGTTCTGGGTCGCAGCCCTGGCCTGCGCAGCGGCGCTGGGGCTGATACTGATTGCCCTGCCGGCGGACAACCCCAAAGGGATAAAGCCGGGACAGGGCAGCAGCCTTAGCCTGTTGACCCAACCCAAGTACCGCAGTTTCTTTGGCTGCTATCTGCTGCTGATGTTGGGGCTCAATGGCTTCTACGAGTTCTACCCGGTGTGGCTGGTGGAGTACCTGTCCTTCGACAGTCAGCAGATCGCCTGGGCCACGGTACTGCTTACCAGTGCGATGATCGCCACGGCGACTCTGGCGACCATGAAGGTCAAGCGCATGTTGGGGCTGGTGCCCTCGGCTCTGGTGGGTATGGTGCTGTTCGCCCTGGCCATCGCCAGCTTCCCCTACGGTTCAGGCCACTACATCACCAGTTTCGTGGCCGCAGGCGCAGGCATCGCCCTATTCAATGCCATGGTGCCCAGTTACCTGTCCGAGCAGGCACAGGGCAGCGACGGCCAGGGGCAGTTGATGGGGCTGCTGACCACGGTGTTCTGCCTGGGCAACGTGGTGATCGCCATCCTGGGCGCCCTGCTGGCCCTGGTCGACACCCGACTGGTGCTGATGCTCAGCGCCCTGCTGGGCATCCTGGCGGCCCTTCAGTTCCATCGTCTGAGTCGCCATGGCCTGGCAGGGGAAACCGCCGAGATTAATCCTCCAGATAGCGGCGACGCAAATGGGTCAGCAGGGGCTCGGCACTAAGCGGGCTGCCGCTGATGTCCAGAGCCGCCTGGTTCAGATCCTGGCTGCCACCTCGGTGCCAGATTGTCTGTGACAGCTGATCACACACCCAGAGGTGACGTTCCGGCACCGGCTGCTGCCAGCCAGTCTGCTGCCTTAGCCCTTCAAACTGCTGTGCCGCCAGCATGGCCCCCAGGGCATAACTGGGGAAGTAACCAAATTCGGCGAAGCACCAGTGAATATCCTGCAGGCACCCCTCTCTGTCGTTAGACGGTGTCACCCCAAGCAACTGTTCCATTCCCCGGTTCCAGGCATCCGGCAGATCATTCAGGGGAAGGTCCCCGGACAGAAGTGCCTGCTCCAGGCGCAGCCTCAGCAGGATATGGGCAGGATAGGTCACCTCATCCGCCTCCACCCGGATCAAGCTAGGAGTCACCCTGTGCACATGAGCCTGAAGATTGGCCGCACTCAACCCGGCGTGGCTTCCCCACTCCTGTTGCAGCCGCTGTGACAGCCACTTCAGAAATTCAGGTTCCCGGGCCAATTGCATCTCAAACGCCAGAGCCTGGGCTTCATGCAGCCCGGCGGACTGGACTCTGGCCATGGGGGTCTGGTGCCACCTGCTGTCGATCCCCTGTTCAAATCTGGCATGACCCACTTCATGGATCATCGAGTAGAAACCGGAGAGCAGGTTGTCCCTGTCGTATCTGGAGGTGATGCGAATGTCCCCCGGCACCCCGGCAGTAAAGGGGTGGGTACTGACATCGATGCGCCCAGCGTCAGGATCAAACCCCAACTGATGCGCCAGGCGCTCGGCCACCCGCTTCTGCTCCTCCACGCCGATGCGGGGCAGAGGCTCGGCAGTGCGCTGTGCGCTGCGGGCACTGGCTTGCTGAATCAGCTCAGGCAACTGCGCCTCGACAGGGGCGAACAGGGCATTGAGCCCGTCCAGGCTCAGGTCGGGTTCAAATTTCTTCAACAACGCCTGATAAAGTGGCTCGCCGGGCTCGGCTCGCCTGACGCCCTCCTCCTTGAGCAGCGTCAACAAAGGCGTAAAGGCGTCGGCAAAGTAGGAAAAATGGTTCTCCTCCCTGGCCCGTCGCCAAGCGGTTTCACAGGCCACCGACAGGGTGACCTTGCGACGGACGAAGGCCTCATCCAACAGAGTTGCCTCCTTGTGACGCCGGGACATCAGGGTCAGCATTCTCCGCTGCTCAGCGGTGTCACTGGGTGCCTGCGCCAGGGCCTCGGCGACCCAGGACTGATTGAGACGACGATGAATCTCGGAATGGAGCTCCGCCATCGCCTCCCCTCTCGCGGCCTGGCCTGCCTCGCTGCAGAGGGTTGCCTGATCCCATTCCATCAGGGCGAGAGCGTGCTCCAGCCGACAGATCCCGGTAAATAGTTGCGTCAAGTCACTCGAGCTTTGTGTCATGGATCCATCCTTGCTAATTGCGCTTAAAAATTCGTTAGGTAATAGCGCATTTGTTTGGCATAGTAATAAATCAATTATATTAATTCTTAAAAAAAGAAAGAATCCGTTATGGACCTCCGTCAACTACGCAACTTCGTCACTGTCGCCGAGCAAAGCAGTTTCACCCGGGCCGCACGCATCCTGGGCGTGGCTCAACCTGCGGTGAGTACCGCCATCAAGAAGCTGGAAACTGAGCTGGGCCTGGTGCTGCTGCACCGTCAGGACAAGCGCGTCCAGTTGACCGCCGAGGGGCAGGAACTGCTGCCCCACGCCAAGGAGATCCTCTCCCGGGTCGAACTGGCCGAGTCCGCCATGACCCGACTGCAACAACTGGGTCGCGGCGAGGTGAAGATCGCCCTGCCGGGCATGATCGGTTCCTACTACTTCCCTGCGCTGCTGATGGCTTTCCACCACAGGTATCCCGAGCTCAAGCTCTCCCTGATAGAGGCTGGTACCCGCGAAATTCAGTCGATGATTGAACGGGACGAGATTGACATCGGCATTGTTATCGACGGAGATACCCAGCCTACCCTGGAAACCATCCCTCTGACCAAGGAGGAGATGATTGTTGCCTGTGCCCTGGACCACCCCCTGGCGGAGCAGGAGTCGGTCAAGTTTGATGAGTTCCTCGAACATGAACTGGTGATGTTCAAACGCGGCTACTACCACAGGGAGCGGATGGACCAGATGGCCAAGGCCCACAACAAGGAACCGCAACTGGCCTTTGAAACCAACCTGATTGAGCTGATTCGCTCCATTGTCCGTCAGGGCTTCGCCATCACCACGGTGCTGAAGATGGTGGTGGACAACGATCCGCAGATCAAGGCGGTCTCCTTTGCCGAGCCACTGTTTATGGATCTGCATGTGGCCTGGAAACGGGGCCGCGCCCTGACCCAGGCAGACCGTACCTTCCTGGACTTCCTGCTGGAACAGCGGGACAGCGCCAAGTCGATTTAGATCTAATCTAACTGTTTTCTATATAAAAAAGGCCGGTGCATACCGGCCTTTCTTTTGTCAACAGCCCAGGCACTCGATAACCAGCCTAACTGATGATCTAGGTGACTGCATCCGGCTGGTTTTCCGGCGCCGCCTGAACGAAGGGGCTCAACTCCCGGCAGCGGTGAACAATGCCGTTGATGAGCGGGTACTCCGCCATGGGCAACTGGAAGCGTTCGGCATTGTAGACCTGGGGGACCAGACACAGGTCCGCCATGGTGACCTGATCTCCCACACAATAGAGCCCGGCACTCTGCTCAAGTTGCAGCTCAAACCCGGCAAAGGCGGTCTTGAGCCAGTGGTGGTACCACGCCATCTTCTGCTGATCCGTCACCCCCAACTCAGCGGTGAGGTACTTAAGGACCCTCAGGTTGTTCAGGGGGTGGCAGTCGATGGCCAGGTTCTGAGCCAGTGCACGGGCACGGGCACGTCGCGTGGGTTCATCGGGCAGCAGCGAAGGTTCAGGATAGGCTTCATCCAGATACTCGATGATCGCCAGAGACTGATTGAGAATCAGGTCCCCATCCTGGAGGGTGGGCACCAGATGGTTAGGGTTGAGCACACCATAGCAGGGCTGAAGCTGCTCTCCGCCGTTGTTGACCAGGTTGACCGAGATGTTCTCGTACTCCAGCCCTTTCAGGGCGCAGGCGATCCGAACCCGGTAGGCCGCGCTGGATCGCCAGTATCCGTACAATTTGAGCATCGGCAACGGGGACTCCCTAAGACTCTTCCAGTCTTTGTTCTATAGCACCAAATATGGAATTGTGCTGAGAATCAAGCATTTCAATTCTGACGATATCACCAAATTGCATAAATGGTGTCACCGGCTTGCCCTGGTCGATGATCTCCAGCATCCGCTTCTCGGCGAGACAGGAGGAGCCGGCACTGCGATCGTAGTTGGACACAGTCCCTGAACCGATGATGGTGCCGCTGCCCAGGGGACGACTCTTGGCGGCGTGAGCCACCAGGGTGGGGAAATTAAAGGTCATGTCTACACCGGCGTCGGGGCGGCCGAAGCACTCTCCGTTGAGGTGAGTCACAAGGGGCAGGTTGACCTTGCCGTCCGTCCAGTGCTCTCCCAGCTCATCCGGGGTGACAGCCACCGGCGAAAAGGCGCTGGAGGGCTTGGACTGATAGAAGCCAAACCCCTTGGCCAGTTCACCGGGGATCAGGTTACGCAGAGACACATCGTTAACCAGCATCAGCAATTTGATGTGGTCCATGGCCCCCTGAGGGCTGATGCCCATGGGGACATCGTCGGTGATCACCGCAATCTCCGACTCGAAATCCACCCCCCAGTCGGTGGTGGGCATGCGGATCGGCTCATAGGGCGCCAGGAAGGTGTCCGACCCCCCCTGGTAGATCAGGGGATCGGTCCAGAAGGATTCGGGCATCTCGGCGCCCCGCGCCTTACGCACCAATTCCACATGGTTCACATAGGCACTGCCGTCGGCCCAGTGAAAGGCCCTTGGCAAGGGAGAGTGACACGCCTGCTGCTCGAAGGGGATGGCATCGCCCAGGGCACCGTCATTGAGCATCTGGTAACGGGCCTGCAGCAGAGGCCTGGCCACGCTCCAGTTGTCCAGGGCAGCCTGCAGGGTGGGCGCGATCTCCACGGCGGAGACGGCCCGGGTCAGATCCCGGCTGACCAGCATCAACTCGCCATCGCGGCTGCCGTTGTTCAGGGTGGCTAATTTCATCTGTTGTTCCTTATTCGGTCACCTGCCAGCTGTTGGCATAGTCGGGGTTTTCCAGGGCCTGGGCCTGCTCAGACAGTTCCAGGGGATCCCTGGTGTCCACCATCACCGCCACCTCGTCGGTAAACTTCTTGGCATAGGCCTGGCCGGCGGCAAAGGCCTTGGGGTGTGGACCATGGGTGAAGCCACAGGGGTGGAAGGTGACCATGCCCGCCTCGATGTTGTCCCGGCTGAAGAAATCTCCGGCGTGATAGAAGAGCACCTCATCGTAGTCATCGTTGTTGTGATAGAAGGGTACCTTGAGAGCGCCAGGATCACTCTCGATGGGCCGGGGCACAAAGGTGCACACCACGAACCGACTGGCCACAAAGGTGGTGTGGGCCGAGGGGGGAAGGTGGTACCTGTGACTCATCAGGGGACGAATGTCCCGCCAGTTGATGCGCACCGGCGCCAGGTCACCATGCCAGCCTATGGCATCCAGGGGGTTGAAGGGGTAACTGACCGCAGAGAACGCCCCCAGGCGTTTGATGTTGACCCGCCAGGGCGTTTCATTCTGCTGTGCCAAGAAACGGTCATTGATCTGGGGCAGATCCAGCATCGCCTGGTCGAAGATGGCATGGGGTCCTACCAGCCCCTTATCGGGGAGCTGGAAGCTGTCACCTGTGGCTTCAATCATCAGAAGCTGCAGAGGCTCAATCACCTCCAGGCGCCACATGGTGGAGCGGGGCATCATCAGATAGTCCCCGGTTTCCAGGGTCATGTGGCCGTAGTCGCAGTAGAGTTCGGCGCGACCGGCATGGACAAACATCAGCTCATCGCCGTCGGCATTGCGCATCAGTTCGGTCATGTCGGAGTCCAGATGCCACAGACGCATCTGGCAATGGTTGTTGTGCAGGAACGCCGGTACCTGCCAGGGGACAGGCGCACGCTCTGGCTGGCGGTTCAGATCCAGGGCTCTGGGGCGCAGGGGCCCCTGCCACTCGCTCCAGCCCGTGGGCGGGTGGCGGTGATGGAAGTGAGCCGCGGGCCCGAAAAACCCGGCCCGGCCCGCTTCACGCTCATAGATCGCCTCCTCGGGCAGATCCGCATGGGCCTGACGGGAGACGGTTCCCTCCTTGTGGGGGAAACTGATCCACTTTCTCATGGAGACCTCCTTGGCAAAATCTCAGATCCCGGGACGCGTCGGTCAACGCGTCCCAGCCACTTGCATCAGATGACGCCGCGGCGGATCTGATCCTCCTCGATGGACTCGAACAGGGCCTTGAAGTTGCCCTCACCGAAGCCCTCGTTACCCTTGCGCTGAATGATCTCGAAGAACACAGGGCCAATGACGGTCTGAGTAAAGATCTGCAGCAGGATGCCATCTTTCATCGGCGCGCCGTCGATGAGAATGCGCAGGTCACGCAGACGGTCCACGTCTTCGCCATGGCCTTCCACCCGGTCGTTGACCTTCTCATAGTAGGTGTCCGGAGTGGGCATAAAGTCCATGCCACCGGCACGCAGATCGGCCACGGTCTGGTAGATGTCCTCGGTGGTCAGGGCGATGTGCTGAATCCCCTCCCCTTTGTACTCCCTCAGGTACTCCTCAATCTGCGACTTGTCATCGGAGGATTCGTTGATGGGGATGCGGATCTTGCCACAGGGACCGGTCATGGCCCGGCTCACCAGACCCGTGAGCTTGCCTTCGATGTCGAAGTAACGGATCTCACGGAAGTTGCCGATGCGCTCGTAGAAGCCGGCCCACTTGTTCATGTTGCCCTGAAACACATTGTGAGTCAGATGATCGATCTCGATAAGCCCTTTGTCATTGGCGGCCAGGGTCTGTTGCCAGTCAGGATAGAACTGGAAATCCACGTCGTAGATGCTCTGGTCACCGTAGCGGTCGACAAAGTAGAGGGTGGAGTCACCGATGCCGTGCACCGCCGGGATGTTCAGCTCCATGGGACCGATGTTGCCTTCGAAACGCTCGGCACCGTTGGCCAGGGCATGGTCCATAGCCTTGCCGGCATCCTGCACCCGCCAGGCCATGCCACAGACGGAGGGGCCGTGGGCGGCGGCAAACTCGGCGGACTGGCTGTGGGGCTGGGCGTTGATGATGAAGTTGATGTCCCCCTGGCGGTAGAGCCAGGCCTCCTTACTGCGGTGCTTGGCGATCTCAGTGAACCCCAGCAGGGCAAACAGTTGCTTGAGCTTGCCAATACCCTCGGCGTTGGGGGCGGTGTACTCCACAAACTCGAAGCCATCGGTCCCCAGAGGGTTGTAATCCATAGAGGTCATTTTCTTCTCCCTTGTTGATCGCTATTGGCCGTCCTTCTGATTCGGGTGAGACGGTCCATGGTGGACGGCAACGAATTGCCGACACGCTGGTAACCAAACGCTAACAAAGGATGGCAGGACGTGACAGAGATCACAGGAAAGAGAGGGGGAGGAGAAGATGTCACCCCTGGTTTACAGGGGTGACATAGCAGTATTAAATCAATTACTTACGCTTCTTGCCTATGCCGTATTCCCGCAGCTTGTTGGCGATGGCTGTGTGGGACACCCCCAGCTTCTTGGCCAACTGACGGGTACTGGGATAGGCTGGATAGAGCCGCCTGAGCAGGCTGGACTCAAACTGCTTGACCGCTTGCTCCAGGGTGCCTTCGAACTCCTGATCGAAGTAGCCAAAGCCTTCGGTCCAGGCGGGCAGGCGCAGATCGTCGGAGCCGATCTCTCCCATGCCCTCGGCCATTGAGACCGCCCGGAACAGGGCGTTCTTGAGCTGGCGCACGTTGCCCGGCCAGGCGTAGTGGCGAATGAATTCGCGGCACTCACCGGAGAGCTGACGGGAAGGGCTGCCCAACTGCTGGCTGTAGTGTTCCAGGAACAGTTCTGCCAGGGGAACGATGTCCGCCTGGCGCTCCCTCAGAGGCGGCAGCATCAGGTTGAGCACATTGATGCGGTAGTAGAGGTCTTCACGAAACTTGCCCTGTTGACAGAGATCGGAGAGATCCTTCTGACTGGCACAGATGATGCGCACATCCACGGCGATCTCCTCGTCGTCCCCGACCCGACGGAAACGGCCATCCTGAATGAACCGCAGCAGCTTCACCTGCAGTTGGGCAGACATATCCGCCACCTCATCCAGGAAGATGGTGCCGCCGTTGGCCTGCTCGATCACCCCCTTCTTGATGGGCTGACCCGGCGCGGACGCCAGGCCGAACAGCTCGCTCTCCGCCACTGCATCGGGCAGGGAAGCGCAGTTGATCACGACGAAGGACTTTTCCGCCCTCAGGCTGGCGTCGTGACAGGCACGGGCCATCAGCTCTTTGCCGGTACCGGTCTCGCCACTGATCAGCAGGGGAGCCTCCAACTGGGCCATTCGTCTGGCCTGCTCCAGCAACGCCTTCATCTTATCGCTCTGGGCCAGTACGGTATCGAAACCTGTCACCTGCTGCTGCAGGGCGTTGAACTGCTTGCCTACCCGGGAGGGGGACTTGAGCAACACCACGGCACCGGCCAGGGAGGTTCCTTCGGAGCCGGCCTCGGGCAGGTGGATGGGGAACATCTCCGCCAGATAGTCACTGCCTTGGACCTGTACGCGACTGGCCTGAGGAAGCACCTCCTCGGACTGCAGCCAGCGCTGGAAACCGAACCCCTGAACCCAGTTGCTGAGCAACTGCCCCTCCACCTCTTCGCGGTCACTGCCGAGGATCGCCACCGCAGAGTCGTTGGCCATGGTGACCTTCAGTTTTGTGTCGATGGAGAGCACCGCGTCGGGCAGAGTGCTGAGCAGGGTTTCCAGAGCATAATGCTCGCGCTCGGAAGGCATGAAGGGAACGGTGCGGACATCCTTTACCGCGTCAATTTTACGCAGGATAGGCAGCAGTACGGCGAGTTCATCGAAGCTCAAATCCGGCAACTGCAGATAGATGTAGCCCTGACTCTCAGCATCGATGGCATTGACGTTTATCTGGTGCTGCTCCAGCACTTCCAGAATCGCCCTGGCCAACCCGATGCGGTCGTCACAACTCACTTCCAGGCGCATAAAAGGTCCTAAATTGCTGTTCGATAAAGGCTCATGATACCTCTATTCGTCAGAGCGCACTACGCTGTCAGTAATTGTTTACAATTTATTGGGCATTTTTTGAGCAGAGCTCGGAGCTGTTGGCATCCATTTTGACCTTGCCTGCTGAGAATCCAGCCATGAAAAAGGGCACCTCCTGGTGCCCCCTGAACTGTGGACCTGGGCTCAGTCCAGAAGCTGGTCGGTTTTGGCCGCCATGATGAAATCGTTTTTGTGCAGGCCATTGATGGCGTGGGTCCACCAGGTGACGGTCACCTTGCCCCACTCCAGCAGGATACCGGGGTGGTGGAACTCCGCCTCCGCCAGCTCCGCCACCTTATTGGAGAAGGCCCAGGCCAGCTTGAAGTTCTTGAACTTATAGACCCGCTCCAGCTGCATGACCCCGTCATGCACCGGCGTGGACCAGTCGGGGATCTCCCGCATCAGCTGCGCCAGCTCTTCATCGGATACGGTGGGCGCACCGGCCTGGCAGGCTTCGCATTTCATTTGTGACAATTCAGACATTAGCTTTTCCCTTTAGGGCCTGTAGCCCTTAGCTTACTTTTTGTTTTGGCGGAAATTTAGGCTCGTGCAGCCCCAACTCCTGGGCCTGCTTGACCAGGGACATGAGATCCAGTTCGGCGATGTCGAACAGGTCGTCCAGGTGATTCAGTACATAGTAGATGGGCTGCATGATGTCGATGCGGTAGGGAGTGCGCAGGGCATCCAGCACCGACATGCCCACCCGCTCAGGCTCGTCCGAGAGGGCATAACGGGTCTCACCCGGGGAGGAAAGGATGCCGCCGCCATAGATGCGCAGCCCCTGCTCGGTCTGCACCAGACCAAACTCCACAGTAAACCAGTAGAGCCTGGCCAGAAAGACCCTCTCCTTGGGCGAGGCGGCCAGCCCCAGCTTGCCATAGGTGTGGGTGAAGTGGGCAAACGCCGGGTTGGTCAGCAGCGGGCAATGGCCGAAGATCTCGTGGAAGATGTCCGGCTCCTGCAGGTAGTCAAACTCCTCCCGGCTGCGAATAAAGGTGGCCACGGGAAACTGCTTGTCCGCCAGCAGCTCGAAGAAATGCTGGAAGGAGATCAGCGCCGGCACCTGAGCGGTACGCCAACCGGTGGCCTGCTCCAGTACGGCGTCCACTTCCGCCAGCTGGGGGATGCGATCCGTCGGAAGGTTCAGCTTGCGCAGCCCCTCCAGATACTGGTCACAGGCACGCCCTGGCAGCCAGGTCATCTGGCGGGCCAGCAGCTCGCTCCAGATCCGGTTCTCTTCCTCGCTGTAGTGAATGATGCCCTGCTCATCCGGTTGACGGGCAACATAGCTGGTGCCTTTCATAGGGCCTCCTCCAGGGTGCTGCTCTGGCTCAGGGGCGCCAGGGCCTGGCGCAGGTCAGTCAGCAGGTCCTCGGCGTTTTCCAGTCCGGCAGAGAGGCGAATCAGGGTATCGCTGATCCCGGCCTTTTCCCTGTCCTCCACGTCATAGGTGGCGTGGGTCATGGAAGCGGGATGCTGCACCAGGGATTCCGCGTCCCCGAGGCTGACGGCGATGTTGAACAGCTTAAGGCGATTCACAAACGCCACCGCCGCATCGAAGTCCGCGTTCAGCTCCAGCGCCAGAACGCCTCCGGCCCCTCCCATCTGGCTGCCCAGCAGGTGGTAGCCCGGATGCGTCTTGAGCCCAGGGTAGTAGACCCGGGTCACCGCGGGGTGCCCCTCCAAAAACTCCGCCAGAGTCTGGGCATTGAGGCAGTGGCGCTCCATCCTCAGTGCCAGGGTTTTCATGCCCCGGAGGATCAGCCAGGCGTCGTGGGGGGACAACACACCACCAATGTCCTTAAGGCTGCGGTGACGCATCAGCTCCAGCGATTCACCGTCGGCGCACACCACCCCGGCAATGACGTCGCCATGGCCGTTGAGATACTTGGTGGCGCTGTGCAGCACGATGTCGATGCCCAGGCTCTTGGGCCGCTGCAGCAACGGGGTCATGAAAGTGTTGTCCACCACCGAGGTGAGCCCCCTGCGGCTGGCCAGGCCGGCCACCGCTGCCAGGTCATACACCGCCAGGTGCGGATTGACCGGGGATTCCAGGAACAGCATGCGGGTGTTGGGCCGGATGGCCGCCTCCACCGCCTGCAGGTCGGCGAAATCCACCTGGGTGACCTCGATGCCAAACCGGGGCAACTGCTCACTCACCAGGGAGTGGGTACAGCCGTAGAGGCAGGTGTTGCAGATCAGGTGATCGCCACTGCTGAGCAATCCCAGGAACACGGCGGAGACCGCGGCCATGCCGCTGGCAAAGGCGATGGCCCCCTCGGACTCCTCCAGGTGAGCCATGCGGCGTTCGAACTCCGCCACCGTAGGATTGCCCAGGCGGGTGTAGATGGGCCCGGTCTGCTCCCCGGCGAAGCGGGCAGAACCGGTCTGTACGTCGTCGAACACGAAGGTGGCCGACTGATATAAGGGCGACACCAGACTGCCCTGAGGTTCGCGGAGGTGACCGGCGTGAATCACCGCCGTCTCCGGATGCATCTTTGAAGCCATGTTGCTTAACTCCCCAATACGCACCCCTTAATTGGATTTATGTGTATCAGATTCGTGATCTGGGGCGCACTTTTATAGCCCTACCATAATCCAGCGGCCTCAAGGCAACAGCCTGAAGGAAAAATCCTCTCACGGTTTAATGTAAATTATTTGTTACGATCGGCGGTTTCCCGGGCCCGTTTCAGGGCTCCGGCGGACCACCGGGTGAGTTCGCCCAGCAACCTGCCCTGCACCTTGAGCAACTTGGGTCTGGGGGAGATCAGCGGCAGGGGCCGGCAAAGGGCCTGGGCCTGATAGCCCAGGCGGGCGGTCAGCATGCCTGCCCCCAATCCCTGGGCGACCCGGGCGGACAGCTTACCGGTCAGCTCGGCGGTGAGCAGTTGCCCCCCCAGATCCAACACCAGTTCGCTGCCGCCGGCATAGATCAGATTCACCAGCATCTGCCGCACCAGGGAGAGGCGGCCAAGGTAGCCGGGCTCGACCCCATAGAGCCTGGAGAGCTCATCGAGCATCTTCTGGTTGCGCCACAACATCAGCGCCATGTCCAATACCGCCAAGGGACTGGCCGCCAACATCACCGAGGCCTGGGCGGAATAGCGATAGATGATGGTCTCCGCCTGTTCATCCAGGGGCGCCACCAGGGTGGTGTTGGCCAGTTGCAGCAGTTCCGCATCGCTGTGGTGAGGCTGCTGGCAACGTTCAAACTCCGGCCAGCGCTGCGTCGCACCGGGCAACTCCTGCTTCAGCCCCTCCAGCAGAGGCATGGCCGCCCCCATCTGCTCGCTGCTGACCAGGGGATTCAGCTCCTCTCTCAGGCTTTGGCGCGTCTTGAGGTGGCGCAATCGGGACAGCTCCCTGACACTCAGGGTCAACAAGCCTCCCAGGGCCAGGGCAAAGAACAGCGCATAGAGACCGAACAGCCAGGGGCTCTGCGCCCAGGCCCGAACCAGGGTGAAGCCACTCTCGACCAATATCAGCGCGGCGCCGCTGGCCAACACTGCCCTGCCCCACCAGCCCATACGCCTTTTTGGGGGAAGGACCTCGACGGGCTCCACAGCAGCCTCGGCCTCCTCCATGGGGTGTATCTCGGTCTCCAGCTCGGGGCTGAACTCTTCGGCAGCCTTAATGGGTTTCATCGCATCTTGTCTCCAATGAGAAACTGCAGGGCGTAATCCAGCCTCATGTGGGGCAGCGCATCCTGTCCATCCCATCGAGGCGGACTGAAAGGCTGAAAGCAAAAGCCCTGTTGCTGCCAGAAGCCGTTGCCCGGCAGGGCTGCCGGCACCTCACCGGGAAAGCGAACACTCTTGGTACCGCTCAGATCGGTGCCGGAGATCACCGATACGGTGCGGCCGTCGCGCTCCACCTGACCCTGGCGGGTGGCGTTGATGGCGCTGAGCACCAGGGTCTCCATCTGGGTACCAAAGTACCTGGGCTGGCGCCGGGATGACTTCATCAGGCTGTGCATCAACTGCAGCAGATTGTGGTGCTGATCCACCGTCAGGTGGTCCGCCTTGGTCGCGGCAAACAGCACCCGGTCAATCTTGGGCCGGAACAGCCGGGTGACCACTGAGCCCGGTCCGTAGCGGAAGCTGTGGCTCAGGGCCTGCAGAGTCTGGGCCAGCTGTTCCACCTGGTCCCGCCCCTGATTGAGGGCAGAGAGGCAGTCCACCAGCACCACCTGGCGATCCAACCTGGCAAAATAGTCCCGAAAGAAGGGGGTGACCACCTGATCCCGGTATGCCTGATAGCGTGACACCAGGGTCTGACGCAAGCTCGACTCCTCGCCGAGACTGTTGAGCTTCGCCGGCGGCAGCGGGAACCATTCCAGGACCGGAGCGCCGGCCAACTCGCCTGGCAACAGGGCGCGGCCCGGCTGCAGCAGGCTGGCTCCGCGTTGCTGTTTCAGCAAGAGCAGCAGGCTGGCGTACTCCTGAGCCAATTCGGCGATGTCACTCTCGGTGGCCTCGCTGCTGAGACTGCTGGCACGAGCACACCAAGCCTCGGTCAGCTCTCGCCAGGCGGGCAGCTGCAACTGAGGCCAGATCTGATCGCACCACTGCTCATACTCCTGCTGCATCAGAGGCAGATCCAGCAGCCACTCGCCGGGATAATCGATGATGTCCAGATAGAGGGTGACCGGCCGACCTATCTGCCCCGCCAGCCCCTTGTCCGGCATATAGCGCAGCGCCAGACGAATCTCACTGATGGTGCGGGTCGAAGGGGGCCACAGCGGCTGCGCCTGCCGAAGGCAGGCGATGGCACCATTGTAATCAAAGGGCTGCAGGGTCAGGTCTGGCTGCGGGGCGATACGCCCGCCCAGGTAGCGGCTTTGGGCCATCACCTGCCAGGCGGGCAGTTGATGACTCTCCGCCTGCAGCAACTGATTGACCAAGGCGGTGATAAAGGCGGTTTTTCCCGCCCCGGAGATGCCGGTCACCCCCAGGCGGATGTGGCGGTCCATGCCCCGCTGGGCGACCTCTTCCAGTTGGCTTGTGAGACGTTTTACCCTGTGTTTGATGGCACTCATAGGATCACTGCTTGGTGGGACAGAAGAAGGTTGGGCCCGGTTGCCAAACCGAGCCCGAGAGGTTAGAGATTGTTGATTTCGCGCTTCAGGTGGAACGCATCGGAGGTGACGTGCTTCTCCAGCCGGCGAAGACGCAACTCCAGGTTGCGGAAACGGGTGCTGACCTCCGTCATCGCCTTCTGGGGTGAATCACCGGCCTGCCACACCTTGGTTTTCAACTCAGGCTGGTGCGTCTCCTGACGGGTACTTCCCTTATCCAGTAACACCCAGGCAATGATGTAGAGCAGCAGGGGCAGGCTGAAGATGCCGGTCAGCAGGATGGCGGACAGAGTCACGATACGAACCAGCCACACCTCCAGATTAAAGTGCTCGGCAAGACCGGCACAGACCCCGGCCACCTTGCCCTGCTCCGGCAGTCGAACCAACTGACGTGGTTTATCCTTCATGCTTGGTCCTCCATTCCGGTGATTCCTGGTCCAGCAGCGCTTCCAGAGTCTGAATACGCTCGCTCATCTTGTCCGCCCGGGTCAGCAGCTGGTTCAGCTGCTGATACTCCTCCTCGCTCAACCCCTGAGCCAGTTGCTTCTTGCTCCGGTAGTGCAGGATGAGCCAGATGGGCGCCACAATCAGCAGAAATATAATGAGCGGCGCAATGAGTAAACCCATGATCTCTTCCATTCCGACTCCTCCCTAATCAGTCTTTCTTCTTCTTGAGCTTCTTCTTCATCTGCTCAAGTTCATCATTGATCTTCTCTTCGGCGGCCAGGGCAGCGAACTCATCCTCCAGGGACTTGGGCTGCATCATTTCGTGGGCTTCCACTTCCGCTTCGAGGGTTTCCACGCGACGCTCGTATTGATCGAACTTCATCATGGCTTCGTCAATCTTGCCGGTATCCAGCTGGCGTTTCACGTCCAGGCGGGAGCTGGCAGTCTGCTTGCGCATGATGATGGTCTTCTGACGGGCGCGGGCGTCATTCAGCTTGTCCTGCAGCTGGTTGATCTCCTGCTTCAGACGCTCAATCTGCTCTTCGATGTAGACCAGCTCACGCTTGAGGGTGTCCACCAGCTCGGCGCCTTTCTGCTTCTCCATCAGAGCCGCCTTGGCCAGGTCTTCACGATCCTTGCTCAGGGCCAGCTCCGCCTTGGAGGCCCAATCCTCTACCTGGGCCTCGGCACGCTCGATGCGGCGAATCGCTTCCTTCTTCTCGGCCAGTACTTTGGCGGAGGTGGAGCGTACTTCAACCAGAGTGTCTTCCATCTCCTGAATGATCAGGCGAACCATCTTCTCCGGATCTTCCGCCTTGTCCAGCAGGGCGCTGATGTTGGAGTTTACGATGTCGGCAAACCTTGAAAAAATACCCATAATCTCTTTCCTCTAAAAGTCTGTAATGGCCCTCTTGCCCTTAGTGCTACAGGAAGCGTGCCAACTTTTCACAGACCTTTATACCACTGTTATTAAAGGGAATTTTTAAATCCCTTTATTTTGAGCCTTCCAGTCCCTATTATGAAATCCACTAACAATTAGCCAATCACACTACATCAGGGACCGATGGCCAACTCTCGCAAACAAGACAACCTGATAGGCGAATCCAACGCCTTTCTCAGTATTTTGGACCACGTGTCTCAGGTAGCGCCTCTGGATAAGCCGGTGCTCATCATCGGCGAACGGGGGACAGGCAAAGAGCTGATCGCCAAACGACTGCACTTTCTTTCCAGCCGTTGGGAGCAGCCCTATATCACCCTGAACTGCGCCGCACTTAATGAGAATCTACTTGAAAGTGAACTATTTGGCCATGAGTCAGGCGCTTTTACCGGCGCAGGAAAGCGTCACGAAGGGCGGTTTGAACGGGCCCATAAAGGCAGCCTTTTCCTGGATGAACTGGCCAACACCTCGGGGCTGATCCAGGAAAAACTGCTGCGGGTCATCGAATATGGCGAGTTTGAACGGGTGGGCGGTAGCCGCAGCGTCCGCACCGACGTGCGCCTTATCTGCGCCACCAACGAGGACCTTCCGGACCTGGCGGAGCAGGGCGAGTTTCGTGCCGACCTGCTGGACAGGCTGGCCTTTGACGTCATTACCCTACCGCCACTGAGAGAGCGCACCGAAGATATCCTGCTGTTGGCAGAGCATTTTGCCATCAATATGGCCCGCCAGCTGCACATGTCGATGTTTCCCGGTTTCACCAGCACGGCCAGACAAACCCTGCTGGATTTCCACTGGCCCGGCAACGTTCGCGAGCTGAAGAACGTGGTGGAGCGCAGCGTATACCGTCACAACAATGACACCCTGCCGGTGCACCAGATCATCCTGGATCCCTTCCAGTCCCCCTGGCGGCCAGAGCAGCGGGTTAAGACCCAGGACAGGCAGAGTCCGCCGCCGGTCTCCACCGCCCCTGTTGCCCCGGAGCCGGCGACGCCCGCGGCTCCGCAAAGCAGCGCAACCAATGGCAAACCCGTGCTGCCCCTGGATTTCAAGGAGACGGTGCAGTCATTCGAAGTGGACCTGCTCAAGCAGGCATTGGAGGAGAGCCAGTTCAACCAGAAGCGCACCGCCGAGATGCTGGGACTGAGTTACCATCAGCTGCGGGGTATTTTGAAGAAGTACGACCTGCTGTAGCTGCCTGCTTGCGGACCTTTGCTGGGCCTTCTTCCCCAACCTGTCTGGCGTTGGCGCCGCCAGATGGCCTGGGACCTGCTCATCCCGGGCGGTCCCCGGAAGGGCCTGGATGACGTCGCTCTCAAGGGCAAATTTCACACCGAAAAGAGAAACACCCGCCAGGTCAGGTGACCCTAGTCCCTGGCTTTGATACACTAGCTGGATCCCAGAAACGTCAGTTAACCCAATGACTCACTTTCGTGTTCTCGCGGCGCTGCTGCTGCTCTCCCTCACCCAGGGTTGCAGTCGTACCGATTCCGCCCCCACCCAGGGACTGGTGTACTGCTCCGAGGCCAACCCGGAGCTGTTTAACCCCCAGTTGGTTACCTCCAGCAGTACCCTGGACGCCAGCTCCAAGCAGATCTACAACCGGCTGCTGGGGTTTGATGACGTCAGCGGCAAGCTGATGCCTGAGCTCGCCGAAAGCTGGCAGATCTCTGAAGATGGCCGCCATTACCGTTTCACTCTTCGCCGTGATGTCTGGTTTCAAAGCAACGAACGCTTCACTCCCAATCGCCCCTTTAACGCAGACGATGTGCTGTTCAGCTTCAACAGAATGACCGACAGCGATCACCCCTATCACAGCGTGGGCGGTGGTCAGTACCCCTTCTTTCAGAGCATAGAACTGGCCGAGAACCTGCTGGCGGTCCACCGGCTGGATGACCACCAGGTGGAATTTGAGCTGCGCCAGCCCGATGCCACCTTCCTCACCAACATCGCCACCGACTTCGCCGTCATTCTCTCGGCGGAGTATGGTCAGCAACTCTACCGGGATGGAGAGATGGAGCTGATCGACCATCAGCCCATAGGCACCGGCCCCTTCCAGTTGGTGGAGTATAAGAAAAACCGCTTTGTGCGTTATAAGCGCCACCCCGGCTACTTCCTTGGCCCCGCGGCCATGGAGCAGCTGATCTTCGACATCACCCCCAACGCCACCGGGCGGATGATCAAGCTGATTGGCGGTGATTGTGATGTGGCCGCCCTGCCACAGGTGGGCCAGCTCTCGCTGTTGCAGGAGTACGACGACCTGCAGTTGGAAGCCCAACCCGGCTTCAACGTAGCCTACTGGGCGTTCAATACCCAGAAGCCCCCCTTCGATCAATTGACGGTACGCCGGGCCCTGGCCATGGCGGTAGACCGGCAGAAGATCCTCAAGGCGGTCTACCACAACACCGCCGCCCGGGGCGCCGGCCTTCTGCCCCCCATCTCCTGGGCCTACCAGGAGGGCACCACCGAGCTGCCCTACAACCCCGAACTGGCACGCACCCTGCTAAACCAGGCGGGGCTGGCGGGCATGAGCCTGGAGATCTGGGCACCTCCCATTGGCCGAAGTTACAACCCTAACGCCATCAAGACTGCCGAACTGATTCAGCAGGATCTTGCTGCCATTGGTGTCGAGGTGATCATTAAAAGCTACGACTGGAGCCTGTTTACCACCATGTTGCGTCAGGCAGAGCACGACTCGGTACTCTTGGGCTGGAACGCCGACAACACGGATCCTGATAACTTCTTCACTCCCATCCTGAGCTGCAGCGGCCTGGTCTCCGGCACCAACCACGCTCGCTGGTGCAGCCGCGAGTTTGATGCCCTGCTGCAGCAGGCCAGAAGCAATGAGGATCGGACCATGCGTCGCATCCAGTACCATCAGCTGGAGCAACACCTGGTGCAGCAGGTGCCTCTGCTGCCTCTGGCCCACGCCACCCGAACCCTGGGGCGGATGCGCCACCTGGAGGGGCCCATCCTGACGACCGTAGGCGGCATCCGCTTTGGCCAGGTTAAGAGGGTAAACTGATGCTGAGCTACCTGCTGCGACGTATAAACCTGTTTGTGCTTACCACCCTGATGCTGTTTGCGGTGGTCTACTCGGTCACCCTGGCCCTGCCCGGCGACCAGGTGGCCAACCTGTCCGGTGTGCGCGACCCGAGCATCGCCGAACTGGCTGAAATCAACCATACCTACAAGCTGGAACACGGGCCCATCGTCGGCTATGTGGCCTACGTCAGCACCCGCCTGCGCGGTGACTTCGGCGTCTCCATGGATTCGGGGGAGGCCATCGCCGCACAGCTGCTGCAAGTGCTGCCCGCCACCCTGGAGCTGGGGATGCTCTCCGTTGGGCTGGCCCTGCTTGTCGGCATCCCCATCGGCATGCTGGCCACCCTGAGTCGCAACGCCACGGTACAACGGGTGGTGATGACCCTGACCCTGGTGGGGTTCTCCCTGCCGGTGTTCTGGTTGGGGCTGCTGCAGATCATCACCTTTGGCATCCAGTTTGACTGGCTGCCCGCCTCCGGGCGAATCAATCTGATGTACGACATCCCCGACTTCAGTGGCCTACTGCTGGTGGACATCTTCCTCTCCGACGGCCCCTCGCGGGGGGCCGCCATGGCCGACGCCTGGGCCCACCTGGTGCTGCCGATGTCGGTGGTGATGGTACTGCCCCTGACCATCATCATCCGCATTACCCGCTTTGCCCTGGCGGAAGAGCTGGAGAAGAACTATATCCGCGCCCTGGAAGCCCGGGGGATCTCCAGGTACAAGCTAATCATGAACCATGCCCTGCCCAACGCCCTGTCCTCAGTGCTGCGGGTGCTGGCGCTGCAACTGGGTCCCATCGCCAGTTCCATCATCATCGTGGAGCTGCTGTTCTCCTGGCCGGGCGTGGGTGCCTGGCTGGTGGCGGCCCTGCGCCAGGGGGACTACACCGCTCTGCAGGGAGGGGTATTGACCATCTCCCTGTTCATCGTATTCCTGAGCATCATGTTTGACGTGGCCCACACCACGCTCAACCCCATCAGCCGGAAAGAGATCTATGGGCAACGTTAATATCTACTACGAGGAGAAGATCCCCTCCCTGTGGCAGACCATCTGGGAGAGCTTTACCCGTAACCCCCTGTCACTGATCGGACTGTGGGTGCTGATGCTGATCCTCTCCATGAGCTTGCTGGGCCCCTTCGTCGCCCCCTACTCCGCCTCCTATCAGGACCCCTCTGCCCTGCTGGTGCCCCCCTCCTGGGCCGATGCCGGATCGGTGGAACACTTCCTGGGTACGGACGACCTGGGCCGGGACCTGTTCTCGCGGATTTTGCAGGGGGCCCACCTCACCTTTGGCTATGCCCTGGTGATTGTGCTGCTCTCGCTGGTGTGCGGCTTCCTGATTGGCAGCCTGTCGGGCATGACCAAGGGCCTGAAGGCCAGTGTGCTCTCCCACCTGCTGGACACCCTGCTCTCCATGCCCTCCCTGGTGCTGGCAATTCTCTTTGCCGCCGTCCTGGGACCCGGACTGGACAACGTCATCTGGGCAGTGGGGCTCTCCCTGGTGCCCCGCTTTGTGCGCACCGTGCACAACGCGGTTCACGAAGAGGTGCAGAAAGAGTACGTGGTGGCGGCCCGCCTGGACGGTGCCGGCACCTGGCAGGTGTTCTACGACTCCATCCTGCCCAATGTGTGGAATCCGGTGATCGTGCAGACCACCCTGGCGTTCTCCGTGGCCATCCTGGATATCGCTGCCCTCGGCTTCATCGGCCTGGGAGCACAGTCCCCCTCCCCCGAGTGGGGTGCCATGGTAGAGCAGGGGCTGGACAACCTGCTGACCGCCCCCTGGACGGTGACCATGCCGGGCATGGCAATTCTGTTCAGCGTTCTGGCCACCAATGTGGTGGGTGAGGGGCTGCGCCAGGCCCTGCTGGAGGGCCGCGGCTGATGCATCTGCTCGACATCCGAAACCTCACCATTGAGCTGAACACGCCCCACGGCTGGCTGGTGGCAGTAGAGAAGTTCAGCCTGACCCTGCAGGAGGGTGAAATCCATGGCCTGGTGGGCGAGTCCGGCTCAGGCAAGAGCCTGCTGGCCCAGGCGATCATGGGCATCACCGACAAGCGCACCCGCATCATCGCCGACCGCCTGAGCTGGCGAGGTGAAGATCTGCTGACCATGTCCATCAACAAAAGGCGCAAGCTGATGGGGCGGGAGATCGCCATGATCTTCCAGGAGCCGGGCTCCTGCCTGGATCCCGGCAGTCGCATCGGCGGCCAGTTGATCGAGGCGATGCCGGACTTCGATGAACTGTCGTGGTGGAAGCGCCCCAAGGCGCGCAAGGAGATGGCCATCGACCTGCTGCACCGGGTAGGGGTGAAAGACCACGCCCGGGTGATGCGGGCCTTTCCCTGGGAACTGTCTGAGGGACTGGCGCAGAAGGTGATGATCGCCATGGCGGTGTCCCACCGTCCTAAGCTGCTGATCGCCGATGAGCCCACCACCGGGCTGGAGACGGCAACGGCAGCCCAGATCTACCGCCTGCTGGCCAAGTTGAACCAGACCAAGAGCGTGGCCATCTTGCTGATCAGCCACGACCTCAACTCGGTGGCCCGCTGGAGCCACAACCTGAGTGTGCTCTATTGTGGTCAGATGATGGAATCCGGCTCGGTAAAGGCCCTGATCAAAGGGCCTCGCCACCCCTACACCCAGGCCCTGATCGCCAGTGCCCCCAGTGCCAACATGTCGGTTCTGCCCAAGCGGCAACTGAACACTCTGGAGGGGATGATCCCGCCGCTGCAACACCTGCCCATCGGCTGTCGTCTCGGGCCGCGCTGCCCCCACGCCCGCCGTGAATGCGTGAACCCTCCGCGGATCGCCACCAAGAACGGCCATGCCTTCCGCTGCCACTTTCCGCTGCAGGCGGAGGAGGAGAGAAAATGACCGAGCCCCTGCTGCAGGTGAAGAACCTGTCCAAGAAGTTCCCGGCGGGTTACCGGCGCTTTCGCAAAGTGTACGACACCGCGCTGGAGCCGATCTCCTTCGACCTCTACCCCAAAGAGACGCTGGCCTTCGTCGGGGAAGCGGGCTCCGGCCGTACTACATTGGCCAAAATCCTGGCCGGCGCCGAACAGCGCAGCAGTGGCGAGATCCTGCTCGACGGAGAACATCTGGAGATGATGGATCACAAGCGCCGCTGCAGCCTGATCCGGATGATCTTCCAGGACACCACCACCTCGCTGAACCCACGACAGCGTATAGGCCAGCTGCTGGAGGAGCCACTGAAGTTCAACACCAGCCAGGACAAGGAGGAGCGTCAGCAAACGATCAACCGCATCCTGAAGAAGGTGGGGCTGCTGCGGGAGCACGGTGACTTCTACCCCCATATGATCTCCCACGGTCAACGCCAGAGGGTGGCCATCGCCCGGGCACTGATGCTGGAACCCAAGGTGATCATCTCGGATGAGGCGCTGTCCGGACTGGACTCCTCTCTGAGGGCCCAGTGTGTCAATCTGCTGCTGGAGCTGCAGCAGAAGCTGGGGCTGAGCTACATCCTGATGTCCCACGACCTGGGCCTGGTGCGGCACATGAGCGACCGGGTGATCGTCCTGAAACGGGGCGTGGTGGTGGAGGAGGGGCGCACCACAGAGGTGTTCGCCAACCCACAGCATAAGTACACCCGCAGGCTGCTGGAGGAGCAGATGCTCACTATCGAGCAGCCGGTGTAAGCCATGCCGCTGGTGCTGGAATCCACCCTCAGCTGCCCCTACTGTGGGCATCAACGCACCGAGTCGATGCCCACCGATGCCTGCCAGTGGTTTTATGAGTGCCGAAGCTGCGGCCAGCTGCTGCGTCCCCTGCCCGGTCACTGCTGCGTATTTTGCTCCTATGGCAACGTTCCCTGCCCGCCGATTCAGCAAGGTCGCGATTGCTGTGCCACCTCTAAAAACGGTCGCCCCTAGTCGTCCCGTGTTGGATCGGCTGACACGCCCCCGCACGAGATTTCAGGCCACCTGAGGTCAGAGCCGGCTGCGCAGCCCGTCGTAAGCCAGGGCAACTAGTCGCGGAAGTTTTCGAAGTTGTCAACGCGTGATGACTAAAGCCACACGACGACCTCCCGCCAGCTAGGTCAGCCTCTATTCCCTAAAGTTCTCGAACTGGAACGGCTGCCCCAGCTCCGCCTCACGCACCAGGACCATTACCGCCTGCAGGTCGTCACGCTTCTTGCCGGTGATCCTCAGTTTGTCCCCCTGGATCTGAGCCTGCACCTTCAGCTTGCTGTCTTTGATCATCTTCACCAGCTTCTTGGCGGTGGGCTGCTCAATCCCCTGCTTGAACTTGACGTTGCGGGAGAAAGTCTTGCCGCTGTGCAGGGCTTTCTCATCCACCTCCATGGCGCTGGTGTCCACCTTACGGGCCGCCAGGGCACCGCGCAGGATGTCCTCCATCTGCTTGAGCTGGAAATCGGACTCGGTCTTCATGGTCACCACCATCTCCGCCAGGGAGAAGCTGGCTTCCACACCGCGGAAATCGAAACGATTGGTCAGCTCACGGCTGGCGTTGTCCACAGAGTTGCGCAGCTCTACGGCATTTACCTCGGACACTATGTCGAATGAGGGCATCTGAATCTCCTGAAAAGCCTCTGTCGGCCAAATCTGTTGATGCCAAGGAGTTTACTCTCAGTCGCCGCCACCGCAAGGCGCAATGGGCCAAAAGGGGCAATTGGTCATGGCCTGGCGGCCTCCGGACGGCTATCATTGCTGCCATGATGATTTTGACCTCTCCCAACCCGCAGCAGCGGCTCTGGTTCAGATTCAGCCTGCTGATTATGCTGGCGGCCTTCTCCTACCTGCTGTTTGGCAAACCCAGCTACCCTCAGCCCATCGCCCATACCGACAAGCTGGGGCACCTGTTTGGTTTCGCCGCCCTGGCGATGATGCTGCACCTGGCCTTCGACTGGCCCCGCTGGCAGCAGCTGCTGGTGCTGGCCGGTTACGCCGGGCTGGTGGAACTGGTGCAATCCAGGCTGCCCTACCGGCAGGCGGACCCCATGGATTTCCTGGCGGACATGGCCGGCGCCCTGATGTTTCACCTAGTGCTGATGCTGGTGGTGCGATGGCAGAACCGATAGCCCTTGTCGGCGGCGGTGCCATCGGCCAACTGATGGCCGGCCTGATGGCACAGCAGGGCATCGAGGTGGTGATCATAGGCCGACCAGGCTGTGACTGTGGGGTGCGGGAGCACCGCCTGACCACCCTGGAGGGTGATACGTTTCGCCACAGGGTGCGCCACCTGACTCCCGAGGCAATGCCGCCCTGTCGGGCGCTGCTGATCACCACCAAAGCCTACCAGGTCCAAGAGGCGGTAACGCCTCTGCTCCCGAGGCTCTCCTCTCAGACCCCCATAGTGCTGCTGCATAATGGCCTTGGCCCTCAGCAGGCGCTGGCCAGACGCTTCCCCGAACACAACTGGTGGGCGGGCACCCTGACCGACGGCGGGCTGCGCCAGGGACAAGACGCGGTGACCCACACCGGGCTGGGGCAACGTTTTGCCGGTCCCCTGCTCCGCCAGGATGCCTTGCCTGACGCCTTGGCGGCCATCGGCTTTGAGCTCGACGCCCGCATTGAGCTGAGGCTGTGGCACAAACTGGCGGTCAACGCCCTGATCAACCCACTGACGGCACTGCACCGCTGCCCCAATGGTGAGCTGACTCGGGCCGAGTTCCTGCCCACCCTGACCCGGCTCAGCGAAGAGCTGGCTGAGGTGGCCGCCAGTCAGGGCGTTTCCATGGAGGCCGACGAGGTGTTGGCCCTGGGGCTCAAGGTGGCCAGGGCGACGGCAAAGAACCGCTCCTCGATGCTCACCGACGTGGACGCCGGCCGTCAGACAGAGATTGAGGCGATCAGTGGCTTCGTGGTTGCCCTGGCGGACAAGGCGGGCATTGAGGCACCGACACACAGGGACAACCTGGACAGGGTGAAGGCTCTGCAGTCGCGCTGAACGTCAAACGCCAACTATAAAAAAACCGCCTTTCGGCGGTTTTTTTATAGTTGGATGTCAATCAGGGGCGGTACACCTTGATGTTGCTGTAACCCTGCTCTTTGAGGTAGAGGGCCTGCAACTTGGACATCACGCCGCGGTCACAGTACAGCAGGTAGGTGCGCTGCTGGTCCAGCTCCTTGAACTGGGAGCCCAGCTTGAAGAAGGGCAGGGTCACCACCTCGACACCGTCCAGTTGCAGCGGGCTCTGCTCCTCCTCTTCGGGGGCGCGGATATCCAGTACCACGGCGCCGTCGATGGGGCTGTCCACGGTCTCCATCTCGGTGACCTTGGCCTGTTCCTCTTTGGCAATATCACGAATGTCCATCATCTTGGCCTCCGCCATCACACGCTCCACCAGATCCTCGGAGAACTTGGCTTCCTCCTCCTCGATCTTGGCGAGCACCGCCTTCACGGTCGGTTTCTGCGAGATCACCCCACAATACTCGGGCATGCTGGCGGCAAACTCCTCGGTACCGATCTCCCTGGCCACGTCGATGATCTCCTGCTTGTCCCAGGTCACCAGGGGGCGAAGAATCACGGTGTCGCTGATCTTGTCGATGACATTGAGGTTGGTCAGAGTCTGACTGGACACCTGACCCATGGCCTCACCGGTCACCAGGGCGGGGATGTTGTACTTCTGGGCCACGGCACTGGCCACCTTCATCATCATCCGTTTGAGAATCACGCCCATCTGACCATTGTCGATGCGCTCGAGGATCTCCTCAACCACCGGCTCAAACGGGATGGAGATGAAACGCACCTTATGGGAGGAACCGTACTTATTCCACAGGTAGTAGGCCACCTGCTTCACGCCCTGCTCATGGGCGGCGCCACCGAGGTTGAAGAAGCAGTAATGGGTACGGGCACCGCGCTTGATGCACTGGAAGCTGGAGACTCCGGAGTCGAAGCCGCCGGAGATCAGGGAGAGCACATCCTCCTGGGTGGCGATGGGAAAGCCGCCCATGCCGTCATGACGCTTGTGGACCAGATAGAGCTTGTCGTCTTCAATCTCCAGGCCGATCACCACATCGGGGTCCTTGAGGCGAACACCCGCCGCCTCGGTGTGCTGGTTCAGGCCACCGCCCACATAACGCTCCACCTCGAGAGAGTTGAAGTCGTGTTTGCCGCGACGCTTGGCGCGCACACAGAAGGTCTTGCCCTGCAGGCGTTCGGTGAACACCGGCAATGCGTGCTGATAGATGTCGTCCAGGGTCTCGAAGTTGTACTGGCGCACTTCCATGAAGTGGTGGATGCCCGGCATGTTGCTCAGAGATTCCACCAGCTTGGCGGTATTGGCCGGATCGTCATTGCTGCTGGCAGCGCTGATATGATCCCAGTTGAAGCGAACCCGCACAGTCTCATCCGTCTTACGCAGCACATTGCGAATGTTGGACTCGAGCAACTTACCGAAGCGCTTACGCACCGATTTGCTCTTAATCATGATCTCGGGATGCAGCTTAACGATAAATTTCATGAGCTTCCTGTACGGGCAAAAAATCAAAGCGCGGCATTATACCTGAGCTTATGCATCTGGGGAACCACTGGCAGAGAGGACACAAGGTCACGTCCCGGGGGACGTGACCCCGCTCAGGTTACTGAACGGCCGGGATCTCTTCGGAAAGTTTAGGCTTACCTTGGGTGATCGCAATCTCCACCCGTCGGTTTTTGGCTCGACCAGCGGCTTCGTCGTTGCTGGCCAGGGGCTGGGTGTTGGCCTTGCCGATCACTTCCATGCGGTGAGGCTCAAACCCCTCCACGGTGATCATCTCATGGGCTACAGAGACCGCTCGCTGAGAGGAGAGCTCCCAGTTGGAACGGTAGAGTTCGTTGTTGATCACCGCATTGTCCGTGTGCCCTGTGATGGTGATGATACCAGGCACATCCTTCAGCAGACCGGCCACAGCGGCGACCACCGGACGAAATTTGGGCTGCAGAAACGCCGAGTTTGCCGGGAAGGCGCCCTTTTCGCGGATGCGGATGACGATCTGCTGTCCCAGGGACTCGATCTCAATGGCCCCATCCTCAATCTGCTCCTGAAGCTGCTCCGCCAGCTTCTTGGCCAGGGCGCTGCTTTCCGCCTGGGCCTGGGTCTGAGCCATGGTATCCGCCGAGGGAGAGGTCTGCTCGCTGGCCCCGCCCTTGAGCTTGCCATCGTTGGTCTGCTCACTGCCGGCCACCGGGTCCTTACCAGGGTCCACGTCCAGGTGATTCTTGGTGAACTGAATGGTCTGCTGGTTGATCACCTCGATGGGAGTGGGCTCCGGCCGCCCGGGGCGAAACTCCTGGGCAATCACCGAGGTGCCTTTGGGGATGTCCTTCACCTCCAGTTTGTTCTGGACACCGAAGGCGTACTTCATGGAACCGGCGATCTGCTTGAACTTCAGCACGTCCATCTCGGAGAAGGCCAGCAGCAGTACGAAGAAGCACATCAACAGAGACATCAGGTCCGCAAAGGTGGCCATCCAGGCTGGAGAGCCACCACTGGCCTTCTTCGCTGGAGCCATCTCCTCATCACGGTTGGCGCTCAGAGTCATGAAGCTACTCCTCGGTGGTGGAGACGGCTCGCTGCTTCTCCGCCAGGTAGTTCTTCAAAAAGCCTTCGATCACGCGGGGGTTCTGACCATCCTGAATGGAGAGTACCGCGTCCATGATCAAGCGCCGGTTGAGCATCTCTTCGCCCATGCGCAACTCCAGCTTATCGGCGATGGGGGCCGCCACCATGTTGGCGATGATGGCGCCATAGAGGGTGGTCAGCAGAGCCACCGCCATGGCAGGGCCGATGGATTTGGGATCGTCCATGTTATTGAGCATCGCCACCAGGCCGATCAGGGTGCCGATCATCCCCATCGCCGGCGCCACATCCGCCAGGGCGCGGAAAATACCGGAGCCGCTCTGATGCCGCTCCATGGTCAGACCGATATCCTTGGCCAGCGCCTGACGCACCACCGAGGCATCGTGACCATCCACCAGCAGGTCCACCGCCTTCTGCATAAAACTGTTGTTGATCTCCGCCTCTTCCAGGGCCAGAAAGCCCCCCTTTCGGGCAGAATCGGCCATCACCACCGCCTGCTCGATCAGGTCTTCCGGCTTGTCAATTTTGAACATGAAGGCCTTGGCGGCAATCTTGATGGCTCCTAGGAACTGCTTGATGTTGTACTTCATCATCACCACGAACAGGGAGCCACACACTACGATGAGGATCGAAGGGATGTTGACGAAAACACCGGGGTCCCCCCCGTCCATCATCGCCATGATCACGAATGCGAAGGCGCCTAAGAGGCCAATTAGGGTCGCGAGATCCACAAACTCTCCTGATCTGTCTGAATTTCTGATCGTCCCAGCAGGGGGAACTAGGTAGTCTATTGTCTTTATCGGTCCAATCGAAGGCAAGTTTAATGAAATTTCAGCTTCAGCCTGGACCTCCATTGATCCAGGGTCGACAAAGCAGTACCTTTGTCCAGCACTTCAAGGAGCCGAAAGATGGCAAAAAAACCGGACAACCTAAGTTTTGAACAGGCGCTGTCGGAGCTGGAGCAGATTGTTGGCAATCTGGAACAGGGAAACCTGCCGCTGGAGCAGGCGCTGAAACAGTTCGAGCGGGGCATTCACCTCGTGCGGGCCAGCCAGAGCAAGCTGACCCAGGCGGAACAGAGCGTACAGATGCTTACCAGGGATGAGGAAGGCGACGCACAACTGGTTGATTTCGAATCTCAGGAGTAAGCATGCTGAGCGCTGCCCTGACCCGCTACCGTGAGCGGGTCGACCAACACCTTATCCACCAATTTGATTCCCTGCCCCCCTGCGCTCCCGGCCTGCTGGAAGCGATGCGTTACGGCACCCTGCTGGGCGGCAAACGGGTCAGGCCCTTTTTGGTCTACAGCGTGGGCACCATGCTGGGCGCCGATGAGAAGACCCTGGATCCCCTGGCTGCGGCGGTGGAGTGCATCCACGCCTACTCGCTGATCCACGATGATCTTCCCGCCATGGACGATGATGATCTGCGCCGCGGCCAACCCACCTGTCACATCGCTTTCGACGAAGCCACCGCCATTCTGGCCGGGGATGCACTGCAGACCCTGGCGTTTGAAATTCTGGCAGAGGCTGACCTGCCTGATGCGCTGGAGGGCAACCGGGTGGCCATGTTCCGCGCCCTGGCCAGGGCTTCCGGTTATCAGGGGATGTGTGGCGGCCAGGCGATCGATCTGGATTCCACCGGCAAACGTATTCCTCTGGAAGCGTTGACCCAGCTGCACAGGTTGAAGACCGGAGCATTGATCCGGGCCAGCGTAGAGCTGGCGACCCTGGCGGTGCCCAACCTGGATTCTGCACACCGCGTCGCCCTGGTGGAGTACGCCGAGGCCTTAGGTCTGGCATTTCAGGTTCAGGACGACATCCTCGACATCACCGCCGACACCGAACAGCTTGGAAAACCCCAGGGGTCGGACGCCGATGCGGACAAGAGTACCTTCCCTGCCCTGCTGGGTCTGGAAGGGGCTTGTGAGGTGGCGCAGAGTCTCCATAAAGATGCCCTGACATCTTTGGCCCAGTTGCCATACAATACTGAACTACTTACTGACTTTGCCCGATACATCATCGAGCGAGGCCAATAATCACGATAACAAGAAGCGACTGTCATAATGAGTCTGGATCTGAACGATTATCCACTCCTGTCCAAGGCATTGATGCCCCAGGACCTGCGCACCCTGCCCAAGGCCGACCTGCAAGCGGTGGCGGATGAACTCCGTCAGTACCTGTTGCGCTGCGTGAGCCACTCTTCGGGCCACCTGGCTTCCGGCTTGGGGGCTGTGGAGCTGACGGTTGCTTTGCACTATGTGTACAACACCCCCTTTGACCGCCTGGTCTGGGATGTGGGCCACCAGGCCTACCCCCACAAGATCCTCACCGGTCGCGCCAAGGAGATGCCCACCATCCGCCAGAAGGATGGCCTGCACCCCTTCCCCTGGCGTGAAGAGAGCGAGTACGACACCCTGAGTGTCGGCCACTCCACCACCTCCATTTCCGCCGCCCTGGGTATGGCCATTGCCGCCGACCGTGAAGGGCAGGATCGCAAAGTGGTGGCGGTCATCGGTGACGGTGCCCTTACCGGAGGCATGGCGTTCGAAGCCCTGAACCACGCCGGCGACATCCATAAGGATATGCTGGTGATCATCAACGACAACGAGATGTCCATCTCTGAAAACGTTGGGGCGCTGAACAACCACATGGCCCGGCTGATGTCCGGCCGGCTGTACACCACCATTCGCGAGGGCGGCAAGAAAGCCCTGTCCGGCCTGCCTCCCATCAAGGAGCTGGCCCGCCGAGCCGAAGAGCACCTGAAAGGGATGGTGGTCCCGGGGACCCTGTTTGAGGAGCTGGGCTTCAACTACATCGGCCCCATCGACGGTCACGACGTCAGCGGTCTGGTGGACACCCTGCGCAACATGCGCAACCTCAAGGGTCCGCAGATTCTGCACATCATGACCAAGAAGGGCAAAGGCTATAAGCCCGCGGAAGAGGATCCCATCAGCTACCACGGTGTGCCGAAATTCAATGTCGAGGAGTCCAAGCTGCCCAAGTCCAAGCCGGGACAACCGACCTTCTCCAAGGTGTTCGGCGACTGGCTGTGCGATATGGCCGCCAAGGACAACAAACTGATGGGGATCACCCCGGCCATGCGCGAAGGCTCCGGCATGGTGGAGTTCTCCCAGCAGTTCCCGGAGCAGTACTTCGACGCGGCGATTGCCGAGCAGCACGCCGTCACCCTGGGTGCTGGCTTCGCCTGTGAGGGATACCACCCGGTGGTGGCCATCTACTCCACCTTCCTGCAACGCGCCTACGACCAGGCGATTCATGATGTGGGCATCATGAACCTGCCGGTGCTGTTCGCCATCGACCGGGGCGGTCTGGTGGGCGCAGATGGCCAGACCCACCAGGGGGCCTTCGATCTCTCCTACCTGCGCTGCATTCCCAACTTTACGGTAATGGCTCCGGCAGACGCCAATGAGTGTCGCCAGATGCTCTACACCGGCCACATGATGGACACCCCGGCCGCCGTGCGCTACCCGAGAGGCACCGGCCTCAAGGTAGAGATTCAGGAAGAGATGGAGGCGCTGCCTATCGGCAAGGCGGAGATCCGTCGTCAGGGCAAAGAGCTGTGTATCTTCAGTTTCGGCACCCTGCTGCCCTACGCCCTGGAGGCGGCCGAGCAGCTGGACGCCACCGTGGTGAACATGCGCTTCGTCAAGCCCATCGATGAAGCGATAGTTCAGCAGATGGCCGGCAGCCACGATCGTCTGGTGACCCTGGAAGAGAACGCCATCATGGGCGGTGCCGGTTCCGCCCTGGTGGAGTGCATGAATCGTCTCAAGATCGCCAAGCCGGTGCTGCAGCTCGGCCTGCCCGACCGCTTTATTGAACAGGGTACCCAGGAGGAGATGCACACCGTACTGGGCCTGGACGGCCCGGGGATTCTCAAGCAGGTGGCCGATTACTTCGGCGACTGAACCTCATCCGTTCAAACCAAGAAAACCGGAGCCTGGCTCCGGTTTTTTGTGGTTGTTTGCCCATGACTGAGAACACTCATTTCGAGATTGGGGGCTTTTTCCTGGGTGTATTCGGTGGCAAAGTGAGCGCCACTGTTCAGAAGGAGCCCCCTATGCACCACAGCGCCATCCTATGGGATTATGACGGCACCCTGGTGAATTCCGCGCCTAAAAACATCAGCATCACTCTCTCCATTCTGGATGAAGTTGCCCCAAGGCTGACCGGCGACCGCCTTCCGCACTGCCTTCGCAGTGAGGCGCGCTATCACCAGGCCAATCACGCGGCGCAAAACTGGCAGGACCTCTATCAGAACTATTATGGACTGACGGCTGTGGAAACCGCCCAGGCAGGCCCTTTGTGGGCTCAGCATCAGAGGCGCAACACCACCGACGTCTCCCTGTTTGAGGGGATTGCAGAGGTCCTGGAGCAGCTGCAGGCACTGCCCCATGGCATCTGTTCCCAGAATGATTCGGTGACCATCTGGCGCCAGTTGGAACGCCAGGGTATCGCCTCCCCCTTCAAAGCGGTGGTGGGGTACAACGAAGTCTCCTCAGAGGCGCAGAAGCCCCACCCTGCCGGCGGGCTCCAGTGCATAGAGGCGATGTTTGGGGGGCACAGCCCGGAAACCCTGGTCTACATCGGAGACCATCAGGGCGACGTCCAGTTTGCCCGTAACCTGGGTGCCGTCCTCGGCCCACAGAGCCGGGTGATTGCCATTACCGCCGCCTACAGCGGAGCTTCCCCTCAGCGTTGGCAACACCAGCCGGATCATGTGGCCGATACCCCGACAGCGCTGGTGGAGATCTGCCGGCAATACCTCTGAGGGCTCGGTCTTCCCGGCATAGAGTCTTGATGCGTCAGTGATAAAAAAAGCCAGCAACGGGTGCTGGCTTTTCTGACTCAGGAGAGCATCAACCGAAGAACAGACGCCACAGCCAGCTGCGATCCAGGTCCTCTTTGCACTGATTGTATTGGGCCGCATAGCGCTTAGAGCGTGCCTCAACCTTGCGGGAGGTCTTCACCAGCCACTGCTTCTTGCGGTAACTGCCGCGCTTATAGCCCCCCCACCCCTCGTGATAGTTGAGGTACTGGCGGTAAGCATCCCACTTGGAGACTCCGTTGATCTTGTTGGTCTTGTAGATGTACCAGCCCATGAAGTCCATGGCATCGTCGAAGTCACTGCGGCTGGACCAGGAGTTGCCGGTCTCCCGGGCATACTGATCCCAGGTCACCGTCTTGGCCTGGGCGTAACCATAGGCGCTGGAGGCTCGGCCGATGGGGATAAACCCGAGGAACCACTCCATGGGAGGCTGGGCGTTGTGCTTGAAGGAACTCTCCTGGTACATCATCGCCATGGGAACATGCACTGGCACTCCCCACTTATCCCGGCTGTCCTTGGCCGCCTTATACCAATCACGGTTCTCCGTAAAGATGTTACACAGGTTCTCCGGGTCTCTGGGGGGCGGCGTGGCACAGCCAACCAGAGAAACCAGAAGCGCCGAGCTCAGCAACAGTTTTACTATTTTCATCATGGGTTTGGATGTTCGTGTGAGTCCCTGAAAGCCTTGATTCTGCCCTGAGGCATTCACAATTGCCACCTTAAGATGAGGAAAAGCCATACCATCAACGATCGCCAGGCCACAAGGGTGAAGAAATTGCCCCTTTGTCAGCCAAAGCTGACAGGTGAGCTCTCAATTCCTGTGCCCGAATTCCCCCCGGTCCTTTACAGCTCTGTGCAGCACTGGTTAAATGCGCCCCTTTCTCTGAAAACCCGTCGTTTTTCCAATGTCGACTGAGCTTTACCTGGTATACCTTGCCACCGTAGTCATCCTGCTGGTTGCTCCCGGCCCCATGACTCTGCTGACCCTCTCCACCAGCGTCCGTCACGGCCATAAGAGAGCCCTGGCCACCGTGCTGGGTTCCAACCTGGCCGGACTGGTGCTGATGCTGCTGTCCGCTACGGGGATAGGCGCCCTGATCACCAGCAGCCCGGCGCTGTTTGAACTGCTCCAATACGGCGGAGCCGGCTATCTGCTATGGTTGGGAATCTCTGCCTGGCGCTCACGCCCGGAGGAAAACCTGGAGTCGGGCTTCCGCTACCGGGATGACGCCTCCGCCTTCGGACTGTTCCGCCAGACACTGATGGTCGGCCTGGCCAACCCCAAGGGACTGATCTTCTTCGCCGCCCTGTTTCCCCAGTTTCTGAGCCCCGAGAAACCGATGGTGCCTCAGCTGTTGGTGCTTTGCTCCACCTTTACCGCCGTGGACTTCATGGTGCTCAACCTGGTGGCGTTCGGTGGCTGCCAGCTGGCCAACCGGCTCTGCAGCACTACCGCTCAGAAGCGGTTTAACCGACTCTGCGGGCTGACCTTTATCGGACTCGGCGGTGCCATGGCCATCGCCTGATGGGTTGTAAGAGACAAAAAAGGCCGCTGATGCGGCCTTTTTTGATTTCTGACGGCTACTCCAGCGAGCAGGTTTGAGCGTGCTGTTGCCAGAGGGTGGGCTCCCAGTAGCGCCCCTCGGCGACAGACTCAGCCGCCGGATCGAATCGGGCAGCCAGAGAGAACTGCTGATTGGCCTCGACCTTCAGGGTCATCTCCCGGTAGCTGCGGTCACGCAGACTGATGCCCAAACGAGGATCATCAATGAGCTCCACCAGGCGCAGCTGATGCTCACCGGGAGGCAGACGGTAACTGGCCTTGGAGACCACCGGCTGTCCATCAATGTGAGTCACCATCACCTGAAACAGCCCCTGCTCCGCCGGGGGTCGCACACCACTGGCCACCACCCCGCAGGCAAACTCCTGGTTGCTGGCACAACCGGCCAACGCCCCGCCGACCAGCAACAGCCACCCCAGGTGTTTCACTGTTCGATGCCCCTGAAGTAGTGATCCAGGTACTCCTCGAAGCTGCCCGCCTGGTTGGCTTCGAGGGCCTGCTGACGCTCGATGGAATCCTTCGCCTCCTGCTGCAACCTCTGCTCAGGCAGGCGCTGGGACTGGCCGTCGAGCCAGTGCTGACGATGGGCTTTGGCCAGTGCCATCACCGGATTGGCCTGAACCTTCTGTTCGGCCAGGATGCGGCCGGAGAGGGTCTGCTCAGGATCATCAATACACCCCTGCCACTGCGCCAGGGCATCCTGATAATCACTGCCCTGCTCACCGTCTATTACCCTGGCGATCTGGCGCCAGCGTTCAAAACTTTCCCCCAGCCACTGACTGAGCGGCTTGCTGTCACCACAACCGTACTCCAGCTCCAGACCAGGCTGACGGCCCCTGGCAACCACGGTATCGAAGTTGCGTTGAGTCTGCTGCTGGCATTCGTCTGTCCAGCAGGGACTGGGCAGCAACAGGCAGTCCAGAAGGAAGAGATCCAGCAACAACACCTGATCGCGACTGACTCCATGGGGGGCAAAGGGGTTCACATCCAGGGTACGCACCTCAATGTATTCCACACCGGCGCGATCCAGGGCATCGGAGGGGGTCTCACCACTATGAGCGGTGCGTTTAGGCCGGATGGGAGAATAGAGTTCGTTCTCAATCTGCAGAATGTTGGTGTTCAGCTGTACCCGCTGGCCTCCCTCCTCCAGACCCAGCTCGGCAAAACGCTCTGACGGCAGGGTAATGGCACGTTTGAGGTCCGAGACGTACTCCTGCACCGAGTTGTAACGAATGCGCAGGTTGGTCTGCTCGCTGTTGGTGTACCCCAGATCGCTCATCCGCAGGGAGGTGGCCCAGGGCAACACCAGCAGGCCGCTGGGCAGGGTGTCAAACTCCAGCCCGACCTCTCGGCCATCCAGGAAGGAGGAGCACAGGGTTGGGGACGCCCCAAACAGGTAAGGCAGTATCCAGGCCTGATGACGGAAGTTGCGAATCAGATGGAAATAGCCGGTGGAGATGGTCTCCTGGCTGTTGTCGCCGTACAGGGCCTGCCACAATGATTTCGGCAGGGAGAAGTTGAAGTGAACCCCGGCGATGGACTGCATCTTGGCCCCGTAACGGCGTTTAAGCCCCTCTCGGTAGAGGGTCTTCATCCTTCCGACGTGGGAATGACCATACAGGGCGATGGGCACATCTTCCTGATGATCAATGAAGCAGGGCATGGACTGGGGCCACAACAACTGGTCGCCGATGTGGTGGCTGACAAAACGATGGATATCGCCCAGCTCCTCCAGCAGGCCATCGACACAGGTGTTTACCCCGGTGATCAGCTCCAACAGCGACTCAGAAAAGTCTGTGGTGATCCACTTATTGGTCAGGGCAGAGCCCAGAGCCTGGGGATGAGGGTCCCGTGCCAGCAAGCCTTCGGGAAGGATTCGCAAGGCTTCCCGCTCTATCCCGCGTCCCAGAGAGCGCAGGGCGAGCCGGCCCTCCTCATTGGAGAGTCGGCTCAGGTTCCGTTCAAAATCCGTCAAGTCAGATACTCGTTAAAACGGGAGGGCGTTGCCCTCCCGGTGTAGATGGAAAGGGACAATTTTACAGCGTCAGTGTGACGATATCATAGCCCAGTTCTTTCAGAGAGGGCTCTACGCTGCTTTTATCGCCAACAACCAGGATGATCATTTGTGACAGGTCCAGCTGATCTTTGGCCAGCCGGTTCAGTTCATCACGACTGATGCTGCGGATCAGCGCCCCCTGCTGTTCAACAAAGTCCTTAGGCAAATCATAACGTTGCAACTTACCCAGGAAGCGGGCTTTCTGCCCGGGAGTCTCGAAACTCAGGGCATCAGACTGAGTCACCGAAGCCCGCATAAAGGCCAGCTCCTCCTCAGTCATCCCTTTGTCTGCAAACCCCTGGAGCTCGTCGACAAACTCCTTCACCGACGCCGCAGTGGCATCGGCACGGACACTGGCACCGGCCACAAAGGAGCCCAGCTCAGGTCCGCCACGGAAGCTGCTGCGTGCGCCATAGGTATAGCCCTTGTCTTCACGCAGGTTCAGGTTGATGCGGCTGTTGAACGCCCCTCCCAGGGGATAGTTCATCAGCCCGGATTTGAAGTAATCACCCAGGGCATCGAAAGGCATGCCGCGTCGGCCAATCTTGATCACCGACTGGGCAGCCCCCGGCTTATCCAGCAGGTACACCTTAGGGCCGGCCAGTTGTGGCATCGCCGTCAGCGGTGCCCATTGGCTGGCGTCGCCCTGCCATTGGCCCAGCCAGTTCAGCTTGGCCATCAGCTGAGGCTGATCCAGGTCGGACACCGCCACCACGCTGGCGTTTCCGGCGCGAAACTGCTCCTTGTAGAAGCCTTGGACCTGTTCCAGGGTCAGGCCCTGAACGCTCTCCAGGGTACCGCCTACGGGCTTACCTGCACTGTTGCCACCATAGAGCAGCTCACTCCAGGCGGTGTTGGCCAGCCAGCCTGGGTCATTGGCCTGATGCTGCAGTCCCTGAATCTGCTGAACCTTAACCCGCTGGAAGTCCTCATCCTTGAATGCAGGCTTGAGCAAACGCTCCTGCAGCAGGGCCAACGTGGCGTCCAGATTGGCCGTCAAGGCGCTGACGCTGACGTAGGTGCGATAACCTGAGGCACTGACGGAGATGGTTGAGCCCAGCTTCTCCAGCTCCTGAGCCATCTCCTCGGTGGTGAAGGACTCGGTGGACTCCCCCATCATGGTGGCGGTGAGTTGGGCCAGGCCCGCCTCGGCAGCGGAGGTCAGGCGCTGCCCCCCATCCAGGGCAATCATGATCTCTGTGGTGGGGGTCTCATCGCTGCGAGTGCCAATGACATCGATGCCGTTGGCCAGGCGCTGTTGCCACAGGGCAGGTACCTTGAGCTGAGGCGCAGGACCGGAACCCGGCACCTGGCTTCGGTCGAAGCTGTCCTGAATCTGGGCCTGTTCCACCTTACCGGCGTGGCTCAGTTGATCCTTGGGAATCGGACCCGGGGCGGTGAAACTGGCTGACGCGGCGGCCAGGGCCAGTTGACCCTGGGGTACAACACTCATGATCACCGCGTGCTTGCCCTTGATGTAGGTGTTGAACACCCGCATGACGTCTTCGGCGGTGACATTACGGTAACGCTCCAGATCCTGCTGAAGCAGGTCCGGTTCATCGAAAAAGGTTTGGTTGTAGGCCAGGGAGGTCACCTTACCCCGCACACTCTGCAGGCCGAAAATGGTGTTTGCCTCATGGCCGACCTGGGCTTTCTTCAGATCATCGGCCAGAACACCGCGCTTCTCAAACTCGGCAACGGAATCGCGAATCACCTTTTCGATCCCGTCCAGCTGGGGCATCTTGCCCGGGTTGGCCAGGGCATACATGGTGAACTCACAGGCCAGCTCGCGGCAAGGGTGTCCGACCCCGGCCTGCACCGCCAGTCCGGATTTCACCAGGTTCTTGTAGAAGATGGAGGTCTTGCCACCGCCGAGGATCTCAGACAGCAGGTCCAGCGCCGCCTCATCCTCGTGACGGGCGTACACCGTCGGGAAGGAGAGGTAGATCAGGGGCAGGTGTACCTTGTCTTCCAGGGTCAGGTAACGGTCGGCATCTAGCGCGGCGGGCGCCTTGGGCTGGGCCGTCACCTCCGGGCCACGTGGGATGGAGCCAAAATACTTCACCACCCACTGCAGCACCTGCTGACGATCGAAGTCGCCGCCTATGGTAAGGGTGGCGTTGTTGGGGCCATACCAACGCTTGAAGAAGGCACGCAGGTCGTCCACGTTGCCGTTGTCCAGCTCCTCCATCCAGCCGATCACCGGCCAGGAATAGGGGTGCCCTTTGGGGTAGAGGGCTTGAGAGACCAGTTCATTGAGACGCCCGTAGGGCTGGTTGTCCACCCGTTGGCCGCGCTCATTCTTTACCGTGGCGCGCTGAACCTCGAACGCCTCTTCGGTGACCGCCGGCAACAGGAATCCCATGCGGTCTGCCTCGAGCCAGAGCATCTTCTCCAGCTGATTGGCCGGCACAGTCTCAAAGTAATTGGTTCTGTCGCTGTTGGTGGTCCCGTTCAGGGTACCACCGGACTCAGTCACCAGTTGGAAGTGCTGTTCATCGGCGACGTTTTCCGATCCCTGGAACATCATGTGTTCGAAGAAGTGGGCGAAACCGGATTTCCCCAGTTCCTCGCGGGCTGAACCCACATGATAGGTGACGTCCACATGCACCAGAGGGTCGGAACCGTCCTTGTGCAGGACGACGGTCAAACCGTTATCCAGCTGGAACTTTTCGTAAGGAATTGTTACTTCTGCCTGCTGAGACAGATTTGAGCCCAGATAAGCGACCCCATCGGGCAGCGATGGGGTGGGAGCGTCTGATGCGCATCCGGCCAGGGTGATCGCCAGACTGAGTGCCAGCGGCTTGAACAATTTCACGGAATCCCTCCTGTAGCGGCCCACAGCCCGGTCGGGCTGCGCCTAGAACTGACTGATGATGCCCAGAGTGGTGAGGGCTATCACCAGGTATCGAAAAAACTTACCAATGAAGATCAACAGACTACTAGATAACATCCCAAACCGGAACCATCCGGCAAGCAGGGGAATGCCATCCCCGATCACGGGCAGCCAGGCCAACAACAGGCTCCAGACGCCATAACGCTGCACCTTGGGTATCAGCCATTGGTGCTTTCCCTCAATCAGCTGTTCGGGCGATTTGGCACGCCGTCCCAGGCGCCCAAGGAGATAACTGGTGAGGGAACCCAGAGTATTGCCTATGGTGGCGATTATGACGAGGCTGAACCAGGTATCAGGAGTGGATTGAATCAGATAGCCCAGAAGCAGTTCCGAGCCGCCGGGAGCAAGAGTGGCGGAGACAAAGGCACTGACGAACAGGCCCCCTTCGGCAGAGAGCAAGAGACTACTCGACGGTTTCCGAAGGGATCATCAGAGCTTTCAGCTCGTCATTATTGGCCAGCATATCGGCCAGGGTGTAATTATCCAGTGTACCCAGAAAGGCATTGGTGGCTTCGGTGAGGACCTGCTTCAGGCGGCAGGCGGGAAGGATTTTACAATAGGGTTCACCGCAGTTGATCAGCTGCAAAGGCTCCAGAGCGCGAATCACTTCGCCCAGGCCAATCTCTTCAGGGGCTTTTGCCAGACAGATGCCCCCCTTCTTGCCCCTTACCGTCTTCACAAAACCGGCATGGCCCAGCTTGTTGATCACCTTCACCATGTGGTTACGGGATACTCCGTAGATCTCGGTAACCCGGGTGATGCTGGTCAACTCCCCTTCTGGCAGCGTCGCCATGTAGAGCAGGGAACGGAACGCGAAGTCACTGAAGCTGGTGAGTTGCAAGAATCTAACCTCCAATCAACCGCCAAAGGCGTTCAGAGGTACGGACTTACGGGGCCTCTGTTCCCCTTGCGGTCAAAAACGCTGTGACTGCAGACAGCTGTATCTGTCGATACGGATCTCCTGGCTGGTGTTGCCCGTATCACTCTGGTACAGGTGACGATACACCATGCCCAGTTCCAGGCGCTTACGATAGTAGGCGCTGGTACAGAAACTGTAAATGGTCTCCTGAACGTGGTTTTCCACCACAGCGCCGAAGGCACCCAGGCGATCGCCATCAACCTGACGATAGTACAGTATCATCTCACCATCGCCATATTCGGCTTTTAAGAAGTTAGGATTCTGGCTTTGTCCGATACCACTGTTGAGGTCCATCACCAGCTGATGACTCTCTTTATCCAGCCAGTCGGGAACCGCGTCGAACCAGGCCAGAACGGGTAGGGAGAACAAAGTCAGCAAAGTCAGGTAGCGCATAGTCAATTTGATAATCCCCCAGAGGCTATATGCTACACGCGTATGGATAAATAAGAAGCCAATTTGTCAATTTTTTACACTTGATTCACAAGGGTTAACGCACTGATAAACATTGTCAATCCCCGTCATCTATCCAGGGGGGGCGCGAGTCCCCGACGGTAGTAGCCGGTTTGAAAACTCAGCAAACTCTTGGTATTTATTAAGAAATTGCTTTTAGTTCAATGATGAGGAACCACCATGATAGGAAGAATGTTTCTGATCCCAATTATCCTGTCACTGCTGTGGTACCTGTTTCTGACCATGAATGGCTATACCCTGAAGCAGGGAAAGAAGGGGTTTTACTGGATCGTTGGCCTCTGCCTCGGGCTGATCGGCTTCTTCGCCCTGATGATTGAACTGACCCAGCCTGGCTAGCTGTCTTCATTTAGAGCCAGAAACATCAAAGCCCACGCTTTCGCCGCAACAACGCCGAAGGGCTCCGCCCGCAGGCCGGCAATCCGACGAGCGAGCATAAAAAAACCCGAGCGTTAGCTCGGGCTTTCTTATTAAATGGCGCGCTCGGAAGGATTCGAACCTTCGACCGCCTGGTTCGTAGCCAGGTACTCTATCCAGCTGAGCTACGAGCGCGCAATGGCGGTGAGGGAGGGATTCGAACCCTCGATACCGATCAAGGTATACGCCCTTAGCAGGGGCGCGCCTTCAGCCACTCGGCCACCTCACCACGCTCTGCGTTCGCCTTAGTGGCCAACACAGGAGTGCTATCTTACGGCCTAATGCGAGGATGTCAAACCCTTAAAGGGCAACAAATTCGCTCCAGGTGCTTGATTGCACAACAATGCTTCAATACGACCCTCGGCTGAACAAAAAGTGATGCAGGATGCAGCAGCCAACCGTAACTCCCATACCGTACTGAAGGTAAGACTCCGCACACTTAAGCAGAAATCAGACATAAAAAACCCGAGTGTCCGCTCGGGCTTTATGACCAGTCGCAATGATTGGTATTGAAATATGGCGCGCTCGGAAGGGTTGGCGCGGAAACGAGAAAGCGCAGCTTTCGCCGCAACAACGCCGAAGGGCTCCGCCCGCAGGCCGGCAATCCGACGAGCGCCCATAAAAAAGGTTCATCGCGCATTACCGGGAAAAGCGGTTCGTATCTTCAGGAAGAAGTAGTCGCTGTCCCGGTATCCGTAGGCCATGCGCTTGATGACCTTTATCTTGTTGTTCATTCCCTCGAGCTTGCAGGTGTGCAGCCGATAGGTGGCTGAAGAGATGATGCCTTTGAGGTAGGGTTTGAGCTTCCTAGCGAAGCGGATAAGCGGTTCGATGCCGCTCTCGGTGACCTGTTGCCACCATAACCGCCACTGGCTCAGCGCTGCATCGGGACAGTCGGCATACCACAGCTCCTTCAACTGCTCCCGCATTAGATACACCACCATCAGCGACCGGTTCTCGGCCAGCAGTTCCTCCAGATAGGCATGCTGCTTGTCGGTCATGTTCTCCCGGTTCTTCAGCAGCACCCAGCGACCTCGTTTCACCCT
>NZ_AUGL01000030.1 GCF_000422645.1 Ferrimonas futtsuensis DSM 18154
GAAGTTGGTTGCGGGGGCCGGATTTGAACCGACGACCTTCGGGTTATGAGCCCGACGAGCTACCAGGCTGCTCCACCCCGCGTCCGATTTTTCATTTTCAGTAACCGGTGTTTGCCGTTCCCTGAAAGCGGGGCGCATAATAAAACCCACCGAGGCGGGAGTCAACCAAAGTGCACCAAAATTTTCGGTTTCAGCAATTGTTTGAGCAGCAAGTAGCCAAGCGGGATTTTTTTAGAAACAGAATTTAAGAATCATAGAGTTAAAACTAATCAGCCCACACAGCTCCAAGATAGCGGACGCCTTTCGACGCCCGGCCAAGTCGTTCAATGGTGCCTCGTTGGCATTATCCGGTCAGGCTTCATAAATGGTGAAGGAGCCGTAGCCCACCACTCGCTCTCTGTCACCAGCAGTATCACCTGAGTTCAGATACTCGACCCTGCGAATCTGCATTCCTCTCTCTTTGGCGAGAAGCACCAACCCATTAATGGCGCGACAGCCGCAAGCCTGGTCCCCATTAAGCCCGCCGTGCAGGGTTTCAATCTGACGACATGTAAGACCATCCTTGTCCTTCGCCTGATCGTAATCGAGGAAGTGACTGAGGTCTGAACTGACAACGATCAGAGTTTCATCCCCGCCCCAAACCCGCTTCAACACCTTGGCCACCAAGGACGCAGACGCATCACCAACCACCAGAGGCACCAGTTTGGCCTTCTTAAAACAGTGTTGAATAAAGGGCAGCTGCAGCTCCAGGGAATGCTCGCGTGCGTGGGCGTCTTGCCTAATCTCCACTCCCTCCATCTCAGCCAAGTGCTGGCAACAAGCAGCGTCCAGTTCAAGGTCGCCGAGAGGGGTGGCAAAGGCATCGGATTCCGGCAATGCCAAACCATCGAAGGCAACTCGATGGCTGGGGCCCAGTAAGATAACCCTGGTGATCCTGGACGCCACGGCTTCCATGGAGCCGTACAAATGGCCGGCCACGGCACCTGAATACTGAAGACCCGCATGGGGGGCGATGATCGCCTTGGGAACACCAAGTGCAAAAGTCGGCTGAATCAGGTCATTTAACTGCTGATCCAGCACCAGTGCGTCGGCAGGATAGAAACTGCCAGACACGGCAGCAGGACGTACATTCATGACTCCCTCCTCACAGCCTTAGAGGTATACTTTTTAAGAGTACGTCAAAACGGCGAAGTTTCCTTATGGATAAGACCAACTCCTCCCTGACAGGAGCACACCCTACCCTCTATTGGCATCGCCTCGAAGATGGCCGGGTTCAGTGTGATCTTTGCCCGCGTCACTGCCAACTGCGCGAAGGTAAACGTGGCGCCTGTTATGTCAGGGCTAACCGAGGTGGAGCCATAGTTCTTACCAGCTATGGACGCTCCAGTGGATTTTGCATCGATCCTATCGAGAAGAAACCGCTCAACCACTTTCTCCCGGGCACTTCGGTACTCTCCTTCGGCACGGCGGGGTGCAACTTAAGCTGTGAATTCTGCCAAAACTGGCACATCAGCAAGTCCCGCCAGTGGGATACCCTGGCTGATGAAGCCACCCCCTCTCGACTCGCTCATACGGCCAAATCTCACCAATGCGCCAGCGTGGCCTTTACCTACAATGACCCGGTGATTTTTATGGAGTACGCCGTGGACACAGCCATTGCCTGTCACGAACAGGGGGTCAAGGCGGTCGCAGTGACCGCAGGGTATATCGATGAACGCCCCAGAGAAGCGTTTTTCAAACATATGGATGCCGCAAACGTGGACCTTAAGGGTTTTACAGAGCGCTTCTATCGAAAGTTGTGTCACGGCCAACTTCAACCTGTTCTGGATACCCTGATCTATCTAAAGCAGGAGACACAAGTTTGGCTGGAGCTGACGAATCTGCTCATTCCCGACGAAAATGACTCTCCGAAGGAGATTGAAGCCATGTGTCTTTGGATAGCAGACAATCTCGGGCCGGATGTGCCCATCCATTTTTCCGCCTTCCATCCTGACTTCCACATGTTGGAGAAACCTGCTACCCCGAAAGCCACTTTGATTCAGGCCAGGCGGATCGCTCAGGAGGTGGGCCTGAACTATGTCTATACGGGTAATGTCCACGACCAAGCCGGAGACACCACCTGGTGTCCCCACTGTGGCAAGCTTCTTATTGGACGTAATTGGTATCTGCTGGAACAGTGGAACCTTCATCGAGGAGCCTGTCCAGATTGTCATCAGAAAATCCCCGGTGTCTTTCAGGATGAACCGGGTCACTTTGGCCGCCAGCGCATTCCCGTCAGAATGGCTTAAAAGCTAGACGGAGCCGGACTCGGCTTCACTGAAGTTAATGGCGTGGTATCTGAACCAGTGAATCTTGTCACTCCAAAACTCGGGATCCAGCCCCGCTTTGCGCTTAAGGTGTAAAACAAAATCCGCAGGCTTCGGCAGGCTCTCCCAGACCGCAGGCAGGAAGGTTGCGTGATTCTGCCCGAAATCCAGGGTAAGCCCGTCCTCTCCGGGTGTCAGCCTCTGCAGTAACTCTGTCTCTCCGGACACCAACAGGGGCTCAGATGGGGTCAGAAGAGAGATACTCACTTTAACTTGTGGCCACTCATCGGCAGTCAGTGGGGCAAAACGGCTGTCCTCAAACGCGGCCGCGACGGCCATGCGCTGCACTCCTTGCCAAAGAGGGTGACGGGGTTCCAAGGTGCCAACACAGCCCCTGAGTTCACCTTTGATCTTTAGGGTCACGAAACATGCCATGGCCTGATTCAATAACTGGCGCTCACTTTGCACCTCGCGACCGGGGAGCCCCAGACGCCGTCCTATGGCATTGCGAGCCAGAGTTAACAGGGTTTGTTTCTGTTGTAGGGTAAGCGTTTCCATTCTCTCCTCCTTAACTGCCAGTATGACGCCACTCCCCTCTCCTGGCCAAAACGGTGCTGCGCAGCACGCCTTACACTGCAATCCTACAGGCGAAGGGCTCCGCCCACAGCTGCAACCCAAGCCTTAAGCTTCCCCCCATAATCTGCCTGCTACCACAGATGTTTTTTACTCAGGCTTTAGGGCGGCCATAACCAAATCTGCCTCTACCGATTATGTTGCCTTATTGTTACACTGGGTCGAAATCGTATTCGAAAATGCCTAAGGCAGACCACGAACCATGGTAGAGACGAGCAGTCACCCCCTGGCCGAGCTGTTGAGTATTGGGTCATTCGGAGTATCCCTTTATATTGCCTGGCAGATCCTCACTCTAAAATCCCGGGGGCTGGTCTGGCGGGAACGGCTGGCCTTTGGTGTCGTGACCCTTTGCATTGCGGCTCAGCAGCTTTGCTACGCCTACATTATGCCCAGCTCAGATCTGGCGCTTCACAGTACCGTGATGAAATGTCAGACGGCGCTTCTTCCCTTTCTCTTTATCAGCCTTTTTCTGTTCATCGCCTATTTCAGCCGCCAGAAACGGATTCAGCCATGGGCCATTGGCCTGAGCATTGCCTGCATCGGATTGTTTCTGGCCAACATGCAGGGCCCTATGCCGCTGCGCATCGCCTCTCAGGTCTCCTACGAACCGGCCTTGCTGCCCTGGGGCCAAACTGTCTATATGCTGAGAGGCAGTCCGGGCAGTTCGGGGCTGTTGGCGCTGATTCTGGGGTTGTGCCTAGTGGGCTGGGGGTGGAGCCGTTGCTTTGTAATGCACCTTAATGGACGACCTCAGGCGGCGATTCTGCTGGCCCTTGCCCTGGCATTGCCACCTCTGACTCTCGCGGGAGAGTGGATACTGGGCTCCCCTCTCCTGTACTGGCTGGACGCCTCTGGCCTGAGCTTGTTCGGGATGGCGCTGCTGATGTTACAGGCAATAATCACAGAGCAAGTTCAACCCACAGACAGCGCCGGAGCCCCCCGCCCCTCCTCATTATTGGAGTCGCAGCCTGACAGCCCTATGTGGGAGATTGTGCTGGACCAGACTCCCGCCTGCATCCAGGTATTGAACCTGGATGGACGAGTCATCAAAACCAACCAGGCAAGCCGTCGATTCTGGAAACGAGACCTGTGCGATGATGATCAGGACTTTCTCCTTAATCTGCTGGAGCTTAGCGATCTGGACCTGGAGATCTACTTTGCTGATCTGCCAGATGGGGAACATCGGGAGTTCGCCACGATGCGCCTGGACCAGGGACAGGAGTATGGCGGGCTAATACCCAACAGGACGCGATGGCTGAAGTTCAGGGCCTATCCGCTTCGCTCTGACAGTGGCGTTACCATGGGAGTGGTGATCTACCACATCGACGTCACCAGTGAATACCATGCCGAAACCGCCATCAAAGAGATTGCGCGTGGTCTGGCCGACAGGTACAGCAATCAGTTTTTCGACAACCTGGTACTGACTCTGGCCAAACTGTTCAACGCAAAGATGGCCTTCATCGGGCTGCAGACCAATAAAGACAACTGGAATCAGATCACCACCTATTCCATCTGTTCTGATGGCCAGATCATGGAGAATTTCACCTATGATCTGGCGGCCACCCCCTGTGAAAATGTCGCAGGAAGGCAGACCTGTGTCTATCAACACAAGGTTCAGGAGCAGTTTCCGGATGACCTGATTCTTCAAGAGCTCGGCATCGAATCCTACATCGGCACACCCATCTATGATCCCGACAATCACCCCATTGGCATCATGGTCGTGCTGGACAGCAAACCGCTGACCCAGGTGAAACAGGTGCAGGAGATCCTGGAGATCTTTGCCGCAAAAGCAGGTGCCGAGTTGCAGAGACAAAGCGCCGAAAACAAGATGAGACAGATGGCCTATCAAGACTACCTGACTCGACTGCCCAACAGGGCGCTGCTCCACGAGCATCTGAGGCACAACCTGGAGGAGTGTCGAACCCAGGCCAAAGGCGCCGCCATGTACCTTCTCGACCTGGATCACTTCAAAACCATCAACGACACCCTGGGTCATGATGTCGGTGACGAAGTGATACGGGGCGTGGGACGCAGGCTCAGGGAACACCTGGATGACTCTGTCTTTGTTGCCCGTATGGGGGGCGATGAATTTGTGGTGGTTCAGAGTTGTGAGCCGGATCAGGAGGAGGCCCAGGCCAGGAGGATGGCAGACGGGCTGATTGCCCTGATGACCAAACCACTTCAAGTAGGCGACCGGCTGCTCAATGCCGGATGCAGTATAGGAGTGGTGCTCTATCCTGATGGCCTGCCGACCCACAAGCCCACGGAGCTGGACCTGCTGAGGTTCGCCGACATTGCCCTGTACCAGGCCAAAAACAATGGTCGTCACCAGTACGTCGTATTCCGCTCTGAACTCCAGGACAAGATCAACGACCGAATCCAGATAGAGAGGGGGCTGCGAGACGCTCTGGAAAACGATGGTTTCGAGCTGCACTTTCAGCCTCAGATTCGCAGCAATGGCGACCTGGTGGGTGTCGAAGCCCTGCTTCGCTGGAACAGAGCGGACGGCCGCCCCATCTCGCCCGCCAGCTTTATCCCCGTTGCGGAGGAGACTGGACTGATTCTAAAGCTGGGTGCCTGGGTATTCTCCGCTGCGTTTAAGCAAGCATCGCATTGGCAGACTCTGGGGTGCTGCCCCAAGAGGATCTCCATCAACGTCTCCGCTTGGCAGTTTGCCCAAAGTGACTTTGTAGAGCAGCTAATGAGTCAACTTCATCAGACCACCATCGATCCCAGTCGCTTTGTTCTGGAGCTGACGGAATCCGCCCTGCTTCAGGACGTATCTGAAACCATCAGCAAACTTCAGTTGATTCGTCAGGCGGGGTTCCAGGTGTCTCTGGATGACTTTGGGACTGGCTACTCCTCACTCGCCTATCTCAAAGATCTGCCTCTGGACGAGCTTAAGATCGATAAGTCCTTTGTGGATGAACTGAACCAGGGCACCAGCCAGCCGTTGCTGGAATCGATGATCGCCATTGGCCAGCACATGCACCTGGGGGTTATCGCTGAGGGGATTGAAACCAACCAACAACGCATACAGCTGGAGCAGATGGGCTGCCATATCTTTCAAGGCTTCCTGTACGGCCGCCCCATGCCCGCAGAGAAACTGCAGCAGTGGATGGCTGACACCCCTTCCAGGATTCACGCATAGAAAAGGGAAGCCACTGGCTTCCCTTTTTCAACACATCACACTACCCAGGCTGCTCGGCAGTCCGCGTTGAACTCTTGCGGCTGCGCATCTGGCTGACCCCGACGCCTACCATCACCAGCCCACAAGCCCCCAATTGCATCATGGTCATGCGTTCATCGAGGATGAGGTAGGCCAACACCAGGGTGAACACCGGAATCAAGTTGACGAAACTGGCCGCCCGAGTCACCGGCATATGAGCGATGGCATAGTTGTAGAGCAGATAGGCTCCCAATGTCACAAAGGCGCCAAGGAAAACGATGGCAGCAATACCCTGATCATCCCAATGCCAGGGGTTACCCAGAGTCATCGCCAGCGGCGTAAAGAAAATCAAACCGGAGAAGGACATCAGCGCCGTCAGAGTCAGGGCAGAGTAGCGGCTGCTCAAGTGCTTAAGGCAGACGCTGCAGATAGCAGCACACAGCATGGCACCAAACTCAAGGGCATTCCCCAGCATGGGGTTGGGCGCCGCCTCTGAGCCATGTCCGTCGGTACCCAGCATCAGGACGCCGCCAATGGCGATGCTCAGACCAAAGACCGCGATGCGACTCAGGCGCTCCTTCAGGAAGATAAAAGCCACCACCGCAGTAAGCAGCGGCGCCAGAGAGGTCACCATGCCCGCCTGACCGGCACTGGTGTACTGAAGCGCCATGGCTTCAAGAATGAAGTAGAGGCAGGGTTCAGCCAGTACCAACAACAGCAGCACCTTCCAGTCACCGCGGCGATATTCAAAGCGCATAACCCGCTTCCACATCAACAGGAAACAAAGGGTTGCCACCCACATGCGGCCAGCAATCACTGTCCAGGGGTCATAACTCACAAACGCCAGCTTCAGGGCAATAAAGCTGCTGGCCCACAGCACCATGGCAAACACCAGTGCACTTTCGGCGACTCTTCCTTTCACATCCTCTCCACATTCACAACAAGGTTTGAACCTGGGTCCAAATTCGCGCACATCTTAGAGATTCCCGATGACATTTGCACGTCAGAGGACGGTCAGTGACTGTCGTAAGATGTTAGCCATTCGGCCTGGACGCATAACTAGGAGAAAGCAAACGCGGAAAATCCTAAGAGAGCGCTGTTTCGACGACAATTCACTCATAAACATCATTTTTCTGCTAAAACTCAAATACGTGACCCGCTTAACAGTTCCCCTCACCCTGGCTCACGCCCCAACAATAAAACGTTTCCCTGTTGGCCCCATCCCGGCTCTGCGCCGTCATTCGAGGGAAGGGCGCCAGCCTGGGTGACGCCTTTTTGCCCGGAGCGCCGAGAAAAAGTGCAGTGCAAGCTACTGAAAACGAAGCGAAGCTGTTCAATAATTCCACCGAAGTCGCTATTGGACGTTCTTCTGTGAATAACCCCATTGCTCCTCAGTTGTTTATGACCAATCAATTACCGATAATAGGGGGCTAAATGTAATCCGAGCCTCATTTCCATGTCAGAGTATCTGCTGCTACTGGTTGGCACCATATTGGTGAACAACTTCGTTCTGGTGAAATTCCTGGGTCTGTGCCCCTTTATGGGGGTGTCGGGCAAAGTGGAGTCCGCCATCGGCATGTCCATGGCCACCACCTTCGTTCTGACCCTTGCTTCATTGTGCAGCTATCTGATCAACCAGTATCTGCTGATCCCCTTCGACTTGGTGTACCTGCGTACTCTGGCATTTATTCTGGTGATCGCCGTAGTGGTTCAGTTCACCGAGATGGTGGTGCGCAAAACCAGTGCCTCACTCTACCGGGTCCTGGGTATCTACCTGCCGCTTATCACCACCAACTGTGCAGTACTCGGCGTTGCCCTGCTGAACGTTCAGGAGCAACACGACCTGTTTGGCTCATTGATCTATGGCTTCGGCGCTGCCGTAGGCTTTTCTGTGGTGTTGGTGTTGTTCTCTGCCATGAGAGAGCGACTGGCCGCCGCCGATGTCCCCGCGCCCTTCAAGGGCGCTTCCATTGCAATGATTACAGCCGGCCTGATGTCCCTGGCCTTTATGGGCTTCACCGGGCTGGTGAAATAGACGATGAGCAGTATTTTAATCGCCATTTTTGTACTCGCCGGGCTTGCCCTGGTGTTTGGTGTGGCCCTCGGGTATGCCGCCATCCGCTTTAAGGTGGAGTCGGATCCCGTGGTCGAGCAGATTGACAACACTCTGCCGCAAACTCAGTGCGGTCAGTGTGGCTACCCTGGCTGTCGCCCCTATGCGGAAGCGATAGCCTCTGGCCAGGCTCCCATCAACCTTTGCCCTCCGGGTGGCGATGCCGTCATTCAGAAGCTGGCAGACCTGATGGGCGTAGATCCCGAACCTCTGGAAGGCGGAGAACAGGTCGAGCGCGTGGCCTTTATCCGAGAAGAGGAGTGCATTGGCTGCACCAAGTGCATTCAGGCCTGCCCGGTGGATGCCATCGTTGGCACCGGCAAGCAGATGCACACAGTCATTGCCAAAGATTGTACCGGCTGCGACCTGTGCGTAGCCCCCTGCCCCGTCGACTGCATCGACATGATTCCAGTGAAGACCACCAAGCAGAACTGGAACTGGGATCTGAACCGCATCGCGGTCACCGAGGTGGAGTGAATAAAGAATGATTCAGACCCTGATTGAAGAGATCGACAGCGGCAAACTCTGGAATTTCCCGGGCGGTATCCACCCACCGGAGAACAAAGAGCAGTCCAACCAGACGCCCATCGACCTGCTGCCCCTGCCGGAACTGTTCCACATTCCGGTCAGCCAGCACATTGGCCAACCGGGCAACCTGCTGGTGAAAGTGGGGGATACGGTTAAGCGTGGCCAACCCCTGACTCAGGCCGAAGGCGCCATGAGTCTGCCCGTACACGCCCCCACGTCCGGCACCATCGAAGCCATTGGCGACTGGGATGCGGCTCACCCCTCGGGCCTGAAGGAACTGACCATTACCGTACGTGCCGATGGTCAGGATGAATGGTTTGAGCGCCACCCAATCAAGTCCCTGGATGAACTGAGTCAGGAAGCGATTCTGGAAAAGATCCGCCTGGCCGGTATTGCAGGATTGGGCGGCGCCACCTTCCCCAGCCACATCAAACTGGCCCCTCGCAACCCGATCGAGGTGCTGCTGATCAACGCCGCAGAGTGCGAACCCTACATTACGGCCGATGACACCCTGATGCGCGAGTTTGCCGCAGAGATTGTTCAAGGATTACGGGTCCTGGACAAGCTGCTGGGCCCCAAGCGTATCCTGTTTGGTATCGAAGACAACAAACCTCAGGCCATTGCCGCCATCGAACAGGCGATTAAGAACAGTCAGTTCGATCCGGAAAGGCTGCGGGTACGAGTGATCCCCACCAAGTATCCCTCGGGCAGCGAAAAACAACTGATTCAGGTGCTTACCGGTCGTGAAGTGCCCAGCGGCACTCTCCCTGCCGAGATGGGTATGGTGATGCAGAACGTCGGGTCGGTATTCGCCATCAAGCGCGCCATCTTCAATGGCGAGCCCCTGATAGAGCGGGTGGTGACCGTCACAGGAGATCGCAGCAAGCAACCTGGCAACTACTGGGTGCGCCTGGGTACCCCCATCGACTGGCTGTTGGAGCAAACCAGATTTAAGCCTCAACTGTATGGCCAAAAGGCGATCATGGGTGGCCCGATGATGGGCTTTACCCTGCCAAGCCTCAAGGCACCGGTGATCAAATCCACTAACTGCATTCTCGTCCCAAGCCGAAAAGAGCTGCCGGGCAATGCCAGAGAGCTGGCTTGCATCCGTTGCGGCGAGTGCGCCAAAGCCTGCCCGGCGCAGCTTCAGCCACAACAACTGTACTGGCACGCCCGCGCCAATGAGTTGGATAAGGCCCAGGCGCTGAACCTGCGTGACTGCATCGAGTGCGGTGCCTGCGCCTATGTCTGCCCGTCGGACATACCGCTGGTGCAATACTATCGAGTGGCCAAAGCCGCCATCCGTCACGAAGAGCAGAAACAGCAGAAAGCGGAAACCGCCAAGATCCGTTTCGAGGCCCGACAAGCCCGTCTTGAGGCTGAGAAGCAAGAGCGTGAAAATCGCCACAAGGCCGCCTCCGCCCGTCGCCGAGGTTCAACGCCGGCTCCAGAAAGCGATGCGGTCCAGGCCGCACTGGCACGCATCAAACAAGCCAAGCCTGGCGCAACCGATGAACAGAATAACGGCGAGCAGGATATGGCCGCGCTGCGTGCCCAACGAAAAGCCCAGGCTCGAGCCGCCAAAGCTCAGAAGGCAGAAACTGGCGATGCCACGATGGCACCCGGTTCACAACAGGATGCCGTAGCCGCCGCAGTGGCAAGGGCTAAAGCCAAGCGCGACGCCCAGCCACCTAAGGCCGAAGACCCGAAAAAAACCGCTGTCGCCGCCGCCGTTGCCAGGGCCAAAGCCAAGCAGGCCGAGGGTTCAAGCGACATCACTCCCGCCGGGGACCAGCGCAAGGCCGCCGTGGCCGCCGCCATTGCCAAGGCCAAGGCCAAACAGGCCGCGGCCCAGGGTGAGCACGCCGAGCCCGCCCCTGCCGAGGACAAGCGCAAGGCCGCCGTGGCCGCCGCCATCGCCAAGGCCAAAGCCAAACAGGCCGCGGCCCAGGGCGAGCAGACCGATCCCGCCCAGGCGGAGGACAAGCGCAAGGCCGCCGTGGCCGCCGCCATCGCCAAGGCCAAAGCCAAACAGGCCGCGGCCCAGGGCGAGCAGACCGATCCCGCCCAGGCGGAGGACAAGCGCAAGGCCGCCGTGGCCGCCGCCATCGCCAAGGCCAAAGCCAAACAGGCCGCGGCCCAAGGTGAACAAGCCGAGCCCGCCCCGGCGGAGGACAAGCGCAAGGCCGCCGTGGCCGCCGCCATCGCCAAGGCCAAAGCCAAGCAGGCCGCGGCCCAGGGTGAGCAAGCCGAGCCCGCCCCGGCCGAGGACAAACGCAAGGCCGCCGTGGCCGCCGCCATCGCCAAGGCCAAAGCCCAGAAGGCTGCCGAACAGCAAGAGCAGGCTGACACCCCGCCTCAAGACAAGGTAGCCAGCGCCGAAGAAGCCAGAAAGGCGGCCGTCGCGCGGGCTATTGCCAAAGCGAAGGCCAAACAGGCCGCAGCCAAAGAACATGCGCAGCAAGATGCTGCCCCTAGAACGGACGAGCAGTAAACGATGGCTTTTAAAATCGCCTCCTCACCCCATGCCACCGTGCATACCAAGACTCATCAGGTGATGCAGAGGGTGGCACTGTGCACCCTGCCCGGCATCGTGGCCCAGTGGTACTTTTTCGGCTGGGGCAACCTCATTCAAATTGCTTTGGCCATTACCGTTGCGGTACTGGTAGAAGCGCTGTTCATGGTGGCTCGCGGCCGCCCGGTGATGAGTGCCATTGGCGACTACAGCGCAGTACTGACCGGTCTGCTGCTGGGGATCTGTATGCCCTCCCTGGCCCCCTGGTGGATTGTGGTTCTGGGCAGCCTGTTTGCCATTGCCGTGGCCAAACAGCTCTACGGCGGACTCGGACAGAATCTGTTCAACCCCGCCATGGTGGCCTATGTCGCCCTGCTGATCTCCTTCCCTGTACAGATGACCGCCTGGATGCCCCCCCAGGCCCTGGCAGCCAATGTCCTGAACTTCGGTGACACTCTGCAGATGATTTTCCTCGGCAGTAACAGCCTGGAGCTGACCATCAGCCAACTGTCTATGGGTGTGGATGGGATCACCATGGCCACACCACTGGACACCCTCAAGACCGACCTGACCCTGGGTCTGACCGCCGGAGAGAGTTTCTCCAAGCCGATCTTCGTCGATAACCTCGGCGTGGGTTGGGTCTGGGTGAACGCGGGCTTCCTCCTGGGTGGCCTGGTTATGCTCCAGCAGAAGCTGATTCGCTGGCAGATCCCGGTGTCCGTGCTGCTGGCCCTGGGCATCAGTGCCATTCTCGGCACCATGTTGCACCCCGACGGCACCGGCGGACTGATGTTCCACTGGTTCTCCGGCGCGGCCATGTTTGGCGCTTTCTTCATCGCCACCGACCCGGTTACCGCCGCCACCAGCCCCAGGGGCAGACTGATCTTCGGTGCCATCGTCGGCGTGCTGGTGTTCGTTATCCGCAGCTTTGGTGGTTACCCCGATGCCTTTGCCTTTGCCGTGCTGGTGGCCAATATGTGTGCGCCGATGATTGACCACTACACCCGCCCACGCACCTACGGACACGGGAGCCTCTGATGTTGAACTCCATGAAACGTAATGGCCTGGTGCTGGCGCTGTTTGGCATGGCGGCCACCGCGCTGGTGGCGGTGACCCATCAGCTCACCGAAGAGCGGATCTACGAACAGCAGCAAAAGCAATTGCTGAAAACCCTGCACCAGATTCTGCCGGCAGAAGAGTACGACATCCCTCTGCATCAAAGCTGCCACTTGATCACCAGCCACCAGTACCTGGGCAGCGAGGAACCTCAGCGCGCCTTTTTGGCTCTCAAAGAGGGTCGCCCGGTGGGCCTGGCCCTGGAGACCACGGCTCCCGACGGTTACAACGGTGATATCCACCTGATTGTGGGCATCGACTGGAATGAGAACCTGCTGGGGGTTCGCACCCTGAGCCACAAGGAAACCCCCGGGCTGGGCGATGGCATTGAGCTGCGCAAGTCCGACTGGGTGCTGAGCTTTGTCGGATATCGGCTGAAGGATGAGAAGGACAAGCGCATCAGCGTGAAGAAGGATGGCGGTGAGTTCGATCAGTTTACCGGTGCCACCATCACCCCACGCGCCTACACCAAGGCGGTACGCAACACCCTGAACTATGTGCGCCGCTTCAAAGAAGAGATCCCCTCTGCCCCTCAGTGTGGAGAGAAACGATGAGCCAATTGAAAGAGATCGCCTGGCAAGGCTTGTGGAAAAACAACCCCGGCCTGGTTCAGCTGTTGGGGCTCTGCCCCCTGTTGGCGGTGAGCAACACCCTGACCAACGCCCTGGGCCTGGGGTTGGCCACCATGGTCGTGCTGATCGCCTCAAACATGCTGGTGGCCGGCCTGCGCAAAGGGATTCCTGATGAGGTTCGCATCCCCATCTACGTGATGATCATCGCCGCCCTGGTGACCTGTGTACAGTTGCTGGTGAACGCCTATGCCTACGGGCTCTACCTGTCTTTGGGGATTTTCCTGCCTCTGATCGTGACCAACTGCGTCATCATCGGCCGTGCAGAAGCCTTCGCCTCGAAAAACTCCGTGGCCCACGCCGCCTTCGATGGCCTGATGATGTCTCTGGGTTTCCTGCTGGTGCTGTGCCTGTTGGGCGGGGTCCGCGAACTCCTGGGTCAGGGCACCCTGTTTGATGGCGCTGAACTGTTGCTGGGAGACTGGGCCACCGCCCTGCGCATTGAATTGTGGCAGGTGCAAAGCCCGTTCCTGCTGGCGCTGCTGCCACCCGGCGCCTTTATCGCCATGGGTCTGCTCATCGCAGCTAAAAATGCCTTGAATGACAAGGTCGAGTCGGCCTTTGCCCAGAAAAAAGAAGCCGTTAAGATTGAGCGTGCCCGGGTCACCAACTGATCCGGTTTCGCAAAACAGGCTGTGAACAGGGAACGCAAACAGAGAATGAATAAAGAGAAACGGCTGGAGATCCTGACCCGGCTCAGGGACAACAACCCTCACCCCACCACGGAACTGGAGTTCTCGACCCCTTATGAGTTGCTGGTGGCAGTAGCCCTGTCCGCCCAGGCCACCGATGTGAGCGTCAACAAGGCGACACGCAACCTTTTCCCCGCCGCCAACACCCCGCAGGCGATGCTGGACCTTGGGGCCGAGGGAGTGAAGGAGTACATCAAGACCATAGGCCTGTATAACACCAAGGCGGAAAACGTCATCAAGGCGGCGCAAATTCTGGTGGAGAAGCACGGCGGCGAGGTCCCCGAAGACAGAATGGCACTGGAGGCCCTGCCCGGCGTAGGCCGAAAGACCGCCAACGTAGTGCTGAACACCGCCTTTGGCTGGCCCACCATCGCCGTGGACACCCACATCTACCGGGTGTCCAACCGGACTAAGTTTGCCATGGGCAAAAATGTGGATCAGGTGGAGCAGAAGCTACTCAAAGTGGTGCCCGCCGAGTTCAAAGTGGATGTGCATCACTGGCTCATTCTACACGGACGCTATACCTGCCTGGCGCGTAAACCCCGATGCGGCAGCTGCATCATCGAAGACCTGTGCGAATTTAAAGAGAAGGTCTACCCAGACGAGTAACAAAAAAAGCCGGGCAGAACCCGGCTTTTTTATGCCCGGTCAGCCAAAGGGTTGCCCCAGGTTGCTGACCAGATGAATCAGTCCCCCAGGTGCGCTGATCCAGAACCCTTTGTCGCCATCGGGCAAAGGCGCAATCTCATCCCGGCGGACCACGCCATGTTGAGCCAGATAAAAAGCGGCATCGGACTCGTCTGCGGTCGCCAGGTGCAGCCAAATCTCCGTACGGCTGATGCAATCCACTTCACACAGGACCAACCGCATCGCGCCAAAACAGAATGCATAGGCGCCCAGTGAAGGTTTACTGAAACTGACGTCCTCCTCGAGTTGGAGAATGTCGCGGTAGAAGCTCAGGGTCTGAGTGAACTCGTGGGGCGGGATGCGCACCAAAAGAGTGCTGCCCCCTTCAAATCTGGGTTTCATAATGCATCCTTGCCTAACAGGTCGAACCAATCATAGTCCGTCGTCATCCCTTCTTCATATTCCATTCACTTATATTCTTACTGTTGAAAAACCTTAGTGGCGCCCCCACTCCTTATCCTAGGGCCAGCAGAGAGAGAGACCATTGAACTACCCAATCCACGCATACGACCAGCACGGCAGCCTAAAGGCGCCGGTGTGGCTCTACCTTTTGCTGGCGTTTTTCGCGCGAACCTGGCTGCTTTTGGCCATTGCCGCTGCCAGCCGAACCACGGGTTCCGATATCCTGGCGCTGTTTTATCCTGATACTCACCACTTTTACCTTGGTCTGGCCTCGGGATTACCAGTGATCGTCCTGATGATCTGCGGTCGACTCAAAAGCGACGAGCGCCCCGCTCTCACCATACTGTGGCGTCATGGCCGTTGGTTACTGCTGGCCAATTGGGTGGCGGATCTGGGCCTGCAACTTTCCGGGGTGCTGCACCTGCGCGGGGAGATTGGCCTTTACCAGAGCCTTCCCCTGTTAGCCAGTTTCTGGTTTGGCTGGTACCTTTTGAGGAGCCGCAGAATCGGGGATTATTTTGATGGTGCTCATGTCCTGAGCCATGGGGTTACCCGGGGTTAGCACCCACCCCAACCTTTTGTTTACAATAATCGTTTCGACCAACTGGATACACATATGGATATGCTGACTGACTCTCTGGCCGGAATTGGCCCTTTCTTTACCTACCTGGTGATCGGACTGGCCCTGATCGCCCTGTTCAAGGTGATCTACTCTGCACTGACTCCCTATGATGAATGGGGCCTGGTAAAACAGGAACAAAATCAAGCAGCCGGCATCGGCATCGGTGGTGCCCTGATAGGCTTTACCCTGGCCCTGGCAGCGGCGGCAGCCAACTCTGTCTCTCTGATGGATTACGTGCTCTGGGCTGGCGTCGCACTGGTGGCCCAGCTGCTGGCTTTCACCGTAGTACGACTGGTGATCCTGCCCGGCCTGGTGGAAAAGATTGAGCAAAACAACATCGCCGCCGCCATCGTGCTGGCCGCCATTAACATTTGTGTAGGCTTGCTCAACGCCGCCTGCATGAGCTATTAGGAGCAGATTGTGAAACGAAGTCGTTCTGTCCTCTCCCCGAGATTTAAGAAACAGGCCACGGCACCGACGGCAGCCGCCGTCAGCGTCTCCCTGATGCTGTCTGGCTGCAGCCCTGCCCCCAAGCAGGAAACGGCCCAGGTATACAAAACTGCGGAGGAGTGCATCCTGGTTAATCCAGATCAGGAGCAGCTGTGCCGGGATGTCTTCGGTGAAGCCATGGCACTGGCCGAGGAGACCGCCCCTCGCTTTAACTCTCTGACCGACTGCGAGCTGGAGTTCGGCGCCGATCAGTGCATGGGCGGCGGCGAGTTTGCCGGCTCCCTGGCCGACGGCGATCAGTACGCCGAAAGCAGTGGCGGCGGTGGCTGGTTTATGCCGATGATGTATGGCTACATGATAGGCAACATGCTGAGCGGCTCCTCGCGCAAATACCGCGCCGCGCCGCTCTACAGTTCCAAAAACGCCCGCTCGCCCATGTATGGCAAGCTGGTCACCGGTACCGGCGACACCGTCGGCCGCGCCAATGACCGGGTGGTCCGCACCTCCCCCAACAACTTCACCCCCAAGAAGGCCACTACGGTGACCCAGCGGGGCGGCTTCGGCAAGATTGCCCGGGTGAAATCCACCCAGGCCCGCAGCAGCACTAAGAGCAGTTCCAGGAGCTGGGGCGGCTGATGCGGCGCGAACTGATCACCCCAAGGGCCCACTGGCAGAGCCAGGCCGAAAGCTATGGTTTTAATTTCCATACTCTTTATGGGGAGCCCTACTGGGACGAGAGCCGCTACTACGCCTTCACCCTGGAGCAGATAGAGCGGGACTTGGAAGACCCGACCACAGAGCTCAACCAGATGTGTCTGGAGGTGGTGGATAAGGTGATGGCCAGCGAGGAACTGCTAACTCGATTTGCCATCCCGCGGGAGCATTGGGAGATGATCGCCCGCTCCTGGCGACTGAAGGATCCCTCACTCTATGCCCGTATGGATCTGGCCTACGATGGCGCCGGTCCGGCCAAGATGCTGGAGAACAACGCCGACACCCCCACCAGCCTGTATGAGTCCGCCTTTTTCCAGTGGCTGTGGCTGGAGGACCGTCTCAAGGACGGTACCCTGGCCCAGGGCAGTGACCAGTACAACAGCATTCAGGACAAGCTGATTGAACGCTTCGCCCAGCTCAAGCGGAGCTGGCCACCTGTGCCACTGCATTTCGCCTGCTGCCAGGACACAGACGAGGACAGAGGCACGGTACAGTACCTTCAGGACTGCGCCGAAGAGGCGGGCTTCGAGGCCATCTTCACCTTTATCGAGGAGATCGGGCTGACGCCCCAAGGCGGCTTTGTGGATGGCCAGGATCGTCCCATGCATGCGGCGTTCAAACTCTACCCCTGGGAGTTCATGCTGCGGGAGGAGTTTGGCCAGCATCTGGACAAGAGCCAGACCCGTTGGCTGGAACCCAGTTGGAAGTCTGTGCTCTCCAACAAGGCGCTGCTGCCGATGTTATGGAAGCTGTTCCCCAACCACCCCAACCTGCTGCCCGCCTATTTCGCCGATGAACTGCATCTGGCCTCGGAGAGTAAGCTGGTGGAAAAACCCATCTACTCGCGGGAGGGCGCCAATGTGCGCATTCTCGAAGGGGGGCACGCGGTGGCGGACAGCGAAGGCCCCTATGGAGAGGAGGGCGTCATCTATCAGGCGTTCCAGCCCCTCGCCCGCTTCGGCGACGACTACGCCCTGATTGGCTCCTGGCTGGTGGGCGATGAAGCCGCCGGCATCTCGGTGAGAGAGGACTCAAGCCTGATCACCCAGGATCTCTCCCGCTTCGTGCCCCACATCATCCTGCCCTGAACAGCAGCCCCTGAGAGTCACTCTCAGGGGCTTTCATTTCGCCTTCTCATCCCTTTCCATCGGCATTGACGCCTACCGGTGGGTCCGCTGATCATACAGACTTTGTTGAATTAGGGGCTTTGTACCATGCTTACTGGCCAGAGACTATGGGCCACAGGGAGGTGAGCATGAAGTGGGCATTCATCGATTATGAGAACATTGGCAACCTGGACAAAGTGGACCTCAGTGCCTACGACAAGGTGGTGCTGCTTCTAGGTGCCAAGCAGCCCAAAGTGGATCTGGGTTCTCAACGCTACCCCTCCCCCATAGAGCTAACACTTGTCCAGGTACAGGAGATTCAATCCAACAATCTGGATTTTCACCTGAGCTATTATCTGGGCAAGTTCGATGCACTGGAGTCACCGGACATCGCCTTTGATGTCATCAGTAATGACAACGGCTTTACCCCTCTGGTCACCCACATCCGCAGCAATGGCCGAAAATGCCAGCAGGTTCGTATGAACACAGCCCCACCGGATCCAGACAAGATGCTGCAACTGCTGATCTCAACCCCAAAGAACAAACGACCGAAAACCATCGCCACCCTGAAGAACCATATTGCCAGCCATATGAAAATTCAGGGAAACGACGTGGCCATTCAGAACCAGTTTCAGCAGTTGATCGCCGACAAGATCATTCGCATCTCCGGCGACAACATTCAATACAACTGAGTCCAACGCCAGACACAACAAAGCCGCCCAACAGGCGGCTTTGTTGTGTCTGGTCTTCCTTAGAAAATAAAGGAAGCCAGTACCACGATCATGCCCAGAGAGCCCACAACGGCGCCCAGCGCGAATTTCAGGTTAGTGTCCATCAACATCACTCCTTAGCTCAACAACGGTTGACACCAGCTTACGCCCTGTGATGGGTGACTCAAGCGGGCACAGCCACATCTGTTATCTGGATCACACTGATAATCTTGTTCACTTTAATCGAAAAAATCATCAGGTTCGCAGCACTACAGCCGTGGCCAGGGCGATAAAGATCAGCGCACTGGTCCTGTCCACCCACAGGGCGTTGGACTTAAGCCAACCCAGCAGCCCGGTGCGACCGATCCCCAAGGCCACGGCGGCATACCACAGGGCGTCGATGCCACCGGCGGTGGCCATCATCACCAGTTGATCACCCAGGGTGAGGTCTTCACGAACAAACTGACTGAACAACGCCAGGAAAAATATCGCCAGCTTGGGGTTGAGGAAGGCCACCATAAAGCCACCGCCAAAGCCGACAAACCGGCTTTTATGGGGCTTGGGCTCTTCGGTGTCAGCAGCAGACTTGGCCCTCAGAATGTTAAACGCCATATAGAGCAGGAAGGCGGCGCCAGCATACTGCAGCCCCTGAAACAACCAGGGCGTCTGGCTGATCATCAGTCCCAGTCCCATGGCGGTGATCAGCGCATACAGGGCCACACCCAGGCCATGACCAATGGCGGTATTCAGACCGGTGGCCGTGCCCCTTTGCACCGTATTGTTGATCACCAGGGCCAGGCTTGGCCCGGGGCTGATGGCGCCCAGCACGCAGATGGTGGCCAGGGGCAGCCAGGTGGTAAAACTCATTGCTCTTTCCTATTCGAACCTCAATGACTTCAGCATAATCCCCTGACAAGATGCCACAAAGAGATATCTAGTCATCACGGCCATTCCAGATGCTCATGCCTTTAACGACGTAGCTGCGCAGATGCCCTTCGAGCAGCGGCTGGGCAAGCTCGCGAAACCAGCGGTGTGCCGGGTCGTGATCGAGTCTCTGGTGCCACAACATGCGATACCCCTGCTTAGGCAAGGCGAAAGGCAGACGGCGAACGGTCAGGGGGGCGTTTTCGGCAAGCTGAACCCCAATGTGCAGCGGGGTGGTCAACAGGGCATCAGAGTGACACAGAATGCCCACCGCCGCCTGGAAGAAAGGCACTTCGGCCCAGATCTGCCGCCTATGGCCCAAGGTCGCCAGATAACGGTCCACCGGGGTGTCTTTATCCCCTCCCCCACTGACCAGCAGGTGGCGGCTGCCCAGATAGCTCTGAAGCCTGAATTCTCCCTTCGCCAGGGGGTGGCCCCGGTGCAATACCACCGCCAGCCCATCTTCCCCACCGGGCCAATGGCACAGGTTGGCAGGCACCTCCTCCTCTTCCAGGATGGTGGAGACCAGGTCGACGGGTAGGTCCGCCAGCTGGTGCACCTGTTCTCGCTGCCACAAACGGTACCTCAAGGTCACCCCGGGGGCCTGACGCGCCACCTCGGCAGCTATCAAGGGGTAGATAAACTGAGCCACATAATCGGAGGAAGCGAAGACGAAGGTGCGTCGGCACTGTGCCGGATCGAACGCCGGTGGCCGATAGAGCGCTTCAAGTTGCCTCATCATTTCAGGAAGGGCCTGCTTCAACTCCTCTGCCCGTGGGGTCAGCAGATAGCGTTGGCCATCACGAATCAGCAGCGGATCCTGAAAGTCGTCGCGCAACTGAGCCAGTGTCTTGCTGACCGCAGACTGAGTCATATGCAGCGCCTCGCCAACCCGGGTCAGGTTGGGGGTATGGAGTAAGGCACTGAGCACTCTGAGTTGATTGAGGTTGGGGCGCATGAAAGGGTCCGATGCCGAGATTCGAACCCCTTATACTACCCCAAAAAATCGAGCAACAAACCTCCGGGCATCCGGCGAAGTCAGTCCAGCTTTTTCAATTGCATCAGGCTCAACAAAGCCAGCAGGGTGAAGAAAGCGGGATCGCTCCAGCCAAAGCCGGAAAACACCCCGGAGACGCAAGCATACAGGGTAATGATGACCCCAAACACATTGGTGACGAGCAAACCGACAAGCACACGCCTAAGGATGTCTGGCTGGGTCAGATCGCGTAACAACCAGGTCAACGCGGCGATGCCACCGAGAAAGATGCTGTTGTGCTGCGACAAAAACAGGGCATCGCCGTCGGCGATCTCCAGCCCATAGAGTGGCCAAAGCTGCACGGGGACCAACAGCAGTGCCAGGGCAAAAAAGCCGTAGACCACACTGTGAAAGGTGAGAAATTGTTTACTGCTCATTAGAAGCTCCACTTTGTCTGTAAGATGGGACCACCGTTGAGTGTGGCCATAACTCTGCCCCGATCTTACCTGTGAATTTTCGACAGAAAAGTAGATAGTTTTGCGACCTGATGTCGATTTTGTAGACATCAGGCCGCAAGAGCCTTGTTCGGCGGTTAACGTTGGGTCGGTTGCTGATCGTAGGTCAATACCAGTCCCCGGCTGTCCACATCCATCTCCATGCTCAGTCGTGCGTCCATTTCACTGTAAGTCGCCAACTCAGCGGCCGCTTCAGGCTCAATGGCACTGAGAAGCTGCATCATGGGCTCCATGGCACGGCGGTAATCCAGTACCATGGAGAACAGGCCATTAGGATTCGCTGGTTGCATACCCAAAGTCTGGGCTGCCGCCTCCGACTTAAGCCCTGAGTAGATCAGCAGGTGCTCCCCTGCCTGCTCGACGGTCATGGTCTGAGGCAGTGACTGGCCCATGACCTGATCCACCTGCTTCTTCTCACCCGGGGCAACCTTGACTTCAGCCAAGGGAGGGAAGGCAGCCGCACCGGTGGCGACGATCTTGCCGGGGTCCTTGGCGGAGAAGCTCATCAGCATATCCACACGCTCGATCATCTCGCTGCTCACTCCCTGTTGATCCAGCGCATAGTCGAAGATGCTCAGGCTGATGCCCTGCACCCCGTCGGTGAATCCGGCAAACAATCCCAGAGTCTCAGGGGGCATCATCTTCAGCTCATCCTGGATCTCACCCAGCGCCTGGCACTGATACTCCTGCTCCAGCCACTGGTCGCGGATGGTGGTCAGGCTCCCCTGCAGCTTGTCCGCATTGAGCCCCAGAGCGGCGCTGAGCAGCGGACCTGCGGCTCCTTTGCCGAGATCGGGCAGGAAGCCACGCATCTGCATCAGAGCGTCAAGGATCACACCGTTGTAGGATTCGACCACCATCTGCCCTTCCATAGCCAGTTTGCCGGCCTCAAGACGATAGTCGTTTTCAAATGAGGTACGGGGCCAGTTATCGGCAATGGCCGACCACTCGCTCAGACATTCTGGATTGCGGAACGACACCACTTCGGAGGGGTTATCGATGAGTTTGGTCATCTGACGAGCAAACTCATTGCCATCCTGGCTGAACAGCCCGATCACCAACTGCTTGTGGTTTATGAAACCCAGGTTGTCACTGGAGAAGCCGTTGCGCGTCTTGATTTGAGCCACCTCACCACTGTCCGCCAGGGAGCGGGCTGGCTGAGACGCGCCCAGAGTCTGGGTGATCTGCGCTTCAGTGAGAAAGGGAGCCCCCAGGGTCAAGGTCAGCTCGCCCTGATGATGAGCGACCCACAACTCGATCACCTCACCGGTGTCATCCAGATCCAGGGGGTAGACCCGAGCCTGTCTATCACCCAGAGTGCGCATCTCGTGGGTCTGGCCACTCTGCTGTTCGAAACGATCCAGGGTGGCAAACAGCTTGTCAGGATGGGCCAGACTGGATTTGAGCACCGGGGTCATGCCCAGAGCATAGGTGTAACCTGTCACCTCATCCGCCAGGCCATAATCTTCAATGAATTTGTCCGGGCTGGTCAACGCCTCAGCATAATGGATAAACCAATGCATCAGAAAACGGGCTGAAGGTTGAGTCATATCCTCCAGCTCCTGCTCCATCATGACCCGCTCTTGTTCACTCAACAATGGGGCCGAATATTGCTCCAGCTGGGCCCGCAGCGGAAAAGGCGTCACTTGAGCGGCGAAAAATACCGTGTCAGCAGGAACCTGCTCCAGCATGCCTGCGCCACCGGTTTGGGTCTGATTGATGTAGACCCCTCCGGCGATCACCGCGGCGGCGATAACGGACAAACCCAATTTCTTCATCATTCTCTATCCTTGCTGTTCTGATTGACGCCATCACTCCGGCGGATTGCAGTCAATTACAACAATACCTTAGCCGGATGTCACCGCCTAAATGCAACCTTGGCGATTTCGCTCCTCCTGCGCATCAGGTTGCCGTAAACATCACACCGTCCTCTTCGGCGAAGGCGTTGTAGACTGGCGCCCTAGAACACGCAGCTGAGCATCGTGCGTCAGTCCCCCCTTGTCAGCCGGAGTGAGGCCGGGCCCGCTCAATGATTGCCCGGCAATCGATGCCGCTGGGCAGGTTGCCAAAGCAGTAACCAAGGCGCTCCTGCAGACGGCTGCGGCAGAAGGCGTCCACAACGTTCTCATTGCCGGCACGGATCAGCTGGGCTCCCTGGAATCCCAGAGCCAGACGCTCCATCACCGCCCGGCCGCGATACTCCATGTCACCGAGATCCGTTACCAGAGTCCCCAGCCTATCCAGATAGGCGTCGTAAAGGCGGTGCCCTCCTCGGGCCTGCCCCAACTCCTCCATGAACACCTCGGCCACCGCCGGCGTCCTTGAAATGGCCCGCAACAGATCCAGACACTGTACGTTGCCACTGCCCTCCCAGATGGAGTTGACCGGCGCTTCGCGGTAGAGCCGGGGAAGAATGCTCTCCTCCACATAACCTGCGCCGCCCAGGCATTCCTGAGCCTCCCCTATCTGGCTGGTGGCTCTCTTACAGATCCAGTATTTGCCCACGGCAGTGGTAATGCGCACCAGCAGGCGTTCGGCCTCGCTGGCCTGGTTGTCCAGGGCCCGGGCCACCCGGCAGGTCATCGCCAGCGCCCCCTCCACCTCCAGACAGAGATCGGCGGCCACATTTTGCATCAGGGGTTGGTCTATGAGGCGTTTGCCGAGCACACTGCGATGGGCAATGTGGTGAGTCACCTGGGCCACAGCCTGGCGCATCAGGGCCGTGGAACCAATCATGCAGTCGTATCGGGTCAGTGCCACCATCTCAATGATGGTGGCCACACCTCGTCCCTCCTCTCCCAGACGCCAGGCCAGGGCATCACGGAACTCTATCTCGGAGGATGCATTGGAACGATTGCCCATCTTCTCTTTCAGACGCTGGATCTGCAGCGCATTTTTGCTGCCATCGGGACTCCATCTGGGCATCAGAAAACAGGTGAGCCCCCCTTGCGCCTGAGCCAACACCAGGAAGGCATCGCACATGGGGGCAGAGCAGAACCATTTGTGACCGGTGAGACGATAGAGCTCTCCCTCAACCTCATCGGCACGGCTGGTGTTGGCCCGCACATCCGTGCCCCCCTGTTTTTCGGTCATCGCCATCCCTATGGTGATCCCCTGCTTTTGCGCTATGGGGGCGTTGGTCGGGTCATAGCAACCATGAAGCAGCTTCTGCAGCCACTGGCCAGCTTGGGGACTGAGCTTTCTCAAAGGGGGAACCGCGGCGAAGGTCATGGTCAGGGGGCAACCCGATCCTGCCTCCACCTGGCTGTAGAGGTAACTCAGTGCCATCCGCACCACGTGGGCGCCAGGCTGAGGATGGGTCCAGGGCAGGGTCGGCAGTCCCGAGTCCACCGCCAAAGACAGCAATTCATGATAAGCGGGGTGATACTCCACCTGATCGATACGGTGACCGAAGCGATCGTGGCTGTGGAACTTGGGGGCCTGCTCGTTTGCCTGAAATCCGCGGGCGATCCAATCTCTCTGTCCCAGGGTGGCCCCCAGGTGGCGAACCCGCTCCTCACCCCAACGGCCCCCTTCCCTGGCAAGCAGTTCCCTGAGTGGGACATCGGTGTCAAACAGGTTGTGATTCTCCAGCGCCGGTGGCTGGTTAAACACCTCGTGGGTTGCCCCATCCGGGCCTGTAAGGTGGTTCATCAACGGCTCTCCCTGCTCAATTGCTGAACATTTAAACTAGCGTTTAGAGCCCAGGGGGTAAAGCCAATCAGATCAATTGACACTGCCCCGCCCGATACACAAGCTGAGCAATGTTTCTGGCTTCCAGCAGCTCTTTGAGCACGCTGACGTGGTAGTCCACCCCCCGCAGAGTCAGCCTGAGCTGGGCAGAAACCTGCTCTCTGTCCTGCCCCTGAGCCAACAAACCCAGTATGTAGGCCGACAACGGATTGACGATGTTGTAATCCACCAGAGGATTGATGGACTTGCCAAACTCCAGGGCAATTTTGACTTGCAGCTGCTGCAGTTGCCGCAGAACCATCTCGATTGTGGCGCTGACCTGAGCCACAGATTGGCTGTCCGGGATCAACAGGGTGAAGCGTCCTCGAAACTCCGGGGACAGAGGACAACGGACGCTAAAGGTCACCAGCGCCTCTATCCCGGCCTTGGTCAAGCGGCGGCTCATCACTACCGGCAGCTCCCGCATGGGCCAGAAGTAGACCTGCTGATTCCACACTCCCTCAAGAACATGGCCCAATCCCGGGTAATGACTCATCTGCTGCTGCCACAGCTGTGCGGCGGTGCCGCTGCTGGCAAAGAGCCGGCGGCGGCGAACAAAGCTGCGTATCATCTGCTCGCTGCTTTTTACCCTCCTGCACCACTTCGCTGGATGAGCGATGTCGTAGCAGTACCATATGCCCCCCAGGCCCAACTGTTCATTCAGGTCGGCCAGCATCTGCTGCAACCCATGATGATCGCCGCCCGGATCCTGCAGCTGTTTAGCGGCGGCACTCATGGCCAGCCTCCCCATTGGCTCTGACGCTAAACACCCTGGGATCCCGGGCCTGAATCCGCTGCTCTACCTGAGTCAGCAAGGCCGCTGGCAACTCACCTTCGACCCTGACAAGGAGCCCCAACGCCTGATTAAACATCCCCAGCTGCCTGGACACCTCAACCGCCGTCATCACCTCTGTGGCCGTAGAGAGATCCAGCAAACCCAGAATCCTCTCCAGGTTGCGTCTCTCGCGGTCGCTCCAGACCACCTGAGATTCGCCGCGGCGATGACGGTGGTTGGCCAGCTGCCAGAGTTTGAGCCTCAGGTGCAACTGATGCTCCGACAGCTCCTCCCCATAGCTCCGGGTCAGCGCCCACAACTCCTCCTCGGTAAGGGCACGATAATCCACTCCATCAGAGCCTGTGGCGTCAGCCAACTCCGGCAACCACACGCTACCCTGACAGTGGCCACAGGCCACCACCAAAGGCTGTTCGGGCACCGAGGGGCTGTCGACATAACCGTCGCTCCACAACTGGGCCAGTCGGGCATCCACCTGAAGAAGCGCACGAAATCTCAAGGCACCGCCACAGTGGCTGCAGGCGAGCCAGCGCTCAGGACCGTATCTCATTGTGCCCCCCCTTCAGCCCAACCGAGCTGCTGAACAAAACGGTGCAGTACGCCGTCAGTGATGATGGATTCGGCCGCTCCCACAAAAAACAGCAGCACCAGCAACACGGTGACCACGCTCAGTAACTGGGAAATGGGGTGAGCCTCACCCCGGGATTTTACTCTGGACATGGTTACTCCTTGGTTTGCACAGCGATGGTGTGGCCGGCGCGTCGACGTTGGCTCAATCGATTGACCCACTTGCGCCGCAGTTTTACCGACTCATTGATGGTCAGGCCCACTGGGCAGAAGTAACGACACCAGAAATCCGGCACGAAACAGGCACCAAACAGGGAGAGAGGCAGGATGTACCACTGCAGCCCAGTCCCCTCCAGGGCAAACATCATGGAGAAGGGCTCATAGGCGCCCATGGACGGATGGCGCGACAGGAAGATCAGCATCAGTGACGCCCAGATCATGCCCAGTACCAGTGAGCGGCCATGCTTGTTCAGCCACCTGGGCGCCTTCATATTGATGCCGGTGATCTTATGCAGCAACGATTGCACCGCCGCATAGGGGCACAACTTGTTGCAATAGAGGTTTCGCCCCAACACCACCACCCCCAGGACTATGGTCCCCATCAGAATCCACCAGATGGGGTGCTGCTTGATGCTGGGCAGGTAGCCAAGCAGTATGCTCCCCAGGCTGCCGATGCTGATGGAGGCGTTGGTGTAGAACCCCACAAACAGCAGGGAAACCAGGGGAAGCGCCGTTTTCAGCCAGCTCATCGGCTTGCTTCGCCCACCGACGCTGACCGCCACGGCCCCCAGAGCCAGCAGCAGCATGCCCGCTTCCTCCCATCCGAAGACCCAGGGATCCGGTGTCCAGCTGGGTTCCAGCCCCAGATGCTTTACCGCGCCCAGGTGCAGGGATCCTCGCAGCGCCTGACTCACGCCCCGGGCAGTGACTGTGGCGCCGGAAAAGGAATCGATATCCGTGTCGAGCAGAAAGTCATCGGTGACGCTGGCACCGGCGAACTGGCGGAAAAACTGCATCTTCACCAGGCGCGCCACATAGGGTGGGGTTTCGCGATGCCCGATCAGGTGGACACCATGAACCCGGGCGCCCCCCTCGATGCGACTGGCGGTGACCGCCACCTGCAATGGTCCGCCATAGCCCTGCCCCTCTCCGAGGATCACCACCTGGGGTTGATCAGGTTGACGGTTGACCCATTCGAGAACCACCGGACCACCCTGGGTGTCCGCCTGCTCGACCAACTGGGCGCCGGGAAAGCTCTTAGCCAGCCGTGCGGGATAGTCAGGCTGGTTGCCAAGCTGGCCCGCGACAAACGCCAGGACCAGGCTCAGCCAGGCCACAAGGCTTAGCAGGGAGGAGGGATTCTGTAGTTTCTTACTCATAATACGCTCTGAGAAATGGGGCCGTGCCGGAGGATGATCGGCACGGCCGTAGGCTGGCTGACGCTTACAGGCGGGCGCCCTTGGGGGCGTATTTGCGCCAGATGAAGGCCATCAGCAACAGTCCAGGCATGCAGAAGGCCGCCAGTCCCAGGGCGCCGGACTGAGGCACGTTCTCGATAAAGGAGCTCCCAGCCCAACCAATGCCGAACAGAAACATCAGGCCACCTGTGATCATCCCAACCCAGGCGGTCACCGGAAGCTGCGCCTTAACCGACAGATACGCCATTCCCTGCACACCCAGGGTGAACAGGATCCCCATGATGAAAAATTCAATTAGTTCCATGTTGTCCTCCTTATGAACGGCCAACGGCGCCGAACACGTTACGGTTGGTGGGGTTCACTCGCATCCCTTCACCTGTGTTCCAGAATTTCGCCACTTTGGTGGGATCCTGGGTGGCGCCATAGCCAAAGGCAGGGTGCATCTCAGACATCACTCCGTGCAGGGTCGCTGGCACGAAGGGGTTGGCGGCCACGATCATCCAGTGGTGCCAGAAGTCCGGCTCGTTGAAGGTACAGGCAGCATTACAGGCGGCGCAGTCGCCGTCGCTCTCCATCCAGTAGTCGAAACAACGCTTGGAATCGACATGGAACTTCTTGATCCCTTCATGGTTGTTCCAGTTGTAGCCGGGTTGCTCCGAGTGCTCGCCCACAAAGGTAAAGGTGGTGTCCTCATCCATGGGCAGAGCCTTGGAGGGACAGGCCTCGGCGCACTTCTTACAGGTTTTGCAGAAGTCTTCGATGCCCCAGGTACGTGGCTGATCGTGCTCGACAAACTCAAAATCGGTGTACACCTTGCACAGGCGAATTCGCGGGCCGTAGCCAGGTACAATCAGCTGACCGTTCCGGGCGCCCTCCCCCATGCCGGCGGCAATGCCATAAGCCACGGAGTTACCCAGATCGTTGCCCGAGGCTACGGCGTGGTAACCCAGGCCGCGGATAAACTTGGCCATCTGCGACGCCAGGGTCGCCATCTTGGTGTAACCGTCTCCCACGGTGCCTCCGGACGTAAAGGTGGGTGCGGTCGCCAGATTGTCATAATCCATGGGCACTGCCATGACGATCACCGTCTTGGGAGTGAACGGGAAGTCTTTCTCCCAGGAAAGCTGCTTCTCAACCGGCTTAAACTCCTCCAGGGCGGCCATCATTGCCTTGCCCATCTCTTGTGGGTCGGTGATCTTGCTGACACCGCGACGGTCCATCTCTTCAAACATCTCCACCGTGGGGCCGGCGTGATAGATGGGATCGTAATCCCAGCGCTTATCCCGCTTGGCAATACCACAGCGGGCAGCGCCGAACAGCCGTGCGGCACTGCGGATGGCATTTGCCGCCTGCTGCTTGGAGGCAAACTGATACTGCTCATGCTCCATGTCAGACTGATCCCAGGAGAACCATATGGTGTCCGGTACCCCCATGGCCCCCAGGCGCAAATCCCACTTGTGAGGAGGGCACCAGGCCGCATGGGAGAGAGAGCGGTCAAGCTGGGTAAAACCCGGACGAGCGTTATCGTGCCCCTTCTGTTCGAAGCGCGGCACTTGCAGCTGGAAGTTGTAGTTGGGGTTGCCTTTCACCAACCGGCCAAACTGCTCGTTGCGCTCGGGGTGGCGCATCATCAGGAAGGGGCTGCCGGCGTAGGACCACATGTGGCTTTCGCCCGGGAAGGGCTGGAAGTCATCAGCCAGAATGGGCCACTGCTCATTGATCTTGCCTTCGATGGACGCACGCCCGGCTCCATAAGCACCTAAGCCCGCGGCCAGCACTGCACCACCACCAATGGCTGCACGCTTAAACAGCTTGCGTCGTTCGGGGTTTTCCAATAAACCCTCATGATCCGTAGCGGACCGGGTATTTCCCTGGTTTCTATTTTCAGTCATGGTTTTTCTCATATTCCAGGCCAAAATAAATTCGTCCAACACAAATTTGAAGGAATTATTTCGGACGTATCAGCTTCGATTCAATAATAGTAAAGCCAGCCAGAATCAAATAGACCAAACCAAACAACTCAGTATTTCACTATTGATAATTATATTGATCTTTATATGTAAAAACCTTTCTAATAAAAGGGGTTAGTTTCTTCTTATGGCCTTTCTTACCCGGCCAATGAGTTGTCAATTCTGGGATGCGCCTAACACTTTGCCATAAAACCCAATATCAACAGCAGTTTGCCGAGAAGCTTAGAGGTGTGTCACCGGCAGGCATCGCACCCGCACTCGGAGTGTCCCGGCCATGCAGGCGCACATAAAATCAGGTCAAATTAACAAAAGTGGAATAGAGTTTTTCCTGACGGAAAATAGTGAGATCAATAAAATGAAATTAATTTGTTCACTCTCACGAAATTGCTGCAAAGTCATACCGCCATTAATTTCGGCAGATATATAGTCCGCTGCAAACAATTACTCCAACAAAAACACCAAACCTTAAATATATAAGGGGGATATATGAATTATCGACTCAGCACTATGGCGATAATGGTAATGACAACCACTTCACTGTCTGTAGAAGCCAGTGGCATCCTGCGTGACGACACCGCGTCGGCCTATCTTGGCAGTGCCGGTGCCGGAAGAACCACCGACACCAGCGCCGGTGCCGCCTTCAACAACCCTGCGGGGCTGGCCTATCTGGAGCAGAGGGAGGTCCAGGGCAGCTTGCTGCTGATTGAGGACAGTTTTAGCTTCCACGATCAGGGCTCAACCGGCACCAATCCAGACTATGAACGAAGACGCAAAAGCACCGACTATGGCATTGGCCTCAGCGGCGGCGGCTCCCTGTTCTATGGTCAACCGCTGAGCGAAGACTGGGGAATCGGATTGGCCCTGGCTTCCCCCGCCGGCGGAGCCACCGACTTTGGCGACAACTGGGCCGGATCCAACTTCATTGAATCGGTGGAGGTAATGATCGGCGTCGCTCAAGCTTCCGTGGGCTACCGCATCAATGACCGATGGTCGGTGGGTGCCAGCCTGGGCATCAGCTACATGAGTTGGGAGCTGACCCTGGATCCCTTCCCCGGTGCCGAAGAAACTCTCAAGCTGGACGATACCGAACTGGCCTGGGCCCTTGGGCTGCTCTACCGCCCCTGGCAGCACACCAGCCTGGGACTGCGCTATGTGGCCGGGGTAGAACATCAGCTTCGGGGAGAAACCAGCATGTCCACCCCTATGGGAGCCGTTCACGACCAGGCCAGCCAGCAGTTTAATCTGGCGGATCTGGTGACCTTCAGTGTGGAGCACAAGCTCACACCGGCTCTCAGCCTGATGGCAGACATCGAGTGGGCCCAGTGGTCTGATATGGACCGCAGCCTGATTGAACACGACAATGGTCCCACCATCTTAGTGCCCCGTAACTGGCAGGACGCCTGGAGCGGCGCCCTGGGTATCCATTACCAAGTCTCCTCTACGCTGACGCTGAAAACCGGCATCGCTTACGACGAGTCCGCCGTGTCCAAGGCCAATCACAAGCTGGATCCGCCAGTGGACCGTCAAATTGCTTACGCCGCCGGCCTGAGCTGGGCCCTGACCCCCAACACTCAGCTGGACCTCAGCTATCAGTACCTTGATCTGGGAGATATCGAGGTCAACCAGGCCATCGAGGGGTTTGACCCAGTCGCCGGTCAGCCCTTCAGTCAGACGGTGTCCGGCCACTCCGAAGCCCATGTACACATCCTGAGCCTGGGACTGGCACACAGGTTCTGATACCAGGTGGGTTTCCCCCAACGCCAGAAAGACGCTGGGGGAAACTGCAACAAAGGCAGGTGAATTCCATCGCGCCACTTGGGCGGCGATAAAACCACTGATACCCTTTGTGTCATTAGCCAACTACTTCTGGGTTGTCCCTCTATGCATCAAGTCACTCTCGATGACATTCGCCTGGTTAACCAGATAGCCCGCCTGGGCAGCTTTGCCCGGGCCGCCGACTCCCTCTCTCTGCCCAGGCCCAGCGTCACCCGCAGAGTCAAACAGCTGGAGGCCCACCTGGGCGTCACCCTGTTTCAGCGCTCCACCCGCCAGTTGTCCCTGACCCAGGAGGGGGAGGCCTTCCTGGAGCACAGCCTCAACATAGAGCAGCACTGGCAAACCGCCACCGAACAGATGAAGAGTGCCAGCGGTGAGCCCGTGGGCCGCCTCAGAGTCAGTGCCCTGGGCCTGTTCAACCGGGTCATTGCCGGCCCGGTACTGTCCCGCTTCGTCAAAACCTACCCGGGCATCGATCTGGAGCTCAAGTCCACCTGGTCCCCGCCGGATGCCACCAAATTCGATGTGGACCTGATGTTCAATACCAAACCCCTGGAGGACAAGAGCTTCGTCAACGAGCCCCTGTCTCTGACTCAGAGGGACTTCTACGCCAGCCGCGACTACCTGGAGCGCAGAGGCAGCCCGGGCAGCATCACCGAGTTGGCAGACCACGACCTGGTGGTACTCAACTACACCGACTTCAAGGATGGAGACTGGCTGTGGCAAGACGGAGAGCAGCAGAGGACCCTGCAGGTAAAAAGCAATCTGATGCTGGATGAAGCCGAAGCGGCCCTGCAGATGACCCTGCTGGGCCACGGCATCTGCTGGCTGCCGGATTTCTGCTGTGACAAGTACCTGGAGAGCGGCGAGATGGTGCGCCTGTTTGAGGGCCGCCATGCGACCCCAGGCCCCTTGTGGGCCATCTACCCCAGGACCCCATTTGAAAATCAGCGTCTGAGGCTGTTTATCGAGATGGCCAGAGACAGTCAACTGCTGGGCAAGCCTGCCCCGGCCCAGAACTGATCACAGGAAGCTTGAGATCTCCTCAAGGGACTTCTTGTGGGTCGCATGAAGCGGTATGGTGGCACCCTTTGCCGGATAACCCGCCACAATCAGCATATAGGGGCGCTCGTTATCGCCACGGCCACACACCTTGGAGAGGAAACTCATCGGCTTAGGGGTGTGGGTCAGGGTCGCCAGGCCGCTGGTGTGCAACGCATTAAGCAAAAAACCGGTGGCAATGCCTACGGATTCATGCACGTAGTAGTTGGTGGTTTCCCCATCGTCGTGCATCCCACCCCGCTTCTTGCTGAACACCGCAATCAACCAGGGGGCGATCTCCAGGTAGGGCTTATTGGCATCGGTGCCTAAAGGCTTCAGGGCTTTGAGCCACTCTTCACCCGCGCGCTTCTCGTCATAGAACCCCCGCTCCTGCAACTCGGCGTGTTCTCGGATCTGTTTCTTCACCTCATCAGAGCGGATGGCCACAAAGTGCCAGGGCTGGTGATTGGCACCACTGGGGGCACTGCCCGCGGCCAGCAGACAGTTCTCAATCACCTCCTGGGGAACAGGGCGATCCGAGAAACTGCGAACGGAGTGACGCCGGCGCAGATGTGCCAGGTGCTCAGACGATCGCTGAACCATCTGCTCGGCGTCATATTCGACAAAATCATCGAGGGGGATACGGTCGTGGGGCTGCATGCACACTCACTCCTTGTGAAAGCTTATAGAGTAATGCTAACACCAAGAGCGCATTGAACAAGTTTTCCCCGGGAAGATTGCGCATTTAGAAAAACAAAAGCCCCGGCACTGGGCCGGGGCTTTAGGGAAGAACTCAAGAATTACTTGGCGTTCTTAGCCTTGGTCTCTGCAATTACCTCTTCGGCAACGTTAGCAGGACAAGGTGCGTAGTGGCTGAACTCCATGGAGAACTGGCCACGACCGGAAGTCATGGTACGCAGGTGACCGATGTAACCGAACATCTCGGACAGAGGTACGTCTGCCTTGATGCGTACGCCGGTAGCACCAGCTTCCTGGTCCTTGATCATGCCGCGACGACGGTTCAGGTCACCGATAACATCACCAACGTGATCTTCAGGAGTGAACACGTCCACCTTCATGATGGGTTCCAGCAGCTGAGGACCGGACTTAGGCATAGACTGACGGAAAGCACCCTTAGCGGCGATTTCGAAGGCCACAGCAGAGGAGTCAACCGCGTGGAAGCCACCGTCGAACAGCTCAACTTCAACGTCCAGAACAGGGAAGCCAGCCAGAGGACCGGTATCCATCATGTCACGGAAGCCCTTCTCAATGGCAGGCCAGAATTCCTTAGGCACGTTACCGCCCACAACAGTGGAGGCAAAGGTGAAGCCGGAACCCTGCTCGCCAGGCTTGATGCGGTAGTCGATCTTACCGAACTGACCGGAACCACCAGACTGCTTCTTGTGAGTGTAGCTGTCTTCAATAGCGGAGGTGATGGTCTCACGGTAAGCAACCTGAGGCTGACCAACTTCCAGCTCAACGCCGTAGGTACGCTTCAGGATGTCTACTTTGATGTCCAGGTGCAGTTCACCCATGCCTTTCAGGATGGTCTGACCGGACTCTTCGTCGGTCTCAACCTGGAAGGAAGGATCTTCTGCAACCATCTTACCGATGGCGATACCCATCTTCTCAACAGAACCCTTGTCCTTCGGCTCAACAGCGATGGAGATTACAGGCTCAGGGAAGATCATGGGCTCCAGGGTGCACTCGTTCTTAGGATCACACAGGGTGTGACCGGTCTGAACGTTCTTCATGCCAACTACGGCGATGATGTCACCAGCCTGGGCGCGAGTGATCTCGGTACGCTCGTCGGCGTGCATCTCTACCATGCGACCGATACGCTCGGTTTTGCCGGTAGCGGAGTTCAGGATGGTCATGCCCTTTTCCAGAACACCGGAGTAGATGCGGATAAAGGTCAGGGCGCCGAAACGGTCGTCCATGATCTTAAACGCCAGGGCACGCAGAGGCTCGTCAGCGGAAACGGTCGCTACTTCACCGGTAGGCTCACCAGTCTCTGGATCGGTCAGAGGCTGAGCGTCTACTTCGGTAGGAGCAGGCAGGTAATCAACTACCGCGTCCAGTACCAGCTGGATACCTTTGTTCTTAAAGGCGGAACCACAGAAGGTGGGGAAGAATGCCAGGTCACGGGTACCCTTACGGATGCAGGCTTTGATCTGCTCCATGGAAGGCTCAGTGCCTTCTTCCAGGTACTCCATCAGCAGGTCTTCGTCCATCTCCAGAGCGGTTTCCATCAGCTCTTCGCGGTACTCGGCGGCCTTCTCCTGCAACTCGGCAGGGATATCAACTACTTCGTAGTTCTCAGGCAGACCGGAGTCGTCCCAGATGTAAGCCTTCTGACTCAGGATGTCTACAACGCCCTTGAAGTCGTCTTCGATACCGATAGGCAGGGTCATCACCAGCGGACGAGCGCCCAGTACGTTCTTCACCTGGTCTACTACGCGGTAGAAGTCTGCACCCATACGGTCCAGCTTGTTCACGAAGATCAGACGGGCTACTTCGGATTCGTTAGCGTAACGCCAGTTGGTCTCAGACTGGGGCTCAACACCACCGGAACCACAGAATACACCAACACCACCATCGAGAACCTTCAGGGAACGGTAAACTTCAACGGTGAAGTCAACGTGTCCGGGGGTGTCGATGATGTTCAGGCGGTGATCGTTCCAGAAACAGGTAGTAGCAGCAGACTGAATGGTAATACCACGCTCAGCTTCCTGCTCCATGAAGTCAGTGGTGGCGGCACCGTCATGCACTTCACCGGTCTTGTGGATCTTACCGGTCAGCTTCAGGATACGCTCGGTACTGGTGGTCTTACCGGCATCAACGTGCGCGAAGATACCGATATTTCTGTATTTTGATAAATCAGTCATTGCTTTACTCTGAAAAAACAATCGTTGTCACTTTTCGGCGGGGGAGTATACCACTTTTGCAACCAAAAGATACGCACTTAGCGAAATGATTTCGCCAGTTATCGCCTATCACAAGCTGTTGGTAGGAATACTCACGTCCGACGTCGTTTGGGAAGCCTGACATAGCCGACCGAATTATAGCCCACTTCATCAATGCCAACGGGGATTCGGGACCGGAATCTTTAGCCTCTTCACCAGGGTATGCAACACCAAGTTAGCTATCCCTGGCACCAAAGGGAGCCGAGCTCCGCTTTTGCTGCCGTTGACTGAGTCTCGCACACCCTTGTGACAATCCTAGGCCGCCAGGTCGCTGCTGCGACCTCAGACCGTGACTCTCTCGCAGAGTGCGAGTTGTACGAAAAAACCCGCCTCAAAGGCGGGTTGAACGAATATGGCGGAGAGATAGGGATTGATTCCCTCGCGGAGCTCGGCCGCCTTCGGCGTTACTCGCTGTGCTCGTTGCGAACCCGGCTAGGGTTCTGCACCCTATCTCACCTACTCCGAATCCAGAGTGTTAAGGCTTCAGAACTCGAGGTATTGAAATATGGCGGAGAGATAGGGATTTGAACCCTAGAAGGGCTATTAACCCTTGCCGGTTTTCAAGACCGGTGCTTTCAACCACTCAGCCATCTCTCCAGTGGCGGCAATAATAGTGAAAGGATCGTCCGGTGTAAACCCCTGAATCCAGCGGGATTGACAAAAGATCCGCCCTTCAGATGGTTTGACTTCCTAGAGGCGCTTTTCCATACGCCAATTCTGCAATTTTTCACCTTGGCGAACGGTTTGGTTCTCCCGCACCACCGCAAACCCTTTTGCCTCGAAAAAGGGGCGCGCAAAGCGAGAAGCATCCACGGTCAATCGACCCATTCTCTGTTGACGAGCCTCCTGCTCCAGATGTCGGTACAAACGGGACGCGATCCCCTGGCGCTGAAGATCAGCATGGGTATAGGTCCACTCGATATGCCCTGACGGTGTCAGGGTAATGAAGCCCACCACCCTGCCATCGAATTCAGCCACTATAGGCGGCCACTGGGCCAGCCTTTGCTGCCAGCGCTCGTACTCTTTGGGCTGTGGCGCCCAGGCATTCACCTGGGCCTGAGTGTAATGGACGAGACCAATCCGGTGGACGGTGTCGTAGAAGATGTCCGTCAGAGCCCGGGCATCTTCTGTCCGGTAAGGGCGAACAACCAGCTTTGTCATGAAACTAAAACGGTTGGCAGGGGGTGCCCTGGTGATGAATCATCTGCCAACGATGATCCTCCAGAGCCCAAAGGGAGCTTCGACGGGAGTGGCTGACCACCGTGCCCCGGGTCAGTTTGGCGTTATAGAGCACCTGACACAGGTTGGGAGCCAACTGCCTTACCCTGAAATCCTGGGCTTCCACACCCAGAGAGTCCTCTTCCGGCAAGCGCTTGAGCACCTCCTCCAGACCAAACTCGCGACCGGACGCCCCCACTTCGATAAATTCCTTGTGAATCAAAAAGGCAAGCAGTTCGCGGCTGCGCCGGGTGGAGGGAACAAACAGCCTTTTTTCCAGGGCGATCAGGTGGGGCTCAAGCTCCAGGGCAATGCTTAGAGTATCCATAGTGAGTGAGTTAATCCTTAACCTGTAAAATACCAAGCTCAAAAAATTTCAGTTGAATGACCAAATACGTCATGGACTTGGCAAAAAACCGTACAAATCAGGTGATGGGGCACCTTGTCGGCCTCTGGCGGGCCTGTTTGCCTCGCGGGCACCTTCAACTGGGGAAGGTTAACCCGCTTAAGGTAGAAGTTTTGTCATAAATCGTCAACGAAGCCGAATGGGTCGGGTAAGCCATGGTCGCGCCAAGGTTTTTCCGAAACTGCCCGGTAGACACCGGCCACAGCAGTGGTTTTGTTACTAAATTGGTTGAAAAACCGTTGCTCCGTTCCCACATCAGCTTGTAGAGTTAAACTTTTCAGGAATCGGTGGCTCTAACCTGTCAGAAACGGGCCACAAAAAAGGAGTCCACATGCAGACCCAACGTTTTGAAACCGTCGCCAGCTCTGCCGGCGTCGAGGTCAACAAAGTTCTACGCAACACCTATATGCTGCTGGCCATGACCCTGGCGTTTTCAGCTGCCGTCGCCGGTGTCACCATGGCACTGCAGCTGCCACATCCGGGCATCATCATCACTCTGGTGGGCTTCTACGGTCTGCTGTTCCTGGTCAGCCGCACCGCCAACAGCGCCATGGGTCTGGTGTCCGTGTTCGCCCTGACCGGCTTTATGGGATACACCCTTGGCCCCATCCTAGGCATGTATCTGGGCGCGGGCATGGGTGACATCGTCATGATGGCCCTGGGCGGCACCGCCTTCACCTTCTTCGGCCTCTCCGCCTATGTGCTGGTGACCGGTAAGGACATGTCCTTCCTCGGCGGCATGATGATGGCTGGCTTCTGGGTGATCATCGCCGCCTTCATCGCCAACATCTTCCTGGCGATTCCCGCGCTGAGCATGGCCCTGAGCTGCCTGTTCATCCTGTTCTCTTCCGGTGCCATCCTGATGCAGACCAGCGCCATCATCCACGGCGGCGAGCGCAACTACATCAACGCCACCGTGACTCTGTTTGTCTCGCTGTACAACATCTTTGTCAGCCTGCTGAGCCTGCTGGGGATGAGCGACGACTAAGCGCCCAGTTTGAGATACACTAAGGCCCCAAGTCGGGGCCTTTTTCTTTGGTTACGAATCCGAAATGAGTTCTTTTCTAGTCGTCGTGAACGGCGAACCCTACGGCAGCCAGTCCGCCTGGTCTGCCCTGAAGTTCTGTGAAACCTTGCTGGCTCAGGGGCACACCCTGGAACAGGTGTTCTTCTACCAGCACGGCGTCCTCAACGCCAGCCGTATGCTGATGCCCGCCAGTGATGAGCTGGACCTCTCACCACGTTGGCATGCCCTTCACCAGCAGCACAAGGTGCCTCTGGTCAGTTGCGTCTCAGCCGGACTGCGACGGGGCATCATCGATGCGGAAGCCGCCGAAGATGGTGGCCTGGACAGTGCCAACCTGGCCTCACCCTTCATCCTGGGGGGCCTGGGCGAGCTGGTGACCACCATGCAGCAGGTAGACAGGACGGTGCAATTCTGATGAAGCAGTTAGGAATCCTATTTACCCGCGCGCCACACGGCACCCCCCGCGGTCGGGAGGCACTGGACCTGGCACTGCTCGGGGCCAGCTACGACATCCCCACCCGGCTGTTCTTCTGTGGTGACGGGGTCTATCAGTTGCTTAAAGGGCAGCGACCCGGCAGCATTGAGGGGCGAGATTACATCGCCACCTTCAAGGCCCTCCCCCTCTACGATGTGGAGGAGATCTGGGTCTGCGCCACCTCCCTGGCCGAGCGTGGATTGACCGGCGATGATCTGCTGATGGCGGTTGACGTGGCTGATAAGGCGCACTTCGCCCAGGAGTTAAACCAGACAGAACAGGTACTGACATTTTGAACGTACTCCATACCCAATCTCGCTCGCCGTCCGACTCTGACGGGCTCACCCTGATGCTGCGCGCCCTGATCCCCGGAGACGGCATTCTGCTGATGCAGGATGCCGTCATCGCCGCTACCCTGCCGCAGTGGCTGCAGCCATTGTCTGACTGCCCCTGTTATGTTCTCAAGGAAGATCTTGAGGCCCGAGGCTTGATCTCCCGAGTGAACGCCCCCATTGAGGTGGTCGACTACGATAGATTTGTCCAGCTGACGCTGGAGTTTGAAAAAGTACAGGCGTGGTAATGATGTTGAATTTTAATGGCCAGGAGATCGCCACCGACAAGCAGGGTTACCTGCTCGATTCCAGTCAGTGGCAGCCGGAAATGGCGCCCATTTTGGCAGAGCAGGAGGGGATCGAACTTTCCGACGCTCATTGGGAGGTGGTTACCTTTGTTCGCGACTTCTACGAGGAGTTCAATACCAGCCCCGCCATCCGGGTGCTGGTCAAAGCGATTGGACAGAAACTGGGCGAGGATAAGGGCAACTCCAAGTATCTCTACAAGCTGTTCCCCAAAGGCCCGGCCAAACAGGCCACCAAAATAGCCGGCTTGCCAAAACCGGCTCGCTGCATCTGATCCCCTGAAGCTATCGGCCCCCATACCTTCGGGCACAAAAAAACCGGCGCATGCGCCGGTTTTTTTATCTCGGTTATCCCTTAGGCAGGGATAACGTGAGTGGTCAGGTTCAGCATCTTCTTCATGACGCGAATTACCTGACGGCTGTAACCGAACTCGTTGTCGTACCATACGTACAGTACCGCACGGTCACCGTCGACGATGGTGGCCTGGGAGTCCACCACACCGGCGTAGCGAGAACCTACCAGGTCGGTAGACACAATCTCAGTAGACTCGGTGAAGTCCACCTGGCTTTGCAGGTTGGAGTGCAGGGCCACTTCACGCAGGTACTCGTTCAGCGTGTCACGGTCAGTTTCCTTGGCCAGGTTCAGGTTCATGATGGCCATGGACACGTTTGGAGTAGGCACGCGGATGGCGTTACCAGTCAGCTTGCCCTTGAGCTCAGGCAGAGCCTTGGCCACCGCCTTGGCGGCACCCGTGGTGGTCAGTACCATGTTCAGCGGCGCACTGCGGCCACGACGGTCACCCTTGTGGAAGTTGTCGATCAGGTTCTGGTCGTTGGTGTAGGAGTGAACCGTTTCAACGTGACCGTTGCGGATGCCATACTCATCGTTAATCGCCTTCAACACAGGGGTGATGGCGTTGGTGGTACAGGAGGCAGCGGACACAATCAGGTCCTCATCCAGGATGTCTGCCTGGTTTACGCCGTAGACCACGTTCTTGATGTCACCTTTGGCAGGTGCAGTCAGCAGCACCTTAGCGGTTCCCTTGGACTTCAGGTGCAGGCCCAGGCCCTCTTCATCCTTCCAGATACCGGTGTTGTCCACCACCAGGGCGTTATCGATGCCGTACTCGGTGTAATCCACCTGATCAGGGCTGTTGGCGTAGATCACCTGGATGTAGGTACCGTTGGCGATAATGGCGTTGTTCTCGGCATCCACCTCGATAGAGCCATTGAAAGGACCGTGGATGGAATCACGGCGCAGCAGGCTGGCACGCTTCTCCAGGTCACCACCACGACCACCACGGACGACGATGGCGCGCAGACGCATGTTGTTGGCCACGCCGGTACGCTCGATCATCAGGCGGGCCAGCAGACGACCGATACGGCCAAAGCCGTACAGCACAACATCGCGCTGCTCAACTTCCTGATTGGAGGCAGGCGCCATCTCTTTGGCAACATAGGCTTCAATCTCGCTGCCGTCGCTGTGGTTGCGCCAGTAGTTGATGGCCAGTTTGCCCAGGTCGACACGAGCATACTTAACGTCCAGCTTGCTCAGGGCTTCCAGGAAGGGGAAGCTCTCACGCAGGCGCAGCTTGTCGCCCTCGTGCTTGCGAACAAGACGGTGCATCTTGATGATGTCGATGGTGGAGGCGTTGAGCAGGCTCTTGCCATACACCAGCACTTCGATGCCCTGGTTGCGGTACAGCTTGCCGATCAGAGGCTGCATCGCTTCCGCCATTTCAAAACGTTCTTGCCAGCTTTTCAGATGCTTGTCAGCGGTCATTTGGGACAAATCCTTTCTAGGCATGATCTGCAGCTTAGGACCTATAATGTCGACTAAGTCAAAAGACCATGAAATGGGTACAGATTACGTGGCTACGTTGGCCAGCTGGCGGTATTCTACAGAAGATCGTCCGGTTGATTCCAGCCAGCTAAACCCGTAATTTAATTAGGCAAATTGGCGGTTTACCGCTGTAATAGAGAAAATTTTTGGTAAGTTTACACAATGCGAGTAATTGCTTTAGCGGCACTGCTGCTCCCCCTCACCGCCTGTGACACACGACTCACCCTGCAGGAGGTGTGCGAGAGCAACCCCAAAATGTGCGCCGACGTCGCCCTGACCGGGTGGTGTGTCAAAGAGCGTTCACAGGTGATTTGGACCCGCTACGAGCATAAGGACTCCGACAGACACACCCTGTATAACGAGCTCATTGCACTGGAGAATTACGTTAAGTGCATGGAGAAGGCCACCATGATCGAAAACCGTCTGGTCGCCAAAGAGAGGGAAACCGCCCGTATCGAAAGCTACATGTCATCGCAGAAGTCGCTGAAAAAACTGCAAAATAGCACCAGCGAAGACACCTCCCCTTACATCACTTTCTATCGCTGGACCCGCCTGAATGACACCAAAGCGCTGGGCCAGTTCCTGCAGTCCGAGCGCAATGGAGAGCTCAACACCGTCGAACTTAAGCAATTTGCCGCCTCCTACTACTCCAGGGCTAACCCTCAGAAAGCCGTAGATTATCTTCTCGATACCCTGAATGAACTGCCCTACCCCTCGGTCGATACCTATCTTGAACTGTCCCAGGAATACATGAACCTCGATCAGCCGGTTCAGGCCTATCTGTTTGCCAAGCTAATCGCACGGCACCAACCCGAGCTGGTGAACGAACAAAGACTGAGTCTGCTGGCCGCTTCTGCAGGCGTAAAAAGGACTAAGCTGGACGAGAAAGCGGAGCAGATCGACGAACTGCTGGAAGAGGGAAAATTTAAGCCCGAGAGCCTAAAACTGTAATTAAATTTCTTTTGCTCTTTCAGGTCGAATGATGATTTCTTGCTCACAAAGGCACGAGGGTTAACGTGATCTTCACCACGGTTTAGCCCTTTGTGTACTAGGCTTTAAGCTGTCAAAACTTGATGTGTCGTAACATTTACTCAAATACAGCAGATTATTGCGTCGTCACCCTTGACCACCGGCATTATTGTTGTAAATTAACCACAGTTATTAAAGTTATGAGACAGGTATCGCTATGATCAAAGTTGCCATCAATGGATATGGCCGTATCGGCCGCAACGTCGTCCGTGCACTATATGAAAGCGAAAAAGACTACCCCATCCAAATCGTTGCCATTAACGACCTGGGTGACGCATCCATCAACGCTCACCTGACCAAGTACGACTCCGTACACGGTCGCTTCAATGCCAAAGTTGAGCACAGCGACGATGCCATCACCATCAACGGTGACAAAATTCTGACTTTCTCCGAGCGCGATCCCTCCAAGCTGCCTTGGGCAGACCTGGGTGTGGACGTAGTGTTCGAGTGTACCGGTATCTTCACTACCAAGGCGACCGCGTCTAAGCACATCGAAGCTGGCGCCAAGAAAGTCATCATCTCCGCTCCAGGTAAAGAAGTAGACGCCACTGTTGTTTACGGTGTTAACCACGACGTCATCACTTCCGATATGACCGTTATCTCCAACGCGTCCTGCACCACCAACTGCCTGGCGCCTTTCGCCAAGCCGTTGAACGACGCTCTGGGTATCGAGTCCGGTCTGATGACCACAGTACACGCCTACACCAACGACCAGCGTCTGTCTGACGTATACCACTCTGACCTGCGTCGCGCCCGTGCTGCAGCCGTCAACATGATCCCCACCAAGACCGGCGCTGCTGCCGCTGTGGGCCTGGTTGTACCTGAGCTGGCTGGTAAGTTCGACGGCGGTGCGGTTCGTGTACCTACCGTAAACGTATCCCTGGTTGACCTGTCTTTCGTGGCCAGCCGTGACACCACTATTGAAGAAGTGAACGCCATCATCGAGAAAGCGTGCGCATCTGGTGCCATGAGCGAAGTTCTGGCTGTAAACCATGAGCCTCTGGTGTCCATCGACTTCAACCACAGCCCTTACTCCTCCACCTTCGACGCCACTCAGACCCGAGTGAATGGTCGCCTGGTGAAAGTAATGGCCTGGTATGACAACGAGT
>NZ_AUGL01000031.1 GCF_000422645.1 Ferrimonas futtsuensis DSM 18154
AAGGCCTGATGTTCCACTCAGACCAGGGATGCCAATACAGCAGCCGGGCCTTCCGACAACGACTGTGGCGCTATCGCATCACTCAGAGCATGAGCCGCCGGGGAAACTGTTGGGACAATGCGCCGATGGAGAGGTTGTTCCGCAGCCTGAAATCAGAATGGGTACCCGCGACGGGCTACCCATCAGTGGCCGAGGCCAGAAAAGACATCAGTGAATACCTGATGCACTACTACAACCGACAGCGGCCCCATCAACACAATGATGGCGTTACTCCTGTTCAAGCCGAGAATCGGTCTAACTTACTGTCCGGAATTAGTTGACCACTACACCATGGTAGAGCCCTTATCAAGACACCCATAGTTAGGCCTATCTGCTGCGACCTTCTTGTATCGCGGTTGCACTACACTTAGCACTCGCTTTTGGAAAGGAGGGAACCATGCCAAAGGCCAGGAAGCAACAAGTCAGCTTGGATGACACGCGCCACTACCACTGCATCAGCCGATGTGTCCGGCGCTCATTTCTGTGTGGTAGGGACCAGTACAGTGGTAAAAGCTACGAACACCGTCGTCAATGGGTGGAGGACAGGCTGTTGTCCCTCGCCAAAGTGTTTGCCATTGAGGTCGCAGCCTATGCGGTGATGAGCAACCACACCCACCTTGTGCTCTATGTGAATGTGGAGCTCGCGAAGGATTGGGATGATGTCGAGGTCGTCTCTCGATGGCATCAGCTCTTCTCTGGGAACTCTCTCACTAAACGTTTTGCTGATGAAGAGCAGAGAGATTCCATGGAGTCCTGGGAGCTGGACATTGTCAAAATACAGGCTGAGCTCTATCGAACACGCTTGATGGACATCAGCTGGTTTATGCGGACTCTTAATGAATACATCGCCCGTAAAGCCAATAAAGAAGACGAGTGCACTGGCAGGTTTTGGGAGGGGCGGTTTCGTTCCCAGGCCTTACTGGATGAGCAAGCGCTTCTAGCGTGCATGGCATATGTCGATCTCAACCCGGTACGTTCAGGCATGGCAAAGAAGCCTGAGGAGTCTAAACACACCAGCATTCGACGGCGAATTCAATCTGCAAAGGTCGGCAAGCAGCCTGCGCTCCTAAAGAGCTTTACCTCATCCGGTGGTAAAGACGACGCTTTGCCCTGTCACCTTAATGATTACCTGGATCTGGTGGACATGACCGCCAGGGTGATGGTGGAGGGAAAAGGGCATATGGATGACTGTACTCCTTCCTTGCTACAACGCCTGAACGTGGAGGCTGATTGTTGGCTGGAGCTGACTCAGGGGTTTGAGTATCAGTTCAGTCACTATGCAGGGCGCGTGGACAGCCTCAAGCGCTGTGGTGATGCGAATCAGATGCAGCGAGTTCGGGGTACTGCAGCGGCGAAACGATTGCTCGGCTAACTTCCAATTTTCTTTTCGGCTTTGAACTCACCCATTGAGTGGGGTGAAGGGATAAGTGTGCCTCTTGTTTGGTTAATAGGCCTGTTGTAGTTGATTGGAGTGGTTGCAGCTGTCCTTTTAAGGGGCTGAGCCAACAAAGATGGGGCGCTGCCGGTGGCAACTGAGCGTGGAAGTTGGGATTTGGGAATGGAGGTGTGGGGGAGGGTGAAAAATTGGGTGTCTGTGTATGGAGAGCGGGGGAACGATGATGGATGTCTTGGTAAGGAGGATTGGGGAGGGTGAAAAGTTGGGTGTCAGTGTATGGAGGGCGGAGGAACGATGATGGATGTCTTGGTAAGGAGGATTCTGCCGGTGGCAACTGAGCGTGGAAGCGGGGGATTTGGGAATGGAGGTGTGGGGGAGGGTGAAAGGTTGGGTGTCTGTGTATGGAGGGCGGGGGAATAATGATGGATGTCTTGATAAGGAGGATTACCTTTACCTTGTGACATTCCTATTGTTATGATTTCTTATGGAAAAAATTCATATCAATTCAGCTTATAACTATCAAAAGTAGAAGCTTTAGAACACTAAGGGAATAGAGAGATGTCGAAACTTATCAGTTACCTCAATGAGTTAGATTCCAATGCTGAGCTGCAGTCTGCTCATGCGGAGGATGCGGAAGCGTCGATGCGTAGCTTCGGCCTTGGTGACAATGAAATTGCCGCAGTGCTCTCAGGAGACAACACTAAAATTGCTGAAGCGGCAGGGGTGGACGATCCTGAGATGATTGTTCGTACACCTCAAGTTCAGCAGAATTAACGGACTCCGATGCGCATTTGGCTCAGGGGTCTAATATCACTGTTGCTGAGTGCCGTATTGTTGTACGCAGGCGCCGTATTTGCTAATGGCGCTTCGGTTTCGGATCTCAGTCAGGAGATAGAGCGCATTCCTCAGCTTGCCTATGAGTCGCCAGCTGACGCTGAAGCGATCATCAAGCGCGTGAGGCGGAGCCTGGATCTGTTGACTCAGGAGTCTAAAGAGCGCTTCTTTCTCTTTGAGGCTTACTTTTATGGCGTAAGCCAAAAGCATCAAAAACGTCTTGAGTTACTTCTTTCATATGATTGGAGTGCTTCTCAACCTAAATATCAGGCCAGAGCATTCCAACAATTGGTTGATGTTCATATGAATCTTAACCAATTTGATTTGGCCTTGGACAATCTGGATCTGGCCATTCACCTGCTGCCTTTATTGCAGGAGGATACGGCCAAGATGTTGATTCTCCATTCTGCATATACTGTTTTTTCCAACCTTTATCGATATGATCAAGCTCTTAAATTTGCCGATCGAATTACAGCCCTTGGGATAGAGGGCAACTCTAAGCGAATTCAATGTTATGGCATGACTAATCGGTTGGATGCCCTGTTTCTTGATGGGCAGTTTAAGCGAGTATTACTGGAGGCCGAAGATGCCAGAGAGCTGTGCCTTTCAAGCCAGGACCAGCTTTCAGCGGATCTTATTCATGTTTATCAACTGGTTGCATCCATACAGGTGTATGGCGGCGCGATGTACCAGGAGCAGGCAGAAGCCCTGTATGCTCAACTAAAAAACAATCATCATGAATACACAATCCTTCTAGAGCATGCACTTGGTTCCCATTATTTTTATCAGGGACATATTGAAAGGGCGGGCGAGTTCTTCCTCAGAGCATTTAATCGGGCAGATGAACTGGATCTGCTGCGACTAAAACCCAAGCTTGCGGAGGCGGTGGCTAAGGTGAAGTGGCGCCAGCAGCGCTGGGATGAGTACGCCGCGTTCATCAATTTGACCATCGATGCTCACAAAGCCTACGAGCAGGATCTTTATGACAAGTCGGTCTATTTTCACCTGGCAAAAATTAATGCTGAGGATATAGAAGGCCAGTTAAAGATCATCGAGGCTAAAAACCGAGAGTTGCAGCTGGAAAACCAGTTGGCAGAAACTCGTTTCAAGCACATCAGAATACTTTTTGCCTGGGCATCCATCGGCTGCTTAGCGCTGTTTGCTTTGGTGGTTTTTGTTCAAAGGCAGAAGGCCAAGATTAAGGTGTCACTGGAGACAGATACCCTGACCAAAGTGCTGTCCCGGGTGAGTTTGATGGAATCTTGTACCAAGGCGGTGGCTGAGGCGAAGCGGCGGGAGCAGCCGTTGTCTCTGGTGGTGTTTGATTTGGACCACTTCAAGAGGGTTAACGATACCTTTGGTCATGCGGTGGGTGACTGGGTGCTGAAGACGGTGTCTCGTGTGGTGCGCAACAGTATTCGTGACAAGGATATTCTGGGTCGTCTTGGTGGTGAGGAGTTTGTTATCTGCCTGCCCAATACGGATATCGAACAGGCCAGGCAGTTGTCGGAGCGTTGTCGTGAGGGTTTGGAGCGGATCATTGCGCCAGTGGCCAACAACAAGCTGGATATCAGTGCCAGTTTTGGGGTGGCCAGGTTGGACGCGACCGTGGACAGTCTGGATAAGCTTCTGGTGACCGCCGATAAGTGCCTGTATCAGGCCAAGCATCTGGGGCGCAACCGGGTGGCGACGGTGCTGGATGACGACTGTACCGAAGCCTATCAGCCGTCGATGGGCCTGTGTTCTCTGCAGGCTGAGCATGGCCAGATTCCACTGAAGTAGAAAGGGCATACCCGGTGGTGGCTTATCGCCGCTATCGGGTATGCTTTTTTGTTGTAGGAAGAGATAGAGCGATGAGCAATCAGGGCAGTTTGGTTTGTGTGGGCTCCGGGATGCGGCTGGCGGGTCAGCTGACCCCGAAATCCAAGAGCTGCATCGAGCAGGCGGACGTGGTGCTGGCGGCCATGGCCAACCACCTGAGCCGCCAATGGATCAAGGAGATGAGCAAGGAGTATCGTTGTCTTCTGGACCTCTACGGTGAAGGCGGCGGCGAAGGCAAGCCTCGGGGCCAGACCTACGATGAGATGGCCGAGCGCATTATGGAGGAGGTGCGCAAGGGGCGCAGGGTGTGCGCGGTGTTCTATGGCCACCCCTCGGTGTTCTCCTGCATCTCCAAGAAGGCGATAGACCTCGCCCGGGCAGAAGCGTTTCCGGCGCATATGGAACCGGGAATTTCGGCGGCGGATTGTCTGTACGCGGATCTGGAGATCGACCCGGCCAGTGCCGGCGAGCAGGCGATGGAGTGCACCCAGTTTATGATCTACGAGCGGCGCATCGACCCCAGTGCGCTGCTGATCCTGTGGCAGCCTGGCGTCGCCGGGGATCTCTCCATGAAGCGGTTTGAGACCCATCAGGCCTATATCAATTTGTTGGTGGAGAAGCTGTCCCGGGATTATCCGCTGGACCATGAGGTGATCCTGTACGAGGCGGCCACCTCGCCGTTGGAGTCCACCCGCATCGAGCGCCTGCCTCTGGCCGAGTTGACCCAGGCCACCCTGAATCAGATCACCACTTTGGTGGTGCCACCCTGTCGGGAGATGGCTGCGGATAATGCCATGTTGGATAAGCTGAAAACCTTGGCTGAAACCGTGTGGTAGTGTCGGCTTTAGAACGGAATGAAAATAGAAAGGGCAGCCCAATGGCTGCCCTTTGTTCTATGCAGTTCTGTTAAACCGCTACTTATGCCGCTGCGCCAGTCTGGCGATCACCTCGGGCAAGGGCACCTGCTGCTGCTCCAGCAGTACGGTGAGGTGGTAGAGCAGGTCGGCGGTCTCATCCAGCAGGTTTTCCCTGTCGTTGGTGGCGGCGGCCAGGGCCACTTCCACGCCCTCTTCACCCACCTTCTGGGCCACCCGTCTGGGGTTGCCCGCCAACAGTTTGGCGGTGTAGCTGCTGTCTGGGTCGACGTCTCGGCGGGCGGCCACCACCTGGGCCAGTTTGCCCAGGAAGGGCTGATTGTCCAAGTCGTTAAAGCAGCTGGTGTTGCCCAGGTGGCAGGTGGGGCCGGCTGGGGTGGCCTGCACCAGGATGGCGTCGTTGTCGCAGTCGGTGCCGATGCTCACCAGGGTAAGCACATTGCCGGAGCTCTCCCCCTTGGTCCATAGCCTGTCCTTGGAGCGGCTGTAGAAGGTGACCTTGCCGCTCTCCAGGGTGACCGCCAGGGCCTCCGGGTTCATGTAGCCCAGCATCAGCACCTGACCACTGTGGTGGTCCTGAACCACGGCGGGGACCAGGTTGTTCATCTTGTTCCAATCGATTGAGAGAGTGGTCATAGCCGTACCTCGATGCCTTGCTGTTTCAGATAGCCCTTGAGCTCCATGATATCGATGATCTGTTTGTGGAACACCGAGGCGGCCAGGGCGCCGTCCACCCGGGCCTGCTTGAACACGTCGGCGAAGTGCTCCATGGCCCCGGCGCCGCCGGAGGCGATCAGCGGCAGGCCACTGACCTGACGGATGGCGCTGAGCTGATCGATGTCGTAGCCCTTACGCACGCCGTCCTGGTTCATCACGTTGAGGACAATCTCGCCGGCCCCGCGCTTCTCCACCTCCTGGGCCCACTCCTGGGTGTACCACTGGGTCTGACGGGTGGCAGACTCGTCGCCGGTGAACTGGTACACCTTGTAGCTGCCGCTTTCCCTGTCGAACCAGGAGTCGATGCCCACCACCACGCACTGGCGGCCGAAGGTGTCGTTGAGGCGGGTGATCAGGCTGGGGTCCGCCAGGGCAGGGGAGTTCACCGAGATCTTATCTGCGCCATCCGCCAGGATCTGGCGGGCGTCTTCGATGGTGCGAATGCCGCCGGCGACGCAGAAGGGGATGTCCAGGCGCTCGGCCACGGCGCTGACCCAGCTCTTGTCCACGGTGCGGCCGTCGCTGCTGGCGGTGATGTCGTAGAACACCAGCTCGTCGGCACCTTCGTCGGCGTAGCGCTGAGCCAGGTTGAGGATGTCGCCCACCACTTCATGGTTGCGAAACTGCACGCCCTTGACCACCTGGCCCGCCTTGACGTCCAGACAGGGGATTATCCGTTTTGCCAGCATGCCAGAGCCTCCTCGATGGTAAAACGGCCGGTGAGCAGGGCCTTGCCGATGATGATGCCGCCGATGCCGATGGCTTTCAGTTGCTTGAGATCCTCCAGCTCGGCGATGCCGCCGGAAGCTTGCCAGCTTATCTCCGGATACTGGCCAATCAGGGTCTGGTAGAGGGCCACGTTGGGGCCGGTGAGCATGCCGTCGCGGTCGATGTCGGTGCACAGCACGTGCTTGAGGCCAGCCTGGCGCAGCGGGGCGATCACCTCTTCCACCAACTTGCCTGAGCCTTTCTGCCAGCCGTGGGTGGCCACCTGGGCGTTACCCTGATCGTCCAGCAGCAGGTCCAGGGCGACGGTGATGCGCTCGGCGCCGAACTCCTGGATCCAGTCCGCCACCAGTTGTGGGTCGCGGGCGGCCAGGGAGCCGATGACCACCTTGTCCACGCCCAGCTTCAGCAGGGCTTGCACTTCGGCTTTGTCGCGGATGCCACCGCCCACCTGGATGGGGCAGCTCAGGTTCTCCACCAGTCGGGTCAGGGTGTCCAGCTGGCGATTGGCGGGATCCTTGGCGCCGTCGAGGTCGACGATGTGCAGCAGGGCGCAGCCGGCGTCGCGGTAGTGGCTGAGCTGGGCCAGGGGGTCGGTATCAAATTGGGTCACCTGGTTGAAATCGCCCTTTTTCAGACGCACCACCTGGCCGTTGATTAAATCGATGGCTGGAATGATCACGCTGTCATCTCCAAGAAATTGCTGAGTATCTTAGCGCCCACGGCGCCACTGCGTTCGGGGTGAAACTGCACCCCCATCAGGTTGTCCCGGCCCACGGCGGCGGAGAAGGGCTGGCCGTAGTCGCTGCTGGCCAGGGTGAGTTCGCCCACCGGTGCCGCGTAGCTGTGGACGAAGTAGACGTAGCTGCCCTCATCGATGCCTTTAAACAGCGGATGGTCGCTGGGGGCCAGGGTGTTCCAGCCCATGTGGGGCAAAGGCTGACCGGCGGTGTCCAGCTGGGCCACCTTGAAGGGCAGCAGGCCGGTCATGGGCGTCTGCTCGCCGCCGGTGGCACTCTCCTCGCTGGCCAGGCCCAGCAGCTGCATTCCCAGGCAGATCCCCAGCAGGGGCTGGGTGACCTTGGTGAGGGTGTCCAGCACGCCGCTCTGTTTCAGGGCAGCCATGCCGGCGCCGGCGCTGCCGACCCCGGGGAGGATCAATCTCGGGCTGGCGAGGATCACCTCCGGATCCCGGCTGACGGTGACCTCGGCGCCCAGGCGGGCCAGGGCGAAGCGTACCGACGCCAGGTTGGCGCAGCCGGTGTCGATGATGGTGACTTTGGGGGCGTCCTGGCTCATCAGAGCACCCCCTTGGAGGAGGGCAGCTCACTGCCTTCGATGCGCACCGCCTGGCGCAGGGTTCGGCCAAACACCTTGAACAGCGCCTCCACCTTGTGGTGCTCGTTGTCGCCGTCCACGGACAGGTGCAGGGTGGCGCCCAGGCTGTCGGCCAGGGAGCGGAAGAAGTGGGAGACCATCTCGGTGCTGAGATCGCCTACCTTGTCGCGGCTGAACTCGGCCTCGAAGCGCAGGTAGGGGCGACCGGACAGGTCCAGCAGGCACTGGGCACCGGTCTCGTCCATGGGCAGGGCGAAGCCAAAGCGGCCGATGCCTCGCTTGTCGCCCAGGGCCTGCTTCAGGGCCTGGCCCAGGGTCAGGGCCACGTCCTCGACGCTGTGGTGTTCGTCGATGTGCAGGTCGCCGCTCATGGACAGGGTCAGGCCGATGCCGCCGTGGGTGGCAATCTGCTCCAGCATGTGGTCGAAGAAGCCCACGCCGGTGTTGATGCTCACCGGGCCCGGGCTGTCGAGATCCACCTCAATCTGGATGTCGGTCTCACGGGTGGTGCGCCGGGCGGTGGCACGACGTTCACCCTGGGTGAGCTGAGCCAGGATCTGTTCCCAGCCGAAGTTGTCTCTGTCGTAGCGGATGCCGGCCACGCCCATGGCGCGGGCCAGCTCCATGTCGGTCTCCCGGTCGCCGATGACGGCGGAGCGGGTGAAGTCCACCTTGCCCTGGGTCAGGTAGTCGCGTACCAGTCCCAGCTTGGGCTTGCGGCAGCTGCAGTTGTCGCTGTCGAAGTGGGGGCAGATCAGCACCTCGTCGAAGCGCACCCCCTGGCTGGTGAACAGCGCCATCATGGCGTTGTGGGGGGCATCGAAGTCTGCCTGGGGGAAGCTGTCGGTGCCCAGACCGTCCTGGTTGGAGACCATCACCAGACGGTAGCCCGCCTGCTGCAACGCCAGCAGGGCCGGCACCACCGCGGGCTCAAATACCAGCTTCTCCAGGGAGTCGAGCTGTTTGTCGATGGGCGGCTCCTCTACCAGGGTGCCGTCACGGTCGATAAAGAGGATGGGTTGTTTCATGGTTATGCATCCTGTTGAAAAGCGGTCAGGGCGTTGGTGAGCAGCTCCATTTCGGAATCGCTGCCGATGCTGATTCTGAGCCAGCCGGGCAGGGCGCCGTAGGCTCGAATCAGTATCCCCTGAGATTGTAGGGTGTTAAAGAGGTCGTCGGCGCCATCGGCCTTAAACAGAACAAAGTTGGCGGCGGACTCCAGCACCTGATCGACATACGTCAGTGTGCTGAGGGCGGCCACCAGGGCGCTGCGGCGTGCATTAAGCTGAGCCACCTGGCTCTGCATGCGGCGGATGCCAAAGTCGCTCAGGGTCTCCAGGGCCAGGTCGGCCACGGGCTTGGGCACCGGGTAGGGGGCGATCACCTTCTCCAGCATGGTGATGATCTCTTTGCCTGCCAGCAGGAAGCCGCAACGGGCGCCGGCCAGGGCAAACGCCTTGGAGAGGGTGCGCAGCACCACCAGGTTGGGGCAACCGCCAATGGCGTCTGCCAGGCTCTGATCGGCGCAGAACTCAATGTAGGCTTCATCCACCACCACCAGGGTGTCTGGCAGGGCGTCCGCCAGGGCCAGCAGATCCTCGCGAGGTACCAGGGTGCCGGTGGGGTTGTTGGGGTTGCAGACGAACACCAGCTTGGCGCCGCGGCCTGCCTCGGTCAGCGCCAATGGCAACTGATAGCCCTCCTCCCAGGGCACCGCCTGATACTCGACGCCGCAGGTGAGGGCGCTGATGCCGTACATGCCGTAGCTGGGGGCCAGGCTGACCACCTTGTCTTGGCCCGGGACACAGAAGGTGCGGATCAGCAGTTCAATCCCTTCGTCGGCGCCGCGGGTGATCAACAGCTGCTCTGGACGCACGCCGGCATAGCCAGCGTAGGCGGCGCGCAGCTCAGGTGGCTGACAGTCCGGATAGCGGTTGACGTCCGCCACATTGGCGTTACGCCAGGGGCTTTCGTTGGCATTGAGCCAGACATCGCCACCACTCATGCTGCGGCGGGCGGAGGCGTAGGGAACGAGTTCCCTCAGTTCGGGGCGACAGAGGCGTTCGGCCAGGTTCATTACTGCTCTCCTTACTCTTAATCCAGTTGCGCCATGCGTAGGGACACTGCCTTGGCGTGGGCATCCAGGCCTTCGGCGTCGGCCAGGGCAATCACCGTGGGGGCCAGTCCCTTGAGGCCGTCGCGGCTCAGCTCCTGCACCGTATAGCGACGGCAAAAGTCCGCCAGAGACAGACTCGACGCACTGCGGGAGGCGCCATAGGTGGGCAACACGTGGTTGGTGCCACTGGCGTAGTCGCCCACAGACTCCGGAGACCAGGGCCCAAGGAAGATGGAGCCGGCGGCGCGCAGTGTGCCCAGCAATTCTCTGGGGGCTTTGGTCTGCACAATCAGGTGCTCGGGGCCATAGGCGTTGGAGACCTCACAGGCCTGCTCCAGGCTCTGTACCACCAGGGCGCGGCTCTGTGACAGGGCGGCGGCGGCGATCTCCTTGCGGCTCAATGTGGTGAGCTGACTCACCAGGGCGGCGTTGACCTTGTCGGCAAAGTCGTCGCTGAGACACACCAGCATCGCCTGGCTGTCTTCGCCGTGTTCTGCCTGGGAGAGCAGGTCGGCGGCCACAAACTCGGGGTTGGCGTCGTCATCGGCTAACACCAGCACCTCGGAGGGGCCGGCGGGCATGTCGATGGCGGTGCCACTCTGGCTGACCTGGGTCTTGGCTTCGGTGACGAAGCGATTGCCCGGGCCGAAGATCTTGTCCACCTTGGGCACGGTCTCGGTGCCAAAGGCGAGGGCGGCGATGGCCTGGGCGCCGCCGATGGGGAACAGTTGCTGCACCCCGCAGCGCCAGGCGGCGTAGCAGATGGCGTCGCTTACCGGAGGCGGAGTGGTCATCACCCGCACGTCGCAGCCAGCCAGCTTGGCGGGCAGGGCCTGCATCAACACCGAGGAGACCAGGGGGGCACTGCCGCCGGGAACATAGAGGCCCACTCGCTCAATGGCTTCGCTGCGCAGTTCGCAGACGACGCCGGGCTGGGTTTCCACTCGTACCGGCTGGAACTGCTGAGCGTCGTGGAAGGCAATCAGGTTGTCGATGGCAACATCGATGGCGGCCTTGAGGCTGGCATCGATGCGCTGGCCGCGGCGGCCCAGTTCGTCGTTGTCGTAGGCCAGGGCGTCGGGGCGGCCGCCGTCGAACTTCTCGCTCAGCTCAAGCAGGGCGTTGTCGCCACCGCGGCGGACCTGGTCGAGGATGCCCGCCACCGCTTGGGTCAGGTCCATGCTTTGCACCTGATCCGCCCGGGCCAGGGCCAGAGTCTGTTCGGTGTCGCACAGCTGGTTCCAGTTGAGTACTTTCATCTCTAACCTCTTAACCCAGCATCTTCTCAATGGGCAGCACCAGGATGGAGCTGGCACCCAGGGCTTTAAGCTGTTCCATGGTTTCCCAGAACAGGGTTTCGGAGCTGACCGCGTGCAGGGCCACCCGCTCGCTGTCCTGGGCCAGGGGCAGGATGGTGGGGTTCTCGGCGCCGGGCAGCAGGGCCACCACCTGATCCAGGGTCGCCTTGGGGGCGTGCAGCATGATGTACTTGCTCTCCCGGGCCTGGATGACGCCGTTGATGCGGGTCAGCAGCTTGTCCACCAACTCCTGGTTGGTGGCGCTCAGGGGGGAGGCGGTCTGAATCAGGGTGGCCTTGGAGCGGAAGATCACCTCGGTCTCCTTCAGGCCATTGGCTTCCAGAGTGGCGCCGGTGCTCACCAGATCACAGATGGCGTCGGCCAGACCGGCGCGGGGGGCCACCTCTACCGAGCCCTTGAGCATACAGTCGCTGAAGGGGACGCCGGTCTTTTTCATGTAGCTGGCCAGCAGGTAGGGGTAGGAGGTGGCGATGCGCTTGCCCGCCAGGGTGGTGGGGCCGTCCCAGGCCAGATCCTTGTCCACCGCCAGGGAGAGGCGGCAACCGCCGAAGTCCAGGCGGCGCAAGGTGGTGAACTCACAGGGGCGATTCATCGCCTCGCGCTCCAGACGCTCCTCCTCCAGCACGTTCTCGCCGACGATGCCCAGGTCCACCACGCCGTCCATCACCAGGCCGGGGATATCGTCATCACGGACACGCAGGATGTCGATGGGCAGGTTCTGGCAGTGGGACAGCAGGCGCTGGTCCCGCAGGTTGAGCTTGAGGCCGGCCCCCTTGAGCAGGGTCTGGCACTCATCGGCCAGGCGGCCGGATTTTTGGATGGCGATTCTCAGTCGTTGTTGAGTCATGATTCAGTCCTGATAAAAAACAAAAAACCCTGGGCGCTTGCTCCAGGGTTCTTATGTGTTCAGGTTCTGAATCCGCTGGAGGGCGCCGTTTAAACAGCAGCCTCCAGCGACAATGCCAAAGGCTACCGCTTGAAATGATGATGGTGATGTAGGGCGGTAAACTTCAGCATGGGTGAATTCCTAATGATTCAGTACAAAATTCTGTGCACGTTCAACGTGGCGTGCTTTTAAGCTAATTCAGTGAATAAATAATTGCAACAACCAATTTACGCTTTTTTTCTGATGAATCCATAACCCCGCTGTCAGGGGGCAGCGGCTGTGTCATAATGGCCGACCCTTAAGACTCCGTGTGCTACTCCATGTCCCGTTTCTCCAGCAAAATCAAAAAGGCGTTCGCCGCCGATGGCCTGCTGGCCGATACTCTGGAGGAGTTTCGTTACCGCCCGCAACAGCAGCAGCTGGCCCACGCGCTGGCACAGCACAGCACCTCGGGCAGGGTGCTGGTGGCGGAGGCGGGCACCGGCATCGGCAAGACCTTCGCCTACCTGCTGCCAGCCCTGTTGAGCGGCAAGAAAGTGGCCATCAGTACCGGCACCAAGAACCTGCAAGATCAGCTCTTTTTCAAAGATCTTCCCCGACTTTTGCCGCTGATCGACTCGGGCATCAAGGTGGCGCTGCTCAAGGGACGGGGCAACTACCTGTGCCTGTATCACCTGACTCAGCAGCTGGCGGACCCGGAGGCCCAGACCCCGGTGGAGATGGACCAGCTGATTCGCATCCGCAGCTGGGCCAACGGCACCGGCACCGGGGATATGGCGGAGATGGACGCCCTGGCGGAGGACGCCCCGATACTGCGCAAGGTGACCTCCACCCAGGACAACTGTCTGGGTAAGGCCTGCCCGGATTTTGACCGCTGCTTCCTGAAAAAGGCCAGGGCCAAGGCGATGGGGGCGGATCTGGTGGTGATCAACCACCACCTGTTCTTCGCCGATTCGGCGCTGAGAGAGGGGGGCTTTGGTGAGCTCCTGCCTGAGCTGAACTGGATCATCTTCGATGAGGCCCATCAACTGCCGGACATCGCCCTGACCCGCTACGGCGAGCGCCTCTCCGCCTCCAGTTTTCACTACCTGGGACGGGACGTGCGCCGGGTGTATAAGACCCTGAAGGACTGCAAATCGCTGGAGACCCGGGCCGACGAGCTCAGCCAGTGGGCCGATGAACTGACCGAGGCGATCCAGGCCAATGGCGAACCGGCCTGGCAGGCACAGCTGGGGTTTGAGGCGGTGTCTGGCGCTTGGCAGGGGCTGACCCGCTCCCTGGGCTTACTGAAGACCGAACTGGGCTACCATCTGGGACGGGATGAGCTGGGTGACCAGTGCTTCGAGCGCAGTGCCCGGCTGATGGGGCTGCTGGAGCACTTCGGCAACCCGGATGCCAAGCGCATCTACCGGCTGGAGCGGCGGGAGCGCGGCTTTGGTCTGGTCTCCAGTCCCATGTCGGTGCGGGATGAGCTCAAGGCCCTGTATAACAGCTACCACTGCGCCTGGGCCTTTACTTCGGCCACTTTGCAGGTTGGGGGCGACTTCGGCTACTTCACCCGGCAGATGGCGTTGGAGAAGGCCGATTCGCTGATCCTGGACAGCCCTTTCGATTACGCCAGTCAGGCGCTGATGTGTGTGCCCCGCCACCTGCCTCAGCCGCACGAAGCCAATGTGGCCGAGCACCTGGCCGAGATCGCCTCCAGGCTGATTGAGGCGGCGGACGGGCGCACCTTCCTGCTGTTCACCAGCTACCAGATGATGTACCGGGTGGGGGAGTTGCTCAGTCACCGTCAGAGCCGGCCTCTGCTGGTGCAGGGGATGGACTCCAAGCGGCAGTTGCTCAGCCGCTATCACGCCTACGGCAATGCCGTGCTCTTAGGCACCGCTGCGTTCTGGGAGGGGGTGGACGTTAGAGGGCGTGCGCTCTGTTGTGTTATGATCGACAAGCTGCCTTTCGTCTCTCCGGACGACCCCCTGACCCAGGCCAGGCTGACCGCCTGTGAACGCAGTGGTCAGGATCCCTTTGCCATGGTGCAATTGCCTCAGGCGATCCTCGCCTTGAAGCAGGGTGTCGGCCGATTGATTCGCAGCGAGAAGGACCAGGGGGTGCTGGTGATCTGCGACCCCAGACTGGTTCAGCGCCCCTATGGCGAACAGTTTATACGCAGCCTGCCTCCGATGACGCGGACCCGCGGGCTGGACAAGGCTCTAGCACGATTAAGAGAAGTTTGATGTCTGAAAAGATTTTGATCATCGACACCGCCACCGAGAACTGCTCGGCGGCTCTGGTGCTCGGTGACCGGGTTATCGACCTGTGTGAAGAGGCTCCCCGTGAGCACAGTCAGAAGATTTTGCCCTTTGTGGAGCAGTTGCTGGCAGAGGGGGGCGTGACCCTGGCCCAGCTGGATGCCATCGGTTTCGGTCGTGGTCCCGGCAGTTTTACCGGCATTCGTATCGGCACCGCCATGATGCAGGGACTGGCCCTGGGGGCGGAGCTGCCGGTACTGCCGATCTCCAACCTGGCCGCCATGGCCCAGGGCGCCATCGAGGCCGGTGCCGAAACGGTGATCGCCGCCATCGACGCCCGCATGGGCGAGGTGTATGTGGGACGTTACGAGAGCCGCGATGGCCTGGCCACCCTGGTGGGTCAGGAGCTGGTGATTGCCCCCGACGAGCTGGTGACTCTGGAACTGATGCAGGGAGAGGCGCTGGTGGCCGTGGGCACCGGGTTTGAGACCTACCCAGAGCTACTGGCTGAGGGGCGTCTGAGCGTCAGTGGCGATCATCGTCTGCCCAGTGCTAAGATGATGGTGCCTTTGGCACTGGAACTCTATCGCAACGGCGGCGCCCTGCCTCTGGAGCAGGTCGAGCCGGTGTATCTGAGAGACAACGTCGCCTGGAAAAAGATGCCGGGCAAATGATACCAAATTCATTAGATAGACCACCTATCTAATACTATTGGTACGAGGGAGAGCGAGCGACACCACCATGATCCATCACGTTGGATTATCCACCCAGGCCCCTTTGCCGGCGAAGCCGCAGAGTAAGGGCAGCCCGGAGAAAGCCAAAGAGGCGGAGCCGGCGGTCAGGACCGCCGAGCTGGTGGTGCCCAGCGATCCTCAGGGCTGGCAGACGTTCGCTGCCGGCCGAACCCGCCTGACCCAGGATCACCCCGACTCCCGGGCCATCTCCGCCTACATGGAAACCGCCAATCAGGGACTGCGCCAGGAGCTGCAGTCGATGATGGGCGTCGATCTCTACGTTTAATCCCCGGAGCCTTAGTCGCGCCGCCATCTTTTGTGACATCTTCTGGCCGCAGCGCCATTGCAATCTCCCAGTGCCGCGATAGGTTATAGACTTTGACCTGAAAACTGAGTCTTAGGAGGGAACCATGAGAACCTTATTGCTGGCGTCTGCCCTGACCCTGATGAGCCTGCCGACTCTGGCGGGGAGCAGCGACAACCAGAACGCCCTGAACCAGTGGGCCAACGGTGAGCATCGAAGCCAGGCCAATATCGAGCGCAACCAGTACCGCCATCCCGCCGAGACCCTGGATTTCTTTGGGCTCCACCCCCACATGCGGGTGATTGAGCTGTGGCCCGGCGGCGGCTGGTACAGTGAGATTCTGGCGCCCTACCTGAAGGACAAGGGCAAGTTGATCGCCGCCAGTTTTGACACCACCCCCGCCGAAGACACTCCTCGCACCCGTTATCGGGCCAACGCCGGTAAGCGCTATGAGACCAAGTTAGCCGCGGAGCCTGAGCTCTACAGCAAGGTGGAGGTGGTAACCTTCGACCCGCCAGCCAAGACCAAACTGGGTGTGGAGGCCAGCGTGGATATGATGCTGACCTTCCGTAATCTGCACAACTGGGCGATGGCCGGTGCCCTGGAACCGGTATTTCAGGCGGCCTTTGAGGTGCTGACCCCGGGCGGGGTGTTTGGTGTGGTCGAGCACAGGGCCAATCCCGGTATGCCGGCAGAATCCGGTTACATGGATGAAGCCCAGATGATTGCCCTGGCTCAGAAGGTGGGCTTCAAGCTGGCGGCCCAGAGTGAGGTCAATGCCAACCCCAAGGACACCAAGGACTATGAGCGCGGGGTGTGGACCCTGCCTCCTTCACTGCGCCTCAAGGATCAGGACAGGGAGAAGTACCTGGCCATCGGCGAGTCCGATCGCATGACCCTGAAATTTTACAAACCGGAGATTTGATAGTGACCCAAGAGCCGGGCCGGGAGCGGCGCTTTCAACTCGAGAATCTGTCGCTGGCCGCATTGGAGTGGGGTCCACAGCAGGGCCCGTTGGTGCTGGCGCTGCATGGCTGGATGGACAACGCCAACAGCTTTGCTCCGCTGGCTCCCGCCTTAACTGATCTGGGATACCGGCTGCTGGCATTGGAGTTTCCCGGTCATGGCCATTCGGACCATAGGCCCCAAGGCAACTACTACCATTTCCTCGACTACCTCTATGACCTGCACCAGGTGTGGCCACAGTTACCTGAACAGCCGGTTCTGCTGCTGGGCCATTCCATGGGCGGGATTCTCGGGGGGCTGTTTGCCTCCCTCTACCCGGAGCGGGTCTCCAGGCTGGCGATCATCGAGGCGATGGGGCCTCTGACCGCCGAGCCGGGAGAGAGTCTGGAGCGGATGCGGGCCGGCTTTGTCAGTCGGGACAAGGGATTTAAGCCCAGGGGCTATCCGGATCTGGCGCCCCTGGTGAGTGCCCGGGCGGCGGCGGGAGGACTGGACGACGCTTTGGCCCGATTGCTGCTGGAGCGAAACCTGCAAAACCGCGAAGGTGTGTGGCACTGGCGTTCCGATCCCAGGCTGCGCACCCGCTCTCCCTGGATGATGACCGATGCTCAGGGTGAGCGGCTGATGTCGGATCTGCGGGCCGACACCCTGGTGGTGTTGGGTGAATGCGGGTTTGAAGGACTCAGGGAGGCCTGGGAAGATCGCCAGCAATGGCTGAACCGACCTCAGTTGGAACGGATCGCCGGAGGGCACCACTGCCATATGGAGTCTCCACAGGCCCTGGCGAGGCTGATTGACGGTTTTATTGGCGTAAAAAGCAGCGAACACACCAACTTAGGTTAGGTTTCGCCGCATATGAAGGTATCATTGGGCCATTAACGTCGCGCTCGCCATTCGCTGTGGGCGCAGAGACCCGAAGTCCTGTTCCAGTAAAGGAGAACAGTGTGGACAAGGCATGGCTTAACAGCTATCCCGCCGGTGTTCCGGCGGAGATTCATCCCGAACAGTATCGTAACCTGCTTGACCTGTTTGAGCAGAGCTGTCACACCTACGCCGATCAGGTGGCGTTCATCAATATGGGCGCGGTACTCACCTATCGTCGCGTCGAAGAGCAGAGCCGCGCCTTTGCCGCCTACCTGCAGAACGAACTGAAGCTGCAGAAGGGGGATCGTGTCGCCATCATGATGCCCAACCTGTTGCAGTATCCGGTGGCCCTGTTGGGCGTGCTGCGTGCCGGCATGGTGGCGGTGAACGTTAACCCTCTCTACACCCCCAGGGAACTGAAGCATCAGCTGTGTGACGCCGAGGCCAAGGCGATTGTGCTGGTGACCAACTTTGGCCAGAGCCTGCAGCAGATCGTTGACGATACCCCGGTGGAGCACGTCATCCTGACCAAGATTGGTGACCACCTGTCTGCGCCCAAGCGCACCCTGGTCAACTTCGTGGTGAAGTATGTGAAGAAGATGGTGCCCAAGTACCATCTGCCTTACGCGGTATCCATGCGCAAGGCGCTGACCGTGGGCCGTCGCCTGCAGTACATCAAACCCAAGGTGGAGTTGGATGACATTGCGGTGCTGCAGTACACTGGTGGCACCACTGGCGTGGCCAAAGGGGCGATGCTGACCCACAAGTCCCTGATCTCCAACATGCTGCAGGCGGAGGCCTACTTTGGCCCTGTACTCGATGAGGGGTCTGAGATGGTGGTGACGCCACTGCCGCTCTACCATGTGTTTGCCAACACGGTGAATCTGCTGCTGTTCTTCAAGCTGGGCGGTCAAAACCTGTTGATCACCAATCCCAGGGATATGCCGGCTTTCCTGGGCGAGCTGAAGAAATACCCCTTCACCGTGCTGACCGGGGTCAACACCCTGTTCAACGCCATGCTCAACCAGGAGGCGTTCTGCGGGCTGGATTTCAGCCAGTTCAAGATCACCATCGGCGGTGGCATGGCGGTGCAGCGCGCCGTGGCCGAGCGTTGGCAGGAGGTCACCGGGCAACCGTTGATTGAGGGTTATGGCCTGACCGAGTGCTCCCCTGTGGCCGCCGCCGGCACCTATGATCAGAAAGAGTACACCGGCGCCATTGGCCTGCCCATCCCCTCCACCGAGATGCGTGCCGTGGACGATGACGGCAATCCTGTCACCCCCGGTGAGACCGGTGAGCTGCAGGTTCGCGGTCCCCAGGTGATGAAGGGCTACTGGCAGCGGCCCGAAGAGACCGCCAAGGTGCTGACCGATGACGGCTGGTTGTTTACCGGGGATATCGGCTACATGGACGATAAGGGCCAGTTCTACATCGTCGACCGTAAGAAAGACATGATCCTGGTGTCCGGCTTCAATGTGTTCCCCAACGAGGTGGAAGACGTGGTGGCCAGCCACCCCAAGGTACTGGAAGTGGCTGCGGTAGGTGTGCCTCACGAGGTGTCCGGCGAGCTGGTGAAGATCTTCGTGGTGGCCAAGGACCCCTCCCTGACCGACAAGGAGCTGATCGCTCACTGTCGCAAGTCTCTGACCGGGTACAAAGTGCCCAAGCTGGTGGAGTTCCGCGATGACCTTCCCAAGACCAATGTGGGCAAGATCCTGCGCCGGGAGCTGCGGGAGGAGCAGATGAAAGAGGCCAGCAACGCATGAGTGAACTGAACTGGCAATGGGTCGATACCGATGAAGCTCTGGCGCAGTTGTGCGCACAGGCCAGCCGGGCAGAGGCGGTGGCCCTGGACACCGAGTTTGTCCGTACCCGCACCCTCTACGCCCAGTTGGGGTTGATTCAGATCTATGACGGCACCACCCTGGCGCTGGTGGATCCCCTGACCATCGACGACCTGGGGCCATTCTGGCGCCTGCTGGAGAATGAGTCCGTGGTTAAGGTGCTGCACTCCTGCAGCGAGGATCTGGAGATCTTCGCCCAGCAGGGCGGCGTCCAGCCCAAACCGCTGTTTGATACCCAGGTGGCGGGGGTGCTGCTCAACAAGGGCGCGCCCATGGGCTACGGCAAGATGGTGGAGGCGTACCTTGGTCTGGCCCTGGATAAGGGAGAGGCCCGCACCAACTGGCTGGCCCGTCCCCTGCGGGATACCCAGTTGGAGTATGCCGCGGCCGACGTGCTTTACCTGCTGAAGATCTACCACACCATGAGGGAGGAGATCGCCGAGGCCGGTCGTCACGACTGGCTGATGGAGGAGGGGGAGCGCCTGACCGAGGGGCGGCTGGATCCGGTGGATCCTGAGACTGCCTACCTCAAGGTGAAGAACGCCTTTCAGCTTCGTCCTGAGCAGTTGGCGGTCCTCAAGTCCCTGGCGGCCTGGCGACTGGGCGTGGCCCAGAAGCGGGATCTGGCGCTGAACTTTGTCATCAAGGATGCGGCGCTGCTGACCCTGTCCAAACGGGCACCGAGGAGCATCAATTATCTGAATCAGCTCGACTGCCTGACAGAGCGCGATGTGCAGCGTCATGGCAAGGCCATTTTGAAGGCGGTGGCCGGGGCGGATCTGGACAACCCGCCGGAGCCGGTGGACGCCCTGTCTGCCGATCCCCAGTTCAGAGACGCATCCAAGCTGGTGCGTAAGACCCTGACTCAGGTGTGTGAGCAGCATCAGGTGGCTGCCGAACTGATGGCCTCCAAGAAGCTGGTGCATCAATACCTAAAGTGGCGCATGACCGGCCAGCAGGGCCGAGAGCCTGTGGTCCTGCGTGGCTGGCGTGGTGAACTGACCCGAAGCAGCCTGGATGGCTTGAGTCTTTAGGAGCAATTGCTTGAAACAGGGGGACCCTATGGGTCCCCCTTTTTTGTGTCTGTCGCCAGTCATCGAAGGCTTGATATCAAAATAGAATAAAGATGTTAAATTCATGTATATCAAGGCTGACAACTGACTAAATATGTGTGATGATGCTCACGTTTATACGCCTGTTTAATACAAGCGCTTAAAAGGATAAGTGGCGTGGAGAAGCCGCATAGACAAGGAGTGACACATGGAAAAGGTCTGGTTAGCGAGTTACCCCGAAGGCGTTCCGGCGGAGATCGATCCTGACCGATTCTCCTCTCTGGTCGACCTGTTCGAGCAGTCGGTGGCCCGCTTTGGGGATAAACCTGCCTTTATCAACATGGGACAAACCATTACCTACTACGAGTTGGACAAGCTGAGCCGGGATTTTGCCGCTTACCTACAGCAGGATCTCAAGCTGGAGCAGGGGGACCGGGTGGCGATCATGATGCCCAACTTGCTGCAGTATCCGGTGGCTCTGTTTGGTGTGCTTCGTGCCGGGATGGTGGTGGTCAATGTGAACCCTCTCTATACCGCAAGGGAGTTGAAGCACCAGCTCAACGACGCCGGCGCCAAGGCGATTGTGGTGGTGTCCAACTTTGCCTCCACCTTGGAACAGGTGGTGGACGATACGCCGGTTGAGCACGTCATCCTGACCAAGCTGGGGGATCAGCTCTCCCCCTTCAAACGCACCCTGGTCAACTTCGTCGTCAAATACATTAAGAAGATGGTGCCGAAGTACCACATCCCCCATGCGCACACCATGCGCAGCGCTTTGTACAAAGGCAGTCAACGCCCCTTTACCAAGCCCAAGGTGTCCAATGACGACCTGGCGTTTCTGCAGTACACCGGAGGCACCACAGGGGTGGCCAAAGGCGCCATGCTCACCCATAGAAATCTGGTGGCCAACCTGGAGCAGGTGAGTTCCTGGATTGGGCCGACACTGAATGAGGGGGAGGAGATGGTGGTCACCGCGCTGCCGCTGTACCACATCTTTGCCCTGACCTGTAACTGCCTCACCTTCATGAAGCTCGGCGGCACCAACCTGATGATCACCAATCCCAGGGACATGCCGCTGTTCATCAAGACCATCAAGCAATACCCCTTCACCGCCATTACCGGGGTAAACACCCTGTTCAACGGTTTGCTTAACACCCCAGGGTTCGATGAGCTGGATTTCAGCAAGCTCAAGGTGGCCCTGGGGGGCGGTATGGCGGTTCAGGCGGCGGTGGCAGAGAAGTGGCAGCAGGTCACCGACTCGCGCCTGCTGGAAGGTTTCGGGCTGACCGAGAGCTCGCCGGTGGCTTCGGTGGCGCCCTATAACGCCAAGGGCTATGACGGCACCATCGGTCTGCCACTGCCCTCCTGCTCCATCCGCTTGGTGGATGAGCAGGGTCAGGTGGTCGGTGTCGGTGAACGGGGAGAGCTGCAGATCCAGGGGCCCAATGTCATGAAAGGCTACTGGCAGCGCCCTGAGGCCACCGCCGAGACCATTTCAGCCGAGGGTTGGCTCTCCACCGGCGACATCGCCACCATGGATGAGCGCGGCTTCTTCAAGATTGTGGACCGTAAGAAGGACATGATCCTGGTGTCGGGTTTCAACGTGTTCCCCAACGAGATTGAGGACGTAGTGGTGATGCACGACGCGGTGGTGGAAGCGGCCGCCATCGGGGTGCCCAATCCGGCCTCCGGTGAGGTGGTCAAGGTGTTCGTGGTGGCCAAACCGGGCACCAGTGAGGAGGCGATCATCCGTCACTGCAAGAAGCATCTGACCGGATACAAGATCCCCAAGATCATCGAATTCAGGGATGATCTGCCCAAAACCAATGTGGGTAAAATTTTGCGCCGTGCCCTTCGCGAGGAGGAGCAGGCGGCCTGAGATCACGCTGTCACGCCGGAGCGATGGCCTGCCACTCACCGCTGTTCGGTACCCACGCTGATCCCGCCCGGATTTACTGATGGCGCCCTTAATGGGCGCCTTTTCTATTCAAGGGGCAATTGGAGGCGCTGGTCGGCAAGAACCCGGATTTTGGCCCGGTTGAACCTCAGCCTGGTCTGAGTTTGATGTAAGGAAATGACGAATAGTGGTTGTGCGTCGCGTCGCATAATGGCGGGCCCATCAGGGTGGCGTGACCAAAATTGGCGCCTGATTGAGCTGCGAATCACCTTGATGGTTGCTTTTGGGGGCAAACTTTGATCATATGATGTCAGTCCTGAAAATATTGATGAGACAATATGGCGGAGAAACGATATCCGTTAGATGCCAAATGGCGATACGCTTTCGAACGATTGGGGTTGGACTCTCGTGCGGTGCTCGAGCGTGCCGGCCTCTCCCTGGAGGTGCTGGAAAATCCCGACAGTCGCCTGAACACCCTGCAGTATCTGGACCTCTGGCACTCTCTGGAGCAGAGTGTCGAGCCGGGGCAGTTGAGCCAGAATGTGGCCCAGTTTTGTTCCAGCACCTTTGCGGCACCCATGATGGCTGCACTCTGCTGTCCGACGCTCCTCGATGCCATTTTGCGTGTGGTGCGCTTCAAACCCCTGCTGGGTCCCCAGCGTCTCAGGGTGGAGGAGCGTGACGATAAGATCGTCATTGTCCAGTTCTGCGAACCGGACACACACAGGTTACCCAATTCGCTGATCGTGCTTGAGTGGTACCTGATCCTGAATCTGGCACAGATGGCCACCAAGGTGGACCCCTTAGTCACCTCCCTGACCCTGCCAGAGGATTGCCCTGAGGGGCGCCAGCTGGCAAGGCGCCTGGGCCTGGAGCTGCAGGTGGGTGAAAACAATGCCCTGGTTCTGCCTAAGGGGGAGTGCCAGCGTCCCTTCATGACCCTGAATGACGCCATGTGGCAACACTTTGAGCCTGCGCTCCTGGCGCAGATTCGCAGTTTGCACTCCGAGGGAGGCGCCGCCAATGAAGTTATGGCGATCTTATTGGAGTGCCTGCCCTCAGGGATGGCGGATAAGGAGCGGGTGGCTGAGCGCCTCGGGGTCAGTCCCAGTACCCTTAAGCGTCGCCTGGCAGCAGAAAAGCGTCCTTTTAAGGAGCTATTGGCTCAGGCCAGAAAGGAGCTCGCCTGCCACTACCTGCAACAATGTCATTTGTGTCATACCGAGATCAGCCTGTTGCTGGGCTTTGATGACCCCGCCAGCTTTTACCGGGCCTGTCAGCGTTGGTTTGGCCTCACCCCGGAACAGGTGAAAAAAAGAGAGGCCGGCATAAAGCCGGCCTGGTAACGAGTTCGGGGAGTCGGGGTTAGCCGAGATCGTCGATCTTGCCCTCTTCATCGCGGACGATGGTGGCGTAGAGATCATACTCGTTGGCGAACTCGATGGAGGCCCACACCATCTGGCCCACATCCACGTCGAACTCGCCGCCGAGGATCACCTTGCCGTCGATCTCCGGGGCGTCGGTATAGGCTCGGGCAACGGCGCCCTCATCGTTGAGCTCATCGACAATCACCCGCATCTCGGTGCCCACTCGGGCCTGCAGCCGTTCGGCACTGATGCGCGCAGCCACCGCCATAAAGCGCTGGAATCGATCCTCCATCACTTCCTCGGGCACCAGCTCCGCCAGGTCGTTGGCCACGGCGCCGTCCACCGGGCTGTATTTGAAGCAGCCGACGCGGTCCAGCTGGGCTTCTTCCAGCCAGTCCAACAAGATCTGGAAATCCTCTTCGGTTTCACCGGGGAAACCAACGATGAAGGTGGAACGGATCACCAGCTCGGGACAGATCTCGCGCCACTTCTTGATCTGCTCCAGGGTGCGCTCCGCCTTGCCGGGGCGTTTCATCGCCTTGAGGACACGCGGGGAGGCGTGCTGGAAGGGGATATCCAGGTAGGGCAGGATCTTGCCCTCGGCCATCAGGGGGATCACCTCATCCACATGGGGGTAGGGGTAGACGTAGTGCAGACGCACCCAGATCCCCATCTCAGCCAGTTTCTGACACAGCTCGGTCATTCGGGTCTTCACCGGCATGCCGTTCCAGAAACCGGTCTTGTGCTTCACGTCGAGGCCGTAGGCACTGGTGTCCTGGCTGATCACCAGCAACTCCTTCACGCCGGCGTCCTTCAGGCGTTTGGCTTCATCCAGCACTTCGCCGATGGGGCGGCTGACCAGGTCGCCGCGCAGGGCAGGGATGATGCAGAAGGTGCAGCGGTTGTTGCAGCCCTCGGAGATCTTCAGATAGGCGTAGTGACGGGGTGTCAGCTTGACGCCGTGATCCGGGATCAGAGAGGTCAGCGGGTCGTGCTGCGGCTTGGGCAGATGCTGATGCACCTGTTCCAGCACCATCTCATAGGCGTGGGGACCGGTGATGCCCAATACCTTGGGGTGCACCTCGCGGATCTCGTTCTCCTTGGCGCCCAGGCAGCCGGTGACCAGCACCTTGCCGTTTTCACTCAGGGCTTCGCCGATGGTGTCCAGGGACTCCTGAACGGCGCTGTCGATGAAGCCACAGGTGTTGACGATCACCAGGTCGGCGCCTTCGTAGGTGTTGACCACGTCGTAGCCTTCGGTGCGCAGCTGAGTCAGGATGCGCTCACTGTCCACCAGGTTCTTGGGGCAACCCAGGGAGATGAAGCCGATGCGACTGCCACTGCCCTGGCCCATGGCCGGAGCCACCTTGGTGGCGTGGGTGGTGTTAGGCTGCTCAGCCTTGGGCTGATCGTCGCCGGGAACGAAGGTTTCGACGGTCATAGAGTCCTTATCTGTTCACTACTGGAATTAAGAGCGCGGATTATACCTGAACCGGACCGCATGTACAGGTCAGAAAAACGTCAGTTCCCGTTTGCCTAAATGGTCGTCGGGGCGCACTATTGGAGGTAGGCGAGGGTAGGGCAACGTTGTTATTGGCCCTCCTTTTCAGGGAGATAACTGACGCCGGGAGGGCGCTTTATGACAATGACCCTGACCTTTCTTGGTGCGGCCGGCGAAGTCACCGGCTCCTGCCATCTGTTGACTCTGGGTAAACGCCGGGTCTTGCTCGATTGCGGTCTGATTCAGGGAAGCCGCCAGGCGGAAGCCCGCAACCGCGAACCCTTTCCCTTTGACCCCTGTGCCATCGATGCGGTGATCCTCAGCCACGCTCACATCGATCACTCCGGCCGGTTGCCGCTGCTGGTGAAGCAGGGCTTTAAGGGGCCGGTGTATACCCACAATGCCACCGCCGAGCTGTGCGACATCATGCTCAGGGATGCGGCCATGCTGCAGCGCCGGGACGCCGAACGACTCAACAAGAAACTGGAGGCCCGCGGTGAGCCGCTGGTGGAGCCCCTGTTTACCGAGGAGGATGTGGATGCCCTGATGGCTCTGATGGTGCCTCTGGAGTATGGCCAGTGTCGTCAGGCGCTCTCCGAGCTGCGATTTGAGCTGGCGGATGCCGGCCACATCCTGGGGTCCGCCATAGTACAGCTGTGGCTGGAGCACGAAGGCCGTCAGTGCAAGCTGGTGTACAGCGGCGACCTGGGGCGTAAGGGGATGCCGGTGATTCAGGACCCGGCCTACATCGACAGGGCGGATCTGGTGGTGATGGAGAGCACCTACGGCGACAGGTTGCACCGCAGCCTGCCGGACACCCTGGAGGAGCTCAAGGGGATCTTTGCCCGAGCCATAGAGACCGCCAGAGGCAATATCCTCATTCCCGCCTTCTCTGTGGGCCGGGCCCAGGAGCTGCTCTACCTGTTGCACCTGCATGCCAAGGAGTGGGATCTCGGCCGTTGGCGGGTGTATTTGGACAGCCCGATGGCCACCGAGGCTACCCGGGTCTACGTACGTCATTTCCACCTGTGTGACGATGAGTTCAAGGCCTTTACCCGCCAACACCCTGGCCGCCACCCGTTGCTGTCCAACATTGAGTTTGTTCAAACTACCGAAGCGTCCATGGAACTGAATGAGGTGGACAGGGGAATGATTGTCATCGCAGGCAGCGGCATGTGCAATGGCGGCAGGATTCGCTGCCATATGGAGCACAACCTCTGGCGTGAAGAGGCGGATGTGATCATCTGCGGTTATCAGGCCAAAGGCACTCCGGGTCGTGCCCTGGTGGATGGTGCCCAGAGCTTGAACATCGGTGGCAAGCCGGTGGAGGTCAGGGCTCGGTTGCACACGGTGGGCGGGCTGTCGGCTCATGCGGATCGCGATGAGATGACCGACTGGTACCGGCACTTCAGCGGTGCCCCCCCTGTGGTCTTGGTGCACGGCGAGCCAGAGGCTCAGCAAAGTTTTGCCGAACATCTGGGTCAGTTCAGTCGGCACCTGGTCGTTGCCGAGCGTTTTGACTGTCTGGATTTGACCGGCCTGCCGGAGCTGATTTGGCTGAAGAGCACACTCTGAGGCGATTTTTTCACCGAATGAACGTCGTTTCGGCAATCCCGACTAAAGTCCCCCTCGTCACAGGTCGATAACAGGATCATGGCAGGGGGAGTCCATTGCGTCCGTGAAGTTTGGCTAATTTCATGTAAGCAACTGTACTATTTTTACAATAACACTTCGCAGAAACCCCCTCCAGATTGATAATGCTCGCAAATTGCGCGGCGGTTTATGTGATCAAAATTACTGAAACGTAACTCGCATAAACTTTAGTATTGCTCACTGGCAGCGCAAAAAAGCACAATCCAGCGCCAAATGTTAACGCCAATGTAAAGGCGGAATGAGGGGTCACATGAGAGAAGTAGAGTTCAGAACCATAGACAGGTTGTTTATCAAACTGACGCTGAACGAGAAATTTTGGGTGCTGTTCCTGATGGCCGCGTTGGCGGTGATGGGCGTAGCCACCAAGGGCTATCTGGACGTCAGTCGCCTGGCGGAGCAGAAGAGCCTGGCTCAGGCCCAGGGGCAACTGACCTCTGCAGTGAAGGTGGTGAACAGTCTCAAGGGCGATGCCAGGGAGCAGGCTGTGGCAGCTCTGGGCTTGAAGCTCAACGGCCTCAGCGGTGAGCCGCGTCGTCAGGGCGAGCGCATCATTGTCAGTGCCCCCCTGGCTGGTGGCGGCCACAGCGAGTTGTCCATGGCGGTGCCCGCTGAAGAGGCACAGCTGAAATCCCAGGCTCTGACCCGGGTGGGCCTTAGTGCTCTGCTGCTTATTCCCATCGCGCTGTTCAGCTACTGGCTGGCCACTTTCCTGGGCGGTGCCCTGTGGGTGAAACACCAGGCGATTCAACGCATCGCCGATGGGGATCTCACCTCTCGTCTCGGCTTTCACGTGGGCCGCGAGGAGTTTGGTATCATCGGTCACCAGCTGGATCGCACCATGGATACTCTGAGTGAACTGGTGAGTACGGTGCAGAACAGCTCTGCCACCCTCAATCAGAGCGCGTCGGTCTTCAGCGCCGACAGTCGCAACAGCCAGGATCAGATCGCCTCCCAGTACAGCTCTCTGGATTCTGTGGCCACCGCCATGGAGGAGATGAGTGCCACCGCTAAGGACATTTCCAACCTGGCGCAGCAGACCTCCACTCAACTGGAGCAGGATGGTCATAAGGTGGCCCAGAGCAACGAGAAGGTGCAAAACGCCATCGTTGAGACCACCGAACTGGCGGATAAGACCGATGCGGCTTCGGTGACGGTGAATAACCTCACCGCCAAAGCCACCGAGATCAATGAAGTGATCACCACCATCAACGCCATCAGTGAGCAGACCAACCTGTTGGCACTGAACGCGGCCATCGAGGCGGCTCGCGCCGGTGAGCAGGGGCGTGGATTTGCGGTGGTGGCCGACGAGGTACGCACCCTGGCCAGCCGCACTCAGCAGGCCACCGTCGAGATTCAGGCGATGATCGACAACCTGCAGACCGAAACCCGCGGCATTGCCGACATCACCTCCCATACCCTGAAGCAGGCCCACCATAGCCGAGAGCTGATCAGTGAAATTGGCCAGGACGTGAACGCCATCGCCGACTCCGCCCGTGGTGTGATGGAGATGAGTGCCCAGATCGTGGCCGCGGTGGAGCAGCAGACCGCGGCGGCCAATGACATTGCGTCGGAGCTGTATGACATCCGAGGCCAGTCCAACGCCATCCGCACCAGTGCCGAGCAGTCTGCGGTGAGCGTGAGCGAACTGGCGGAAAGCTCCCTGCAACTGGGAGAGATATTGAAGAAGTACCGCACCCAGGCGTAAGGGAGCGGGATTGCACCGGGGAGCTCAGGCTCCCCTTTTTTTGGCGTGTCTACCCTGATACCCTGCGGGCATCTGAGTAGAGTGAGATTGTGATATGACCATCTGGGTCGACGCCGACGCCTGTCCTGTCGTCATTAAAGAGATTCTGTTCCGCGCCGCGGATCGCACCCAAACACCTGTGGTGCTGGTGGCCAACCGGGGCATGCGCACGCCGCCTTCAGCCTGGATACGGGTGCAGGTGGTGCCGGCAGGGTTTGACGTAGCGGACAACGAAATCGTCAAGCAGGTGCAGCCGGGGGAGATGGTGATCACCAGTGACATCCCGCTGGCGGCAGAGGTGATTGAGAAGGGCGCAGAAGCCCTCAGCCCCAGGGGGGAGGAGTTCAATGCGGGGAACATCCGCGGTCGTCTCAATATGCGTGACTTCATGGATACCATGCGTGCCAGCGGGGTACAGACCGGCGGGCCACCGCCCCTGAGTCAGCAGGAGCGCCAGTCCTTTGCCAACGCTCTGGACCGTTACCTGGCAAAGCTTAAATAAAAAAGAACCCGGCCAATTGGCCGGGTTCTGGGTTTCTGCGCCTTGGTTTACCAACCGCACTGGCGGCCTGCGGCCTGGTTTTGCTGGTCCAGCCAGGTGTGCAGCGGCTTGAAGTAGTTGAGGATGGCATCACCACTCATCTTCTCCGAGCCGGTGACCATGGCCAGGGCCTGAGGCCAGGGCTGGGACAGGCCGGATTCGAGCATGGTGTTCAGCTTGGCCCCCGCTTCCTGGTTGCCGTAGATGGAGCAGCGGTGAATGTCGCCCTCGTAGCCTGCGGTGTCGCACAGGGACTGATGGAACTGGAACTGCAGGATGTGCGCCAGGAAGTAGCGGGTGTAGGGCACATTGCCGGGTACGTGGTATTTGGCACCCGGGTCGAAGTCCGTTTCGGTGCGCGCCACCGGACTGGCGATGCCCTGATACTTGGCGCGCAGTTCCCACCAGGCCTGGTTATAGTTCTCCGGGGTGATGTCGCCGGAGAACACCTTCCAGCGCCACTGGTCAATCATCAGGCCGAAGGGGAGAAAGGCCACCTTATCCAGGGCCTGGCGCAGCAGCAAACCGATATCGGCATCGGCACTGGGCACCTCCTCCAGCAGGCCGATCTGCTTCAGGTAGCTTGGGGTGATGGAGAGGGCGATGGTGTCACCAATGGCTTCGTGGAAGCCATCGTTGGCGCTGTCCTTAAACAGGAAGGGCTGGTTCTTGTAGGCACGCTGGTAGATGTTGTGCCCCAGTTCATGATGAATCACCACGAAGTCCTCGGCGTTTTTCTGGATGCACATCTTGATGCGGATGTCGTCTTCGTTATCCAAGTCCCAGGCGCTGGCGTGACACACCACGTCACGGTCCTGAGGCTCGACAAACAGGGAACGTTCCCAGAAGGTCTGAGGCAGGGGCTCGAAGCCCAGTGAGGTGAAGAACTGCTCCCCCTGCTCCACCATCTTGATCTCGTCGTAGTCGTGTTTGGCCAGCAGCGCGGTCAGATCAAAGCCGGGGTCCGCCTTTTCCGGGGCCACCAGATCGTAGATGTTGCCCCACTGCTGAGACCAGAGATTCCCCAGGAGGTGGGCGGGGATCATGCCGTCCTGGGGCACGACGTCGCTGCCATACTCCTCACCCAACTCACCACGCACATAGCAGTGCAGGGCGTCATACAGCGGCTTCACCTCACCCCAGAGGTTGTCCAGCTCTTTGGGGAACTGGGCGGCGGGCATGTCGTACTTGGAGCGCCACAGCTCTCCCACATCCTGGTAACCCAACTGCTTGGCCCCTTCGTTGGCCAGCTCTACCTGGCGGGTAAACAGGGGACGCATCGGCTTGGCGATCTCACGCCAGCCCTGCCACACCTCCAGCAGCTGCTCCGGATCCCGGGAGGTGGCCATCAGCGAGGAGATCTGTGGCTGACCCAGGCAGTCACCGTTTGCCATGCAGTAGCGGCCTTTGCCATAGAGGCCACCGAGTTCGGCGTTGAGTTTGGCCAGCTCTTCGCTTTTGGCCGGACTGTCGGGGGAGGGCAGCACTATGGTGCGCTTGAGCACCTCCAGTTTGCGCAGCTCCTCCTGGGTCAGGCCCTGAGTGTCCGCCTTAGCGGCGAGGCTGGCGTACTCCACCGCTTTGTCGTTGAAGCGGCGCTCGGCGTCGGAGGCCAGGGCGGCGGTGTCTTCGGTGATGAAGTTGCTGTAGATCCAGGCGGCGCGGCCGGACTCCTCAATCAGGTTGGAGAGATCCGCTTCGGCGTTGGCGATGAATTCGCTGGTGCTGGGTTGGGGTGCCTGGTTCGCGTCGGCTTTTTCGTTGGATTTTTCGGCCGGTGCGCAGGCGGTGAGCAGCGCAAGTGCCACGGCCGACAGGGCCATGGGAGATCGCATAAGAGCCATAGAGCTTTCCTTTGCTTGTGGTTGTTGTTGATCTGTGCGGCATTCTAGTATGCCAGCCCAGGTGTGAAAAGCGACAATGCTGTGTGACCCTAATTCGCAAGGGATTTACTGCTAACGCCTGGAAAAGGCGGGATTATTCTTAAGTTCAAACAGTTTGCCCTTGGCTGCTTTGACATTACCCAGGCCGCAGAGTAAGTTAAAACAAGTGTTTTAATCAGGAAGGCGCACACATGTCTAATAAGCAAGGTACAAAGTCTCGTATCTTGGACGCTGCGGAAAGATTGTTTGCAGAACGTGGGTTTGCGGATACCTCGCTGCGACTGATCACCAGCAAGGCGGAGGTGAATCTCGCCTCGGTCAATTACCATTTCGGCTCCAAGAAGGAGCTGATACAGGCTGTACTGGCGCGCTACCTGGACCAGTTTATGCCTGCCTGTGAGGAGGCCCTGGCTGAGCTTGATGGTCAGTCCGAGCTGAGCGTGTCTGCCATTTTCGAAAGCCTGGTTCAGCCGCTGTTGTCGCTGGACCAGTTGCGCAATCGCGGCTCGACCATATTTCTGCAGCTGTTGGGGCGTGGCTACATCGAGAGCCAGGGCCATCTGCGCTGGTTTGTCACCACCCACTACGGCAAGCCCCTGGAGCTGATCGTCAAACTGATTCACCAGGTGGATAAGGATATCGACGATGCAGAGCTGTTCTGGCGCCTGCACTTTACCCTGGGCACCATGGTGTTCACCATGGCCTCTCTGGATGCATTGAACGACATCGCCCAGGCCGATTTTGATCAGCAAAACGACGTGGAGTCGGTGATCAAGAGATTGATCCCCTACGTGGCTGCAGGCGTGGTCGCCCCGGCTCCCCATCTGTCAAGGACACAGATTAAGGAAGTATCATGACGCTGTTTATTCTGGTAATCATCGCCCTGCTGGTGTTGTTTGGCGTGACGGACATTCGCCGACAGTTCATCACCAAGCCGGTGTTTTCCTTCTTTAGAAAGGTTTTGCCGCCTCTTTCCCAGACCGAACGGGAAGCGATGGAAGCGGGCACCGTCTGGTGGGATGGCGAACTGTTCTCCGGTCGCCCCGATTGGCAGCAGCTGCACAATATGCCTGCCTCCGAACTGACCGGTGAGGAGCGCGCCTTCCTGGATAACCAGGTGAACACCCTGCTGAAGATGCTGGACGATCACCAGACGGTCCAGGGCGACAAGGACCTGCCGAAAGAGGTGTGGGATTACCTGAAGCAGGAGCGGTTCTTCTCCATGATCATCCCCCGGGCCTACGGCGGCCTGGACTTCTCCGCACTGGCGGCGTCCACCATAGTGGCGCAGATTGCCTCTCGCAGTCTGACTGCCGCCATCACCGTGATGGTGCCCAACTCCCTGGGACCGGGTGAACTGTTGGCCCACTATGGCACTGAAGAGCAGAAACAGCGCTGGTTGCCTGGCCTGGCCGAAGGTTCTGAGGTTCCCTGCTTTGCTCTGACCGGTCCGGAAGCGGGCTCCGATGCTGGCGCCATTCCCGACAGCGGTGTGGTGTGCATGGGTGAGTTTGAAGGCAAAGAGGTCCTCGGCCTCAAGCTGAACTGGGATAAGCGCTACATCACCCTGGCCCCTGTGGCCACGGTGTTGGGGCTGGCGTTCAAGATGCGCGACCCGGATGGGCTGCTGGGGGATAAGAAGGAGATTGGCATCACCTGTGCGCTGATCCCCGCCGACCATCCTGGTGTAGAGCTGGGTAATCGTCACAATCCGCTGAACATGGCCTTTATGAACGGCACCACCCGGGGCAAGGATGTGTTCATCCCCCTGGAGTGGATCATTGGTGGTCCGGACTACGCCGGTCGCGGCTGGCGGATGTTGGTGGAGTGTCTCTCCGCTGGCCGTGGCATCTCCCTGCCTGCGCTGGCGACCTCGGCGGCCCATATGGCCACCCGGACTACGTCGGCCTACTGCGGCGTGCGTCAGCAGTTTGGGGTGAATATTGGCCAGTTCGAAGGGGTCCAGGAGGCGCTGGCGCGCATCGTCGGCAACACCTATCTGCTTGAGGCGGCGCGTAAGATGACCGTCGGTGCCATCGACATGAAGCAGAAGCCCTCGGTGGTGACCGCCATTGCCAAGTACCACATGACCGAGCTGGGTCGCTCCATCATCAACGACGCCATGGACATCCACGGCGGCAAGGGGATTCAGCTGGGGCCCAAGAACTACCTGGGGCACCAGTATATGGCTCAGCCGGTTTCCATCACCGTTGAGGGGGCCAACATCCTCACCCGTAACCTGATGATCTTCGGCCAGGGTGCCACCCGCTGCCACCCCTATGTGCTGTCCGAGATGGAAGCGGTGGCGATGGAGGACAAGGATCAGGCACTGAAGGTGTTTGACGGTCTGCTGCTCTCCCACATGATTCACGGTGCCCGCAACGCCCTGGTGTCTCTGGGCAGTGCCCTGACCGGCTCCCGCTTCAACAATGCACCTGTAGCCGGTGATACGGCTCAGCACTACCGCAATCTGGGTCGCCTCAGTGCCAACCTGGCATTGATGTCGGATCTGGCCATGGCCACTCTCGGTGGCAGCCTGAAGCAGAAGGAGATGATCTCCGCTCGTCTGGGTGATGTGCTTAGCCAGCTGTACCTGGCCTCTGCGGTGCTGCGTCACTACGAAGCGGAAGGGCGCCAGCAGGGGGACCTGCCGCTGGTGCACTATTCGGTGGCGCGTTGCACCCACCTGGCCGCCAAGGCGATGGAGGAGGTGATTCGCAACTTCCCAAGCCTGCCGGCACGCTGGCTGGCCAAGGTGATGATCTTCCCCATCGGCAACCATTTCCATATGCCCTCCGATGAGTTGGCGCAGCAGGTGTGCGACACCGTGGCTCAGCCCGGTGTGCTGCGTGAGCGGCTGACTCACCTTTGCCCGGTACCTGAAGGGCTGAACGACGGCATCAGCGAAGTGGAGTCTGCCTTCCTGGCTCTTCATAAGCAGCAGCCGCAGATGAAGAAGATCAAGCAGGCGATGCGCCAGGGTACCCTGGCCAAGCAGGCGATCACCCCGGAGGTGATTGAGCAGGCCAGAGAGGAGGAGGTGCTGACCGAATCGGAAGCCTGTGAGCTGATGACCGCCTGGACGCTGCGCACCGCAGCCATCCATGTGGACGAGTTCGCCACCCTCTAGGGGCAGCGATGGAAAAGGGCCGGCATATAGCCGGCCTTTTTTGTGCCCTCATCTGAAGTGATTGACGTGTCCAGGCGTTTGCAGAAAAGAGGGGCATTGGGTCTTGTGACCTGATAGGGCATGGCCGGTGTCTCTGCTCAGAGTCAGTTGTCTCAGGTGTCGTCGCTGCTTCAAGAGTGGATCGTAGCAGGGCATTTGAGATGGGGTGCGTACTTTTGGGGGCAGAGTGGTTTCCGAATTGGAAACAAAAAAGGGTTGGCCAAAGCCAACCCTTAATCATCTGTTCAGTAGAGATTACTCGACTACAACAACCTTGGTGGTGTTGGTGCCGCCGATGGTCTCCATCATGTCACCCTTGGTAACCAGAACCATGTCGCCGCTGTTCAGCAAGCCAGCTTCTTTGATCTCGGTGATGGCAGCCGCCACCATGTGACCAGGAGTGTGCTCGGTGGAGTCGAAGCGTACAGGGTACACACCACGGTACAGGGCCATGCGGGCCAGGGTGGCGTCGTGACGAGACAGGGCAATGATGGGCAGGCCGGAGGTGATGCGGCTCATGATCATCGGAGTGTTGCCAGACTCGGTCAGGGCGACAATGGCCTTAACGCCTTCCAGGTGGTTGGCGGCGTACATGGTGGCCAGGGCGATGGTCTCTTCAACGGTCTTGAAGCGCTCATCCAGACGGTGGCCGGAAACCTGAACACGGGGGTTCTTTTCGGCGCCGATACACACGCTGGCCATCGCCTTCACGGTCTCTTCAGGGAAGTCACCGGCGGCGGTTTCGGCAGACAGCATGACCGCGTCGGTACCATCGAGGACGGCGTTGGCCACGTCCATCACTTCGGCACGGGTCGGCATCGGGGCGGTGATCATGGACTCCATCATCTGGGTCGCGGTGATCACAACACGGTTCAGCTGACGGCAGCGGGCGATCAGCTTCTTCTGTACGCCCATCAGCTCGGCATCACCGATCTCAACACCCAGGTCACCACGGGCAACCATTACGGCGTCGGAGGCCAGGATCACGTCGTCCATGGCTTCGTCGGTGGCAACGGCCTCGGCGCGCTCTACTTTGGAAACGATGTGGGCATTGCAGCCAGCTTCGCGAGCCAGTTCGCGAGCGTAGTGCAGATCTTCACCGGTGCGTGGGAAGGACACGGCCAGGTAGTCCACGCCAATCTTGGCAGCGGTCTTGATGTCAGCCTTGTCTTTCTCGGTCAGGGCTGCTGCGGAGAGACCGCCACCCTGCTTGTTGATGCCTTTGTTGTTGGACAGAGGGCCGGCGACGGTCACGGTGGTGATAACGCGGTTGCCTTCTACCTTCTCAACACGAAGCTGAACACGGCCGTCATCCAGCAGCAGGATGTCGCCGGTGTCTACGTCCTGAGGCAGGGTTTTGTAGTCCAGACCTACTTGATGCTCATCGCCTTCGCCTTTGGCGAGATCGCTGTCCAGTACGAAGGTGTGGCCCAGGGGCAGGTGCACCTTGCCGTCCTTAAAGGTGGATACTCGAATCTTGGGACCCTGCAGGTCGCCGAGGATGGCCACGTGGCGGTTGTGCTTGGCAGCAAGTTCGCGTACCTCGTTGGCGCGCTGAATGTGATCCTCAGGGCTGCCGTGGGAAAAGTTCATCCGTACGACGTTGGCGCCGGCGAGGATGATCTTCTCCAGGTTGCCGTCGCGATCAGTCGCTGGACCCAACGTGGTTACGATCTTAGTTCTTCTGAGCATAGGTAACTCCATCAGAATACTGGCTCTAAAGTTTAAGTTGATGAAACTCCCGACCTTATGGCTGAAAGTTCAACATGAAAGAAAATTACGTAAATTATAGATGTTGCCGCATGACAAAAATGTGACCTGGCGCAAGGTCGACAAGCCTAAGGAAGCATTTTGTTGAGGTCAAGTGTAGTCGTTGTGACAAAGAAAATGCCGCTGAGTGGGATTCACAGCGGCATTTTGGGGAGAGGGGCTTACAAATTAGAAGGTTTTTCGAAACGTGATTCGCGTATCGCTTCTTTGACGCGCTTCAAATTCTCACGGAAGCGCGGGCCACGGCGCAGGGTGAAACCGGTGGCCAAAACATCAATCACCGTCAGGTGCGCCAGGCGGGACGCCATGGGGATAAACATGTCGGTATCCTCTGGCACCTCCACGCTGACGGCCAGGGTGCTCTCCCGGGCCAGGGGGCTGTCCTTGGCGGTAATGGAGATCACCTGGGCGTTGCTTTCGCGGGCCAGGCGCGCCACCTCCACCAGGGCCTTGGTACGGCCTGTGTGGGAGAACAGCACCAGCACGGAGCCGGCGCTGGCGTTGATGCAGCTCATGCGCATCATCAGCACGTCGTCGAAACAGCTTACCGGCACATTGAACCGGAAGAACTTGTTCTGGGCGTCATGGGCCACGGAGGAGGAGGCCCCCAGGCCGAAGAAGGAGATGTGCTGAGCCTGGGTGAGGATGTCCACTGCACGATTGATTGCCATGGGATCAATGGATTGGCGTGCAACGTCCAGGGCTGCCATGGAAGATTCAAAGATCTTGTTGGTGTAGGAGTCTGGACCGTCATCCTCGTCCACATGACGGGAGACGTATGGAGTGCCGTTGGCCAGGCTCTGTGCCAAATGTAACTTGAAGTCCGGGAATCCCTTGGTGTCGAGGCGGCGGCAGAAACGGTTCACCGTAGGCTCACTCACGTCTGCCATCTTAGCCAAGGTGGCTATGCTGGCGTGTATAGCGGTTTGGGGTGAGGTTAAGATGACTTCCGCTACCTTTCGCTCGGACTTACTGAAGTTACTGAGGTTCGTCTGTATTTTTTCTAGTGTATTCATAAGAATAATCGCCCAGTTAACCGAGAGTACAACTGCGGCTCTTTGCCTGAACACGCCTATAATTGCCAATAAAGCACTGTATACTGAGGCGTTGCTCTCAGGTTATGAGATGCAGTTAGGATAAGTTTACAAACAGTGTTGTAATTTATCTAGCTTTTGAGTGACCGCTAAGGTTGCGTCAGCGAAAAAAATTCTCTTTAATGTAGTTAATTTACGAAAATGTGACGCCACGGACGTGGCAACATCCTTCTATATAGGAGTTGGATAGTGACTCACTTTACCGGCTCGGTAGCCAAGCCCTGCGATTTCGTGCTCTTCGGCACCGTTGGCGATCTGGCTCGCCGCAAATTGATCCCCTCCCTGTACCAGCTGGACAAGGCTGGTCTGCTTCACAGCGGCACCCGGATCTTTGGTGTGGCCCGTCGTGAAATGACCCAGGACGATTACCTGCAGGTGATTCGCACCTCCCTCGGTGAGTTCCTGAAAGAGGAGGTGGAGACCGACACGCTGGAGCGGCTGCTGGCCCGCTGTACCTACGTTGCCATGGACTTCACCCAGCCTGAAGGGTATGAGCAGTTTCACACCCTGCTGAAGGCTCAGCCGGACAACGTCATGGTGAACTACTTCGCCACTCCACCCTCTATCTACGGTGACATCTGCCGTTGTCTGAAGTCTGCCGACCTGATTGAGCCTGCCACCCGTGTGGTGCTGGAAAAGCCCATTGGTCACGATCTGGCATCCTCCATGGTGATCAACAACCAGGTGGCAGAGTTCTTCCAGGAGAACCAGATCTACCGTATTGACCACTACCTGGGTAAGGAGACGGTTCAGAACCTGGTGGCGCTGCGCTTCGCCAACTCGCTGTTTGCCTCCAAGTGGGACAACCGCACCATCGACCATGTGCAGATTACCGTGGCCGAAGAGGTGGGCATCGAAGGTCGCTGGGATTACTTCGATAAAGCGGGCCAGATGCGCGACATGATCCAGAACCACCTGCTGCAGGTGCTGTCTCTGGTGGCCATGGATCCTCCGGTGAATCTGGATGCGGATTCCATTCGTGACGAGAAGGTGAAGGTGCTCAAGTCCCTGCGCCCCATCGACAGCAACAACGTTTTTGAGAAGACGGTTCGGGGCCAGTACTCCGCCGGCTTCCTTAAGGGCAGCCCGGTGCCCGGTTATCTGGAGGAGGAGGGGGCCAACCTGGACTCCGACACCGAAACCTTCGCTGCCCTGCGGGTGGACATTGACAACTGGCGCTGGTCCGGAGTGCCATTCTATCTGCGTACCGGCAAACGGATGCCCTATAAGTGCTCCGAGATCGTGGTGAACTTCAAGAACCCACCGCACAACCTGTACCGGGACAGCTATCGTCAGTTGCCACCCAATAAGCTGACCATCCGTCTTCAGCCCCACGAAGGGGTGGAGATCCAGATGATGAACAAGGTGCCGGGCCTGGATGAGACTCAGCGTCTGCAAACCACCAAGCTGGACCTCTCCTTCTCTGATACCTTCAAGAATGAGCGGGTTGCTGATGCCTATGAGCGTCTGTTGCTGGAGTGCATGCTGGGTAACCAGTCTCTGTTTGTCCGCCGTGACGAGGTGGAGCAGGCCTGGAAGTGGTGCGACTCCATTCTGGCGGCCTGGGCAGACTCCCATGAGCCACCCAAGGCTTATCCGGCAGGCACCTGGGGACCCGTGGCGTCGGTGGCACTGATCACCCGCGATGGCCGTTCCTGGGATGAGTAGGAAAGATCAGATGATTACCTTGCCCGTATATAAAGAGTTTGATACCGCCCAGGATCTGGCAGAGATTTTGGCGGTGAAGATTGCTTCCCGACTGCAAGATGCCATCGATGCCAGGGGCAGTGCCTCGCTGGTGGTGTCCGGTGGAAGCACTCCCCTTAAGTTGTTTGCCCAGCTGTCCCGACAGCTGATCGACTGGCAGGATGTTTTTATCACCCTGGCCGATGAGCGCTGGGTTGCTCCCGAGCACGCAGATTCCAATGAGCGGCTGGTGCGTGAACACCTGCTGGTACGCCGGGCGGCCAAGGCCAAGTTCCGCAGCCTGAAGAACATCTACTCCGTGGTGGATGAGGGTGTGGGGATGACCGAGGAGGTACTCTCCAATGTGCCGCGCCCCTTTGATGTGGTGGTACTGGGTATGGGCAACGACGGCCATACCGCGTCGCTCTTCCCCTGTTCTGATCAACTTCAGGAGGGGCTGACCACTGGCCGCACCTGTCTGGCGGTTCATCCGACGACCGCCCCTCACGGGCGCCTGTCTCTCTCTTTGAAAGCGCTGCTGGACAGCAAACAGATCTACCTGCACCTGCATGGTGAGCCTAAGCGCGAGGTGTTGCAGCAGGTACTGCAGTCCGTGGATGTGAATGAGATGCCGATCCGGGCGGTGCTCAATCAGCGACAGACCCCGGTGGACGTATATTGGAGCCAAGCCTAATGACCCATGAAACCCTAGTGGCGGTAACTGAACGCATTATTCAGCGCAGTCGGGCCCGTCGTCAGGCTTACCTGGCACGGATGGCCAAGCTCGAGGAGCAGGGGGTAAACCGAGAGGCGCTCTCCTGTTCCAACCTGGCCCACGGTTTTGCCGGTTGTGGCAAGCAGGATAAAGATGACCTGCGTCACTTCAACAAGGCCAACATCGGCATCGTCACCGCCTACAACGACATGTTGTCGGCCCACCAGCCCTATGGTGTCTACCCGGACATCATCAAGGAGGCCTGCCGTGAAGTGGGCTCCGTAGCCCAGGTGGCCGGGGGTGTCCCCGCCATGTGTGACGGTGTGACCCAGGGCCAGCCCGGCATGGAGCTGAGCCTGATGTCCCGTGATGTCATTGCCATGGCCACTTCCGTCGGTTTATCCCACGCCATGTTCGATGGCGCGCTGATGCTGGGGATCTGCGACAAAATCGTCCCCGGACTGCTGATGGGCGCCATGAGCTTTGGTCATCTGCCGACTCTGTTCGTGCCTGCCGGCCCGATGCCATCGGGCCTGCCCAACAAGGAGAAGGCCAAGGTGCGTCAGGAGTACGCCGAGGGCAAGGTGAGTGACGAGGATCTGCTCAAAGCGGAATCGGCCTCCTACCACAGCCCGGGAACTTGCACCTTCTACGGTACCGCCAACTCCAACCAGCTGGTGCTGGAAGCCATGGGCCTGCAACTGCCTGGTTCCTCCTTCGTGAATCCCACCAGTCCGCTGCGTCACGAGCTGACCAAGCTGGCCAGCCAGCAGGTGTGCCGCATGGCTCAGCCGGGTGACGGCTTTACCCCCCTGTATAAGATGGTGGATGAGAAGAGTGTGGTGAACGGCATCGTCGGCTTGCTGGCCACCGGTGGTTCCACCAACCTGACCATGCACATCGTCGCCGCAGCCCGGGCTGCCGGCATCATTGTCGACTGGCAGGACTTCGCCGAGCTGTCCGCAGTGGTGCCTCTGCTGGCGCGGGTTTACCCCAATGGCCAGGCAGACATCAACCACTTCCATCAGGCGGGCGGTATGGCTTTCCTGATTCGTGAGCTGCGCCGAGGTGGCCTGCTCCATGAGGATGTCACCACCGCGGCGGGCCAGGGCCTGGCGCGTTACACCCAGAAGCCTGAGCTGGTGGATGGCAAGGTGGTGTGGAATGACATCCCCGAAGCCAGTGGCGATGACGAGGTGCTGCGCCCCATCGACAACCCCTTCCTCGCCAATGGCGGTATGAATCTGGTGAAGGGCAACCTGGGTCGTGCGGTAATCAAGACCTCCGCCGTGGCGGATGAGCATCAGGTGGTGGAAGCCCCCGCCATGGTGTTTGAGTCTCAGGCGGCGCTCACCGAGGCGTTCAAGGCAGGAAAGATGAACAAAGACCTGATTGCGGTGGTCCGCTATCAGGGGCCTCAGGCCAATGGTATGCCTGAGCTTCACAAACTGTTGCCTCCTCTGGGAGTTTTGCAGGACAAAGGATTCAAGGTGGCACTGGTGACCGATGGTCGCATGTCCGGTGCTTCTGGTAAGGTGCCCGCGGCGATCCACGTCAGTCCGGAAGCCCTGGATGGAGGCCTGTTGGCCAAAGTTCGGGATGGCGATCTGGTGAGATTGGATGCCAAGCGTGGCGTAGTTGAATTGTTGGTTGACGAAACTGAGCTGGATGCCCGTGAAGTTACTCCCGTCGACCTGCGGGACAATGATGAAGGCTTTGGCCGTGAACTGTTCCGCAATGTGCGTAAGCTGCTCTCCAGTCCGGAAACTGGGGCTTCGGCGCTGTTAGATTAAGCGAGGAAATGATGGAAAATTGGAGCATCCAGCCTGAACAGGTGTTTGAGATCAGCCCGGTGGTGCCTGTGATGGTGATTGAACACCTGGATCAGGCGGTTCCCCTGGCCAGGGCCCTGGTGGCCGGTGGCATCCGAATTCTTGAAGTGACCCTGCGCACCGAGTGTGCCTTGGAAGCGATCAAGCTGATTCGGGAAGAGGTGCCTGAGGCATTGGTCGGGGCGGGCACCGTGCTCAACCCTGAGCAGCTTCAGGCCGTAGCCGACGCCGGCGCGCAGTTCGCCATCAGCCCGGGTGTGACCACCGCGCTGCTGGAAGCAGGCGCCCACAGCACCATTCCGCTGATCCCCGGCGTGGCGTCCGTGTCTGACGCCATGAAGGCGATGGACTTTGGCTACACCTACCTGAAGTTCTTCCCGGCGGAGTCCAGTGGTGGTGCCAAGGCGATCAAGTCCATGGGCAGCCCCCTGTCCGGACTGGTGTTCTGCCCAACCGGCGGCATTGGCCTGGCCAACTGCAAGGATTACCTGTCCCTGGATAATGTGGCCTGTGTGGGCGGTTCTTGGGTTGCCCCGATGGACGCTGTCCGTGACGGCGATTGGCAGCGGATCAGTGACCTCTCCTGCCAGGCACTGGCCCACATCAACGGGTAACTGGAAGAGGCGTTACAGAATGAACAAAGGCCGCTACCTTCGGGTAGCGGCCTTTTTGTTTGTGGGTGCCGCGGGAGTGCAAGGTGTCGCTTAGTCTACGGGAAGGTCTATCCAGATCTCAGACACCACCGGGTTCACCCTTTGCATCTCGGGAGCCTCAGAGGGAAACTGGGTGTCTCCAAGCAGCTTGATGGTGTCCTCACTCACAGAGTCTGGTGTCAGGCGCAGGCTGAGATGTGGGGCGAATTTGGCCATCTTTCCCTGGCGCCAATTCGTCACGGTCCCCCCCAGATCCCACTCGAAGCCATAGAGCGCAAAGGGGCCGCCATTGGTTTGTTCCAACTGCTTCAGACTGCTGCCTATGCCAATTTCGCCAACCAGGTGACATCGGCTGTCAGTGGCATCAATATGGGCCGCGATGAGCCTTTGCCGAGAATCCATGAGGAATTCGATGCGGTTGGCCTCGTCGTTGGCGAAGATGGCCACCCCCAGGGCAGACTCTCCCTCGCCGAGGTTGATCTGTATCGGCTGAACATTGGCTGCCCCAAACAGTGTTTTGGCATCAGTCAGTGTTGCGCCGGCCTGAAGGTCGCCCACTGCGGCCCCGGGCACCATGAGTCGATTGGGCCCGGCGGTCTGAGTGGTACAGCCAAGGAGCAGTAATGTAAGCAGCAGCACTCTCATTTTGAGGCCCCTTTTCTGACAGTGGGCTTTGGATAATGGGAGGGTCCGGCGCCGGGGTCAAGATTAACTCCCGGCCGAAGGCTGTGGTTGAGCTGACAACTAGGCCATTACTTTCACCAGGCGACCGTTCACTCGGTTCTGAGTGGCGTCGAAGGGGGAGGCGGTTGTGGGTCTGGCGGCTGTGGTTGAAGTCGATGAGTACC
>NZ_AUGL01000032.1 GCF_000422645.1 Ferrimonas futtsuensis DSM 18154
GGGCAAGCGCAAGGCAATCGTGGCCCTAGCCAATAAACTGGCCCGGATTGCCTGGAGCATGACAGTCAGCGGCAGCCAGTTCGAGTTGAATCACGCTTTCGCAGTGTCCAAATAATCACTTCCTCCATACGACGAGAGGAATAGAGGGTACCGAGCAACCTGAGTTTGCATACCTTGATGAAAAACGGTTATCCGGCCTGGCAAGAGCCTGACATAAGACCGACAGAGAATGTCGTTCCAGCGTGTAGGTGGCCAGGTTCGGACCACATTGTGGCGCTACCTCCCGAAGGTAATACAGACGCCGGATATACGTCCGCAAACCGATCTCATCAATGTCTTGCAACTACAGGGGCGTCCATATATGTCTTTCCCTACTCTAAGCACGGTGCGAGCTAAGCCACTGGGCTCCGGCCTTCGCCGGAGTGACCGTGCTAAAGGGAGCTCAAGAGGATTGAATCAAAGCTGTACCAAACTGGCAGCCTAAAAGAGACACCGGCCATGAGCACACAGTTAGCTACAGAGAAATGCACACTCCACACGCACAATCGTCTTCCCGGCGCAGGCCGGGATCCAGTGTCTTTCGAACGCCGTCGCCCAAAGGAGATAGAGCCCTTAATCTCACGCACTGTGAAACCCACAAAAACAAAAAGCCCGGCGCTAGGCCGGGCTTTTCAAACTCAAAAGAGGGCTATCAGTTCTTGATGCCTTCGTGTTCGGCAGTTACCGCCACTTCCTCTTCCAGAGCTTCCTCTTCAGTCTTGGGGTGAGAATCCTCGGCACCGTGCATCCAATCAACCAGTTTGTCGGAGATGAAGTACAGCAGAACACCAGAGGCTACCGCAGTGATGAAGATACCGGAGAAGATGGACATCGCATTGGCGAGCTGCTCTTCGGCTGCGCCGCCGTGACCGATGAAGGAACCTACGAAACCGGCAACCTTGTTGGCTACGGCAACGAACAGGAACCAGGCACCCATCATCAGGGAAGCGATACGCAGGGGAGCCAGCTTGGTCACCATGGACAGACCGATTGGGGACAGACACAGCTCACCCATTGTGTGGAAGAAGTACGCGCCGACCAGCCACATCATGGAGGACTTGTTGGAAGCGTCACCGTCCATCTGAACTACGGCGCCCATCATGAACAGGAAGCCGATGCCCAGCAGCACCAGGCCCATGGCGAACTTCACTGGGGAAGTAGGCTCACGGTCACCCATGCGCACCCAGATAGAGGCAATCACAGGGGCGAATACCACAATGAAGATGGCGTTCAGAGACTGGAACCAGGTGGTGGGGACTTCGAAAGAGCCGATCATACGGTCGGTGAAGTCGTTGGTGAACAGGTTCATCAGGCCACCGGCCTGCTCGAAGCCAGCCCAGAATACGATGGTGAACAGACCTAGAACCATGATCACCTTGATGCGGTCACGCTCAACGGCGGTCAGAGGCTCTTTACGGACCTCGGTGGCCTGCTGACGCTCCAGCTTGGCCGCGGGGACGGTACCGATGTTACCCAACAGCTTCTGTGCGAACAGGAACTGAATCACCAGAGACAGCACCATACCGATACCGGCGCAGATAAAGCCTGCCTGGAAGTTGCCGTCGTAGGCTTCTACTACGGAGCCCACAACAATACCGGACAGGGCGGCACCGATGTTGATACCCATATAGAAGATGGTGAACGCACCGTCGCGGCGATGATCGCCTTCCTGGTACAGGTCGCCCACCATGGTGGAGATGTTTGGCTTGAACAGGCCGTTACCGATGATCAGGGTAAACAGACCGGCGTAGAACATCTCGGTTTCCATGCCTGGAACCCAGGCATGGGGCGTACCCAGCATGAATTGGCCGGCGGCCATCAGCGCGCCACCAATGATGATGGTCTTACGCTGACCCAGCAGGTTGTCGGCGATCCAGCCACCGAACAGCGGGGTCAGGTACACCAGACCGGTAAAGGTACCGTAGAGATCCAGCGCTTCGGCTTGGGTCCAGCCCAGACCGTGACCGCCTTCAGATTGAACTTTGTCTACCAGGTAAAGTACCAGGATGGCACGCATAGCGTAGTAGCTAAAACGTTCCCATAGCTCGGTGGTGAACAGCAGGAACAGCCCCTTGGGATGTCCCAGCATGGTGCCGGCTTGCGGTTTCGCTGCGCTCATTGAGTATGTAACCTTCTTTGCATTTTTAAACAGAATAGCCCGCGTCCATGACGGATGAGCAGGCGCCCCACCCAGATGTTGTGATAGTTGAAAGCGGAGGGATGCACTTGTATACCCTTTATCACCCTGTTAAGTCAATGTGGAAGGGCAGTTGAAGCCCCGGTGTCCGGGGCTTTCAGGGGCAATGAGGCATCTTCGACAAATCGTCGGGCCAGTGAATAAAATGCAGATAGTGCCCATGGTTGAACGGGTTGAGCTGCGCGTGAGGGTGATCACAATAATCTGTGCCAAATCGAGGCAAAGCTCACGGAACGAAAAACTAAAGTCGCGAACGTGATTTTTTTGACGTGAGGGGCTGGGAATGGCGTAATGGTCGTGTCACAATCTTCGGCCGTCGTTGTATGACCGAGCAGCAGACAAGGATAAGTCGCTGAAGGCCACGCTGAGAAAACAAGGAAGTACCTATGTTGCAGTGGTATCTGTTTCGCGTTCGCGTGTGTAGCGAACGCAAAGTCTCCCAGCAGGTGGAAGCCATGGGCTTCAGCACCTTCTTGCCCCAGATTCAGAAAGACACTAAGAGCACCAAGCTCAAACCTTTGTTTCCCGGATACCTGTTTATCCGACTGGATCCCTATCAGTCCGGCTTCTCGTCGGTACTGCGGCTGTTTGGGATGATTGATGTGGTGCGTACCACAGGGGAACTGCGCCCAGTGGAGCTGTCCATTGTGGTGAATCTGCGACGTCGCTGCCAAGTTCAACCACAACTGCAACAACCTGTTCCGGTAGAGATGCCTAAGCCCGGCGAATCCGTGGTGTTCAGCCATGGCGCTTTCCACGAGGTCGAAGCGCTGTTCCAAGAGATGTCCGATGACGAGCGTTGCCGCTTGTTGGTGAAGTTAATTAATCGTCAACATGAAATTGAAGTGCCTTTAAATGCACTGAGACTTTAATTCGATAGGTTGCTATTTTATTGGTGCTGTCAAATTTCTGACGATTTTGTAGTGGGTGCTTTTTGCCTTTAACATTGCTTGTAGCAATTTCGTCATAAAAGCGACGTATGATGTAAATGCCCTTTTTCCTTGCATGTTATTTTGCCAAAGGAAAACACCAAGCATTACAGCTTGATAGAGATGAATAAATATTTAACTCATTGATCTTTTAAGTCGACAAATAGCTTTTATGCAAGCTCCTTAGTTCGTTTGGTATACAGCTTGCACAAGACAGAGTCGGCTCATGCTGGTAGTATCGAAACTCTTTTCTCTCGGACTTGGCAATTTAGGAAACGCTTATTTATGTTGGGATGGTATCTGTTCAGAACCAAAGCTAGGTGTGAGCTTCAGGCTGAGCAGCAACTTAAGAGCCTAGGCTACCAGGTGTACCTGCCAGCCATCCCGAGCAAGGCGTGCGAGCAGCAGGAGGGCGCAGCGTCCGAGCGCGTACAACCGCTGTTTCCGGGCTACCTTTTCGTCCGTTTTGATCCCTTTCAGGACTCGATTCGAAAGATAGTCACCCTCTCTACCATCTCCCAGGCAGTGAAAACCTGCGGCGCACTGTCTCCTGTAGAGTTATCTCTGGTGAGAGAGTTACGAAAGCGTTGCTCGATGGTACTTGAAAGCCCTTCAAAAACAACATTTTGTTCTGGCGACAGGGTGACGGTTAAAGATGGACCATTTGCGCAAGTAGACGCCATTTTCAGTGAGACAGTAGGCAGCAAACGCTGTAAGCTATTGCTCGAAATGCTGGGTAAGGTTCAGGTCATCGAAACGGACCTGAACAACCTGGCTGTTTGCGATCGCATCGCAAGCTAACACACTACAGAATTCGGTGGCATTTGTTGCCACTACCCTCCGGCTGCGCCTAGCGGTCTGAGTCAAAAACTTGGAACTTGTGGTCATGGCTAGCCAGAAAGCATGGGCGGAGCTATATCAGGTGAAAATGTTTTTGATTTCTCATTTTCAAAAGTTTCAGAAACTTACGTGTTAGTGATCGCTAACTTGTGCTGGTTTTTTATTCGGCTCTTAATGGGCGACATTTCGGGGTGCTGACGGCAATAGCTGTTGGCTTGGGTTTGGTCTGCCTTAGACCTAATCACTGCTTGTGGTGCCACCTTGCCGGTGCCACGCATTATTCAGATACGGACAGATGAAACGCTCTTTTATCAATAAGCTTAAATCCACTTTGCTGATCCTGGGTCTTGGGATCGGTGCATTCCAGGCCAACGCGGTGTCGGTTTCTCCTCAAATGATTGAGCAGTTCAAGCAACTGCCCATCTCAGAGCAACGTCGTCTTGCCCAGCAGTACGGCATCGATCCCTCCATGTTAGGGGGAGGCGGTAGCAGTTCTCAGGGAATTCAACAACCACAGCAGCCAGTAGTTCAACCTCGTCCTTCTGCAGAACCAGATTCTGTTACGCCTAGCGCCAGTGCGGTAAGTGCCAAAGAGGAGCAATCCCTGAAGCCCTTTGGTTATGACCTTTTTGCGGGCCAGCCCACTACCTTTGCGCCTGTTTCGGACATCCCTGTGCCCGCCGACTACCGCATTGGTCCTGGCGATAGCATCAACGTGCAGCTCTATGGCAAGGAGAGCAAGCGCTTTACTCTGGTGGTAGACCGCCTGGGTAACATCCAAATTCCTGATATGGAGCCAGTTACGGTCATCGGAATGGCTTATGGTGAACTCAAAGAGGCGATACAGGCTTTCGTCGAGGAGCAGATGATTGGACAAAGTGCCCATATCAGCATGGGAGAGCTACGTTCTGTTCGCATCTTTGTTGCTGGCGATGCCTACAATCCTGGTTCTTACACAGTCTCTAGTCTATCCACCGTATCTCAGGCTTTGTTTGTCGCTGGTGGCCTTAAGACCATTGGCTCCCTACGCAATATTCAGGTAAAGCGAGCCGGCAAATTGGTTGCCACTTTCGACGTTTATGACCTGCTGATGCGCGGTGATGCGTCAGGTGATGTGCGTCTGCAATCAGGTGATGTCGTGTTTATTCCACCAGTAGGCGCGACTGTATCGGTTACCGGTGAAGTACTTCGTCCCGCCATCTATGAGCTCAAAGGCAGTGAAACCATGGCTGACATCGTAGCTATGGCTGGCGGGGTTAAACCTGGAGCTTATCCCGCAGCGTCAATTGTTGAGCGCTTTGGAGACGATTATCTGAAAGAGGTGCTGCGGGTAAATCTTACTACTTCACAAGGCCGTAATCAGAAAGCTAAAGGTGGAGATACCTTAGTGGTTCGTTCTACTTCAGCGCTTGCTAATGACTCCATTACTTTGCTTGGTCAGGTGACTCGTCCAGGACAGTATCAATGGACGCCTGGTATTCGTCTAAGTGACATTCTTGCTTCGGTTTCCGCAGACCTTACCTGGAACGCAGAAACTGAAATGGCCTTAGTAGTTCGTCAAAAGAACGTTCAGGGTGACATAGAGGTCCTCGGAGTAGATCTTCTGGGAGCCATTAGTACAAAAGGCAGTCAGAAAGATTTGGTCTTAAAAGCCAACGATAAGCTGATTGTGTTTTCTGACCGAGATGAAGCCTTGGATCGGCGCCAGCTTGGTAAATTTTTTGCGAAAGTGAAGCAAGATCAGACCCTTCAACAAGTTGCAAAACAAAACTACCAACAACTCGAAGACCAACAATTGGCAGAATTGGACAGTAACAAGAAGCTGTCTTCCGTCGCTGGTGTTGCTGTAACTGAGAGCATCTCTGCTGAAAAGCAGAAGCAGAAAGATTTGGTTCTTGCAAATTTGATGCTTCTTGGCCTTTTTAATCAACCAAAGTTGATTGCATTGTCCGATCAGATGACCCGACGAGAATTGCTGTTCCCTGTAATGGCAAAGCTTCAATCTCAAGCTCGCTCTTCTTCTCGTTCTGAGGAGGTTAGTGTAACCGGTGATGTTCGCTACCCAGATAACTACCCACTCATCAAGGGTGCTGCAGTTGCTGATCTAATTAAGTTGGCAGGTGGTCTCAAAGAAAGCGCTTATCTTCCCAATGCTGAACTATCACGCTCTTACTACGACAACAGCGAAGGGATGCGAGTGCAACATTGGAATATTGATCTGACTAAGGCAATGGAAGGGGATAAGACTCAAAACTTAACTTTGGCCAGTCGTGACCGATTAAACGTTCTCACTAAGCCTTCCTGGGCCACTAACGAGACTGTTGAAGTTCGGGGTGAAGTCCGTTTCCCTGGTACATATATCATCCAGCGTGGCGAGACCCTCAGCGACGTTGTTGAGCGTGCCGGTGGATTTACCGATTATGCATATCTCTATGGCGCGGTATTCACTCGTGAATCGATGAAAAAACAAGAAGCTTTGGAGATACGACGGGTTACTAATTCTCTTCGAAAGGAGATTGCTAACCGAACGTTATCTCAACAAGGTACTTTTGCGTCAGTGGCTGATACCGATGCAATGCTCGCCCAACTTGAACAGGTACAACCTGTAGGTCGACTAGTAATTGACCTTAATTCGGTGATGGATAAGTCAAAAGCTGAGGACTTTAGAGTAGAAGCTGGCGACCTTCTTTATATTCCTCCTATGAGGCAGGTTGTTTCGGTTATGGGTGAAGTTCAACATGCGACTGCCCACAGATACAATTCCGTTCTTTCTCTCGAAGACTATATGCGTATGTCTGGAAATACGACTCAACGTGCAGATGACAGTCGCACTTATATAGTACGAGCTGATGGTTCTGTGATGTTACCAGAAGAATCTTACTGGTTTGGTGGGAAACAGCAATTGAAGCCTGGTGATACAGTAATTGTTCCTTTGGATACTAACTACAAAGATAACTTAACTCTATGGAGTCAGGTTACGAATATAATATATAATTCCGCCGTTGCGTTATCCGCCCTTAATGTCTTATAAGAAATACTCATATTAAAGACTTGTAAGAAAATGAATGGTTTTGGCTTGGCTTATGACAACTAATGTGAAAGAATTTGAAAAATCCTCGTGTGGCGCTTTAACATACGAACGTGTAATGGATGAGCACCTTACCGTTAGGGAAATGGCTGGCATTTTATGGGAGTGCAAAATTCAAATAACATTGACAATGATAGCCTCAGTATTTTTGTCAATTGTTATTGCACTGTATTTGCCAAATGTTTATCGCTCTGAGGTCTTGCTCGCCCCTGCCAGCTCAGAATCAAGCAATGGATTGAATGCTCTGGCAGGCCAGTTTGGGGGCTTGGCATCGATGGCTGGATTAAGTCTTAACGGTGGTCAGGTAGATAAAAAAACAATTGCAATACAAGTTCTTAAGTCGAAGGACTTTCTTTCTAAGTTCATAAAGAGTCATAATATACTGTTGCCTTTAATGGCTGCCGAAGGCTGGGATTTAGAGTCAGATAGTCTTATCTATGATAATTCGATATATGACGTAGAAGAGAGTAAATGGGTACGAAAGATTAAGCCGCCAAGAGGAGCTGTTCCTTCAGACCAAGAAGCAGTAGAAAAATTCTTGGAGATACTCACTGTTCACGAAGATAAAGAAACATCACTTGTTAGTGTTTCAATCGATTTCTATTCACCTCATCTTGCGTATGAGTGGGTATCAAAAATTGTTGAAGATATAAACTACGAGATGAAGGTAAGGGATCTCGCTGAGGCAGAAAAAAGCATTGAATATTTGACTAATGAAATTCAAACTACTCGCCTTACAGATATGCGATCAGTACTTTATCAGTTAGTCGAAGAGCAAACGAAAACCGTAATGTTTGCAAAAGTTAGAAAGGAATATGTCTTTAAGACAGTTGAAAGTGCTGTTTCCTCAGAATTGCCAATCAAGCCTAAACGACTAATAATTGTTATAGTCGGATTGATTTTAGGGTTGGTTTTTGGGATCGTAACTGCACTAATTAGAAAAACAATTTTTAAATAAGATCATGGCTCAAGTAGGTAAGGATTAGCAATGACAGTAAAAAGAGCTAAACTTGATGATGAACTAACCTTAAGCTTTTCTGCCAAAACAAAAAAACATTTAACTAAAAGGGATGCTAAATTTTCTAGGGTTATATATGTTTACTGCCCTAACCAGGAAGTTGAAAAAATTAAAGCAATTGCAGAGAAGTATGACTTTCAAGTTGTTTTAAATGACTACAGCTTAACTACAGTATCTGATAAAGTTATCTGTCATTATCAAAGTTCTGCCTTGACGCAAGTTGAACAGAATTTCCTGATTAAGTCTATTAAATATGGTGCATGGGTAGAGCCTTTTGTTTCTTATTTGGATAGACGCTTTGGATATACTGAAATTGAACTTTTACATGGTGGTTATTTTCTTCACCAGAAATCGTTTTCAATCTTAAGTTCACGAAAGACTCAAATTGCTAAGAGGGCTCTCGACTTAGCTGCTGCGTTGATATTAGGAATTCTGTCTCTTCCTATTTGTATTCTTACTGCAATTTTGATAAAACTAGAGAGTAAAGGCCCTGTATTCTATAAGCAAAATAGAACTGGTCTTTTTAACAATGAATTTGAAGTGATAAAGTTTAGGTCAATGACTACTGATGCCGAAGCTCAAGGAGCTCAGTGGGCGCAAAAAAATGATAGTAGAGTTACAAAAATAGGAAAGTTTATCAGAAAAACTCGAATTGATGAATTGCCGCAAATCATCAACATCATAAAAGGTGAAATGTCTATCGTAGGACCGCGCCCTGAGCGAGAGGTTTTTATCGAAAACCTTGAAAAGAAGATACCTTATTATCGCTTCAGACATGCGGTCAAGCCAGGTGTTACTGGATTAGCTCAGGTTAGCTATCCATATGGTGCATCTGTTGAAGATGCGGAGTGGAAACATAAGTTTGACATTCACTACATCAAGCATCATAGCTTTTTATTTGATATTAAGATTTTGCTTTTAACTGTCAAAGTTGTTGTGTTCGGAATGGGTCAGTAATGAATTTGGTTTCAAAAAAACGATGTATTCTTGGTGAGGGAATATTTCTTAATAGAGAAATTCAAGTTGTATGTTGGCTAGATATAGAAAAATCAACATTGTATTCATTAGGTTACTCTTCAAAGTTGATTGATGAACATGAAGTGTTTCTAGATGATAAGCCGTCAGCCATAATTTCCTTAGAAGGTGATTCCATAACATTTCTTTCAAAAAAAGGGATTTGTAAATATCTTAATGGTGCCACAGAGGTTTTAAGGGTAATTCCAGAGCTTGAAGAAAAGGAGCATTTTCGTTGTAATGATGGTGTTCTATTGGCTGATGGAAGAATTGTTTTTGGCACTATGAGCGAAACAAATACTAAGGACCCGGGTCATCTCTATATTTATTCTCCGATTGATGATGAATTGTTTAAAAAAGATCAAATACACATACCAAATGGTTTTATAGAGCTTGATGATGGAATATTAATATCAGACTCACTTAAACAAGTCATCTATAAATATGACAAGTCCCTCATGGACAAGAAGGTTTGGCTTGATTTAAGCGATGGGCATCTTGTTCCTGATGGTGGAACAGTGGGACAGGATGGAAAAGTATATATTTGTATGTGGGACGGATTCTGCATCAATGTATATAGCAAAGATGCAATCTTACAGAGAAAAATAAAAGTGCCTGTTCAAAGGCCTACAAATTGCGCCGAAGACAACGGAACACTATTTTATACGTCTGCCTCTATCGATATGAGTGATTCTGAATTATCGAAAAGTCCTTTGTCGGGAAAACTATTAACTGTGGAACTTGGAGAAGCTAGTGTCTAAATCGTTGGTTAGCGTTATCATTCGCACGTTGAATGAAGAAAAACATTTGGACGAGCTTCTTGCTGCAATCAACTCACAGACGAAAAAAGAGTTCAATATTGAAGTTATTATAGTTGATTCTGGATCAACTGATTCAACCTTGACGATTGCAAATAAATATGGATGCCGTATAACGTATATAGATAAAAATGAATTTACGTTCGGTCGCTCTTTGAATATAGGTTGTGAATTTGCAGATGGAGATTATCTTGTATTCATTAGTGGACATTGTATTCCTTGCGATAAGAACTGGATCGAGAACTTAGTTGCGCCTCTACATCAGAGAAAGTGTGATTATGTATACGGTAGACAGTTAGCAAGAGATACGACTAAATTTAGCGAAATGCAGCTATTTAAAAAGTACTTTCCAGAAGTCTCCAAAGTGCCTCAAGAAGGTTACTTTTGCAACAATGCCAATTCAGCAATTAGAAAAGATGTGTGGGAATCGTATAAGTTCGATGAAACTTTGACTGGTTGCGAAGACATGTTTTTAGCTAAACAAATAATCGCAGAATCTATGCATCTTGGATATGTGGCTGAGGCTGCAGTTTTTCATATTCATGATGAATCATGGGAAAAAGTTAAAATTAGATATGAACGAGAAGCTATAGCATTACAAAAGATAATGCCCGAAGTTCATATCAGCCTATTCGATTTGATGAAGTTTATTTCAATTGGAATAGCTAAAGATGTGAAGGCTGCCATTAAGCTTGGCGTATTTAATAAAGAATTTATTTCTATCATTTGCTTTAGGTTTGTTCAATATTATGGTGCGTACTTAGGTAATCATAATCATAGAAAATTATCTCAGCAGATGAAAAACAAGTATTTTTATCCTCGAGTATCTGACATGAACGTTGTTAGTCATGACTTGAAAAGACAAAAGGTGAAGTAGATGTCGAAAAGAATTGTAGCCTTACTGCCAATGAAGGCGAATAGTGAGCGAGTCAAAGGAAAGAATTTTAAAAACTTAGCTGGAAAGCCTCTATTTCGTTGGATATTAGATTCATTACTTGAGATAAAAGAAATCGATCAAGTAGTCATAAATACTGATGCAAAAGAGATTCTTCAAGAAAATGGACTGGTTGAAGATGATAGAGTAATAATTCGTGAAAGAAGAAAAGAGCTCTGTGGTGATTTTGTGTCAATGAACTTAATTCTGGAGGACGATATAAAGAATGTTGAGGCTGACGTGTACTTAATGACGCACACCACAAACCCTCTACTCTCATCGGATACTATCAGTAAATCGATTAATTCGTTTAACGAAAATAAAGACTTCCATGATTCTCTATTTACTGTTAATAAGGTTCAAACTAGATTCTATCGCAAAGACATGAGCCCGGTTAATCATGATCCAAATAATCTTGTAAGAACTCAAGACCTTGAGCCTTGGTATGAAGAAAATTCTTGTTTGTATATCTTTACAAAAGATAGTTTTTCAAAAACTGGAGCTCGAATCGGAGAGCGTCCTCAAATGTTTGAGACTCCTGCACTTGAGTCCGTCGATATTGACGAGCCAGAAGATTGGCTGATGGCTGCAGCACTTGCTGAGACACAGAAGTAGGAGATCAGACATGAAAGTACTAGTTACCTGTCCCCCCATGTTGGGTATGAAGGAACAGTTCCTTCCTCTCTTTGAAGAATATGGAGTTGAGGCTGTTTGTGCAGATGTAATCCAGACTTTATCAGAGGAAGAGCTTATTAGAGAGTTGCCAAAATATGATGGTTGGATCATAGGTGATGACCCTGCAACTAGACGAGTTTTTGAAGCGGGAAAGTCTGGAAATTTGAAAGCTGCGGTAAAATGGGGTATCGGCGTAGATAATGTCGATTTTGAAGCTTGTAATGATCTTGGAATACCTATTTCCAATACACCTGATATGTTTGGTGGAGAAGTAGCTGATATAGGTGTCGGTTATTTGCTTTCTCTAGCAAGAGAGACGTACTTTATCGATCGCGAAGTTAGAAAGGGAAATTGGCCTAAAAATCGTGGTGTATCACTTTCTGGTAAAACAGTTGGTCTAATTGGATATGGTGATATTGGACGTAGTGCTGCTAAGAGATTAGTTCCTTTTGGACTAGATATAATTGCATTTGACCCTGGTAAGTCAGTCATTGAAGATGAGGGCGTGACGTTATGCCAATGGCCCGAACGGATAAATGAATGTGATTTTCTACTTTTTACCTGCTCATTAAATAAGCATAATGTTCATATGCTAAATGAGACTGTTTTAAGTGACTGTAAGCATGGCGTTAGAGTTGTTAATGTAGCAAGGGGTCCATTAATTGATGAAGAAGCTCTTTGTAGTGCGCTGAAGTCTGGCAAAGTGCATTCTGCCGGGCTCGATGTTTTTGAAGTAGAGCCACTGCCAAAAGATAGTTATTTACGTCAGCATCCTTTATGTATTTTTGGCTCTCATAATGCTTCCAATACATCTGATGCTGTTGCAAAAACTAATAAAGTAGCTATCGATAAATTAATGTCTTTCTTTGGTAAGGAGAAGATTTGAGATCTGTTATTTTGACAGGTGTGAATGGCGGAATAGGATCCGCCATTGCACATTATCTCACTAATCAGGGATATAAGGTCATTGGTATCGATATTTCCGAATCCTCTGATGTAGTTGACCATTACATTTCTTTTGATTTGTCACTTTTATCTGTTTCTGAAAAAAATATAGAAACTCTAAAGGAACAAGTGCTTAAGCTGAACAGTGATTCAGATATATTTGCATTGGTAAACAATGCTGCAATTCAACGACTAGGTGGAGTTGAAAACGTTTCCTTAGATGATGTTAGTAGCTCCCTTTCCGTTAATGTTATTGCTCCTTTGATGTTGACGAAGGCCTTTATTAGCGAGTTGGACAAGGCAAATGGAAGTGTTGTTAATATTGGTAGTATTCACAATGGATTAACTAAGCCTGGATTTGTCTGTTATGCAATGAGTAAGGCTGCATTAGCAGGAATGACCAAGAGTTTAGCAGTAGATTGTGGCCATCGCATAAGGGTGAATGCCATTCAGCCAGCGGCTGTAGAAACCGACATGCTAGTTGAAGGGTTTAGAGAAACGCCGGATAAGTTAGATGACTTAAAAAAATATCATCCTACCGGTAATATAGGTAGTCCATATGAAGTTGCAAAATTACTTCATTTAATGATATCAGATGACTTGCCATTTCTTAATGGATCAGTAATTGATATTAATGGCGGAATTGGCTCTAGACTACATGACCCAATATGAATAAAGTATTACAGATAATTTCAGATATAGATAGGCCATCGGGTATTAAGGCTTATTCGGATAACTTCTTTAAGCAGCCGAAATTGAAAAAAAGCTTAAGTATATCTAGTTTCAGCCTTACAAAATTAAAAACGATTAGTGATCTGAGAGAACTCTATCGACTAATGAATAACAGCCAATTGGTTTACAATCATGAGTTATATTCTTTAAAGGCGTTATTGGTATTCTTTATATCCATTTTTTCAAAATGTGAGATGGTAATCGTCTCTCATGGAAATTTGATCGTAGAAAAAGATACGGCTTCACGTAGGAAAAAGAAGTTCTTTCTTTTCATTGTTAAGCAGTGCCTTAGGTTTACTTCGGCAAAAACCCAATATCTAAATGATATGGAGCTTAATCGCTCGCAAAAAATAACAAATTTTAGCTTTATATGTCCTCCGTATTGTAAAATCAATTCTTATGGAGATGAAAATGAGTTAAATACGCAGATTTCAACTAGATTCCGGTTTTGTTACCTTGGGGCGAACTATTTCAATCGAAAAGGCTTCGATAGAATGTTTAGTTACATTAAGCTCGCAAATGAAAGTGGTTACAATTGTTCATTGGATCTAATAGGCGTCAATCCTACGGAGGAGATAAGGCACCATCTAATAGAAATTGGTTTGACTGAACGTGTCAACTTTATCTCCCCAATTTATGGCAGAGACAAAATTAAACTTTTACGCGAATATGATGCTTTGATGTTGCTGTCTCGCTCGGAAGGTTGGCCTGTAGTTATTCAAGAGGCTTGTCAGATAGGGTTACCTACATTAGTTTCCAGAGAAACTAATGTAAGTGATTTTGTTGTTGAGAATTCGTTAGGGTTGGCGTGGAACGATAAGGATATGACTATTGGCCAACAATTGAACACTCTAAAAAATATGGCCTCAGAGAGACAGAAAATTCAGAATGGTTTTCAATTAATAGAAGGCCATATAGGCTTTGAAAAGCTACTTGATTTAGTTCAACATAAAGTATGATACACATATTGCTTTTGGGTTACATTTTTCAGGTATACCCATACATTGGTCTGCCAAGAGAGTTGGCATTGTTGCCTATTGCAACAATATACTTTTTGTGGTTATTGAATAATCCTAAGCAACACCTTATTGGATTAAGCTTATGCTTGATTTTCCTGTGTATTTCAATTGTTTTTTCTCAAGAGTTAAAAGACATTTCTGCACTTGTCGGTAAAGTTCTGATATGCTTCTTAGTATATAGTGCCACATCAATATACATCAAAGATGTGGATAGGCTAAAAAATGTTATATATATGGTGTTTTCTTTTTTGTTATTCGAAGCGCTTCTGCGTTCGATGTGCATGACACCAAGTTTACCTCTTTTACTCGCGGGGCCTCTTTCATATAAGACTGAGTGTAGTCCATTTTTCTTCGATTCTAATACATCTGGAAATATTGTTGCATTGCTATATGCAATACTGCTGTATACGGCAAAAAGTCACAAAAAAATAGTGATAATCTCAATGGCTTTAGTTCTAGTTGTTCTTTCACTGTTGACAGCAAGTAAGGCTTCATTCATTACATGTATTTGTATATCTCTTCTTTATATATTTGAAAAGATAGTAAGAAGTGATGGCATTAGGTTTGCTATTATTTTTTCTGTAGTTGTTATTGTTGGTGGAATCGTCATTGGGTTGCTTTCTTTTGATCCGTCATTTGCAAGTAAACTAGATTTCGTAACCCATTTGTTCCAGTCATTATTAGATAGGCCTCAAGATTATATCTTTGGTCACGGGTATTATACCGGAGCTAAAGCACTTGCTGGAAAATTAGAGTTTGCACATATTAACCCTGCGTTAGTTATTGGCACTTGTGGCTTGCTAGGAGCTATTCTATATTATGGCTTTATAGTGAAGTCGATGTTTTATAGTGCTAGCTCATTCATGATGTTATCAGCATTTTTATTACTGAGTCTGAGTTATCTCCCTCCTTTTTTTGATTATTACTTTGTTTTAATTGCGATGGCTGAGCGAGCAATTAAGCTTAATAGAGAGAGTTTAAGGATTGTTAGCTAGATTATTGAAAACATTGGGTGTTCAGATCTTTGTTGCATTAGGAATACTGATTCTAACACCGGAGTTATTTAAAGCTCTTGGAGCTGATGATTTTGGAATTCTCTCATTATGTCTATCTGGCTTAGTCCTACTTAATTATGTGAATTTTGGAATACCTCAAGCAGTTTTTAAATATTTGGGCGCAGATAACCCTATTGAAGATAAGGTTAGATTCTTTGTATCTTCAGTACAAGTTAATATATTGGTTGGTATTTGTATATCAGGCCTTTTTTATATTGCACACGTCATTTTTTCCTTGCCGAAGTTCTTAGATAGTTTGTCAACATGGTTGATGCTTCTCATTCCAGTTGTTATGGGAATTATGGTGGTGAGAAGCGCGCTCGAGGGTCAAAATAGCTTTGGTTTTGCGTCGTTACTTAGAGGTGGCACAAACTTTTCTTATTTCCTTTTTCCTTTTCTTGGTATCAAGAATGAGGAATTGAACTTTTGGCTTTTAATGCATCTTGCATTTACAGTTATACTACTGTCGTTGTCGTTGTGGCATGTAAGCAAAAAAATGAATATATCATTCACGAGAGTTCATTTTTGTTATGAAAGCGTATTGGAAGTTCTTAAAAGTGGAACTCCATTTTTTGTTGTGTCCCTAAGCGCAATCGGACTATATTATTCGGATAGGATGATCTTGCCAGCATTTGAGTCATTGGCTGCTGTGGGAATTTATCTTTTAGTTTATGATTTAATTACTCGTCAGAGTATCGTGTACGGTGCCTTATCTCAGATTCTTTTTTTGGACGTTCAAAAGAAGATGAGTAATTCATTAACCACTTCGTCGGCTATTACTGCTGTATCTCGCTTTTGTAAACCTTTTCTATACTTGCAAGTAGTCGCATTGGTTATGTGTATTCTGCTGTCTGATTACTGGACTGGATATTTAGGTATATCATTTGATGATGTAAAATATGTATTGCTTTTGATTTGGGTAGGCATATATTTTAACGTTGTGTGCACTCTATTTTATAAAGTGCTAATAGCATATGACCTCGAAAAATCATTTGCATCTTTTTCAGTTAAAGAGGTGATGTTAGTATTGCCACTTATGTTTGTTTCAATTTACTTTTTTGGTACTATTGGAGCCTCAGTTGTATATCTTATCCGATCTTCTTTGGAAGCTTTTATAGCGCTGAGAATATTAGGCGCTACTCAGCGTCAAATTTTAAACATCTTATTGCCGCTACTTGTAGTCAGTCCTGCACTAGGCGGTGCTCTTTTCTTTGGAGTAGGCGATCAATTTTACTTTGCCTGGATATCTCTATTAATAACGTGCCTTTTGGCTCTAATTTTGTTTTCGATGCTTACATTGAAAAATGTTAGAGCAGGAATATAGAAGGCCTTTAAGGCGCATAAATATCGATAATTTTGGTCTCACGTCATTATTGAAACGCGTATAGTATGAACCAAGAGGTGTTCTTTGATTAAAGTACTTAAAAAGATAACAGGATTTGTTCGAGGAATGTATTGGGGCCTAAGTCCATCTGTTAATATTAAGTCGATGAAAACGAACATCGGCCCTTTCTCTTTATTAAATATTGAATCAGGCAAACTAGTCGCAAAGGGAAGGTTAAAGGCAAGAAGCGGCTTCATACTAAATTTAATTTCCGGTAAAATTGATATAGGAAAAAATGTATTTTTCAACTCTGGCGTGTCGATAAGTTGTCAAGAGTCAATATCGATTGGCGATGGCTGTATCTTTGGCGAAAATATCAAAGTATATGATCATGACCATGTTATTAGTTTTGGAACTTCTTATTGTGATACAGGTTTTAAGTCGAAGCCAATTAAAATTGGAAAAAATGTTTGGATCGGCGCAAATGTAGTTATATTGAAGGGTGTGAGTGTCGGAGATAATAGCGTCGTTGGAGCTGGTACTCTTTTAAATAAAGATGTTCCAGCTAACTCAATTTGTATAGATAAACGGCAGAAAAAATTTATATCTGAGATAAAGAAATGAAGATAGGTTTTTTTGAAGTAAGACTATTTGGATTGACTAGGTTTCCAAAATGGATAGCTGAAGAAATTCTTAACGATCCAAGAAATGTCGGTGTTGAGTTTGTATTTTTTTATGACCAAGATGACGTCATAGATAAGCAGTCAGTAATTTCAAGTCTACCTGAAGGTTCGAAGGTAGTAAAGGTGGACCCTAAGTCAAGTAAAAGCCTAGTTAAGCTTTTAAATTCCTATCAGATTGATAGGCTTATGGTTACAGCGCAGAGAATCCCCGATAGTGCAGTTATTGCTTGTTGTAAAAAGCTTGGTATAAAAACTATTATGTATCAACACGGGCTTTATATACCATTTATGAAGCGTGAGGCTTCATTATTTTATAAAAATATAATAAAAACTATTCGATATGCACTGTATGCAAAAATTGTTGGAGAGTTGTCGGGAGAAAGCTCGATTGATACCCTAAGAAAGTTTTTGAACATTTTCGTTTTTGGAAAAAATTATAGACAAGCAGGAATATCTCTAGATAAGGTGAACGTAGATAAAGTTCTAGTATATGGGACTCACTGGAAGTCCTATCACAATGAACAGTACGGTTATTTAGATTCGTCACAGGTAGTCGTCGGTGCACCTGATTTTGATGGTTGGCCGAGAGTTGGGTTGAAGCCAGTCAGTGGAGAGGTCTGCTACGTTGCTCAGACTTTGGTTGAAGATGGCAGACTGGCTAGGCCGTTAATGGAAGATTTTCTTCGCAAACTAAGCTTTGCTGTAAGGAAATCTGGTCTATCTTTGGTGATTAAACTACATCCAAGAAGTGATATGAGCTTGTACGAGGATTTTGTAGAATTTGCGAAATTTGAAAGTTCTAACTTTCCGCAATCACATATTTATATAGGACACTATTCTTCGATCTTGTCAAAGGCCACTTTCGTTACTGATAAAATTTGCTTGATAGATTTTCCTGGACATGATATCCCCAGTTATATTTCTTTGGTAGCAAATAATAGGATAAATTATTCTGACATTGACTCTCTGTTAGAGTACTTGATGAATGCTAATAGTGAAGATATTTCGCAAGGAGTTTTAAATGATAACATACAGAAGCAAGACCACTATTTTGATAGCTCTGTCATAAAGCCCATTCAGGCAGCAGCTCATGAGGTTTTGAAGTGAAAGAAAGTAAAGTCGCCGTAATTTGTAATTCTAATAATAATGATTTGGTTTATCTCTTTGAAAAGAAATGCAAAAGACTGTCAGGGATGGCAACATTTTACTCAAATATTAAAAACTCTAAGAGATTAAGTGTTAGTGTTTCTTCTTTTTCAAAATCTCCAGGATTATCATTCGGTGTTATCTTAGATTGCTTCTACTCTTTTTTCCTTTTGAGTTCACTATTATATAGGCGAGTTAGTGTAGTAATTTTTGATACAGCCCACATATCAAATATTCCAATAGCAATTTTATTAAAGTTATTTGGTATAAAAAATATTTTTACAGTACATGATTGGAACCCGCACGAGGGGAGCCAACAAAAGTCAGTAAAAATCTATAATGAATTTGTAGATAAATATCTAGCTGATGAATATATTGTTTTTTCACCAGCTAATTCAAATAAAAAAGTTTATGAGTTAACTTTATCTGGCTATAACCACTTTGGTGGGGAGCCTAGCGAAGACTATTATCTCTTTTTCGGTCGGATTGAACCGTATAAAGGACTTCGACATATGAAGATGATTGCTAAAAAACTAGCTGAACTCAGCGGCGAGGAAAAAATAATTATTGCCGGAAAAGGCTTCGACCCTGCTTTGGAAGAACTGAAAAGTTTAGAGAATGTTGAGATTATAAATAGGTTTATAGAGGATGACGAATTGGCCAGGCTTATTGCTAGGTCAGTCTCCGTTCTGTTGCCCTATGACTCCGCTACGCAAAGCGGAGTGGTCATTCATGCATATGCTTATGATAAACCGGTTGTCGCCTTTGATGTTGGCTCTATTTCCAGTTATGTAGTTTCAGGTAAAAATGGCTTTGTTGTCGAACATGAAGACCATGGGGAATTTGTAAAAAAAATGCTCCTTACAAAAAACAACAATAAAGAGCTCGTTGAGGGAGTAAAAGATGAGTTTAAAAATTATGATGATAACGCGTTGGTGAGTCAATATAGTGACTTAATTTCAGGTTTTTATAACTAAAGAGTTTTGTAAATGAGCTTAACGGTCATTCTTGGTTCATCTGGATTCATTGGATCTAATTTAGTCCAATATCTTCAGCAAAATAAATTAAATGGACTTTGCTCTGCGGGTCGATATGATTGTGAAATAGACATAGACTTGGAAAGTGGCGAGTGGGATTTAAAAAATATTCCTAAAGGAAGTACATTTGTATTTCTTTCTTCTATCTCTGCTCCTAGTATATGTGATGGAAGTCCTGAGCTTGCGCGAAAAGTAAATGTAGAATCTACTATTAAATTAATTGAAGAATTAATTGATAAGGGTGTTAAGGTAATATTTTCTTCTAGTGATGTTGTTTTGGGTGAAACGACAAAGCCTAAAGGAGACTGCTCTGACCCTGACCCAATGGGTAACTATGGGCAAATGAAATTCGAAGTTGAAAATAGGTTTCTGAAAGAACCAAATTTCAAGGTTATTCGATTTTCCTATGTGTTGGGAAAGGGAGATAAGTTTACATCTATGTTGGATGAGTTCGCTGACAAAGGTGAAATAGTCGATATATTTGATGGATTTAATCGTAGTATTGTTGGTCTTCAGGATGTAATGAAGGGTATCGAATCCCTTATAAATGACTGGGCTGTATTCGAAGATAAGGTTTTTAATTTTGTGGGGCCTGAGTTAGTTAGCCGACTAAAACTAGCAGAGATGTATAAACTTTTAGTTAATCCTAATTTGGAGTTTTCTAGTTCTGTGGCTCCTGACGAATTTTGGCTTTCTAGGCCGAAAACAATTAATGCTGTAAGTAGTAATTTTGAAAGACTTTTGGGTAAAAAACCAAATACCATTTTGGAAATATTAGAGGGTTGGAATAATGACTAGCGTATTGATTACCGGATTTACTGGTCAGGTTGGTTCTCAGTTGGCTGACTTTTTATTAGAGAATACTTCTTACGATGTTGTAGGTATGATGCGTTGGCAAGAGCCGATGGATAATATTTATCATTTAACTAAGAGAATTAATGATAAAGATCGCATTGAAGTCGCTTATGCGGACCTTAATGATTATACATCGTTGTTCAGTTTAATCAGCGATAAGAAGCCAAAGTTCATTTTCCATTTGGCTGCACAATCTTTCCCAAGAACTTCATTTGATATTCCCGTTGAAACTTTGCAGACGAATATTATAGGAACCGCAAATCTACTGGAGTGCGTTCGAAAACTCAAAGACAGCGACGGATACGATCCGGTAGTTCATGTTTGCTCATCTAGTGAGGTTTATGGACGAGCAAAAGTAGGACAAGCACTTAATGAAGAAACTCAATTTCATGGCGCAAGCCCTTACAGTATTAGTAAGATCGGCACCGATTATTTGGGGCAGTTTTATGGCGAAGCCTATGGTATTAAAACTTTCGTAACTCGAATGGGGACTCATACTGGACCTCGTCGAAGCGACGTATTTTTTGAGAGTACTGTAGCTAAACAAATAGCACTTATTGAAGCGGGCTTACAAGAGCCTGAAATTAAGGTAGGTAATCTAGCTAGCGTTAGAACCTTTCAGGATGCACGGGATGCTGTAAGAGCTTATTACTTACTTGCTGAAGAGAGTGCTAAAGGCAAAGTACCTAAAGGTGAAGCGTTTAATATCGCTGGGGAAGAAGCCTTCAAACTTCCAGAAGTTATTGATTTGCTGCTAAGTTTCAGTAGTCGAACCGATATTACAGTTAAAACGGACACAGATCGTCTTCGCCCCATTGACGCAGATTATCAGATGTTCGACAACTCAAAGATTAAAAGCTTTATTGATTGGAAGCCAGAAATTCAGACTAGGGACATGTTTAATGATCTTCTTAATCATTGGCGGAAAGAAATCTCTAGCGGCCGGATCCCTCTCAGTCGATAAGGAATTGTAAATGAAAATTCGTAGTAGAGCCCCCTTACGTTTAGGACTTGCGGGAGGCGGGACTGATGTGTCTCCTTACAGTGATGAATTTGGAGGTTGCGTTTTAAATGCCACGATTAACATGTATGCTCACGCATTTATAGATGACGCAATTAATACTAATGAAGTTATTTTTGAAGCCAAGGACTTAGGTGTAACCGAAAGGCTATCCCTAGATGATGGAATTCAGCTTTCTGGCGAACTCTTGCTGCACCGCGCAGTATATAAGAGGGTCATGGAACAATTCAACGGTGGAAAATATATTCCTCTTCGTTTGACTACTCAATCTGACGCTCCTCCTGGTAGCGGACTTGGGTCATCGTCAACGATGGTCGTCGCTATGCTTGAAGGCTTTAGGCAACTGTTATCTTTGCCCTTAGGTGAATACGACATTGCTCATCTCGCGTTTGAGATCGAAAGGCAAGATTGTGGTCTTTCTGGCGGTAAGCAAGATCAGTATGCTGCCACCTTTGGTGGATTCAATTTCATGGAGTTTTATGCAGATGATCGCGTAATAGTTAATCCATTACGAATGCGTCGTTTCATTATTAGTGAGCTCGAATCTTCACTTATTCTATTTTTTACTGGAGCGTCACGCGATTCTGCGAAAATTATTGAAGATCAAATAAACTCAATTAAGAAAGATGATGGTAGTCGATTAGAAGCCATGCACAGAGTAAAGAAATCTTCTTATCGAATAAAAGAGTTACTTTTTAAAGCTGATATTCTTGGTGTTGCTAATGAGTTTAAGTCGGCTTGGGAATCTAAGAAGGCTACTTCATCATCCATATCAAATGCATTGATTAACGATATCGAAGGTGATGTACTTAAAAATGGCGCTTTATCACTTAAAGTCTCAGGGGCTGGTGGCGGCGGATTTATGATGATCTTTGTAGACCCTGAAAATAAAATCGATGTAGTTAAAGCATTGGATAAGTATGACGGTCATGTTCACAAGTTTCAATTCACCAATGAGGGAGCATACTCTTGGACAATCTAAGTTATATTAATAACTACTTGGCTAACAGTATTGAGGTTAAGCAAGCACTCGCGTCTAGTCCTGAAGTAAAGAAAGCTATCTCGATGGTAGCTGATCGTATTGTAGAAGCTTATAATAATGGGAATAAAGTTCTCCTAGCAGGAAATGGTGGGAGTGCTGCTGATGCTCAACATATAGCTGCGGAGTTTGTTAGCCGATTTTTTTATGATCGTCCAGGCTTGCCTGCTCTAGCTCTAACAACAGACACGTCTATGCTGACCGCTATTGGCAATGATTACGGATACGACAAGCTGTTTGCTCGTCAACTTCAAGCACAAAGTCGTCCTGGCGATGTTTTTATTGGTATTAGTACCTCTGGAAACTCCAAAAATGTTGTAGCGGCGATGGAATTGTCAGAAGAATTAGGAGTTACATCAGTAATATTATGCGGGGAGGGAGGAAAGCTTAAAGATATGGCAGATATTTCAATTTGCGTTCCTTCACCTGTCACGCCATATATTCAGGAAAGTCACATTTGTATAGGTCACATGATCTGTGCAATTGTTGAATCAAAAATTTTCCCAAAAGAGACCTAATATGTTTGAAGCAGCAATTTTAGCAGGCGGAAAAGGAACTCGACTAAAATCGGTAACTGGAGAGCTACCAAAGCCTATGGTTGAGATCAATGGCATTCCGTTCCTATATATGCTTATGAAACGTCTTGAAGAGCAAGGATGTAGTAAGATCGTTTTGTCACTAGGCTATCGGGCAGAGTACATTGTCGATCGGGTCAGTTCAGACGCTCCTGTACGTTGCCCTGTTGAATTTGCTGTGGAAGAAGCCCCTCTCGGTACGGGAGGGGCAATAAAGATGGCTGCAAAGCATATCTCGGCGGATAAATTCCTCGTAATTAACGGTGATACCTACTTAGATATTGATTATTTGTCGCTATTTTCTTATGCCGATAACTTTGATCTAACAATTTCGGGTATACATGTTGATGATGTAAGCAGGTATGGAACGTTAGAGTTAGACGAGTTTTTAAATGTTAAGCGGCTATGCGAAAAAGGAAGGATAGGCTCTGGTGTGATCAATAGTGGTACATACGTTGTTAGTACTAAAAAGATATTGAGCTTCAACGGAGAGCGCTTCTCTTTTGAGCAAGATTACCTTGAAGGCTTTAATGGTACATTCAAAGCCTTTGTTACTAACGGTCAGTTTATCGACATAGGCATACCAGAGGATTACTTTAAAGCATGCAAGATTCTTTGATTAAAGTTGCTTTTTTAGATAGGGACGGTGTTATAAATAAGGAAGTTAACTACCTTTTCGAGATTAAGCATTTTGAGTTTACTCATAAATGTATTGATGCTTTAAACATATTGGGCGAGTTAGGATATAAGATCATTGTTGTAACTAACCAAGCTGGTATAGCACGCGGTTTCTACACAGAGCATGATTATAAACTTTTGACCAATTGGTATTTGAAGGAACTACAAAGATATGGTGTGGAAGTTTTGGCAGTTTATCATTGCCCACATCATCCAGAAGGCAAGGTTGCTAAATTTGCTGAAGTTTGTAATTGCAGAAAACCAGCTCCGGGAATGATAAATGCGGCGATGAGAGATTTTGAAATTGATTTAAAAAATTCAATTATTGTTGGAGACAAAGAGAGCGACTGTGTTGCAGGAGCTCGCGCCGGAGTAGGAAAACAGTATTTAGTAAATAGCGGTCATGTTTTAAGAGAGCAAGACTATTCTAAATATGAAGTCTATGACAATTTGTATCAATTGGCCTTGTCTCTACGGTGATTAATATTTGGTGTTGAAGGCCCGAGCCTGTACTATCAGGTGCTAATTCGTCAGGTTTCGGAATAAATGGGATATAAGCGCCACGTAATTAATTGGAAGATTTTGTCTGCATGGGTAGTGTGCAGATAGACTGTCAAGGAAGTTAAGTTACTAAATTGGTTAAAGATTTATATAGTCGGGCTTTTCGATAGGTTAAGCAGTGGTAAATAGAGAAAGATGTATTTAAAGTTAAAGGGTTTGGATTTTTAAGGCGATAATCGGAAAGCTTTTTGTTTTCGGTTGCGTATAAAGTGTGTTTTTAGTAGTTGTTATTTTCAGAGGCGGCCAAATGTCAGATTCAGTATTGGTAACAGGTGGGGCGGGGTATATAGGGAGTCACACGGTTGTTGAGTTACTTCAATGTGGTAAAAGCGTAGTTGTGGTAGACAACCTATCTAATAGTTGTGCTGAATCTTTAGCGAGAGTAGAGAAAATTACAGGGAAGAGCTTGATATTTGTTGAAGGAGATGTTCGTGACCAGGCCTTGTTACGAAAAATATTTTCTCAATATAGTATTAAATCTGTTATGCATTTTGCTGGGCTTAAAGCTGTAGGCGAGTCTGTTACTCAACCACTACGTTACTATGATAATAACGTAGTGGGCACAATGAAACTTTGTGAAGTTATGGCTGAATTTGGTATTTTTGACTTCGTGTTTTCGTCTTCTGCAACTGTTTACGGTGATCCTGACTCGTTACCCATAAGAGAAGACTTTCCTGTCGGCAGGACAACGAACCCATACGGAACAAGCAAATATATGGTTGAGCGAGTACTCCAAGATCTATATTTGTCCGATAATAGGTGGAATATAGCGTTGTTGCGTTACTTTAATCCAGTTGGTGCGCATGAAAGCGGCCTGATCGGAGAGGACCCCAATGATATTCCAAACAACCTTATGCCATTTATAAGTCAGGTTGCTGTAGGTAAGAGAGAAGTGCTCTCAGTTTTCGGTAGTGACTATAATACTGAGGATGGAACTGGCATAAGAGATTATATTCACGTAGTTGATTTAGCTCAAGGCCATTTGAAAGCCCTAGAAAGGCTATGTTGTAGTCCTGGTGTAGTAGTCTATAACCTAGGCACAGGAAGTGGCACTAGTGTTTTACAAATGGTAAAGGCGTTCGAAAAAGGAAGTGGACAGTCCATTCCCTATCAGTTGGTTGAGCGCAGACCTGGTGATATTGCCTCTTGTTACGCCGATCCATCGAAGGCTGAAAGAGAATTAGGTTGGAAGGCCGTCAGAGGTATTGATGAGATGACTCGAGATAGTTGGCGCTGGCAGTCTCAAAACCCCGATGGCTATATGGGTTGAAACAATAAGCCGGCGATAGAGTATTTAGTTTTTTCTACACTAGAATACTCCTTTATTGCTAAACTATCAGAGACTCAAAGTTAAAGTGGAAAAACGTTAATGAAGATTGCTATCGCTGGAACTGGCTATGTAGGCCTGTCCAATGCCGTGTTACTAGCACTGAGTAATGAAGTGGTAGCTCTGGACATTGTGCCAGAGAAGGTGTCTATGCTGAACAAGCGACAATCACCCATTGTAGACGCCGAAATTGAAAATTATCTGGCTAATCGAGAGCTTAATTTCAAAGCAACACTGGATAAAGAAGAGGCTTACCGTGGAGCCGCTTTCGTAGTGATTGCAACGCCTACTGATTACGATCCTCAGACCAACTATTTCAACACCAAGTCCGTTGAAGCTGTTATTCAGGACGTAATGGACATCAACCCTAAAGCGGTCATGGTGATCAAATCCACCGTACCGGTCGGATACACCCAAAGCGTAAAGGAGAAGTTCGGCTGCGAGAACATCATTTTCTCACCTGAGTTTCTGCGCGAGGGTAAGGCTCTTTATGACAATCTTCACCCATCCCGCGTCATCGTCGGCGAGCGCACAGCGCGAGCAAAAGTGTTTGCTGACCTATTAGTAGAAGGTGCTGAGAAGCAGAATATTCCAGTACTATTTACTGATTCGACAGAGGCCGAGGCGGTAAAGCTTTTTTCTAACACCTACTTGGCTCTTAGAGTTGCGTACTTTAATGAGCTTGATACCTATGCTGAGACTCTCGGGCTGAACTCTCGTCAAATCATTGAAGGTGTAGGCCTAGATCCCCGCATCGGTGATCACTACAATAATCCCAGCTTCGGATACGGTGGTTACTGTTTGCCAAAGGACACTAAGCAACTCAGGGCAAACTATCAGGACGTACCAAACAACATCATTTCCGCCATTGTGGATGCGAATAGAACTCGCAAGGATTTTGTCGCAGATGCTATCATCTCTAAAGACCCAAAGGTTGTTGGCATACATCGTTTGATCATGAAGGCTGGCTCCGACAACTTCCGTGCTTCCTCTATTCAAGGCGTCATGAAGCGCATCAAGGCTAAAGGCATTGAGGTGGTGGTCTACGAGCCAGTGCTTAAAGAGGAACATTTCTTTAACTCCCGCGTGATCACAGATCTGCAAGAGTTCAAGAAGGTTGCTGATGTGATTGTAGCAAATCGCCTGACCGATGACATCAAAGATGTTGCTGATAAGGTTTACACGCGTGACTTATTTGGTAGTGATTAGGACGGCCACTAAAACCTGTTTGTTGTTTTTAAGGAAGATAAAGGTTGAACAATTTGCTTGATATTCAGCCTTTTTTGTTATGGATCTGCAATGTAATTCTTTCACGCTGAATTAGTAAGACTTCCAAAGTCTACTGCAAGTGACCGATTGAGTCAGTAGTACCGCTTTGATATTAATTAGACATGTTTCGAGTAAACCAGATGATTTCTAAAGTAGTGATTCCTGTCGCGGGATTGGGAACCCGCATGTTGCCTGCCACAAAGGCTATTCCTAAAGAGATGCTTCCATTGGTAGACAAGCCATTGATCCAATACATCGTCAATGAGTGTGCGGCTGCAGGCTTTAAAGAAATTGTATTGGTTACTCACGCATCCAAAAATGCCATCGAAAACCATTTCGATACTTCTTTTGAGCTTGAGGCAACCCTGGAAAAGCGGGTAAAGCGCCAGCTTCTAGAAGAGGTGCAGTCTATCTGTCCTAAAGGTGTGACTATCATGCATGTGCGACAGGGTGAGGCTAAGGGACTGGGGCATGCCATTCAGTGTGCTCAGCCGTTAGTAGGTGAAAATCCATTTGCCGTGGTGCTGCCTGACGTGATTTTGGATGAGCACACTGCGAACCAGAAATCTGAAAATTTAGCTGCGATGAAGCAACGTTTCGTCGATACTCGCAGCAGCCAGATTATGGTTGAAGCAGTACCTCAGGAGGAGGTATCAAAGTACGGTATTGCAGACTGTGATGCTTCCGGCCTTCGTCCCGGAGAAAGTGTCCCGATGAAAGGCGTAGTCGAAAAGCCAGATGCTGAAGATGCCCCTTCTAATATGGCCGTGGTTGGGCGCTATGTGCTTTCTGGTGCTATCTGGCCCCTGCTGGAGAAGACTCCTCCAGGTGCCGGTGGTGAAATTCAATTGACCGATGCCATCGCAATGCTGATGGAATCGGAGATAGTTGAAGCGTTTCAGATGTCTGGTGAGTCCCACGATTGTGGCGATAAGCTTGGCTATATGAAAGCCAATATTGATTATGCTCTCCGTCATCCCGGTCTTGGTAATGAATTCCGCGAGTATCTGAAGTCTTTGGACTTGTGATTCTGTTCCGCTGAATTGAAAAAAGCGCTGCCCTGCAGCGCTTTTTTTGTTTTTGGGGTTAGTGCATCTAAAGAGCCTTGAAGGTAACTGGAGTCTGATCGACTGTACTTGATGAGGGAAAGCCACTGGGTCCCGGCATTCGCCGGGATGACGATTGTGCGGGGGGTGAGGAAGATTCTTCGTTGCTGATCTCTGTGCGGCCGGTGAGTGTCGAGTTCAGAGACGCTGGGTCCCGGCCTTCGCCGGGATGACGATTGTGCGGGCGGTGAGGAAGGCTCTTCGTTGCTGATCTCTGTGCGGCCGGTGAGTGTCGAGTTCAGAGACGCTGGGTCCCGGCCTTCGCCGGGATGACGATTGTGCGGGCGGTGAGGAAGGCTATTCGTTGCTGACCTCTGTGCGGCCGGCGAGTGTCGAGATCTGAGACGCTGGGTCCCGGCCTGCGCCGGGAAGACGATTGTGCGGGCGGTGAGGAAGGCTCTTCGTGCTAACCTCTGTGTGGTCGGTTAGTGTTGAGTTCACAGACGCTGGGTCCCGGCCTACGCCGGGATGACGAATGTGCGAGAGGTTGCTGAAGTGCTCCGTTGTTGTGCCTAGTGCCTTTGTTTGTGAAGGCTATAAAGTGGTCTAGCTCGAACGATGGCTGGATATTTGAAAGAAGGGCCAGGTACTGGAGAGTGCCTGGCCCTTTTTGCGTTAGAAGCGGTAGCGCCAGTCGGCCCAAACACTGCCGTCAGTCTTTGAGTCGATATCGTCTTCGTAGCTGGAGTGGTGGATCTCGGCACCCACTTCAAGGCGGCCCTTAAACAACGGCATGATGTAGCTGAAGTCTATCTGCTTCATTACTTCTGCTCGTTCAGCTACAGTGTTACCACCTGGGGAGGCCCTATTACTATTGTCGTGGTTCAGGTCCAGGTAACGAATGTTGGCTTTCCATTGGTGACCATTAGACATAAAGCCGACATGGCCCAGAGTGTAGGTATAGGCGTCGTTGTCGTATGTGCTTCCAATTGAACGGTTATTGTAACGATATCCGCTCTTATAGATAGAGTGTTCGTAGGTACAATTAAAGAAACCATTACACCATGCAGATGTGTCTGAGTATTCAAGGAAAGTACGAACTTGCTGCTCTCCGATTTGGTAGCTGATGTCGGCGCCGTAGACATAGCTTTTGGCCTGAAAGGGAGGGAATTTATCCAGCCCAAATGAGTCTTCGCCCATAGTCTCCCAATAGATGCCGTAGGGAGTGCCTCTGAAGGTGCTTCCCCAGCGCAAGTCTATGCCAGCGACTTGGTTACCAGGTTCTGGCTCACCATTTTTGGGGTTGTCATTCCCTGTGAGCATATCTCCCCAGGTACCTAGATCACAGGGCCTTCCTTCGCCGCAAATCTGGGCAGCTCGAGATACTCCTATCTCCAGCTGGGGAAGCGGCTTGGCGCTTGCTCGGAAGGTCCACAGTAGGGCATCTTCCACGTAGCGCTCGTCATCCATCAGGCTAATGCCTGTGGTCAGGGTCCAGGGGCCAATCCAGGAGAGCCATTTGGTCTCAAACGCATCAGCGCGGTTGCGGCTGAGCGACAATGTGGGCATAGGGCGGGCGTTGTTGCTCATCAGCAGGGCGCTGTCCCAGCCGGGACCCCACCATTTCTCCTGCATATCAGCGCTGAATACCCAGTTACCCAGAACCATGGCTATGTAGGAGCCATCAAAACGCGCCTTGTCGCCGTCTATGGGGTCATGGGCATAGGTGGCAGATAACTGCCCGGCAAAGCGGCTGCCCTGGTAGGCTACGGTGACGTTGGCTTCACCTTGCTCACGCAGTGGTGAACCAAAGTGTTGGAAGCGCGCTTCTTCCGTTGCGCCCCCAATGCCAACTTCGACAGAGGCGCCGGTTTTGGTGTCCATATAGGCGCGGTGCTGTACCCGGGTAAAGGCGGCACGGGCAGATGGGGAGAGATCACGCAGAGAGGTGTTTTCCAGGTCGGTCAGAATGCTTGCCCACATCAGCGGGAAGGTATTGACCGGAACCTTGATAACGCCCTCATCTGCTAGGCGTTGAATGTCTGCTCTCAGGTGCAGATCATTGGGGGATACCCAGGGGGCACTCATGGCCTGGGAGGAGCCAAGGGCGAGCAGAAGGGGGAGAAGGCGTAGGGGTTTGGTCATCTGTCGAACTCTGGTACAACAACTCAAAGGGGCGATTATATACAGTGGTGGCCGAATATCCTACGGAAATTACTGTGAACTTTGTGTAACCGTTTGAAAGCAAAGGGGCGTGACAACATGGGTAATATCGGTTCATTGACGTGTTCAGAGTCAATGGCTTCCGTCGTGCTGATGAAAGTTGAACTTTGCTTGTAAATATCAAGTGAATCAAACTGTTTGCGCATTGAACTAACGGTAACCATTTGTTAACTTGAAAGCCCCGCTTATGAGTCAAGGATGGCGAAGAATGAGGTACAAGGCACTGATTCCGGTTGTTCTGGCATTGATGGTGCTGGGCTGGATTCAGGTTCAGCAACAAGGTGAGAGCACAGCGGTACAGGCAACCAGCTACGAAGGCAGCCGTTTGAGTGCCGCAGAGCATGATAAGGCTCTTAAGGCGTTTCCCTTTCGTGCGGAAGTAACCGCGACCGAAGCCTCTGTTGAAGAGAGTGGTCCGGCCCAGGAGGGAGAGGGCGGTCCAACCAAGTTATAAGGCGCTGCTGTCCAAGGAGTGGATGCAGTAAAGAGCCCCGGCCCAGTCCGGGGCTTTTGCGTATTTGGGGTTTGAGTAGTCTTTCCGCGCTCGAAAGGCCCTGCGACGTGGATCTATTTCGGTTTTTTTTAAAGACACTGGATCCCGGCGTTCGCCGGGATGACGATTGTACGTGTGGTGAGTGAGCCTCTTCGTTGCTGGCTTCGGTGCAGTTGGTGAGTGTCGTTTCAAAGACACTGGGCCCTGACGTGCGTCAGGGAGACGATTGTGCGTGTGGTGAGTAAGTCTCTTCGTTGCTGGTATTGGGGTGATTATGCCGAATTGAAAGACATATATGGACGCCCCTGTAGTTGCAAGACATTGATGAGATCGGTTTGCGGACGTATATCCGGCGTCTGTATTACCTTCGGGAGGTAGCGCCACAATGTGGTCCGAACCTGGCCACCTACACGCTGGAACGACATTCTCTGTCGGTCTTATGTCAGGCTCTTGCCAGGCCGGATAACCGTTTTTCATCAAGGTATGCAAACTCAGGTTGCTCGGTACCCTCTATTCCTCTCGTCGTATGGAGGAAGTGATTATTTGGACACTGCGAAAGCGTGATTCAACTCGAACTGGCTGCCGCTGACTGTCATGCTCCAGGCAATCCGGGCCAGTTTATTGGCTAGGGCCACGATTGCCTTGCGCTTGCCC
>NZ_AUGL01000033.1 GCF_000422645.1 Ferrimonas futtsuensis DSM 18154
AGATGTTCCGCAAGCTGCTGGACGAAGGTCGTGCCGGTGAGAACTGTGGTGTTCTGCTGCGTGGTACCAAGCGTGATGAAGTACAGCGTGGTCAGGTACTGGCTAAGCCTGGTTCCATCACTCCTCACACCAAGTTCGAGTCTGAGGTATACGTACTGTCCAAGGATGAAGGTGGTCGTCACACCCCATTCTTCAAAGGCTACCGTCCTCAGTTCTACTTCCGTACTACTGACGTAACCGGTACCATCGAGCTGCCAGAAGGCGTTGAGATGGTAATGCCTGGTGACAACATCAAGATGGTTGTTACCCTGATCTGCCCAATCGCGATGGACGATGGCCTGCGCTTCGCTATCCGTGAAGGTGGCCGCACCGTAGGTGCTGGTGTTGTAGCTAAGATCATCGAGTAATCGATAATCCAGCTATAAAAGAGGGCGCCTTCGGCGCCCTTTTTTTGGGCCCGAGAAATCGCACCAGGCCCCGGCAGGAGAAGATCTCGGAAAAGCTTGCAATGCGGTGAAACCCGAGTATAATTCCTCCGGTTCGCTATTAGGGCGAACGCGTAATATACGCGGTGGTGCGATAGGCATCACCTTTAACAGCGACTCCGATTTGGAGTCGAATGGTTGCGATAATCGCCGTCTTTGACCCAATTTAAATTAAAAGGGTTCAAGGATGGACGTTTTTTTGCGTAATTATTGGTTGGAGCTCTGGTCAAATGCAGAACCAAAGAATCCGTATCCGCCTGAAGGCTTTCGATCACCGCCTGATCGATCAGTCTACCGCGGAAATCGTTGAGACTGCGAAGCGCACAGGGGCTCAAGTACGGGGTCCAATCCCTCTGCCCACCCGCAAAGAGCGCTACACAGTTCTGATTTCTCCTCACGTGAACAAAGATGCACGTGATCAGTATGAAATCCGTACTCACAAGCGCATGGTGGACATCGTTGAGCCTACCGATAAGACTGTTGACGCTTTGATGCGTCTGGATCTGGCTGCCGGCGTAGACGTGCAGATCAGTCTGGGCTAATCCCAGTTTCGGAATAGAGGTTAGATAGATGGCAATCGGTCTTGTAGGTCGTAAAGTTGGAATGACTCGCATCTTCGCTGAAGATGGCGCGTCAATCCCAGTTACCGTTATCGAAGTAGAACCGAACCGCGTAACTCAGATTAAAACTCTGGAAAGCGATGGCTACGCAGCCCTGCAGATCACTGTAGGCGCTAAGAAAGCCAACCGCGTTACCAAGCCTGAGGCAGGTCACTTTGCTAAAGCCGGTGTAGAAGCTGGTCGTGGTCTGTTCGAGTTCCGTCTGGGTGAAGGTGAAGGCGAAGGCATCGAAATCGGTGCTGAGCTGAAGGTTGATACTTTCGAAAACGGCCAAATCGTAGACGTTACTGGTCGCTCCAAGGGTAAGGGTTTCCAAGGCGCTGTTAAGCGTTGGAACTTCCGCACTCAGGACATGACCCACGGTAACTCCCTGAGCCACCGTGCTCCTGGTTCTATCGGTCAGAACCAGAGCCCCGGTAAGGTGTTCAAGGGCAAGAAGATGGCTGGTCACATGGGTGACGAGCGCGTAACTACCCAGAATCTGGAAGTAGTTCGCGTTGACGCCGAGCGCAACCTGCTCCTGATCAAAGGTGCAGTACCTGGCGCCAACGGCGGTAACGTTATCGTTAAACCCGCCGTTAAAGCGTAACGTCTGAGGAGATAGTAATGGAATTGGTAATGAAAGACGCGCAGAGCGCTCTTGAAGTTTCCGAAACTACCTTCGGACGTGAGTTCAATGAGGCTCTGGTACACCAGGTGGTGACTGCTTACGCAGCCAACGCCCGTCAAGGTACCGTGTCTCAGAAGACCCGCGCTGAAGTAGCTGGCACTGGCAAAAAGCCATGGCGCCAGAAAGGTACTGGCCGTGCTCGTGCCGGTACCGTTAAGAGCCCAATCTGGCGCTCCGGTGGTGTAGCTTTCGCAGCTAAGCCACAAGATCACTCTCAGAAAGTGAACAAGAAGATGTACCGCGCAGCCCTGCAGAGCATTCTGTCCGAGCTGGTACGTCAAGAACGTCTGATTGTGGTTGAGAAGTTTGGTGTTGAAGCCCCTAAAACCAAGGAGCTGGTAGCCAAGCTGAAAGAGCTGTCTGTTGATGACGTGCTGATCGTAACTGGCGAAGTCGACGAGAACCTGTTCCTGGCTTCTCGTAACCTGTACAAGGTTGACGCCCGTGACGTTGCTGGCATCGACCCAGTTAGCCTGATTGCATTCGACAAGGTGCTGATGACTGCTGATGCAGTTAAGCAGATTGAGGAGATGCTGGCATGATCCGTGAAGAACGTTTGCTGAAAGTGCTGCGTGCTCCGCACATCTCTGAAAAGAGCACCATGGCTGCTGAACTGAACAACACTATCGTGTTCAAGGTTGCCACCGACGCCACCAAGGCTGAAGTGAAAGCGGCTGTTGAAAAGCTGTTCGAAGTTGAAGTCACCGGCGTTCGCACTGTGAACGTTAAAGGTAAGACTAAGCGTACCGGCGCCCGTTTCGGCCGTCGTTCCGACTGGAAGAAAGCGTACGTTACTCTGGCCGAAGGTTCTGACATCGACTTCGTCGGCGGCGCAGAATAAGGACGAGGAGTTAAATAGATGGCTATTGTAAAATGTAAGCCTACCTCCGCGGGCCGTCGCCACGTCGTTAAGGTAGTAAACAAGGATCTGCACAAGGGTAAGCCCTTCGCAGCCCTGTTGGACAAAAAGTCCAAGTCCGGCGGTCGTAACAACGCTGGTCGCATTACTACCCGTCACATCGGTGGTGGTCACAAGCAGCACTACCGTATCGTTGACTTCAAGCGCAACAAAGATGGCATCCCTGCCACCGTAGAGCGCCTGGAATACGATCCAAACCGCAGCGCTAACATCGCTCTGGTTCTGTACGCTGACGGTGAGCGTCGCTACATCCTGGCTCCTAAGGGCCTGAAGGCTGGCGACAAGATCATGTCCGGTCTGGAAGCTGACATCAAAGTGGGTAACACGCTGCCAATGCGTTCTATCCCTGTTGGTTCCACCGTGCACAACGTAGAAATGAAGCCTGGTAAAGGCGGTCAGATTGCCCGCTCCGCCGGTGCCTACGTTCAGATCGTTGCTCGTGATGGTGCCTACGTAACCGTACGTCTGCGTTCCGGCGAAATGCGTAAGCTGCCTGCCGATGGCCGCGCTACCCTGGGTGAAGTTGGCAATGCTGAGCATATGCTGCGTTCTCTGGGTAAAGCCGGTGCAAGCCGCTGGCGTGGTGTTCGTCCTACCGTTCGTGGTGTTGCCATGAACCCGGTTGATCACCCACACGGTGGTGGTGAAGGTCGTACCTCTGGTGGCCGTCACCCCGTTACTCCATGGGGTGTTCCAACCAAAGGTAAGAAGACCCGCAGCAACAAGCGTACCGACAAGTACATCGTACGTCGTCGTACCAAGTAACTTTATTGAGGATTCACCATGCCACGTTCTCTCAAGAAAGGTCCATTTATTGACCTGCACTTGCTGAAGAAGGTAGAGAAAGCGGTGGAAAGCGGGGACAAAAAGCCAGTTAAGACCTGGTCCCGTCGTTCTATGATCATTCCAGATATGATTGGTCTGACCATCGCTGTCCATAATGGTCGTCAGCACGTTCCAGTTTTCGTTACCGAAGATATGATCGGTCACAAACTGGGTGAGTTCGCGCCTACTCGTACTTATCGCGGTCACATCGCCGATAAGAAAGCGAAGAAGAAGCGTTAAGGGGTAGATGATGGAAGTTTTAGCTAAACACCGCTTCGCCCGCACTTCTCCTCAGAAGGCGCGCCTGGTAGCTGATCAAATCCGTGGTCTTCCGGTAGATCGCGCTCTGGAAATTCTGACCTACAGCCCTAAGAAAGCGGCCGTACTGGTTAAGAAAGTTCTGGAATCCGCCATTGCCAACGCGGAGCACAACGAAGGTCTGGATATCGACGACCTGAAAGTTGCTAAAGTCTTCGTTGACGAAGGCCCGACCATGAAGCGCATCATGCCTCGCGCCAAGGGTCGTGCTGACCGCATCCTGAAACGTTCCAGCCACATCTCTGTGGTTGTGGCTGACAAGTAAGGGGACTGCAATGGGACAGAAAGTTCATCCTAATGGTATCCGCCTGGGTATTACCAAGCCTTGGAATTCTACCTGGTACGCGGATAAGAAAGAGTTTGCCGGCAATCTGCTGGGCGATCACGAAGTACGCGAGTTCCTGAAAAAGGAACTGAAGAGTGCTTCTGTGTCCAAGATTACTATTGAGCGTCCTGCCAAGAGCATCCGTGTGACCATTCACACCGCTCGTCCAGGCGTTGTAATCGGCAAGAAAGGTGAAGATGTTGAGAAACTGCGCAAGAAGGTAGCCAAGCTGGCTGGCGTTCCTGCTCAGATCAACATCTCTGAAGTTCGTAAACCAGAGCTGGACGCTCAACTGGTAGGTGATTCCGTTGCCTCTCAGCTGGAGCGTCGCGTTATGTTCCGTCGCGCTATGAAGCGTGCCGTTCAGAACGCCATGCGTCTGGGTGCCAAAGGCATCAAGATCGAGGTTTCTGGTCGTCTGGGTGGCGCTGAGATCGCACGTACCGAATGGTACCGTGAAGGTCGGGTGCCTCTGCATACTTTGCGTGCTGACATCGACTATGCTACTTCCTCTGCTCACACCACTTACGGTGTAATCGGTATTAAAGTTTGGATCTTCAAAGGTGAAGTTCTGGGCGGCATGCCGGTTGAGCAGGAGCAGCCTAAGCCGGCTAAGCGCAAAGGTCGTGGTAAGTAAGGGGAACCGAGATGCTGCAACCGAAACGTACCAAGTTCCGTAAGGTTCACAAAGGTCGTAACCGTGGTATGGCTACCACTGGTGATAAGGTTAGCTTCGGCTCCTACGGACTGAAAGCTACCACTCGTGGCCGTATCACTGCTCGCCAGATTGAAGCGGCCCGTCGTGCTATGACCCGTCACATTAAGCGTCAAGGTAAAATCTGGATCCGTGTGTTCCCAGACAAGCCTATCACTGAAAAGCCGCTTGAAGTGCGTATGGGTAAAGGTAAAGGTAACGTTGAATACTGGGTAGCCCAGATTCAGCCTGGCCGTGTACTGTATGAGATGGAAGGCGTTGCCGAAGATTTGGCCCGCGAAGCCTTCGCTCTGGCTGCTGCTAAGCTGCCTGTACAGACCACCTTTGTAACTCGGACGGTGATGTAATGAAAGCTACTGAATTGCGTGAAAAAAGCGTTGAAGAGCTGAACGCGGAGCTGCTGAGCCTGCTGCGTGAACAGTTCAATCTGCGTATGCAGAACGCGACTGGTCAGCTGAAGCAGACCCACGAGCTGAAGAAGGTACGCCGCAACATCGCGCGCGTTAAGACCATTCTGACTCAGAAGGCAGGTGCGTAATGAGCGAGACTATCCGTACTCTTCAAGGTCGTGTCATCAGCGACAAGATGGATAAGTCCATCACCGTAGCCATCGAGCGCAAAGTAAAGCACCCGATCTACGGTAAGTATGTAAAGCGTACCACTAAGGTACACGCTCACGATGAAACCAACCAGTGTGGTATCGGCGACGTGGTTGAAATCCGCGAATGTCGTCCACTGTCCAAGACCAAGTCTTGGATGCTGGTGAACGTCATCGAAAAAGCTCTGTAAAACAGGCTTTTACATACTAGATAAATGGCCGGGCCAGGTTTTTTCCTGGACCGGCTGTTTTTTATTTACCTTTTGGGCCGGAGTGGTGTTATAATTTCGCGCCTTTTAAAGGTAGCCAGTGTCCCAATTCGGGACGATTGTTGTAAAACATTCGGAGCACAAAATGATCCAAATGCAATCTGTGCTGGACGTTGCCGATAACTCCGGCGCTCGCAGCGTGCAGTGTATTAAGGTCTTGGGTGGCTCTCACCGTCGTTACGCCGGTATCGGCGACATCATCAAGGTTTCCGTTAAGGAAGCCATTCCTCGCGGTAAAGCGAAGAAAGGTGATGTATTCAACGCGGTGGTAGTACGTACCAAGAAGGGCGTTCGTCGTCCTGACGGTTCTGTTATTCGCTTTGACCGCAATGCGGCTGTACTGCTGAACGCCAGCAACCAGCCGATTGGTACTCGTATCTTCGGCCCTGTGACCCGTGAACTGCGTACTGAGCAGTTTATGAAAATCGTGTCTCTGGCCCCAGAAGTACTGTAAGGAGCTAAGAGATGGCAGCAAAAATCCGTCGCAATGACGAAGTTGTTGTACTGGCCGGCAAGGACAAGGGTAAGCGTGGTAAGGTTACCCAGATTTTGTCCACCGGCAAAGTAATCGTAGAAGGCGTTAACCTGGTGAAAAAACACCAGAAGCCAAACCCTCACCTGGGTATGGCTGGTGGCATCGTTGAAAAAGAAGCCGCCATTGACGCATCTAACATCGCGATCTTCAACCCTGCTACCAGCAAGGGCGATCGCGTAGGCTTTAGACTGGAAGACGGCAAAAAAGTCCGTTTCTTCAAGTCTAATGGTGAACTTGTTTAAGTAATTGGAGTAAACGATGGCGAAACTGCATGATTACTACAAAGATACTGTAGTAGCAGAACTGACCAAACAGTTCGATTACAAAAGTATCATGCAAGTCCCTCGGGTCGAAAAGATCACCCTGAACATGGGTGTTGGTGAAGCCGTGGCTGACAAGAAGGTACTGGAAGCAGCAGTTGCAGATATGACTGCTATCTCCGGCCAGAAGCCTCTGGTAACCAAAGCTCGCAAGTCTGTTGCTGGCTTCAAGATTCGTGAGGGCTATCCGATCGGCTGTAAAGTAACCCTGCGCGGCGAGCGTATGTGGGAGTTCCTGGAGCGCCTGATTTCTATCGCTGTTCCACGTGTACGTGACTTCCGTGGCTTGAACCCCAAGTCTTTCGACGGTCGCGGCAACTACAGCATGGGCGTTCGTGAGCAAATCATCTTCCCAGAGATCGACTACGACAAAGTAGATAAGATTCGTGGTATGGACATCACCATCACCACTTCTGCGAACTCTGACGAAGAAGGTCGTGCTCTGCTGGCTGCCTTTAACTTCCCATTCCGCAAGTAAGGTGTAGGGTTATGGCTAAAGTATCGATGAAGCAGCGCGAACTTAAGCGCGCTAAGCTGGTTGCTAAGTACGCTGAGAAGCGTGCTGCTCTTAAAGCAATCATCAATGACGTCAACTCAACCGATGAACAGCGTTGGGAAGCCGTACTGAAACTGCAACAACTTCCTCGTGACTCCAGTGCAAGTCGTCAGCGTAACCGCTGTAACATCACTGGTCGTCCGCACGGTGTACTTCGCAAGTTCGGCCTGAGCCGTATCAAACTGCGTGAAGCCGCCATGCGTGGTGAAGTTCCTGGCCTTAAAAAGGCCTCTTGGTAAGCCAACGGGAGTAAGCCAATATGAGCATGCAAGATCCGATCGCGGATATGCTGACGCGCATCCGTAACGGCCAGGCTGCCAACAAAGTTGCAGTTAAAATGCCGTCCTCAAAGCTGAAAGTAGCTATCGCCGATGTACTGAAAAAAGAAGGTTACATCGCTGATTTCGCTGTTTCCGGCGACGTTAAGTCCGAACTGGAAGTTACCCTGAAGTACTTCGAAGGTAAGCCAGTTGTAGAAAAAATCGAGCGAATCAGCCGTCCTGGCCTGCGCATCTACAAGAAAAAAGATGAGCTTCCAAAGGTTATGGGTGGTCTGGGTGTCGCTATCGTGTCCACTTCTCAAGGCGTGATGACCGACCGTGCTGCCCGTAAACTGGGTATGGGCGGCGAGATCGTCTGCTACGTGGCATAAGGAGAGTAACAATGTCTCGAGTAGCTAAGGCTCCCGTTACTATCCCTGCGGGCGTAGAGGTGACTCTGAACGGTCAAGAGATCGTTGTTAAAGGTGGCAAGGGTACTCTGACTCGCGTTCTTAACGATGCCGTTGAGATCGTGAAAGAAGAGAACGAAGTTAAGTTCGCTCCTCGCGAAGGCTTTGCTAAAGCCAACGCGCAGGCAGGTACTGCTCGTGCTCTGGTCAACAACATGGTTGTCGGCGTTAGCGAAGGCTTCACCAAGAAGCTGCAGCTGAACGGCGTAGGTTACCGTGCTGCCATTAAAGGCAACTCTGTAGCACTGACCCTGGGCTTTTCTCACCCCGTAGAGCACGCTCTGCCTGAAGGTGTGAAGGCCGAGTGCCCAAGCCAAACTGAAATCGTTCTTACTGGCGCAGATAAGCAGGCCGTTGGTCAAGTGGCTGCTGACATCCGTGCATACCGTGCTCCCGAGCCTTACAAAGGCAAGGGTGTTCGTTACGCGGATGAGAACGTGCGTCGTAAAGAAGCCAAGAAGAAGTAAGGTAACACGATGGACAAGAAAGCAGCTCGTCTTCGTCGCGCGACTCGCGCACGCAAGCAAATGCAAGAACTGGGCGCGACTCGTCTGGTTGTGCACCGTACTCCACGTCACATTTACGCTCAGGTTATCAACGCCGAATCTCAGGTACTGGCTGCTGCCTCTACCACTGAGAAAGCCGTTGCTGCTGATCTGAAGGGCACTGGTAACATCGACGCCGCCAAGCTGGTTGGTAAGATGATTGCCGAGCGTGCTCAAGAGAAGGGCGTTAAGAATGTGTCTTTCGACCGCAGCGGATTCAAGTATCACGGCCGTGTTGCTGCACTGGCTGATGCTGCCCGTGAAGCTGGTCTCCAGTTCTAAGGTTGGGAGTGGAAAATGGCTAATATTGAAAAGCAAGCCGGTGACCTGCAAGAGAAACTGATTGCAGTAAACCGTGTTTCTAAAGTAGTTAAGGGTGGTCGCATCTTCAGCTTCACCGCTCTGACTGTAGTTGGTGACGGCAACGGCCGCGTTGGCTTTGGTTACGGTAAGGCGCGTGAAGTGCCTGCCGCTATCCAGAAGGCAATGGAAAAGGCTCGCCGCAACCTGGTAACCGTTCGTCTGCACAACGGCACCCTGCAGCACCCTGTTAAGGGCCGTCATTCCGGCTCCAAGGTGTACATGCAGCCCGCTTCCGAAGGTACCGGTATTATTGCCGGCGGTGCAATGCGCGCTGTTCTGGAAGTTGTAGGTGTACATAACGTACTGTCCAAGGCATACGGCTCCACCAACCCGATCAACATCGTTCGTGCAACTATCGACGCTCTGACTTCGATGCACGCTCCTGATCAGGTGGCAGCTAAGCGTGGCCTGAGCATCGACGAGATCCTGGGGTAAGCTGACATGGCTAAAACTATCAAGGTTACTCAGACCAAGAGCTCTATCGGTCGTCTGCCTAAGCATAAGGCGACTCTGGTAGGCCTGGGTCTGCGCAAAATCGGTCACACCGTTGAGCTGGAAGACACTCCTTCCGTTCGCGGCATGATCAACAAGGTTTCCTACATGGTTAAGGTGGAGGGCTAAGATGCGTCTGAATACTTTGTCTCCAGCCGCTGGTGCTAAGACTTCCGCCAAGCGTGTAGGCCGTGGTATCGGTTCCGGTCTGGGTAAGACCGGTGGCCGTGGTCACAAGGGTCAAAAGTCCCGTTCCGGCGGTGGCGTACGTCCAGGTTTCGAAGGTGGTCAAATGCCTATGAAGCAACGCCTGCCGAAGTTCGGTTTTACCTCCCGCAAGGCGATGGTAACTGCCGAAGTTCGTCTGAGCGAGCTGACTAAGGTTGAAGGCGACCTGGTGACTCTGGAAACCCTGAAAGATGCGAACGTTGTTTCTGGCAACATTAAGTTTGCGAAAGTTGTTCTTTCAGGTAAAATCGAGCGCCCTGTGACCATCAAAGGTCTTAAAGCGACCAAAGGTGCACGCGAAGCCATCGAGGCTGCGGGCGGCAAGATCGAAGAATAACGGGATAGTACAATATGGCTAAGCCAGGTGTTGAGTTAAATAGTGCGAAAGGTGGCCTTTCGGAGCTGAAAGCGCGTCTGCTGTTTGTCTTGGGCGCAATTATCGTTTTCCGAGCCGGTTCTTTCGTACCAATCCCTGGTATTGACGCCGCTGTACTGGCCGAGCTGTTCGATCAGCAACAGGGCACCATCGTGAGCATGTTCAACATGTTCTCCGGTGGCGCCCTGGAACGCGCCTCCATCCTTGCACTGGGGATCATGCCGTACATTTCGGCGTCGATCATCATGCAGCTTCTGACTGTGGTTCATCCGGCAATGGCTGAACTGAAGAAAGAAGGGGAGGCGGGTCGCCGGAAGATCAGCCAATACACCCGTTACGGGACTCTGGTATTGGCGACCTTCCAGTCGTTCGGTATTGCAACTGGCTTGCCCAACATGATCTCCGGACTGGTGGTCAACCCGGGCCCTGCGTTCTACTTTACCGCAGTGGTTTCCCTGGTGACCGGTACCATGTTCCTGATGTGGTTGGGTGAGCAGATTACCGAGCGTGGCATTGGTAACGGCATTTCCATCATTATCTTCACAGGTATTGTTGCCGGCCTGCCATCGGCGATTGGCCAGACTGCAGAACAAGCGCGTCAAGGTGAACTGCACGTTCTGCTGCTGCTTGTACTTGCGGTAATCATCTTTGCCGTGACCTACTTCGTGGTATTCATGGAGCGCGGACAGCGCCGTATCGTGGTAAATTATGCCAAGCGTCAGCAAGGCCGCCGCGTATTCGCTGCCCAGAGCACCCATTTGCCTCTGAAGGTCAACATGGCTGGTGTGATTCCGCCAATCTTCGCGTCCAGCATCATTTTGTTCCCAGGAACCCTGGCTCAGTGGTTCGGTAACAATGAAGGTCTGCGTTGGTTGTCTGACATCTCTGTAGTGCTGTCCCCAGGTCAGCCGCTGTACGTGATGATCTATGCGGTAGCTATTATCTTCTTCTGTTTCTTCTACACCGCGCTGGTTTTCAACCCACGCGAAACGGCAGATAACCTGAAGAAGTCCGGTGCATTCATTCCTGGTATTCGTCCAGGTGAACAGACCGCCCGTTATATCGATAAAGTGATGACCCGCCTGACTCTGGCTGGTGCCGCTTACATCACCTTTATCTGTCTGATTCCGGAATTCATGATGATCGGCCTGAACGTTCAGTTCTATTTCGGCGGTACATCACTGCTGATTATGGTCGTGGTAATCATGGATTTCATAGCTCAGGTTCAGACTCATATGATGTCTCATCAGTATGATTCTGTTCTGAAAAAAGCGAACCTTAAGGGCTATAGCCGTTAAGTCGCTCTCGACGGAGTAGCAAAATGAAAGTTCGTGCGTCCGTAAAAAAGATGTGTCGTAACTGCAAAGTTATTAAGCGTCACGGCGTTGTACGTGTTATCTGCTCTGAGCCGAAGCACAAGCAGCGTCAAGGTTAATCAGAGATTTCTCTGAGAAAAACCAAAAAACGTAGCGCTAGGCTGACCTCGGTCAGCCTATGCGTTGTTGCAAACTAGTCGATTGTCGAGTATCCTACCGGGCTTTTCACAATCGACCATTGGAATTGAGGAGTGCTATAGTGGCCCGTATCGCTGGCATTAACATTCCTGAGCATAAGCATGCGGTTGTTGCTCTGACCGCCATCTTCGGTGTTGGCCGTACCCGCGCACAGCAGATCTGTGCCGAGGCCGGTATTGCTGAAGATGTGAAGATCAAGGATCTGGACGAATCTACCATCGATAAGGTTCGTGACGTTGTAGGTCAGTTCACCGTTGAAGGTGACCTGCGTCGTGAGATCTCTATGAACATCAAGCGTCTGATGGACCTGGGTTGCTACCGCGGCCTGCGTCATCGTCGTAGTCTGCCACTTCGTGGTCAACGTACTAAGACTAACGCTCGTACCCGTAAGGGTCCGCGTAAGCCGATCAAGAAGTAAGGGGAACTAAGCAATGGCTAAAACTCCTTCTCGTACCCGTAAAAAGGTACGCAAGCAGGTTGCAGACGGTGTGGCCCACGTGCACGCATCTTTCAACAACACAATCGTGACCATCACCGACCGTCAAGGTAACGCTCTGGCATGGGCGACCGCAGGCGGCTCCGGTTTCCGTGGTTCTCGTAAGTCCACTCCGTTCGCTGCACAGGTTGCTGCTGAGCGCTGCGCCGAAATGGCCAAAGAGTATGGTCTGAAGAACCTGGAAGTTGAAGTTAAGGGTCCGGGTCCGGGTCGTGAGTCCTCTATTCGTGCGTTGAATGCTGCGGGTTTCCGCATCACCAACATCACCGATGTGACTCCAATTCCGCACAACGGTTGTCGTCCGCCTAAGAAACGTCGCGTATAACGCCCGTTTCAGGATAGTTGGAGAAAGAACATGGCAAGATATTTGGGTCCTAAGCTCAAGCTAAGCCGTCGTGAAGGTACAGATCTGTTCCTGAAAAGCGGCGTACGAGCAATCGATTCTAAATGTAAGATCGACAATGCACCTGGTCAGCACGGCGCTCGTAAAGCTCGTCTGTCTGACTACGGTCTGCAGCTGCGTGAAAAGCAGAAGGTTCGCCGCATCTACGGTGTACTGGAAAAGCAATTCCGCAACTACTACAAAACTGCTGCTAGCAAGAAAGGCAATACTGGTGAAAACCTGTTGCAGCTGCTAGAAAGTCGTTTGGATAACGTGGTTTACCGCATGGGTTTCGGTGCTACTCGCAACGAAGCACGCCAGCTGGTTAGCCACAAGGCAATCATGGTTAATGGCCGTGTTGTTAACATTCCATCTTTCGTTGTGACTGCTGACGACGTGGTAAGCGTACGTGAGAAAGCTCAGAAGCAAGCTCGTATTAAGGGTGCGCTGGAGCTGGCAGATCAACGTGAGAAGCCGACTTGGATGGAAGTAGACAGCTCTAAGATGGAAGGCACTTTCAAGCGCCTGCCAGAACGTAGCGATCTGTCTGCCGACATCAATGAACAGCTGATCGTCGAGCTTTACTCTAAGTAAGGCTTAACCGTTAAGAGAGGACACAATGCAGGGTTCCGTTACCGATTTTCTTAAGCCACGTCTGGTCGATGTCGTGCAAGTCAACCCCACTCGGGCTAAAGTGACTCTTGAGCCCCTTGAGCGTGGTTTCGGCCACACCTTGGGTAATGCGCTTCGCCGCATTCTGCTTTCTTCTATGCCTGGTTGTGCAGTTACCGAAGTCGAGATCGACGGCGTACTGCACGAGTACAGCAGCAAAGAGGGTGTGCAGGAAGACGTACTTGAGATCCTGTTGAACCTGAAAGGTTTGGCAGTGAAAATCGAAGGTAAGGATGAAGTCACGCTGACTTTGAATAAGTCTGGTGCAGGCCCTGTTACTGCAGGTGACATCACCCATGGTGGTGATGTCGAGATCATGAATCCTGATCACCTCATCTGTACTCTGACCGGTGATGACGCTGAAATCAGCATGCGCATCAAGGTTGAGTGGGGCCGCGGCTATGTGCCTGCGTCTGCCCGTGCTCAATCCGACGAAGACGAGCGTCCTATCGGTCGTCTTCTGGTTGATGCCTCCTTCAGTCCTGTTGTCCGTATCGCCTACAATGTTGAGGCGGCGCGTGTAGAACAGCGTACTGACTTGGATAAGCTGATTATCGACATGCATACCAACGGCACCCTGGATCCTGAAGAAGCGATCCGCCGTTCTGCCACTATTTTGGCCGAGCAACTGGATGCCTTCGTTGAGCTGCGTGACGTAAGCGAACCGGAAGAGAAAGAAGAGAAGCCAGAATTCGATCCAATTCTGCTGCGTCCTGTCGATGATCTGGAACTGACTGTTCGTTCGGCGAACTGCCTGAAAGCAGAAGCCATTCATTATATCGGTGATCTGGTTCAGCGCACTGAAGTTGAGCTGCTTAAGACCCCTAACCTGGGTAAGAAGTCGCTTACTGAAATCAAGGACGTTCTCGCTTCCCGCGGTCTGTCCCTGGGTATGCGGCTTGAAAACTGGCCGCCAGCTTCACTCGCCGACAACATGTAACCAGGTCTGGTAAAGATTTAGGTTAAAAGGATAAGGTCATGCGCCATCGTAAGAGTGGTCGTCAACTGAACCGCAACAGCAGCCACCGCCAAGCTATGTTCCGCAACATGGCTGGTTCTCTGGTACGTCATGAGATCATCAAGACTACCGTGCCAAAGGCGAAAGAACTGCGTCGCGTAGTTGAGCCCCTGATTACACTTGCTAAAACTGACAGCGTCGCCAACCGTCGTCTGGCTTTCGCCCGTACTCGTGACAACGATGTAGTTAGCAAGCTGTTTAATGAGCTGGGTCCTCGCTACCAGGAACGTGCCGGTGGTTACACCCGCATCCTGAAGTGTGGATTCCGTGCCGGTGATAACGCCCCTATGGCGTACATCGAGCTGGTAGACCGCCCCGAGGCGGACGCTACCGAAGAAGCTGCAGCTTCTGAAGAGTAATAGAAAGGCCGGTCACTGACCGGCCTTTTTCTTTTCCCCTCCCGAGAATTCCCCTTTTCCCCGTTGACTACACTTAAGTAGGTTTCTTCCTCTTCGAGGTGCCTATGACCCTGGTGCGGCTGTTGCCTCTGCTCCTCACCCTGATACTGCTGCTGCCTTCGACACTGAGGTCCGACAGCGGCGCTCAAGTGTGGGTGCTGCCCATCCAGGGCGTGATTGGCCCCGCCACCTCAGAACTGCTGCTGAACACCCTTGAGGATGCCGCAAATGCCAACGTCGAACTGCTGGTGTTGGCGATGGACACCCCTGGTGGCCTCGACAGCGCCATGAGGGAGATGATCCAGGGGATCCTCGCCAGCCCGGTGCCTGTGGCGGGATATGTCTCTCCGCCCGGGGCGAGGGCCGCCAGTGCCGGCACCTATTTGCTCTACGCCTGCCATATCGCCGCCATGGCCCCGGCCACCAACCTGGGGGCGGCCACGCCGGTGGCCCTGAGCCCCGGCGCGTCGCCGGCAACACCAAACCCCACCGAGGGTGAGGCACCGGCCCAGGCGCCCTCCAACGAGCAAAGCATGCGCAACAAGGTGGTCAATGACGCGGTGGCTTACATACGTGGTCTGGCTGAGCTCAGGGGACGCAATGTGGAGTGGGCAGAGAGGGCGGTGCGCGAAGGTGCCAGCCTGTCCGCGGTCGATGCCTTGGAGCAGGGGGTGGTGGATATGATGGCCGGGGATCTTGTGGCGCTTGTTGCTGCCCTCGATGGTCACCGGGTCGGTGAGCGCTCGCTAACCACCGCCGGTGCCAGCGTGGTGACCATAGAGCCGGGTTGGCGACATAACTTGCTGCAGGCGCTGACCAACCCCAATGTCGCCCTGCTGCTGTTGATGCTGGGGTTCTATGGCCTGGTGCTGGAGTTCTACAGCCCAGGGGTGGGGTTACCCGCCATCGTCGGCGGCATCAGCCTGCTGCTGGGGCTCTATGCCCTGAATCTGTTGCCCATCAACCTGGCCGGTGCCGGGCTGATGTTGCTGGGGTTGGCGCTGATGGTTACCGAGGCTTTCCTGCCCAGCTTCGGCCTGTTCGGCATCGGCGGCGTGGTGGCCTTCCTCGCCGGAGCCCTGCTGTTGATGGATACCGACGTGCCAGAGTTGCAACTTGCCATGCCTCTGGTGAGTGCGGTGGCGGTGGCCTCGGCGTTGTTCACCATACTGGTGCTGCGGATGGCCCTGCGCAGTCGCAACCAGGTAGTGGTAACCGGAGTGCAGACCCTGGTCGGTAAACGCGTAGCCGTGGACGAGCGGCTGCGCTCCCAGGGGATGGTCGAACTGGGGGGCGAACTGTGGCAGGCCCGGTGCGAAGGCGAGATAACCGGCTCCAGTGCCACAGTGGTGGCCGTGGAAGGGCTGACTCTGGTGTTGGCCGACAAGGAGAATAACCATGATGGCTGAGAACTTCACCTCCTACTTCACCCTGACCCTGGCGTTTCTGATTCTGGCGCTGCTGATCAGCACCTTTCGTATCCTACGCGAGTATGAGCGGGGAGTGATCTTCCTGCTGGGACGCTTCTATCGGGTCAAGGGACCGGGTCTTATCATCGTCATCCCCATAGTGCAGCAGATGGTGCGGGTCGACCTGCGAACCCTGGTGATGGATGTGCCCACCCAGGACGTGATCTCCCGGGATAACGTGTCGGTGCGGGTCAATGCGGTGGTGTACTACCGGGTGGTGGATCCGGAGAAGGCGATCAACCAGGTGGAGGAGTACCATGAGGCCACCAGTCAGTTGTCTCAGACCACCCTGAGATCGGTGCTGGGCCAGCATGAGTTGGATGAGATGCTGTCTCAGCGGGAGGTGCTCAATGCGGACATTCAGCGGATTCTGGATAAGCAGACCGACGTGTGGGGCATCAAGGTGTCCAATGTGGAGATCAAACACGTGGATCTGGACGAGTCGATGATTCGCGCCATCGCCCGTCAGGCGGAGGCGGAGCGGGTTCGTCGGGCCAAGGTGATTCACGCCACCGGTGAGCACGAATCTGCCGACAAACTGGCCGAAGCGGCGTCAGTGCTGGCTCAAGAGTCCGGCGCCTTGCAGCTTAGATACCTGCAAACCCTGACGGAGATTGCCGGCGACAAGTCCAGCACCATCGTCTTCCCTTTGCCCATGGAACTGGCCGACTGGCTGTCAAAAAACAAAAAGGCCGGTGAGTGACCGGCCTTGGTAGTGCGTCTGGGGTGCCCTTAGTAGGTGCCGCCCTCAGTCTGTGACGCGTCGTAGTCGAGTTTTTCGTGCTTCTTGCCCATGGCCTCGGCCACTTCCGGCGGCATGTAATTCTCGTCGTGTTTGGCCAGTACTTCGGTGGCGTCAATGACGGCGAACTCATTCATCGGGCCCTGGGCGACGATGCCCTGTCCTTCACGGAACAGATCCGGCAGCATGCCATCGTAACGGATGGTCACCGCGGGGCCGGTATCGGCGATCTGGAACTCCACCTTGAGGCTTTCCGGGTCGCGCTTCACCGAGCCAGGGACCACCATGCCGCCGATGCGGATGCGTTGGCCAATCTCGGGCTTGATGCCGGTGCCCTCTTTGCCCAGATGAATTTCTGAGGCGGTGTAGAACAGGTCCAGATTACTGTTCAGTGCGTACAGCAGCAGGGAGGCGATGGCCGCAACACCGCCGATCAGTGCCGAGGCGAACACCAGGCGTTTTTTACGTCTTGGATTCATACCGCTTTGCTCCTGTGTTGACGCAGACGCTCTTCTCGGGCCTGCTTTTGGCTGATCTGTTTAATGACTCGCTTTCGCTGGGAGAGGCAACTTACCACTAACAACCCCAGGGCAGCAAATGCCACGCCATAGGCCAGCCAGACGAAGAAGGCGTAGCCGCCCATATCCACAAACTCTGACAGGCCGGCAAATTGGAAGTTCCAGTTCATTAGCGTTTCTCCTCAGCAGCAACAAGGTCGCGAACCCAGGGACGCATGGCGTTGCGGGCCAGCACCTCGGCGCGGAAGCGCAAAATGGTCAGTGCGCCGATCATCATGGCAAAGCCAAAGATGTTCAACAGCAGTGGAATCAGCATCTCCGGAGGCATAGCGTTGCTCTTGCCTACGGTGATGGCGTTGGGCTGATGGAGGGTGTTCCACCACTCAACGGAGTACTTGATGATGGGCAGGTTGATGGAGCCCACAATGGCCAGGATGCCGGCGGCCTTGGCTGCCAGGACCTTGTCCTCGAACGAGGCGTACAGGGCAATCACGCCCAGGTAGAGGAATAGCAGCACCAACTCGGAGGTCAGGCGCGCATCCCATACCCACCAGGTTCCCCACATGGGCTTGCCCCAGGTGGCGCCGGTGAACAGGGCGATAAAGGTCAGCACGGCGCCGATGGGGGCGATGGCGGCTGCGGCGATGTCGGCCAGTTTGATCTGCCACACCAGGCCAATGAAGGCCGCAATGGCCATGGCGAAGTAGGCGGACATCGACATGGAGGCCGCAGGCACGTGAATAAAGATGATGCGGTAGGAGTTACCCTGCTGGTAATCCACCGGAGCGAAACCCAGGCCCAATACAGTGCCTGTGCCGATCAGCAGTACCGCCAGGATGGCAAACCAGGGCAGCATCTTGCCGGCCAGTTGGTACGCCTTCTCAGGGTTGGCGTAGGGGTGAAGCCATTTCCACATATCAGTTTGTACTCACTCTCAAAGAGGCCCCGATTGCGACGGGAGCCAGGACCAAAGCGCCCACCAGCATCGCTGCCAGTATAGACAGGTGGCCGGTGTAGGGCAGGTTCATGCCCGCAGCGTCTATCGCGCTGGTGGCAAAAATCAGTACTGGAATATAGAGGGGCAGGATCAGCAGGCTGATCAGCACGCCACCTTTGCGTAAGCCTACCGTCAAAGCGGCGCCAATGGCACCCAACAGGCTCAGAATCGGAGTGCCCAGGGCCAGGGTCGACATCAGGGCACCGTAACTGTTGCTTTCCAGGTGCAGCAGGGTGGCCAGCAATGGAGAGGCTACGATCAGAGGCACACCGGTGACGATCCAGTGAGCCAGTACCTTGGCCAGCACCATCAGAGACAGTGGCTGGGGGCTGAGCATCATCTGCTCCAGGGAGCCGTCGGCGTAATCGGTCTTAAACAGGCGCTCCAGGGACAGCATGGCGGAGAGCAAAGCGGCCACCCAGATGATCCCCGGGGCGATGCGCGCCAGCACCTGAGGTTCAGGGCCGATCCCCAGGGGGAACAGGCTCACCACGATAAAGAAGAACATAAGCGGGTTGAAGATGTCGTTGCGGTGACGGAAGGCCACCTGCAGATCCCGCTTCAGGACCGTATTGAAGGCCCGGCTATAGCTTACATCTCGGCTCATTGTCGGACCCCTAGTCAAATTGGTACTCAAGACGCAGCTTCTTCAGCCGGTCCGGCCCCACCAGTTGCAGATCCTGGTGGGTAGTAAGAATGACGCAACCGCCACGGCTGGCGTGGTCGAGGAACAGCTGCTCCAGTTCGGCCACACCGCGTTTGTCGATGGCGGTCAGGGGTTCGTCTACAATCCAGATGCGCGCTTCACTGTGCCACAGTCGGGCCAGGGCGATACGGCGGTGCTGGCCTGCGGAGAGGTGACCGGCAGGGTGCTCTTCGAAGCCGGTGAGGTTCACCTTGGCCAGGGTGGCGCGGATGTCCACCTCGTTATAGCCGGCGATGCTCAGGTTGAACGCAAGATTCTCTTCGGCGGTCAGTTCGCTCTTTACTCCGGGCAGGTGGCCCAGATAGAGCAGGTCTTCGTGAAAGTCGTCTCGTACGTCGCTGGTGGGGGAGCCTTTGTAATGCACATCCCCAGCGTAGGGGCGGGAGAGGCCAGCCAGGATCCGCAGCAGGCTGGTTTTGCCGGCGCCGTTGGGGCCCTCAATCTGGATAATGTCGCCGCCGCGTACGTCGAAGCTGAGGCCGTCGAACAGGATCCGCTCTTCGCGGATACAGGTAAGCTCTTCGGCGCTGAGTAGTATTTCGCTGTCCTGCATTCTCTCGTATTCACACCTGAACTGATTGAAGGCGATTCTACCATACTGGGTACAAGTTAACTTGGGCTTGCTCCCATTCTTAACAACTGCTAGGGCGCGCTGGATCACATGGCCTGGCAGCGGGGCAGAATATGGCCCTTTTTAAGCGAATTAACAAATGATTAGCTTCTATGACTCTCAATAAGGTGGATTAGTTGCATCCCACCTCCAAGAATGGTGATTTATATCAAAAAAAGATGAACGCCTGTGAGGTATGTGTTATTTTAATATCGAGCTTGACTGTGAACGCATATCACTCAAGTTAATAAAAAATGTCAACAATTTGGAACGAAGTAGCATGAAAAAGATTATCGCTTTTGCTGCAGTAGCTATGCTGGCTTCTGCTCCCGGTGTGATGGCTCAGGAAGGTGAAGCTGTATACAACAAGGCCTGCCAGACCTGCCACGCCATGGGCATTGCCGGTGCTCCTAAGCTGAACGACGCTGCCGCCTGGGAGCCTCGCATGGCCAAGGGCATGGATAATCTGGTCCAGAGTGTTAAGAGTGGCCTGAACGCCATGCCCCCAGGTGGTATGTGCATGGATTGCAGCGACGAAGACTACAAAGCTGCCATCGAGTTCATGGCTGAGAAGAAGTAATCCAGACCAGATTGTTAAAAGGGGCCCGCACCGTGCGGGCCTTTTTATTGCTTGAATCTGCTGGCAATCGGATAACAAAAAGGGCCCCAAAGGGCCCTTGTTCATTTCTGGCGTAAGAAAACCTGACGCTTGATTCGGTTTTACTGAATCTGGGTGTCGATCACCACCTGAACATCGCTGCCCAGGGCGGCACTGTCCAGTCGGCCCACCAGGTCGCCGGGGGTGGCACCAGGGTTGGAGTCGTGGTTGACCACCACTTCAATGGACACCGCCTGCTGGCTGCTCAGCAGCATCTCCGGGGTCATGGCGTCGCTGTCTTTCAGCACTACCAGGGTGGGCAGGTCAGACAGTTTCAGGCGCTTCACCGCCACCGGCATCATGCCGCCGCTGATGGGGCGTGCCATCACCAGAACGCTGGCGCCGGGCTGAGCCTTGGCGGCCATCGCTTCATCCAGAGACACGGAGACGTGGATGCTCTTGGCCTTGGCCTCCACATCCTTGTTCAGCTCGGGGTTGTCGACGCTGTCGGTACCCAGGAAGCTCTTGGCCTGCATGATGGCGGCCTGGATGGCAGAGCGGTCAAAGTCATCGCGGGGGCTGGTGAGCAGGATCTCCCAGTGACGGATGGCATCTTCATAGTTTGCGTTGAAGAAGGAATCCATACCCAGTAGCAGTCGGGTGGAGGGATCCTTGAAGTCGCTCTCCAGGGCTTCCTTGATCACCGCGTCGATCTCTGGGGTCATCTTCTCGTCAGCCAGGTAGTACATGGCAGTGGCGCGAGGGCCCAGGAGTTCGGCGTGACGGCCAACCAGCTCCATGACGGTATCGAAGGCGGCAACGGCCTTCTGATACTGGCCGCCGGAGATGTAGGCATGGCCCAGGGAGAACCAGGCCTGGCTGTTGTCAGGTTCGTTCATCACCGTGCTTTCCATCTGGGCGATGCGCATCTGCTGCATCTGCTCAGGGGTCATACCCTGGTGAGGGTTGGATTGCTGCGCGGATTCGGGGCGGGCGTTCTGCCACTCGTCGAAACGACCCAGTTCCATGTAGCTGTAGCCGGAGATGACCAGGACGATGACGCTGATCAGCACGGGCCACAGAGGGCCGCGACTGTTGTCGGTAATGGCGGAGCTCTCTCCGTCATCCACGTCCTGCAGCAGGTTCATTTCCTGCTCCTGCTTGAGGGTTTCAAACTCCGCCTCGGTCAGGCGGCCCTCCTGCTTATCTACCTCCAGTTCGGCAATACGCTCGTTAAACAGTTTTACGTTGGTTTGCGTGCGTAGCTCAGTCTGCTGGGCCCCTTTTGCGGTACGTCGGAAAAAGGGCAGCCAAACCAAGAGCAGAGCCAGTGCGGTCAGTGCCGCGATTGCGATCCAAAAAGTCGTCATAGCTGCTTCTGTAGTCTGTGATGTGCGTAAGTCGTGGAGTGTTTCGCAGTCAGGGGCGCGTCACACCAACTTAAAAAAATTTGCAGATGGATTATACGGCAACCACGTTCAATCGCCATAGCTGCATAAATCTGACCTTGGCGAAGCACCGCAATTGAGGTAGGGGTCACATAATGTAAATCTAATACAACAATGGCGGAAACTTTTTGTAAGCTGCCTCGTCAAAGGCCACAGCACCGTCAGGGCATGCGCATGGCGCGTGGGTGTGAGCTACATCGTTTTAAGCGTGATTAAAGGCAGACAAGCAGCGCAACTCTGCCTAAAATGGCGTCAATGAGCACTGTTCGGCTGAGCGAGTTGGGCGCGCAGCCGTATATGGATACATTCCCTCGCAGAGGTAATTCATGGTTCCGGAACTAGGACATTACGCACTCATTATCGGCATGGCGTTCGCCGCCATCATGTCGATCGTCCCCTTAGTGGGCGTGGCAAGGCGAGACGCCTTCCTGGTGAGTTACAGCCGGCCTTTGGCATACGGCACATTTCTCTTTATGGGTCTCGCGGTAGTGGCTTTGGGCTACGCCTTCGTTACCGACGATTTCTCCGTGGCCTATGTGGCTCACAACTCCAATAGCCACCTGCCGACGCCGTTCAAGATCGCCGCCATCTGGGGTGGTCACGAAGGTTCACTGCTGTTCTGGGTGTTCTCCATGGCAGTATGGAGTGCCGCCGTTGCTCTGTTCAGCCGCAACCTGGACGACGCCTTTGTGGCTCGGGTTCTGGCCATCTTGGGCATGGTCACTCTGGGTTTCTGCCTGTTTATGTTGCTGACCTCCAGCCCATTCGAGCGCTTCCTGCCGATGGTGCCTGCTGAGGGGCGTGACCTGAACCCGATGCTGCAGGATGTGGGTCTGATCTTCCACCCACCCATGCTGTATCTGGGGTATGTAGGTTTCTCCGTGGCCTTCGCTTTCGCCATCGCGGCATTGCTGAGCGGCCGGTTGGACTCCGCCTGGGCCCGATGGTCCCGTCCCTGGACTCTGGCCGCCTGGATCTTCCTGACCGGCGGTATCTCCCTGGGTTCCTGGTGGGCTTACTATGAGCTTGGCTGGGGTGGCTGGTGGTTCTGGGATCCGGTAGAAAACGCCTCCTTTATGCCCTGGCTGGTGGGCACCGCCCTGTTGCACTCGCTGATTGTGACCGAGAAGCGGGGAACCTTCCGTAACTGGACCATCCTGCTGGCGATTTTCACCTTCTCCCTCAGCCTGCTGGGTACCTTCCTGGTGCGTTCCGGCGTACTGACTTCGGTGCACTCCTTTGCCGCTGACCCCACCCGGGGCATGGCGATCCTGGGCTTGCTGGGCCTGGCCATCGGCGGCTCCCTGACCCTGTTCGCGGTAAGGGCGACCGAGTTTGCCAGCCCGGCCAAGTTCGAGTTGTTCTCCAAAGAGACCATGATGCTTGGCTGTAACATCCTGCTGGTGGTTGCCACAGGCTCTGTACTGCTGGGTACCCTCTACCCACTGCTGGGCGATGCCCTGGGTCTGGGTAAAATCTCCGTAGGTCCTCCGTACTTCAACACCGTATTCAACCCCATAGTCCTGGTGCTCTTTGTGCTAATGGGCATAGGGCCGGTGATTCGATGGAAGAAAGCCAAAGATACCGAAACCCGCCAACTGATGGTGCCTGCGGTTGTGGCCCTGGTTGCCGGTCTGGCGACGCCTTTCATCATCGACGGCAAGATGAACCTGTGGGTCAGCGCCGGTGTGGCCACCGCAGTGTGGATTGTGCTGACCCTGATGCTGGATCTGTACAACAAGACCAGGGAAGCCAACGGCGGCTTCACCACCAAGCGTCTGAGCCGCAGCGTCTGGGGCATGCAGTTCGCTCACCTGGGTATTGCCATGGCGATCATCGGTGCGGCCATGGTGTCCCACTACGCCGAAGAGAAATCCGTGCGCATGGGGCCTGGCAAGAGCCATGAACTGGCGGGCTACACCTTCACCTATGAAGAGACCCGTATGGTTCAGGGCCCTAACTACACCGCGGAGCAGGGTCGTATCACTGTGATGCAGGATGGTGAGCTGGTGACCACCCTGTACCCGGATCGTCGTAAGTACAATGTACGGACCATGGACATGACCGAAGCCGGCATCGACTGGGGCTTCTTCCGCGATCTGTACGTGACCATGGGTGATCCCCTGGACTCCACCGACTACGCCGTGCGCCTGAACTACAAGCCCATGGTGCGCTGGATCTGGTTTGGCAGTATCCTGATGATGATCGGCGGTACCCTGGCAGCGACCGATAAGCGAGCTCGCAGCCGTAAGAGTGCCCCTGTCGACGAAGCACAAGTGGCGACTGCCTGAGGTTAGAGTAGAGCTATGAAACGCGCGTTACTGTTTATCCCCCTGCTGATCTTCATCGGCATGGCGGTGTTCCTGTACAAGGGGTTGTTCCTCAACCCCAAGGAGCTGGATTCTGCCCTTGAGGGCAAGCCGGTACCCACTTTTACCCTGGAGTCTCTGGAAGACGCCCAGGTCACCATCACCAACAAGGATCTGGAAGGTGAGGTGTATCTGCTGAATGTGTGGGCCACCTGGTGTCCCTCCTGTAAGTATGAGCACCCCTTCTTGAACAAGTTGTCCAGAAAGGGTGATATCCCCATCTACGGCATCAACTACCGTGATGAGCGGGGGCTGGCCCTGCGCTATCTGGCCAACAGCGGTGACCCCTACACCAAGAACCTGTATGACCCAGAGGGTAAGCTGGGTCTGGATCTGGGGGTGTATGGTGCACCTGAAACCTTCGTGGTGGATCACAACGGGGTCGTTCGCTATCGCTTTGCCGGTGTCCTCGGTCCGCAGAACTGGGCCGAGACCTTTATGCCGATGATCGCCGAGCTGCGCCGTGAAGCGGCGGCCGCCAAGGGAGGTGCGTGATGAAAGCTCTGTTGAAGTGGTTCTCCAGTGCTATCTGTCTGTTGCTGGTGGCGGGGGCGGTACACGCCACCCCCATTGACACCTACGAGTTTAAGAGCGTGGAGAACAAGGAGCGTGGGCTGCAGCTGGCCAACGAGCTGCGTTGTCCCCAGTGTCAGAACCAGAATCTGATCGACTCCAACTCCCCGGTCGCCCGTGACCTGCGCCTGAAGGTGTATGCCATGGTGGACGAGGGTAAGAGCAACGATGAGATCGTCAACTATATGACCGACCGCTACGGCGATTTCGTTCGCTACCGTCCCGCCTTTGACAACCGCACCCTGGTGCTGTGGCTGGGCCCGGTGGCCTTTGCCGCTGTCGGCCTCGGTGTGGGCTTGCTGTTCATTCGTGCTCAGCGTCAGAAGAGTGCCAAGGCTGCGACGGCGATGACCGATGCAGACCGTGAGCGTCTGGCGAAGATGCTCAAGGAGAAACAGGGCTGATGCGAGGCCTGATTCTTATGCTGGCGCTGCTCACGGGCAGCGCCTTCGGTTTCCCTGGAATGAACCAGGCTGGAGACGACCCTGCACTGCAGAGATTCGTTCAGCTCACCTTTCCTCAGGATCTGGACGTCATTGAGCTGAAAGACCTTGAGGGCGAGGCGGTTCCCTTGTCCAGCTATAAGGGTAAGGTGGTTGTCCTGAACCTGTGGGCGACCTGGTGCCCACCCTGTGTTCGTGAGCTTCCCTCTCTGGCACGATTCCGCACCAAGCTGGAGAGTCAGGGGGCGGTAGTGCTTCCGGTGGCCATCGATCGCGATCCCGCGGTGGTCGCTCCTTTCCTTAAGGAGCTTGGCCTGGAGTCCTTCTCCACCCTGTATGACACCACCGACGCGGTGGGCCAGGTGTTGCCGACGGATCTGGTGCCAGCCACCTTTATCCTCAATGAGCAGGGACAACTGGTGGCCTTTGTTCGCAGCTTTGTGGATTGGGATAATCCCAAGGTACAGCAGCTGATAGAGAACTACCTCGACAAGTAGACGGTCGAAAAACAATCTGAAAAGCACCCGGAAGGGTGCTTTTGTCTATTCTCTGCTCGTTCGATCGAAAATGATCTTTTTAGGGGTTGCCAAGAAAAAATCCCTCCCTATAATGCGCTCCTCGTTGACCGGGCAAAAAGCCGATAAGGCAGAAACATGATGGTTAACAAGGCGTCAGCCACTAAGAAAACACTGGGCCCAACGGCTTTAGTCGATAACTTAAGTGGTGAAAACGACGCTTAGCTTTCAGTGAATGCTCCAAGCCTTCATAAGTAAAGCGAAACGCCTCAAGCGGCAACTTGGAAAAGTTTGCAATTAGGGCTTGACGGCCACGGAGAGTCGCGTAGAATGCGCCTCCTGTCTCGATGAGAGACACGCTCTTTAACAATTAGTCAGACAATCTGTGTGGGCACTCGCGCAGGATTGATATCTCATATATCAATGTTGCACTGAGTGACTATAACAAGTTAATTCAGTAATTCATTGAGTCG
>NZ_AUGL01000034.1 GCF_000422645.1 Ferrimonas futtsuensis DSM 18154
GGGCCGTAGTCGAGAGGCGATACGACCGTTCTTCTTGAAGCTGGGAGAGCACTGCCAGCACATCGAAGCGGTAGCCATGGACATGAATACCGCCTTCGACCTGGAGGTGACGATGCACTGCCCCAACGCCGAAGTGGTCTATGACCTTTTCCATGTGGTGGCCAAATATGGCCGGGAAGTGGTGGACCGGGTGCGAGTGGACCGAGCCAATGAACTGAGGCAGGACAAACCGGCGAGACGAAGGGTGAAACGAGGTCGCTGGGTGCTGCTGAAGAACCGGGAGAACATGACCGACAAGCAGCATGCCTATCTGGAGGAACTGCTGGCCGAGAACCGATCGCTGATGGTGGTGTATCTAATGCGGGAGCAGTTGAAGGAGCAGTGGTATGCCGACTGTCCCGATGCAGCGCTGAGCCAGTGGCGGTTATGGTGGCAACAGGTCACCGAGAGCGGCATCGAACCGCTCATCCGCTTCGCTAGGAAGCTCAAACCCTACCTCAAAGGCATCATCTCTTCAGCCACCTATCGGCTGCACACCTGCAAGCTCGAGGGAATGAACAACAAGATAAAGGTCATCAAGCGCATGGCCTACGGATACCGGGACAGCGACTACTTCTTCCTGAAGATACGAGCCGCTTTTCCCGGTAATGCGCGATGAACCTTTTTTATTGGCTTTGGATCCCCCTCTTTAACCGAAGACACTGGATACCGGCGTGCGCCGGCATGACTGTGCTAAGGGGAACCGTATGGCATTGCATGAGTTCCCTGCGAATCTGGCAGTAAGGCAGAGAACCTACTTACCGCCCACCTGCAGCCACCTCCGCTGGCCACTACAACTACCAGAGCTGCCACCCGCACAATCGTCTCCCCGGCGCACGCCGGGGGCCAGTGGCTTTCCTGTGCTTCTCCAAAATCTAAGACGCTGGATTGCGGCGTTCGCCACAATGACGGAGGGTGTTCCGTCTCCCCGGCGAAGGCCGGGGGCCAGTGGCTTTCCTATGCCTCTCCAAAAATCAAAGACACTGGATTGCGGCGTTCGCCACAATGACAACCTTTCTGTCTCCCCGGCGCAGGCCGGGGGCCAGTGGCTTTCTCCCGCCAGCAAAAATTCACAATGTTCGGCAGGAAATTTAAGTTCCGGAAACAAGCTGTCGCCTTAGCCCAGGCAGTGGGCTAATTTTCAGGAAACCGCAATGCCACAGGCCAAGATGAAGTTCGCCATCGACGATGGCTCCACCAACGTAAAAATCAGCTGGATCGAGGGTGGCCTGGTGCGCAGCATCACCTCCCCCAACTCCTTCCGCAAGGAGTGGAAAAGCGCTGCGCTGCTGAGCGACAAGAAGGTGTTCAATTACCAGGTGGGCAGCACCAAGTACACCTACGACGCCACCTCGGACAAAGCGCTGTCCACCACCCATGTGGCCTTCCAGTACGACGACCTGAACCTGCTGTCGGTGCACCACGCCCTGCTGCAAACCGGCATCCAGCCCTGTCCGGTCAGCATCCTGGTGACCCTGCCCATCACCGAGTACTACAACGCCGACGACTGCCAGAAGAACGAGGAAAACATCGCCCGCAAGAAGGCCAACCTGATGCGCGAGATCAGCCTCAACAAGGGCGAATTATTCGAGATTGTCGACGTCCAGGTGCTGCCGGAGAGTCTGCCTGCGGTACTGACCACCCTGATGGACTCCGGCGTCAACCCGTACACCAAATCCCTGGTGATCGACTGTGGCGGCACCACTTTGGACATGGGGGTGATCGTCGGTGAGTTTGACGATGTTTCCGCCGTCTACGGCAACGCCGACATCGGCGTCTCCATGATCACCAACGCCACCCGCAAGGCCCTGGCCGCCGCCGACAGCGACGCCAGCTACCTGGTGGCCAACGAACTGATCAAGCGCCGCCACGACCGCGACTTTGTCGGTGACGTCATCAACGACCTGTCCAAGCTGGAGTGGGTATTGGGCAAAATCGACGAGAAGATCGCCGAGCTGGGCAGTGCCGTGGCCTACGAGGCCAAGACCTTCGCCCGCAACCCCAACCGCATCTACCTGGTGGGGGGCGGCGCCACCCTGATCGAGCCGGCCATCCGCGAGGCCTACCCCAGCCTGGGGGACAAGATTGTGCTGGTGCCGGAGCCACAGGAAGCCCTGAGCCGGGAGATCTGCTGCTACCACGCCGCCGAGCCACACATCGCCGAAGCCGTCTGAGACCAGTATGCGTATACGTTGCAGTTTTACCCTGGAACCTGAGCAGCACCAGAGCCACAGCCATGCGGTGGAGCGGCTGCGCCAGTGGCAGCAACGGGAGAAAAGCCTGGGGGGCGACAACCAGGCTCAGTTGGCCCGGCGCAACGCCTTCCACCGGGATCTCTATCTGAGCGGCCTGTTCCTGCACCAGTGTTCACCCCAACTGACGGCGCAGCTCAGTGCCCACCTGGGTGAACCCAACCCGGAAGCCGCCCTGCAGCAGTGTCTGACCAACGCCGGGCTGCCGCCGTCCGGCGACGGCGCCCTCTCCGACGGCCAGTGGCAACAGCTCACCTCCATGCTGAAAACTGCCATGGCCACCCCGAAACCGGAGGTGACGACCGACCTGAGAGCCCTGAGCCGCCAGCTGGAGCAGGTGGAGCAAAAGCTGTCGATCATTCCCCAGTCCCAGGCCTCCCCTGTGGAGCCGAACCTGCCCGCCCTGGAGGCACAACTGGCTCAACTGGTGGAATGTCAGCAGGCGCTGATGGAGAAGATTGATGCTCTGCCGGGGCGAAGCCAGCCGGATTTCAGCCCCTCGCTGCTGCAGCTGAAGCAGGGCCAGGAGAAGCTGATGTCTCAGCTTAAGGGACTCAAGGGGCAGCTGACTCAACCAGGCACTGCCGCCGCCGAACCTGAGCCAGCCAACCTCGACAGCCGGCTTGAGAAAGCCAGCCGAGTGAAAGCCAAGGGGATCTGGTAACAAGCCGCCATGCTAGGGCAGAGTATGGCCCCGCCCAATGATCGTCCAGGGGAAAGGACGGCCATTGTCCACCACCAGGCAGTTCCGCCCCCGTTTCTTGGCCCGGTACAACGCGGCATCGGCCCTGCGCAATACGTCGTCCAAATGGCGGTCATCGATGCTCTGCTGCACCAAACCCAATGAGATGGTAATCTGCTCGACCCGCTCCTGTTTATCAAGGTCTGCAGGCTGATTCAGTGGCCGACGAATGCGGAAGGGGTAGCTGGCCACCTTGCGACGCACATCCTCCAAGGCCTTCGCGCAACAGCCTCGAACACGGGTGCGGAACAGGATGACGAACTCCTCGCCCCCCAAACGAAATACCTTGCCGCCGCCTTCCACCTCATTGAGCAACTGAGCCACCAGCCTGAGCACCTCATCGCCCACTTCGTGGCCATAGTTGTCATTAAACTGCTTGAAATGATCGACGTCCGCCATGGCCAGGTGGAACCCATGGGGCAAGTCATTGAGCATGGACTCCAGGCTTCGCCGGTTGCGCAACCCAGTCAGAGTATCGAAGAACGCCAGCCGATAGCTGTGCAACAGCAGCAACAGAGTGGTGAACACGCCCAGTGCCGAGAACGCCACTTCGGGCATGGACACCACCTCGAAACCACAGACGCCAAACCCCAGCACCAGCAGTGCCATCAACGCCACCATATCCACGCTCTCCCGGCGCTGAAACAGCATGGCCAGCGGCACTGTCATACTGGTCACCACCAGAACCAGTCCGGCCAGGGGCGGAGCTCCCCGCTCCAGCCCGGGAAGACTGGACAACAGCTTCTCAGAGGCCGCTGGGATCTCCACCAGCATCACCGCCCCCAGGGTCAACACCGCCACCAGCAGCAGATAACACTTCCAGTTATTGGACTCCCCGGCCATCAGATCGGGAATGAGCTCGAAGGTGATGATCAGCGGCGGCACCATCAGACACAACAGCCACAACATCAGCTCATTATGAGCAACGGGCAACAGTTTCTGCAGGTAGAGCTCCAGGATGCTGTAGGCCACCAGCGAGACCAGCAAGATAAAGCTGACTTTGGGTTGGGCATAGAGGCGGCTGACCAGCCAGGCGGCAGACAAGAGTAGCCAGGGCAGGACTGCGACCAGCTTTAAAATGGCGGGGTGGGACCCAGCCAACAATGGGGGCAGCAGCAGTGCCAGGGAGCACAGCAGCACCGGCAAGGTGCCCTGCACCGTCCGTATCAACATATCAACATCCTGTTCCTCGCGAGGAGCACTCCTGTGCTCACTTTTTTTGGTTTTCACCAAAGAGGATAGTTGAGATGTTTCGACTACGCCTAAAGAGATACTTCGAAAATTCGGTGGTTTAAGCCATGGCTCGCCGACGTGCCGGGCGCCGCCCGGAGCTGGCATCGGCACGGATGCAGTTGCGCCCCGCCTGCTTAGCCTGGTAGAGCGACTCGTCCGCCCGCTTGATCACCGCCTCGGCATTGGCGTCATCGAAGCGTGCCTGGGCCAGCCCCATGGAAACCGTAATGGTCTGCGGCGGCGTCTTAGGCTTGGCTTCCCGTCTGCGCCGTCTCACCGGCCCATTGGGCTGCTTGTCGCGCACGTAGAAGGGGTAATCGGCGATGGCCAGACGGATCGCCTCCAGCGCCTCCAGGCAGCGCTTGCGATCGCGGCTGGGGAAGAGGATGGTGAACTCCTCGCCGCCATAGCGATAGACGGTGCCACCGGCCCCGACCTTGGTCAGGCGTTGGGCCACCAGCCTGAGCACATCATCGCCCACGTCGTGGCCAAAGGTATCGTTGAAGCTTTTGAAGTGGTCGATGTCCACCATGGCCACCTGGTAGCGACCGCTGAGCCCCTTCAGGCGGGAGTCCAGGCTGCGGCGGTTACGCACACCGGTGAGCAGATCGTAGAACGCCAGACGGTAGCTGTGCAGCACCAACACCACCAGCAGCAGCACACCGAGGCAGGTGAACATCAACGAAGAGATCCCCGGCACATCGAAGTTGAAGCTGGTCAATGCCAGGGCCATCAAACACAGCAGGGCGGCGGAATCACCCTTGTCCTGACGGCGGTTCTGGGAAAGGGCACAGATGGCGAAATAGAGTCCCATCAACAACAGTGCCAGCCAGGGGGCGGGGTAGCCACCCAGAGGCTCGAACCAGCCCGCCAGCGTCTGGTGAGTACCGACTGGATCGCTGCTGAAGAAGTGATAGAACAGGCCGGTGGGCAACAGGGCCACCGTCAGGGCAGAGAGGTAATAGCCGCTGAGCAGCCAGCGTTCGGGCAGCTTGTCGTAGAGGAACACCAGCAGCGGGGCAATCAGGCACAGCCCCCAGAATTTCAGCTCGGTATCGCCCTGTGGCAGCGGCACCTGCAGGTCGTTGCGGATCAGGGCGTAGGCCCCCAGGCACACCATCACCATGAAGCTGAGTTTCTTCAGTCCATAGACGAAACTGACCAGGCCGGCCGCGCCCAGCAGCACCCACGGCAGATACTCCAGCAGCCAGCGCACTTCGCCACCGGCCGCCGCCAGCCATCCTGGCAGCACCGCCATACTGATGAGCATAAACAGCGCCATACCAAGCTGGATCAGGCGATGCGACATCCTATCTCTTCCCCTAAGGTTATGCTGGCACCGGGTGCCCAAATCTACAGTTGTGCTACAGAGTACCTGAAATGGCACCGCAGCGGGATAGATTCCCTGGCGAATCCTTCGCTAAGAGCGACCTGTCCCGCGACAAACTGAAACTCAGGCCAGGCTGAGGATGCTGTCCCAGTAAAGCTTGAGCAGGCGTTCGTTCTCCACCTCAACGCACACGCTTTGGGCGCGGTTGGAGGACCACTGGTCGTGGTGATAGAACTTGTCGTCGGTCTTCTGGATGGTCATGCCGATGGCGGGCCCCTCGGTCACGACACGAACCGGCCCTTTGCGGGTGGTAAACAGGCTGGGGTCGGCCACATAGGCCACCGCAGAAGGATCGTGCACATGGCAGCCGTTGACACCGACGCGCTCAGAGTAGAACTTCAGGTAGAAGCGGCTGACGTCCCAGATGAACTGACCCACGTCACCGGCAGCGTCGCGCAGTTTGTCCAGGTAGTCACCGGTAAAGAAGGTCTGATGGGTTACATCCAGGCCGACAATCACCACATGCCAGTCGGCGGTAAACACCTGGTCGGCGGCATGGGGGTCGTCATAGATGTTGGCTTCGGCCACGGGAGAGATGTTGCCGCTGTGGCCCTGTTTGCCGAAGGCCGCGCCCATGATCACCACCTCTTTGACGTTGTGGACGATCTCAGGGTCGTACTCCAATGCCAGCGCCAAATTGGTCAGCGGGCCGACCGCCACCAGAGTGATCTCCCCCGGGTGGGCACGGGTCATCTCGCTCATGTACACATGGGCGGGACGAGGGTCGATATTGATCGGCTGATCCATGGGCGCTTCCACCGTACCCAGGCCGTGTTCACCGTGCACCACCACAGTGGGGCCCACAGGCTCGCGGGTAATCGGCCCCTCGGCGCCGCGCACCACGGTGGCACCCATATTGAACTTGTCGTTGAGGAAGCAGGCGTTGCGGGTGCAATCCTCAATGGTGCCGTTGCCGTACACCGTGGTGATCGCCACCATGTCGATGTTGGGCAGGGCGTGGGCAAACAGCAGGGCCATGGCATCATCGATGCCTGGATCGGTGTCAAAGATAATCTTCTCGGCCATAGGGGTCTCTTTCTTGTTCTGAATTCAGCGCAGCCGGCGCTCGGTGGCGCCCATTATCGATCACACACCAGGTGAAAACTGCGCGGCCGGCCTCGTTTACCGGATTGGATTATAGCGCTGCCCATCCCCTAGGAATGACATTATTGTCATCTGCCAGATGGGAGCCTCTCACCGTGTCTGGCAGATAAAAAGCACAGACACTGGATACCGGCCTGCGCCGGCATGACAACCCGCCCGTCTCCCTGGCGCAGGCCAGGGTCCAGCGACTTTCCTGCTCGACGTCAGAAAAAAGCGAAGACTCTGGATACCGGCCTTCGCCGGCATGACAACCCGCCCGTCTCCCTGGCGCACGCCGGGGTCCAGTGGCTTTCCTGCTCGGGCCCACCTAAAACCAAAGACTCTGGATTGCGGCGTTCGCCACAATGACAGTACTAAGGGGAGCCGCATGGGTTGAATCTAAACTCTCTGTGAATCTGCAGCAGCGACTAAACGCAGTGGATCTCTTAGCGACGAGTCAGCAGCAACCTCAATCCGTTACTACTGCGTGCCGCGCCCTCCACACGCACAATCGTCTCCCCGGCGCACGCCGGGGTCCAGTGACTTTCCTACTCGGGCCTGTCTAAAACCACAGACACCGGATTGCCATACTCGCCACAATGAAGATACTAAGCCGCACTCTTTCGGGCAGCTCGTCCTACCATGGCATCGGTGCGGATGCAGTTGCGTCCCGCCTCTTTGGCCTCATACAGGGCGATGTCGGCGCGCTTGATCACCCGTTCATAACTGGCATCACTGGGCTCAGCCTGGGCCAGACCAATGGACACCGTGATGGTCTGGGGCGGCACCTCTTTGCCTGCGGGGCCCAGGCGCCCCACCCTGCCTTTGGACGCACGGGAGCGGATGCGAAACGGATACGCGGCAATGGACATGCGCACCTCCGCCAGGGCGGCCAGGCAGGTAGCCCGGTCGGCTGTAGGGAACACTATGGTGAACTCTTCACCACCATAGCGAAACGCCACCCCGCCGGCGCCGATGCGATTCAGTCGCTGGGCCACCATTCTCAGCACATGGTCGCCGGTATCGTGACCAAAGGTGTCGTTGAAACGCTTGAAATGATCGATGTCCACCATGGCCAACTGATAGCGCCCACCCCGGCCACTGAGCACCGCGTGGAGGCGACGGCGATTGCGGATCTCCGTCAGCGGGTCGTAATAGACCACCTGAAAACCGTGAAACAGCAGCAGGGTCCACAGCGCCAACCCCAAGTAGGTGAACACCAGGGAGGAGAAACCGGAGATGTCGTAGTTGCTGAACAACAGCGCCAGGGCGGTCAGGCACAACAGGGCGGCGGAGTCCCCCTTGTCCTGATTACGGTATTGGGTCTGGGCACACAGAGCGAAGTAGAGCAGCAGCAACAACAGCGCCAGCCAGGGAGCCGGATAGCCGCCCAGGCCCTCCATCAACGACTCCAGCATTCTGCGCTCAAGCTCCGGCACAGACTGGTGCAGCAGCAGTAAAACCCCGCAGGGAGCCAGAGAGAGAGGCACAGCCAGATAGTAGCCGTCGAACAGCCAGTGATCCGGCAACTGGTCATAGAGGAAGATCAGCAGCGGTGCCAGCAGGCACAACTCCCAAAACAGAATCTGACTGTCATGACCGGGCTGCAGCACCATCAGGTGGTGTCGACACAGGGTGTAGAGCAACAGGCACAGCACCACCATCAGGCTGAACTTCTTCAGCCCATAGATGTGCGCCGTTACTCCGGCCGCCCCCAGCAGTATCCAGGGCAGATACACCAGCAGCCAGCGCATCCCCACCCCGACCCGGGTTTGCCAGTCGGGCAATATGGTCGCCACCACCAGCATCAACAGCGCCAGGCCCAACTGTAATTGACGATGAGACATCGCTTCCAATGCTCCGTGTCCCACCCTTTGGTCAGCACCAAGTGAGTGCGTTAAGGAGCGCCCCCGTAAAATTCAGACCCCAACATATGGTCAACCACATGCCATCGATAGGACACAAAAGCGACCTCATTGACCCGGGCCTGAAGATCTCCCCCAAAAAGAAATCACCAGTGAAAGCGGCTGCTCTCTGCGTCGATTAAGATTTCATTGATGATTTGTATTATTCCGCGCTGCTGGACAGGAGTATGCTGACGGCAGATTTCACACCCGGTATTCCCATGGCTCATCTGGACGGACGCAACTATTACCGTGCCCTGACCGCCCTTACCCTGGCGGCCATGGTGGTGTTCTGCAACCTGTATGTGGCCCAGCCGATGCTGCCGCAGCTGGCCGACACCTTCGGCCTGGACGCCTCCACCGCCAACTGGCTGCACGCCGGCGCCCCTCTGGCCCTGGCCCTGTCGCTGATCCCCTGGGCCATGCTCTCCGACGCCCTGGGCCGTCGTCCCATCATGCTGCTGTCACTGGCCAGTCTGCCGCTGATCAATCTGGCGATTCTCACCACCAATCAGGTGGAGTGGTTTATCGCCCTGCGCATCCTCCACGGCGTGATGCTGGCCGGGTTTGTGGCGGTGGCCGCCGCCTGGATGTCGGAGGAGATCGGTGCCGCCCGCCTGCCCGCGGCCCTGGGCAGCTACGTGGCCGCCAACGCCGTAGGAGGCCTCAGCGGCCGGCTGGTGGGCGGTCTCGCCAGTCAGTTCGACAGCTGGCAGGTGCCCTTTATGACTCTGGTGGCACTGAGCTGCGCCGCCGCTATGATGCTGTGGTGGCTGCTGCCAAGACAGCAGAACTTCCAGAGCGTCACCCCTTCGCTGAAGTGCGCTTGGCACGGACTGATGGACCACCTGCACAACAAGCAGCTGCAACCGGCGTTTCTGATTGCCGGCATCACCTTCGGCACCTTCGTCAACCTGTTTACCGTACTCGGCTTCCAGCTGGCCCAGGCCCCCTGGAACCTGACCACCGCCCAGCTCTCCCTGCTGTTCTGTACCTATCTGGCCGGCAGCGTCTCCGCCCAGCTCTCCGGCCGCTGGTTGCGTTACTTCACCGCCCCGGCAGGCATGCAGACCGGCGCCCTGTTCCTGATTGTGGGCACGGTGATCACCCTGTCTCACGACCTGGCGGTAATTGTACTGGGACTGCTGTTGTGTTCGGTGGGGTTCTTCCAGGTGCACAGCCTGGCCTACTCCTGGGTGGGCAAACAGGCCACCCGGGAGCGGGCCAAAGCCAGCTCCCTCTACCTGGTGCACTACTATCTGGGGGCCAGCCTGGGTGGCTTTGTGCTGCTGCCCATCTGGCAATTGGGAGGCTGGCCGCTGGTGGTGGCCAGCAGCCTGGTCAGCTACGCCCTAGTGGTGCTGCTGGCACACAAGCTGCAGCTGCGGACGCAGGTTGAATCGACCGCCTGACAGAGACTAAAACCTCTAGGCGTCTTCAGCCTTGGTGCGCACGGTGAGCACATCGCAATGCACATGGTTGAGCACCACGTTTACGGTGGAGCCCAGTAACCTTCTCAGGCCGGAATGACCGTGGGAACCCATCACCAGCAGGTCAATGCCCAGCTCCTTCACCGCCTTCTCAATCTCACCGGTGGCCTTGCCCTCTCGAACCAGCAGATGGCTGTCGCCCAGATCACCACCAAGCTGCGCCAGTTTCTCCTGAGAACGGCGGTTCAGGTCCTGCTTAAACTCCTTCAGGTGACCACTGAAACTGGCCGCCTCAAACAGATAGAGATCAGACAGGGACTCGTCCACATGCAGCAGGAAGAGTTCGGCGTTGTTATCGGCGGCGATGCGTTTGCCCTTGGCCACCAGCCGTTCATTGTCATCGTGAAAATCAACCGGAATGAGAACCTTCTTATAGTTACACATAGTCAGCCTCCCTTTTCACTCGCGCCGGGCTCCAATCGAGGCCCGGCTCAGAAACTCGCCATATCCCTATTAATTGTAGGAGAAAGGTCGGTGAGTCACTGCCCGATGACAAGCCACTCACCCAGGTCCAGACACAAAAGAGCGGACCCTGGCCCGCTCTTCGTTCACTCGCAATCACCCAATCAAGGCACCAGCACGACACCTAGTCGCGGATACGCACAGTCAGCACATCGCAATCAACGTGGTTCAGGACACTGTTGGCGGTGGAACCCAGCAGACGCTGCAGGCCGGAATGCCCATGAGTTCCCATCACAATCAGGTCGATATCCAGCTCGCGAACCACATCTTCAATCTCGGTGGCCGCCTTACCTTCGCGGATCAGTTGCTCGGAATCGGCCACGCCCATCTCTTCGGCAAAGTTGCCCAGACGTACGTGGGATTCACTGCGGATCTTGTCTTTAAAGGCTTCCAGCTCATCACCGAAGCTCACCGCCTCGAAGGTGTAGATGCCAGCCATCGGCTCATTGACGTGCAGCAGGTAGATACTGGCGCCATTAATCTCGGCCAAGGCCTTACCCTTGGCAATGATCTGGTCGTTGTCGCTGTGGAAATCTAACGGAATCAATACTTTTTTATACGCTTTCATCCTGACTCTCCTTCTGCGCTCCTAGTGGGCCGTACCTTGACAGGCACTCCATTGGCGAATCTTTCGCCACAGTTCCATAGCAACATAGGCCCAAGAACCCAACCATGATCTCCATCAACCTCCCTCCCTAACATCACAGGACCTTTGTTCATGCGAAACGGCTTGACAGCGTGGCGTTTTCTTAACCAAACGCACCGGTGGAAGGTTCAGGCGGATGACAAGCCTGCCGCCCTTGGATATACTCTTCGGCCTAGTTGGGTGCAAACCCAACCAAAACAATTAGGCCCCTTAGCTCAGTTGGTTAGAGCAGGCGACTCATAATCGCTTGGTCGTGGGTTCAAGTCCCCCAGGGGCCACCATATATACGAAGGGTTAGCGCCGTAGTGGTTGCTAACCTTTTGTGCTTTCTGAGCCGTCGCTTCTAGGTTGGCTTCTCGGTTTATGTTGTTGCATTGCTTCATGAACCTGCTTTCAGCTTCTTTATAAGAAAAATCTTTAGTGATATAGCTTACATCCTGTTTTCCTCATAACAGGGATCGTTATGTCATCACCAAACCCTTCTCAGAGTAAAGCGATTGTTCACACTAAAGGGCCACTCCTAATTATCGCTGGCCCTGGCTCAGGTAAGACATTTACGCTCGTTGAGCGGATCATGAACCTCATCCAGGCTCATGGCGCCAAACCAGAGCAACTGCTTGTAGTTACCTTCACTGAGAAAGCTGCGCAAGAGCTGAAGACTAGAATCTCAAACCGGCTTCTGGAAGTCGGGTTGCGATTCAATGTGAACGACATGTACCTGGGTACCTTCCATTCAATCTGCTTGCGGATACTTGAAGAGTACCGAGATTTTACTCGTCTTAAGCGCAGCTTTGTGCTGATGGATCAGTTTGATCAGCAGTACTTCTTGTATCAAAGGCTCCGCGAGTTCAAAGACATTGAGGGTATTGAGCACATCCAGGGACAGCATAAGATCCCGGCATGGGCAAAGTCCGAAAATTTGCTGGGCTGGCTCAACAAAGCCTCCGAAGAGGTACTTGATATTGATAAGCTGCTCGATTCAGCTGACGAGGCCATCAACGCATTGGGGCGAGCATATAAGGTTTATCAAGGTTTATTGGCAGAGCACAATGCGCTGGATTTCTCCTCCATCCAGCTTGAAACCTTGATATTGCTACAGCAACATCCGCAAGTCCTTGAGGAGCTGACAAACAAGCTTAATTACTTGATGGTCGATGAGTACCAAGATACCAACACCATTCAAGAGCAACTTCTGCAGCGACTCATGGGGGCAAAGCGCAATTTGTGTGTGGTCGGGGATGATGACCAAGCGCTGTACCGCTTCCGTGGTGCGAGTGTTCGCAACATTCTTGAGTTTCCCGATCAGTTCGCACCTGGAGAGTGTGAGCAGATTCGTTTGTCCGTCAACTATCGCTCTCACCCCGACATCGTTGGTTTTTATGATGCCTATATGAGCGATAAGGCTTGGTTGCAGGAAGGGGTTAACTATCGTTATCCGAAAACTATCACATCTCGTGATGATGTGTTTAAAGATGGCCCAACGGTAGTCAGTGCCATCACCCCTGAGGGGGATGATTGGCATGAAGACGTCTATCAAATGCTGATGCATCTCAAGCAGGAAGGGAGGCTTTCCGATTGGAACCAGGCGGCTTTTCTGTTCCGTTCGGTTAAGTCAGACAAGGTTAGTGCTCTAGCTCAAGCGCTCGAGGATAAAGGTATTCCGGTCTACTCTCCTCGAGCGAACTTGTTCTTTGAACGTGAAGAGATCCGTTACGTGCTGGGAGCTCTGCAAATGGTGTTCCCGATGATAATGGCAGAGCGTAAAAAGAAGGCTGCCCACAGCAAGGCTTTGTCGATCTGGGGTTACTATGAAAAGAAGTGCCTAGCCCCATTTTTGGGGAAGCTAAAAGAGCCAGAGCAGGCTGACTTACTTGACTGGTGTAAACGCAAAGCAAAGTCTCATATAGGTATGACTAAGAACGCCGACTCTGCTTTCTTAGGCCTTTTTTATGAATTGCTTCAATTCCCACTGTTTTCGCAATACCTAGAACAAAAGAATGGTAATGAGCGTGCACAACGCAATCTCGCCCAACTCAGCCGCATGCTCGGTAAGTTTGAGTATCTACATTATGTAAGCGTGCTTAACCCTAAATACTTGGTTTCAAACCTGAACTCTCTATTTGACAATTTCCTTAAGTTCCTGTTTGAGGGAGGGATTGATGAGTATGAGGACATGTCTGAGTACGCCCCTTCTGGATCCGTGTCTTTCCTGACTATTCACCAGTCCAAGGGGCTTGAGTTCCCGATTGTCTTTGTAGGCTCTCTCGAAGCTGTCCCGCGCAAGCAGTATTCCGATTTGGATGAAATCATCGAACATCAGTACATGGCAAAGCCAACGTTCGAACCATTAGAGTACACAAAATATTTTGACTTCTGGCGCTTGTTCTACACCGCATTTTCTCGGGCACAAAATCTATTGGTGCTCACTGGCCAAGAAAAATCTGGACACGGCAAGACTCCTTCCCGTCACTTCACTGATCACACGGAAAAACTCCCATATTGGCGCGATGTTAAGCATAAGATCGCCGAGATTGAGTTAGAGCAAGTTAAGGATGTCAACATCAAATACGAGTACGCCTTTACCTCCCACATCACCATGTTCGAGACTTGCGCTGAGCAATATCGCTTGTTCAAGGAACTGGAGTTTCAGCCGGTCAAGGCAAGCCCGATGCTGTTTGGTACCTTAATTCATGAAACGCTCGAAGATGTTCACAAGGCGGCGATCCGCGGAGAATCCGAGCAGCTCACACAAGACAACATCGAAACCTGGTTACACAGCAACTATCAGGCTTTGGCTAACCGAGAGCGGATGTACTTGGGGGAGTCGACTTTAGGGGCAGCGTTACAACATGTGATGCGTTACGTAACAGGTAAGGACTCGGAGTGGGGCGACATCAAAGAGACTGAAGTCGGCATCTCGCTAGTCAAGGAGCGCTATGTCCTGACCGGGAGCGTTGACTTGATCAAGGGCGATGATGATAGCGTCGAGATCGTCGACTTCAAGTCGGAGCGAAAGCCGAATATGGAGAAGGACCGAGATCGCATCTTGCACCATCAACGTCAATTAGAGATCTATGCGTACCTGGTTGAAAAGAACACTGACTACAAAGTCGACAAGATGCACCTGTATTTCACGGGTGAGACCACAGGCTTACCGACCATCAGCTTTAACAAAAACAGCTCGGCAATCGATCAAACCATCCAAGGGTTTGATACCATTGTCGACAGGATTGAAAACAAAGATTTTTCGCTCAAATCGCGACCAGATAAGGCCTGCGTTGACTGCAGTGCGCGCCGCTATTGCGACCGTAGGAATTGGAATTTTGCGCTTAGCGATAGCTAAGGTGCAACACATACATTAAGAGATTGCAACGATGCATAACGACCAAGCCAACATAGAAAACTACGAATTCGAGCCTATCAAAGGCTACCCAATGTTGAACTGGAAAGGAAAGCGCCCTTTTCGTTCCACACAGTACTTCCCAGCACAACTAAAAGAAGTCTATGGTCAAGAGGATGACTCTGGGTGGATCAACAAGATATTCTGGGGAGATAACCTTCAGGTAATGAGTCACCTGCTGAAAGAATTTCGTGGCAAAGTGGATTTTATATATATTGATCCACCGTTTGATTCAAAAGCCGACTATAAAAAAAGCATCAAACTAAAAGGAAAAAAAGTATCAGGCGATATAGGCACCTTAGAAGAAAAACAATATTCTGATATATGGTCTAACGATGAGTACCTGCAGTTCATGTATGAGAGACTCTGCCTAGCTAAAGAGTTATTGTCTACAAAAGCTACTTTAGCGCTTCATTGTGATTATCGAAAAAATCATCACTTGAAGTGCATCTTAGATGAAATATTCGGAACCAACTGCTTTCGAGCCGAAATTCAATGGAAACGTTTATCTAGTAGATCTGCTACGAGTCACTTCGCCAACATTCAAGACACAATTCTAATTTACACAAAGAGCGATGACTGGACATTTATACCTCAATTTAACGAATTGGACGAATCTTATATAAAATCCCACTACAGTAAAATGGATAGTGATGGACGAAGATATACCTTAGACAACTCTACAGCTCCGGGAGACGGCCCCAGTAGAATTTTCTATGGAAAAGAGATTACTCCTCCTCCAGGGACTCACTGGAGGTGGAACCAAGAGAATATTGATGATCTTTGTAAAGCGGGTAGAATCGTACTTACCAGTAACGGAATGCCACGTTACAAAAGATATCTAGACGAAAGCAAGGGTAAGGCCATTCAATCCTTTTGGGATGATATAAATCCCGTAAACTCACAAGCAAAAGAAGACACAAAATACCCTACTCAAAAACCGGAGCCACTCTTAGAGAGGCTGATCGGCGCATGCACAAATAAAAAAGACTTAGTCTTTGACTTTTTTATGGGCTCAGGCACAACACAAGCAGTGGCTAACAATCTTGGTCGCAGGTTCATTGGTGCAGACATTAACCTTGGCTCCATTCAAACTACGACAAAGCGCCTTGCCTCCGCCGGTGTCAGCTTTGAGATTTATAACGTAAATAACTACGATATTTTTAGAAACCCTATAGAAGCTAAAGATCTGATTATTGATGCATTAGAAATTCAGCCTTTAGGAACAAATAATGCTTACGACGGAGAAAAAGACGGTTTCAAAGTAAAAATCATGCCAGTAAACCGTATTGCTACAAAAGAGGATCTGAACGAAATCATTGTCAATCTCCCTTATAAGCAATTCGAAGAACGCAAAGAAAATGCTCCAAATCAGCCCGTTGAAAGCATTATGCTGGTATGTATGGGTCACGAACCAGGCCTTGGGGCAACATTGGAAAATGAGTCTGGATTTAAAATGAACGTCGAGGTAGTTGATATATTGCGAGACAAGTCATCACTTACGTTCAAATATGATTCTGAAGCTTCTATAGAAATAAGTTGTGGGGAACTCAGGGTAGAGGAGTTTTATCCTAGAAACTTACTGCAAAAATTAAGCCAACAGAAAGAAGACATCTCCGAATGGCGTGAAATGGTCGAATCCATTATGATTGACTGGAATTACAACGGTGATTCCATGACGCCTGATGTCATTGACATCCCAACGAAGGACGATTTCGTGAGTGGAACTTATGACATCCCAGAGAGCGCAGGAAAAATCAAGATAAAAATTACGGATCTTCTTTCCGAGTCTTATGAAGAGGTAATTAATCATGATTAATAATTCCTCACAAAGCTTTGATTTGGGTAACGCATTTTACGTTCACCTATATAATTTCTATCGATTAAAAAGAGGTCTTGTCCGCACTTATTACTCGAAGGTTTCAAAAGCCTTTTTAGACTTTAATGAGCCTAGCCGACCTGGAAGTTACTTGCGCCAACCTCAATTTGAGGCATTAGAGATTTATGTTTTCCTCAAAGAGTACCTGAATAACAAACCAGTGTATCAGCTATTTGATGACTGGTTTTCCAACCAAGGAAAATTTGAAGGAAGAATTAGAGGAATTGAAAAAGATAGCGATCAATTCAGCTTATTTGAAGAGCTCTCATGGGAAATGTCAGAGGATAATTATAAAGGCATTTTTAAAAGAATGAAGGCCAGCAATGGTGGCCGCCTTTATCCGAACTACATATTCGCCCTGACAATGGGCACAGGCAAAACCATTTTGATGGCAACCTGTATTTTTTATGATTTTCTGGCAGGGGGCAAAAAAAGTGATGATGAAAGATTCATTCAGAACGCTCTCATTTTTGCTCCGGACAAAACGGTACTGCAATCGTTAAGGGAAATAGAATCATTCGATCACTCTAAGGTTGTACCAGCTGAGTACTTACCTTTCGTTGCTGAATTCAAGTTTCATTATCTTGAAGACGCCAACATATCTCTGAATACGATTGATGGCTCAAGATTTAATATCATAATCTCAAATAGTCAAAAGATAATCCTTCGCCGCGACAACAAAGGAAAATCCTCTGTAGATAAACTATATAGTTCCTCAAAAAATATGTACAAGGGACTAGGCGACGTTGGTGATGAAATGGTCGAAATGCTTGAACTAGACCAAGAAACAATGGCCGTAACTCCCGAGGATGAAACAGGACTTGTAGCTAATCAGCGCTTCAACAAAATCTTACGCCTTCCACAGCTCGGAATTTTTGTTGACGAAGCTCACCACGCATTTGGAACAAAACTCGCCAAGGACATGGGCGTAAAAGCAGATAACACAGCCAACTCGCTTCGCAAAACAATTGATGAACTTGCTGTCAACTTAAAAGCAGCAGGCACCCGTGTAGTAGGCTGTTACAACTATACCGGTACTCCTTATGTAGGCAAAGACGTGCTGCCAGAAGTAGTATATTCCTATGGCCTTCGAAAAGCGATTGATAATAATTATCTCAAACAAGTAAAGCTCAATGGTTACAGTAACACGCGCCACGAAGAGTTTCTCGAGATCGCGGTTGATCAGTTCTTAGAGCAAGCCGACACCATCGGTCGACCAGAAAACATGCTACCGAAAATGGCGATCTTTGGTACCACTATTGAAGAGATAAACAACGAGGTTCGTCCTGCAGTAGAGCGGATTCTCGCAGATCGTGGTATCTCATCGGATCGCATCTTGGTTAACGTGGGTGACAAAAAACTCACAACAAACGATGACATTCGTGAATTCAACCGCCTCGACACGCCCAAATCAGAAAAGCAATTTATCTTGTTGGTAAATAAAGGCAGAGAAGGCTGGAACTGTCGATCTCTGTTCTCGGTCGCCCTCTACCGTGAGCCTAAATCCAAGGTATTCGTTTTACAAGCAACAATGCGCTGTTTACGTGCCATAGGAGATGTTCAACACACTGGCCAAGTATTCTTGACCCAAGAAAACATGAAGCTACTGGATAAGGAATTGCAGGCTAACTTCCGAATCTCCACCGAGGAACTAAAAGAGCCCGATCCGAACAAACAAACGGTACATGTCAAGGTAGAGCAGCCACCTATCAAGATCCCGATTAAGCGCGTACGTCGGCAGTTCAAGCTCATCGAAAAAGAAAATATAAAAGGTGGCTACAAGCTCGGTTTAGATGAGATAGAGCTTAATGATTACCGATTAATTCACGAGACCCAAGAAGGGCTTGTGATGCCCGATGATATTGGCACTGCCAAAGATCGTGTCCGCAAAGATATTTCTTATCTTAAAGAGCAACGCACTTTTTCTAGATTGTCTTTAGTTGCTGATATCGCGCGCTATTTGAACAAGCCTTGTTTACAGATTGAAAAAGTAATTAAAGGAACAGAAGAGGGCTTTGAAGGTATTCTTGAACTTGTTAATCAGTTCAACGAAGTGCTTTATGACCACGTGATACCTCGTTTATTCAAGTCCATGTATGACATAGAATCAGAGATTATTGCTGAAGAATTTGAGGTTGAGCTCGTCAAGGAGCCACCTATTGACCCTGGTTACTATTCGATCACTGCAGCCAAAGACAAGATCATCAGCAAATCTAGCTTTAAAGAGGGCGGTATAGCTGACAAGAGTTTCCATCTAAACAACTACTGTTTCGATTCAACTCCAGAGCGTAAGTTCTTTTGGGATATGCTTCATGAAGATAAAGTCAAAAATATTTGGTTTACCGGCATGTTAACGCATGGTCAAAGCGACTTCGTGATTCATTATGTAGACACTGAAACTCAAAGCGTTCGCAGCTACTATCCTGACTTCTTAATCAAGAAGAACGATGACTCTTACATCATGATCGAAGTAAAGGGCGAGCATATGATTGACAATCAAAACGTTCAGGACAAGAAAGACGCTGCTGAACTAATGGGTGTGGCATCCGGAATCGGTTACGAAATCATCAGGGGTAAACAAGCTGAGGACAGCACATTTAGCCGACGCTTCTTAAGCTAAGGGAAAACAGTGGGGCTAGTTTAGGAAGTGCTAGCCCCACTAAATATATATGTAGTAGCTCAGACTTCACCTGACAGTTACCCGCTTTTCTCGACGTGACTGTCAGGTCAAAATCAGCTCAGCGACTTCTCCAGCCAAGCCGATTTTCCATCGAGCAAAGTGGCCATTGGTGTTCTGCCACAGCACATTTTGCCCTGATGGGTTCGTTCAGTGTTGTAGTGTTCGAGCCATTTATCCAGTTCGGATTGAAGCGCCTCCATGGAGTCGTAGATCCGTTTTCTGAAGGTGACCTGGTAGAACTCCTGCAATATCGTTTTATGGAACCGCTCGCAGATGCCATTGGTCTGCGGCGAACGGGCCTTGGTCTTGGTATGTTCGATGTCATTGATGGCCAGATACAACTGGTAATCGTGCTGCTCGGCCTTACCGCAATACTCAGTGCCCCGATCGGTCAATATCCGTAGCATTGGAAGCTCATGCTCAGTGAACAGCGGCAACACCTTATCATTGAGCAAATCAGCCGCAGTAATAGGCGTCTTGGTGGTATACAGTTTGGCGCAGGCCACCTTGGAGTAGGTATCAACGAAGGTTTGCTGATACACCCTGCCAACGCCCTTGAGCGTGCCGACGTAGAAGGTATCTTGCGACCCTAGGTAGCCAGGATGATGCGTTTCTATCTCTCCGCTGGCTTCATCATCGTGCTGCTTGCGCTCAAGCGCTGTCACCTGAGCTTCAGTGAGAACAATTCCCTCCTCAGCCACCTTGGCTTCAAGCGCCTTCAGGCGCAGCTTGAAGTTCTCCAACTGATGCCTGAGCCAAATGCTTCTGATACCACTTGCTGAGACAAATATGCCCCGCTTACGGAGTTCGTTACTGACCCGGACTTGCCCATGGGCGGGCTGCTCAATGGCGTAATCCACAACCGCCTGTTCAACGACCTCATCCACTCGATTTTTGACGTTCGGTTTGCGGCGTGATTTATCAATGAGCGCTTCGACACCACCATTATCCATTGCGGACTTGTAGCGATAGAAGGTGTCTCGTGACAGGCCCATTACCTTGCAGGCCTTGGATACGTTGCCCAGCCCTTCCGCTAAATTCAGCAAGCCGAGCTTGTGTTTGATGATACGTTGGTTACTCTGAATCATGAGGGTTACCTTTTGCTTTGTTGAATGTTTGGTCACAATCAATCAAAGTTGGTAACCCTCAGTTTTTCAAACTGAAGTGTCAGGTGAAATCTGAACTAATCCAATATATAAAACGCCAGAGCATAATTGTACGGTAGCTCTACCACTTTTAACTTCGGTTACGATTTTGGATCATGCAACAGTTTTCTAGGAAGGCTTTAGTCAAAGAGTATAAACGTTTATGAGTAAGCCAAGTCGACCTCTGCTCAGTAATACTATGTATACCCTTTGGTATATTCCTGGCTGATACTTTGATATTGACTTTTAGCACTTAGTTGCCATTGTCCGTTACAGTATAGAAGATCCTTTTCTTAATCCACAAAAGTAAAAAAGTTCAAAATCTTGAAAGTAAAACTCAAGCAAGCTTTGCTAAGTTAGCAAAAAAATGAAATTTGCATCAAAAGCTACATACCATAGCCAAACGCAACTTCTGTTAGTTTTAGCGATCTTCGAGTCCATCTATCGAACACAACATTCTGGACAAAGTTGATTCACAGTGACTTCTAGTCCATCTGTCAGCGCCTTCTGCTCATCCCAATCACTATCCGTAGAATTAACTATCGAAGCTTCTCCTGCCACCGCGGTTGCCAAGAACTTTCTATCAGATGGGTCAAGCTGATTTGGCGGCAATTCATTAAAGCTTCTTTGTTCATCATCAATAGCATTAATCTTCACCCGTTCAATTTTGCCACTAGCATATTGGTAATCATACAAATATTTAAAATATGCATCGCCAACCCCAGGGGTTCCAGAATAATTTAAGTGCTTTTCATACTCATCCATTATAAGACCTGACTCATCAAGACAGATATGAATACTCTTACAGTTTCCCAAGAGATGTACACAAGCCAGTTCACAGTCAAGTGTAGCTTGAGGCGAATTCCCATTCGCGACAATCGCAACATTAGTATCGATCACCAACTTTCCCCTATTCACACAATTGTTCCTTCATCAAAGCCGCTTTTTTCTTCTTCAGAGCGGCTGTGCGCGTTGCTGCAATTTCACTTAAATCATCACCAAAGAAGTTTTCAGGCCAGTTATGAATAGAGCCATACTCATCAATTTCTAGCTCGTTATATTTTGCACTTCCTCTATAGGTGGAAAAGAAATACAACTTCAACTCAGTACTTTTGACATCTCCCTCGGCCACTCTCCTTTGCAATCTTCGAATGAAGTGTTCACTATGACTTTCAACAATAATTTGAACTCTACGAGTTTTGGAAACAGTCAATATTAGATCTGCCAGCCTACTTTGTACCGCTGGATGCAAGTGAATTTCTGGCTGCTCCAATATAACAGTGCTTCCCTCTGAGACATAATAGAGCAATACCAAAACTGGTAATATTTGTGAAACTCCAAAACCAACGTCAGTTAACTTGACTTCACTTCCACCAGCTTCCTTTTTGACAAGAGTTTCAAAATAGTTGGTATTAGGAGCAAGCTCCTTAACTCTAAATGAGTGGATCAGGCCAAGCTCTTTAAGCCAATAAGCAATCATTTCCTCAAAAGTTTTGTAATGAGTTCCTTTTCTAAGGTTTCTCCTTTCTCCTTTTGAGGTGGCAGCAAGAATAGCATTGATAGTTAATTCTCCTCTTTGCCCTACATCAGATGGACTTGTACCAGACCATTGGTAAGTACGCTTTGGATGTTCTCGAAGAGGACCTAAATAGTAAATATTATCCATCAGCTCTTCAAATGCTGCCTCAAATAAACTTAAGAAGTCCGCATTTCGATAATAAGTCTTGGCTTGATCAGGAAAGAGATAATTTTTTGTTGGCCTGGGCAGCTTCCACATTCGCCCTTGCGTTCTAGTGAAACGAAAACTCGAATCCCCTGAGAATTTTAACTCAAAATCTTTTGAATCACTTTTCTGTTGAATTGAGAATGATCTTTCAGAAAAGTCATAACTTAAGTACTTTACAGCAATCAAATTATCCTCTATGCCAATCACTGAAGATACGCTAAGATTTTTCCCTCCAAATAATACACTTGTCGAGCTCTTTTCTACATCTTGTACTTTAAGCTCCTTTGGTAACTCCCAGCTGAGATCCCAAGATATGTTGGATGATTTATCATGCTGAAAAACAACATCATAAAATGTTCCTAAGTCAACTAACTTCTCAATCCCACCCAAATCCACAGCAATTGCTCGGTCACTGTTATCTTTAGATTGCTTAAGCATCAAAAGCGAGTGAATTAAGCTGCTCTTGCCGGAGCTATTCGTCCCAAATATCCCAGTGACGCTGCCAAACTCGATATCTAAATCTTTCCAAGCCTTAAAGTTCTTTAGTGTTAAACGCTTTAACATCATCATTCCTCAAAATCAACCAGCCAGCTTTCAACATCTGCCACAACTTGAGCGTTCCGGCGTCACGCTCTCCAGCCGAGTGCTCACTTTTGCACGGCCTGGCAAGTGTATCATGCCAGGCTATTAGTAACTTAAAGTTCAATGCCTACAACCATGTACCATGCAACCTCCTAAGGCAACGACCCTGAAAGACGATATAGCCTGCACTCTCTCCACCACCTTCTTCAGTCAACCCTCTCAAGACATCGTTATCGTACAGTGTAGTGGTCTAATGATCCCGGACACCACTTAAGGTGGTAAAGTCACCACCGTAACAAGAGGTGTTCCATGACCAGAAAACGTCGTTCCTTCACGCCCGAGTTCAAGCTCGAGGCTGCCAGTCTAGTACTCGACCAGGGATACTCAGTCCCCGAAGCCAGCCGCTCTCTCGATATCGGTGAGACCATCCTCAGGCGCTGGGTTAAGCAGCTGGAGGAGGAGAGAGGCGGCACCACACCGACAAACAAAGCCCTGACTCCAGAACAGCAGAAGATTCAGGAGCTGGAGGCCCGGATTAACCGTCTTGAGCGAGAGAAGGTGATATTAAAAAAAGCCACCGCTCTCTTGA
>NZ_AUGL01000035.1 GCF_000422645.1 Ferrimonas futtsuensis DSM 18154
CCCTGAATTACAGGCAGGTCGTCACCGGGGAATTCGTACTCAGACAGCAGTTCACGAACTTCCATCTCTACCAGTTCCAGCAGCTCTTCATCATCTACCATGTCACACTTGTTCATGAATACGATGATGTAAGGTACGCCTACCTGACGAGACAGCAGGATGTGCTCACGGGTCTGAGGCATTGGGCCATCGGTGGAAGCTACTACCAGGATCGCGCCGTCCATCTGAGCAGCACCGGTGATCATGTTCTTAACGTAATCAGCGTGTCCGGGGCAGTCTACGTGGGCGTAGTGACGGGTAGGAGTATCGTACTCTACGTGAGAGGTAGAGATGGTGATACCACGCTCACGCTCTTCAGGAGCGTTATCGATGGAAGCGAAGTCCTTGGCCTCACCACCGTATACTTTAGCCAGTACGTTGGTGATAGCAGCGGTCAGAGTGGTTTTACCGTGGTCAACGTGGCCGATAGTACCAACGTTAACGTGCGGTTTTGAACGTTCAAATTTTTCTTTAGACACGTCGTGTTCCTTTCAATTTACATAAGTACCCGGGCGCGACCCGGGTATTAAAGGGATTTAGCCAAATCGGCCATCGATTACAGCTTGAGCTACGTTTTGCGGTGCTTCGTTATACTCCAGGAACTCCATGGAGTAGGAAGCGCGACCTTGGGTAGCAGAGCGCAGATCGGTAGCATAACCAAACATTTCGGCTAATGGCACCTTAGCGCGGATAATTTTCAGCCCGGCTGGGCCATCATCCATACCGTCGATCATTCCGCGGCGACGGTTGATGTCGCCAACGACGTCACCCATCCAGTCTTCCGGAGTGGTGACCTCAACCTTCATCATCGGCTCAAGCAGAACGGGATCCGCTTCCATGGCACCTTTCTTAAAGCCCATGGAACCCGCGATCTTAAACGCCATTTCATTGGAGTCAACATCGTGGAAGGAACCGTCGAACAGAGTGACCTTGACATCCAGCATTGGGAAGCCTGCCAGTACACCCATGTCCATCTGCTCTTTACAGCCTTTCTCTACCGCAGGGATGTATTCCTTGGGAACCACACCACCCACGATGTCGTTGACGAATTCGAAACCCTCGCCAGCCTCTTTGGGCTCCATCTTGAGCCATACGTGACCATACTGGCCACGACCGCCAGACTGACGAACGAACTTACCTTCAACTTCCACCTTGGAGCGGATGGTCTCACGGTAAGCTACCTGAGGTTTACCAACGTTGCAGTCAACGCTGAACTCACGCTTCATTCGATCAACGATAATATCCAGGTGCAGTTCGCCCATGCCGGAGATCAGGGTCTGGCCGGATTCCTCATCGGTCTCCACGCGGAAGGAGGGATCCTCCGCAGCCAGCTTGCCCAGGGCAATGCCCATCTTCTCCTGGTCGGCCTTGGTACGAGGCTCTACCGCGATCTGAATGACCGGCTCAGGGAACTCCATGCGCTCCAGAATCACCTTTTGATTCATGTCGCACAGGGTGTCACCCGTGGTCACATCTTTCAGACCGATGGCAGCAGCGATGTCCCCGGCGCGCACCTCCTTGAGCTCCTTACGGTCGTTGGAATGCATCTGCACGATACGACCAAAGCGCTCACGCTTCTCCTTAACGGAGTTGTAGACGGTGTCACCGGTGCTCACTACACCAGAGTAAACCCGGAAGAAAGTCAGGGTACCAACAAAGGGGTCGGTGGCGATCTTAAACGCCAGAGCAGAGAAGGGCTCGTTGTCGTCGGAGTGACGCTCAACTTCGTTCTCACGCTCATCCACACCTTTGATGGCAGGCACATCAATAGGAGCTGGCAGGTATTCCACAACGGCATCCAGTACCGCCTGAACGCCTTTGTTCTTAAAGGCGGAACCACAGGTGGCCAGAACAATCTCGTTGTTCAGGGTGCGGCTACGCAGGCCCTGACGAATCTCCGCTTCAGACAAGTCACCCTCTTCCAGGTACTTGTTCATCAGCTCATCGGATGCTTCTGCGGCGGACTCTACCATGTACTCCCGCCATTCGGTGGCCGTATCGACCAACTCGGCAGGAATCTCATCGTAGCTGAAGGTCATGCCCTGGTCCGCTTCGTTCCAGTTGATGGCCTTCATCTTCAGCAGGTCGATGACGCCCTTGAACTCATCTTCGGCACCGATGTTCAGCTGGATTGGCACACAGTTGGCCCCCAGACGATCACGGATCTGCTCGATAACGCGTTCAAAATCAGCGCCAGCGCGGTCCATCTTGTTGACGAACACCATACGCGGAACCTGATACTTGTCAGCCTGACGCCATACGGTCTCAGACTGAGGCTCAACACCGGAGGAACCACAGAACACCACCACAGCGCCATCCAGTACACGCAGGGAACGCTCTACCTCAATGGTAAAGTCCACGTGTCCGGGGGTGTCGATGATGTTGATGCGGTGCTCGGGGTACTGACCCTCCATACCACGCCAGAAGGTGGTGGTCGCAGCAGAGGTGATGGTGATACCACGCTCCTGCTCCTGCTCCATCCAATCCATAGTTGCGGCGCCATCGTGCACTTCACCGATCTTGTGTGACAAACCGGTGTAGAACAGCACCCGCTCAGTGGTGGTAGTTTTACCGGCGTCAACGTGAGCACAGATACCGATGTTGCGGTAGCGCTCTAGTGGAGTAGTACGAGCCACGATTTCTTCCTCTTATCCCGGTAATCGCCCGGGAGATCATGCAAAACAGGCGCAGCACACACTGTGCTGCGCCGTCGCGCTTACCAACGGTAGTGGGCAAACGCCTTGTTGGCTTCGGCCATGCGGTGAACGTCTTCACGCTTCTTAACCGCAGAACCTTTGTTGTCGGCAGCGTCCAGCAGCTCACCTGCCATACGCAGAGCCATCGATTTTTCGCCACGCTTACGAGCAGCTTCCACCAACCAGCGCATGGCCAGGGTGTTACGACGAACTGGGCGAACTTCAACCGGCACCTGATAGGTTGAACCACCTACACGACGAGATTTAACCTCGACTGCAGGACGGATGTTCTCCAGAGCAGTTTCAAAAATTTCGATGTGGTCTTTACCGGACTTGGAAGCAGCGGCTTCCAGGGCACCGTATACGATGCGCTCGGCAGTGGACTTCTTACCGTCCAGCATTACCACGTTTACAAACTTGGCCAGAAGCTCAGATCCGAACTTAGGATCCGGCAGAATTTTACGTTGACCTACGACGCGACGTCTTGGCATGGGATGTCTCCGATTTCTTCAGGTATATCCAAAACAGGATGTACAAAAACTAAAAGTTGCTTGGCCTTACTTAACGGAGAACCATTAAGACTTAGGACGCTTGGCACCGTACTTGGAACGGCCTTGGCGACGATCGCTCACGCCAGCAGTATCCAGGGCACCACGAACGGTGTGATAACGCACACCTGGCAGATCCTTAACACGACCGCCACGGATCAGGACCACGGAGTGCTCCTGCAGGTTGTGACCTTCACCACCGATGTAGGAGGTCACTTCAAAACCGTTGGTCAGACGAACACGGCACACTTTACGCAGTGCAGAGTTCGGCTTCTTAGGGGTGGTGGTGTATACACGGGTGCACACGCCACGCTTTTGAGGGCACGCTTCCAGAGCCGGAACGTTGGTCTTAACGACCTTCGATTGGCGAGGCTTACGTACCAACTGGTTTACAGTAGCCATTGATTACTCCAATTGATGTTTACTACTCATTTTCAGGTGCGAAAAATCGACCCCCAAAAAGGGGGACGCGGAATTTTAAGCACCCGCAGACCGGGTGTCAAGAAATAGCCAGAAGGATCAGGCGTTGTAGGCAAGATTCCTTGCCACCTGTACTCCCTACGGGCCATTTTCCGGCCTAAAACTAAAAAGGGGCGCCTTGGCGCCCCTTTCTCATTTGCTTATGCCAGAGGCTTAATCGTCGGCGGCGTTCAGCAGATCCGCCAGGTTCTGCTCCGCTTCCGAGGCGCTCACCACAGGCGCCACTGGCTCCTCTTGGGCATTACGCTGCTCGTGATAAGCATAGCCAGTACCGGCCGGGATCAGTCGACCCACAATCACGTTCTCCTTCAGGCCGCGCAGGTCGTCCTGCTTGCCGCTTACTGCCGCTTCGGTCAGTACGCGGGTGGTCTCCTGGAAGGAGGCCGCGGAGATGAAGGATTCGGTGGCCAGGGAGGCCTTGGTGATACCCAACAGTTCCAGCTCGAAGGTGGCGGGCTGCTTGCCCTCGGCGATGAGGTTACGGTTGATGATGTTCACCCGTGCCACTTCAGCCTGTTCACCTTCCAGCAGATCAGAATCACCGGCGCTGGAGATGATGCACTTACGCAGCATCTGGCGAATGATCACCTCGATGTGCTTATTGTTAATCTTCACACCCTGCAGACGGTAAACTTCCTGCACTTCGTTGACGATGTAATTGGCAACGGCATGGATGCCACGCAGACGCAGAATGTCATGCGGAGCCTCTGGACCGTCGGCGATCACTTCGCCACGCTCAACCTTCTCACCTTCGAACACGTTCAGGTTACGCCACTTCGGAATCATCTCTTCGTATGGCTTGCCGCCATCGTGAGGAGTGATCACCAGGCGACGCTTGCCCTTGGTCTCTTTACCGAAGGAGATGGTACCGGTGATTTCAGCCAGGATCGCAGGCTCTTTCGGCTTACGGGCTTCAAACAGGTCGGCCACTCGTGGCAGACCACCGGTAATATCCTTGGTACCGCCGGATTCCTGAGGAATACGGGCCAGGGCATCACCCACGTTCACGGTGGCGCCGTCGTCGATGCTGACAATGGCGTTGCCGGACAGGAAGTACTGGGCCGGCACTTCGGTGCCAGGGATCATCAGTTCGTTACCGGATGCATCCACCAGTTTCACCGCAGGACGCATCTCTTTACCGGCGCTGGTGCGCTGGTTGGGATCCAGAACTACGATGCTGGACAGACCGGTCAGCTCGTCGGTTTCACGCTTCATGGTGACGCCGTCGATCATGTCAACGAACTTAATCACACCCTCTACTTCGGTGATGATTGGGTGCGTGTGCGGGTCCCAGTTGGCAACGATGTCACCGGCGGCAACCGCATCTTCCTCGGCCTTCTCCAGAACCGCACCGTAAGGCAGCTTGTAGCGCTCCTTCTCACGACCCAGCTCATCGATGATCGCCAGCTCGGTGGAACGAGAGGTGATAACGATCTTACCGTCGGAGTTGGTTACGTACTTGCTGTTGTGCAGCTTCAGGCTACCGGCGTTCTTCACCTGTACGTTGGACTCAGCAGACGCACGAGATGCCGCACCACCAATGTGGAAGGTACGCATGGTCAGCTGGGTACCGGGCTCACCGATGGACTGGGCGGCAACCACACCAATGGCCTCACCCTTACCAACGATGTGGCCACGGGCCAGGTCACGGCCGTAACAGTGGGCACACACGCCGAAGTCGGTCTCACAGGTAATAACGGAGCGAACCTCAACCTCATCCACGGAGTGCTCTTCGAGGATGTCACACATCTTCTCGTCAAGCAGGGTGTTGCGAGGCAGCAGCACTTCGTCTTCGGTGCCAGGCTTGATCACGTCACGGGCAATCACACGACCCAGTACGCGCTCACGCAGCGGCTCAACCACATCACCACCTTCAATCAGCGGCTTAACGGTCAGGCCCTGTTCGGAACCACAGTCGTTCTCGATGATCACCAGATCCTGAGCCACGTCCACCAGACGACGAGTCAGGTAACCGGAGTTCGCGGTCTTCAGTGCGGTATCCGCCAGACCCTTACGAGCACCGTGAGAGGAGATAAAGTAATCCGCTACCGACAGACCCTCTTTAAAGTTCACTTTAATGGGGGTTTCGATAATGGAGCCATCTGGCTTGGCCATCAGGCCACGCATACCGGCCAGCTGACGAATCTGAGCAGCACTACCACGAGCACCGGAGTCGGCCATCATGAAGATGCTGTTGAAGGAGCCCTGATCTTCCTCTTCACCGTCACGGTTGATGACGATTTCGGTCTTCAGGTTCTCCATCATCGCCTTGGAGACTTTCTCGTTGGCGCTGGCCCAGATGTCGATCACCTTGTTGTAGCGCTCACCGGCGGTCACCAGACCGGCCTGGAACTGCTCCTGAATCTCGGTGACTTCCTCTTCGGCGGCCTCGATGATGGTCTTCTTGGCTTCTGGCACTACCATGTCGTCGATACCTACGGAGGTACCGGAACGAGTGGCGTAGTGGAAGCCGGTGTACATCAGCTGGTCAGCGAAGATCACGGTGGGCTTCAGGCCCAGGATACGGTAGCAGCTGTTCAGTACGCCGGAGATCGCCTTCTTACCCATGTCCTTGTTGATGTGCTCAAAGGCCAGGCCCTTAGGCAGAATCATGGACAGGATGGCACGACCTACGGTGGTGTCGACAATCTTACGCTCTTGCTGGATCTCGCCATCTTCACCCACGAAGGTGTCGGTGATACGAACCTTCACGCGGGCGTGCAGGTTGGCGGTCTTGGTACGGTAAGCTTTCTCGGCTTCGGCCACGGAGGTAAACACCATGCCTTCACCCAGATCGTTCACCTTCTCACGGGTCATGTAGTACAGACCCAGTACCACGTCCTGGGAAGGAACGATGATGGGATCACCGGAAGCGGGCGACAGGATGTTGTTGGTGGACATCATCAGCGCACGGGCTTCCAGCTGGGCTTCCAGAGTCAGGGGTACGTGTACCGCCATCTGGTCACCATCGAAGTCGGCGTTATAGGCCGCACACACCAGGGGGTGCAGCTGGATCGCTTTACCTTCGATCAGCACGGGCTCAAACGCCTGGATACCCAGACGGTGCAGAGTCGGTGCACGGTTCAGCAGAACCGGATGCTCACGAATCACTTCGTCCAGTACGTCCCAAACCTCGGGCACTTCGCGCTCAACCATCTTCTTGGCGGCTTTGATGGTGGTGGCCAGGCCACGACCTTCCAGCTTGCCGTAGATGAAGGGCTTGAACAGTTCCAGAGCCATCTTCTTGGGCAGACCGCACTGATGCAGACGCAGAGTAGGACCTACGGTAATTACGGAACGACCGGAGTAGTCCACACGCTTACCCAGCAGGTTCTGACGGAAACGACCCTGCTTACCCTTGATCATGTCGGCCAGGGATTTCAGAGGACGTTTGTTGGAACCGGTGATGGCACGACCACGACGGCCGTTATCCAGCAGGGCATCCACGGACTCCTGCAGCATACGCTTTTCGTTGCGTACGATGATGTCAGGGGCCGCCAGGTCCAGCAGGCGCTTCAGACGGTTGTTACGGTTGATCACACGACGGTACAGATCGTTCAGATCCGAGGTCGCGAATCGGCCGCCGTCCAGAGGAACCAGAGGACGCAGATCCGGTGGCAGAACCGGCAGAACCGCCATGATCATCCACTCAGGCTTGTTGCCGGAGTGGTAGAAGGCTTCCATCAGCTTCAGGCGCTTGGTCAGCTTCTTGCGGCGGGTCTCGGAGTTGGTCTGAGGCAGCTCTTCGCGCATCTCGTTGATCTCGCTCTCGAGATCGATGGCTTTCAGCAGCTCCAGGATCGCCTCGGCACCCATGCGGGCGTCGAACTCGTCACCGTGCTCTTCCAGGGCGTCCAGATACTCCTCTTCGGTGAGCATCTGGCCCTTCTCCAGGGAGGTCATGCCGGTTTCGATCACTACGTAGCTTTCGAAGTACAGCACGCGCTCGATGTCACGCAGGGTCATGTCCAGCAGCAGACCGATACGGGAAGGCAGGGACTTCAGGAACCAGATGTGGGCTACCGGGCTGGCCAGCTCGATGTGACCCATGCGCTCACGGCGCACCTTGGTCTGGGTAACTTCAACGCCACACTTTTCGCAGATAACACCGCGATGCTTCAGGCGCTTGTACTTGCCACACAGGCACTCATAGTCTTTTACCGGACCAAAGATACGTGCACAAAACAGGCCGTCACGCTCTGGCTTGAAGGTACGGTAGTTGATGGTTTCCGGCTTCTTAACTTCACCGAAAGACCAAGAGCGGATCATGTCTGGGGAGGCCAGACCGATCTTGATACCGTTAAACTCTTCAGACTTGTTCTGCTTCTTCAGAAACTGGAGTAAGTCTTTCACGTTCATCTCCTAGTGGAGGTTTAACCTCGGTGCCTCGCCTCCTGGCGAGGCACCGCGTCATATACCGCTCAGCGGGTGGCTTATTCCTGGTCCAGCTCGATGTTGATACCGAGGGACTTGATCTCTTTCAACAGTACGTTGAAGGACTCAGGCATACCAGGCTGCATGGAGTGGTTACCGTCGACGATGTTCTTATACATCTGGGTACGACCGTTCACGTCATCAGACTTCACAGTCAGCATCTCCTGCAGGGTGTAGGCGGCGCCGTACGCCTCAAGTGCCCACACCTCCATCTCACCGAAGCGCTGTCCACCGAACTGAGCCTTACCACCCAGCGGCTGCTGGGTAACCAGGCTGTAAGAACCGGTGGAACGGGCGTGCATCTTGTCGTCAACCAGGTGGTTCAGCTTCAGCATGTACATGTAACCCACGGTTACAGGACGCTCGAAGTTGTCACCGGTACGGCCATCGTACAGAGTAACCTGACCGGAAGCTGGCAGACCGGCAAGAGTCAGCAGGTCCTTCACTTCGGACTCGCGGGCACCGTCGAATACCGGGGTGGCCACAGGCATACCGCCTTGCAGGTTCTTCGCCAGGCGAATCACCTCCTCGTCGGTGAAGGTGTTCAGATCCACCTTCTGCTGGGCTTCACCGAGATCGTACGCCTGCTGGATGTAGTCACGCAGTTCGGCAATCGCCTTCTGCTGCTCCAGCATGGCGGTGATCTTGGTACCGATACCACGGGCCGCTGCACCCAGGTGAACTTCCAGGATCTGACCGATGTTCATACGGGACGGTACACCCAGAGGGTTCAGTACGATGTCCACAGGAGTACCGGTCTCGTCGTAAGGCATATCCTCAACGGGAACGATGGTGGAGATTACACCCTTGTTACCGTGACGACCGGCCATCTTGTCACCAGGCTGAATGCGACGCTTCACCGCCAGGTAAACTTTGACGATCTTCAGGACACCAGGAGCCAGGTCGTCGCCCTGGATGATCTTGCGGCGCTTGATCTCGAACTTCTTGTCGAACTCGGCGCGCAGCTCTTCGTGCTGCTCGGCCAGCTGTTCCAGTTCGGTCTGCTTGCCTTCGTCATCCAGAGGCAGTTCCAGCCACTTGGCGCGGTCCATCTTGTCCAGCTGAGCTTCGGACATGCCGGAAGCCAGCAGCAGGGAGCGAGCACGGTCATAAACACCGTTCTCCAGGATGCTGAACTCTTCGGTCAGATCCTTCTTCGCTTCCTTGAGCTGCATCTCTTCGATCTCGATGGCACGCTTGTCCTTCTCCACGCCGTCGCGGGTAAAGACCTGTACATCGATCACGGTGCCGTAAACGGAGTTAGGCACACGCAGAGAGGAGTCCTTCACGTCGGACGCCTTCTCACCGAAGATGGCACGCAACAGCTTCTCTTCCGGAGTCAGCTGGGTCTCACCCTTAGGCGTGACCTTACCAACCAGGATGTCACCAGGCTTCATCTCGGCACCAACGTACACGATGCCGGACTCGTCCAGTTTGGACAGAGCGGACTCACCTACGTTGGGGATGTCGGCGGTGATCTCTTCGCTGCCCAGCTTGGTGTCACGAGCAATACAGGAGAGTTCCTGAATGTGGATGGTGGTCAGGCGATCTTCCTGAACCACACGCTCGGACAGCAGGATGGAATCCTCAAAGTTGTAACCGTTCCAGGTCATGAACGCGACGCGCAGGTTTTGACCCAGCGCCAGCTCACCCAGATCGGTGGAGGGACCATCGGCCAGAACGTCACCACGGGTTACCGGCTCACCGACGTTACAGACGGGACGCTGGTTGATGCAGGTGTTCTGGTTAGAACGGGTGTACTTGGTCAGGTTGTAGATGTCGATACCGGCTTCGCCTGGTACCAGCTCATCTTCATTCACCTTCACTACGATGCGGGAGGCATCGACGTAATCCACCACACCACCACGCTTGGCTACGGCGGTCACACCGGAGTCAACGGCAACGTTACGCTCCATTCCGGTACCAACCAGAGGCTTATCCGCCTTCAGGGTAGGTACGGCCTGACGCTGCATGTTCGCACCCATCAGGGCCCGGTTAGCATCGTCGTGCTCCAGGAACGGAATCAGGGACGCCGCCACAGAAACGATCTGAGACGGAGAGATGTCCATGTACTGGATCTGATCCGCAGTCATGAAGCCGGGCTCGCCCTTGTAACGGCTGGCGATCAGCTCTTCCTCAGGCAGGCGGTTGTTCTCGTCCAGGTTGGTGTTGGCCTGGGCAATAACGAAGTTGCCTTCCTCGATGGCGGACAGGTAATCGATCTCTTCGGTCACCACACCGTCGATAACGCGACGGTAAGGGGTCTCCAGGAAGCCGTACTCGTTGGTACGGGAGTAGCTCGCCAGGGAGTTGATCAGACCAATGTTTGGACCTTCAGGAGTTTCGATGGGGCACAGACGACCGTAGTGGGTCGGGTGTACGTCTCGAACCTCGAAGCCGGCACGCTCACGGGTCAGGCCGCCTGGGCCCAGTGCAGAGATACGACGCTTGTGGGTCACCTCAGACAGTGGGTTGTTCTGATCCATAAACTGAGACAGCTGGGAAGAACCGAAGAACTCCTTCACGGCCGCAGAGATAGGCTTGGCGTTGATCAGGTCCTGAGGCATCAGGCTGTCCAGGTCACCCAGGGACAGACGCTCGCGCACAGCACGCTCAACACGCACCAGGCCGACACGGAACTGGTTCTCAGCCATCTCACCGACGGAACGGATACGACGGTTACCCAGGTGGTCGATATCGTCCACCTCATCGTTGCCGTTACGGATCTCGATGATCTTCTGCATCACCTCGACGATGTCGTTCTTGTCCAGTACGCCGGCACCGGTGGATTCACCACGGCCAAGACGACGGTTGAACTTCATCCGACCCACGGTAGACAGGTCGTAGCGATCTTCAGAGAAGAACAGGTTCTCGAACAGCGCTTCGGCAGCTTCGCGTGTTGGCGGCTCACCGGGGCGCATCATGCGGTAGATCTCAACCAGAGCTTCCATACGCTCCTGACAGGAGTCGATGGCCAAAGTGGTAGAGATGTACGGACCTGAATCCAGGTCGTTGGTGTACAAGGTGTTGAATGACTTGATGCCGGACTGGGACAGCTTGGCCACGTCCTCCAGGCTCATCTCCTGGTTGGCGGCTACCAGCAGTTCGCCGGTGGCTTCGTCCACGTAGTCTCTGTCGGACACTTTGCCGACCAGGTACTCAACGGGCACTTCCAGTTCGGTTTGACCGGCTTTCTCCATGGCGCGGATGTGACGGGCGGTCACGCGGCGGCCAGTTTCAACCAGTACTTTGCCTTCGGCATCTTTGATGTCGAATACGGCAGTTTCACCACGCAGGCGCTCTGGCACCAGGGCCATAACCAGCTTGTCCTTCTTGATGGAGAACTCCAACTTATCGAAGAACATGTCCAGCATCTCGTCGGTGCTGAAGCCCAACGCGCGCAGCATGATGGTGGCAGGCAGCTTACGACGACGGTCGATACGGACAAACAGGTTGTCCTTAGGATCGAACTCGAAGTCCAGCCAGGAGCCACGGTAAGGGATAACACGGGCGTTATACAGCACCTTACCGGAGGAGTGAGTCTTACCACGGTCGTGGTCGAAGAACACACCTGGGCTACGGTGCAGCTGGGAAACGATCACACGCTCGGTGCCGTTTACCACAAAGGTGCCATTCTCGGTCATCAGAGGAATGTCACCCATGTACACTTCCTGCTCTTTGATGTCCTTAACGGCACCGCCGTTCTCCTTGTCCATCAGGACAAGGCGCAGTTTTACCCGCAGGGGAGCGGAATAGGTAATGCCTCGGATCTGGCACTCTTTTACGTCAAATACGGGCTCGCCCAGCTTGTAACTCACGTACTGCAGCTCGGCGTAACCGGAGAAGCTCTTGATCGGGAATACACTGCGGAAAGCAGCTTCCAGACCACGCTCGCCGTCTACGTCTTGCTCCAGGAAGTTTTGGAACGAGTCCAGCTGGATCGACAGCAGGTAAGGGATGTCCAGAACTTTTGGACGCTTACCAAAGTCCTTACGGATGCGTTTTTTTTGAAAATCGGAGTAAACCATTTGGTTCCTCTGCTCGCTCTTTGGTGACCCATCTGAGCCCACGCACTTGCAACACGCCATTCTCGGGGTGCAAGAACCCAACCAATAATCTCTGCCAGGTCCGCGATCCTATGATCGGCGACAAACGGTGGGAAGTTTGTCAGCGCTATACAGCGCAAAAAGGCCGGTGGTTAATTAACCACCAGCCTTACCTAAGCCGTAGCCTAGGCTCGTAAGCTATAGAATAGCTTACTTGATCTCAACAGAACAACCGGCTTCTTCCAGTTGAGCTTTCAGACCTTCTGCTTCTTCTTTAGAAACAGCTTCTTTAACGGCTACTGGAGCGGACTCAACCATAGCTTTGGCTTCTTTCAGGCCCAGGCCGGTTGCGCCGCGAACAGCTTTAATGGCACCAACTTTGTTGGAACCAGCGCCGGTCAGCATTACGTCAAACTCAGTTTGCTCTTCAGCAGCAGCAGCTTCGCCGCCACCGGCAACTACTGCAGCAGCAGCAGATACGCCGAACTTCTCTTCCATAGCTTCGATCAGCTCAACAACGTCCATTACGGACATTTCAGCTACGGCTTCGATGATTTGGTCTTTAGTGATAGACATTACTAACAATCCTAAAAAATTAGTTTAAAAAGTTTAAGCAGCGAGCCTTAGGCAGCTTGCTCTTCTTTTTGGTCGCGCAGAGCAGCCAGAGTACGTACCAGCTTGCCAGCAGATGCTTCCTTCATGGTCATCATCAGCTGTGCAATCGCTTCGTCGTAAGTAGGCAGCTTGGCCAGACGGTCAATCTGCTCGGCGGGGATCAGTTCCCCTTCGTAAGCAAGGGCTTTTACCTCGAACGCTTCTTCTTCTTTGGCGAAGTCTTTGAACAGACGCGCCGCAGCACCTGGGTGCTCGTTGGAGAAGGCGATCAGGGTAGGACCACTAAATGCGTCGGTCAGGCACTCGTAAGGAGTACCTTCAACGGCACGCTTGGCCAGGGTGTTACGCACAACGCGCAGAACAACACCAGCTTCACGAGCGCTTTTACGCAGAGCAGTCATGCTGCCTACAGTAACGCCGCGAGAATCGGCAACTACAGCAGACAGAGCACCTTTGGCAGCTTCGTTGACCTCAGCGACAATTGCTTTCTTGTCTTCGAGTCCTAATGCCATTGGCTTTTACTCCTGGATTCCACCTAGGTTTTAACACCTAGAAACTTAACAATCCCCATCTCTGGGGAACGACACGGTGGTTAGGTTCCAGAAGATCAGAAATCTTCCAAGGTCCTGTTTCACCGTCTACGCAGGGAATTAAGCCTTGCGGCACCTGCGGTCTCGGACGAGGGCCAGCAAGCTGGCCTCGACCTTAAGGGCGCGAAATTATACTCGATAACTTAGCGCCCTGTAAACTTTAAGCGGTCTGGGTTTCCAGAGTCGCCTGGTCCACGGATACACCGGCACCCATAGTGGTGGAGATAGCCACCTTCTGGATGTACTGACCTTTGGAGGAAGCAGGCTTGGCCTTCTTCAGGGCGATCAGCAGAGATTCCAGGTTTTCTTTCAGCTGAGCAGCGTCGAAAGAAACCTTACCGATGGTGGTGTGGATGATGCCGTTCTTGTCAGTGCGGTAGCGAACCTGACCAGCTTTGGCGTTCTTAACAGCCTCAGCAACGTTAGGGGTTACGGTACCGGTCTTAGGGTTAGGCATCAGGCCGCGAGGACCCAGGATTTGACCCAGTTGACCTACAACGCGCATTGCATCAGGAGAAGCAACAACTACGTCGAAGTTCATTTCGCCTTTCTTAACCTGCTCGGCCAGATCTTCCATACCAACCAGGTCGGCACCGGCTTCTTTGGCGGCTTCGGCGTTGGCGCCCTGAGTAAATACGGCAACACGTACGTCACGACCGGTGCCGTGAGGCAGTACGGTAGCGCCACGAACGTTCTGGTCGGATTTACGAGGATCAACACCCAGGTTAACGGCAACGTCAACGCTCTCTACGAACTTGGCGGTGGCCAGTTCTTTCAGCAGAGCAACGGCTTCATTGATTTCGTACTCGCGAGTAGCATCAACTTTCTCACGGATTACGCGCATGCGCTTAGACAGTTTAGCCATCGTCTTATCCCTCAACTACCAGGCCCATGGAACGAGCAGTACCGGCAATGGAGCGCTTCATCGCTTCAATGTCAGCACCAGTCATGTCGGCAGCCTTGGTCTCAGCAATCTCTTGCAGCTGAGCGTCGGTTACCGTACCAACCTTCTCGGTGTTAGGACGGCCGGAGCCAGACTTAACGCCAGCAGCCTTCTTCAGCAGTACAGACGCTGGAGGAGTCTTGGTGATGAAGGTGAAGGAGCGATCTGCGTAAACAGTAATTACAACAGGAATTGGCAGACCTTTTTCGATCTTGTCAGTACGGGCGTTAAACGCCTTACAGAATTCCATGATGTTTACACCGTGCTGACCCAGAGCAGGACCAACTGGTGGTGAAGGGTTAGCGGCACCAGCTGCTACTTGCAGCTTGATGTATGCTTGGACTTTCTTAGCCATTTTTCAATACCTCAATTGGGTTCAAACGTCAGGATCACTGACTCCCCGTGAATAAAGGGGCAGCGGATTATATACAAATCTTCTGCCCCTCAACAAACATTTTTTTGACCAATTTATGATCAGGACTTTTCCACCTGGGAGAAGTCCAGCTCCACCGGAGTGGAACGACCGAAAATCAGTACAGACACCTTCAGGCGGCTCTTTTCGTAGTCCACCTCTTCGACGGTGCCGTTGAAGTCGGCAAATGGGCCATCGTTGACCCGAACCACTTCGCCGGGCTCGAACAGAGTACGCGGCTTGGGAGACTCGGTGGACTCCTGCAGGCGGTTCAGGATGGCGTTCGCCTCCTTCTCGGTGATCGGCGCTGGACGGTCAGAAGTGCCGCCAATAAAGCCCATCACACGGGGGGTGTTGCGCACCAGGTGCCAGGAGGCGTCATTCATCTCCATCTGCACCAGCACGTAGCCAGGGAAGAACTTACGCTCGCTCTTGCGACGCTGACCGGCACGCATCTCAACCACCTCTTCGGTCGGTACCAGTACCTCACCGAACAGATCTTCCATACCGTGCATCTTAATGTGCTCTTTCAGGGTTTTGGCTACGCGAGACTCAAAACCGGAAAAAGCCTGCACCACATACCAGCGCATGTTTTGTTCTTCAGACATCTATTAAACCCCAGTAATCAAACTAACGATGTTAACCAGAGCCATATCCAGCAACCACAGGACAAAGGCCAGCACGGCAGTCACGGCAAAAACAATCAGCGTGGTCTGCATGGTCTCCTGGCGAGTTGGCCAGACTACCTTACGAACTTCCAGGCGAGCATCCTGCGCAAAGGCCCAAGCCTCTTTGCCCTTCACTGTGGTGGCAGCAATGCCCAGGCCGGCAGCGATGGCAATAACCACGCCGATGGCGCGGATCAGAACAGATACAGTATCAAAATAGTAGTTGCCCACTACGGCAGCCAGCAGAACCAGCACAGCCAGAGCCCATTTCAGGGTATCCAGCGAACCACCTTGATTTTCAATATTGGTACTCATTACAACAATCCTGTTAACCAGCGGAAAGAATCATCCGCTGCTGTTGCGATGACAGCCATGCCAGGGTAGGGATCCACTGACTCTCCGGGAGAAGGACCACCCCCCGGCTACCACCGTAAAAAAAGCAGCCCTAGATTCTATTCATTCTGCTATCTGCTTACAAGCCGCACAGGCAGACAAATGCGAAAAGGGCGCCCAATGGCGCCCTTTTATCATAGCGAGATATCGATTACTCGATGATCTTAGCTACAACACCAGCACCTACGGTGCGGCCACCTTCACGGATAGCGAAGCGCAGGCCATCGTCCATCGCGATTGGGCAGATCAGGGTAACAACCATCTTGATGTTGTCACCAGGCATTACCATCTCAACGCCTTCTGGCAGCTCAATGGTACCGGTTACGTCAGTAGTACGGAAGTAGAACTGAGGACGGTAGCCTTTGAAGAATGGGGTGTGACGACCACCTTCATCCTTGGACAGTACGTATACCTCAGACTCAAACTTGGTGTGAGGAGTGATGGAACCAGGCTTAGCCAGTACCTGACCACGCTGTACTTCATCACGCTTGGTACCACGCAGCAGAACACCACAGTTCTCACCGGCACGACCTTCGTCCAGCAGCTTGCGGAACATCT
>NZ_AUGL01000036.1 GCF_000422645.1 Ferrimonas futtsuensis DSM 18154
AAGGCCTGATGTTCCACTCAGACCAGGGATGCCAATACAGCAGCCGGGCCTTCCGACAACGACTGTGGCGCTATCGCATCACTCAGAGCATGAGCCGCCGGGGAAACTGTTGGGACAATGCGCCGATGGAGAGGTTGTTCCGCAGCCTGAAATCAGAATGGGTACCCGCGACGGGCTACCCATCAGTGGCCGAGGCCAGAAAAGACATCAGTGAATACCTGATGCACTACTACAACCGACAGCGGCCCCATCAACACAATGATGGCGTTACTCCTGTTCAAGCCGAGAATCGGTCTAACTTACTGTCCGGAATTAGTTGACCACTACACAGATTGGACAACAAGCCCTAAACACTGAGCTGACTAGCATCGTTCCAAACATGTACCACACTAGAGCTGTACCGCAACAGTTCAAAGGTAATTTCAACCAGCAAGACTACCTGAATCACACAAACACCCAACCAGTAAACCGCTTTTCATACACGGAAAACAGGAGACAAATGTATGAATATCACCAAAGAAACTTTGGATGGTTTCAATGTTGTGCAGCGAAATGATCCTACACCTCTTCACCCAAAAGCTAGAGCATTACTACGCTCTTTGAATAGCTCAAAACCTGGGGATTATGGAGTGCTCGTACCTAAGTCGAAGTACCATCTGGACGTAAGAGTATCTTCTAGCTCTGCAGCAAGAGCAGCTAAGATAATGAGCAAGTTACTCCACACCTTCGAGAAGCACAGATGGAAGTTCAAAATTGGGCGCAGAGCGCACAGATACGCTAGATACCCTTCTATGAAAGTAACTGTTAGCGGAGAGGAAATCGGTTTCTATCTTAAAGAACAGATGAAGCGAGTCCAACATGTGCTAACCACTAAGGAAGAAGCCGAAAAACAGAAAAGAGGATACTTTTGGGCCCCAAAGTGGGACTACCACTCCACAGGCATATTGTATCTGCAACTTGAAGATTGTTATGACGCTCCAAAGCAATCTTGGAAAGATGGCAAGAAGCATAGGCTAGAGGAATACTTGGCTGGCTTCTGTGATGGCCTAGAGAGTGCTTCAAGAGCTATCAAGCAAGCACGTTCTGAGAGAATCAAACAAGAACGGCTATGGCAAGCAGAAAGGGAGCGGCAGGTCGAGCTCAAACGCATTCAGGATCTAGAAGTGCTAAGAAGGCAAAACTTGCTGAATGATAGTAAGCGATGGCATGAAGCTAGACAGTTGAGAGAGTATGTCGCAGCAGTCGAAACAATGTCAGAAAATTGCCCCACGAATCAGGGGGTAAGCAATTGGGTTCATTGGGCCTTAGATTTCGCTGATGAGATCGACCCGTTAGCATCAAATGTAAAATCAAACCAATCAAAGCAAGATTGAGGAAAACGGACTAGTTTTCGCAAGCCCCCAAGGTCTAAGCAAGTGATCCGTTTCCATTTGCGATCAAAGGGGTATTGCCGCTCACAACCTGGGTATCCTTTATGACGCCAGTATTTTGTTGATCCGTTTGCAAGTGGCTCATAGGCCGACCAGTTCGACCAATTCATGATCTAACCCAAAGAAGGTGCAGTTTGGCAAGACATTCGACAGGCAGGAACACTCTCCCAATCGTTCACATTATTGCAGATCTCCGTCCTGGGTATGAGGTGTTCTCGAGTTTTAGTACAGAGTTCAAATCAAACTTTGAAGAAAGAGGGTTTACTAGTGCTTCTTTAACGCTAGAAGCCCGTCTTCTCTGGACAGATAGCCGCAAACTTAAAGAGGTCAAGACAATATTCATCGAGTTTTGTGCAGTGCTACCTAGCACGGGCGAAGTCGACAACAAGTTCTGCACCTTGCACAAGGAGAGCAAGGTTCTCTCCGTGCATATACGTCTACGTAGAGAAGAGCTAGCCATTACCTCAGAACAACTGAGTTCAGGGCAAGTGCAGGCAGTCGTACTAAGGGCTAAAGAACTGTTCTATGGAAAGTCCATTGGAATTGGTTTCTCCTTGGAAGGACGATTTGTCGACGAAGAGTGGTTTTGACGACCAAGAAAAGACAGATAAATCAGCTAAAACCCGTGATGGTAAGGTCTAGAAAGTCTCTATGACTGTAGATAAATCGAGAAAAAACCCGGTAGCTTGGCTTTTGCATTTTTCTGACGGTTTAGAAAGGTTGCAGGGGACAACGTACCAGGTTTTTACTGATGTATCTGATTATTCTCCTAAATGGTTAGATTGGCCGAATGATGACGGTACGGGGACCTTCGCGGCGAACCTTGATCGCCGGAGGCGTTCTCTCTTGAAGTCGCTCGAGCGATGCATCGATTTCACCAGCATTTACTTGTTTGTTGTTACGGTAGTGCTGGGTCAACGGGCTCTTTCGGATTTCACCTGTAGCTTCCTTCTCTGCCAGGCTCGTGATGAGCTTCAACAACTGTTCGTCAAACTCCCTTTCCTTATCAATGCGCCCGGCCGCCAACTCTGTGTTGAACAGGTAACGAACAGAGCCATGCCAATAATCAAACCACGCCAACGCAGCATCGAGATGGTGAAGCTCAATAGAGCAAGAGCGCTCCAGGACTGCGAACACCATGCTCCACATCTGAACATAGTGGCGTCCACGGGCTAAGAGGCTTCCTTCGATAGACCTCACCTCAGCTAGCTTGCGCAGCCGCTCATATGTTGACTCCCAAGCTGGTTTAGCCAGCTGAGACCACTCTAGGCAAATCCCTTGACGCTTACCTGATTCGGTCTTCACTTCTCGTCGAGCCCAGCTTAAGGACTCACTAACCGGCAAGGCTAGCTGACTCAAGTCAGCTTTACTCATCGCCGCAGGGAAGGGTTGAGACGGTTGGCCAAATCCTCTGAAGATCGGGAAGCGGTTCAAGAAGCCATTGCTGATGGAAACATCAGAGATGACCGAAGTTAGTTCACTGGGAGTGATGTGGCCAAGAATGGCAATGTGAGGGCGGTCAGTGCCGTACTTAGCTCCACGGATCAGGGGCTTGAGTGGGCTGCCATCAAAGCACTTCCTAATGGTTTCGCTGACCGTTGAGCCCTGGCGCTGAGTTAACTTAATCAGATGGGCAAACTCTGGCTCATGTACCAGCAAGCGTTTGTCGGGATTCCCCTCAATGACCTTCTTCTTCTCTCCGCGCCCTTCGTAATAGTCGTCGGAAATGTGTTCCATCAAACCTTCAGCGCTCGCTAATCCGCCGCTGTGGATACTGCAGACCAGCGGTTCGTCGGATGAAGCAAGTCGGTCTTGTTCAACCACAGCTTCAAAAAAACGTGCAACTTGGGTTCCAGAAACCCCCTTGCCTCCACCGCTACCAGCAATGTGGATAGCATTGATGCGAGGAACTGTTTTCGCTGCACCAAAGGCCATGTAAACATCGCCTCGACAAATAGATGTCGCCACCCGACTGATAATCTCCGAAGCAACAAACTCCGGTATTGCTTCAGTGCGATAGCAGAGTTTTGCGACGATCTCCTTCAGGGGGCCAAAATACCCTTCCGAGCGTAACTCGGGGCGAATCTTCACGACGGAAGAACAATCCTCCAAGTGTTGCTCTTGAGACGAAGCCGAAGACTGACGCGACCGCTTCAACGCATCCTCTATCGCCGTAGCCACATGATGACCAAGAGTCGCAAAGTCATTCCAGTCTGACAGCTTCCGTTTGCCCTTAATGTCAACGACCGCTCGCTCTACCTCGGTGAACAGAGGCGTCACTGAAGCAGCATCAAATAACTCTGCCACTTTTAGCGCGTACCGTTGCCCAGCCTCATCATCATCGGCCGCAACACAGATTTCAGCACCCGGGAACTTGCTTCGGATCTCTGCTGCCACTTTCACCAGGTTGTTTGCTGCGAAAACGCAATAGACCAGCTGCTCAGTGGCTTCATGGATGGTCGCTGCAGTAGCAAATCCTTCAGCCAACCATACTCTTTTGGACTTGTGGCTAAGGCCGCTCGCGAAGGCATATACGCCACCAGATTTCTTCCCCCCTACCAATCCTCGCTTTACTCCTTGGCCCACAAACTCCAATGTAAGAAGCACGCCATCAAGGTTGGAAATGGGGATAACCAGATCGCCAGGCTGGAAGGTGACCTCACCATTCTTAAATGGCCGCTTGAGAACCTGGACGCCGTGTGGCGCAACATTTTTGCACTTCAGATACGTCTGTTCTGGTGTCGCAGGTGAGCAACTGGCCAATACTGCTTTGGCCCGCTCGTTGTCAGACACCACTTCCATCTTAGCCGAAGGCTTTACCCGAGGGTGTATCGATGACAGTGGGTAGCTAACAGTTGAGCCAGAAAAGTATGCCTCAACCCGGTTCGCAGCCTCCAGTGCACCTATGTCCAGCGCCTTTTGAAGAAGGTCTAGGCCATCGCCCGCCTGTTTTCCATCGCATTTCCTGCAGATCCAGGTTCCGCGGTTCTCTTGATTATCGAAGCAAAAACGATCATCTCCTCCGCAAACTGGGCAAGGCCCTTGTTTGCCCTGAGGGGGTACTTCTACTCCATGATATTGCAACAACTGCAACCAATGCCCAGTGGCACGGCTCACAGCTCTTTTGATGGTATTTTCCATGTATGTCCTTGCCTCCTGAATATGGAGGACGCAGAGATTATTTATGGAGGCCGATCACGTCGGCCACTCAAATCAGAAAGTGAGCTGATGGTAAGGAAAGCTGCGAAGGAGCACGTTTATCTCGGCAGGCCCCAAGAGGCGACTTCCTCGACTCGCTCGCTTAATTTGCAGGTGCTGCACATAAATGTGAGCAACGCAATTTCGAGCCAAGCAGAGAGAGTCCTTGTCTGTCGCTGACTTAATGAGCACCTTCGCAAGGCTAAAAAGCAGTAGGGCAACCATCAGCAGTGCCCCAAGCACGACTTTCCAGAGGTTCCCATCAGCAAGCCAGCTAAGAAGCGGCAGGCTATCCAAGCCAGCTGGTTGCTCGTAGGATGGGCCTTTACTCATCTGCCCCTCCTTGATTAAAGGAAGCTCTTTGAGTGCTGGCTACCTGGTTGATCCACCCCTGAACTTCAGAGAGTCGCCAGGCAATGGCTCTCTCACCGATGTGGATGCGCAGCGGAAAGCGCCCCTTCTTCTCAAGCTGCAAACGGCGTTGACGCGTCAGGCCAGAGATCTGACGGCACTCTTTCTCGCGAATAAGGCGATCATGGGGCGGAGGGGTTGAGGAATGCCCCTGATGAGGGGGAGTGTTATCGCCTACTTCAGGCTCTGTGTTACCTACATTACAGACAGTTTTCATTTCTTCTCCTTTGTCTCCGTTATTGGAGTGGCCCCATAATGATTCTTGAGGGGCCATAAAGGAGGGGACAACTTGGTAGCAAGTTGTCCCTTGAAAATTGACCGTGTTTTTCTACCGTCGGCAGCCCTTAATGTAGTCAGGGATCGAATCAATTTTGGAAAATTGTCCCTTGTAATCTTCTGGTGGGACCATTGGCTCAATGCCGAGCGCATCAACCGCCCTGACTGCCTCGAAGTACATAGGTTCCATGTCTGCAATAAAACCTTTGTACTTCCTAGCTAGAGTCGAGGCAGCCCTTGTATGCCCGTACTTTTTCAAAAGCTGCTCGTGATTTTCAATCGACATAGCAAGGGCATTATCGATACTTTCACCGCAGTGGGTCACCAGTTGGTATGCAGCAAACATGATCTGGCCATCAACAACTTGTCTAATGACTTGCTTCCTCAAGCTTTGTCCTACCTTGACGCCTCTCAACTGACCTTCACAGACCAACCTATGCAAATCACTTGAAACTGCCTCTAGTATGTATGGTGGTGGGTAAACGCCGTGGTCAGTACACAGTTTTAGTGCTTCAGCTAAGAACAGTATGTTGTCTAGCCTTTTGTACTGATCAAAAAGCTGCTCTAGCACCTTAGCCATGACCGCGGGGTTGAACTCATTTTCTCCAGGTTGGTAATCGCGCTTAGCGTATTGCCTCAGCGTATAACTATCCAATTGCACTCCTTATGACTTAGCTTGGTGTCCAGTCGCTGTTTATCTTCCATTGCTCCAATGCATCACTCCATACGTTGATTGCTGCGAGCTTCTCTTTTAAATAGTCGTATCTGTCGTAGTGCTTTGAGCTGGTGTCGCCCAGTTGGTGAGCCTGCAACTGGTCCCGGATGGATTTACTAACTCCTATCTCTCCTAGCCTGGTCTTAAAAGTGCGCCGCAAATCCCGAGCTGTAAAATGAGACCATGGCTCTACACCCCTCTCACCTTCTGCGTGCGCCTTCTGAATTCGAGTAAAGTATCTCTTCAGCGCCTGCGACGGAGTTGTCGCATCAATATGCTGGGTTGGGTCGTTCCTCTTAGGGAAAACCAAGGCTGAATTAGCAGCGATCTCCCTTTGTTCCACCAGGGCATCCCTAAGCTCCGGCGCAATGGGAACTATGTAACTAGCCCCAACTTTTGAACGGTCGGGGTGAACCGACCAGATCCCCTTACTTAAATCCAAATCCTCCCAACGAAGGCGGGCAACCTCTTCCACTCGCTGGCCTGTGTAGATCATTGCTAAGAAGAACACACGATTGGACCGGTTAAAGTGCCCTATGTCATCTAAGTCTCGAAGCAGTCGGGACAGTTCAGCCCCAGAGAGATTACGGTCTAAAGCACGCTCCGCGGATTTTTGGCGAGGAATGTTGGAGACAGGGTTATGGCTTAGCCCAAACAAACTCCCATTGCGGTTCCTCTTAGGATCGTTGTCATGATGCAGGCCATATTGAAACGCAGCATGAAGAAAAGCGCGCACACGGTTGCTCTGAACTTCAGCCCCTCGGTCTATCATGCGCCCGAGTATCTCCACGGCGTGCTCAGTCTTGAAACGCTTTGCTTTATCCTCCAAATCGAAGACGGGCGCTGTTTCGTTTACCAGGTCCCGGTGTACACGCCGATATGTCCGTCGACCATTATCAGCCATGTTCTGTGCGTAACAATCAAACAGCTGTTGAAGTGAACCGTTACGGCGCTCTTCAGCCTCCCTTCGTTGCAGTTCAGCTATTTGAGCCTTAATGTACTCGCGAGGATCAACGCCGTTGGACAAAAGATCGCCATACTCTTCTGCCTTAGCAAAAGCCGATGACAATGTCATTCCAGGAGCACCAGCAGTCTTCGGTACATTTCCAAGCTTGATAGCCTGCTTAGCTTTTCCCAGATAGTAAGTGAAGTAGTAGGTCTTGATGCCGGATGGCATTACTAGAACGGACAGGCGACCTCGACCCCTTCGTGCTGCAGCACTATCCAACCAGTACTGCTTTTCTCTTGGCTTACTAGACTTGATGCTTGCCTGAGTAAGGTTGATTTTTGCCACGCCACACCTCTGGCTTCTAGGTTTACTTCTCGGTTCCCTGTTTGCCTTTAGAATACCAAGGTTCCCTTATTGATCAAGCAAAATCTTTTAAATCAATGAGTTGTACAACTCAAGTGTCCAAGAGGAACCTCTTGGCCGAGCCGTCCGGCCCACTCATAATCGCTTGGTCGTGGGTTCAAGTCCCCCAGGGGCCACCATATTTCGAAAAGGCGCATGGAGAGATCCAGGCGCCTTTTTATCTTCGCCTTTCTTCAAATATACGAAGCCATAATCAAACCCAGCATTACTTAGTTGGCAAAAGAGCAAGCTATTCTTGCTCTAACCTACTTAACTTCTCGTACATCTGCTCAAGCATCACGGACCTTTCAGCTCCAAAATGCAGCGCTCTATGGCAATTAGGGCAAACGGCGACAACATTGGACACCCTATCTGAGCCACCGTCAGCCAAGGTACGCAGATGATGGACCTCTAAAAATGGGCAGCCTTTATCGTTGGTAAAAGGAGCTAGTTCACCGCAGCACTCGCAACGCCCGTCAGCCCGGGAAAGTACCCATCTTTTAACATCAGGGTCTCGCTCATAGGTCATCGTTGGTACTGTCGTTTGTTTTGGTGATCTGACACCAGCGGGTTTCGTCAATGAGTCATCAGGGAGTAACTTCGCGACCTTATCATCGACATCCCGCCTTTCAATCTCACTGATGATGTGCTCAATCAACTCCGCAGTCCTGGTGCCTACGTTCTTCGCCGGCTTCAGTCCTTTAACCCACGGCTTTCCCATCTGATCGTATACATAAGAGATATTCTGCATACGGTACTCAAATGATTTTGCTGTCCTACCGAACCTCTCTGCCAGCTCTTTGTAATATTGAGATTTCACAAACGCCCGACCAATAGCTTCCTTATGCGACATCTCTCTGTAGGCAACAACTACAGCCCGCAACTCTTCTTCGCTCCACCTATCTTTCATTTGCATCCATTCTTCTTCTGGTAACTTTCCATCAAGTTGTTGAGCCTCTTCACCACTCACTCAACAGCAATCGACTCTTCAACCCTGCGCTTTGCAGCCCCATCGCCTCGTAAACCGCCTCAAACTCTCTGCAACCTGCGGGAAGACTTGGCAGAGATACCTGTGCTTGGGCAAAGAACTGATTCCGCTCTCCCTCCTCCTCGAATGCCGCTTGCCACCACTCAAGCACTCGTGTCCGTGACTGGTTCAGCCTCTTCGTATTAGGCAGCTTGTCAGATTTGCTGGTGTTCTCTCTGGCCGTGGCAGGTAGCAGGTTCCAACGGTCGTTATTAGGCCAATGGGCAAAGGGAAGGCAGTGGTCAACATGGGCGCTCTGGGGAGTCACCGACTGGCCACTCCAGACGCTCTTCAGCGGGTAGCCCTCCTGATGCAAGGACACCATCTTGTCCCGAATGGCACTGGTATCATGCTTGGCATCCACCCACTTGAGATGCTCATAATAATCGCCGAGGGTTACCGGGTTATCTGTGCGCAGCTCCTGCTGCTGGTTGCACTTATAGCGCCGCATCTCACGGACCCACTCTTGGGTCACCAAGGGCTCAATCCAGCTGTGGTAAGTCCTTAAACAGTCCCATAAGCTCTCTTCCAGAATGAAACTGCCGTAACTGGCGAAGTAGTCATTATCGAGAAGCACGGCGCCTTTGCTGCGATGGATACTGCGATCTATCGAAAACAAAGGCTGAGAGCGATCCCCCCGGTAGGTGAAGGTGACCGGCCCTTCTTTGATGGTTCTGAGAACATCCTGAAAAGCTGCTTTTAGGGCTTCAGCTTCCTCTTGATTGAGAAAGGCCCCCACCATCAGCTCATCCGGGCCCAGATGGCGCTGTGCCAACGCATTCCAGCCTTTCTTGATAAAGCCAAGCTTCTCATTGGTCAAAGGATGTTGGTGTAAGCCGCCGATATTGCACAAACGCATAAATTGACGAGTCCAATAGAGCGCCACCAGCCCCACAGGTATCGCCACCTTGCCGTCACTGCGATCAAGAACACTGCCCGGGTGGGCATCGGCGATGCGAAGAAGAGTTCTTAGAAGGGCCAGCTTATAAGTGGCAGACTTGCTGTCGTTGAGGATAACCTGGCGAATGGTGGCCAGGTTATCGCTGCCGTCTTCAGGCTTGCTCAGGACAACGGTCTGCCAGGTAACCTGACTGCGCCCCAGCTCATCACTTTGTTTCTCGGTGGCCAGCTTCATCACCAGGCCGTGATGCCTGGCCAGCTTCTCCAACTCCTCAGCCGACACGGCATGACCACTGCGACTGTCTTCAAAGTCGCCATGACGCAGGGAGATGATCAGCTGGGCACCGGGATTAAGCAGGTTGGCCATCTTACGAAAGGCGCGGGCACGCTCAGAGGGGGCAATGTGCATCCACACCGCACTGGCCAGAATGAGGTCGAACCGCATCCCCAGCTTAGTGACCTCGGCAAAGTCCGGCAGCGAATCCTTTATCCAGTTCACCGATAGATTTTGGGTATGGAGCTTGCCAATGGCTCTGAGTGCTGCGGTCGGCTCTACCGCCACCACTTGAACGCCTCGCTCAGCCAGCCATTTAGCATCGCGCCCACTGCCAGCACCTATGTCTAAGGCAAACAGATCCCGGCATTCCTTTTTCGGCCAGAAGTTCTCCCAGGCTTTGTGCACCCGCTTGAATGACACGCTGTCATAAGTGGTCGCCAACGATTCGGCGTTGGTTTCGTAAAACTTGGCGGTTAGGGCATCCATTCCTACAGGCTCGCGACAATATGCGGCAGAGAGTACAAACTCCCAATCTACGGCAATTGACACTATTTTCCAGTGACTTACACCAAATAATGATGTGCAAACTTAGCCAAATTGCAGCAACACCTTGTTACCACCGGGACGCACACCGACACACATTTGGGGCTAGGCTGAAAGTGTGTGACGTCACCCTTAGCGTTCCTCGCACTCAGAATCCCCCCGGCCCTTACGGCCGGGTCTTTTTTTGCCATTGGCCGAATCCTGCTGGCTCTCCTATAACTTAGGTAGGATCACTAAAGGAGAGCCATCCATGAGCCATGGGGAAAAAGCCGGTGACCGAGAGCGCCGGGAGAAAGATCGCCGCAGCCATATGGAGCGTCGCAACGAAGTACGCTTTGAAGACGAGAAGGGAGATCGCCGGCACCTGACCGGACGTCGAACCGAAGACCGAATTACATCGAAAGTCATTGCCTAAAGGCAACAGAGAGAAGGCACTGTTCTACAGTGCCTTTCTTATTTCGTAGCCTTCCTCGCCTTAGAATGAAGCTCAGCTTTCCTGAGCTTGCGCCATTTCCTGCCTATACTCCTTATCTCGCTGACCAAGGTTGTTATACCCAACCACAGGAGTTTGCTATGAAACCGGCGCTACCACGAATGAATAAGTTATCGCTGACAGCAACACTGTTCTCCCTCTGTTTAAGCACTAACCTGTATGCCGAAGGCGATGAGATGCTGCTGCCCGCCGTGGGCAGCCAGGCGATCATCGATGCCCAGCTCAACGGCAACAAGATTCGCATCTCAGGGACCGGCCTGCACACCCTGCCGGCTTTGCCCGGCAGCATTACCATCGACCTGAATCCCGGCGAAACCATCGAGCGGGTGCTGCTCTACTGGCAGGTGTTCGATGAAGACACCGCCTACGACGTCGACATCGATGTGGAGCGCATGGGCGACGGCTTCGCCAACATGGTGACCGGCCAGGTGATTGGCGAATACGTCGAAGGCTTTGGCGGCTCGCCCGACCTGGCCTTCTACAACGCCTACAGCGCCACCATCCGTGCCGACATTACCGACCTTAACCTGATTCAGCCCGGCAGCAACACCCTGCTGATCTCCGGCCTGGATCAGATTGCCCTGCCCGACCCCAACTTCGGTGACGATGGCCGTAACGGTGCCGGCGTCCTGCTGATCTACTCAGACGACTCCGGCGATGGCGTGCAACTGCTCGATGGCCATGATGCCGCCTGGTGGGAACGCAACTACCCGGGCACCGACAAGTTCTCCGAGACCCTGGGCTCTACCGTACCGGTGCGCTTCCAGTTTGACCCGGCCAGTGTCGAGCGCTTCGCCGCCCTCTCTATGTTTGTTGCCAGTGTCGAAGGCAGCGGCCAGACCGGCGACGACCGCCCTTCAGTGGTGGTCATCCGCCCCGGTGGCGATCCAGCTAACGAGATTCGCGATGCCAACGCCCTGATGAGCAATCGGGGTGAAGAGTGGGACGACTACCTGAAGATGGTGCCCATCCCCGCTGGCGTGGATTACGTAGAGGTGGAAATCCTCTCCGAAACCGACCCCTACGTCGATCCCCTGAGTGTGTTGAACCCCGACGGATCCAAGACCATCGACCCGGCCTCCTTCGTGTGGCTGGCCGCTGGCCTGTCGACCCCCTCACCGGTAGAGAACGTCTGTGAATGCCGACCCAAGGCGATCACTTTCACCTACGTAGGCGGCAGCTGCGCCGCGTCCGATAATGACCAAGGTGAAGAGTTCAAATGCATGGGTGACCTGAACTTTGCCGATACCATCAGCGTAACTACCTTTGCCCACAAGTTCAGTCTGGATGAAACCCAGAGGGACATCGCCGTAGCCACCCCCACCGTGTCTCTAAGCGGTGCCCTGACCGTGGTGGCCGATGGCACCGGCGGACGGGCAGGACGACTGCCGCCGCAGACCAAGCTGCTGCTACAGGTGAACGGCACCATGCAGACCCTGGACATCCACACTTCCTGTTCACTGCCACTGAATACCGGCGACCAGTTCGGTCCGCTGGTCCTGCAGAGCTTCGAGCAGGGCGATCAGTGTGGTCGCGACTGACTAACATGGCGGCTCCGAATTTAGGCGCCGCCTAACCCACGCGTTACATCTGCCCACAACAACACAGCCACTGACACTTTCACCGGCACAACTGCCCCGAATTTGACCCTGGCCTCTGGTGTTCGCCCTGCGTTTGCCTAGTATGTGGATACCCTCTGCACACTGGGCAACTCTATGAATAGAAGACAATTTATCTCTGCCGGTCTGGCGGTGGCCACTTCTGCTTCCCTGCCGCTGTATGCCTCGGCCGATCACAGGCAATTTCGGGTCATCGCCCTGGTGTTCGACGACTTTGAGACTCTGGATCTGCACGGTCCGGTAGAGATGCTGGGCCACATGGAGGGCTGCACCATCGAGTTGGTGGGCGCCCGCTCCATTACCCGCAGTTACCAGGGCCCCAAGGTGGTCAGCGATCTGGCCATGGACAACGTGCACCCCTGCGATCTGTTCCTGATTCCCGGGGGGGTGGGTACTCGCAAGCTGGTGAAGGATAAAACGCTGCTGACCTGGATCGCCCAGCAGTGTCAGGTGTCTGCCAAGGTGTTCACCGTCTGCACCGGCTCGGCCCTGCTGGCCAGTACGCCGCTGCTGGATGGCGTGTCGGCCACCACCAACAAACAGGCCTACGCCTGGGTGACTCACCTCAACCCCAGGGTGAATTGGCAACCACGCGCCCGCTGGGTCAACCAGGGCAAGTACATTACCTCTTCCGGGGTCTCTGCCGGCACCGACGCTGCTCTGGAGCTGGTGCGCCTCTACCGGGGCGAGAAGGAGGCCCGTCGCATTGCTGCCCTGGCGGAGTACCAGTGGAACAGCGATGCAGACAATGACCCCTTCGCCGTTGAGATATCACCGCTCTGACGCGTACACCTCCCTGACCCAGCTACACTGACAAACAGGCTTTCAAGGAGCGAAGGCCACTGCGGACATGGAGGTCTCTATGAAGAAACACTCATTGGCCCTGGCTCTGGGGGTGTCCCTTGCCTTTGGCCACTATCCCTTCACTGCCAGCGCCCTGGAACCCAAGCTGATGCTGGCCAGTGACTACCACGCCCAGATAGATCTCTCTCAATACCTGGTCAGCGAGAAGCTCGACGGGGTTCGCGCCTACTGGACCGGCAGCCAGCTGCTTACCCGCAGTGGTAAACCGATACAGGCGCCACATTGGTTTACCGCCGAACTGCCCGCGCTGGAGCTTGAGGGAGAGCTGTGGATAGGCCGCGGCCAGTTTGAATCTCTGCTGTCTGTGGTGCGCGACCAAACGCCCGATGACCAGCAGTGGCGCCAGGTGCAATTTCAGCTGTTCGACATGCCCGGGGTGATGCAGCCATTCTGGCAACGCTACGAGCGCCTGCAGGCCATCGTCAAGGGCATAGGCCAGCCCCACGTCCAGGTGATCGCCCAGCGCCTCATCACCAGTAAACAGGAGCTGCAATCGACCCTGGAGCAGCTCTCCCGCAGCGGCGGTGAAGGGCTGATGCTGCATCATAAGGACAACCCCTACCTGCCAGGGCGCAGCGGCAACCTGATTAAGTACAAGAGCTACTCCGATGCCGAGGCAGTGGTACTCAGCCACCTGCCCGGTAAAGGCAAATACAACGGAATGATGGGCTCGTTGCTGGTGGAGACCCCAGACGGCATCAAGTTTCGCATCGGCACCGGCTTCAGCGACGCCGAGCGCCTGAGTCCTCCCGAGGTGGGCACGGTGATCACCTTCAGATACAACGGTCTGACCGAACGCGGTATCCCCCGCTTCGCCCGCTATATGCGCCCCCACCCGATGTTGTAGTGGTATTGGAACCGAGCAGCTCGTCATTGTGGCGAGGACCGCAATCCAGTGTCTGAGGTTTTCTCTGAAACCGAGCAACAAAGCCACTGGACCCTGGCCTGCGCCAGGGACACGATTGTATGTATGAGAAGGGAAGTGCTTCGTTGCTGTTGCAAGAAGGATTGGCTGGCAAAGTCCTTGTTCGCCTCGACGCATAGGTCTTAAGGCTCTCTGCCTGAACCATCAGCACGCTCGGTGCCTGTTCATTACGACGTGCCCCACCCTAGCACGGTCATGCCGGCGCACGCCGGTATCCAGAGTCTTTGATTTTTAAAGGGACGAATGAAAGACACTGGACCCTGGCGTACGCCAGGGAGACGATTGTGCGTGTGGGGCGGGGAGCGCTTCGTCGCCCTTATCGCGCAACCTGGAATTTCTAAAAAGAAGAAACGAAAAAAGCCCGTAGCGTTAGCTACGGGCTTTTTCGAAAATGTTGGTGGGCGAATGAGGACCGATGCGCAGCATCGCAGCCGAACGAGGTGGAGCCAGGGGTGAAAGCCGATGGCTTGAACGCGAAGGCATGGATGCCGTAGCCGGACTTTTGGAAAAGCAGGGACTGCGGCAGCCAAAAGCGACAGGAAGGATTCACCAGGGACGGGTTCCACCACCAAAGGAACGATTGACTGCCAACGCCCTAAAGAGCGACTCGGGTAGTCCACTCCGCACTCATCCTTTTTTCAAACCACAGAAACGAAAAAAGCCCAACCTTTCGGTTGGGCTTTTTCGAAAATGTTGGCGGAGTGGACGGGACTCGAACCCGCGACCCCCGGCGTGACAGGCCGGTATTCTAACCAACTGAACTACCACTCCGCCGAATTTTTTGCCTGACGCAAGAGCCTGATTGGCGCTCTCACATCAAGGAATTGGTGCCTGACGATGACCTACTCTCACATGGGAACTCCCACACTACCATCGGCGCTACTGTGTTTCACTTCTGAGTTCGGCATGGGATCAGGTGGGACCACAGCGCTATGGTCGTCAGACGAATTTGGAACAATTCGCACAAGCTGTTTTCTCGTTTGCATTTTCGCAAGCGCTTTTCTATCTGGGA
>NZ_AUGL01000037.1 GCF_000422645.1 Ferrimonas futtsuensis DSM 18154
CCCTATTTTCAAAGGTTTTTCCGGGTGTCGATGTTTTGCTCAGCGCGGTGTTTGATGACCCGCTTTGCCCCGTCGACAGGGAGCGCATTATAGGGGCTGGGTTTAACTTGGCAAGGCGATTTTGAAACTTTTTTCAGGATAATTGGCCAATCGCTTAACCACACCGCATTCACACAACAAACCCACAGAGTTATCCACATTTTTAAATGTTGATGATTGGCAAATTAAGTAAATTCGGCCTAACCGGTGCCACAGCTCGAAAATTCCAAGAGTGAAATTCTCAGGAGCAAACCACTAAAGCGTAATTAAACTGGTTACAATACAGGCATCTATTACTCTCAAGGAGATTTTGGATGGATCCCCTCCTTCTTCTTATACCTCTCCTCCTCGCCCTGGGGGCCGTACGCATCGGCCTGCCCCCGCTGATCGGTTACCTGGCCGCGGGCTTTGCCCTCTACGCCGCCGGTATCGATGCTCTGGAGTTCCTGACGCCCATCGCCGATCTCGGTGTACTGCTTCTTCTATTCGCCATTGGCCTGAAGCTGGACCTGAGCAGCCTGGCCAGGCGAGAAGTATGGGGCACGGCAACCACCCATATGCTGATCACTGTCTTAATTGCTGCTCTCTTTATCAAGGCAATGGCGTTGGTTGGGCTGGGGATGTTCGACCTGCTATCCAACACCCAGATTCTCACCCTGGGATTTGCCTTGAGCTTCTCCAGTACGGTGTTTGCCATTAAAACTCTTGAAGAGAGTGGCGATCTGGCCTCCCTCTATGGCCGCACCGCCATCGGCATTCTGATCATGCAGGACATCTTTGCGGTGGTATACCTTACCGCAAGCAAGGGGGTGTGGCCCTCCCCCTGGGCATTGGCCCTGTTGGCCCTGCCCCTGCTCAGGCCGCTGATGTTCAGGATGATGAAAAGCAGTGGCCATGGCGAGATGCTGGTGCTCTTTGGTCTGGTAATGGCCTTGGTCCCCGGTGCCGCCCTGTTTGGTGCCGTCGGCCTGAAACCGGATCTGGGCGCTCTGATTATGGGCATACTCCTGGCTGGCCACGCCAAATCCTCCGAGCTGTCCAAATCCCTGTTCCTCTTCAAGGAGCTTTTCCTTGTCGCCTTCTTCCTTACCATAGGCCAGCAGGGCATCCCCTCCATGGAGGAGATCACTACGGCGCTGACCCTGTTGATGCTGCTTCCCCTAAAGCTGATGTTGTTTCTCGGGCTGCTGCTGTTTTTCCGCTTCAGGTTACGCACCGCCTTTATGTCGTCGCTGACACTGGGCAACTTCAGCGAGTTTGGCCTGATTGTCATGACAGCTGCCATCGCCACCGGCACCCTGGATGCCAGCTGGCTGCGAGTTATGGCGCTGATGGTGGCCTTCAGCTTCCTGATTGCCGCGCCTTTGGACCGTATGGCTCAGGGCATCTACCAATGGCTGCAACCCAAGCTGCAGCATCGCCAGCGCACTCCCCTTCATCCGGAGGATCAACCCATCCACCTGGGAGAACCCAAGATCCTTATCTTTGGTATGGGCCGAATCGGGTCGGCGGCCTATGACTCTCTGAACGAGATCCACCCAAATCAGGTGATGGGCATAGACCATAAACAGGGGATCATCGAACGCCATCATAAAGAACACCGTCATGCCGTTCTGGGCGACGGCACCGATTCGGATTTCTGGGATAAATTGGTGCCCACCTCCAGTGTGGATCTGATTGTACTGGCGATGCCCTCCCACCAGGGTAACCTGCATACCGCCGAGCTGTTGTTCAACAGTGACTATCGAGGCAAGGTCACCGCTATCGTGCGTTACCCAGATGAAGAGGAAGCCCTGCTGGAGATGGGAGTGCACAGCGTCTACAACATCTATCAGGCTGCTGGTGCCGGCCTGGCCGACCAGGTTATGGACACCCTGCCACGCTCCTTAAGCAGCAAACCCTCTCTCTGATAATCCGGGCGGCTCTGCCGCCCTTTTCTATTCCCTTAGGGGTAACTCCTCCCCGACGATGTGTGATCCAGATCTCAACCCTCTCCTTCCCCAAAATCGTCCGTTGCCAATACCCGAGTATTTTACTAAGGTTTCCCCATTGCAATGACGCATCACAAATGCACCTTTAAATAACTCACCCTCAATAAACGACAAAACCAGATAGCAGGTACGGTTATGAGTCGACAAAAAATCATCCTTTGGGCGCTGATACTCTCCTGTCTCGCCTCTTTCACCGTGTTGCTCTCCATGGGCAGCAGCACCTACAGAGAAATGCCCCCCATTCCTACACAGGTTGTCAGCGATGATGGCCGGGTACTCTTTTCCGAAGAGGACATCCAGCAGGGCCAGATGGCTTGGCGCTCCATGGGCGGCCACCAACTGGGCTCAATCTGGGGCCACGGCTCCTATGTGGCACCCGATTGGAGTGCCGACTGGCTGCACAGAGAACTGATGGCCTGGCTCGAGATCCAGGCCCAGGACCAGTTTGGCCAGGCTTATGAGACCCTGAGCGACGCACAGCAGGGCGGGTTGCAGGCGGAACTCAAGGCAGATGTTCGCCGCAATCGCTATAACCCGGACAATGGCATCATCACCATATCCAACACCCGCTTTGATGCCATTAACCGGGTTCAGGCGCATTACCTCTCGCTGTTCAGTGATGATCCCGAACTTCAGCCGCTTAGGGAGCAATACGCCATGAAAGAGGGCACCCTGCCCTCCCTTGAGCGACGAGAAAACCTGACCGCCTTTATCTTCTGGAGTGCCTGGGCAACCACCACCGATCGCGCAGACCAGCCCGGAGTGTCCTACACCAACAACTGGCCCCATGAGCCCCTGGTGGACAATCAGCCCACCTCCTCCATTACCGTCTGGTCCATCTTGTCCGTGGTGGTCCTGATCTTTGGTGTCGCCGCACTGGCCTGGTACCACTCCACCCTGAAGCATGACCCTCTGCCGACCCCGGCGAAGGAGGACCCCATCTTCAGCCACCAACCCACTGCCTCTCAACGTGCACTGGGTAAATACTTCCTTACGGCCATCGGCCTGTTCATGCTGCAGATCGTGCTGGGGGGGATCACCGCCCACTACGCAGTTGAAGGCCAGCAGTTCTATGGCATCCCCCTGTCCGATATCCTTCCCTACTCCCTGACCCGCACCTGGCACACTCAGCTCGCGGTATTCTGGATTGCCACCCTGTGGCTGGCGACCGGTCTCTATATCGCACCGGCACTCTCCGGGGGGCGGGAGCCCAAGTGGCAAAAGCTGGGTGTAAACCTGCTTTGGGTCGCCCTGCTGATCGTCGTTCTTGGATCCATGGCTGGCGAGTGGTTGGCGGTTCAGCAGGTACTGGACATCGATCTGAGCTACTGGTTTGGTCACCAGGGGCATGAATACATCGACCTGGGACGCTTCTGGCAAATGCTGTTGATGGTCGGCCTGCTGATCTGGCTTGGCCTGGTGACCGCCGCCATTCGCCCTGCACTCAGTGAGCAAAACGACCACAAGCCGGTGATCTGGCTGCTCTATGTCTCCGTGGTCGCCATTGGTCTGTTCTATGGTGCCGGCCTGATGATGGGCAAACACACCAACCTGGCCATGGCCGAGTACTGGCGCTGGTGGGTGGTTCACCTGTGGGTAGAGGGTTTCTTTGAAACCTTTGCCACCGCCGTGATTGCCCTGATGTTTGTGCGCCTGGGACTGATCCGCGCCCGCAGTGCCAACGCGGCTGTATTGTTCGCCACCCTGATATTCCTGTCCGGTGGGATCATCGGTACTGCCCACCACTGGTATTTTACCGGTACCCCGACCTCGGTTCTGGCTTGGGGCTCCATCTTCTCCGCCCTGGAAGTGGTGCCGTTGGCACTGATTGGGTTTGAAGCCTATGAACAGTATCGTCTGCGCAATGCGGCCAGTTGGATGACCAATTACAAGTGGGCCATCATGTTCTTCGTCGCGACCGCCTTCTGGAATATGTTCGGTGCCGGCATGTTGGGTTTCCTGATTAACCCACCCATCTCCCTCTACTATGTGCAAGGGCTGAACACCACGGCAGCACACGGCCATGGTGCCTTTATGGGGGTATACGGAATGCTGGGCATCGGCCTGATGCTGTTCTGTCTGATGGGGCTGAGCAAGGGACGCGGCTGGAACCAGAGCCTGCTGAAGTGGGCCTTCTGGAGTATGAACATCGGCCTGATGGCGATGCTGGTGATGTCGCTGATTCCCGTCGGCATAGTTCAGTTCTTCGCGGCCATCGACCATGGCTACTGGTTTGCCCGTTCACCTGACGTGCTGCAGAGTGATCTGGTACGACAGCTGGTGTGGTTGCGAGTACCTGGTGATATCCTGTTTGCCATAGGCGGCATGTTTATTGCCATGTTCCTCTTTGGCTTGGTGAAAGCCAGCCTGGCTGCCAAGCGAGCCAAGAAACTGGCCACCGCCTGAGACCAAAACATGGGGCACGGCAGTGCCCCATCAACGGAGTAAACCGATGAGTTCAGAGATACTGACAGGCAGACTGGCCAAGGAACATCAAACCATCAAGCACATGCTGCAGATCTACTGTAAGGCTCATTGTCAGGCTGAACTGAAGACCAACGGCCTCTGCCCTGACTGCCTGTCCCTGCTGAACTACGCCGAGCAGAAACTGGATCGCTGCCCTTATGGCGAGACTAAACCGGACTGCGCACGATGTCCCATTCACTGCTACAAACCTGAGCCTAGAGCACAGGCGAGAAAGGCGATGATCTACTCCGGCCCCAGGATGCTCTACCGGCACCCCATAGAGGCGGTTCAGCACATATTGGACAAGCGCCGCCCAATACCGGAAAAGCCACCGGCAGGCGCCAGCCAACATGCCCGGCGTAAAGCCGCAGCCAAGCAGAAGCAATGAACAAGGGGACCTTCAAGGTCCCCTTCCTATATCCGCCCAACCCTACCTCGAACCACTATCCAAATCCTGGAGAGGCGCCCGCACTCCATGCCTATCTAAGACTCTGCACCTCCCCTAGAACCCTATTGCCTCCAACAGTTCCGCTGTCTTACCTCACAGTTGCAGGTTCACAGAGAGTTTAATTTCAACCTGATGCGGCTGCTCCCTGCACCGTCATGCCGGCGAATGCCGGTATCCAGTGATGTGATGGACGCCCCCCTACGATACGGCGTCAAATGCGCCAGAATTAAGTTGCACAACATAATTCAGAGAGGAGCGTCCATCATGTCTATTAAAGCCATTGGAATTGATTTAGCCAAGAGTGTTTTTCAGGTTTGCGTTCTGCTGGAGGATGGCTCCATCCTTTGGAACCGCAAGATCAAAAGAGAAAAGCTGCTTCACACACTCCTTGAATTTCCAACGGGTACGCTGGTGGCCATGGAGTCTTGTGCTCGTTCTCACTATTGGGGAAGGCGGCTTCAGCAGGCTGGTTACCAGGTAAAGCTCATCCCAGCA
>NZ_AUGL01000038.1 GCF_000422645.1 Ferrimonas futtsuensis DSM 18154
GGGTGTGTAAGCGTTGTGAGGCGTTGAGCTAACCTGTACTAATGACCCGTGAGGCTTAACCATACAACACCCAATGGGTTTTGAAGTCCCAGATAGAAAAGCGCTTGCGAAAATGCAAACGAGAAACAGCTTGTGCGAATTGTAACGATTTTGCTTGGCGGCAATAGCGTTGTGGTCCCACCTGATCCCATGCCGAACTCAGCAGTGAAACGCAACCGCGCCGATGGTAGTGTGGGAGTTCCCATGTGAGAGTAGGTCACTGCCAAGCACCCATTCAATGTTATGGCTCCAAGAGCGGTAACGATGCTGAAATGCATCAACAAAATTCGTCTGACGACCATAGCGCTGTGGTCCCACCTGATCCCATGCCGAACTCAGCAGTGAAACACAGTAGCGCCGATGGTAGTGTGGGAGTTCCCATGTGAGAGTAGGTCATCGTCAGGCACTCATTCAGAGAGAAGCCCAACCGCAAGGTTGGGCTTTTTTCGTTTTAATTCCGACAGCTCGCAAGAGATCAGGCCCTTGATCCCATGCGCTCATTCTCGCCGCCGGTGCCCAGCAGCGACACACAGTAGCGCCGATGGTGGTGTGGCGGTGTTGGAGAGAGTCCGTGTGAGAGTAGGTCATCGTCAGACACTGATTCAGAGAGAAGCCCAGACTGGCCGTCCGCACCGCAAAGTAGGGCTTTTTTCGTTTGTAGCCTGATGTAGTGACCGCCCCTGGTGGAACTGTCCTGTCGCTTTTGGCTGACGCAGTCTCTGCTTCGCCAAAAGTCCGGCTGCGGCATCCCTGCCTTCGCGTTCACCCCGTTCTCACCTATGTATTAGTGATGGTCTCCGGGGTGCTGTCTCCGCGGCAGCGGCCACCGTCAAGGCGCCTTTCGGGTGCGAGGCGTTGGCGTCCCGGAAGTCAATTGCCTGCAGTTGCCGTTGAGGGTTAACTGCTGGTTAAAATCCCACCTCTGTCATCGATCTTTTCAGAGTTCTGCTATATCATCGCCGCCTTGCACTGCCCCTTTTATACGATGGAGAGATCGTGTCCCTGAATATTCGCAAAGAGTGTTGTCTCACCCCCTATCACAGCTTCAGGCTGCCCGGCACGGCGTTGGCGCTGGTTGAGGTTCAGTCTGCTGAGGAGATGGCTGAGGCCTGGAGTCTTGAGGCTTATGCCAGCTCTCCCAAGCTGGTATTAGGCAGCGGCAGCAACACTGTGTTCGTAGAGCGGTTTGAGGGACTGGTGATCGTCAACCGCATCAAGGGTCGCGAAGTGATCGATGAAGGGGCGGACTGGCTTGTTGAGCTTGGTGCGGGTGAAGACTGGCATGAGGCGGTGATGTGGAGCCTGTCCCTGGGTATCTCCGGCCTGGAGAATCTCTCTCTTATTCCCGGTACCGCAGGGGCTGCGCCTGTACAGAACATTGGAGCTTACGGAATGGAGCTCTCCGATGTCTGTGCTTATGTCGATATTCTGGATCTGGAGCAGGGGCAACTAAGGCGACTGTCTCAGGAAGAGTGCCGGTTTGGTTATCGAGACTCCATCTTCAAAGGCGAGCTAAAAGGCAGGGTGGTGATCGTCGGTGTCGGCCTGCGCCTGGCCAAGGCGTGGTCACCCCAGCTCAACTATGGTCCGCTGAGGGACCTCTCTGACACCTGCGCCCATGCCATTGCTGAAAGAGTGATGCGTGTACGTCGGGAAAAACTGCCTGATCCCAGCGTGCTGGGTAATGCCGGCAGTTTCTTTAAAAATCCGGTGGTTCCCAATGCGGTAGGCAAAGATCTCCAGAGCCGTCACCCTAATATGCCGGCCTATCCGGCTGGTGAGGGGCAGATGAAGCTGGCTGCAGGCTGGTTGATTGAACAAAGTGGGATGAAGGGCGCCAAGCACCATGGGGTTGGCGTACACCAGGACCAGGCGCTGGTGTTGGTGAATCATGGTGAGGGGACCGCTGAACAGCTGTTGGCTCTGGCCACCCAGGTGGTGAAACGTGTTTCTGAACGCTTTGGCGTGGTGCTGGAGCCGGAGGTGCGGCTTCTCAACCGTCTGGGGGAGCAGTGCTGGAGCCATTATGCTGACTAACGACAATCGTCAGAGGGTGTTGGAGACCCTGCTGGATGGGCAGTTTCATTCCGGGGCACATCTTGCGCAGCGCTTAGGGTTGAGTCGCACGGCGGTCAACAATCACATACAGGCTCTCGAAGGCCTCGGCCTGGAGATCTACAGCGTAAAGGGAAAAGGGTATCGGTTGGCTGAGCCGGTGACACTGCTGGACGCAGGTAAGATTGGCTTGGGGTTGGCGTCGAAGGTGCTCCTGTTCGACGAAGTGGACTCCACCAACAGCTATCTGTTGAATCACCTCGGCAGTTTCGCTTCGGGTGACAGCTGCCTGGCCGAGCGGCAGACTCAGGGGCGGGGACGTCGAGGACGTCAGTGGGTCTCTCCCTACGCTGGCTCGCTCTATCTCTCCATGTATTGGAGACTGGACGGGGGCATCGCCCAGGCCGGCGGCCTTAGCCTGGTGGTAGGCGTACTGCTGGTCGAAGCGCTGGAATCTTGTGGCATTGCCGGGGTGAGCGTGAAGTGGCCAAATGACCTCTATTTCGGGGACTCCAAACTGGCTGGGATCCTGGTAGAGATGCGCGGCCAATACGGCGAACCGGCCGATATGGTGATCGGGTGCGGTATTAACGTCAACCTGGGGCAGGGAGCGGCGTCCCAGATTGATCGGAACTGGACCGATCTGCGCCAGGTCTCGGGTGCTCCGGTTGACCGAAATCTGCTGGCCCGGGAAGTCATTGCCCACCTGACTAAGGGCCTGCATCAGTTTGAGGCGCAGGGGTTGGCGCCATTCCTGGAAAGATGGCGCCAGAGGGATTGTTATCTCGGTAAACCCGTGCGAGTGATTTTGGCTGATTCTGAAGTGACCGGGGTAGCTGCAGGGGTCGATGCCAGCGGTGCTCTGCTCCTGCAGACCGACAGCGGCCTCAGGGCGTTCAACAGTGGCGAAGTCAGTTTGCGTCCCGGGGCTTAACGCCTCAGCCAGATCCGGTCTACCCGGTGGTCTTCCCCTTTACTGAGAACCAGATTGGCACGGCTGCGGGTTGGCTTGATGTTGGCCATCAGGTTGGGCCCGTTGATCTCGTCCCAGATCTTGCTGGCCGTTTTTCTTGCTTCCCCTTCCGTCAGCTTGGAGTAATGGTGGAAGTAGGAGTTGGGGTCGGTAAAGGCGCCTTGTCGGAACTTATCGAAGCGATCGATGTACCAGCTCTTCAGCAGATCGTAGTCGGCATCCACATAGATGGAGAAGTCGACGAAGTCTGATACGAACAGCCGGTTGCCTGCATCCGGGTAGTCGTGGGCGGTCTGGAGTACGTTCAACCCTTCAAGAATCAGGATATCTGGCTTGCGGATCACATGCTGTTTGTCGGTCAGGCGATCGTACTCTCTGTGTGAGTAGATGGGCGCACGGACGTCGCTCTTGCCTGATTTGACGTCCCTCAGAAACTCCAGCAGCATCTTGCCGTCGTAACTTTGGGGGAACCCCTTCTTGCCGAGAAGCCCCTTATCCTTAAGCTCTTTCAGGGGGTACAGGAAACCGTCAGTGGTGATCAGTTCAACCTTGGGGTGTTCAGGCCAGCGCTGCAGCAGCGCCTGCAGCAGACGGGCCGTGGTGCTCTTGCCTACGGCAACGGAGCCGGCAACACTGATGATGTAGGGACCATCGGCAGGTCGTTCGCCGAGAAACTCTTCAACCACCTGGCTGCGCCGTTGGTTGGCATGCACATAAAGATTAAGCAGCCTGGAGAGGGGCAGGTACACCGCTTCCACCTCATTCAACGAGATGTCTTCATTGATGCCACGCAGCCGCTCAAGTTCTCCCTGGCTCAGCGGCAGGGGTACTGCGTCACGCAGCACAGACCACTGTTCCCGGCTGAACTCCAGGTAGGCGTTGCGGGTTGTCGATGGAATTGGCGCCATATTAACTCCTTAGATGCGAACGCAAAACTACACCATCGCCCCCTAAAGGTACAGTACGCTGAATCGGTTGATAAGAATTGGTATTGATTTAATCCACAAGACTAAATCTCAGCCAATTGAGCCCAATGGCGGCTTTTTTTTGAAAATTGGCTTGCACTGGTTTGTTCAATTTCCTATTATGCGCTCCGCACAAAGCGAAGCCGACTTAGCTCAGTAGGTAGAGCAACTGACTTGTAATCAGTAGGTCGCCAGTTCGATTCCGGCAGTCGGCACCATACTAACGCTTTGTACTCGTGGAGGGGTTCCCGAGTGGCCAAAGGGATCAGACTGTAAATCTGACGGCTCCGCCTTCGAAGGTTCGAATCCTTCCCCCTCCACCACTTTTTCTCGGTTCGAGGTAGCCTGAAGATAGTTTTTGCGGGCATCGTATAATGGCTATTACCTCAGCCTTCCAAGCTGATGATGCGGGTTCGATTCCCGCTGCCCGCTCCAAGAAATTTGCTGATATAGCTCAGTTGGTAGAGCGCACCCTTGGTAAGGGTGAGGTCCCCAGTTCAAATCTGGGTATCAGCACCATTTCTTCCCTTCTTCACGCTGCTTCAATCCTTGTTTATACTCATACTCATTCTACGAGTATTACTACGTCAAACGTGGAAAATCACCACACTGGTTTGGATTGAGGCACTATCATGTCTAAAGAAAAATTTGAGCGTTCGAAGCCGCACGTAAACGTTGGTACCATTGGCCACGTTGACCACGGTAAAACCACTCTGACCGCTGCTATCACCAATGTACTGGCTAAAGTATACGGTGGTGAGGCCAAGGACTTCGCGTCCATCGATAACGCTCCTGAAGAGCGTGAGCGTGGTATCACCATCTCTACCTCTCACGTAGAGTACGATACTCCTACCCGTCACTACGCCCACGTAGACTGCCCCGGACACGCTGATTACGTTAAGAACATGATCACCGGTGCTGCCCAGATGGACGGCGCGATCCTGGTAGTAGCTTCCACCGATGGCCCAATGCCTCAGACCCGTGAGCACATCCTGCTGTCTCGTCAGGTAGGCGTACCTTACATCATCGTATTCATGAACAAGTGTGACATGGTAGATGATGAAGAGCTGCTGGAACTGGTAGAGATGGAAGTTCGTGAACTGCTGTCTGAGTACGAATTCCCCGGTGACGACCT
>NZ_AUGL01000039.1 GCF_000422645.1 Ferrimonas futtsuensis DSM 18154
ACTGTACTGTTGGGTTCGTTTTCCTGTCTTGTAGGCAGGCATTGTGACACCTCAATCTAACGATTTTGGTGTCCACTAAAACGGGTCAACTTCATTGTCCGGTGCAACGCCTTGTTATGCTTACCAAAGTGCAGATCTCGGTGACAATTTGGACACAGAGCAACTGCGTTCTCCACAGTATCTTCCCCCCCGTCAGCAAGTCTAGTCTTATGATGAACTTCCAAATATGGGCTATCATCCTTTTTTCTTATAAAAGGAGCAGCGCTATTGCATCTTTCACAGATACCATTTGCTCGTGTAAGAACCTCTGCCACCACATAAGGATTACGCTCATATACTTGGACGAGCACTGATTTGGTTTTAGGCACTGCACTCGACTCAGCGATTCGCTTTTGGCGCTCTTCTTTAGATGTACTTAATGCCTTCTTTACTTCGGTATCGAAAGATTCGCTTAAACTATCCAGGCTGGAGGAGCCTTTCTCTATTGCCGAGTAGGATGAATGCAAATCACGAAGTGACTTAAGCGTGACGTTATTCTTTGCTTCGTAGTAAGTTATGTGTTTCCACAATGCCTCAATAGGTTTCGTCAAAGCATTACTGCCACCTTCGCTCATGATGCGAGCCAAATAATAACTCATGTCAGATGCGCTTAACGCACGCTTGAATTCTAGTCCGTTTACCATCTTTCCATATACAGTTATCATAATTTTCGCGGAATTAAGATTAATTCCATGCCCTGCGTTCAATTGGCGAGCCCCTTCAATTTGAGAAAGCTCTCCATTAAATACTTTCTTCGCTGTGGTAAAAGCTGCTTCGGTAGTTTCCATCTAATTAGGGTCTCGATTGAGCATAACGCCGCATTAAGGTGTGAGCGACGCTTGGCTATACTTGAGCGAAGCGAAAACGCCAAGCGTTGCGAATCACTCTTAAATGCTTTGTTATGAAAAATTTGTACTCGATTGCAGATATTCATACGTTCGAATTGCTTCACTGTAAGATTCGGCTACGCTTCCGTCCACATTTCCCCCGTTCATATCAAGTAAAAGGTCAAGGGATACTCTTGAACCATTTAGTGCAGCAAACAACAGTTCATATGGCAATATTTCCGCAAAATATGGATCAGTTAAAAGCCTATCTTCATAGCTACCTAGAAACTCGTCAATATCCTTAGATGATAGCTCCGGAATGTTTGATAATTTCAATTGTTTAACTTGATATGAACTGGAGATGGGAAAGTCGATTTCCACACGCTTCTTAGGAATTAAGTACCGCACACCTTTCCAAAAAAACATTGCAAGTTCTTCGATTACTAAACTTTGTTCCGTCTTTTCAAGTGTCACATGCTCAAGCGCAGACCAGAAAAACGAAACTTCTTCATTAATTAACTGTACAGTCACTTCGGAAAGAGAGTTATCTTCATTTTTCCAGCTAGAAACAGCAACAACATACTGGTCATTAAAAACATAATGCCTAGGAGAGTAAGAGTTGGAAGAATCTCTATAAAATGCCAATGTAGCATTTAAAGTTGATTCTAATGTGACTGATGAGCGTCTTACAAGCTCTAAGGATTCTTGTTGGTTCGGAGTTAAGGTACTTTCATTATGTCCTTTATCCGTTGAACTCCCTCTCCTAAAGAATCTATCTCCAGGCTTCAATTTCCAAATTTTTTTGCATATCTCACTTAGATTTTCGTTTGGATAAATCGAAATAATACCGACAAATTTATTGGGTTCTAAAGAGGGAACACTAACATTTTCGTAAATGACTTTTGGACAATTGCTAATGTATCCATTAATCGCATTTTGAAAGTCTGCGTCATCAATGAATGAGGCACCTATAAGTTCCTTTGAGTCACTAATACCAACAAAAATAAACGATCTACCTGCTGGGTTACTGTTGCTCATTGCACAAATAATTCGCAATAATTTTGCTCTGCCAGCCTCAGAAGATAGGTTTATCTCTTGTTTATAGTCTAAGTACTCTGTTTCCGAAGGAACTTCAGATAAAGCTAACTGTATTAACTTTCTTCGATTTAACACTTCACCTACCTATTTTTCATAACGCCCCGCCTAAGCGGCGCAAAACACTGCTTGGCTACAATCCGTGAGGTACGAGCGCAAGCCAAGCGTTTTGCGTCCGAGTTTTAAGGCGCTTGTTATAGGCCAATCAATCTCGATCAGGGCCATCTTTCTCAAACAACCGTCGGAACACAGCTTCCGATTGCTTCAACCCTTCCTCGGTAAACAGCACTGATTTAGATTTGCCCACAGGGTCATAAATCAGGCCCTTCTCATGCAATCGATTGAGTACATCCCAATCCAGTTGCTTCCATGCCCGCGCTCCATCGTGAAGAGTAAGGAACAACAGAGCCAACGCAGTCTCGTCAATCTTATCTTCGTCTACAGCCATTATGTCCTCCTGACAGCTGCTTGGGTTTGGCATATAACGCCTTGCTAATGGGCGTATAAAGCTTGGCTAAACTTTGCGACGAAGGAGCGTAAGCCAAGCGTGAACGTGATCCTGACCCGATAAAGTGGACACGGGTTTGTTATGCCGCGAGTCTCTCGAACTGGTGTGGACTTTGGTAACCCAAGCTCGAGTGTAGTCGTC
>NZ_AUGL01000040.1 GCF_000422645.1 Ferrimonas futtsuensis DSM 18154
TGGCGTCCCCTAGGGGATTCGAACCCCTGTTACCGCCGTGAAAGGGCGGTGTCCTAGGCCTCTAGACGAAGGGGACCCTGGACTGCTTCACACCTTATTCAGGTGGAAACAAAAGGCCGCATATCTGCGACCCTTTTTAAACTTGGTGGAGCTACACGGGATCGAACCGTGGACCTCTTGCATGCCATGCAAGCGCTCTCCCAGCTGAGCTATAGCCCCAAGCTTGGCTGCACATCCTGGGAAGCATTCCCTGAGTGCGAGGCGCATTGTATGGACGCCCCCAAAATGTGTCAACCGGTTTTTCAGGAATTAGCTCTGTTTGCTACAAATTCAACCGCCTTGGTGATTCTGGCCACAGACCTTGTACGACCTATCAACAGCAGGGTCTGATCCAGGCCTGGAGACTGGCCAGCGCCGGTCACGGCAACACGCAGAGGCATGCCAACTTTACCCATGCCCAGCTCCAGTTCAGACGCGGTGTCCTGAATGGCCTGATGGATGGCTTCGGCACTCCACTCTTCCAGTGCTTCCAGCTTGGCTTTTACCAGTTCCAGGGGCTGCTGAGCTACCGGGCGCAGGTGTTTCTTGGCGGCGGTGGCGTCAAACTCTTCGAAGTCCTCATAGAAGTAGCGGCTGGAAGCAGCCAGCTCTTTCAGGGTTTGGCAGCGCTCGGCCATCACTGTGATCAGCTGTTCCAGCGCCGGACCGTTCTCCAGATTGATCTGCTGATCCTGCATGTGCCACTGAAGGTGCTCGGCAACATAAGCTGGGTCCATGCTCTTCATATAGTGCTGGTTGAGCCACAACAGCTTCTCAGTATTGAAAGCAGAAGCGGACTTGTTGATGGCGTCCAGGCTGAACAGATCGATCATCTCCTGGCGGGTAAAGATCTCCTGATCACCGTGGGACCAACCCAGACGAACCAGGTAGTTGAGCAAAGCTTCAGGCAGGTAACCGTCATCACGGTACTGCATTACGCTCACGGCACCATGGCGCTTAGACAGCTTGGCACCGTCGTCACCCAGGATCATGGAAACGTGGGCGAACTCGGGAACCGGTGCACCCAGCGCCTTATAGATGTTGATCTGGCGCGGGGTGTTGTTGATGTGGTCTTCGCCTCGCACCACGTGGGAGATGCCCATGTCCCAATCATCTACTACTACACAGAAGTTGTAGGTAGGAGAGCCATCGGTACGGCGAATAATCAGATCGTCCAGCTCGTCGTTGGCAATTTCGATGCGGCCACGAACGTGGTCTTCAAATACCACGGTACCTTCGACTGGGTTGCGGAAGCGGATAACAAAAGGAGCATCCTGATCGGCGCCGTCGCGACAGGTGCCGTCGTAACGCGGCTTCTCACCGTTGGCCATCTGAGTTTCACGCAGCTCATCCAGGCGTTCGCGGGTACAGTAGCACTTGTAGGCTTTGCCCTCTTCGATCAGTTGATCGATGAGTTGGTTGTAACGGTCAAAACGCTGGGTCTGGTAGTAAGGACCCTCTTCCCAGTTCAAGCCCAGCCACTGCATGCCCTCCATGATGGCATCGATGGCCTCCTGGGTGGAGCGCTCCAGATCAGTATCCTCAATGCGCAGTACAAACTCGCCACCCATGTTACGGGCATAGAGCCATGAGTAGAGGGCAGTACGGGCACCACCAACGTGCAGGTATCCCGTGGGGCTGGGTGCAAAACGCGTTTTAACAGTCATAACCTTCTCTAGAATTTTTCATTCGGTGGTCCCACCTATAGAGGTGGGAAGAAAATCGCACTATTCTAGCAGAACTCCATCAGGGAAACCCAAAACTGTTTTGCTTATATAAGGAGGCGATGAGTTTCCATGGATGGTGGCACCGACAACGTCTAAGAGAGTGGGGTTCTGACAAGAGATTTGTCTGCAAATCCAGCGGCTTCGATCTTAAGCTGAACCTATTTCGCCCAGGGCGTTCGATAAGTCGCCACATGGCCGGTTTCAGGGAGAAACCTGTTGACACCCAAGGAGTGCCACCTATAATACGCCTCCGTTGCTGAGGGCGATTAGCTCAGTTGGGAGAGCACCTGCCTTACAAGCAGGGGGTCACTGGTTCAAGCCCGGTATCGCCCACCA
>NZ_AUGL01000041.1 GCF_000422645.1 Ferrimonas futtsuensis DSM 18154
TAGTGCGTCAAGCGAAGCTTGATGCATCTTGCGGGGTGAAAGTCCCCGTCGGGTAAGGCCTAACCAGTCACCCGTATCGAGTGTTGCGCCCAAGGCGGAGATAGGGATTAGCCGATGCTTTTCAGTGGCGCAGCCACAACCAATCGAACAATCTGGGTGAAGCGTACACAGAGAATCTTATAGGCCATAGGGATTGTCGTGATCCTGAAGTGCTGGTATCGCTCCGTTAATTATGAACCTCCTGACTGACGAGGCTGGTAACAGAGTCGAAGTCCAGGCAATTCAACCGCCATTGGTGAGGTTGTTGCGAGTCAGCGGAGTTATCAAGCCGTGGCATGTAAGAAGAGATGCATCAGGAACTTGAGAGAGCCAAAGGTGTTCCACAAGGACAGTGGTAGGAAAGCCCAGCCTAAGCGCAGGTGAACGAAGACCCTTTGGCAGTCGGATCAGCTCATAGTAGTCAGAGGTTGGGAAAGCCAGTCACAGGGCGAAGGGGCTGACAGTTATATCGGCATGCAGCAGACACATAGGCCGGACAGAGTAGAGCTGGAATCACTATGACAACCGAACTGCAAGCCATTGCATTTAAGGCACGAACCCACCCTAAGCACAGGTTTCAGGATCTATATGGACTGCTAGAGCCTGAATTGCTGTATACCAGCTGGGGTCAACTAAACAAACACGCTGCGCCAGGCGTAGATGGTGCTCGCTTTCCTGAGTATCAACAAAATCTGGTGCAGAACATCACTCGTTTATCCGCTGAGCTTAAAACCAAGCGTTACAGGACGAAGCCGATAAAGCGAGTATTCATCCCTAAGAGTAATGGAAAACAACGGCCACTAGGGTTGCCGACCATAGACGACAAACTGGTGCAGCAAAGTGTCAGTCAGATACTGCAAAGCATCTGGGAAAGCGATTTCCTGCCCTTCAGCTATGGATATCGGCCGAATAAAAGTGCTCACCAAGCCGTAGAGAGCCTGAATCAGAATCTGTTTCGGGGTCGATTTGGTTATATCGTGGAAGCTGATATTAAAGGTTTCTTCGATAATATGAGTCACGATTGGTTGCACAAAATGTTGCTGCAGCGAGTGGACGATAAGGCATTGCTGAGCACCATCAAGCAGTGGTTGAAGGCGAAGATAAAGTCACCGGAGGGCCGCTGCGTAAAATCGCGCAGCGGTACCCCGCAAGGTGGCGTTATCAGCCCGATACTGGCGAATATCTACCTGCATTATGTCGTGGACATCTGGTTCGAGAAGGTGGTGAAACCTCGATTACGAGGCGATGCGATGCTCATTCGTTATGCGGATGATTTTGTGTGTGCTTTTCAGCACCAACAGGATGCAGAAGCATTCTATCGGGTGCTACCAAAACGGCTGAAGAGATTCGACCTTGAGGTAGCCGAAGAAAAGACCAAAATCATTCGATTCAACCGTTACAGCCCAGGGCGAGACAAGAAATTTCAGTTTCTTGGGTTCGAGTTTCTTTGGGAATTGAATGCGAAAGGTAAAGCCTGCTTGAGACGGCGCACTGCGCCAAAGAAGCAGAAAGCTACGTTAACTGAGTTCTATCGCTGGATAAAATTCAGTCGATTTAAACGGTTAGGAGAGTGGCTGCCCAGTCTCAAACGCAAACTGACTGGCTTTGGCAACTATTTTGGTTTGCCAGATAACAGCCGTAGCCTCACAGGCCTGTACAAGCATGTCATCGACAGTTTGTACAAATGGTTGAATAGGCGAAGTCAGCGGCGCAGTTACAACTGGGCAGGCCTGAAGCAGATGCTAATGTGTTTTGGAATTAGGGGGATGCGAGTTCGCAGACGTAGTAACGTTAAAGTGGACTGGTATCTGGGCGCGTGTATTACACGAGCATATGTATAACTGAGGAGCCGGATGCGGTAGTTCCGCACGTCCGGATCTGTGTGGGGGCGGTACAGGTAACTGGCCGCTCTACCACGACT
>NZ_AUGL01000042.1 GCF_000422645.1 Ferrimonas futtsuensis DSM 18154
CGAGCATATGTATAACTGAGGAGCCGGATGCGGTAGTTCCGCACGTCCGGATCTGTGTGGGGGCGGTACAGGTAACTGGCCGCTCTACCACGACTATGCCATGAGAAAAATCGACGCCATCAAAAAGATTCAGACCTCTTTAGACGTCAGTAAACCTCAGATAATTACGCCGAAAGGTAAGGTTTATGAGGAGCATGTTCGACAACTGTCGGAGGGATTGCTTCAATCAATTATTGAGCCTGTATTAGCAAAAGTGACATCTACGATTATTCATGACGCGGATTACGATACGTACAGGTCAGTAACTGTTTGGGCCGTAGCCAGATCTGGCGTGAACTGGCTGTTAACAATCGAAGGGGTACAGCAGTTTGCGCTTGCATTTGGTTCAGATCCCTTAGATCTGAAGATGCATGGTTGCTCATCAAGTGATGCACTAGAAGAATGGTGTAGCTAGGCATATAACAAGGCACTGTAGGCGGATTTCAGCCAGCCCGGCTGCGCTCGTGCCTCGCGGAGTATAGCCGGGCAGTCTGCTCCCGCTAAGTGGAGCGTTATGTAACTAGGGAAAGTGATGCAACCTGAGAGTCAATCTTCAGAATTACGCCAATTAATTAAAGATGCTCGTTGGGGTATTTGGCTTTTCGTGATCGTTAATTTCTTTGTGTTAGTTTTCTTCTTCCTTGATGGCATATTTAATGAATTCGTATTTGTCTTATTGTTCATCCAATCAGCGCTACTTGTATTTTGGCTACTGCCTGTATTCTGCTATCAAGTTTTTATAAAGAAGTTGCGTGTTAAATTAGCAATGTATAAAGCATTAGCTTCGTACAAAGAAGCAATAAGTCACGTTTCGTGGTAGCGTTACATAACAAGCTGTTTAAGTGCGGGACCGCTAACGTTTGGCTCGGTTTCGCTTCGCTACACTATTTTAGCCAAACATTATCAGCCCCTTAACAGGGCGTTAGCTTACTCTAGGGTCTATGAGCAAATTTAGAGAATATGTATCTTTTGCAAACCGTTTAAGCTTATATTTCACAGTTTATATTACTGTGGTTGTAACTTTGGGCTGCTTTGTTAGTTTTTGGCAAGCATACAAAGATGTTGGTTTATCAGTGCTTTCAGAACGTCTATTAGTTATTTATGTCGTTCTTATTCCTGGTAGTTATGTGCTGTTTTTTCTAATAGGCTTATATAAATTTCATTTAGAGTATGGCTTTAAAAACAAAACATGGGAAAGTGACGGTTTTTAGTCAAATAGTAAGCTAACAAGCCAATCAAGCCGGACGTGAAGTTGACCCGTTTTAGTGGACACCAAAATCGTTAGATCGAGGTGTCACAATGCCTGCCTACAAGACAGGAAAACGAACCCAGCAGTACAGTC